>CAVZPO010000013.1:0-10073 GCA_963777165.1 uncultured Chloroflexia bacterium
CATCCGGCCGTGATCGCCATGGCGGCCGCCACGCTGGACGAGGTTAGCGCCGGGCGGGCCGTCCTCGGCCTCGGCGCGGGGTTCAGCGGACTGGAGGCGATGGGGGTGAGGCGTGGCAAGACGGTTCGCTCGCTGCGAACGGCGATCGACGCCATCCGACGGTTGTGGGCGGGCGAGACGGTGAGCCTCGAGGACGAGGCCTTCGTCCTGCACGACGTTCAGCTCGATTTCCCGGCCCGTGGCGACATCCCGATCCTGCTGGCCTCTTCCGGCAGGCAGGTCCTTCGGCTGGCGGGGGAAGTCGCCGATGAAGTGATGCTGGGGGATTTGGGATCCGGCGCGGTGCTGACGCCTGCGCTGGCGGAGGTCGAACGCGGTGCGGCCAAAGTCGGTCGATCAGTGGGGACAATGAACCGGATCGCCCGGCTGAACCTCGTCCTGTCCGATGACCTCGAGGCCGCGCGCCAGGCGGTCCGTCCGTGGATCCTGGCCTTCCTGTGGCACACCTACCCCGATTGGAGCAGGCTACTGGATTACACGCCGGACTGGGAGGAGCGCCTTCAACCCTTGAAGGACTTCATCGCCGCGCGTGGGGGCAAGCCGCGCAACGTGGGCGACCGGGAGCAGGTGCTGCAGTTCGGGCCGCTGCTCCCCGACCACCTGGTACGCCGCTATGCGTTAGCCGGGCCGGCTTCGGACGTCGTCGACCAGATCGGTGAGATCGCCGCCTGCGGCATCACGCAGGTCACGCTGTACCCGACGCCGCTCCCGGGCCAGACCGTAGTGTCAGTGCTGGAGGAATTCTTCGAGCGCGTCCAGCCGCGGACCCAGGTGTGATCGCCGGCTAGCCCGGCCTGCATTCAGGCCAGCAGCGGGGCAAGAGGCTCTGCGGCGTCACCATTCCGGTCACCTTGGAACATCACGGGCAGTCCGCCGCCGAGCATCTCAGGCAGGATGGGACACGGCTGCTTTCGCGGCTGATCGATGACCGGGGCACGTCCTCGCTCGCCCCGAACGGATGCCCACTCCTTCACCGAAGGCCAACCGGCATGCGCCTGTGGATCGGCGAGGGGATCGCCGATTCTCCTCCGCTACTGGCCTCGAGGCGAGGTCCCCTCCCCTGCAATACGACCTCGAAACCACGCCAGGAAGTCCCCTGGCGTGCCGACGACGAACGGGACAGCCTGCCGCATCATTGGATTGTCCAGGAAGTGTTGCCGGTCGAGTGTGACGAGGTAGTCCGCCTGCGAGGCGATCGCCGCCGCCAGGATCTTCGCGTCTCCTGGATGACCGACGAGCGCCCCGCAGGTCGCCAGGACTTCTTGACCGGGCTCGGGAGATACCTCCACCCGAAGCTGATCAAGTAAGACAGCTAGCGAGGCCAGCGCGTGGGGAGCCTTGCTGCGGAGAGTCCGTTCCAGTTCGGCGAGCACCTGACGGCCGACGACGATCTGGATGGCACCGGCCTCGCCCAATCGCAGCACCATCCGTCCGCCACCCTCCTCTGACCAGATGGCAGCGAACAGGGCGCTGGTATCAAGAAACGCCCGGGTCGCCGGCGGCATAGCGCTCACGCTCTTCCCGGAGGGCGCGCAGCAGGCTTTCGAGCGTCTGTCCTTTTTCGGCCAGCTCGCCCGACATGCGCACCGCCAGCGCGTCGACCTGCGACGGTCGCGGGCTGAGCACGAATGCGCCGCCTAGATCCAGCAGCGTGAGGTGATCGCCCGGCTCCAGCCCGTATGCCTGGCGGAGTGCTTTCGGCAATACAACTACGCCCCGCTGGGAGACCTGGACGGTCGTGGGACCAGTCATGGTTTGCCCTCCTCCGAATGTCAGAATGTCTGATTTACTGACAATCAGTCTATCAGAAGACGCACAGAAGGTCAAGTCACTTGGTCGGATTTGGATGATGGCGAACGCCCAATGCAAGAACGTCCTTCGTCGGTTGCGGAAAGTGGGACGGAGATTACGCCGGATGACTTGCGGCACGCCTTCGAGCGGTACTAGAGGCCCGTCGGCTCGACCCGCTAAGCCTGGCGATCGCCCGCAATCTGGATCTGTCGCCCGGTGGGAAAATCGGGCTCGAGAGCGCTGCCCGGCCTGAGACGACGATCCGCTCCGCGTCCCCGCTCGAGCCAACCGAGCGGCCTGCGGCTGCGGCGTAGCCTACTTACGCCGGGTGCAGTCTCGTCACCTCCCGCTCCATGCGTAGGAGACCATGCTCCTACGAGCGAAAGCGGAGGCGGGCCGTCGGGGTTACTTCCGACGCGAGAAGACGATCAGGGCGATGCCCACGACGAGGACGACGGCGCCGCGCCAGGCCCAGCGCGGATCGCCGCTCATGAGGCTCCCCGGCAGGACGTTTACCCCCTGGAGGATCCAGACCAGCCCGGCCAGGGCCAGCAACACACCGACGACCAGAACGGCTTTCTTCATGACCCACCTCCTCGACTTCAACAAATGATGCCACAGATGAGCGGCGAGCGGTGCGTGTCCGATGGGGCGGCCAAGTTATCCTGGTCGTCAGCACCGGGTTTGCGGGACACAAGCCTGTGCGGCCACCCTGGTGGGTGGCGCGGCTAATCTCCGCTTGACGTCCGTGCACGGCTCCGGCCGGGCTGCCGGAAGGCCACTGGCCATTCCGCCCGCATGCCTCTTTCGACACCTTCCCCCTGACCGCGTTTCCCCGCAACCAACAAGGCGCTGCCGACCGACGCAGGAGTCACCGCCACGCCCTCTTCTGTTGGTGGTCAGCTTATCTACTGCAGCGGCAGGTTGTGGATCGCTCGCTGCCCGGTCCCGGGGACTCGATGAAGCCGCCTGCTCAAGAAACGCCCGCCGGCCTGGTCGTCTAGATCGCCTGCCCCTTGAACTGGCTGACGTACAGGCGGTGGTAGAAGCCGCGGCGGTCGAGCAGCTGCTGGTGAGTGCCCTCCTCGACCACCTGTCCGTCGTTCATCACCAGCACGTGATCGGCGTCGCGGATGGTGCTCAGCCGGTGGGCGATGACGAAGCTTGTCCGGCCCCGCATCAGGCTCAGCAGGGCTTTCTGGATGCGGGCCTCGGTGCGCGTGTCCACGGAGCTCGTCGCCTCATCCAGCACCAGGATCCCCGGGTCGGCCAGGATGGCGCGGGCGATCGCCAGCATCTGCCGCTGGCCCTGGCTCAGGTTGCCCGCCCGCTCCGAGAGCTGCGTCCGGTAGCCCTGGGGAAGCTGGCGGATGAAGTGGTCGGCGTCGGCCAGCCGGGCCGCCTCGATCACTTCTTCGTCCGTCGCCTCCAGGCGCCCGTAGCGGATGTTCTCCATCACGCTGTCCGAGAACAGAAACGTGTCCTGCAGCACCAGCCCCAGCCGCCGGCGCAGGTCCGCCTTGCGCACGTCGCGCACGTCTAGCCCGTCGATCGTGATGCGGCCCGAGTCGACCTCGTAGAAGCGGGTCAGCAGGTTGATCAGCGTCGTCTTGCCTGCTCCCGTCGGGCCGACCAGCGCCAGGATGTTCCCGGCGCGGGCCTCGAACGACATATCGCGGATCACCGGCGTGGCCGGCAAGTAGCCGAAGACGACATGTTCGAATTCCACCTCGCCGCGGACTGACTCGAGCGGCAGGGCCCCGGGCGCGTCCTCGACCTCCGGCGGCGTGTCGATGATCTCGAACACCCGCTCGGCTCCGGCCAGTGCCGCCTGGATGGCGTTGTACAGGTTCGCCAGCTGGCGCAGCGGGTTGACGAAGTTCTGCGCGTAGTTGATGAACGTGGCAATGATGCCCACGCTCACCAGCCCCTGCAGCGCCAGCCACCCGCCCACCCCGGCCAGGACGATGACGAAGAAGTTGCCCAGGACGTTGGTGAGCGGCATCAAGAGCAGCGCGTAGGTGTTGGCGTAGATGCCGGCACGGTAGACCGCCTCGTTGTGCTGGCGGAATTCGTCCACAACCGCCTGGCGGCGGCGGAAGGCCTGGATCACACGGGCGCCGCCGATCGACTCCTCCATCACGGCGTTCAGCTCGCCCAGGTCCTTCTGCAGTCGGCGAAAGCCCTTGCGCGTGTAGCGGGCGACGAACTCGGCGAATAAGAACATGATCGGCAGGACGATGACCGACGCCAACGCCAGCCAGCGATCGAGGATGAACATGGCGACCACGATGCCGACCATCGACAGGACGCTGGCCAGAAGCGCGGTGACGTTCTGCGACACCGCCTGGCTGATGGCGTCGATGTCGTTTGTCAGGCGACTCATCAACTCGCCGGCCGGATTGCGGTCGAAGAAGGACAGCGCCAGAATCTGCAGCCGCCCGAACAGGTCGGTGCGCAGGCGCTTGAGCGCCCGCTGCGAGATGTCGGCCATGATCCAGCTGGCCAGTGCCTGGAACAGGTTGTTGAACAGGTAGGCGAGCAGCATCGCCGCGGCAATGCCGGCCAGCCCGGCCGCCTGGCGCAAGCTGATGAAGCGGTCGATGGCCACGCCCATCAGATACGGGCCGACCAAGCCGAGCAGCGTGTAGGCCAGGACGAGCAGGAAGACGAGGGCCAGCGCCAACTTGAACGGGCTCAGGTAGCGGGCCAGGCGCAGCAGAGCCCCGCGCGGGTCGCGCGCCTTCTCGATCACCGCTGGCCGCAGGCCGGCGCGGGGCGTCATCCGAGCGCGCAGGTCGCTCGTCCCGGGGGGCGAAGCCGGGGCGGTCATGATGCTGCCTCCGCCGCGCCGGGCCCACGCACGTCGGCCTCGAGGTGATTCCCGTCCCCGAGTTGGGAGTCGTAGATCTCGCGGTACACCGGGCTGGTCTGCATCAGCTGGCGGTGCGTGCCCTGGGCGACGATCCGGCCCCGGTCGAGGACGACGATCTTGTCCGCCTTGAGCACCGTGCTGATGCGCTGCGCCACGACCAGGCTGGTGCGCCGCCGCAGCGGCCGCGCCTCAAGCGCCTCCTGGATGCGCGTCTCGGTCTCGACGTCGACCGAACTGGTGCTGTCGTCCAGGATCAGGATGGGCGCCTGCGTCAGCAGCGCGCGGGCGATGGCCAGGCGCTGCTTCTGGCCGCCGGAGAAGTTCGTGCCGCGCGGCTCGACCGGCGAGTCGTACCCCTGGGGCAGCGCAAGGATGAACTCGTGCGCCTGTGCCGCCCGGGCGGCAGCCTCGACGGCCGCCTGGCCGGCGTCGGGATCGCCGAAGCGGATGTTGTCGCGCACCGTTCCCGAGAAGAGCAGCGAGTTCCTGCGGCACGATGCCGACCTGCGCCAGCAGATCGTCGTGCCGCAGGCGCCGGACGTCGATGCCGTCGACCAGCACCCGGCCGGCGGTGACGTCGTAGAAGCGCGGCACGAGGTGGACGAGCGTCGATTTGCCCGACCCGGTCGCTCCCAGCAGCGCCACCGTTTCGCCGGGCTCGATCGTCAGGTTGATGTCCGCCAGCACCGGCGCGTCGCTGCCGCCCTGGTAGTGGAAGCTCACGTCTTCGAAGACGATCCGGCCCTCGATGTCCTCCGGCAGGGAGACGGCATCCGGCGCGTCGACGATCTCCGGCTCGGTGCTCAGGATATCGTCGATCCGCCCGGCGGAGGCGATGCCGGAGGCCCACGTGTTCGAGAGCATCGTCATCATGATCAGCGGCGTCATCGTCGTCAGCAGGTAGTTGGTGAAGGCCACGATCTGCCCCACCGACAGGCTGCCGCCGATCGCTTGCAGCCCGCCGGCCCAAATGACCAGCACCATGCCCAGGTTGACGAAGATCGTCAGCGACGGGCTCATGACCGACATGACGCGCATGACCCGCACCGAAGCGGCGGTGAGCTCCTCGTTGGCGGACTCGAAGCGCCCCGCCTCGAAGTCGGCGCGCACGAAGGCCTTGACCAGCCGTACGCCGGCGATGTTTTCCTGCAGGACCGTGTTGAGCCGGTCGAGCCGGCGCTGGACGATGACGAAAAGCGGCTCGGTCCTCACGATGAAGACGACGATCAGCGCCGAGGTGATCAGGAGCAGCGGGAGCATCGTCAGGGCCAGGCTGGGGCTGGTGCGGATCATCAGGATCAGGCTGCCGAGCATGAGCAGCGGGGCGCGCGTGCCGATGCGCAGCGAGATCTGGATCAGGTGCTTGACGGCGTTGATGTCGCTCGTCAGGCGGATCATCAGCTCGCCCGTCTGCCGGCGGTCGAGGTTGCCGAAGGACAGCGAGTGGATCTTGACGAAGATCGCTTCCCGCAGATCGCGCGTGGCGCCCTCGCCCACCTGGATGGAGAAGATGTTGTTGCCGACGGCGATCACCGCACTGAGCGCCGACAGGCCGAGCATCAGCAGCCCGGTCTGCAGGACGACCGCCTGGTCGTGGGCGTTGATCCCCTGGTCGATCAGGCGCTGGATCAAGCGCGGGATGGCCAGGTCGAGGACGACGAGCGTGCTGAGCAGGACGAGCGCCAGGACGGCGCGGCGTGCGTAGGGGCGGACGTAGGCGAGCAGCTTGAGCGTGGGGCGCATAGGCTTGCATTGTACGAGCAAGTCGGCAGGATGAAGGTGAGACGTGCGTGACAAGTGGCCCCGCCAGGGAAGCCGCGGCGGAGGCGGGCTAGCGGCGCAGCTCGCCGCCGAAACGCTGCTGCCGAGCCGCCGCCCGATCCAGGCGCGGATCATCGAACGGCTCGAGGCCAACCAGCGCGCCGCCGAACACGCCTTCGGCCCTGACGCGCCTGCTGCCGCGTGAGGGAGGCTGGTCGCTGGTGCTGCGGCTGCCGGACGGCGAGGACGATGAGGAGCTTGCCTACCGGCTGCTCGTCGACGACCACGTCGTCGTCCAGCCCGGCTTCTTCTACGACTTCCCCGAGGGCGAGCATCTGGTGGTCAGCCTGATCCCGCCGGCGGACGAGTTTGGCGAGGCTGTGAAGCGGGCGGGGAGGCGGATCGAGGTGCGGGCGTCGGGAGTGCGGCGCCAGGGATGACGCCCTGCCGCACGGCACGTCGACCTGGACGATATCGACGTTGAGGCTTTGACCAAGTGCAACCCGCCCCAAATCGCACAGAGACATGCGCGATGTGTTCGCCGGGGATCGGGTGAGGTTCCGAGTGCGCGGCTAGTAGTGGTAACGAGCCTGCAGGAAGTCGATGCGCTCTTCGCGCACCAGATAGACTAGGCGATGTTCATGGGTTAGTCGACGAGACCAGGTACCGGGCGCGAGGTACTTCAGGGGCTCAGGCTTTCCGATGCCCTGAAACGGATCGCGCAGTACTGCCTCGACGAGCTCCAGGACTCGAACGGCGATCTTACGATCGGTCTGCACCCAGTGCCGAAGATCCTCGAGGAACTCCGGCTGGAAGACCGCCTGGCGCTGCTTACGCGTCAAGCGAGACCTCTCGAGCCAGTTCATCCACGGTTAGCGGCAAGCCGCCGCCCTTCAGCGCGCGGCCCAGGGCATCCAGCAGTCGCTCAGCGTTCTTCGGTGATCGCAGCAGGTGCGCCGTCTCCAGCAGGCTGGTCAGCTCGGAAGCCGCCAGAACTGCGGCGTCCTCGCCTCGACGGCGGTGGATGATGACGATCTCGCGGTCCTGGGTGACGCTGTCCAGCAATTTGGCCAGGTTCTGGCGAGCCTGGGAGTAGGTCGTCTCCACGGTCATATCCGCCTCCATCTTGTACAACATTATTGTACATCTTTCCTGGCACGCGTCAACATGTCCGGAAAAGCCCGTTCCGTACGGGCACGACCCACCGTTTCTCAGCGCCGACGCCCCGTCCAGCGGATGCACAAGACTGTCCAGCCCGACTACTTCTACGACTTCCCCGAGGGCGAGCATCTGGGCCAGCCCCTGCGTCAGCAGGATCAGCGCCGCCTTCGAAATCCGGAAGGTGCCGCCGGGGGCGAGGATCGGCACGGCACCATCGGTGCGGATGAGCACCGGCGACTGGTCGGGGTTGGCGGCCGGCCGCTCGTATGCCTGCCGGGGGTTATGATATGGGCCTTGAGGGACGCTTCGGTCCAGGGTGAGGATCGGGAGGAGAAGGAGAGATGCCATTCAACGACGGCTCGCGTTTGGACCCTTCGCAGGTGCAGGATCGACGTGGACGGAGGGTGGGACCTGCTCTGGCGATCGGCGGCGGTGGAATCGGCCTCGTCATCTTTGTCGTCGCTCTCCTGCTGGGTGTGAATCCCGGTGACCTGAGCGGCCTGGTCGAAACCGGACCGTCCGCCGACAACACCATCCCCGGCGAAGTCAGTGACCTGGCCGCGGAATGTGCAACCGGTGCGGACGCCAACACCCGTCAGGATTGCGCCATCGTGGGGTATGTGAACAGCATTCAGGCCTTCTGGTCCGATGTCTTCACCAGCAGTGGGATCGAGTACGTTCCGGCTCAGACCGTACTCTTCAGCGACGCAACGGAAGCCGCTTGCGGCTATGCTTCAGCGGCGACCGGACCCTTCTACTGCCCCAGTGACCAGATGGTCTACCTTGACCTCGCCTTCTTCGATGAGCTCCAGACAAGGTTCGGCGCCGAGGGCGGCCCCTTCGCCGCGGCCTATGTCCTGGCCCACGAGTACGGTCACCACGTCCAGAATCTCCTCGGTCTGCTGGATAGTTCCGGCAGTGGATCCCAGGACCAGCAGCAGATGTCCATAGACTCCGAACTCCAGGCGGACTGCTTCGCCGGAGTCTGGATGAACCACTCCGTGGAGACCGGATACCTTGCGCAGGTGACGAACGAGGAAATCACGCAAGCTCTCGATACCGTCAGCGCGGTGGGCGATGACATGGTACAGCGCAGGACACAGGGCTATGTCTCCCCTGAAACCTGGACCCACGGTTCGTCCGAACAGCGACAGGCCGCATTCGAAGACGGCTGGCGCTCCGGTTCGCCGGACTCCTGCGAGACCCCCGGCTGGACGGAGTAGACCCGGTATTCGGAGCCCTCACCGGGTGGGGGTTGCCCTTCATTGATTCCCTGCGTTGCTGAGGACCTTCGGCGGGCACCCACCCAAGGGCGGCCCTTCCGTCCGCCGGCTCAAGGAACGGGACCCGGTCCGTGCTGTTCCGGAAGCCGGATATCGATCGCGGCCCCGCCCTCGACTAGTACACGATCCCGATGTTGTAGGGAACGAGCACCTGTTCTTCGATGCCTGTCACGCGGGAGGCGTCCTCGGCGCGGAGATGTGTCCACTTCCGAGGCTGCCTAGAGGCTTGGCAGCACCCTTGGGCATCCCGCCAGCCGGACCTGGCGCGCGATCACATCGGCATCGGCGTCACCAGCTGGAAGTAGTTGCCATCCGGGTCGGCCAGTGTAGCGATCCAGCCGCCGCCCATCTCGTACGGCGCGCGGACGACCACCCCGCCCTGTCCCTTGATGCGCTCGAACTCCTCTCGGACCTGGGGAGTCTCGAAGTTGACGAGCACCCGCCCGGGATCCTTGGCCTTGCCTCCCATTTCCGAATGCTCCAGGATGGAGAAGTAGCCGCTCCCCACCTTCCAGCCGTAGAACCCGCTCTTCGTGTCGGCCATGTCGGCCGGCCGCCCGAGGACCTTTTCGTAGAAGGCGGTCATGGCCTGGGTTTGCTTCGTTCCGATCATGATGGCGTTCAGGTTCAACATTTCCCTCTCCTCACTCTGGAGGTAACAACGGCGGACGGAGCTAGTAGTGGCTTCGGATCCCGGTCAAGGATCGGACCCGCATACGGGATAGCTTGCGAGCGGGGGTGACGTGCGGGTTGCACCCGCCCCCAACAGGGCCCCCGTCATCCGCGGGGCCCAACAGGGACCCATCCTCATGCCTCCAGGCATCAACCTGTCAAGTTCGGCCGTGGCGATAGCTTACCCGGCGCTGCAACCTGGCATGGTGGTCCGGTGGCCACAATTCAGACTGCTCTTATCCATTATAACGCGACGCCGGCACGTGCCCCACAACACACTCGGAGCCGTTATGGGTCGGACGGGCGAGATGTGCGGGGCCGTGAGCGGCGCCATCCTGGTGATCGGCCTGGCGGCCGGCCGCGAGGCGCCCGATCAATCGGTCGAGCCGGCGTTTGGCTTGCTTCTGACGCTGCTGCGTGAGTTCGAGGCGCGCCACGGCTCAGCCAGTTGCCCTGCCCTGATCGAATGC
>CAVZPO010000014.1:0-17154 GCA_963777165.1 uncultured Chloroflexia bacterium
TAACCAGCGCCTCGCGCGTGCCTTCCTCGGACAGCTTGAGGTGAAGTGTTGATTGATGCGGCGTCGGGGCGTCCCTCAGCCCGCGCAGGATGCGGTGCACGGCTTCGGGCGAGTCGAACAACCGGGCGATGTTGCGCAGCCGGGGCATGGCGCCGGACCCAAGGCCGCACAATCGCAGCAAGGCGGGGTTCACCTGAAGCAGTGCACCGTCGGCCTCGGTCAGGCTCAACCCGAACGGTGAGTTCTCGAACCAGGCGACAAACAACGGCTCTGCCTGGATCGGCTGCGCCTCAACCTGCAGGCGGCCCCGCTCGAGGCGGCGGCGATCAAGGGCGGTCGCCACGGCTGGGCCGAGACGGGCCAGACGGTCGGTGAGCAGGTAGTCGGCGGCGCCGTGGTGCAGCGCCTCCACGCAAGCGGACTCCTCAGCCGGGTCGGCTACGGCCAGCACCGGGGTGTCATATCCTTTGACCTGCAACAGACGCAGGACTTCTTGAAGAGGGAAGCGCGGCACGCCGGCTTCCGCCAGGATGACGTCCACCGGCAGGTCCAGGGCGCGCAGGAATTGGGTCTTGGAGGAGGCCGCTTCGATCGTCGGCGTGTGGCCGGCGCGACGAAGCTCGGCTTCCAGCAGGGCCGGAGTCCCGGGTCGGTGGCTGAGTACAAGGACGCGAAGCGGGTCACTCAAGGGTGCAGCCGCATGCCTCGGTGCGGGAGATCAGGCGTGATCCGGTCGGGGTCGATCTGCGAGCGGAAGCGCCCCGGGGCCCGGACGATGCTGAAGTGAACCTGGCGGGCCCCCGTCCGCCAGGGGTTGTGCAGCGGGTCGCCGGGATCGCAACCCCGGAAATCCGGGAAGGGAGCAGAGATGCAGGCCAATGAGCGGTCGGTTGCCGCGCGATGCACTCCCCGCGAGGAGTATACAACCGTTGGGTATATTGCCTGCGGGTGCAGGAAGAAGTGTGACTAGCTGGTGGCTACCACGCTCAGTGCCGATGCATCATCGACCGGGAACGACACCGGGCAGGTCCACTTGTTGCCGTCGGTCGCCCAACAAGTCGAGGTGGGCTGCCCGTGTCCGAGCGTGACGCCGACGGTCGTCGGCCGGGTCTGCCCGTCGCCGCCGAGTACGTCGAAGGCGACGGCGCGGAAGAGGCCGGGATTGGTCTGATCGAGTTGGTAGTGGATGTCGCTGACCACATAGCCGCTGATGCCCCCGGCACCTTCCCCGCCGATCGCCGCCAGCCCGGGATCATCCGAGGCGAAGGCCGTTATGGCCAGCACGGCGGCCATCAGGCCGGAAGCGCACAGCCAGACAAGAGGTCGAAGCAGTGGATGGAAGGATGAGTTGGTCCGCGTCATTGTGTTCTCCGTGTCCCCCAGGGCGTTCAGGCGATCCTGTTTTCGGGTGCAGAGTCATCCTAAGCGCAGCTGCATCGCCGGCGCCTCACAGGCTGTTTGCGGGTTGTAAGGTTGGAGGGGGTCCGTTGTAAGGTCGCTGTAAGGTGGTGTGTCTTCCGACCGGATCAGGCGGAGAGTCCACGTGTGCCGCCAGGGCTGGCCCGCTGGCAGAAGGTGGTCCCATGCGTGGGGCTGCGATCCGGAGGCGGCTGAAGGGGAAAGAGGAGACTGCGCCCCTGCCGAAGCTGGAGAGTGGGCCGGGAAGGGCGGAGGTGGACCGCCTGGAGGGCTTCCGGGGCTTGCACTCTCCCGACAGGCGCTGGCGCTGTCCAGACAATCGTCTAAACTAGGGCAAGTAGCCGCCGCAAGCCTCAGGCTCACTCGATACGAGACGGAGTAGGCCGGGACGACGTCCGCACTTCGAAAACGACCCAGAAGGAGCGAGGGAGTGTCGTGATGGCAGGCGCTCCTTGCTACCATTCCGCACCGGAATCACGCAGGCCGCGCTCGCGGGCCGATCCTCAAGCCACGACCGCCTGCAGTCCCGCGCACATTACTCCCCCTCGGAACGCATCGCTCGACGCCGCGCCCCTCGTATCCCCGCTTCACACACAATTCGCCGCAGCATCCGACGCCAGAACGGCGGCACGGACTCTCATGGGACTCCACGTACAGCGCAGGCCTCTGGAGACCACTCTCGACCTTCTCACCCGGTTCCCTTTGCAGGGGCCGCGCTTTGAGACCAAGCCGAGGCGGCGTGCGCCCACCCACAGCCTCGACCAGGTGCCGAGTTTCCGTGGAGCGCATTGGCCCGGCCCTACGCATTACCAGTCAGGCATCCTTCGTGGTCAGGCCGGTCGGGGGATCAACTCCACAGCGGCGCAAACTTGAGATCGCGCGTGGGCACTTCACGTCTACTGCCGATCATAGTCACCGCCGAGTGGGGACGGGGACGCCTCAAGCCCGTTTCGCCGCCGTCGGCAGGCGCTCTGGGAGAAACACCATGAAGTCGAATCTATCTCCGACCCCCCTCAAGCTCTGCGCGGCTCTTCTTCTCCTAAGCCTGGCAGGCTGCCAGACGGCCACCCCCCCTCCGCCCACGCCGATCACCGTTCAGCTGTCCTTCTTGCATCAGGCGGAATTCGCAGGGTTCTACGCAGCAGACCAGCAAGGCTTCTATGCCGCAGAGGGTCTTCAGGTCTCCTTCCAGGAGGGGGGACCCGAAGTTGACTTCCAGGCCCCGGTTCTGGACGGTAGCGCGGAGTTCGGCGTCTCGCAGCCGGCGGATCTGATTCTCGCGCGCGCGGCCGGAGAACCGCTGCGCAGCATTGCCGCCATCTATCGCCGCAGTCCGATTGCATTCATCGCCCTGGCGGAGACCGGCATCACGCGCCCTCAGGACTTCGCCGGCAAAAAGATCCGCAGCACCAAGACGCTCGATCTGACATTGCAGGCGATGACCGCCCGCGTAGACCTGCTCCCCGATCAATACGAAACGGTGTACCTACCGTCGGACATTTCGTTGTTTGCGTCTGGCGACGTGCCGGTGTGGGGCGCCTTCGTCAATGTGTTTGGGCTCGATGTGGAACGCGCCGGTTACGAGGTGAATGTCATCCACCCGGACGACTACGGTATCCACTTCTACGGCGACATCCTGGTGACCACCGATGATCTGATCGCCAGGGACCCGGATCTGGTCCTGCGATTTGTGCGTGCCACACTCAAGGGGTGGACGTATGCGGTTGAGCACCCAGACGCCATCGGTGCGATGGTCGCCACGTACAAGCCCGACGCGGACCGCGACCTCGAAATCGCAAGGATGACAGCCAGCATCCCCCTGGTCAACACCGGCGAGGACTTCATCGGCTGGATGAAGCCCGAGATCTGGTCCGGGATAGAGCAGACACTGCGTGAGCAGGGCCTGCTGGACGCCCCGCTGGACGTGACCGAGGTGTATACACTGACCTTCCTTGAGGAGATCTACGCGCCATGAACGCCCGCGTGGGCATCACCTTTAGGCTCACGCTGGTCTTCGTCCTGTTCGCCGCCATCAGCCTGGCCGGCGGAGGATTGTTCGCGTACTTTAGCGGACGTCAGCAGATGCTCGAAAACATCGCGGCGGAACTCCGCGTCGTTTCGGCCGAGAAGCAGGCCGCCCTCGAGGAGTGGATCAAGCACCTGAGACTGGACGTGGAGGCGAAAGCCAGGGACCCGGAGTTGGTGGCGAATGTCCAGGAGTTGCTCGCTGCGGCGCCGGGTTCGCAGGAGGCCGTGGGGGCACACGACCGTGCGGTGGCGGACCTGCGTGCCCGGATCGGAGACGGCCAGCCCTTTCTTCGCTGGTTGGTCCTCGATCCGCTGGATGGCCGGGTGGTCGCCGACAGCGATGGACTCGAGGAAGGCAAGTACCGGGAGAACCGTCCCTACTTCATCAACGGGAAGATCGGCCCATTCGTTCAGAACGTGTACTACTCGGCCTCGCTGCAGGCGCCGGCCATGACCATTGGATCGCCTCTGACGACGGCCGACGGCAGGCTGGTGGGCGTGCTGGCCGCACGGCTCGACCTGAGCGAGATGAATGCCATCATCCAACGGCGCACGGGCGACCGCCAGACTGACGACGCCTTTCTGGTCAACACCTCCCACCTGTTCGTCACCCAGCCGCGTCTGAACTCGGACCCGGCGGTCCTCAGCCGAGGAGTCCATACGGTGGCTGTACAGCAATGTCTGTCAGGCGGGACCGGCGTCGTCCTAGCCGATGACTACAGGGGGGTTCCGGCGATCGTCAACTTCGCCTGGCTGCCGGCAAGGGACATGTGCCTGATCGTCAAGGTGAATGAGGCCGAGGCCTTTGCCCCGGTGGAGGCATTCGGCCGATTGATCCTCCTTGCGAGCGGGATTGCGCTGCTTGTGGCGGCGACCATTGCAGTCGCTTTGGCCCGCTCGATCACGCGGCCCGTCATTGCGCTTCAGGAGGGCACGGCGCGATTCGGCCGGGGCGAGCTCGACGTCCGCCTGCCGGAAACCGGTGGAGACGAACTCGGCGCGTTGGCGCATGCGTTCAACCAGATGGCAGTGGTGCTATCCAGGGAACAGACTCAACTCCGTCGCCGCCTGGAACGCATGTACACGCTGTCATCCGACTTGATCTGCATCGCGGATTTTGAAGGCCGCTTCCAGGAGGTCAACCCGGCTTTCGAGAGCCTGCTCGGGTACACCCGGGACGAGCTGCTCGCAGTGCCCTACGTCGAATACGTACACCCGGATGACCGCGCGGCCACGCAGACCGCCGTCTCGTCCCTGGCGGGGGGAAGGGGCGTGGGCGCGTTTGAGAACCGGTACCGCTGCAAGGACGGCTCATGGAAGTGGCTCCAATGGAACGCGTCGTCCGACCTGGGCGAGCACGTGATTTTTGCGGTGGCGCACGACGTGACCGAGCGAAAGCGGGCGGAGAAGGAACTGAAGGTACTCTCGTCGCGCAACGCGGCCATCCTGGCCGCCGTCCCCGACATCATTGCGGAAGTGGACGAGAACAAAGTCTACACATGGGTCAACCGTGCGGGCGCCGAGTTCTTCGGTGAGGGAGTCATTGGGAAGGAGGCCGCGTTCTACTTCGAGGGCGAGCAGGACACCTACACCTTGGTACAGCCGCTGTTCGATGGGAGTGAAGAGGCCTTCTATACTGAAAGCTCGCAGCGGCGCCAGGATGGGGAGAAGCGCCTGCTGGGCTGGTGGAGCCGCGTGCTCAAGGACGCGGAGGGGAACGTCATCGGCGCACTATCTACCGCACGTGACAT
Source organism: uncultured Chloroflexia bacterium (assembly GCA_963777165.1). Classification (GTDB taxonomy): domain Bacteria; phylum Chloroflexota; class Anaerolineae; order Anaerolineales; family E44-bin32; genus DYJB01. The sequence goes on from CAVZPO010000014.1 coordinate 5,199, forward strand.
CACCGAGCGCAAGCGGGCGGAGATCGCCCTTGTCCGGGCAAATCGGGTGTACACGCTGATCAGCCAGGTCAACCAGATGATCGTGCGCACCACCGATGCCGACGAACTTCTGCGAGACGTGTGCCGGATCGCGGTCGAGTTCGGCGGCTTCCGCATGGCCTGGATCGGCATGATCGCCGAGGGTGGGGAGGAAGTCCAGCCGGTGGCTTGGGCCGGGTTCGAAGACGGGTACCTGGCGGCGATCAAGCCGATCTCGGTCCTTGATAGGCCAGAGGGCGCGGGCCCACGGGCTCGGCGTTCCGCGAGGGGAAAGCGTTCGGCAGCCTGGATATCGCCACCGACCCGCGCATGGCGCCATGGCGGGAGGAGGCGCTGCGCCGCGGCTACCGGTCCTGGGTCGCGCTACCGATCCGGGTGCGGGGCGATGTGGTGGGAGCGTTCAGCCTGTACGCCTCGGAGGCCTTCTTCTTTGACGAAGACGAAAGCCGCCTGCTCGAGGAGGTGGTCGCCGACATCGCCCTTGCCCTGGAGGCGATCGACGCGGCGCGAAAGCAGGCCGAGGCGGAGTCGGCGCTGGTGGCGGCGCACGCCCGGCTGCGAGGCTTCGTCGACGCCAACATCATCGGCGTGGCTATCTCCCGGCCCTCGGGCGAGGTGCTGGAGACCAACGACTACTACCTGCGCACGATCGGCTACACGCGGGAGGAGTTCGAACAGGGGCTCGTCGACTGGCGTGCCATCACCCCGGCGGAATGGCTACCGGCCGACGAGCATGCCATCGAGGAGCTGCGCCAGCGGGGGGTGAGTACGCCGTATGAGAAGGAGTACCTGCGGCGGGACGGGTCGCGCGTTCCGGTCTTCTTGTCCAACGCCATGCTGCCTGGGACGGATGAGGCAATCGCCGGCTATGCGTTAGACATCACCGAACGGAAGCGGGCCGAGGCCGAGCTGCGCCGCCACGTGATGTATCTGCGAGCCCTCCAGGAAACAATGCTGGAGCTGCTGTCCGTGCGGAGTCTGGATGCGCTGTTCGTGAACATCGTCCGGCGCGCCGGCGACCTGGTGGGCACAACGGCCGGCTTCCTTGACTTGGTCGAACTCTGGGAGCGATCGAATGCGGCCGCGCGTCGCCATCGGCGCCCTGGCCAACTCGCTGAATCACCCGGCGACGCCGGGCGTGGGCGTTGCCGGCGTGGTGTGGCAGACCGGTGCTCCGTTGATCGTGGAAGACTACAATTCGTGGCCGGATCGTCTCCCGGGGATGAGCTCAGGCAGCGTCTCCTCGGTCGTCGGCGTGCCGCTGCTGCGCGGCAACGACGTGCTGGGTGCGATTGGGCTGGGCTACGAATGGGGCAGCCGCAAGGTCTTCACGCCGGCCGACGTCGACCTGCTGACCCAGTTCGCCCGTCTGGCGTCGCTGGCTATCGAGCGCGCCGAGCTGCTGGCCGCTGTGCAGGCCGAGCGGAACTCGCTGGCCGTGCGCGTGGGCGAGCGGACGGCCGAACTGGAGCAGGCCAACCGCGAGCTGGAGGCGTTTGCCTATTCGGTGTCGCACGACCTGCGCGCCCCGCTGCGGGCGATGCACGGCTTCAGCGCGGCGCTGCTCTCGGAATCCCGGGACCAGCTGGATGAGCAGGGTCGGCACTACCTGGATCGTATCGGCGCGGCCGCCAAGCGCATGGGGGAGCTGATCGACGCCCTGCTCGATCTCTCGCGCATCACTCGCCGGGAGATGGGACACCAGCCGGTGGATCTCAGCGCGCTGGCGCGGGAGGTCGCCGCCGAGCTGCAAACCCAGGACCCGCAGCGGCGGGTGGAGTGGGTCATCGCCGACGAGCTGATCGCGCAGGGGGACGCGAACCTGCTCAGCGTGGCGCTGCAGAACCTGCTGGGCAACGCCTGGAAGTTCACCGGCCCGCGGTTGCAGCCGCGGATTGAGGTGGGCCTGCTGCCCCGCACCTCACCCGCCTCTGCCCCGGCGAGCGGGGGGAGGAGGGGGGCATCATCTACTTCGTCCGGGACAACGGCGTGGGGTTCGACATGGCTTACGCCGACAAGCTCTTTGCCCCATTCCAGCGCCTGCACGGGATGCGCGAGTTCCCCGGCACGGGCATCGGCCTGGCCACCGTGCAGCGCGTCATCGCCCGCCACGGGGGGCGAGTGTGGGCCGAGGCGCAAGTCGATCAGGGCGCAACCTTCTATTTCACGCTGGAGAGTGCATGATGGAACGCAGAACGATCCTGTTGGTCGAAGACAATCCCGACGACGAGGAGCTGACGCGCAGGGCGCTCAAGGATGCCAATATCGCGAATGAGATCGTCGTCGTCGGTAGCGGAATCGAGGCGCTCGACTACCTCTTTGGCACCGGTGCCCATGCCGACCGCGACCTATCTCTCCTGCCGCAGCTCATCCTGCTGGACCTCAAGCTGCCAAAGCTGAGTGGGCTGCAGGTGCTGGAGCGCTTGCGCACCGACTCCCGCACCAAGTTGATCCCGGTGGTTGTCCTGACCACATCCAGCGAGGAGGAGGACGTCCTCGCCAGCTACCAACTGGGGGCGAACAGCTACGTGCGCAAGCCGGTCGACTTCGATCAATTCGCCGAGGCGATCAAGCATGTGGGATTGTACTGGCTGCTCATCAACCAGCCCCCGCCCACTAGGCCGCGGGTAACCGTTTGACGGTGGCGGTTCAGGGCATTGCCCGGCGCAGGGAGCGCATCGAGTGACTTCGGCCCCTCCGCTGGCAATAGAGTGCAACGGCGCTCGGGTAAGACGCCCCGGGCGGCAAGGCTGGAACCAGGCCCGAGCCGGGGCCGCCACCCGAGCCCTGCCTAGGGCCACGGTCAGGGCATGGGAGGAGGTGATTGCATGACAACAACCTTGCGCGTGCTGATCGTCGAGGACGTGCCCGACGAGGCCGAGCTGATGGCGGGGCAGCTGTCGCAGGCCGGCCTGAAGCTCGACTGGCGCCGGGTGGATACCGAGGCCGACTATCTGGCCGCGCTCGGCACTCTCCCGGACCTGATTCTGGCCGACTGGCGCCTGCCGCACTTCAGCGGGCTGCGCGCCCTGGATCTCATGCGCGAGCGCGGATTGGACATTCCGTTCGTCATTGTCTCCGGCAGTATCGGCGAGGAAGCCGCTGTGGACGCCATGCACCAGGGCGCTTACGACTATGTGCTCAAGGACCGCCCGGCTCGGCTGGGCCAGGCAGTGGAGCATGCCCTGGAAGACAAGCGGCTGCGCGACGAGCGCCGGCGGGCAGAGGCGACCTTGCGCGAGAGCGAGGAGCGCTACCGGTCACTGTTCAACGGGAGCCCCGTCGGCGTGTACCGGACGGACGAGGACGGCCGGATCGAGGCGGCTAACCCGGCGCTGGCGCTGTTGTTTGGTTTCAACTCTCCGGACGAACTGGTGGGGCTGAGCGCAAGAGACTTCTACGTAGAGTCCGGACGAACAGGTCCGCTGGCGCGAGGCGGTCAAGCGTGCAGATGTGCTGCATGACTCCGAGATCCAGATGCGGCGCAAGGATGGTGCGGTGATGTGGGTGCGCGACAGCGGCCGCATCGTGCGCGACGAGACCGGCCAGACGACCCACTACGAGGGAACGCTGTCCGACATCACCCAGCGCAAGCTGGCGCAGGAGGAGCTGCGCGAAAGTGAGGAGCGATACCGCGATCTGGTGGAGAACATCCGCGACCTGATCTGCACGCACGACGTGCGAGGGCGCCTCTTGTCCTTCAACCGCAGCGCCACAGAGCTGACGGGCTATGCCCCCGACGAGCTCCTCGGTGTCGATATGCGCGAATTCCTTCCCCCCGACCATCGCCCCTTGTTTGAACGCTACCTGGCAACGCTGTTGAAGACCGGCGCCGCGAACGGTCTGATGACGATCGTGACCCGAAGCGGGGAACGGCGCATTTGGGAGTATCACAACACGCTTCGCACAGAGGGCATCGCCGAGCCGATTGTGCGAGGCTATGCCCGCGACATTACGGAGGTCAAGCAGGCTGAGCAGGCGCTGCACGAGAGCGAGGAGCGCTACCGGGCGGTGATTCGCTCCGCCAGCGACGCCATCATCAGCACCGACGGGGCCGGAAACGTCGTGGATTGGAACCCTGGGGCGGAGCGTGTGTTCGGCTACACGGAAGCCGAATCCCTCGGCCAGCCGCTCACCCGGCTTCTGCCGCCGCACTTCGAGCCCGGACACATGGCGGGTATGGAGGGGCTGCGGACCGGCGGGGATTCGCAAGTCCTCGGCAGGACACTTGAGTCGGAAGGAATACGGAAGGGCGGACAGGGATTTCCGCTGGAAGTCTCCCTGTCCGAGTGGCGGGTGACGGATGAGACGTTCTACACCGCCATCATCCGCGACATCACCGATCGCAAGCTGGCCGAGCAGGCGCTCCGCGAGAGCGAAGGGCGCCTCCGCGCCCTGTTTGCGGCCATGACAGACGTGGTCATCGTTTACGACGCAGAGGGTCGCTACCTCAGTATCGCCCCGACCAACCCCATCCACCTCTACCGCCCGTCGGAGGAGATGCTGGGTAAGACGGTGCATGACATTCTCCCCAAGGAAACAGCCGACTACACGGTCGCCAAAATCCGTGAGGCCATAGAGACAAGTCGTGTTGTCACTGGCGAGTATGCCCTACATCTCGGCGGCGAGGAGACTGGTTTGCCAGCAGCGCCTCACGGCTCTCGGAGAGCACCGTCATGTGGGTGGCGCACGACATCACCGCGCGCAAGCAGGCCGAGCTGGCGCTGGTTCGGCGTGTCGACGAGATGGAGTCGCTCCTGCAGACATCGATGCAGACACTGGCCGGGGAGGATCTGCACGGGCTGCTGACAGCGATCGTCGAGAGCGCCACTCGGCTGACGGGCGGCGATCGCGGCGCGCTGTATACTGCCGACGTCGGATGGCGCCCGGATTCGCGTGCACATCAGCCACAACATGGGGCGGGATTACACCGGGACCGAGCTCGGGATGGGCGAGGGAATCTCCGGCCGGGCCGCCCAGGAACGCCGGGCGATCATGATCGAGGACTACGACACCTGGGAAGGCAGGTCGCCCAAGTTCCAGGAAGGCGGCATCGGGCGCGTCCTGGCCATACCGATGCAGGTGGGTCAGCGCTTGATCGGCGTCCTGAACATCGCCGACTCCACCAAAGGCCCCTTCGGTGAGGACGAAATCCGCATCGCCAGCCTGTTCGCCGACCAGGCGGCGATGGCCATCGAGAGCGCCCGGCTGGTCAACGAGACCAACCGCCGGGCGGCCTACCTGGAAGCGCTCACCAGTACGGCGGCGGCCCTCCGGGCGGCGGTCGAACCGCAGGAGATGTACGCTGACGTGTTGGACCAGGTGGTCGATCAGCTCAAGGCCTACGGTGCGACTCTGGCGCTGCTGGATCCTGAGAGCGGCGGGACGGAAGCCGTGCTGGCGGTGGGTGCCTGGCAGGGGACGACCGGCATGCGCCTGTCCCCCGGCGAGGGGATCGTCGGCATGGTGACGTCGAGCGGGCAGGCCTTCGTCAGCGACGACATTCGCGGCGACGCGCGCCTGGCGCGGCCGGAGCTGCTCCAGGATCTGCCGGCCATCGCCTGCGTGCCGCTCACGGTGGAGAATCAGATCGTCGGCTGCGTGATGGTCGGGCGACGCGAGCCGCTGAGCGCCGAGGAAGTGCGGCTGCTGACCGGCCTGGCGGAGATCGCCGGCAATGCGATCTACCGCGCCCGGGTGATGGCGACGCTCGAGGCGCGCGTCCGCCAGCGGACGCAGGAACTGGAGGCGGCCAACGAACGGCTGCAGGAACTCGATCGGCTGAAGACCGAGTTCGTGTCCAACGTCACGCACGAGCTGCGCACGCCGATCACCAACGTGCTGCTGTACCTGGACCTCGCCCGTCGGTCGCCTTCCGAGGCAAAGCGCGCCCACTACTTCGACGTGCTCAAGTCGGAGTCGGTCCGGCTGGGAACGCTGATCGAGGCGGTGCTGACGCTGTCGCGGCTGGAGCGCGGCATGGTGCCCATGAGCCTCGAGCCGCACCCGCTGGACGCGCTGCTCGCCGATGTGCTGGTCGGCCATCAGGCGCGGGCCGACGCCAAGGGAATCACGTTGAATCACGAACTGGACGCCGGGCTGCCGGTCGTGTCGGTCAACCGGGTGCAGATGCACCAGGTGCTGTCCAACCTGGTGGGCAATGCGGTGGCCTACACGCCGCCCGGAGGGAGTGTGCATCTTGGGACTGCCCGGATCGAGATCGAAGGGCGGGAGTACGTCGGGGCGGTGATCCACAACACCGGGGCGGTAATCGTGCCCCAGGACATGGAGCACCTGTTCGAGCGTTTCTACCGCGGGGCCATCGGGCGAGAGTCAGGCGAGCCGGGAACCGGCCTCGGCCTGGCGATCTCGAAGGAGATCGTCGAGCTGCATCACGGCTGGATCGATGTGGACAGCAGCGAACAGGCTGGCACGAGCTTCACCGTCTGGCTGCCGCAGGCGGCCGCGTAGTGACCTGACGGCCGAGGCCCCGCAAGTGTGAGGTCAAAGTTACCAGCGCCTGCTCTTTGAAACGCGCCCCAGGATGCGCCGCGAGCCAAGGGAGTAGTGATGAGGACACACGAGGCCAAGTTGCCTGCGGACTGCAACCGCGGACTCGAGGGCGCCCCGCCGGCGCGACTGGAATCGGTTCCCGTTGCCGGAATAGCCCGCCGGCCCGAGCTCCGCTTGCGGGCACGCAGCCTGTGTCTGGCCCTTGTGGTGTTGGCCGTTCTGACTCCGAAGACTGCCTTCGGCCAGTCTCGCACGGTGCGTGTCGGCGTATACCAGAACGAACCCAAGATCTTCATGGACCAGAACGGCCGGGCCTCGGGCATCTTCATCGAGCTTCTGGAGGAGATCGGCGTCCGGGAGGGCTGGACGCTGGAGTATGTGCCGTGTGAATGGGCGGACTGCCTGCTGGCCCTTGAGGACGGGGCAGATCGACCTGATGCCGGATGTCGCGTATTCGCAGGAACGGGACGCCAATCTATGATTTCCATAAGACCCCGGTCCTTGAAAGCTGGTCAAGGGTCTATTCGTCCTCCGAAGCGCCGATCAATGCGAATGCCGATCTGGATGGCAAGCGGGTCGCCGTGCTTCAAGGGTTCCATCCAACAGACAGTGTTCCAGCAATTGATGGACGGATTCGGATACCAGGTGACATTGGTTCCCGCCGGCTCCTTTGGAGAGGCGTTTCAGATGGCGGCCAATGGTTCCGCCGATGCGGCCATCGCCAACACGTTCTTTGGAGACTACTTCTACCAGGACTATGGGCTGGTCAAAGACGACGATCGATTTCCAGCCGGTCGATCTCTACTTACGCAACCGCCGAGGGGCGCAATCACGATCTGCTCGAAGCCATCGATCGCCAATTGGGCGAGTGGATTCCGAACACCCGGTTCCCCGTATTACACGACGCTCGGTCGTTGGACCGAACAAGACGACGGCCTATCGTGTGCCGCTGTACTGTTGTCTGGCTAATCGGCGGCATCACGGGCTTGTTGGTCGCCGCGGTCGGAATGGTCTTGCTGCTCCGCCAGCAGGTGAAGGTCAGGACAAGGCACCTGGAGCAGGCCAGCGCAGAACTTCAAGAGAGCGAGGAACGATACCGAACCCTCGCCAGTATCTCTCCCGTGGGGATCTTCCACACCGATTCCAACGGCGCCACCACAGTACGTCAACCCGAAATGGTGCGAGATCTCCGGGCTATCTGTGAGCGAAGCGCTGGGGGATGGATGGCTCGAGGCTGTTCATCCGGACGATAGAGAGAGGCTCACGCCAGGGCTGGCGGGAATCCACCCGACTTCACAGAAGCGTCTTTCTCGGACTATCGGTTTGTGCGCCCGGACGGGACGATCGCCTGGGTGCTGGGACAGGCGGTCCCCGAAAGGAACGCCGAGAATCAGATCGTCGGCTATGTCGGCACGGTCACCGATATCACCGAGCGCAAGCGGGATGGAGGCGGCGCTGCAAGCGAGCGAACGCCAGCTCTCCCTGATCTACGCGAATATCTCTGATGTTCTGTTCTACTTGGCGGTGGAACCGGACGACCGGTTTCGCTTCGTCTCGGTCAATTCGGCGTTCCTCAGAGCGACCGGGCTGACGGAAGACCAGGTTGTCGGCAAACTGGTCCAAGAAGTGATCCCAGAACGTGCTCTGCCTCTGGTGCTTGGGGAACTACAAAGAAGCCATTCGGAGCAAGAAGACGGTTGGCTGGCAAGAAGTCTCGGTCTACCCGGCGGGCGAGAAGTACGGCGAGGCTTCCGTCACGCCGATCCTGGATGCCGACGGCGAGTGTACCCGTCTGATTGGGACCGTCCACGACATCACCGAGCGAGTGCGCGCCGAAACGGAACTGCGCCGCCTGAACGCCGAACTGGAAGAGCGCGTCGCGCGGCGCACGGAGGAATTGAACGCCGCCATGCACCAGGCGCAGGAAGCCGACCGGCTGAAATCGGCCTTCCTCGCCACCATGTCGCACGAACTGCGCACCCCGCTCAACTCCATCATCGGCTTCACCGGCGTGCTGCTGCAGGGACTGGCCGGCCCGCTCAACGCCGAGCAGACGAAACAACTGGGCATGTCCCGCGACAGCGCCCGCCATCTGCTGGCGCTGATCAACGACGTGCTGGACATCTCCAAGATCGAGGCCGGGCAGCTGGAAGTGGCACGCGCTCCGTTTGAGATGCGCGCCGCCATCGAGGATGCCCTGCGCGCGGTGTCGCCGCAGGCGCAGAAGAAAGGGCTGGCGCTCACCGCGGCCATCGCCTCCAACGTCGGCGTCGTGGTCAGCGACCGGCGTCGCGTGGAGCAAATCCTGCTCAATCTGCTCGAGCAACGCCATCAAATTCACCGAGCAGGGCGAGGTCCGGCTGGCGTGCCGGGCGCAGGAGGCGGTGGCTGGAAATCAGCGTGCACGACACCGGCATCGGCATCCGCCCGGAAGACCTGGGCAAACTCTTCGAGCCCTTTCACCAGCTTGAGACCGGGCTGAACCGGCGCCACGAGGGCACCGGGCTGGGACTGGCCATCTGCAAGAACCTGGTGAGCCTGCTGGGCGGGCAGATCCGCGCCGAGAGCGAATGGGGCGCGGGCAGCACGTTCACCTTCACCTTGCCGCTGGCCCCGGAAGGAGGGTCCCATGGCGAACATCCTGATCATTGAAGACAACGAGCAGAACCTGTACCTGGAAACCTTCATTCTGGAAAAGCACGGCCATGTGGTGACGGCGGCGCGCGACGGCGCGCAGGGCATCCGACTGGCAGAAGAAACTCGGCCGGCGCTCATCCTGCTGGACATTCAACTGCCGGTCATGGACGGCTACGCGGTGGCCGACGAACTGCGCCGCAACCCTGCGCTGGCGCGCACGCCCATCGTCGCCGTCACCTCCTACGCCATGGCCGGCGACCGGGAGCGCATCCTGGCGGCCGGCTGCAACGGCTACATCGAGAAGCCCATCAATCCCGATACCTTCCTCGCCGAGGTGCTCGCCTTCCTGGCGCCCGACCCGCCCGCCGAGGCGGACGAGAAATGAGGCCCGCATGAGCACCATCCTGATCGTTGACGATCACGAGCAAAACCGGTACCTGCTCCGCACCATGCTGGCTGCGTCCGGCGATGAGGTGCTGGAAGCCGCCAACGGCGCGGAAGCGCTGGAACTGGCCCGCCGCACCCGGCCCGACCTGATCATCTCCGACATCCTCATGCCCCAGATGGACGGCTTTGCGCTGTGCCGCGAGTGCAAGCGCGACGAGCAATTGCGCGACATCCCCTTCGTCTTCTACACCGCCACCTACACCGACCCGCGCGATGAAGCCCTGGCTCTGCAGTTGGGCGCGGCGCGCTTCATCGTCAAGCCGGTCGAGAGCGAGGACTTTCTCGCCATCCTGCGCGAGGTGTTGCAAGCGCACGCGGCCGGGCAGGTAGCCGCGCCCGCAGCCCCTGCTGGAAGAAGAGACGGCCTTCTACCGGCTGTACAACGAAGCCCTGATCCGCAAACTGGAAGACAAGATGCTCGACCTGGACCGGCTCAACCGCGAATCTGGCCGAGAGCGAAGGACGCTTCCGCCGTCTGGCCGAGAACGCGCCGGACCTGATCTACCGCTATCGAGTGTCGCCAGATCCGGGCTTCAAGTACGTCAGCCCGGCGGCGACGGCCATCACCGGCTACACACCCGAGGAGCACTACGCCGATCCGGATCTGGGCTTCAAGCTCGTCCACCCCGACGATCGTGCCGATCCTGGAGGCGATGCGGTCTGGAGCTGTCCAGGCCGGGGAGTCCGCTCACCCTGCGCTGGGTGCGCAAGGACGGCAGGTGATCTGGACCGAACAACGCAATGTACCGATTGTCGACGAAGCAGGGGGCCGTGATCGCCCTCGAAGGTATCGCCCGGGACGTAACAGCCCGCGTGCAGGCGGAGGAATCCCTGCGGCGCCACGCCGCCGAGCTGGAGGGGCTCTACCTGACTTCGATGCAGACGCTGACCCAAGGCGACCTGCACGGCCTGCTGACGGCGATCGTCGAGCGCGCGGCGCGGTTCACCGGCGGAGATCGCGGCGCGCTGTTCTTGCTCACGGCGGATGGCTCTCGGATTCGCGTGTATACCAGCCACAACATGGGGCGAGACTACACCGGCACGGAGCTCGAGATGGGCGAGGGCGTGTCCGGGCAGCGCGGCGCTCGAGCGCCGGGCGATCATGATCGAAGACTACGAAGCCTGGGAGGGGAAGTCGGACAAGTTCACCGGCAGCGGCGTCGGACGCGTCCTGACGGTGCCGATGCTGGTCGGCGAGCGGCTGATCGGCGTGCTGAACGTCGCCGACCCGAAGACCGGCTCCTACGGGGAGGACGAGATTCGCCTGGCGCGGCTTTTCGCCGACCAGGCGGCGATCGCCATCGAGAGCGCCCGGCTGATGGACGAGACCAGCCGGCGGGCGGCGTACCTTGAAGCGTTGACTTCTACGGCCGAGGCACTGGGGGTGGCGGTGACGCCGGAGGCGATGTACGCCAAAGTCCTGGAGGAGGTCGCACGCCAGCTGAGGCCCGAAGGGGCCACCCTGTCGCTCCTGGTCCACGAGGACAGTGAGACCGAGACGGTACTGTCAATCGGTGCCTGGGAAGCGACGACGGGGATGCGCTTGCCCGTCGGCGTGGGAATCGTCGGCTCGGTGGCTTCGAGCGGCACGCCGTTTGTCTCCGACGATGTCCGCGGCGACCCGCGGCTGGCGCGTCCGGAACTCCTCAAGGACCTGCCGGCCGTGGCCTGCGTCCCACTCACGGTCGAGGGTCGGCCGATCGGGTGCGTGATGGTCGGCCGGCGGGCACCCCTGAGCATCGAGGAGGTGCGGCTGCTGACCGGGCTGGCAGAGATTGCAGGCAACGCCATCCACCGTGCCCGGGTGATGGCGACGCTCGAGGAGCGTGTGCAGCCAGCGGACGCAGGAACTGGAGGCGGCCAACGAACGGCTGCAGGAACTGGACCGGCTGAAGACCGAGTTCGTGTCCAACGTCACGCACGAGCTGCGCACGCCGATCACCAACGTGCTGCTGTACCTGGACCTTGCCCGTCGGTCGCCTTCCGAGGCAAAGCGCGCCCACTACTTCGACGTGCTCAAGTCGAAGTCGGTCCGGCTGGGAACGCTGATTGAGGCGGTGCTGACGCTCTCGCGGCTGGAGCGCGGCATGGTGCCCATGGGCCTCGAGCCGCACCCGCTGGACGCGCTGCTCGCCGATGTGCTGGTCGGCCATCAGGCGCGGGCCGACGCCAAGGGAATCACGTTGAATCACGAACTGGACGCCGGGCTGCCGGTCGTGTCGGTCAACCGGGTGCAGATGCACCAGGTGCTATCCAACCTGGTGGGCAATGCGGTGGCCTACACGCCGCCCGGAGGGAGTGTGCATCTTGGGACTGCCCG
>CAVZPO010000015.1:0-8598 GCA_963777165.1 uncultured Chloroflexia bacterium
CCCGGGTGATGGCGACGCTCAAGGAGCGCGTCCACCAGCGGACGCAGGAACTGGAGGCGGCCAACACAGCAGGAACTGGACCGGCTGAAGACCGAGTTCGTGTCCAACGTCACGCACGGGCGCACGCCGATCACCAACGTGCTGCTGTACCTGGACCTTGCCCGTCGGTCGCCTTCCGAGGCAAACCGCGCCCACTACTTCGACGTGCTCAAGTCGAAGTCGGTCCGGCTGGGAACGCTGATTGAGGCGGTGCTGACGCTCTCGCGGCTGGAGCAGCGGCGTGGTGCCCATGGGCCTCGAGCCGCACCCGCTGGAGGCGAGCTGCTCGCCGATGTGCTGGTCGGCCATCGAGCAGCAGGCCGACACCAAGGGAATCACGTTAAATCACGAACTGGACGCCGAGCTGCCGGTCGTGTGGGTCAACCGGGTGAGCCACCAGGTGCTATCCAACCTGGTGGGCAATGCGGTGGCCTACACGCCGCCCGGAGGGAGTGTGCATCTTGGGACTGCCCGGATCGAGAGTACCTGGACCTCGCCCGTCGGTCGCCTTCCGAGGCAAAGCGCGCCCATTACTTCGAAGTCCTCAAGTCGGAGTCGATGCGATTGGGGAAACTCATCGAGGAGGTGCTGACGCTCTCCCGCCTGGAGCGCGGCGCGGTGCCGATGGACTTTGAGCCGCACCCGTTGGACGCTCTGCTGGCCGACGTGCTCGTCGCACACCAGGCACGAGCGGAGACCAAGGGAATCGCGTCGAACCACGAACTGGACGCCGGGCTGCCGGTCGTATCGGTCAACCGGGTGCAGATGCACCAGGTGCTGTCCAACCTGGTGGGCAATGCGGTGGCCTACACGCCGCCGGGGGGGCAGGTGCATCTGGGGACCGCCCGGATCGGCGTCGAAGGGCGGGAGTACGTCGGGGCGGTGATCCACAACACCGGGGCGGTGATTCCGCCCGAGGACATGGAGCACCTGTTCGAGCGTTTCTACCGCGGGGCCATCGGGCGAGAGTCAGGCGAGCCGGGAACCGGCCTCGGCCTGGCGATCTCGAAGGAGATCGTCGAGCTGCACCACGGTTGGATCGAGGTGGACAGCAGCGAGCAGGCCGGCACGACTTTCACCGTGTGGCTGCCGCAGGCGGCCGCGTCGTGACCTGACGGCCGAGGCCGTCTTTCTGGGGCCCGCCGCACGTTAACGCAGGCGAACCGCCGACCCGCAGGCCAGGCGTCTGCTTCGGCCGATCACCTCAAGGAGCCGGCGGCCATCTGCCGCGCGGTCCGTGAGGTACCCGCTTCAGCCGCACTCGCAACGCACGCCGGCGCTTGAGGACGTGCAGCGGCCGAACTTCCTCGAACCCATTGCCACGTCGAATGCGGGCGGCTACACTTGACCTCACCGCGTCTACCGGGAGCTTGGATTCGCCCCCGCAGTGCACTTCGGAGGTGAGGTCGCACACCTGCACCTCGCTCACGAACCAAGGGGAGGGTCGTGATGCCTGGCGCCACACGGATCCGATCGCCTGACGAGGACTCCCGGGCGGACTTGCCTGCCGGCGCCGAATTCGGCCGGCCTGCGCCGAGCGACCGCTCCTGGCGCGCGGCACTGCGCGTCACCCTGATCTATACCCTGGTCGGCGCCGCCTGGATTGCCCTGAGCGATAAGGTATTGGCGCGTCTGATCCTGGGCCCCAGGCGAAGGCTGTCGCCCAGACCGTCATGGCCAACGCCATGAGTTACTCGCGCGCCGGCGGAACGGTGCGACTGTCGACGCCCGGTCTGAAAGTTGGAGATCGCCCGTTAGTCGGCGCGCGGGTCTTCAACTACGGCCCGTCGATCGACGCCGAAGGCCTGCCGCATGTGTTCGAACGCTTCTACCGCGGGCGCACCGGGCATGAGTTCGGCCAGCCCGGGACCGGGTTGGGGCTGGCAATCTCCAGAGAGATCGTCGAGCGCCATGCCGGCTGGATCGAGGTCGAGAGCGGAGTCGAGGGCACGGCCTTCACCGTGTGGCTCCCTGCACCTCCGGCCGGCTGAGCATCCAGCCTGTGGGAGGCGCGTCAGCGGGGGGCGCGCTCGATCATCGGTTCCGGGCGGTCGGCGTGGACGGCCAACTAAAAAATGGTTCGTTGCGCGCGAAGGAAAGGCGTTCTAGAAATGGTGGCACGACGAGGTGGAGCGTGTGGGACGGGAGGTGTCATGGCAAGCGCCGTGAACGTGTTGTTGGTGGGAGAGAAGCAGACGATGGCACGCGTCCGGCGCTGGATCCGCCAGGCTCTGCCCTCGTTTCGCTTGACGGTCGCCTCCGATCCCGCATCCTGGACTGCGAGCTTAAAGAAGAAGGACATCGGCCTGGCCCTGGTCCAACGCCCCCTGGGATGGAAAGGGGAGCCGCAGGTCGAACGGAGGATCAAGGAACGCTGGCCCGGATGCGTTGTGCTGTGGTTGGGCACAATGGGCATCCGGCTCGACCTGGGCGCCGCATTGCAGGCGGACGTCGACGGGATGATGGCCAACTCGGCGGCACTCGAGCAGGACTTGGCATTCCACCTGCAACTGGCGCTGGCGCGCGGCGCCGACCGCGCCGCGTTGAGCGATTCGGCGGGAGAGGTCATTGCCCGCGAGGGCTCTCTCCTCGAGGTCACGGAGCGCCGTAAGCTGGAGGTCGAGATCCGGGCCAGCGAAGAGCGGTTCCGCGCCCTGGTGCAGAATGCCAGCGACGTGATCGCGGTGATCAATGCCGTAGGAGAGTTCCAGTACCTGACGCCGTCCGTGGAGACACAGCTCGGGTACCGGCCGGATGAGCTGGTGGGGAAGAGCGGGTTTGCCCTGGTCCATCCGGATGATCTGGCGACGGTTCAAGCGGCCCTCGGAAGCGTTGTGCAGCGCACGAACCCGGGGACGCCGACCGAGTACCGCTTCCGCCACGCCGGCGGCGAGTGGGTCGTGGTCGAGTCGGTGGCTCGAAATCTGCTGGATCAGCCCGCCGTGGGCGGGATCGTGTTGACGACGCGGGTGATCACGGAGCGCCGGCACGCCGAGGCCGAGTTGCGGGAGAGCCGGCGACGGCTGAGTACGCTCCTCGGCAATTTGCCTGGCATGGCCTACCGCTGCCGCAACGACCGCCTGTGGACGATGGAGTTGGTCAGCGAGGGCTGCCTCGGCCTGACCGGTTTCCCGGCGGCCGACATGCAGGGCAACCGCGTGGTGAGCTACGCCTCGCTCATTCATCCCGAGGACCAGGCGGTGGTCTGGGACGAGGTGCAGACCGCGGTCCGCGAGGGGCGGCTCTTCCAGCTCACCTACCGGATCGCGACCGCCCAGGGGGACATGCGCTGGGTCTGGGAACAAGGCGGCGCGGTGAGCGTCGCGCCCGACGGGGTCGAGATCCTGGAAGGGTTCATCACCGACATCAGCAACCGCAAAGCCGCCGAGGAGGATCTGCGATCTTCGCGCGCCTGGCTGCAGAATATCGTCGAAGCGGTCGACGACCTGCTGGTGGTGTATGACGCGGACGGGCGATATGTCGACGTGATCGCCGGGGACGATTCGCTCCTCATGCGCCCGGCGGCGGACATGCTGGGCCGCACGGTGACGGAGATCCTGCCGGCGGAGACCGCACAGCGCTTCCTGTCCGGAATCCGGATCGTGCTCGAGCAGGGTGCGCCCTACGACTTCGAGTACCCGCTGGCAGTACCCGGAGGGGTGCGCTGGTTCCGGGCGCGCGGCCGGCGGATCCGGGCCTCCGAAGCCGCCCAACCCCTAACGCTGTGGTCGATCTCGGACCTGACGGAGCGCAAGGCGACCGAGGAGGCGCTGATGCGACAGAGCCGCCAGCTGGAGCTCCTGTCGCGCACCAGCCAGCAGTTGAACTCGGTGCTCGAGATGCCGGCCGTCCTGCGTGCGCTCGTGGCGAGCGGTCTGGACCTGGTGGACGCCGCGGCCGGGACGGCGGGGTTGTGGACCGGCGAGGTGATGCAGTTCACCGAGTACAACAACGACGGGTTGCTCACTCCGATCAACTCGGCGTTCGTCCTCGGCGAGGGCGTGTCCGGCGCGGTGGCCGAAACCCGACGGCCGTACCTGGCCAACGGTCCGAAGGCGGACCGGCTGCTGGCAGCCGCCGGCAAAGACCTCGGCATCCGCAACCTGGTCAACGTCCCGATTCTCAGCCGCGAGGGCGCCCTGCTCGGGTGTCTGGAGCTGCACAACAAGCGCCGCGAGGAATCGTTCGACGAAGATGACATATCGATGCTGGAGGGTCTGGCGTCCAGCGCCGCCGTGGCGCTGGAGAACGCCTGGCTGCTGGAAGAACGGCTGCGGGCCGAGGACGACCTGCGGCAGCTGAAGGAATTCAACGAAGACATCGTTCAGAGCATGGGCGAAGGCATCGTCCTGCAGGATCGGATGGGTCGCTTCACCTTCGTCAACCCGGCGGCCGCCGCCATGCTCGGCTACGACGCCGACGAACTGCTGGGCGCGCCATGGACCAAAGTCGTCCCGCCCGATCAGCATGCCATCGTGCAGGAGGTGGATGCGGCGCGGGAGGCGGGCGGAGCCAGCCGCTACGAGATCGAGTTCGTCCGCAAGGACGGGCGGCGGCTCCCGGCGCTGGTGAGCGGCAACCCGCGATTCGAGGCAGGACAGTTCGTCGGAATGCTGGCCGTGTTCGCCGACATCTCGGAGCGCAAGCAGTCGGAGATCGCTCTGCGCGAGTCGGAGGAGCAGCTGCGCAGCATGGCCGAGAAGTCGCCCAGCATGATCTTCATCAACCAGGGCGGGCGGATCGTGTATGTCAATCCCCAGTGCAGCCTGACGACGGGCTACACGCCCGAGGAGCTCCTGTCCGAAACATTCCATTTCGAGAGCCTGGTGGCGCCAGAATCGATGCCCGTGGTGCGCGAGGCCTTTGGCCGTCACGCTCGCGGGGAAGACGTGCCGGCCTACGAGTATGACCTGCTCACGCGTCTGGGAGTGCGCCTGACGGTCATCAACGCCACCAAACTGATCAACTACCGCGGGCGACCGGCGGTCCTCGGCTTGATCACCGACATCAGCGAGCGCAAACGTGCCGAGCAGGAGGTCCGCCGCGAGCGGGATTTCTCCGACGCCGTCCTGAACAGCCTGCCGGGCATCTTCTATATGTTCGACCCGCTTGGAAAGCTCGTGCGATGGAACCGGCAGGCGGAGACGATCCTGGGATACGCGGCGGACGAGATTTCCACGAGGACGGCGGCGGATTTCTTCGTGTCCGACGACCGCACAGATGTGCCGGACACCATCGCTGCCGTCTTCGCCACGGGAAGTGCTCAGGGGGAGGCCACGCTCCAGACTCGGGACGGCCGGAGGATCCCCGCCTATCTGACCGGCGTGCGTGCTGCCGTGGGCGATCAGGACTACATGGTCGGGGTCGGGATCGACATCAGCGATCGCAAGCAGACCGAGCAGGCGCTGCGAGACAGCGAAGCCCAATTCCGGGCGTTCTTCGTCCATGCGGCCATCGGCATCGCTCTGGTCAATCGGGACGGGGAGATCCAGGAGGCGAACGCCGCGTTCGAGGTCATGCTGGGGTACGGCGAGCAGGAGCTCAAGCACCGATCGCAATGGGACCTGATCCACCCCGAAGACGCGCTGGTCGGCCGCCGGCTGCACGCCGAGGTCTATGCCGGCCGACGCCAGCCCTACCAGGTGGAAACGCGTTATCGGCATCGATCCGGGCGGCTGATCGACACCCGGCTGACCGTCTCGCTCATCCCCGAGCCGGGAGCCGAACCGGCCTCGAGCATTTGGATGGTCGAGGACATCACCGAGCGCATGCGCGCCGAGAGCGCGTTGCGGGAGAGCGAGCGGCGCTTCCGACTGCTGGTCGAGCGCGCCGCCGATGCCGTGTTCCTGCACGACCTGCAGGGGGCGATCGTCGATGTCAACCAGCAGGCTTGTGAGAGCCTGGGCTACACGCGTGACGAACTGCTGCGCCTGCAGGTGCGTCAGATCGAGGCCGAGGTGCCGGAAGACACCCAGCAGGATCTGTGGCGGCAGGTGACCGGCGGCGCCCCCCGCACGTTGGAAGGCACCCACCGCCGGAAGGATGGATCGACCTTCCCGGTGGAACTGCGCATCGGCGGATTCGACATCGACGGGCGGCCGTACATCCTGTCGCTGGCCCGCGATGTCACCGAGCGGCGCAAGGGGGAAGAGGCGCTGCGCGAAACCACCGAGACTCTGCAGGCACTGGTCCACGCCGCGCCCGTCGGGGTGACGGTCCTGGACCTGGAGGGCAGGGTGCGGCTGTGGAACCCCCGCGCGCAGCGCATGTTCGGCGTGCCGCCAGAGGAGGCGTTGGAGCGGACGCTGGATGGCCTACGCGCCTTCCAAGGGGAAAGCGTGGGCGCCTTTGCCGGCATCGTGCAGAGCGTGCTGGCGGGCGAGAATGTGTCCGGGATCGAGGTACGGGCGCGAGGCGCCTCGGGCGAGAGCCTGGACGTGTCGGTGTCCGCTGCGCCGCTGCGCGATTCGGCCGGCCGCATCCAGGCCGTCATGGGTTTGTTGGCGGACGTCACCGACCGAAAGCGGGCCGAGGCGGCACTGGAGCGGCACGCCCGCGAGATGTCCGTGCTGTACGAGACCTCGCTCGAAGTGGCCGAGACCAGCGACGCGATGCAGATCCTCCAGACGGTGCTGAGGCGTGCGGCCGACTTGCTGGGCGCGCCGATGGGCTGCGTGTACCTGATGGATGACGCCGGGAAGGGGCTCGAGATCGTCGTGACCCACCACCTGCCGGCCGGCTTCCTAGGGCGCAGGCTGCGCCTAGGGGAAGGGCTGTCGGGCAAGATCGCCCTGAGCGGCGAGGCGATGGCGGTGAACGACTACGCCGCGTGGGAGGGGCGTCACACCGGGTATGACGATGCGCTGTTCCGACGGGTGGTTGCTGCCCCGCTCCGGCGCGGGACCCAGGTGATCGGCGTGATCAACGTCACCGACGACCGTCGAACCGATCCTTTCGAAGCGGACGAGATCCGTATCCTGCAGTTGTTCGCCGATCAGGCCGCCATCGCGCTGGAGAACGCCCGCCTGCTGGAGGAGACACGCCAGCGGGCGGCGCACCTGCAGGCCGTTACCAGCGTGGCCGCCGCCCTGCGCGCCACGCGCCTGCGCCAGGAGATGATGCCGGTGATATTGTCCCGGCTTGAGGATCTGGTTGGCGCGCAGGGCGCCTTGCTGGCGCTGGAAGACCGGGCGACGCGCGAGATCGTCGTGCCGCTTGCTTCCGGCGTCTGGTCGCCGCTGACCGGCACCCGTCAGGCGGATGCGCGCGGAGTGTTCAGCGAGGTGATGGCGACGGGCAAGGCCGCACTGGTGCCGGAAGTCGAAGACGAGGTGTGGGCACAGCTGCCGCGCGAACTTCACGGGCTGCCGGCCGTGGCGCTGGTTCCGCTGGTCGAACAGGAGGAGGTCATCGGACTGCTGGGAATCGGGCGCAGGGACCCCTTCGGCCCGACCGAGCGCAGCCTGCTGATGGCGCTGGCCGAGGTGGTGGGTAACGCTCTCCACCGTGCCGGCGTCCTGGAAACGCTCGAACAGCGGGTGCAGGTCCGCACCCGCGAGCTGGCGGAAGCCAACGAGCGGCTTAAAGAGCTTGACCGCCTGAAGAGCAACTTCGTCTCTAACGTATCGCACGAACTGCGCACACCAATCACCAACGTCCTGCTCTATCTGGACCTGCTGCAGCGACCCGGGCGGGAGGACCGCCGCGGGACTTACATGCAGGTGCTGCGGCGCGAGTCGGAGCGGCTCGGCCATCTGATCGAGGACCTGCTCACGCTCTCCCGGATGGATCAGGCGGCGCTTAAGATCCACCGAGAGCTCCGGGCGCTCGACCCGCTGCTGGCCGAGGTGGTCACGGCGCACAGGGCTCGGGCGCAGGCCAAGGAAATCGAGTTGAGGCTGGAGCCCAACCCGAAAGTCCCGGCCATCTGGATCGGGTATCAGCCGATGATCCAGGTCTTTAACAATCTGGTCGGGAACGCCGTCGCCTACGCGCCCGCTGCAGGACACGTGACGCTGACGGGCCTGGTCCGGGAACGGCTGGATGGCATTGTCGAGGTTGGGGCACGGGTGTGGAACGACGGTCCCCCGATCCCCCCGGAAGACCTGCCGCAGTTGTTCCAGCGCTTCTTCCGTGGGAAGACGGGGCGCGAGTTCGGGCGAACCGGGAACCGGGCTGGGGCTGGCCATCTGCAAGGAGATCGTCGACCGGCACGGCGGGAGGATTGACGTCGAGAGTTCGGAGGAGCACGGGACGAGCTTCACCGTGTGGCTCCCGGTGGGCGCGGCGGAGTAGCCAGCTTCCCTGGACCGTACCGGGGTACTGCTAGAGCGGAAGGCCGGCCGCATTGCGCCCCATGGAGAGGGGCGGTAAGATAAAGGGATAGGCGGAGCCAGTGCCCTGAAGGGGGAAGCGGGCGCACCCATGCCGTACAGCGTGAGCCCAAGCTTCGCCGCCTGAAGGTCAGCATGGAGGCGTTCCGCCCGGCCGGGAGCGTTGTTAATGGGAACTCACTTCGCCGCGTCCTGTTTTGGGGCGCGGCGTTGGCGTCCCTGACGG
>CAVZPO010000016.1:0-54929 GCA_963777165.1 uncultured Chloroflexia bacterium
CTTCGAGATCGCCAGGCCGAGGCCGGTTCCCGGCTCGCCCGACTCTCGCCCGATGGCCCCGCGGTAGAAACGCTCGAACAGGTGCTCCATCTCTTCGGCGGAATCACTGCCCCGGTGTTGCGGATCACCGCCCCGATGTACTCCCGCCCTTCGACCCCGATCCGGGCGGTCCCCAGATGCACCTGCCCCCCCGTCGGCGTGTAGGCCACCGCATTGCCCACCAGGTTGGACAGCACCTGGTGCATCTGCACCCGGTTGACCGATACGACCGGCAGCCCGGCGTCCGGTTCGTGGTTCAACGCGATTCCCTTGACGTCGGCCCGCGCCTGGTGTGCGACGAGCACGTCGGCCAGCAGAGCATCCAACGGGTGCGGCTCAAAGTCCATCGGCACCGCGCCGCGCTCCAGGCGGGAGAGCGTCAGCACCTCCTCGATGAGTTTCCCCAATCGCATCGACTCCGACTTGAGGACTTCGAAGTAGTGGGCGCGCTTTGCCTCGGAAGGCGATCGACGGGCGAGGTCCAGGTACAGCAGCACGTTGGTGATCGGCGTGCGCAGTTCGTGGGTGACGTTGGACACGAACTCGGTCTTCATCCGGTCGAGTTCCTGCAGCCGGTCGTTGGCCGCCTCCAGCTCCTGCGTCCGCTGGCGGACGCGCGCCTCGAGCGTCGCCATCACCCGGGCGCGGTAGATGGCATTGCCGGCGATCTCCGCCAGCCCGGTCAGCAGCCGCACTTCCTCGGCGCTCAGCGGCTCGCGTCGCCCCACCATGATGCAGCCGACGATCTGGTTCTCCACCGTGAGCGGCACGCAGGCGATGGCCGGCAGGTCATGGAGCAGCTCCGGCCGCGCCAGGCGCACATCGCCGCGTATGTCGTCGCTGATGAAGGCTTGCCCGCTCGACGTCACCATACCCACGATCCCCTCGCCGGGGGAGAGGCGCATCCCCGTCGTCCCTTGCCAGGCACCCACCGCCAGCACGGCTTCCGTCCCGCCGCTCTCAGGATCTAACAGCGCCAGCGTCGCTCCGTATGCCTTGAGCTGATCGACCACCTGGCCCAGAACGTCAGCGTATATCTCCTGCGGTTCAACGGCCGCCCGGAGGGCAGCCGCCGTGCTGGTGAGCGCTTCCAGGTAGGCCGCCCGGCGGTTGGTCTCGTTGACCAGCCGGGCGCTCTCGATGGCCATCGCCGCCTGGTCGGCGAAGAGACTGGCAATGCGGGTTTCGTCCTCACCGAAGGGGCCTCCGGTGGAGTCGCCCATGTTCAGGACGCCGATCAAGCGCTGACCGACCTGCAACGGTATGGCCATCATGCGCGCCACCCCGCTCGCCAGGAACTTGGGCGACCTGCCTTTCCAGGCGCCGTAGTCCTCGACCACGATCGTTCGGCGTTCCTGGGCCGCCCGGCCGGAGATCCCCTCGCCAAGCTCGACCTCGGTGCCGACGTAGTCTCGCCCCATGTTGTAGCTGATGTGCACACGAAGCCGGGCCTCGTCCGCCGTTAGTAGCATCAGCCCGCCGCGATCGCCGCCCGCCAGCCGAGTGGCGCTCTCGACGATCGCCGTCAGCAGCCCGTGCAGATCCTCCCCGGCCAGTGTCTGCATCGATGTCTGGAGGAGCGACTCCATTTCGTCCACGCGCCGGACCAGTGCCAACTCGGCCCGTTTGCGTGGGGTAATGTCGTGCGCCACCCACATGACGGTGCTCTCCGAAAGGCGTGAGGCGCTGCTGGCAAACCAGTTGTCCTCGCCGTCGAGCTCCAAGGCATACTCGCCAGTGACAACACGACTTGTTTCTATGGCCTCACGGATTTTGGCGACTATGTAGTCGGCTGTTTCCTTCGGGAGAATGTCATGCACTGTCTTACCCAGCATCTGATTTGGCGGGAGGTAGAACTTGATGAGGTTGGTCGGGGCGATACTGATGTAGCGACCCTCTGCGTCGTAAACGATGACCACGTCCGTCATGGCTGCAAAGAGGGCGCGTAAGTGCCCTTCGCTCTCGCGCAGCGTCTGCTCCGCCAGCTTGCGTTCGGTGATGTCGCGGATGATTGCAGTATAGAACGTCTCATCCGTCACCCGCCACTCGGACAGGGAGACCTCCAGCGGAAATCCCTGTCCGCCCTTCCGTATTCCTTCCGACTCAAGCGTCCTGCCGAGGACTTGCGAATCCCCGCCGGTCCGCAGCCGCTCCATACCCGCTATGTGCCCGGGCTCGAAGTGCGCCGGCAGAAGCCGGGTGAGCGGCTGGCCGAGCGATTCGGCTTCCGTGTAGCCGAACACACGCTCCGCCCCGGGGTTCCAATCCACGACGTTTCCGGCCCCGTTGGTGCTGATGATGGCGTCGCTGGCGGAGCGAATCACCGCCCGGTAGCGTTCCTCGCTCTCGCGCAGCGCCTGCTCGGCCCGCTTGACCTCCGTAACGTCGCGGGCATATCCGCGCACGATCGGCTCGGCGACGCCTTCGGTGCGCAGCGTATTGTGATACTCCCAGATACGCCGTTCCCCTTGCCTGGTCACGATCGTCATCAGCCCGTTCGTGGCGCCGGTCCTCAACAGCGTTGCCAGGTAGCGCTCAAACAAGGGGCGATGGTCGGGGGGCATCAGATCGCGCATATCGATACCGAGGAGCTCGTCGTGGGCATAGCCCGTCAGCTCCATCGCGCTGCGATTGAAAGACAGGATGCGCCCTCGCACGTCGTGCGTGCAGATCAGCTCGCGAATGTTCTCCACCAGATCGCGGTATCGCTCCTCGCTTTCGCGCAGGGCCTGCTCCCCCTGCTTGCGCTCGGTCATGTCGCGATTCACGCTGATGTATTCCGTAATCTGTCCACTCTCATCGCGAAGGACCCGGGAAGACACTTCTACGGGAAACCGCGTGCCGTCCTTTCGCTGCTGGCTCGCCTCGCCGCGCCAGTCGCCTGTCTCGGCTATCGTGCGCCGCATCTCTTCCGCCTCTACCGCGGGCCATTCGGTGCGCACGATCTCCACTCCGTCCCGCCCGAGGACTTCCTCGGCCCCCCATCCGTACAAACTCTCGGCTGCTTGGTTCCAGTAGGTCAGCCGGAACTGGGCATCGGAGGCGATGATTGCATCGTTCACCTCTGCCAACAGCGCGGCTTGGTAGCGCAATTCCCCTTCGGCGAGCCTGCGCTCGGTGACATCCGACAATGTCCCCTCGTAGCGGCTCACCCGGTCGGACTCGTCGCGCACGATGTGGCCGTTGTCGCGCACCCAGATCAGCGTGCCGTCCTTGCGCCGCATCCGGATTTCGGCGTCTTGGAGTACTCCTTGCTGCTCCACCGCCCGGAGCCAGCGCTCCCGGTCTTCGGGATCGACATAGAACTCGCGGACATTGAGCCCCACGAGTTCGGCCGGCGAGTTCGAATCCGAAGAGCGCCGCCAGCGCCGGGTTAGCCGCCTCAATCCGGCCGTCCTCGCCCGTCCGGTACACGCCGACAGGGCTCCCGTTGAAGAGCGACCGGTAGCGTTCTTCGCTGTCCCGCAGCGCCCGATCGGCTAGCTGCTGCACCGTGCGCATCCTCCGGTCTTCCAGGGCGTGCTCCACTGCCTGGCCGAGCCGCGCCGGACGGTCCTTGAGCACATAGTCGTAAGCGCCCTGGTGCATGGCGTTCACAGCGGCTTCCTCGCCGATACTGCCGGAGACAATGACGAACGGAATGTCCAACCCGCGCTCGCGCATGAGCTCCAGGGCGCGCAGCCCGCTGAAGTGCGGCATGCGCCAGTCGGCCAGAATCAGGTCCGGGAGAGTGCCGAGCGCGGCCAGATAGTTGGCCTCGGTATCCACCCGGCGCCAGTCGAACTTCAGGCCAGCCTGCGACAGGTGCCCCGCCATCAGCTCGGCCTCGTCGGGCACGTCCTCGACGATCAGCACGCGTAAGGCCGTTGTCATGCCATCACCTCTCCTCACCATGCCCTGACCCTGGCCGCGGATGGGCTGGGCTGCGGGTGGCAGCCTCGGGACGGGCCATTCCCTCACCGCTCCCCGCGTGGCAAACCTGAGTGCGGCGCCCGTCCAAGCCCGCTCCGTTGTCCGCACTGGGCGCGAAATGCGCGCCGCTGCACTCTACTGCCAGCGGAGGGGCCGAGGTCACTCGATGCGCTCCCCGCGCCGGGCAATGCCCTGAACCGCCACCGTCAAACAGCTGCCCGCGGCCTGGTGGGCGGGGGCTGGTTGATGAGCAGCCAGTACAATCCCACATGCTTGATCGCCTCGGTGAATTGATCGAAGTCGACCGGCTTGCGCACGTAGCTGTTCGCCCCCAGTTGGTAGCTGGCGAGGACATCCTCCTCCTCGCTGGATGTGGTCAGGACAACCACCGGGATCAACTTGGTGCGGGGGTCGGCGCGCAAGCGCTCCAGCACCTGCAGCCCACTCAGCTTTGGCAGATTGAGGTCCAGCAGGATGAGCTGCGGCAGGAGAGATAGGTCGCGGTCGGCATGGGCGCCGGTGCCAAAGAGGTAGTCGAGCGCCTCGATTCCGCTACCGACGACGACGATCTCATTCGCGATATTGGCATCCTTGAGCGCCCTACGCGTCAGCTCCTCGTCGTCGGGATTATCTTCGACCAACAGGATCGTTCTGCGTTCCATCATGCACTCTCCAGCGTGAAATAGAAGGTTGCGCCCTGATCGACTTGCGCCTCGGCCCACACTCGCCCCCCGTGGCGGGCGATGACGCGCTGCACGGTGGCCAGGCCGATGCCCGTGCCGGGGAACTCGCGCATCCCGTGCAGGCGCTGGAATGGGGCAAAGAGCTTGTCGGCATAAGCCATGTCGAACCCCATGCCGTTGTCCCGGACGAAGTAGATGATGCCCCCCTCATCCCCCCCGCTCGCCGGGGCAGAGGCGGGTGAGGTGCGGGGCAGCAGGCCCACCTCAATCCGCGGCTGCAACCGCGGGCCGGTGAACTTCCAGGCGTTGCCCAGCAGGTTCTGCAGCGCCACGCTGAGCAGGTTCGCATCCCCCTGCGCGATCAGCTCGTCGGCGATGACCCACTCCACCGGCCGCTGCGGGTCCTGGGTTTGCAGCTCGGCGGCGACCTCCCGCGCCAGCGCGCTTAGATCCACCGGCTGGTGTCCCATCTCCCGGCGAGAGATGCGCGAGAGATCGAGCAGGGCGTCGATCAGCTCCCCCATGCGCTTGGCGGCCGCGCCGATACGATCCAGGTAGTGCCGACCCTGCTCATCCAGCTGGTCCCGGGATTCCGAGAGCAGCGCCGCGCTGAAGCCGTGCATCGCCCGCAGCGGGGCGCGTAGGTCGTGCGACACCGAATAGGCAAACGCCTCCAGCTCGCGGTTGGCCTGCTCCAGTTCGGCCGTCCGCTCGCCCACGCGCACGGCCAGCGAGTCCCGCTCGGCCTGCACAGCGGCCAGCAGCTCCGCGCGCTCGATAGCCAGCGACGCCAGACGGGCGAACTGGGTCAGCAGGTCGACGTCGGCCGGCGTGAAGACCTTGCGGCTGCCCCATTCGTAGCCCAGCCCAATCGCACCCAGCACGTCGTTGCCGCGCAGCAGCGGCACGCCGACGACCGAGGAGACGCTGCCTAAGCTCATCCCCGGGAGACGATCCGGCCACGAATTGTAGTCTTCCACGATCAACGGAGCACCGGTCTGCCACACCACGCCGGCAACGCCCACGCCCGGCGTCGCCGGGTGATTCAGCGAGTTGGCCAGGGCGCCGATGGCGACGTGCGGCCGCATTCGATCGCTCCCAGGGTCAACCAAGTCGAGGAAGCCGGCCGCCGTGCCCACCAGGTCGCCGGCGCGCCGGACGATGTTCACGAACAGCGCATCCAGACTCCGCACAGACAGCAGCTCCAGCATGGTTTCCTGGAGGGCTCGCAAATACATGACGTGGTGGCGCAGCTCGGCCTCGGCCCGCTTCCGTTCGGTGATGTCTAAGGCATAGCCGGCGATCGCATCATCCGCCCCAGGCAGCATGGCGTTGGACAAGAAGACCGAAACGCGCGACCCGTCCCGCCGCAGGTACTCCTTCTCATACGGCGTACTCACCCCCCGCTGGCGCAGCTCCTCGATGGCATGCTCGTCGGCCGGCAGCCATTCCGCGGGGGTGATGGCACGCCAGTCGACGAGCCCCTGTTCGAACTCCTCCCGCGTGTAGCCGATCGTGCGCAGGTAGTAGTCGTTGGTCTCCACCACCTCGCCCGAGGGCCGGGAGATAGCCACGCCGATGATGTTGGCGTCGACGAAGCCTCGCAGCCGGGCGTGCGCCGCCACCAGCGCCGACTCGGCCTCGGCCCGCTGTCGCGCCTCGTCGATCGCCTCCAGGGCAAAGGCGATGTCGGCGACCACCTCCTCGAGCAGGCGGCTCTCGTCTTCGTTAAAGAAGAAGGCCTCCGAGGCGTACAGGCTGAATGCTCCCACCACCTCGCCCCGCACCCGGATCGGCAGCGCGATCGACGATCGGTAGCCGCGGCGCAGCGCCTCCTCCCGCCAGGGCGCCACGCGCGGGTCGCTGGCGATATCTTGGATGTGGGTCGTCTTCCCCTCGCGGACCGCCGCCGACGTCTGCCCGCGGCCTGTGGACACATTGAGGATCGAGCTCTGCGTGATCGCCGACAGGTACCCGTCATCGAACCCGGCTTGCGCCGCGGGCCGAATTCGCTGCCCGCCGTCGTCGACCATCCCGATCCAGGCCATGCGGAACCCGCCGAACTCGACCGCGATCCGGCAGACGTCGCGCAGCAGCCCGTCGACGTCAGTGGTGCGCACGATCATCTGGTTGACCTGGCTGATCAGCGCGTAGATCCGGTTTGCCCGGACAAGTGCGGCCTCGGCCTGCTTGCGCTCGGTCACATCATGCGCCATGCCGTAGATCAATTGCTCGCGCGGGTCGGAAGAGGCGTTCCAGAGCAGCCATTTCCACGAACCGTCCTTGCAGCGATAGCGATTCTCAAACCCGGCCAGGGGTTGCCCTTCGGCCAAGGTTGCCGCCACCGCCTGGGTCGCAACGCGGTCGTCGGGATGGACGAACTCAATGAAGGGAGTCGTCAGCATTTCATCCTGTTGGTACCCGAGCACATGCTCGAAGGAAGGGTTGACTTCCTTGAAATATCCGTCGAAGCCCAAGGCGCAGATGAGGTCCGACGAGAGGCCGTACATGCGCTCGAGTTGGTGGCGGAGCATAGTCCGCTCCCGCGAGAGGGAAGTGGCCATGATGTTGAATTCGCGCGCCAGCCCGCCTAGTTCGTCTCCGCCGGTTTCCTGCAGGCGGGTGTCGAGCTCGCCCCGGCCGAATCGCGCCGCGCCGTCCCGAAGTGCAATGACAGGCCGTGTGATCGAGCGGGCCAGGACGGCGGCAATGGTCGCCGCCACAAGCAGCGCAATCCCGCCCGCCAGGACAACCGATCGGCGGAGAGCCTCGATCGGGGCGAACGCCTCGGCCTTGTCCACTTTGACGATCAGGCACATGTTGCGCGTCGGCAGCCAGGCGTAGTTGATGATGGCTGGAATCCCGCGGTAGTCATCCGTCACCACCACTCCGGACGTGCGCGCCAGACACCGCTGAGCGGCCTCGCTATGCACGCCCAGGGTCAGCACCGCCGGGTCGTTCTCGAGGCGCGGCTGGGTGACGAACAGGCTCGAAGTGTTCACCAGAAACGCATCATCGGTCTGCCGATTGCCTGTGCGCCGCAGGATGATGGCGTTCAACTCGGTCAGGTCGATGCGTGCGGCGAGCACGGCCACCAACCGGCCGCTTGCCGCTGTCACTGGCGCGCTGACTGTCATGGCCGGCGCCCGCAAGGCAGCCGAGTAGTACATACCCTGAACGAACGGGCCGCCCTTGCCGTTGACAAAGTAGGGTTGGTCCTCCCGGTACTTGCCTTCCTCCTGGCCGTCGGTGTCGACAATCACCTTTCCATCTTGTGGGTCGAGCACCAGCCAACGCAGGTAGGGCTGTCCATCTCCCACACGCGCGCGCAGCTCGCCCGCCACCCGTTCCTGAGCGGCTCCAGCCTGCAAGGAACCGGGATCTGTCGCCAGCAGGTCCTCCACCGTCGAGACCAAGGCCGGCGATCTGGACATTGCCGTTACATCCTTACTGAGGTGGTCGACCCAATCCTCCAGCGCGGAGTGTTTTTCCGTCGATGCAATGGCGAGCTCGGAGTCGACGTTGACTACGGTCTGCTGGCGGCCACTGGCATAGGCCAGCAATCCTCCGCCCGCCACAATGGCCCCGGCGAACAAGACAAAGACCAGCGTCAGCCTGAAGGCAATTCCCCGCTGCGTGGTCATGGCGTGTAGATTTGCCTGAGGAAGTCCATTGTGTACGCCTGCGTCACGTCCAACGGCGCGGCCAGCATTCCCTGCTCGCGCAGCGTCGCCTCCATCGCGGCCCAGATCTCCGGCCTCATCCAGCCGATGAAGTCCTCACCGGTGTTGACCAGCGGAATGCTGGCCGCCATCTTGGCGATTTCGAGATCCGGGTCAAGTTCGGAGCTGTAAATGGCAACGAGTGGGCCGGTGGCGGATGGTTTCTCAACCGCATACGTCCACCCCTTGAGCGTGGCACGCAGAAACCGAAGGACCAGATCGGGGTCCTTGGCGATCAGGTCATCGGTCGTTATTAGGACATCACCATAGAAATGGATGCCATAGTCGTCCGGATAGATGGCATTGACCTGGTAGCCTGCCCTCTGTACTGCGATCATGAACCCGTTCACGAACGCACCCCACACCGGCGGGTCGCCCGAGCCAAACAGCGCAACGTCCGACGGCAGGTACACCGTCTCGTACTGGTCGGGGCGCAGGCCGACCCGCGCCGTAACCGTCCGCAGCATCAGGTCAAGGCTCTTGGCGCTGCGGATCCTTTCGCCGGCGAAATCCTCCGGCCGTGTGATGCCAGTATCCGCCAGGGCGATGAAGACGACCGGACTGCGGCGGTAGATGGTGGCGATGCTGCGCAACGGCGTGCCGGCCGCGCGCGCCAGGATTAGATCGGCTGGTTGTGCGATGCCGAATTGAGCAGTTCCGGCGCTCACCGGCGCCAGGAAGTCAACCTCGGCTCCGCCTTCCAAGAAGGACACCTGTAGCCCCTCGGCGGCATAGAAGCCCTGCTGATCGGCCGCGTAGAAACCTGCGTACTCCGCCTGATGAGTGAAGGATAGCTGGACGGTGACGGGCGTGAGCGGAGGAGTAGGCGCGGCGCGGCAGGCTGCCAGGCTCAGGAGAAGAAGAGGTGCGAAGAGCCTGAGGATAGTCGGAGATCGATTCGACTTCATGCTGTCTCTCCCTTGGCACCTGCCGACGGCGACGGAGCGCGCTGGATGCGCCCCCGTCCCCACTCGGCGGTGACTACGACCGGCAGTACGCGGGACGTGCCCACGAGGGACCTCGGGGCTGCACTGTTAGGGAGTTGATCCTCGAGCAACCTGACCACGGAGAATGTCTGACTGGCGGTGGGTTGGACCGGGCCGATGGCCTCCCCGGCAACTCGGCACTCCGTCGGGCGCATTTCCCCGACGTCGCCAATGACGCCCGGGCGGCCGAAGATGGCCCTAGACCCCCGTCCATGCCGCCTGGCGCTTGGGACGCCAGTCCCGGTCGAGGTGGTCGGAGGGCCATGTTGCCTTTGCCTGGCTTCAACGCGCGGCTCCGGGCGGGAAAATCTGGTGAGGCAACAGCCAGGAGCCACACGCAGCCTCCTTTGCGCGTGGAGTCGCACGCGAGTGCCTCCCGCCGTTCTGGCGTCGGATGCTGCGGCGAATTGTGTGTGAAGCGGGGATACGAGGGGCGCGGCGTCGAGCGATGCGTTCCGAGGGGGAGTACTGTGCGCGGGACTGCAGGCGGTCGTGGCTTGAGGATCGGCCCGCGAGCGCGGCCTGCGTGATTCCGGTGCGGAATGGTAGCAAGGAGCGCCTGCCATCACGACACTCCCTTACTCTTTCTGGTTCGTTTTCGAGGTGCGAACGTCGTCCCGGCCTACTCCGTCTCGTTTCGAGTGAGCCTGAGGCTTGCGGCGGCTACTTGCCCTAGTTTAGATGATTGTCTGGACAGCGCCAGCGCCTGTCGGGAAAGTGCAAGCCCCGGAAGCCCTACAGGCGGTCCCCCTCGGCCTTTCCCGGCCCACTCCCCAGCTTCGGCAGGGGCGCAGCCTCCTCTTTCCCCTTCAGCCGCCTTACGATCGCAGCCCCACGCATGGGACCATCTTCTGCCAGCGGGCCAGCCCTGGCGGCACACGTGGACTCTCATGCCTGATCCGGGCGGAAGACACACCACCTTACAGCGACCTTACAACGGACCCCCTCCAACCTTACAACCCGCAAACAGCCTGTGAGGCGCCGGCGAGGCGGCAGCGCTTAGGATGACCCTGCACCTAAGAGCAAGATCGCCTGAACGCACTGGGGGACACGGAGAACATCATGACGCGGACCAACTCATCCTTCCATCCACTGCTTCGACCACTTGTCTGGCTGTTCGTTCCCGGCCTGATGGCGGCCGTACTGGCCATTACGGCCTTCGCCTCGGATGATCCCGGGCTGGCAGCCATTGGCGGGGAAGGTGCCGGCAGCATCAGCGGCTACATGGTCAGCGACATCCATTACCGGCTCGACAGAAGCCGATCCCGGCCTCATCCGCGCCGTCTCCTTCGACGTGCTCGGCGGCGACGGGCAGACCAGGCCGACGACCGTCGGCGTCACGCTCGGACACGGGCAGCCCACCTCGACTTGTTGGGCGACCGACGGCAACAAGTGGACCTGCCCGGTGTCGTTCCCGGTCGCTGATGCATCGGCACTGAGCGTGGTAGCCACCAGCTAGTCACACTTCTTCCTGCACCCGCAGGCAACATACCCAACGGTTGTATACTCCTCTCAGGGAGTGCATCGCGCGGCAACCGACCGCACATTGGCCTGCATCTCTGCTCCCTTCCCGGATTTCCGGGGTTGCGATCCCGGCGACCCGCTGCACAACCCCTGGCGGACGGGGGCCCGCCAGGTTCACTTCAGCATCGTCCGGGCCCCGGGGCGCTTCCGCTCGCAGATCGACCCCGACCGGATCACGCCTGATCTCCCGCACCGAGGCATGCGGCTGCACCCTTGAGTGACCCGCTTCGCGTCCTTGTACTCAGCCACCGACCTGGGACTCCGGCCCTGCTGGAAGCCGAGATTCGTCGCGCCGGCTACGCCCCGACGATCGAGACGGCTTCGAATAAGACCGAATTCCTGCGCGCCCTGGACTTGCAGGTGGACGTCATCCTGGCGGAAGCCGGCGTGCCGCGCTTCCCGTTGCAGGAAGCCCTGCGGCTGCTGCAGGCCAAGGGACATGACACACCCGTGCTGGCGTTGGCCGACCCGTCTGAGGAATCCGCCGGCGTGGAAGCAATGCGCCACGGTGCTGCCGACTACCTGCTCACCGACCGTCTGGCCCGCCTCGGACCGGCGGTGGCGACGGCGCTCGATCGTCGGCGGCTCGAGCAAGGCCGGCTGCAGGCAGAGGCGCAGCCGATACGGGCGGAGCCGTTGTTCGTCGCCTGGTTTGAGAACTCGCCGTTCGGGTTGAGCCTGACCGAGGCCGACGGCGCGCTGCTGCAGGTGAACCCCGCCTTGCTGCGATTGTGCGGCTTTGGGTCCGGCGCCATGCCCCGGCTGCGCAACATCGCGCGGTTGTTCGAATCACCCGATGCCGTGCACCGCATCCTGCGCGGACTGAAGGACGCCCGGACTCCGCATCAATCGACACTCCACCTCAAGCTGTCCGAGGAGGGCACGCGCGAGGCGCTGGTTACGGCTGTCCCGATTCATACGCCCGAAGGCGAACGCGTGTTGTGGACGGTCGAGGACGTCGCCGACTGGGTCCAGGCCGAGCGCTCCCTCCAGGAGAGCCGCGCCGAGCTGGCCGAGCTGTTCGCTGCGGCGCTCGACGGCATCCTGACGCTCGATGAAGCGCAGCACATCCTGCTGCTCAACCCGGCGGCGGAGCGCATCTTCGGGCTCTCGGCCGACCAACTGATCGGCCGCCCGGCGTCCGATGTCCTCCTGCTCGATCAGCTCGAACCGGAACCTTATCGCGGCGCACCGGCGCGGGCCGAACAGCGCGCCGGTCGACTGCCCACGGGCGGAGCGGTGGTGCGGGCGCGGCGCGCCGATCAGCAGGAATTCCCGGCCGAAGTCATGGTCTCCCGTTTCCGTTTCCGTGGCACCGAGCGCTACGTCGTCCTGGTGCGCGATATCACCGAGCGCAAGGCCGCCGAGGACGCGCTGCGCGAGTCGGAGGCCAGCTACCGGGGCATCTTCGAGGGCGTGCAAGACGCCATCATGGTCCAGGGACTCGACCGTGAGATCCTGGACTTCAACCAACGTGCCTGTGAGATGTACGGCTACACGCGCGAGCAGTTGCTGACCATGAAGATCGCCGATCTTGTCCCCCCGGGCCACGTCGTGATGTCCATCCAGGATATGCTCGAGGCCAGCCGCGGTGGTCGGCTGATCGAGACCACCGACCGCCGCGCGGACGGGCATGCATTTCCTGCCCAGCTCTCCGCCAGCTTGCATACTCTGGGCGGGAAGCCGCGCGTGCTGGTCGTGGTGCGCGATATCACCGAGGCCAAACTCGCCGAGGAGGAGATCCGCCGCCGCGCCGCCCACCTCGAGGCCCTCAATACCATCATCGCTGCCGCGGCCACGCCGGGCGACGCCCGCAGCCTGCTCCTGGTCACGCTCGAACACACGCTGCATGCCCTGGGGCTCACGGTCGGCTGTGCCTGGGCCGGGGACGACTGGGTGAGCGAGGGCCTTGCGGAAGGTCGCGATCCCGCCCGCCTGTACCGCGCGCAGTCCGGCCTGATCGACGCACATGGCTTCACGGCCGTCACGGATTGGTCGGCGGTCCCCGCTGATTCTGCCCTGTTCCCCGTGGCCCGCGACTCGCTGGCCGACGGCCTGCTCTCCTCGCTGACCGTCCCGATCCCGATGGTCGACCGGGTGATCGGCGGGATGAGCGTCGCCTCCTCCGAGCCGCACGTCTGGACGGAAGAGGAGACCACGTTGGTGCAGGCCGTCGCCCACCAGATCGGCGGCGCCGTCCACCGCCTGCAACTCCTGCACTGGACGCAGGGCCAGGCGCGCCAGCTGCAGACGATCCTGGACAGCGCGCCGGAAGGCTTCCTGGTGCTCGACGGCACGCGCCGCGTGCGCACGGTCAACCCGCTGGCCGAGGAGTACCTGCAGCCGCTGGCGTCCTTCGACGACGACGGCGCACTGGCGATGCTCGGCGGCCGCCCGCTGAGCAGCCTGCTCGCCCCCGGAGCCGATGGCCGGCTGCACCAGATCACGTCCTCCGACCGCCCGCCGCGCGTCTTCGACGTACAGATCAGCCCGATCCTGCTCGACCTGGAGACCCAGGGCTGGGTGATCACGCTGCGCGAGGTGACCGAGCAGCACCGCCTGCTGCAGGAGGCCGAGCAGCACCGCAACCTGGCTGCCATCGGCCGCATGGCCGCCGGCATCGCTCACGACTTCAACAACCTGCTCGGACCGATCCTGCTCCACACCGAGATGCTCCGCCGGGACGCCTCCCTCACGGACCGGGTCCGCACCCGCCTGGGAACGATCCAGGAGCAGGCCCAGCGCGCCGCCGGCCTGGTGCAGCAGATCCTCGACTTCAGCCGGCGAACGATCATGGAGCGCCGGCCCATCGAGCTCGGTGGATTCCTCGAAGGTCTGATGACGCTGCTCCACCGGACTGTGCCCGAGAACATCAAGATCTCGTTCTCGCGCGAGGGGGACGCGTTCCCGGTGCGGGCGGACTCCGGCCGGCTGCAGCAGGCTTTGCTCAACCTGGCCGCAAACGCCCGTGACGCTATGCCCGACGGCGGGGAGCTGCGGATCAGCCTGGCCAAGATCAGCCTCCCATCCGGCGCACCGCCGCCGCTGCCCGATATGCAGCCCGGAACCTGGATGCGGCTTACGGTTGAGGACACCGGCTCAGGCATACCCGAGGCCGACCTGCCTTTCGTGTTCGAGCCGTTCTTCTCCACCAAAGGGGCTGAGGGCACCGGCCTCGGACTGGCCCAGGTCTTCGGCATCGTGCGCCAGCATGACGGCTACATCCTGGCCGAAAGCGTGGCGGGCGCCGGTTCGCGGTTCACGATCTATCTGCCGCTTGAAACCGGGGAGATCGTCGAGCCCGCGCTGCCCGAGCTCGAACCGCTCCAGCAGGGGCAGGGTGAAACCATCCTTGTGGTGGAGGACAACGTCGCCACGCGACAGGCGTTGTGCGAGATCCTCGAAATGCTGAACTACTGCACGATCGAGGCCGAGAACGGCCGCCGGGCACTCGAGGTGCTGGAGTCGCGCCGCGACATCGCACTGGTCATCTCGGACATGGTCATGCCCGAGATGGGCGGCAAGGCACTCCACGAGCTTCTGGCCGCCAGCTACCCGGCAGTCAAAGTCATCCTGATGACCGGGTACCCCCTGGGCGAGGACGATCGCGCCCTGCTCACGCGTAAGGGTGTGATCTGGCTCGGCAAACCCGTCGGGCCGGAGATGCTGGCGCAGGTGATCCACCGCACGCTGACGCCCGGCCGAGCCTAGCCTCCGCTTTCGCAGCCTCCCTTCCAGCCATCCCTCCCGCCCAAGCTGAACCCGCCGCCGTCGTCCCCATTCCCCTGTCCCGCAAGCAAGCGGCACCCGAACATCTAGCGTCTGTTGCGTAGATGCCGCCACATATGGCATCTGGACTATGGGAAGGCGGCTGGCACCTTTCAGGCGGCTTGCCGCCGACGGGGGTCTTCCAGGCAAGGGAAACCTCACCGTAGGGCCTGAGGCGCTCTCCCCGATCTATGATGTGTGCAGTGAACCCCGGATAGATGGGGAAGGAGCGAGGCGATGAATACAAACCAGCACACAGGCACGATCCTGGTCGTCGACGATGAGCGAGCCTACCGCGACGCCGTTGCCGACGTCCTGCGCAGCCAGGGCTATACGGTGCTCAAGGCCGGCTCGGCAGACGAGGCGCTCAAGGTGCTCGACCTGACCACGCCCGAACTGATCCTGCTGGACGTGATGATGCCGGAGGTCGACGGTCTGACGCTGCTCCGCCAGCTGGCCTCCGAGCCGCGGTTTCTGGCTGTGCCGCTGGTCATGGCCAGCGCCAAGGCCATGCCGACCGATCGCTGGACGGCCTGGGAGCGCGGCGCCAGCGCCTATCTGGCCAAGCCGTTCACCTTCGAGGAAATCACCTCACTCGTTGAACACCTGCTGACACCGCCTGAATCCGAAATGGTGCCGTTTGAGATGGCCGAGCGGATGGCTGCCAACTAAGAGGGGGACCCATCGCCCCAGCCGGCTTCGCCATCAACTCCCGGGCCACCTTCTTTCGAACGCACAAGCTACGCTCATCCCTGATCCTCTCTGCGGTCTCCCTTGTTGGTCCACTCCATGATCCTCATCGCCGCCCGACCTCCAGCTTGCAGGCTGCGCAGAGCCTGCACGATTCATAGAAAACTCTTACAGACGGCCTCAGGGGGCCTTGGGCTATAATCCCAGACAGACATGCCCGGGTGGACATGTTGAAGGAAGGCTCCCATGATGCGTTTTGACCGTTTTACTGAGCGTGCCCAGGATGCCGCCCAACGCGCGGCGGAGATCATCCAGCGCTACGGGCACAATCAGATCGACACCGAGCACATCCTGCTGGCGTTGATCGAGCAGCCGCAGGGCGTGATCCCCCAGCTCCTCGAGCGCCTGAACGTCAACACCGACGCCCTGACCGAGCGCATCGATCAGCAGCTGCGTGCCAGCCCGAAGGCCAACATCTACGGCGGCGGCGCCGGCCAGATCTTCATCACCCCGCGGGTCAAGCGCGTGGTCGATATGGCCAACGAAGAAGCCAACCGGCTGAACGATGAGTACATCTCCACCGAACACCTGTTCCTGGCGATCCTCTCCGAGCGCAACACCGCCATTGCCCGCTTGCTGGCCGAGGAGGGCATCAGCCGCGATCGTGTCTACGAGGCGATCAAGGAGACCCGCGGCGGGCAGCGCGTCACCGACCGCAAGGCCGAATCGCGCTACCGCACGCTCGAAAAGTACTCGCGCGACCTGACCCAGCTGGCCAAAGAGGGCAAGCTCGACCCGGTCATCGGGCGCGACAAGGAGATCCTGCGCGTCATCCAGATCCTGTCCCGCCGCACCAAGAACAACCCGGTGCTGATCGGCGAGGCGGGCGTGGGCAAGACGGCCATCGTCGAGGGCCTGGCCCAGAAGATCGCCACCAACGACGTGCCCGAGATCCTGAGCGGCAAGCGCGTCGTCTCGCTCGACCTGGGCGCCATGATCGCCGGCTCACGCTTCCGCGGCGAGTTCGAGGAGCGCCTCAAGGCCGCCATCGAGGAGATCCAGCGCTCCGAAGGCGAGATCATCCTGATGATCGACGAGCTGCACACGGTCGTCGGGGCCGGCGCCGCCCAGGGGGCGATGGACGCCTCGAACATGCTCAAGCCGGCGCTGGCTCGCGGCGAGCTGCAGTGTATCGGCGCCACGACGCTCGATGAATATCACAAGCACATCGAGAAGGACGCCGCCCTCGAGCGGCGCTTCGCCCCGGTGTACGTCGACGAGCCGTCGATCGAGGCGACGATCGAGATGCTGCGCGGCCTGCGCGACCGCTATGAGGCGCACCACAAGGTGCACTTCTCCGACCAGGCCTTGATCGCTGCTGCCAAGCTCTCCGAGCGTTACGTTACCGATCGGTCGCTGCCCGATAAGGCCATCGACCTGATCGACGAAGCCGCCGCCAAGCTGCGCATCGCCCTGTATTCGCTCCCGCCGGAGCTTAAGACCCTCAAGGGCGAGGTCGACCGGATGATGGCCGAGGAAGAACAGGCCGGCGTCGAACGCGATTACGAGCGGGCGGCGGAGAAGAAGGCCCACCGGCTGCGCTTGGAGCTGGAGTTCCGCGGCAAGCGCGATAGCTGGGAAGGCGAGCACCAGCTCGACGAGGTGGTCGACGAGAACGACATCGCCGAGGTGGTCGCCCAGTGGACCGGTATCCCGGTCAGCCAGATGTTGGAGACCGAGGCGGCCAAGCTGCTGCAGATGGAGGAACGACTGCACGAGCGCATCGTCGGTCAGGAGGAGGCGATCCACGCCCTGTCCGACGCGATCCGCCGCGCCCGCTCGGGACTGAAGGACCCCCGCCGCCCGATCGGCTCGTTCATCTTCCTGGGCTCCTCGGGCGTCGGCAAGACCGAGGTGGCCAAGGCCCTGGCGCAGTTCATGTTCGACGACGAGGATGCCCTGGTGCGCGTCGACATGAGCGAGTACCGCGAGCAGCACACCGTCTCGCGGCTGTTCGGCGCTCCGCCCGGCTACGTGGGCTACGAAGAGGGCGGCCAGCTCACCGAAGCCGTCCGCCGCCGCCCGTACCGCGTCGTGCTCTTCGATGAAATCGAGAAGGCGCACCCGGAGGTCTGGAACGCACTGCTGCAGATTCTGGACGACGGCCGCCTGACCGACGGCCAGGGCCGCGCCGTGGATTTCCGCAACACGGTCCTGATCATGACTTCCAACCTGGGCACCGAGTTCGTCACCCGCTCCGGCACGCTCGGATTCCGGCGCGGCGCCGAAGGGGCGGCCCAGAATGCCGAGGACAAGATCGAGAAGGCGCTCAAGGATACCTTCCGCCCTGAGTTCCTCAACCGCATCGATGAGATCATCATCTTCTCGCCGCTGACCGTCGAGCAGGTCGAGCAGATCGTCGACTTGCAGTTGAAGGAAGTCCGCGACCGTCTGTCGGAGCATGACCTGAAGGTGGATCTGACGGATGCCGCCCGCAAGTGGCTGGCGAAGGAGGGTTACGACCCGGCCTTCGGCGCCCGCCCGCTGCGCCGCGCCATCCAGAAATACGTCGAGAGCCCGCTGTCGGTCAAGATCCTGGAAGGTGAGTACCACGCCGGCGAGACCGTGGTCGTCGACGTGAACCCCGAGGAAGGCGGGCTCGCCTTCCGCCGCGCCGCCGCCCTCAAGCCGGCCAAGGCGGAGCAGCCCGCGGTCACGGGCAGCGGATCCTGACCGCACCCTGAGAATCAACCGGGCGCCCTCAAGGGCGCCCGGTTTCGTTTGCGGCGTGGCTTGCAAATCTAGATGGCTGATTCGACGACGAACGTCCCGCTGCGCAGCTCGGCCAGCGTCTGGCGGATCTCGGCCTCGGTGTTCATCACGAACGGCCCGTAGGGCACGATCGGTTCGCCAATCGGCGCCCCGGCCATCAGCATGAACCGCACTCCCGCAGGAGAAGGCGGCCCGCACCTCCAGCGCCTCACCCTGACCAAAGACGACCATGCGAGGCGCCTGGACTGGAGTCCCTTCGCCAGCGGCGCTGAGGCCGAAAGTGCCTTCGCCATCGAACACATAGGCCACCGCCATGTGCGTTTCCGGGACTGGCAGTTGGAAGGTGGCGCCTGCCTCGAGCGTCACATCGATGTAGATCGGGCGGGCGGCGATTTCGGTCACCGGACCCCTTACGCCCTCATACGTGCCGGCGACGACCCTGACCTGCGCCCCGTCCTTGTGGATCGCGGGGATGCTGTCGGCGGAGATCTCCTGATAGCGGGGCGCGCCCATCTTCTCCGCCGCCGGCAGGTTGACCCACAACTGGAACCCGTTCACCCGGCCGCTCGGTCCACGGCGCGGCATCTCCTCGTGCAGAATCCCCCGCCCACTGGTCATCCACTGGACATCGCCCGGGCCGATGACGCCGGCATTCCCCAGGCTGTCGCGGTGGCGGACGTTTCCCTCGAGCATGTAGGTGACCGTCTCGATTCCGCGGTGTGGGTGGGTGGGGAACCCGAGGATCGGGCCTTCCACAGGATCGTTGAAGGCGAAGTGATCAAACAGCAGGAACGGATCGAACGGGTTCGCACGATTCGGACCGAACGATCGCCGCAGCAAGACGCCGGCGCCCTCGATGACCATTTGCGGCTCAATGACCTGGACGACGTGTCGCATCATCGGCGTTGGTCCGCCCGCTCTCTCCGGGATATAGACAGGATTCGTCTGGATTATAACCGGTCCCAGAAGGCGAGGAGAGTCAACGGAGTCTTTCGGCGACAAAGACGAAGCGCAGCCGGACCTCGGCGTCCACTTCGGCGACGCCCGGGACTTCCGGGATCGTCAGGCCGAAATCCGAACGCAGGATGGTGGCTTCCGCCCGCCCCAACAGCCGCTCTGAAGACTGAACCTCCAGCGTCACGGCGAAGGTGACCGGACGGGTGACATCACGGATCGTCAGATCCCCGGTGACTTCGAAGGCGAGTTCGTCGCCGACTTTGGCCGCCGCCGGGAGGCCGGTGGTGGTCGTCGGATTGAAGACAATCTCGGGATACCGATCGGCCTGAAGGATGAAGGCCCTCAAGGTGCTGTCGCGCAGTTCGTCATCGGTGACGAAGCTGCCGGCGTCGATCCGGATCGGGCCGATCTTCGCCTGGTCGGCGTTCGCCGGATTGACATCGACCGTTCCGCTCACGCCCCTGGATCACTCCCACCACCCGATTCGGGGAATTCCCCAAGCGCTCACCGATGAAGAAGCGCGCCGCCGACTCCGCCGCCACGATCACGAAAGTCCCCGGGCCGGCCTCGACGATCGTCGGCGTCGGTTCCGGATCAGCCTGCGCCGACGGTGTGGAGACGACAGTGGCTGTCACCTCGGTCGGGGTCGGCTCGACCTGCGTCGGCTCCGGCGCAGCGGCACACCCGGCCAGGGCCAGCATGGGCACGCACAGCCCCAGCACCAGGTTCCGCCCGCGCCCCGAGGCGATCCGCCTTCGACGGCGCACCCCATCGACTCCATCAGATGCCACATGGCCCCGGGCGCTTCCGCAGAGTAGTTGTGTCATCGGAGAGACCTTGCGTCCGGCATCGGGAGATGGGGGGCCGCGGGGCCGCGGGGTGGCTCGGCTCGGCCAACGCCGAACCGCACCAGCGGATGGCCCAAGCTCAACGTAAGTCCTTCGACGCCTGGGCGGCCTGTACCAGTTCCGCCGCGCTCAGCCGATTCGAACTCGCTGTCTCCGCCCAGCATCTGGGCCAGTTCCGCCACGCGTTCGTCGCCCACGACCGTTCGCACCTGGGTGGTCGTCCGGCCGCGGCTGGCGTGCTTCTCCACCCGGTAATGCTGATCGGCATAGGCCGCCAGCTGGGGCAGGTGCGTGACGCACAGCACCTGGTGCCCGCGCGCCAGCCCCCGCAGCTTGGCGCCCACTACCGCACCGACGCGCCCGCCGATGCCCTGATCGATCTCGTCGAAGATCAGCGTGGGCGTTCGATCGGCCTTCGCCAAGACCCCCTTCAATCCCAACATCAACCGCGAGGTTTCGCCCCCGGAGGCGATCTTGGCCAGCGGCTTCAGCCCCTCCCCGGGGTTCGGTGCCACCAGGAACTCGATGCGATCGAGCCCCGTCGGGCCGAACCCAAGCCGCTTCTCGCCCACAATCGCACCCTGCGGCGAGTCCTCCCAGCGCACATCAACCCCGAATCGCGCTCCCGACATGCGCAGATCGTTGAGCTCCAACTCGATGCCCTTGGCCAGGCGTTCGCCCGCTTTGCGCCGCGATTCGCTCAGCCGCCCTCCGATTTCGCCCAGCGCGGCCAACAACTCAGCCTCTCGCCGCCCCAGCTCCTGCAATCGTTCATCGGCATGGGCAATGGCGTCCAGTTCCCGGCGAGCGCTCTCGCCGTGGGCCAACACTGCCTCAAGCGATGCTCCGTATTTGCGCTGCAGGTTGCGCAGGAGCGTGAGCCGTTCCTCCACTTCGTCGAGCCGGCGCGGGTTGAACTCGATCGCCTCTCGGTACAGCCTGAGCCGGC
Source organism: uncultured Chloroflexia bacterium (assembly GCA_963777165.1). Taxonomy (GTDB): domain Bacteria; phylum Chloroflexota; class Anaerolineae; order Anaerolineales; family E44-bin32; genus DYJB01. The sequence goes on from CAVZPO010000016.1 coordinate 20,851, forward strand.
GGGAGATCTCCGCCGCTTGCTCCTCGAGCGCCTGTGCCTCGGCCTGCAGCCCGGCGAGGCCTGCGTCGACGCGGGCCAGGGCGGCCAGCGCTTCGGCGGCTTCCCCGAGCAGGTCGATCGCCGTCGGCCGCTCCTCCACCGGCTCATCCAGGGCGGCGAGTGCCTGCTCGGCCAGACGGGCCAGTTGCTCGGCGTTCGCCAGCCGCGTGCGGTCCTCCAGCAGCGTCACCTCTTCGCCGGGCTTCAGCCGTGCCGCCTCGATCTCATTGATCTGGAAGGCCAGCATGTCGGAGCGTCGCGCGGCCTCCGCCTCGCTCACGCGCAGCGACTCCAGCTCCGCCCGCACGGCCGTCATCTGCTTGTAGGCGGCGCCGAATTCGCCGCGCAGCGTCTCGTTCCGCGCATGGCGATCCAGCAGGTTCAAGTGCTCACGGACGCGCAGCAGGCTGAGGTGCTCCGACTGACCGTGCACGTCGACCAGAAACTCGCCCAGCTCGCGCAGCAGCGCCAGGCCTACGCTCCGGCCGTTGACCCGGCAGACGTTGCGGCCTTCACTGCGCACCTCGCGCCCCAGGGTCAGGAACGTCGGATCGTCGAGCAGTCCCTCCCGTTCGAGCACAGCGCGCACTTCCCCGGCGACGGCCTCATCCAGGCGGAAGACCCCTTCGATCAGGGCCGCGGTCGCCCCGGTCCGAATCATCGAGCTCTCGGCTCTGCCGCCCAGCAGGAGCTCCACGGCGTCGATGATGATCGACTTGCCTGCGCCGGTCTCGCCGGTGAAGACGACGAAGCCCGGGCCAAACTCCAGGCCCAGGTCGTCGATGATGGCGAAATCTCGGATGCGCAGGTCGGTCAGCATCAGAGGCGGATGCCGCGCAGGCGGTAATACAACGCGCTGAGCAGCAGCCCTCCGGTCACCAGCGGGTAGGCAATACTCAACAAAACGCCGCCCAGGACTTCGAGGCCTCCGCCGTTGGACAGCGACACGATCACGAGCGCCACGGCGGGCACCAGCGTCGGCAAGATCCCCACGGCGCCGGCCAGGGCCGCCACCAACGGCAGCCGCCGGCCGCGACGGCGCCGTGTGGCCATTCGCACCACTTCGGCCACTGCCCCGCCGGCGATCGGCGCAACGAAGAATCCCCAGAAGCCGAGGATGTTCAGCACGGCGACGCACACGCCCGCTCCTACCGCCGAGAGCACGGCCGCCACAACGAAGTCCACCGGCTGCGCTGTTTCGAATACCGACTGCTGGCCGCGCACGCATTCCTTGCAGCGGTATCCGACGGGCGTCAGCACCGCGCACTTGGTGCAGATCGGTTTCTCGCAGCGATTGCAGCGCAGCGTCGTCTCGCGGTCGGGATGGTTGGCACAGCGCAGGACGGCGTCGGTCATCAGTCGGCTCCGTGGGTTGAAGTTCGGCGCATGCGGCTCTGCAGGTCGCGATAGAAGTAACCTGGATCCTGCAGACGGACGAATTGAACGGTATGGTCGCCGGCCCGGACCCTGACGCAATCGCCATCCTGCAGGTCGACCGGCGTCTGTCCATCCATGCTCAGCGTGGCCTGATGGTCGGTGCGGACGGTGACCGACACCGTCGACCCCTCGTGCAGCACCACCGCCCGGTCGACGGAGAAGTGCGGCGCCACAGGGACGATCAGGATGTTGCGCAGTTCAGGGGGCAGGATCGGCCCGCCGGCAGCCAGGGCATAGGCCGTCGATCCCGTAGGCGTGGCCAGGATCAGGGCGTCGGCGGCGTACGTCGTCAGGTACGTCCCGTCAATCTCGGTGACCAGCTCGACCAGGCGGACGCTCCGGCCGCGGCCCACGACGCATTCGTTGAGCACGTCCCATTCACCCTGCACGCGTTCGCCCTGCAGCCAGGTGACGCGCAGCATCATGCGCGACTCGAGCCAGTAGTCCCCGGAGAGCAGGCGATCCACCGCCGGGCTCCACTGATCGCGCTCGACCTCGATCAGGAATCCCAGGTGGCCCAGGTTGATCCCCAGCACCGGGACGTGCCGCGGGCCGCACAGCTGCCCGGCGCGCAGCATGGTCCCGTCTCCCCCCAGGGCGATCAGCAGATCGACTTCGCCGTTGAGCACGGCGCCGCGCAGCGCCGGGTCGACAAGCGTGCCCTGCACGGCGTGGACGGCGGAACCCTCCAGGCGCGCGGCGATCGCTTCGGCCAGCTCCACCGAACCGGGGATGCGCTGGTAGGAGCACACCGCCACACGCTGCGGGACGGGCGACCGGTTGTCCATGATGGGTATTATAGCCAACCGCCCTCGCCGCCCTGACGGGCAGCAAGTCGCTGGTCACAAGTTGCCTGGTAGCCGCATCCGGCGCAGCGCGCCGCGTCGGCATGGGATCGATCCGGGAGCTCGTCCGCCCGGGCGTGAATCTGTTCGATCATGCGCACCAGGCTCTTCTCCAGCCCACGCGTGTACGGAAGGGAGTAGCCCCGGTCGGCGTATTGCAGAATGCCGTAGGGAGGCCGTCGGCCGTAGGAAGCCTCGACCAGGCGGCAGTAGGCGGCCAGCTGAAGCACATGCGAGACGTACGGCCTGGCCGGCGCCCGGCCGGACTTGATCTCGACCGGAACCCAGCCGCGGCGCGTCTCGAGCAGCAGGTCGGGCCGCCCGGTCAGGCCGAGGCGCTCATCGGTCATCGCCGGTGAGACATGGCCGTGGCGCTCGAGGTCAACCGTGATCAAGCGTCCGCCGGGGATGCCGGCCTCCGCCTGCCAGCGGCGCGAGAGTGCCAACAGCGCCCAACCCAGGATCAAGAACAGGATGAATATGGGCCACCACATGGGGATCAGCTCGTCAGGGCGATGGCCAGGGCCGCGGCTGCCAGGAGCAGGCAGGCGACTCCGAGACCGCGCAGCGGGATCGACCATGTTGCACGTCGCAGCCGGCGGGCGTGGTGCTGTTGTCCCGCCTCCCGCTCCGGCTGCCGCTGGCTTGGCTCGCCGCGGGCGGCGTAGCCCCAGGCGCGTTCGCAGAAGGCGAAGGCGCCGAGTTCGGATGCCCGAACCCGACGGTTCACGGCCGGGGGAGCTTCTCCTCGAGGGAGCGCAGGGAGCGCTTCAGATCTTCCTGCTGCGAGGTCGTGGTCAGGTCGCCGCGCGTGCGCTCGACGACGCCGCGCACCATATCGGTGATGCGGCGCAGGTTGCCCGTCAGCGCATCGGGGAAATCCATCGTCACCAGCAGGCCGTAGATGTCATCCATCACGGTCATCAGCCGTTCGGCCTCTTCATAGCGGCCGTGGCGCAGGATGTCGAGCACGCGGCGGCGGAGCTCGCCGGCCGCCTCTGCCAGCCCGCACAGATAGGCGGCATTGTCGATGCCCACCTCCTCCGGAGCAGGCAGCGGCTCGCCGGCCAGGATGGCGGTGACGATGCTCGCCTCGACATACTCCTTGAGCGCATCCTGGGTGTAGCCGGCATGGTACAGATCCGGATACCCGGCCAGATTTGCGCGCAATTCGGCCTGCAGCTGCGAGGCGGCGGCCAACTCAGCCAACGCCTCGGCGCGTTCCTCGCGGTGTGCGGCGCGGATGGCCAGCGAACAATGGCGGATCAGCGTGCGCGATTGCTGCAGCGCCCGATCGCGGGCGGCGTTCTTCTCTTCGAGGTGCTGCCGAATCCGCTCGCCGATCTCATCCAATCGTTGCATGCGATTCCTCCGCCGCCATTGGGCGGCCGATGGTGCGTCGTCGATCGGACGGCGGTCGTCCGATCACCCGCCGGCGCCCGGTGCTCCGCTTTCAGGTGCGGGCGATCCCGGCCCGCCTCCCCCGGAAGGTGGGCGGAAGAGTTGGTCGGCCAGCGTGGACGTATCCGGTGCGACGATCGGGCCGAACTGCGCCTCGAAACGGCTGACGTTCTCCGCCAGCGCCCGCAGCAGGAGCTTGGCATGCACCGGCGTGGTGATCACGCGGGCGACGACGCGCGCCTGCGGCACCTGGGGCATCAACTGGGCAAAATCGAGGACAAACTCCGAGGGCGAGTGGGTGATCAGTGCGAAATTGGAGTAGGCCGGCTCGAGGCCGGGGGGAACTGCCACCGGCATGCGCCCGACGGGGGGCGGGGTGTTAGGCTGATTGGTCATCCGGCGCACCTCCCGAAAGACGCCCAAGCCGGCGTGACGCCGGCTTGGGCTTTCGTGGTGACAGCGGGGCTAGAACGGGATCTCGTCTTCGGTCTCGGGCCCCTGGCCAACGGCGGCTTCCTCGCCGCCGGCGCCACCCTCGTCGCGCCCGCCGCCAAGGAAGCGCACGGTCTCGGCGGTTACCTCGAACGAGGCGCGCGGCGTACCGTCCTGGGCGGTCCAGATGCGCGGGTTGCCGTTATCGTCCGGGTTGAGCCGGCCTTCGACGAGCACCGGGCGTCCCTTGCGCAGGTACTGGTGGCAGGACTCGGCCTGCTTGCCCCACACCGAGACGCGGAACCAGATGGTCTGCTTGACCTGGTTGCCGGAGCTGTCGGTGTAGGTCCGGTTGGAGGCCACGCTGAGCGTGGTCACCGCCTGGCCGCCGGGCGTGTAGCGCATCTCGGGGTCGCGGCCGAGGTTGCCAACGAGAATCAGCTTGTGAAACATGGGGAACTCCTTGTCCGGTGGGGGTCATTCTGCCGGTTCCGGCCCGGGTGGCCGGTGCTCTGTCTCGTACCCCGCCGGTGCTTCTAGAACAATTGTACTACTCCTGCGTTGCCGTGTCAAGAGCCTGCGTGGCAGCCGGCCCGGGATCCGCCCGAGTCCTGCTGCGTCGCCGGCCTGCAGCCCGTGCGCATCGGAGTCTTGCGGCGAATTCACGGACACCGCTGGCGTCGCTGTGTGACGCCCCGATCGTGTCTTCCGACTCAATCGTCGTCGCTCCGTGGGGGATCGCGTAGGCTACCCACACTTGACTCTCCCAATTTCGGTCGATATACTCCGCCTATATCCAGGCGGCGCCCCCTCATCGCGACCACCGGACCCCGTCCGGAATCCCCGGTTGACCCTCGGAGGCGCGCCTCATAACCCTGAGGAGGGAAGCTCATGCGACGGACTGGTGTGATCTTGTTGACCGTGATGGCGATTCTGGTGTTGACCGCGGTACCCGCGTTCGCCATCACCAACGGCCAGCCGGATGGGAACAACCATCCGTATGTGGGGTTGGCCGTCTTCGATGACGCCGGTGGCCCGGCCTGGCGCTGCAGCGCCTCGTTGCTCACCCCCACGGTCGTTCTGACCGCCGGACACTGCACGGATGGCGCCGTAGCGGCGCGCGTCTGGTTCGACGAGATTGTCACGGGCAACCCGGAGTATCCGTTCAGCGGCACGACCTCCTACGACGGCATCGCCTACACCTTCCCGGGGTTCTGCATCGGGTGCGGGAAGGGCCTGCCGGGTTTCGCTACGGGCGATGTCGGGATCATCGTTCTGTCGGAGCCCGTGCCCACCTCTGTGGTGAACAAGTATGCGGCACTTCCCGCCGCGGGCTTTGTCGACACGCTCAAGAACAAGACCAAGGTGGACTTCGTCGGCTACGGCGTCACGGATCAGATCCACGGCGGTGGTCCGCCCGTGTGGACCGGCCTGCGTAACCGCCTGTTCGCGCCGAGCGAACTGGTGTCGGGCAAGTTCGTCCACAGCAATGAGTTCATCAAGTTCGCCCTCAATCCAGGCGGCGGATCGGGCGGCACCTGCTTTGGAGACTCGGGCGGCCCGGACCTGTTGGCCAAGACGAATATTGTCCTGTCGGTGAACTCCTACGTGACCAACTCGAACTGCTCGGGCGTGGGATATTCCATGCGCGTGGACACCCCTGATGTCCTGGCGTGGATCAATACCCATCTGCCGTAAGCACGTGAATCGCGTGACCACCTAGGGACGTAGTGAGAGGTAGGGGCACGGCATGCCGTGCCCCTACGCTTTCCGGCGGGGGATCCTCACAATCAGGCAGAGGCGAAGCATGCCGTCTCGCAGCGGCGTGCCGCCGAGCTTCGCGGCACGAACGGTGCTTCGCTCCCACCTCCAAGCATCGCGCAGTGGGAAGCCGCCCTGAGGCAGCCCCCCATGTCCAAGAGCGCCAACTACCCCGTCAGCCTACCTGCGCTCGCCTCGTCCGTTCACCGGTTCCCCTCGGCTCTTCAGTGGTCCTCAAGGGGTTGGGGTCTTGGTCGGCGTGCCCGACGGCATCGGCGTGGGTTCTTCGCCCGGCAGGCCGATGTGACTTAGGCGGCGCGATTCGAAGGCATCAAACGTCATAGACCCCAGCGTGCCGGTGTCCACGCCGGCTACGAGCCCCCAGCGGACGAGATCCACCAGCGAGTTGGGGTTCGCGATGCCATCCCGGATTTCGGTCGGGGCGTCGTTGATCCACATCCCCAGGCGGCCGTCAGACGAATCAGGATAGGAGGCCGCTCGCCACTCCAACTCGATCACCTGCGGGGCGTCCTCGACGGTGAACCAGCTTGTGTTCACCCACCGGTTGGCATCCGTCAGGATGCCGCTGCGCACCTCGTAGTGGAGAGACTTGTAGCGCATCTCGACGCGGGCGACGACCTTGGACGCACCCGCAAGCGCCTGGAAGATGACATGCGACCGGCCGTCCAGCATGGTCAGCCCGTTGGGATCGAAGGCGAAGCGGACGTGAACCTCCCGCTCGCCCACGGGCGTCCAATCGGTGACGTAGCGGGGCGCGGTATCGTCGGCGAAGGTCCACAGGCTGAATCCGCCCACCAGCGCCGAGCTGCGTTCGACCATCAAGTCGGGCTCGTTCTTGACGGCCGACCAGGCCGAGAGATCCCCGAACTCGAAGCCATCGGCGAAGATCTGGTCCGGGGGGAGCGGCGGCGGAGGCAGCGTGATGGCCGGGTCAGGCCCGATGTAGCCTCCGGCGGCGGAGCCGAAGGCGTCGAAGTAGGTTGTGCCGCGCGTGGCTGTGTCGATGCCGCCGACTGCGCCCAGGCGGACAGAGTTCGACCCGGCGCGTGTCGTTGTCGATCCCGCTGCCGAAGGCCACGCCGTCCCCATCGATGTAGAGTCCCAGCCAGCCGTCGCCAACGCCTTCCGCCGACGCAGCCTGCCAGATAACAACGATCATGTGACCATCATCACGGATGCGGAACCAGGGTGAGTTGTAGGAGCCGCCGCTGTCCCACGGGGCATGAGCCCGCAACTGATAGTCCCCCTGGAAGGAGCGCAGTTCGACCTGGAAGGCCGTCCTGGACGCGGCATCCATCGCCTTGAAGATCACGTGGGCGTTGCCACTGGCCATGGAGATCCCGTTGGGGTCGAAGTAGAAGCGGCCGGAGTAGGTCCTTTCGCCGGCGGGCGTCGTGTCCACAACGAAGACCGAGCGGTTGTCATCCAGCACCGCCTGAAGGCCAAAGGCGCCGCCGATCGCGGCCTCAGGGGAGACGCTCAGGTCCCCGGAATCCGTCTGAGCCGAGGACCAGGCAGAGAGATCGCCCGTCTCGAAGCCATCGAAGAACAGGCTCCCGGGAAACGGCGTCGCCGTAGGAGCAGGTGTCTCCGTCGGCGTAGCCGTGGGTGTTACAGTCGGTGTGACCGTGACGGTAGCCGTGGGGGTGACCGTCGCCGTGCTTGTGCCTGTGGGTGATGGCCGCGGAGTGATTGTGCCCGTCGGCCCTCCCACCATCTCTCGGGCGCCGATATCGCACGCCGGACCTTGAGGTCGGGAGACATCGCGCTGATCCACTTGCTCGCAAGCGAAGGCGGAAGATCCAGGAGCCGCCGGGTTGCCGCCGTTCAGTGCAGGACTCCACGACAGCAGAGGGTATGAAACCGTGAAGGCGGGGTCAAGGTCGTACGGTCCCAGCCCAGGCTCGGCCGTTACGATGTCCGTGGATGGATCGCCGCCGACCGTGCATCCCTCGAGGTTGCTGAACAGGTTGTACCCGCGCGAGGTGATCGTCCCAAGGCAGTCCGCAGCCTCAACGTCGTTGATGGCGTTTCGGGCGACGATCGAGTTGCTCAGTTCCACCGAGCTCGCCGGCACGTTGTAGATTCCGCCGGTGGCGTCGGCACCGTCCCCGTCGGTCAGGATCTGGTTGACATAGACGGTGGTGTTGTTGAGGGTCAGAGAGGCGCTGCCGCTGTTCGGGCCGTAGCCATTGTAGATGGCCGCCCCGCCCGAGCCCGCCCGGTTGCTCGAGATCGTGGAATTCCGGATCACCAGCGTGCCGTGGTTTTCGATGCCTGCCCCTGGTCCGGCGAGGGCCTCGTTCTCGATGATCGAGCTGCGGTCGATCGTAAGCATGCCGTCGTTTCGCAATCCGCCACCCGAGTCGGAGGCGGCGTTGTATCCGATCAGGCTGTGCTCGATGAGCATTTCGCCGACATTCAACAGCCCGGCGCCGTTGTGCGCCTGGTTGAACTGGAACGACGATCCCCGAATGATGACGTTCCCCGAGTCGTTGCGCAGCCCGGCGCCGTTGTCTCCTGCACCGATGCCGGCGTATCCGACCGTCACGCCCTCCAGGGTGAAGGTGGCGTCGGGGTGAACATGGAGAGCGCGATCCCCCATGGCCGCGCCCCCGGCATCGATGGCGGTCGCCATCATGCCCTGGCCGACGATGGTCAGGGTCCCGTAGATGTCCAGGTCGCCTCTTGCTGCGGCCTCCTCATTGCCTCCGGGGATCGACAAGGTGTAGAAGTTGGGTCCCAACTCGATGCGGTCAGCCGAGGGCAGCGCATTGGCCTCCATCACGGCCGCCCGCAGCGTGCATTCGTCCTGCGTCCGTGGCGCAGGACCCATCTCCGGGATGGCATCCACGCCGTCCTCGGTCACCCACGCACTAAAGGTGGCGCCGCCCTCAGCGGAAGCGATCGGAAACGGGAGCAGCAGGGCAAGGGGAAGCAGAATTCCTAGCGAACCGAGCAGCGCGCGCGACGGTTGTCGTTTCATGGAAGATCCCCCCGAAGTTCGAATCGAGCCTGCAGAGGCGGTCCCCCCGGACCGAGGCGGCAGTCGTGCGGAGTGAGACCAGTCTAGGCTACACCGTGCCGGACATCAAGGGGCAAGATGCCGGCTTGCCTGCACGCGCCCGGCCAGGGATGGCGCCGGTGGATGTTGGCTTCCGGGGAGTCACCTTCCCGAAGGGATCGTTCCCCATGATGCCCGGATCGCGTCTCCTGCATCAGCGCAATCTGGGTGATCAACTCGGCGTCGTAAGGGATGCGATCCAACTCATTGCTGCCGCCAAGATCCGAATCCGTGATATCTTCATGATGTCTCCATTGACTGGGGTTGCCCTCGTGTTCTATGATCGATCCCGGAGGGCGGCCTATCTGACCTGAAGAGGGCCCCCTCACGTCCCCGGCTGCCACCTCAGCTGGGGGCGGCCAATTCCCTCCACGGGATGAGGTCTGATCTTGCAGGAGTCGCCAGCCTTCAATCTGTCCTCTACCGCACGCCGGAACGCCTGGGTGATCGTGGCACCGATCGCCGTGCTGGCCGTTGTCAGCCTTCTGATCGGGATCGTCACCGTTGCGGACTACGGCCAATCGACGGACGAGCAGTGGAACATCGAGCTCGCCCAGGGATCTCTGCAATCGTATCAGCACCGCGACGAGCCATACCGAGATCCATCCCGCGAGGACAAGGGGCCCTTCTATCTGATGGTGTGGGTGGTGGTAGGCGAGTTCCTGGGCCGGGTGGTGCCGGGCTGGGCCTTCGCCGATGGCCGGCACATCATGAACTTCGTCATGTTTCAGGTGGCGGTGATATCCGTGTATGTCCTGTCGCTGCGTTTCGTGAGGCCTGGCACGGCGTTGCTGGCGGCGGTGCTGTTCGAGACGCAGCCCTTGCTGTACGGGCATGCGTTCATCAACCAGAAGGACATCCCCTTCATGGCCTTGTTCGCCGCGACGGTCGCAGTTGGCCTTGCGCTGACGGACAAGGCGGCGCGTATCGCCGATGTGCCCCAGCCCGTTCGGCACGCCCTGACCCCGTCTTGGCAGGAAGTCCGGAGGAGCTGGCACCAGATGCCTCTCCGCAAGCGCCGCCTGACCGGAGCCGTCGCCGGACTGCTTCTCATCCTCGCTCTGGTGATGAGGGGACCTGTCCTGACGATTGTGGAGACGGTCGTGCGGGCTGCCTATCAGGGAGAGACCTGGGAGCCGATCCACCAGCTGTTCGTTCGCTTGGCCACACACATGAACGAGGTGCCGGTCGAGGCGTACGTGAGGCGGGCCCAAGAGCTGACCACGGTCGCCCTGGTCGGGATCTGGATCGTGGCAATGCTAGTGATGACCGTCGTCACGCTCACTTGGCTGTTTCCGGCCATCCGCCGTGGAGCCTGGGCAACGGTAGTGCGAGAGGTGCGCCAAGGATGCAGGTTGAGCACGGTGCTGTCGATCCTGCCGGCGGCGATCGTCCTGGGTATGGCGATCGCCGTGCGATCCTCGGCGCTGTTCGCGGGGTTGCTGGTGGCCTTGTATGCCATCGCGCGCATGCGCCTGCGGGGTGTCCCTCTGCTCGTCGTGCATTCGGTGGTAGCGGGATGCGTTGCGTACGCACTGTGGCCTCAGCTGTGGGGCTCAGCGATCGACGTGGTAAAGACAAGCCTCGAATGGCCCGTGAAGAACCTGGGAGTGCACCAAGTCCTTTTCGAGGGTGTCACCTACGTTTCGACGGCACTACCGCGGCGCTACCTGCCTGAACTGCTGGCCATCCAGCTCACGCTGCCGGCCGTGCTCCTGATCTTGGCTGGATTCGGGGTTGCCCTTTGCGTGATGCGCAGTCGGGGCCCGGCAGGGCGAGTGATACCTCTGCTCTTGGCGTGGTTCTTCGTGCCTGTTCTCGCGGTCGTGATCTTGCGGATTCCCCTCTACAACTACTTCCGCCACCTCCTGTTCATCCTGCCCGCCGCCTTCGTACTGGCGGCGCTGCCGATGGAGAAAGTCCGCCAGCTTGTCCGGCCACGCCTGGCGCAAGCGGTGCTCGCCGTGGGGATCGTTCTGCCGGGGATGGTCGCCATGGTCAGGCTGCATCCGTATGAGTACGGGTACTTCAACGAGCTTGTCGGTGGCGTCCGAGGGGCGTATGGCCGCTACGTGCCTGACTACTGGTGTACATCGCTGCGCGAGGCGATGGAGTTCGTGAATGAGCACGCGCTTCCCTCTGCGGAGATCGCTGTAGTCGGTTCATCCATCGAGGACGACCTGGTCGGCCCTGAGGACAATGCGATCCCATTCGCCCGAGAGGACCTTGTCGTGCGCGACGGATCGATGATGCAAGCCGACAGCAGCTTCCAGCCGACGTACATCCTCGCCTGCAACTTGGCCACCGTCGCCCCGGACTCCTTCCCAGATGCCCCGGTGGTATGGGTGGTCCAGCGCGACGGGGTTCCGTTGACGATCGTGAAGCTGAACACCGAAACCCAACCAGGTGACCGGTGATCCGAATCCGGCCTGGAGGGGGACCGACCTGCTGCGTCGCAGGTCCGCTTCCTCGACACGCGCTGCACAGTCGAAAAGACCAGGCTGCAAACGGAACCCAGGTACGAGGGGTGCTCACCGATTCCTCAGCCTCCGTCCGTTGCACACCTTCCCGCCCGTAGCCCGCCCCCGATGCCTTGGACTCGCGGGGGAGACACCGCAATCGTGGCGGTCTCTGCCTCCTTGCGCCGTCTGGCGAATGCGCCGGGTCCCGGGCTCGTGCTCACAGGGATAGGCGGGCGAATGCGCACAGCCCATGTACATCCGTTAGCGCCTGCCGAAACCTAGCCCATCATCGGGCCATCTCGGGTATTGGCTCTCTCATTCTTCACACGGTCTGCGCCACATTGTGTCACGCCGGTGCCGTACGCTGGTGCTGCACTGATTCGGTGCTCGGGGGCACTGTGAGCGCCTTCTTCCAGTCGTTGCACGACAAACACGCCGGGTTTGCCCGGATGAGGGTAGGAGATGATGCACGTGAAGAGGCTCGCGTCGGCACTTGCCGATGCTCGCTTGCGGGGCCGGCGCATGGTCTTCCTCGGAGTACCACCTCGCCGTTGCCCATCCAAGGCCTGACCACGGGGCGTCTGGGCACAAGGTGGCGAACTCGGTCTCGGCCAAGTCGACCCCACGCCGCCGGTCTTCTCCCGTGGGAGGGCGTTTCCCACACAACCTCGTCCGCGGCCTCAGATGTCCGTCGACCATCGGGCACCAGCAATCCGCTGCAACGCGCGGCCCGACGCCGGGGCTAGAGAGGACCTCACCGAAGACGCTCTCCACCCCGGCGAAGGTCTTCATCCTCTTCCTACTTCTGTTCGCCATCTCCACCAAGCGTTCCGTCTCGTCCTGGAATGATGCCTCCAGGATGGCAACCATCCAGTCGCTGGTCGAGCGCGGTTCCTTTGCCATCGAGGAATCGTCGTTTGCCAACCTGACGTCGGACAGCTACACGTATGACGGGCATGTCTACTCCAGCAAGCCACCGGCCCTGGCTCTGATCGACGCCGCCGTCTATGCTCCGCTGTCCTGGGTCGGGATCTCGTTCGCCCGCGATCCCTCATGGCCGTACTTCCTGATCACTCTTGCGACAGTTGGGACGCTCTCTGCCCTGGGGCTGGCCTTCTTCTGGAAGACGCTGGCGGAGGTGTTCCGGGTCGATGCCGCCTGGGCGACCGTCACGACCTTCGCCGCGGGGGCCGGCACACTGGTGCTGGCCTTCTCGACGGTCTTCAACAGCCATGTGATCGGCGGTTCACTGCTGTTTATGGGGTTCTACCATGCGTTCAAGCACACTGTCCATCCCAGGCCGCGCCACGCCATCCACGCGGGCCTGCTGCTCGCTCTGGCAGGAAGCATCGAGACAACATGCCTGTTGTTCCTGCCGTTTGCCTTCTTGGTCTTCCTGAGGAGATCGCTGAAGGATGCCCTTCGCTATGCTGCCTCCTGCGCTCCGTTGATCATCTTCTACCTTGGGACCAACCTCGTCCTCTCCGGCTGCTTGCTCCCGTCCACGCTGAACGCTCCCCTGCGATCGTCGCCCGACTCGCCCTTCTCAATCGGGAATCTCCCTGGGCTGACCTCGCATGAGAATGTCGGCGACGCGTTGGTGTATGCATTTCACGTGTTGCTCGGCAATCGTGGACTGCTGTCCCGCACGCCATTGCTCGTGTTCGCCGTCCCGGGGACTGCCGAGGTCTGCCGAGCTGCGCGATCGGAAAGGCCGTACCGGGAGGCGCTCTTGCTCCTTGCGGCTAGCGGGCTGTTCGTCGGCCTGGCGATCTTGCGGACCAACAACTACGGGGGCGATTCCTTCGGGGTCCGGTGGTTCGCGACGATCATGCTCAGCCTGTGCTTGCCGATTGGCTTCGTGCCCCAAGACCTCCGGGGCAGGCGTTGGTTCGCTGCGGTCTTCTGGGCTGTAAGCGGTGTGTCGATCACTCTGGCCCTGGTGGGCTCGTACCGCCCATTCCTCCCGACGTCGGGCTCCGTTCCTGGGGAACCTGCACTTGTCGACAATACCATCTGGCTGGCGATCAACAGGCTCTTGAGCCTCTTGACCCTGCTCGGGCGGCTCAGGTTCATCGCCGTTGCGGCAGTCGTGTACACCGCGTTCTTCCTCGGCAAGCGGAGCTACGACCGATCCGCCGAAGGTGACGCGACGGAAGCAGGCCAAGGCGCGCCGTCCGCGTTGCTAGGGGGCGAGTAGTATGTAGCCCGGACCCTCCGCGAGCTGGGTCCCGTCCGGCCTCGCGTCCTGCTTCAGGCTCTGCGGCTTGTCGATCCAGATGTAGACATCGTAGCTGTCCTCGTCCCACACAAGCCCTCTCATGTAGTAGCGCGTCAGGCGGAGCTTTTCATTTGAGGTGTAGGTCGAGAGGCCCAGCTCTTCGACTGTCGATCGAATCTCCCACCAGCCCCGGTTGTAGGGAAAGCCGAATACTCCCTGGACATCCTCGCCGCTACTGATGGCATCCGACATCGAGCCAAAGATGTACGCCTTGCTGTTCCAGGGATACTCAGGGGTCACGTCGATGAACGCTTGGTGGTTGAACGACGTGGCCGAGATCCCAGCAATCAGCGCAACCACCAGACCAATTCGAGGGAACCGGCGAAGGGCAGGTTCAAGCACCATGCCCAAGGAGAGGAACAGGGGGGCGAGGAACGCGTAGATGTGGGTGAGAGGCTTCGCAAACCACAGGCCGTACGTAGTGAAGGCGACCAGGAACCACAAAGTCAATGCCACATCGGCCTGTCTCCTCTCAGCCGTGAGCACACATCGAACGAGCATCCCCACGATCAGCACCACGGCCACGAGGACGCTTGCATACACCAGGATTCCCACACGCCCTGCCCCGATGACCCGAGCCACGATCAGGGCAGCGAGGGTCGCAACCAGGAGTGCCACAACGTGGCCGCCAGATCTCAGCCGCGTCACGGCGAGCACCACGAGGCCCAACAACAGCAGGCCCAGGTACTCTCGGGAGTGATAGACGGCAAGCAGTTGCAGGCTGTAGGACACGGCATCCGAGGAAGACCCCGAAATGATCCTCTCGCCGAGCAGGTAGGACATCGTCGAGGAGAAGCCGGTCCCTATGACGTAGGGGACAAGGAATACGCCACTCACCAGGGCCAGCGGCACCAGGTAGGCGGCAAGTTCCCTCCAGCCCCTCATCGGTCGCATGCACTGGGCACACAGATAGAGAAGGATGGGCAGAGAGAAGCCAAGACCGTCATAGTGGAACAGAAGGGCTAGCCCCGAGAGGACCCCCGCCACCACCAGCCGCCGCGCATGGCCCCCTTCCAGGTACCCCAGGAACTCGAAGTAGGTGAGGATTGAGAGTAGCACGACGAAGGATTGATACTGCACGATTCTGGAGAAGGCGAGGAACAGCCCCGAGGCCGCGAGCAAGAATGCCGCTATCAGCCCCGAACGCCGCGACCAGTATCGGGCGCCTAGAAGATAGATGGCCCCAACCGACAGGATCCCGGCCAATGCAAACGGCACGCGGAGTGCGCCTTCGGGGTGATCCACCTTCCCGTGCACAATAAGGTTCATGGCGTAGGACACGAGGTACTGCAGAGGCCCCTTCGATCTCGTCAGGAGGAATTGGAGAATGCCTCCGTCGCCGAAGAGGTACTCCTGCGCCGAGATCTCATCGCC
This sequence comes from uncultured Chloroflexia bacterium, assembly GCA_963777165.1. GTDB lineage: Bacteria > Chloroflexota > Anaerolineae > Anaerolineales > E44-bin32 > DYJB01. The sequence goes on from CAVZPO010000016.1 coordinate 35,968, forward strand.
CTGGAAGTTCGAGTAGCCGAGATTGATGACCCGGAACAGGGTGTTCGCGACCGCGAATCCGAGGAGGGAGATCCAGGCCATCCCTCCCCACACATCCCGACGGAAGTTCTTCACCAGGCAGCTTGTCATTTCACCTCCGGCACCCCTCACGCGACGAGCCTGCGCCCCGACAGGACATCACTCCTCTCTCGAATACACGCTGTATCCTGCGTTGTGAAAGACCTGGAGCCAGCGCTCGTCGTTGGAGATCGCGGGCACCAGGCCCGATGGATCGCCGGGGATGATCAACCACGTGATCTCCCTTTCCAGGGAGGCCAGGATCTCGTCCAGGCACCCCGCCTCTCGAGCGGCGATGCAACCTGACAACTCACCCCACAGCATGTTCTGATTGTCGTAGTTGCCGGTCCACTCAGCGCCCCAGGGTGCGATTCCCGGGGTTCGCCGGACGAGGTAGGGGAGCCACTCGGCGACGTCATGGTCGCTTCCCAGGTAGAGGTACTGACTCCCCTCGGGCGAACTCGCCTTCACCCAGGCCCCCATCCGGACTAGGTCGTCAGAAAGCGCCACCTCCGTCCACTGAATCCCCCGAAATCCAAGGAACATCACCGGCACGAGGGTCAGGCCCAGGAACACCAGACTCCCCAGCGTCTCCTGGCCGACGGGTGTTCGCCCGCGGGCGCTACCTCCGGCGAAGTGGGCAACATCGACCAGGACCTCCCCTGCCAGTAATCCACCAAGCAGAATCTCGAAACGGTCCGTCTGACCCAGAGTCGCTACTGTGACCACCATCCAGACCGGCAACAACCACCGCCCCCGCGCCAGGCTGTAGGCGAAGCCTGCAATCGTCAACCCCGCCAGGTGGGCCGGCCACCAGGCACCGCCGAGATTCACGTACCAGCGGAGAACCGATCGAATCACCGCGATAGGGTTCAGGCCCGACTGTTCCAGGAGGCCAAGCGTCCCATGCGTGGTGCCCGCATTTAGAAACACCGCCGGCCCATACCGAGCGATCATCGTCCCCCACCATGGGGCAGCCAGGAATGCGCCCACCACCGTTATCACGATCAGGGTTTTGGCTCGATCAAGCAGCGGCCCGCCGCCCGGTGCCAGGAAGGCCATCAGCACAATCCCTGGCGCGAGGAAGGCGGCGTAGGACAGGTGCGTCATGAGCGTCAGTGCCAGGAACAACCCTGCGAGCAGGGCGTACACGAGCCACCGGCGGACGCGGCTGAACGCCAGGAGAGCAAAGTACGCTGCCAGCACGGTCCACAACAGGGCGATGCTTCGCACAGATCCCGATGCCGTGCCGTGGTAGGAGTACATGATCTCGCCGGAGAAGACGACCGCCGTCCCGACCAGAGCCTTGAGCCGATCTCCAGTAAGCTGCCGCCCAAGGAGGTATACGCCCACCATGACCATGATGCATACGACCGCAGGTTCCCAACGTAGGTAGGTAAACACGGGAATCTGGAGCGGGCCAATGAAGAATGCACTTAGATAAGCCGCCACAGGCGGATAGGCGAAGGGGATACCCCCGGGCCCGTAGTAGGGGACTTGCATCGGCAGCGGAAAGGGCTTGTGAGCCAGGATGTCCGCCATGAGCGTGTACAAGCCAGCGTAGCCCGCAGGGTAGGTGAAGCGCCACACGTTGTACACGTACATGCTGCCTACGAGGAGGAAGGTGGCGATTTCAAGCCACGGCGGGGAAAGAAGCCCCGCCGCGAGGCGCCCGGCCGTTTGAGCCAGCGCGCGCAGAGGGGTTCGCAAGGCGGAACTCTTGTCCATCAACCTGCAGCAGGCGGCGAGATGGTCTTGCCTACGGGCTCAATACGGGAATGTGGTCGAGTGCCCCAGGAGGGAATTGAACCCCCAACCTTGGCCTTAGGAGTGCCCTGCTCTGTCCTTTTGAGCTACTGGGGCGTCAGGCAGCATTATACGCCCGACGCCTGGGCGACCTCCGCCTAAAGGAGCTTGTCGAGCCGTTCGATCCTCTCGCGGTCCCCCCGGCCGGCGGGAGCCAATCCACCTGGACGACGTCGACCTCCTGTGCTTCGAGGCTTTCGGTGAATCATCGGAGTCCAACGTTGATGATGACCAGAGGCCCGCGTAGCAGCTCGTCGATCGGGTCGGGCATGCCCGCCTCCTACTCGATCGCCAGACGTTCTCGGCAGAAGTCCGTCGCCCTGGCGTTGCCCCAGAAGACGTGCACACCGGCTTCGATCAGGGTTTCCGACTGTTGCGAGAGGTTCTGAGGATCTGCGTCCGTCCCACAAAATGACCTCGCCCGCCGGCTAAGATCAACCAGGACCAGCGAACCGGTGGTCAGCCGGCGAGCAACCTCCTCGTTGGCTTCCGCGATTTGCTGCTTGAGGTCCATGATCCCCACTTCCCTCAAGTCGTTGCGGCAAATGCCCACGCACAGGCCGGGTTGCGGGCAGTCCCCGCGCCGGAGGGGACGAGCGCCATCGCCGTCCATGCCCCGGTCAGCAAGTCCCAGCCCGTCGAGTGGCCCATCTGGATCAGATCGCACGCCGCCCGGTGGATGGCGTCAGGCGACCGATCCATCAGGAAGGCGAAGGCGAATCGATGCAAGGTCTCGGACGCATGGCCGACTGCATGATCGCCAAGCAGAGCGGCGCTGATCAGATTGGTGCGAGCCCCGGAGGCCGTGATGAAGGGAGCCACCGAGCCCGGCGAGCACCACTCCAGGCGGGCGCCGGCCTCTCGCAACATCGCCAATCCGAACAGGACGCCTCCGAGGTAGTCGTCGCCGGAGGGCGTCAGACCTTCGCCCATCCCCACCAGACCTTCGGCATGCATCAGCAAGGCTGCCAGGTCCTGCTGGCGGCATGCGGTGGCAACGCCGCACATCGCGGGGTAGGCGGATTCAATCGTTCGATCGCCTCGGGGCGCCTGTGCCGGGAAAGGCGTTCCAGCTGCGTACTCCAAGAGAGGAGGCAGGAAGGCACCGAAACCCTTCGGCGAGGGCAGCATCTGAAGTTGGTCCGGGCTGCAGATCTCCGTCTCGGAACGCTCAGCCGACCGGGCGAAGCGCGGTGGCTGCCAGACTCGGGCCTGGTCAAGCTCGATCGATACGGCCGAGCCCAACTGGAGCGCGCCATCGGCCACCCGATAGGCCGAGTCTCGTGGCGGCCTCGGTAGAGAGGCCGGCACGCGAATGCCCCGCCGGTGCATGGGAACATCCCCGGGTGCCAGCCAGAACAATTCGCCAGCCGCGCTGCGCAGGTAGACGGCGCGCAAGCCGCCCGCCAGGATCGTCCCACTCGAATCAGGTGACAGGATCTGGCGCGCCATCAGCCCGATGAGGTCGGCAGCGAAGGGAGGCACATTCATGCTGCGATGCATCGATTCCGCGCCCGGGTCATCGGCCTGCGTTTCCGTCCCGCCGATGACCCGAACTCTGGTCTCCGTAGTTCTACTTGGGCCTGCCGATCACACCCATCACAAACCAGTCCACCGAGCCCATGACGTCCGATGAACGACACCTTTTCCGGCAGATCGATCAGCGGGAACCCCAGCGCGTTGGCGGCGTCGATCATGCTGTCCGGGAGCCCGGGCATGTATCCGGAAGGGGTCACGGCCAGGCCCGCCGGGCCGCGTTCGGCCAGGCGCGGGATCAGGGCATCGATCTCCGCGGCGTCATCGCGCAAGGGGGACATCGTGGTGACCAGCAGCTCACCCGGACGCACCCACTGCAGAATGTCGGGGACTTCCATGACGTTCACGAGATTGGATGATACGGTCGAGCCCACGCTCGCCGGCCACAATTCTGGCCTTCTCGAGAGGCTCCACCAGAGCCATCGCATCCCGCAAGGTCAGAGGCCATCGTCGGGTCCTGATCGCCAAAAGGGGAGTTGCCTCGGCCGAGCCCTGCCGAGGACCGCGTTCATCAATTGTATCCGGAACCGCGTGCGAGCTCCCGGAATCGGCCTACGATCAGCCCGTCCAGATCGAGTGGGCGAACAGCACCGCCAACACAACCAGCGCCAGCCCGCTTCCGAGGAGGAGCCAGGGGAAAATGCGGCGCTTGCCAACCAGCATTGCCGCGACCACAAACAAAGGGAAGACGGTCACAGCGTAGCGCCCGGCGCTTCGCCACAGCGAGAATGACGCCAGGACCATCATCGTTGCCCAGGCCCCATAGGCGATGCGCGGTCTTCCCCAGGCCAGGAAGGAGATGGCCAGCCCGACGCACCAGATGAGCAAGTGCAGGGCGTGCATCAGCGGCAGGATGCTGTCCCCGCCTAGGGAACCCGTGAGCGCGCTGCGCGCGGTCTCGAGCGCCATGGTCAGCCCGACGCCTGCTCCCCAGCCGGGGACGTACTGGCTCCTGACAAACAGGAATGCATCGCCGAAACGTGCCTGGAGAAACACAGCGTGCAACGCGGGACCGAGCAGCGCCGTCAGGATCCACAGCCCGTTCCAACGACACTGGCGCAGGTCGAACCGCCGGCGCTCCAGGTACAACAGCAGCAGCCCCGGCACGATCAGAACGCCGGTGACCCGTGTCAGCCCGGCGAGCGCCCCGGCCAGCCCTGCCGCCCACCAGCGTTCCTGCTCGCCGAAGGTGAAGGCACACACGATCGCCAGGAGAAAGAGCGACTCGGAGTACATCGCCCCCAGGAAATAGGAGAAGGGGAAGAACGCCAGCAGCAGGACGGCGCCCCTGGCGATTGCCGGCTCCGAGTGCAGCCGCACCAGTCGATACAGGAGGATCAGCGCCGCAAGAAGAGCGGCGTTGGAGACCAGGAGCCCTGCCAGGTCGACGTCGCGGACAACCGCGGCCACCGAGCGGATCGCGATCGGGTAAAGCGGGAAGAAGGCCGTGTCGCGTTGCCCGGTCTCATCCAGGGCAAGGTTGGTGTAGCCGTCGATGGCGATGCGCCGGTACCACGCGCCGTCCCAGCCAGTCCATGGATCCACCAGCAGAGCGCGCAAAGACGGCGAGGGTGTGGGCGGCTGCGGGGCCTCGAGTGGATTCTGGGCGGTGGGAACCAGCAGGATACTGGCAGCAACGATCAACAGCAGCCAGGTTCGGCTGGCAAAGAAGACGAGCAGCGGCGCAGCATTGGCGCGTCCCCAGGCCGAGAGGCTACTGCCGATCGTCTCCTGAGCCGACCGCCTGGCGTTCGACATTGGCCCTCGACGGATTTGGAATTCTGCGGGCGCCCGCCTGTTCCCAGATTTGGACTGCTGGCGCCCGGCGCGGGCTGCCCATCCGTTGGCGTGAGGATAACCGCTTCGGGAGATTCGGCAATCAGGCGCGTCGTTGAAATCGCAGGCCGGTCAGCGCACGCACACGCGCCGCGCTCCCGGTTTCACGCGCCGGATGCGCCGGCCTCGATCACGTACGCCACCATCGGCTCCTGACGTCCGGGCAGGGACAGCGCATCCAGCCGCCGCGCGGTCAGCCCCGGCACCATCCGGTAGGTGGCCTCGCTGACCAGCGTTTGCCCGGCCGGGGCGGCTTCCTGCAGCCGTTTGGCGACGTTGACCGTGTCGCCGACGACGGTGTAGTCCATGACCCGGTCTGAGCCAATGTTGCCGACGATCGCCTCGCCGGTGTGCATCCCGATCCCCAGTCCAAGGCCGTGCATCGCCACCCCGGCTTCGACCGTCAGATCGTGGAAGCGGCGCTGCATCTCGATCGCCGTGTCGACCGCCCGCCGGGCGTCGTCGTCGCCGGCGATCGGTGCACCGTAGAACGCCATCAGCCCGTCGCCCAGGTACTTGTCGAACGTGCCGCGGTGAGCAAAGACCACGTGGCTCAGCACGCGGAAGATGCGGTTGAGCGTCTCGACCACCAGCGGCGCCGTGTGCTCTTCGGTGAAGCGCGTGAAGCCGCGAATGTCGGCGAACAGCACCGTCACCAGGCGCGCCTCGCCCCCCAGCTTGAGATAGCGCTCCGGGTCGGTGAGCAGGACAGCGACCACATCCTCCGAAACATAGCCGTCGAGCACCTGGCGCAGCAGGTGATTGCGCGACTCGAGATCGTCGTGCAGTTTCTTCAGGCGCAGCAGCGAGCGGACTCGGGTGAGCAGGACGGTGGAGTTGTACGGCTTGGTGACGAAGTCGTCGGCCCCGGCCTCGATCGCCTTGAGCTTCTCGTCCTCGCTGTCAAGCGCGGTGACGATGACCACCGGGACGAAGCGCGTCTGCGGCGCGGCCTTGAGCTGGCGGCACAGCTCGAGCCCGTCCATGCGCGGCATCTGAATGTCGACCAGCGCCAGGTCGAGCGGCCCGCCGAGCCCCAGCGCCAGCTCGATGGCCGCCTGTCCGTCGGCCGCCGTCACAACCTCCGCGCCGGACGATGTCAGGTAGGCCCGCAGCAAGTCGCGGTTCAACCAGTCATCGTCGACGACCAGGATGCGCGGCCCCCGGCTGAAGACGGTCGTCAGATCCATGGTCCCCCCGGTCTGGACTATTCGATCCTCCCGGTGGCGATGGCCAGCTTGATCTCGCCGATAGCCTTGGTGATCTCGATCTCGCGCGGGCAGTCCTCGGTGCAGTTGAAGATGTCATGGCAGCGCCAGACGCCCATGCGGTCGTTGAGGATCTGCAGGCGCTGCGCCCCGGCCTGGTCGCGGCTGTCGAAGGTGAAGCGGTGGGCCTGCACGATAGCGGCCGGCCCGACGTACTCGCCGTTGGCCCAGAACGAAGGACAGGCGGTGGTGCAGGCGGCGCACAGGATGCACTTGGTCGTGTCGTCATAGCGCAGGCGCTGGGCCGGCGACTGCAGCCGCTCGCGCGCCGGCGGCGGCTCATCGTTGACCAGGTAGGGCATCACCGTCTTGTAGTGATCGAAGAACGGCTTCAGGTCGACGACCAGGTCCTTGACCACTGACATGCCCATCAGCGGCTCGACGGTGATATGGTCGCCCAGATTCTTGACCAGCTCTTTGCACGCCAGCCGGTTGCGGCCATTGATGCGCATCGCATCCGACCCGCATACGCCGTGGCCGCAGGAGCGGCGGTAGGTCAGCGATCCGTCCTGGTAGTCCTTAACGCGGTTCAGCAGGTCGAGCACCTGGTCGGTCGGCTCGGCCTCCACCACATAACTCTCCATGTGGGGCCGCTTGTCCTGCTCGGGATTGAAGCGCCGGATGCGCAGCGTGACCTGCATACCGTCTCCTGTCCACCCGCTGGTAGGGGCGAAGCATTCGGTACGGCCGAATGCATCGCCCCTACAGGTGGACGCAAATCAATAGGTGCGTTCCTTCGGCTGGTATTTCGTGATCACCACCGGCTTGTAGTCGAGCGCCACGCCATCCGGCGTCTGGCGCGCCAGCGAGTGCCGGAGCCAGTTGGTGTCATCGCGCCGCGGGAAATCCTCCCGCGCATGGGCGCCGCGGCTTTCGGTGCGAGCCAGGGCGGCGCTGGCGGTCACCTCGGCGCACTCCAACAGGCAACCCAATTCCCATGCCTCCAGCACGTCGGTGTTGAAGACCTGTCCCGTGTCGCCGGCGCGGACGTGCCGGTAGCGCTGTTGGAGCTCGGCGAGTTTGGCCAGCGCCGCCTGCATCCCCTCGGCGGTGCGGAAGACTCCCACGTGCTCGAACATCGTCTCCTGCATCTCGCGCCGCAAGTCGGCAGCGCGTTCGGCTCCGTCCGCCTGGCGCAGCATCGTCAGGCGCTGCTCGGTCGCCGCCTGCGGGTCTTTGGGCAATGGCAGGACCGTCTCGTGCTTGGCGAATTCGGCCGCCTGCTGCCCGGCCATCTTGCCGAACACGATTAGGTCGAGCAGCGAGTTGGTCCCCAGTCGGTTGGCGCCGTGGACTGAAACGCAGGCGCACTCACCGGCGGCGAAAAGGCCGGGCACGCGCCCGCCGTCAGCGTCGGCCACGACCCGGCCGAGCTTATCGGTCGGGATCCCGCCCATGGCGTAGTGCGCCGTGGGTTGCACCGGCATCGGCTGGGTCATCGGATCAACGCCCAGGTAGGTCCGGCAGAAACCGATGATATCCGGGAGCTTGGCCAGCAGCTCGGGAGCGGTGACGCGGTACGGCGTCCCATCCGGGCGGGTGCGACCGTCCAGGGCGGAGTAGTGGTTGACCGTCTCCGGCCGCACGTCGAGATACAGGAAGCGTTTGCCGCCGATGCCGCGGCCGTCGCGCATCTCCAGATACATCGAACGGCTGATCACGTCGCGGGAGGCCAGGTCCTTGGCGTGCGGTGCGTAGCGCTCCATGAACCGCTCACCGCCGTCGTTGACCAGGATCCCGCCCTCGCCGCGCACCCCCTCGGTGATCAGGATGCCCATCTTGTAGATGCCGGTGGGGTGGAACTGGAAGAACTCCATGTCCTCCAGCGGGATGCCTGCCCGCAGGGCGACGACCATCCCGTCTCCGGTGTACGAATAGGCGTTGGAGGTGATCTCCCACACCCGTCCATAGCCGCCGGTGGCGAAGATCACCGCCTTGGCGTGGAAGGTGTGCACCTCTCCGCTGGCAAGCTGCACGGCCACGACGCCGCAGGCGGCGCCGTTCTGCATCAACAGGTCGAGCACCTGGAATTCGTCGAAGAAGGTGACCTGGTTGCGGATGCACTGCTGGTAAAGCGTTTGCAGGATCATGTGCCCGGTGCGGTCCGCGGCGTAGCACGCCCGACGAACCGGCCTGCCGGTCAGGTTGTTGGTGTGGCCGCCGAACGGGCGCTGGGCGATCTTGCCGCTCGGCGTGCGGTTGAAGGGCAACCCCATGTGTTCGAGCTCGTACACCGCCGCCACGGCCTCATGGCACATGAACTCGATGGCGTCCTGATCGCCCAGGTAGTCGCTGCCCTTGACCGTGTCGAAGGCGTGCCAGTCCGGGCTGTCTTCCTCTTCGCTCCCCAGCGCAGCGCACACGCCGCCTTGCGCCGCCCCGGTGTGCGAGCGCACCGGGTAGAGCTTGCTCAACACGGCGGTGCGCGCCCCGCGCGAGGCGTGCAGGGCGGCCATCAATCCCGCCCCGCCGGCTCCGACGATGACCACGTCGTACTCATGCAGCATGCACCACCCCTCTCCGCGACCTGGGCCCCGCTCTCGGCGCCCTCAGGACGCCAGGATCACATACACCGCCACGATCACCGCTCCGATCCATGCCCCGGCGATCAGCATCCGCAGCACGACGACGGCCAGGGGGCGACGCAGGTAGTCTTCCAGCATCATGCGCACCCCGTTCAGTCCGTGGGCCGAGGCCAGCGCCACCACCAGCACGCTGTAGATCTGCCAGAAGGCGTTCGACCAGCCGACGGTCACGTCCGGGATATTACTGTTGACGACGTGGTTCGGGTTGGGGAAGAACATCCAGCGCATGAAGCCCGGCAGATCGAGCTGCGTGCGGCCGCCCAGAACAAACCCCATCCCCAGGCTGAAGGCGCCAAACAGCAACAGCGCCAGCCCCGAAAGGCGGGTGAAGATCCACAGTAGGTGTTCCCAGGAACCGGAGGGACGAACGCGTTGCGGGGTGGACATCGTCCTTCTCCAGCCTTAAGCCGGGATCCAGGCGCTGCGGATCAGGTAGAACGCAGGCACCAGGTAGGCCGGGGTGAAGATCGCCCACTGCAGCCAGACCAGTTCGTGCTGGTATCGCAGCAGGCGCGGGAACAGGTCCATCACCGCTACGCGCCCCCCGTTGATCGCATGGTACAGCACACAGAAGTAGACGAAGAGCTGGGTGGGCCAGGATTCGTAGAAGGCGGTGATCGCCGTCGCCACGGGATCGCCGAACTGCTGCAGGAAGAAGGCGGCGACCACGTGCATCCCGACGAAGAGCACGATGCCCAGCCCGGTCACGCGGTGCAGTGTCCAGCTGACCATTCCCTGCCGCCCGCGGTAGCGCAGGCTTTGGATGATGCTCACGCCACGGCTGGCTGCCATGACCCCTCCCGCAGGTGAAATCCACCGTGGATTATACCGAGGTCGACCGTCGCGGCGCGGTCGGGCCAAGGGGATGGGATTTGGTAGAATTCCGGCGGCGAACCGCGTCACCGCCGGGGTGTATCCCGGGACGCTCGCCGAGGATCGAGATGGCGGAGTCCGATTCGGCCGCCGGCCTGGGCCGGCGCACGTTTGTCACCGGGGTAGTCGGCGTGCTGGGCGCCATCATCGGCGCCGTCGTCGGGCTTCCGGCCATCGGCTACTGGCTCGCCCCGTCGCTGAAGAAGGTCGAGACTGAAGCCTGGGTGCCGCTCGGGCCGATCGACAAGATCCCGGAAGGTGAGCCGACGCTGTATACCTTCTCCCGCACGCGGCAGGTGGGCTGGGAGCGGAGCGCCACGAGCTACGGGGTGTACGTCCTGCGCTACCCGGACGGCCGGATGGAAGCCCTGTCCAACGTGTGCACTCACCTGAGCTGCCGTGTGTCCTGGAAATCCGAGCAGGATCAGTTCCAGTGTCCCTGCCACGACGGGCGCTTTGCCCGCGACGGCTCGATCATTTCCGGCCCACAGCCCCGCGCGATGGACCGCTTCGACTTCAAGATCGAAGACGGCACGCTGCTCGTGCACATCGTGGAGGCGTGAGATGGCGGCCCGTGTTTTCCGCTGGCTCGACGATCGCCTCGGCCTGACCGGTATCTACCGCACGGTGCTCGACCGCAAGGTCCCCAAGGTCAATTGGGCCTTCACGCTGGGCAGCGCCACGCTCTTTCTGGTCGTGCTGCAAGTCGTCACCGGCGTATTCCTGACGGTGTACTACGTCCCCCACCCCGACCAGGCGTACGACAGCATCAACTACATCATGAACGACGTGGCCTTCGGCTGGCTGATCCGGGGCCTGCACCATTGGGGCGCCACGCTGATGGTGATCACCGTTGTGCTGCACATGCTGCGCACGTTCGTCTACGCTTCCTATAAGTACCCGCGCGAGGTCACCTGGGTCACCGGTGTGCTGCTGCTCCTGGTGACGCTCGGCATGGGATTCACCGGTTATCTGCTGCCCTGGAACCAGCGAGCCTACTGGGCGACGACCGTCGGCACGTCGATCGCCGGCACCGTCCCGTTCGTCGGCCCGATCATCGAGCAGGCGCTGCGCGGCGGGACGGATCTGAGCACGCTGACGCTGACGCGCTTCTTCAGCGCACATATCTGGATGCTGCCGGCGGCGCTGCTCGGCCTGGTGGGCGTGCATGTCTACCTGGTGATCCGTCTGGGGATCTCCCACATTCCGGCGGCGGACGAGTAGGCGAGGCATGGACGAGCAGCAGCGACAGCAGGTCGACGCCCGCCACGAACACGCCAAGGCCCACGGCGTGAAGTTCTTCCCCGACATCATCTACAAGGACATGATCGCCTCCTTCGGCATCTTTGTGCTCCTGCTCCTGCTGGCGACCTTCCTGGGGGTGAAGCCCGAGCCGCCCGCCGATCCCAATGACGCCGCTTACATCCCGCGCCCGGAGTGGTACTTCCTGTTCTTGTTCCAGATGCTCAAGTACTTCCCAGGCAAGGTGGAGTGGATCGGGACGACGCTCGTCCCCGGCCTGGCCGTGCTGGCGCTGCTGCTGCTTCCGTTCTACGACCGGTCGCCGTTTCGCTATTGGCGCAAACGCCGGATCGCGCTGGGGATCATGGGCGTGGCAATGGCCGGCGTTGTCGGCCTGACGATCGTGGCCGCCGTCACCACTCCGCCCCAGGAGGAGGCCGGCGTGTTCACGTCGGTCACCGATCGCATCCTGGCCGGGCAGGACGTGTACAGCCTGTACTGCGTCGAATGCCACGGCGACGAGGGACAGGGCGGCGAGATCAAGGGAGTCGAAGGGCTAGAGGGCTTCCTGATGAAGCCGCTCAACGTCAGCGATTACATGTACACCCGCGAGGACGACACGCTGGCGTCGATCGTCGAGTATGGACAGCCCGTTCTAGGCATGCCCCCCTTCGGGAAGGCCTACGGCGGCGAACTCACACCCGGCGACGTCAAGGCGCTGGTGACCTTCATGCGCTACACCTGGGATGATCGGGTCGAGATCCCGCAGGACGTCGCCGGTGCCGGCGCCGTGCCGACTCTGGCGCCGGGGGAGATCCCGTCCTATACGGTGCACATCCAGCCGATCGTCCGGCGCACGTGCGCCTCGTGCCACCGGGAGGGGAAGAAGAACAACAACTACCTGATGGGCACCTATCAGGAGATCCTGACCAGCGGTGACAACACCCCGGTGCTTGTGGCGGGCGACCCGCACAGCCTCATGCTGCGCCTGCTGCGGCGGGAAGAAGTGACGGAGATCAAGGACCTCAATCCGATGCCGCCGTCGCGGCCGCTGAGGCCCGAATGGGTAGAGATCTTCGAGCGCTGGGTGGCGGCCGGCATGCCGGAGACGCCGGTGCCGCAAGCTTCGGGGCCTGCCCTTCAACCCACCGGCACACCCATCCCCGGACCGTCCACCGCCAACGGGACTCCGTCACCTCCGGGCGGAACGGCCCCTGTGCCAGCTCGAGTAACACCGAGTCCATTTCCCTCGGTGACCCCAGCGACCCCGACCGGGTAGCCATCCCCATCCACCGGCAGAAAGGCTGCCCGAACACCTCTGCCCCTCGCTCATGCCCTCCTGCCCAGGGAGCGCACAACTTCTGAGTGCGGGCTTGGCTTACAGCAACCCCCATGGTGGGAGGCGCATCAAGCCCTCTGTGCTAATGGCATCGCACCCGTCTCCGGGGCATGCCTGGCGTAGGAAGCCAGCACCATAGGACGGATCCTGGGGCGATCGCTCGGGCAGGGGTGGATCGACTCGGGAAGGGGATCTAGGCCAGGGAAGTGCCTGTCAACTCTTGCTGTCGGGTGGCGGACTCTTCAGGATGATCCGCAGACGATCGGTCCCGCCTGAGTGGTAGTGTTCAGTGGAGGGCACCGCCAAGACGTGTTGGACGACCTCACGAAGCTCGTCGGCCGTGTAGGGTTTGCACAAGTAGCCGTCGGCGCCCGCCATCCACGCGGTGCCGATGTCGGCAGGCATCGCCTTAGCGCTCACCATGACCAGCGGGACGCCGAGGAAGCGGGGGGTCGCGGCGAGTTCTGCGAGCAGAGTCAGCCCATCGATTTCTGGCATCATCACGTCAAGCAGGATGGCATTCGGCGTCTCAACTTCCAAGACGGCTTTCGCCTGCCGGGCGCTGTTTGCCTTCAACGCCCGGTAGCCAAGAACTTCGAGTAGTTCCGCGGTGGCGTCGCAATAGGCGACTTCGTCATCGACCACCAGGATTGTCTTCTTCGATGCTTCGGTGCTCATTCTGTCCCCCGGTCCCATTCACCCAGACCGCGTCTTTCCCTCTAATCATACGCCGGAACGCGTTCTACCCCGCCTTGCATGCACCTCTCGGGTTGCCCACCCGCACAATCAGCCGGCAAGTCACAGCGGGGTTACCGCCTTCGCTCCGTCAGCCAATCAATTGAAGCTCCTTTTGGTTGACATATCCAATCGCTGGCTGGGGCTTGGTGCCGCAGGTCTGTCTACGTCCCTCGGTACACGCGGCTGGCCGGACTGGCCATCCGGGGGGAAAGGTCCCTCTGCGGCTCCACCTGACGACGGCTGGCCTCGCGCGGGCCATCGGGGCAGGAGGCGGCTCGCGACATGGTGGTTTGAGAATGGACGCAGACAATCGGTCCTAGGACCCCGATCTCCATGCCTACTTGCAGCCCTCCTCCACCACCGTCGCCCGGGGCGATGCGGCGTCCTTATTGAAGGCTTCGACGGCGTACGTGTACGGCCCACCGAACGGAGGATTGTCGGTGTACGTCGTCGAGTTGGCCGGTAAGGTCGCCAGCAGCCCGCCGTCGCGATAGACGCTGTAGCCGGTCTCGTTGCTTACGTCGGCCCACTCCAGCCTGACGACATAAGCCTTCTTCGTCACCTCGCACATTCGCCGGCCGATCTCGAGGCCCCCGGGCTGCCTGGGCTGAGCGCGTGGCTGAAGTTCGTGTCGCCGTTCATGTCCAGCTATGCCAGTATGGACCGTTGCACAGACCAGCGGCCAAGAGGCTCCGAGTGTGTGCAGGTGCAGTCAGTCGGAGTAGAGTGCCCTGTAGTCCGGATCGTCCCTCAGGGAGGCCAAGTCGGTGTCTTCCTTGGACCACCCGAGGAGGCCCGGGTGTAGGTGTAGGGCGTCGCGCAACGCCTCGATTGCCCGGGCCGTCTCTCCGGCCAGGGCGTAGTAGCAGGCCAGGTTGTAGCGCACCACCCCCAGCCAGCGCGGCGAGTCGTCGAGCAGCGCCAGTCCCTCGGAGAGACTCTCCATCATGCTCGCCGCATAGGCTGCCTGGCCGCGGTGCACGTAGGCCTCTGCCAGGTGCATGATCGGATGCGTGCAGCCATTCCCAGCCACTCCTCGCCACAGCGGCTGACCCTGCTGCGACTCGAAGCGCTGTGCGTCGTGCACATCGTCCACGGAAAGCGCCTGCAACCCTTCGATCATCCGCCGGTGGCCCAGCGCCGAGGCCTGCACGACCTCGTCCCAGGTCTCAGCTCGAGTGCTCTGCCCAGATCGAGGCGTTCTCAACATCGACCTCTTCCGTCTGAGACGGTCGCCTCGCCGCGCCCGATCGCCACGAGCCGGTCGGCCATGCGCAGTTTCCACCCCGCCAGGTGGGCGATCAGGTCCTTGGCCGACCACGCGTCCACCTGGCCGACTCGGTTGAGCTCTTCAGGCGATAGTTGACCGATGAATCGGCGCTCTTCGTCCAGGGTTTGCTGCAACAACTCGCTCAGCCTGGGGCGAACGTCCATCCTTTTCCTCCTCCGGCGTGCACCTCGGGCGACGGATGCCGTCATCTTACGTGGAGGGCCGAATGCACGCTGCACGCGCCCTGCGGGCGGCCGCGCGCCGGCTTTCACGTCCCGCGGCCGCCCCGTACGGTTCACAGGATTATCACTCTGAGACGGCGAAGGGGAAACCGGTACGCGTCGCTCACCGGCGTCCTACCCAGAGGGTGGAGCCCTTTGCCTGGGGCATCCGACGCTGGCGTCGCCCACGCACAGGCGCGAGAATGCCACGGACCTTGGCCGCGGTCGATAAGGACCTCCGCTCAGGATTCGGTCGGCCGCGGCGCAGGTCCGTTGAGAGCCGAATAGCGCCGCTCCTCGGGCACTTTCCTTCTCGGCTGTGGAGTAACGGAGTCAAGATGACTAGAACCCGCCCGCTCTTCCTGCTCGCAGTGAGCCTGCTGATCCTCGCGGGCTGCAACATGCCGCTGCCCGGGACGGCTCAGGAACCCACCTCGGCCAGTCTCAGAGGTCAGGTGAGTGTGCCGACCGAATTCCGCGCCGGACCGGGGGATGGGTACGATCTCCTGGGCATGCTGCTCCCCGGGCAGGAGGTCGACGTGGTGGGCCTCAGCTCGGAGGGAGAGTACCTGCTCATACAAGATCCGGCCGACCCAACAGTGATTGGGTGGCTGAAGGCCGAGGCGGCTACGCTCTCCGGCAACCCCATCGGGCTACCTGTACCCACGCCTCCGTCCACGCCGACGCCGGTGGACCTGCCTCCTGAGCCCGGCGGATGTCCCACGCCGGTCGGCGGTGGTCCCACACCGGTCAGTTGCGAGGCAATCGCCACCCTCCGGCGGTTGTCCTACTCCAATCGGCGGCGGTCCCACACCAGTCAGCTGCGGCGCATCCCACCCTCCGGCGGTTGTCCTACTCCGATCGGCGGTGGTCCCACACCGGTCAGCTGCGGCGCATCCCACCCTCAAGCGGGTGCCCTACTCCGATCGGCGGTGGTCCCACACCAGTCAGTTGCGAAGCATCGCCACCCTCCGGCGGCTGCCCTACCCCAATCGGCGGCGGACCCACACCGGTCAGCTGCGGCGCATCCCCACCCTCCGGCGGTTGCCCTACTCCGATCGGCGGCGGACCCACCCCGGTCAGCTGCGGCGCAATCCCCACCCTCCGGCGGTTGTCCTACTCCGATCGGCGGCGGACCCACACCGGTCAGCTGCGGCGCATCCCCACCCTCCGGCGGCTGCCCCACTCCGATCGGCGGCGGACCTACACCGGTGAGCTGCTTCTCAGGAGGATTGGTGCCACGCCGATCGAGTGGATGCCCCACCCCAATTGGCGGCGGGCCCACGCCGGTCAGTTGTCCCACGCAGGTCTTGCGCTAGGCCGGGCGAGTTGCCTCTCGGCTGACCCGCACGGGAACGTAGTCCGGCCCTGCCCGGCAAGCGCGGCTCGTCTTGCCCGCAGGAGTCGTCGTCATGCCCTCGTTCGGAGCGTCTACCTGCGTGGCGGAATGCCGCCGCATCCGCCACGCAGGCTTAGAATCCATCGCCGCCTCGGCATCATTCGTCATCGAGTGCGGCGCCGGGTTTCAGGGGGACCTACGGTTACGCGGGAGGATCGGTCGATGGATAAGACGACGCGGATGCATCTGGACAACCTGGGCTCTCAAGACGGCGATCGGCGGTATGCGGCCTTGATGTTTCTCCTCAAGGCGACCGATCGGCCGGTCGACTGGGCCTACGACGTGTGGGATGGGTTCGTGAAGGACCTCAGCGATCGGGACAACCACGTGCGGGCGATCGCGGCGCAGCTCCTGTGCGGCCTGGCCAAGAGCGATCCTCGGAACCGGATGTTGAAGGACTTCGACGCGCTGATGGTCGTCACGCGGGATGAGAGATTCGTCACCGCGCGGCACTGTCTGCAGTCGCTCTGGAAGGTCGGGACCGCAGGCAAGAAGCAGCAGAAGATGGTGGTGGATCGGCTCGCCGCCCGGTTCGCCGACTGTGCTGCGGAGAAGAACTGCACCTTGATTCGCTACGACATCCTCCAGGGGCTGCGGAACCTGTATGACGAAGTCAAGGATGAGAAGATCAGAACGAAGGCGCTGGAATTGATCGAGACCGAGCAGGACCTCAAGTACCGCAAGAAGTACGCCGGCGTCTGGAAGATCCGCTGAGGGTTCAGGGGCACACCGAGATGCAAGGCCAACTGGATTCAAAGCTGTTCGTGCGCTACTGCGTTCGTGAAGCCGCCGGGCTGACCGTGATGGGCCTGGCGTTGTTCTGGTCTGCGGGACGCGTCGACTGGTGGCCGGCGTGGGCCACCCTGGTCGTGATGCTGGGCTGGATCCTGGCCACGGCCATCGTCATCCTTCGTGTCCAGCCCGGGCTGCTGGCCGAGCGGCTCGGGCCGCGCAAGGGGGCCAAGCCGTGGGACATCGCCATCATGAGCGTCCTGGGAATGGCGCAGCTGGCGCGCTACATCGTCGCCGGCCTCGATCAACGCTATGGATGGACGGGCGGCATGCCGGTCGCCCTCAGATCGCGACGCTGATCGCCTGTGTCCTGGGCTACACCCTGGTCGTCTGGGCCACGGCCTCGAATGCCTTCTTCTCGCAGATCGTGCGCCTGCAGCCCGAGCGCGGCCAGGTCGTCGTCACCGGCGGCCCGTACCAGGCGTGCGGCATCCGGCTTATGCCGGGGCGATCGTGTTCGAGTTGGCCGTCGCCGGTGCTGCTCGCCTCCTGGTGGGCGATGATCCCCAGTGCGATGGGCGCCGTCCTGCTCGTCCTGCGCACAGCCCTCGAAGATCGCACCCTGCGGGCCGATCTGACCGGCTATGCCGAATACGCCGGTCGAGTACGCTTTCGGCTCCTCCCCGGCGTCTGGTAGATCCCCCGCGGGCTCGCGCTCCTCCTGGGGGCGGCTTGCAGCTGGAGTATCATCTCGGCGGCGATCCGCCTCTCGATCGTCCTCGTGGAGGCAAGGTGCTCTCCAGATTGCGCGAGCCGGTGAACGGATTGACCCATCTGGCCGCCGCTCTGGCCGCCGCCATCGGCCTCGGCCTCCTGGTGGTCCTCGCTTCAGGCGACGCTCCGAAGGCGGCCTCGCTGGCACTGTACGGCGTGACGCTGGTGTTGATGTTCTCCGCCAGCGCCGCCTATCACCTCGCCCCGGCGGGTCCCAGCGTCTTGGGCGTGCTGCGCAAGCTCGACCACGTCGCCATCTACCTGCTCATCGCCGGCACGTACACACCCGTGTGCCTGTACTACCTCACGGGGTTCTGGCGCCTCGGCTTGCCGGCGATCGTCTGGGCCCTGGCGCTGATCGGCGCCGGGGTCAAGCTGGTCGTCATCCGCGCGCCGCGCTGGGTCACCGCCGGGCTGTACCTGTTGATGGGGTGGCTGGCCATTGCCGCATCGGGCGAGATACTGTCCAGGCTGCCGCCGGGTGCGCTGGCCTGGCTGCTGGCCGGGGGACTGTTCTTCACCGGGGGCGCGGTGATCTACATCCTCAAGAAGCCCAACCTGTTCGGCGGCCGGTTGGGTTTCCACGAGATCTGGCATGTGTTCGTCATCCTGGGGGCCTTCAGCCATTTCATGCTGATGGCCGTCTACATCGCGCCGGCCGGGGCAGCCTGATCGATCCGCTCCAGAGCACGGCCGAGGTTGCTGCGTGCCCACGAAGGCCTCCGTCCCCAAGGTCAGCCTCCTCCACGTGACCACCCGCGCCACGTGGCGCGCGTGGTTGAAGGCCAACTACAAGTCGCGCACCGAGGTCTGGCTGGTCTACTCCCGCAAGAGCACCGGCAAGCCGCGCCTGGCGTACAACGACGCGGTCGAGGAGGCGCTGTGCTTCGGCTGGATCGACAGCATCGTGCGCTCGATCGACGCCGCAGCGATTTGCGCAGCGGTTCTCCGTCCGCAAGCCCGGGAGCCGCTACTCGCAGGCCAACCTCGAGCGGCTGCGCGCGCTGGTCCGGCGGCGCCGGGTGCTGCGCGACGTTCTGCCGACGCTCCCCGATCTATCGGCGTCCGCCTTCCGGATCCCGGCCGATATCCTCCGGGCGATCCGCGCCAACCCGCGCGCCTGGAAGCACTTCCGAGGATTCTCGCCCGCCTACATCCGCATCCGGATCGCGTACATCGACGGTGCTCGCCGGCGGCCGGCCGAATTTCGCAAGCGACTGGCGCATTTCGTGCGCGAGACCGAGGCGAACCGGCAGTTCGGGTTCGGCGGGATCGAGAAGTACTAC
>CAVZPO010000017.1:0-11638 GCA_963777165.1 uncultured Chloroflexia bacterium
GAAACGCGGATGTGGGAATTGTCCGGCTTCGAGCCTTCGACTGCTAGTTGACACTCTCTCCAGCGGTGGTATGATTGCCTTGCGTCTGGGAAGAGTCGCCAAGCGTCTCGCAGAGGGGCTTTCAGCCCCGAACCCAGTCGCTCTTTCTTTTGTAGGGGGCTAGAACAAATGTACTTATGCTATGTCGACGAATCGGGGACAGCGGAACTCCCCGGGAACACATCGCACTTCATCCTCGCCGGTCTCTCCATCCCCATATCCAAGTGGAGAGCCTGTGACATCCAAATAGAGACCGTCAAGGCTCGCTACGGCCTGATAGACGCCGAAATCCATGTTGCATGGCTGCTCAGGAAGTACATAGAGCAGTCGAAGATCGGCGAGTTTGAATCCTTGGACTACCCCATGCGCAGGGCCAAAGTCGAAGCCATTCGCAAGGCTGAACTCCTCCGACTTCAAAGGGTTAAGAATCCAAAGCACTACCACCAAACCAAGAAGAACTTTCGCCTGACTGACAGCTACATCCATCTGACTCTGGACGAGCGTCGGCAGTTCGTAACGGATGTCGCCACGTGTCTGGCCGAATGGGATTTCGCACGCCTGTTCGCCGAATGCATCGACAAGATACACTTCAACCAGGTCCTGACTGGCAAGACCGTATCCGAGCAGGCATTTGAGCAGCTCGTTTCCCGGTTTGAACAGTACCTGAAGAACATCGGGGCTCTTGAGAAGACTCAGTTTCCGGGCCTGCTCATCCACGACAACAATGACACCATCGCCAAGCGACACACAGAGCTCATGAAGAGCTACCACCGACAAGGGACACTTTGGACGGAGATCGCGAATATCATCGAGACGCCCCTCTTTGTGAACAGCGCGCTCACCAGCATGGTCCAGGTCGCAGACCTCTGCGCGTACGCATTGCGTCGATACCTCGAGAACTCCGACGAAGAACTGTTCAACCTTGTCTTTCGGAGAGCCGATAGGATCGGGGGAACAGCAGTCGGTGTCCGCCATTTTACGAAGCAGCCCTGCAGGTGTGCCATCTGCGTCGCCCACTACCGTTAGCCAAGGTCCGATCAAGACTGGCCGGGTCCGGCCGCCCGACAGCTCCCTGAGACTCGCCCGGCGGGCGTTACGGGGCGGGGTGGCCCATTCGGGCTGAAGAAGTCTCCACATCGCGCTTCTCATCCTCTTCCCACGCTTTCCTCCCAGCTCCTTCGCCTGGTCTTCACTACTCCTTCACAGCCCGGGGGTAGCCTTGGACTAACCTCGGGTGAGGTCAAGGAGGCAGAGCATGAATCGAGTCTTGAAAGTACTGGGGATCGTCGTCCTGGCGCTGGTCGCCGTGGGCGTGCTGTTGGGCGGCGGTTTCCTCATCGGGCGCGCCGTCAGCGCGCGACAAGAGGTCATCGCGTATCCACGCGCTCTCGCCGCGGACGGCTCCTTTGGGCCCGGCATGATGGGCGGCCGGGCAGGGGACGATGATATCCCCTTCAATCGCGGCGGCATGATGGGCGGCTGGGGCGGGGACGAGACGCCGTTCAATCGCGGTGGCATGATGGGCGGCCTGGAACCTCGCTCACGTGCCAACGACGAGCGCCCCTTCGCCGGGATGCCCAACGGCTTCGACCGCATGCCGACCTACGGTGGCGGCGGCGTGGCTGCCGCGACGGAGCCGCTGACGATCGAGGCAACCACCCAAGCCGTGCAGACGTTCCTCGACTTCCTGGGCAAGGAGAACCTGGCACTGGGTGAGATCATGATCTTCGACAACCACGCCTACGCCGTGATCGAAGACACCGCCACCGGCCAGGGCGCCTTTGAGGTGCTCGTCGATCCGGTTCGCCAGATCGTGCACCTCGAGTTCGGCCCGTCGATGATGTGGAATACGACCTACGGCATGCACGGCACCGACCCGATCACCGGGATCGGCCGTATGAGCGGGCACATGATGGGCGGCATCGGCGACTTCGGCCCCGCAACGATCCCGACCGACGCCACGCCGCTGACCGACGCCGAAGCGCGCGAGAAGGCGCTGGCCTACCTTGATCAGGCCTACCCGGATCAGACGCTCAGCGCGACTGCAGAGGCGTTCCCCGGTTACTACACCTTCGACGTGGAAACCGGCGGGACGCCCGTCAGCATGCTCAGCGTCAATGCCACCACCGGCCAGGTCTGGTACCACACCTGGCACGGCACGTTCGTCGAGATGAGCGAGTAGTCTTCCACTCCTCCTCCATGCAGCCGCCTCCCGGACGGGAGGCGGTTTGCATTCGCGATCCTGCGTGTTGGGACCTCGGCTACACCCAGGCCGTCGCCCTCGGCTGCGCCTCGGCCGCCGCCTGCGGCTGACCGTTGCACGGCCCTGCAGGGCCTTGACTCGAGGTACCGCCAGCGTTATCCTTATTGCGACATTTCGCAACAACAAGGAGTTGCATGTGTCCTGCGGCGAACGACTGACCTCCGAACTGCGCCGGGCGGGCTACCGGGTGACCGCCCAGCGGGCGGTGATCCTCGAATCGGTCGCTCACGCCGGCGATCACCGCTCCGCCCAGCAGGTCTTCGACGATGCCCGCCTCCGCCTTCCGGGACTCAACCCGGCCACCGTGTATCGAACGTTGGAGACCTTGAGCCGCGCCGGCCTGCTCGACCTGCACGCGAATGGCGGCGAGTCGCTGCGCTTCTCGATGCGCGATCCCCATCATCCCCACGCCCACCTGGTCTGCCGCGAGTGCGGTCGGAAAGTGGAGGTGGATCCGGGCCTGCTTCGATCCCTCGGCCGGGCCGTCAAACGCAGGACCGGCTTTGTCGTCGACACGCACCACATGACGCTCGGTGGGGTCTGCGACCGCTGCTCTTCCGTGTAATCCGCATATGCAAAGGAGAGACCCCATGTTTCTTCGACCGGCTCCTATGCACATTCCTGACGGTTTCCTCTCGACCATTGTTGCCATTGTCTTCTGGGCGATCTCGGTCGTGGTCGTGGCCATTGCCCTGCGGCGCACCGGCAAGGACCTGGGTGAGCGCCAGGTGCCGCTGATGGGCGTCCTGGCAGCCGCTCTCTTCGCCGGGCAGATGCTCAACTTCAGCGTCACCGGCGGTACCTCCGGGCACCTGCTCGGCGCGGCCATTGCCACCATCCTGCTCGGACCCTGGGCGGCGGTGATCGTCATGACCACCGTCGTCAGCGTCCAGGCGCTCATCTTCCAGGATGGCGGGCTGCTCGCCCTGGGGGCCAATCTGTTCAACATGGCCGTCGTCGGCGTGGCGGTCGCCTACTTCGTCTACACCAGCTTGCGGCGAGCTGCTCCGCAGTGAACCATGGGGGCTGCTCGTCAGCGGCTTCGTCGCGGCCTGGGCCTCGATCTTCATTGCCTCACTCGCCGCGGCGCTGGAGTTGGCTGTTTCCGGCACATCCCCGGCCAACGTCGCCGTGCCGGCCATGGGCGGCGTCCACGCTCTGATCGGGATCGGCGAAGGGCTGATCACTGTCGGTGCGCTGGCCTTCCTATATGCCACGCGCCGCGATCTGTTCAGCGCAAAGCCGGCGGGCGCCAAGGGAGGTGCGGCTGTCTGGGCCTTCGGCCTTGGCATCGCTCTCCTCCTGGCCGTGCTCTCGCCACTTGCCTCGGCTCATCCCGACGGCTTGGAGTGGGTTGCCGAGCAGAAGGGCTTTCTGGAGGCCGCCCGCGGTCCGCTATACAACCTGATCCCGGACTACGTCTTCCCCGGCGTGTCGAACGAGGCGCTGGCCACGATCCTGGCCGGGATCGTCGGCACGCTCATCGTATTCGGCGTGGCGCTGGGAGTGGCCTACCTGCGCCGAAGCGGCAAGGCCGTCGCCTGATCCCGCCTCGCCTGCCTTCCGGATGCCGCACGCTTGGCCTGCGCCAAGCGTGCGGCGCCCCAACAGGTTTCCCATGCACGTCCACTTCCTCGATCCCTACCGCCTCTTGGCCAGCCCGGTCCATGCGCTCGACGGGCGGGTCAAGTTCGTCCTGGCGGTGGGGTTCATCCTGACCGTCTCCCTCACGCCCTTCGGCGCCTGGCCGGTATACCTGCTTTTACTGTCCATCGTCCTCTCGGTCGAGATCCTCTCCGGCCTGGGCGTGGGGTTCGTGCTGCGCCGCGCCAGCCTGGCCCTGCCGTTTGCCCTGGCGGCACTCCCCTTGGTTTTCACCACGCCGGGGACGGTGATCCTCCGCCTGCCGCTTGGCCCGTGGACGTTGGTGCCCACGATGGAGGGCATCCTGCGATTCGCCAACGTGGCAGTTAAGTCGTGGCTATCGGTGCAGGCGGCGATCGTCCTGGCTTCATCGACGCCCTTTCCAGATCTGCTGCTGGCGATGCGTGCCGTCCACATTCCTCGCTTGCTGGTGGCGATGTTCGGCCTGATGTGGCGCTACCTGTTCGTGCTGGCTGACGAGGGGGTGCGGCTGATGCGGGCCCGCGCGGCGCGCTCCGGCCTCGCTCGCCTGCCGGCTGGCGCTGGTCGGCTGCGGCCCGGGGGGTCGCTCACCTGGCGGGCGCGAGTTGCCGGCGGGATGGCCGGCAACCTGTTCCTGCGCGCCATCGACCGCAGCGATCGCCTCTACGCCGCCATGCTGGCGCGCGGCTACGATGGCGAGGTCCGCTCGTTCGCGCTGCGGCCGGTGCCCCCCGGCGCCCGCAGGGCGCTGGGGATCGGCCTGGCCGTGCTTGGCTTGCTCTGGCTGTTCGGCTTCCTGGTCTGGGGGTAGCGCGTGCACCACTCGATCGAGGTCCAGGGCCTGACCTTCTCCTACCCGGATGGACACCCGGCGCTGCGCGGCGTCTCGTTCAAGATCGCACCGGGCGAGAAAGTGGCGCTCGTCGGGCCGAACGGCGCCGGTAAGTCGACACTTCTCTTGCACCTCAACGGCATCTTGCGCGGAGAGGGGCAGGTGACGGTCTGCGGACAGGTGCTGACCGACAAGACCGTAGGGGTGATCCGCTCGGCGGTCGGGATGGTCTTCGAGGACCCGGACGACCAACTGTTCTCGCCGACGGTCTTTGACGACGTCGCTTTTGGGCCGATGTACCAGGGATTGCCGGAGTCGGAAGTGAGCTCGCGGGTGGCCGCAGCACTGTCCGCCGTGGGGATGGCGGATCGCGCCACGCGCATCTCGCATCACCTCAGCAGCGGGGAGAAGAAGCGCATCGCCATCGCCACCGTGTTGGCCATGGAGCCGGAGGTCCTGGCGCTGGATGAGCCGACGTCCGGGCTGGATCCGCGCGCGCGCCGGGGGCTGATCCGGCTGCTGGGCGACCTCCCCATGACGATGCTCGTCTCCACCCACGACCTGCGCATGGTCCACGAGCTCCTGCCTCGCACCATCATCCTTGACGCCGGCCTGATCGCCGCGGACGGCCCGACGGCCGAACTGCTGGCGAACCCCGAACTGCTGCAGGCGCACGGACTCGAGGCGCTGTGATCGTCTCCCCGCGTTGGCTGCTCAACGATCGACTGTGGCGAGCGGGGATGCTGACGTTGCTCGCTTTGGGCTCGGCCTGGATCATCGCCTCGCGGCCTGAGCCGGGAGCCACGACGCTCGGCGCCATTCCCAGCCCGCGCCAGGGTTTCGCCGCACCGGACGTCGATCTGGAACGGCTCGATGGCGAGCGCGTCCGCCTGTCGGACCTGCGCGGGCAGGTGGTCGTGTTGAACGTCTGGGCATCGTGGTGTCCACCTTGCCGGGCGGAGATGCCGGCGCTGCAGGCGCTGCACGAGCAGCGCGGGTCGCAGGGGGTCGTCGTCCTGGCGATCAACAGCACCGTGCAGGACAGTGAGCAGGCGGCGCGGGATTTCGCCGCGGAGTACGGCCTGACCTTCCCGATCGGCCTCGACCGCGACGGCCAGGCAACGCGCCTGTATCAGGTGCGTGCCTTGCCGTCGACCTTCTTTATCGATCGAGACGGGGTCATCCGCCGGGTGGTCGTCGGCGGACCACTCCATCCTTCCGTGCTCGAGACGACGGTGTTGGACCTCATCGGGGAGGCCGACTGATGCTTCCGGTGCTGCAGATCGGGCCGGCGGCGATCCAATTGCCGGGTCTGTTGCTGCTCGTTGGCGTGTGGGTCGGCAGCGTGTTGGCCGAGCGCCAAGCGCGCCGCCTCGGCCTCCCGGGCGATGAGATCGAGCGATTGATCTTCGTTGCGCTTCTTGCCGGGGTGATCGGTGCGCGGCTGGGATACGCATTGACCTACCTGGAGGTCTACCTGCGCCAGCCGTTCGCCCTGCTGGCCCTGACGCCGTTCACGCTGGCACCGGAAGTCGGCGCGCCCGTCGGACTCATCGCGGCGGTGGTCTATGCTCAGCGAAAACGCCTGCCTTTCTGGGCGACGCTCGACGCGCTGACCCCGGGGTTCGCCGCCTGCGCCGTCGGCGTGGCACTGGCGCATCTGGCCAGCGGCGACGCGTTCGGCGCGCCATCGAATGTGCCATGGGCCGTCGAGCTTTGGGGTTTGTCGCGTCACCCGACACAGGTCTACGAGCTGGTGGCGGCGCTGGCCATCCTGTGGCTCAGCCTGCGCGTGCGCCCCGCTGCTCCCTTCCCCGGCTTCGCCTTCGGCGGGTTCGTTGCGCTGACGGCAGCCGCGCGGCTCGTGATGGAGGGCGTGCGCGGCGACTCCATTCTGTGGTTCGGCTCCCTGCGCGCCGCACAGCTCGTGAGCCTGGCCCTCCTCTTCGCCGCCCTCACTATGCTCCGGCGGCTGGCGCTGCGCGCGTCCAAGCCGAACCCCTAAGCCCGCTTACCATTCAACGCGCACTCTCTCTGCTTCCGGCGCGCGTGCTCCTCGACCCGCGACGCTCCCTGGCTCGGACGGCTCATCCCTCCACTGCCTGGTCGCATCGCCATGGTCCGATCCCCGCCTGACCCGCGGCCAGCCATCTGCCCAAAACGACACGCGGCCCAGGAGGCTCGAGCCCGCCCGGGGCAGGCGAGCCATGAAACCTGGTCGTGTTGCGGCGGATCACGCTCGGGCGGTCCGTCTCTTGGCATGCGCCGGCCGCGACTTTGCAGGGGACTCGACTGTATTGACTCGCGTGAAGAACGCCCGCGAGGTCACTCCGTGAAGCGCTTCCTGCTGACGCTGGTGCTGGGCTCCCTCTTCGCCACCCTGGGCGAGTTCCTGTTCTGCGTGTTGGTGCGGCAAGAGATGCCCGATTACCTGTTCACACTCGCTGCCTATCCGGTCATCCTTGCCCTGACCTACATACCCTTGCGTTGGATCGAACGGCATATGCCGTCGGAGCTCTCAGCCGACATGGCCGTCTATGCTGTCGCCGGCCTCCTGGGCCTGGCGATCGAGTGGTTCGTGATCGGCAACTCGCCGTGGGCCAATCCCGAGGCCAACGATCTGGGCATGTTCGCATACTGGGCAACCGTCCTGGCGATGCCGCGGCTGATGCTCGATGCGCGACGCCTCCTGCGCCCGGTCCGTCGTGCGGCAGCGGCAGCCTTCGCCGCCTATTCGGTCGCGGCACTCGCCGTAGGGGTCCTCACGCCGCAGCCGCTGCGCCTGTTCGTGCTGGTGTGGGTGGTCGTGCTGGGATATGCCGGGATGAACCTGTTCTTCTTCCGCGCCTTTCTACTGGTATGGAAGGCCCACCGTGAAAACGCTTCGATGACCCCGGCGGGAAACGCCGCTTGAGCCAGCCCGTGGTCGACCCAAGGCCCCATCGCTTGCGTCGCCTGGTGCTGGCGATGAGCGCGCTCCTGCCGCTTCCCGGCCTGCTCTCGTCGCCGCCGGACACGATGCTTCCGATCTACTCGCTCTTTGTCGTCGCGGTCTTTCGCGCGCCGGTCGATCGAAGCGGCAGCCGAACGCCTACGCATCCCGCGCCCGATTGCCTTCGCCTTGCTGGTCCTGGCGAGCGGGCTGCTCGCCGAAACGCTTGCCTGGACGAGCAGCTACCTGGCGCGGGACCCTGAGCCGGCGCTGCTGCACCCGCAGCTGGCTTACGATCTTCTTCTCAGCCCGGTCGTCTACGGCGGGTGGGCGCTGGCCTGGCCGATCGTGATGCGTCGCTGGCAATTCACGCTGGCGGAGGTCTTCACGGTACAGGGCGTGTACGGCATCCTGCTCGAGCAGCAAGGGGCAGTCCTGCGTCAGGGGCTTGCCAGCCTGCCGTGGGGTGTGATCCTGTGGGCCTACGTCTTCCTTGTGTACGGCTCGGCCATCGGCCTGGCCTACTTGCCGTTCGAGCGCAACTACGCGGCCGAAGCCCGGCCTCGCGCCTGGACCCGACTGCCGATCGCCCTCGGGGCCCTGCTCCTGATGACGATCGTCTCCAGCCTGGGATGGATGACCGCCCTGCACCTGGTCGGCATCTCCATGCCGGCCCCGCGTCCAATCCTTGAGGCACCATGGTGGTAGAGCGTAGCAGGCAGAGTCACGTTGCAAGGGCGTCCGCAGGGCTCAGCCTGATCGTGTTGTTTGCCGGTGTGCCGGCGTGCGGGACACCAATTGAGGATGGTCTTCGGCTTGCGGGGAGCAATCCGCTGAATGCCGACCGCCTGCTTGGTATTGA
Organism: uncultured Chloroflexia bacterium; assembly: GCA_963777165.1. Taxonomy (GTDB): domain Bacteria; phylum Chloroflexota; class Anaerolineae; order Anaerolineales; family E44-bin32; genus DYJB01. Next base: position 8,555 of record CAVZPO010000017.1, read on the forward strand.
TGTCTCTTCGGCCGATTGCGAGGACTTCGATGCGGCCTTCGAGCTCGCGCTCCAGGCAGGAACGCAGTTCATCAGCCGCTCTATCGCCTGGGGCGAGATCGAGCGTCGGCCAGGTGAATTCGCGCCTGATCCCAACTGGCAGGCCATCACCAACGACTAACTACCCGGTGCAGGGCGAGCCGTTGGCCCTGACGATCGCACCGATAGACTCCAACCGGGTTCGCCTGCCGGACGATCTCCAGGGTCGCGCCTCCGACGACCCACAGGCTTTCGGCCGCTTCGAGCGCCTGCTCGACTACGTCATCACGCAACTCGGCGACGTCAAGCCCTGCGTCCTGGTTATCGGCAACGAGGTTGACGCGGCGCTCGGATCGGATGCCGGAGCCTGGGCGCGGGTTCCGACGTTCAACGACGCCACATCTGCATACGCGCACGGGCTGCGGCTGCATGTACACGGCGGCGTCGGGCACGCGGAGGCGGTGCTGAAGCCCCTTTCCGCAGCGATCTGACGAAGTCGTCCTGCTGATGAGCACGCCCGCGGTCGCACAACCAGGGGCTACCTCTCCCCCAGCCGGGCAATGGCCCACAGCCATGCAGCGCCCACGAGTTGGCCCCCTGTTTTGGCCAACAGGGTCCTAAGCCCGCGCCACCCGCTCTTGCCTCCCGTAACATATCGGCGAGCTGCACTTCGAGGCCATACCGCCCATGGCGCGCGGTCTTCCGCCTTCAGGACAGCCTGCGAAGGACGGTAGCGCTGCGCCTCCAGGCCCCGCTGGATCGCCTCGTTCACTCTCAATCGTGCCAACTCCTCGTACATCTTCATCGACCATCTCCTGCAGCCGAAAGCGATCTCAGGCTGTGACTGACCTTATGCGACGGGCTGGGGGGTGGTCACCCCCAATACGTGGGGAAAAAGGGTGGAATCGGTCTACAATCACCCTGAGACCCTTGACCTCCGATGAGTCGACCCGGGCCCCCCACATGGATGGAGCGCTTCAGCGAGCGGGAGATCGAGATTCTTCGACTCCTGTCTGAAGGTCTTTCGAATCGAGAGATCTCTCAGCGGTTGGCGCTCTCCCCGGAGACGGTCAAGTGGTACAACAAGCATCTCTTCTCCAAACTTGGGGTGACCAGCCGGAATCGCGCTGCGGCAGCCGCGGCCGAATACGGGCTCCTGGAGACGCCGGAAGCCCATGCCGCCGACCAGGGGGCCGTTCGCAGGAGCAACCTGCCGGCCCAAGTGACCTCCTATGTTGGTCGAACGAGCGAAATTGCCGAAGTCAAGCAGTTGCTGAAATCCTCCCGACTGGTCGTTCTCACGGGCGCCGGTGGCACAGGCAAGACCCGCCTGGCCTTGCAGGTGGCCGGCGAAGTGCAGGGACACTACCGCGAAGGCGTTTGGCTCCTGGAGCTGGCAACCATCAGCCAGCCCGAGCTTGTGGCGGACGCGATCAGCCGCGTGTTCGAGCTCAACATTCCGGGCGACGTCCCTCTGGTCGACGTGCTAAGGCGTTTTCTTGCGCCCAAGCATGTGCTGCTGCTCCTCGACAATTTCGAACACCTGCTGCGTGCCGCGCCGCTCGTCGGGGAGTTGTTGGCTGCGGCGCCTCAGTTGACAGTCTTGGCGACCAGCCGGGAACGGCTGCATGTGTACGGCGAACAGGAGTACTCGGTACAACCGCTCCAACTCCCCTCCCTGGGACCCGCAAGCTCCGTCGAAGGGCTTCTCGACAATGAGGCCATCGATCTGTTCATCCAACGAGCCCGAGCCGCCCAACCGCTACTCGTGCTGGATGACGACCAGGTATTCGCGGCGGCACGGATTTGTGTTCGCCTGGATGGGTTACCTCTGGCGATCGAACTCGCCGCCTCCCAGGCGAAGATCTTTCCGCCATCCGTGCTGGCGGAGCGCCTCGAGGGAAGCCTTCAGGCGCTGCCCAGCGGCCCACGCGACGTGCCGGCGCGGCAGCGCACGCTGCGCGCAACCATCGAGTGGAGCCATCGGCTGCTCCGGGAGCACGAACAGGCGCTCTTCGCCCGGCTGTCCACCTTCCAGGGTGGCGGCACACTGGAAAGCATCGAGCGGGTCTGCGGGGACGGCCTGTCCGCGTCCGTAGCCGAGGCGTTGACCTCGCTGGTCGAAAAGAACCTCGTCCTGCCGCGAGAGCCTCGAGATGGGGAGTTGCGATTCGCGATGCTCGAGACCATTCGAGAGTTCGCCGCCGAGCAACTGGAGTTGCGAGGCGAAGCCGCGCGGCTGCGCCATCTGCATGCCTCCCATTTCACCGATCTCTCTGAGCAGGCCGGCCGTGAATTCCGCACGTCCCGCAATCGTTACTGGATGGGTCGCCTGCGCGCCGAGAACGACAATCTTCGGGCCGCCCTGGCGTGGTCGCTGGAAGGGAGGGAAGCCGAACTGGGCGTACGGATGGCCGGCGCCTTGCGGGATCACTGGTATTACAACGGACTGGCCGCGGAAGGTCAGCGCTGGGTCGAACTGGCGCTCGAGCGGTCAGCCGGTCATACGTCCAGCTTGCGCGCCGGAGTCCTGACGACGGCTGCCATGCTTGCCTACATCAACGACGACCTCCAACGGGCAAAGGGTTTGTATGGGCAGGCAATGGCCCTCTACCATGATGAAGGCAATGAACGCCAGGAGTCCTGGTGCAAAGCACTCATCAGCACTACGTACATGCAGACCTCGGACGAGATTCGTCAGGGCCTGGCGCTCGCCCATGAGGCACTCGAGAAGTTCCGTGAACTGGACGACAAGCCGGGTATGGCCCAGGCATTGAATACGCTTGGTGAACTCGCCCGGGTGAAGGGCGATTTCGAATCAGCCAAAGGCTACTACCAGGAATGCCTCGAGACAGCTGAGATGACCGGGGAGCGTGTGAGGGAGGCCATTCAGTATGAGAACTTGGGAGTCGTCGCCTACCACCAGGACGAGCCCGAAGTCGCGGAAGGATTCATCAAGCGTGGCTTGATGCTGTTTCGGGAGTTGGGGACGCCCTACGGAGTTGCGACGGCCCTAGGCAGTCTGGCCGGCCCAGTGGCCGCGCTGGGCAAACCACGGCGGGCTGC
>CAVZPO010000018.1:0-13768 GCA_963777165.1 uncultured Chloroflexia bacterium
CGGATCCGCATGACCGCCGCTTCCACGCGCAGCCGATCGCGTGTCCCACTTGCGGTCCGAGAGTCTCGCTCGAACATGCGGGGCATGCGACCGAGGCAGGCGAGGCGGCGCTAGCCGCCGCTCGGGAGATCCTGCGCTCGGGAGGGATCGTTGCCGTCAAGGGGCTCGGGGGATTTCACGTGGCGTGCGATGCACAAGACGCGGACGCCGTCGCCCGCCTGCGCCGGCGCAAGCTGCGCGTCGACAAGGCCTTCGCCTTGATGGTCGCCGATCAGCAGACGGCCGAGGCGCACGGCCTGTGGACGCCGGCTGATCGCGCCCTGCTGGAATTGGCGGCTCGGCCGGTGGTCGTCGTGCCGCGTCGACCCGGCTCGGGCATCGCCCGCCAGGTTGCGCCGGGGCAGGACACGCTGGGGATCATGCTGCCCTACACGCCCCTGCATCACCTGCTGTTCGAGCGCTCGCCGGGCTTCCCGCAGGCGTTGGTGATGACCAGCGGAAACCTGTCCGAAGAGCCGATTGCCACCGACGACGACGAGGCCCGCACACGCCTGGCGACGCTGGCGGATGCGTTCCTTTTGCACGATCGGCCGATCCGCACTCGCTGCGACGACTCGGTCGTCCGGTCCTTCGGCGGATCAGCATATCCGCTTCGGCGTTCGCGCGGGTACGCTCCGTTTCCGGTCCGCCTGCCGTGGCCCGTGCCGTCGATCCTGGCCGGGGGCGCCGAACTCAAGAACGCCTTCTGCGTGACGCGCGGCGAGTACGCTTTCCTCAGTCACCATATTGGCGATCTCGAGAACTACGAGACGCTGCAGTCGTTTGAGGCAGGGATCGATCACTTCGAGCGGCTCTTCCGGCTGCGCCTGGAGGTGCTGGCCTACGATCTGCATCCCGACTACCTGGCGACCCGGTACTTGCGCGACCGTGCCGCGTGCCAGGGTCTCCCGGCGGTCGGTGTGCAGCACCACCATGCTCACATTGCGGCCTGCATGACCGAACATGGGCTGACAGGCGACCGGCCCGTGCTCGGCGTGGCCTTTGATGGCACTGGTTATGGTGACGACGGGACGATCTGGGGCGGCGAGTTCCTGCTGGCAGACTACGTGCGCTACGAGCGCCTGGCGTACTTGCGCCCGGTCGAGATGCCCGGCGGAGAGGCTTGCGTTCGCGAACCATGGCGCCTGGCGCTCGCCTGGCTGCGTCAGGCCGGGATCGAATGGTCGGACGACCTTCCTCCCGTTGCAGCCTCGGATCCAGGAGCGTGCCAGGTGGTGTCGAGGCTGCTGGCGGCTGGTGGCAACGGGCGCGCCGTCCGCCTTCCGGTCACGTCCAGCATGGGCCGGCTGTTCGACGCCGCGGCGGCGCTGATTGGCATTCGGCAGACGGTCAACTACGAGGCGCAAGCGGCCATCGAGCTGGAAGGGCGGATGGACGGGGGAGAGACCGGGGAGTACGCCTTCGCCCGGGCTGGCGCGACGGTTGATCCTGCGCCGCTGTTCGAGGCGCTGGTGGCCGATCTTCGCGCCGGCGTGCCGGCGCCGCGAACTCTCGGCTCGATTTCACCACGCGGTGGCCGGCATGGTGCAGTGGAAGTGTGAGGACCTGCGGACCGAGACCGGCGTGGGCACGGTCGCCCTGAGCGGCGGGGTCTGGCAGAATCTGACGCTGCTGGGCGAGGTCGTCCCGCGGCTGCGCCGCGCAGGGTTCACAGTCCTGACCCACACGCAGGTGCCGACGAACGACGGGGGGCTCGCCCTCGGCCAGGCCGTAGTGGCGGCTGCCTCGCGGCAAGCCGGCTTGCACTAGGCGGAGGGGAAGCGCTCTCACGCCCGCAGTCGGGGAGGTGGAAGATGTGTCTGGCGGTGCCGGGCAGGATTACCGAGATCTTCACTCGGGAAGGCCTATCGATGGGGCGCCTGGATTTCGGCGGCGTCCTGCGCGAGGCCTGCCTGACGTACGTGCCGGAGGCGAAAGTCGGGGACTACGCCATCGTGCATGTTGGATTCGCCCTCAACCTACTAAGCGAGTCCGAGGCGCAGGCGACGCTCGAGACGCTGCGCCAGATCGTGGAATTCGATCCGGCGTCCGCCGATGCCGAGGCCGGTGAGTGAAACACCTCGAGGAGTACCGCGACGCCCATCTGGTGCGAGGCGTGTTGGACGACCTCCGCCGCCGAGTGACGCGCCCCTGGGTGATCATGGAGATCTGCGGCGGCCAGACGCACTCGATCGTGCGTCACGGCCTGGACCGGCTGCTCCCGGACTCGATCGAGCTGGTCCACGGCCCGGGGTGCCCGGTGTGCGTCACATCGCTCGAACTGATCGACAAGGCGTTGGCCATTGCCTCACGGCCGGAGGTGATCTTCGCCTCCTATGGCGATATGCTCCGCGTCCCGGGGTCGGGCCGCGATCTGTTCGCCGTGCGGGCCGCTGGCGGCGACGTGCGCGTCGTGTACTCGCCGCTCGACGCCGTCAAGCTGGCGCAGGCGAATCCCGACCGGCAGGTTGTTTTCTTCGCCATCGGGTTCGAGACGACGGCGCCGGCGAATGTGATGAGCGTGCTGCAGGCTCGGGCGCTGGGCCTGACGAACTACAGCGTGCTGGTCTCCCACGTGTGTGTGCCTCCGGCGATGCACGCCATCCTCGGCTCCCCGCACAACCGCGTGCAGGGGTTCCTGGCAGCCGGGCACGTGTGCACGGTGATGGGCTACTGGGAATACGAACCGATCGCTTCGCCGCTATCGGGTGCCGATCGTCGTGACCGGTTTCGAGCCGCTCGATCTGGTGCAGGGCATCCGTCAGACGGTCGAACAGCTGGAGAGCCGGGCGCGCCGAGGTGGAGAACGCCTACGCGCGGGTGGTCACGCGTCTGGGCAATCCGGCGGCGCAGCAGGTGATCGGCCAGGTCTTCGAGGTTTGCGACCGCAACTGGCGCGGCATCGGGCGCATCCCGGCCAGCGGCTGGAAGCTGCGGCAGGAGTACGTCGCCTTCGACGCCGAACTGCGCTTCCAGGTGCAGGACCTGCAGGCGGAAGAATCGCCTCTGTGCATCGCCGGGCAGATCCTGCAGGGTCTGCGACGCCCGGGCGACTGTCCGGCTTTCGGCACGGAATGCACCCCCGAACACCCACTGGGTGCGACGATGGTTTCGTCCGAAGGCGCATGCTCGGCCTACTACCGCTACGGGCGCTCCACAGAATCGGTTCCTCGGGCGGACGAGCGCGAGAGGAAGCAACCGGCATGAGCGCACCCAACAAGACCTCGCCGATGGAAGGCGCCGTCTGCCCGCGGCCGCTGGCGCAGGACGTGACCGTCGTCCTCGGACACGGGAGCGGCGGCCAGATGACGCACGACCTGGTAGCCCGGCACTTCCGATCCGTGTTGTCGAACCCGGCGCTGGAGCAAGGAGACGACGCCGCGGTGCTGGCGCTCCCGGCAGGCAAAGGCCGGTTGGCCTTCACCACCGATGCCCATATCGTGGCGCCGCTGTTCTTCGCCGGAGGCGACATCGGCCGGCTGGCGGTGTGCGGCACGGTCAACGACCTGGTTGTGATGGGCGCCCGTCCGTTGTGGTTGACGGCCTCCTTCATCCTGGAGGAGGGCTTACCGTTGGCGACTCTCGATCGCGTGATCGAGTCGATGCGGGCTGCGGCGGAAGAGGCCGGCGTGACTCTGGTGGCCGGCGACACGAAGGTCGCCGAGCGCGGCAAGGCGGACGGACTGTTCATCTCCACCGCCGGCGTCGGCTGGGTGCCGGACGGACGGGATCCGAGTGGACGCCACGCGCGGCCCGGAGACGTCGTCCTGGTCTCCGGCCCGGTGGGGGACCACGGGATGGCGGTGCTCGAGGCGCGCGGCGAGCTCGGCCTGGCGAGCGACATCCGTTCGGACATCGCTCCTTTGGGTGGGTTGGTGGAAGCGCTGTACGCTTCCTGTCGCGGGGTGCACGTGCTGCGCGATCCGACGCGCGGCGGCCTGGCGACGACGTTGAACGAGATTGCCCGACAGAGTGCGGCAGGCATCGAGCTGCAGGAAACCGCCATCCCGGTTCGCTCATCGGTGCAGGCCGCCTGCGAACTGCTGGGGATGGACGCGCTCTACGTCGCCAATGAGGGCAAGCTGGTGGTGATCGTCGAGGCGGCGGAAGCCGACGCGGCGCTGGCCGCGTTGCGGGGAACGCGCTACGGCGAAGAGGCATGTGCGATCGGACGCGTCGTCCCCAAGCCTGAAGGCAAGGTGCTGATCAAGACCGCCATCGGCGGAACCCGTCTGGTCGACATGCTGGCGGGGGAGATGCTGCCCCGCATCTGCTGAGCCGAGCCTGCCGCTCGGACCTGAGCGCAGCCTCGTGCAGGAATCCTACGCGCCGGCGATCGCCGGCGCGCAATTGTTGCGGACAACTGCCAGGCAGATTCGACGCGGCCGGCCGGGCCACGCGGACCTGCGACCGCCCGGCAACGTCAAGCGGGCTGCAGCTCGCGATCGAGCGCCGCGGCCAGGTCCCGGGCCGCCTCGGCCAGAAGCGGTGCGGCCTCGAAAACCGGCGCACCGCTGCGGTCGGCCTCCCGCACACCAGGATCCGCCGGCAAGAAGCCGAGCACCGGCAAGCCAGGCGAATGCAGCCGGATGAACTCCCGATCGTCCTCGCCCTGAACCTTGCTCCCCACCAGATACAAGCGGGTGAGCCGCAGGTCGCCCGCCAGGCCCTTGATTTGTTCGGCGGTGCCCAGGCTGCGGGCCGTCGGCTCGACGACGATCAGCATGGCGTCCACGGCGTCGGCCGTGGCGCGCCCCAGGTGCTCGACGCCGGCGTACATATCGAGCAGGACGACTTCATCGCGGCGGAGCAGGATATGGGTGATCAGTGTGCGCAGGATGGTCGACTCCGGGCAGATGCAGCCCGAGCCGCCCATCTCCACCGCTCCGAGCTCCAGGAGCTTGATCCCGCGGTGAACGGCAGAGAACCGATCGGGGATGTCGTCGACGCGCGGATTGAGCTTGAAGTAGCCCCCGATCGTCCCCGGCTGTGCGCCGGTGCGTTCGTAGATCAGCTCCTCCATCCTGGCGATGGGCGTCAGCCCGCGCACCAGGTCTTCGGGGAACCCGAGGGCGCCGCCCAGGCACGGGGACGGGTCGGCATCGATGGCCAGCACTTTCATCCCGCGGTCGGCGTAGGTGTAGGCCAGCAGGCTGGTCAGAGTGGTCTTGCCGACGCCGCCTTTTCCGGTGATGGCGATCTTCATTGCGAGAACCTCATGGGGATGGCGCCTTGGACGACGAACTTAGCCCGCGCAGCTCCGCCTCGCGCTGCAGGGTAAGCAGGATGGGTGTCAGGGCAAGGCCGGCCCGACAAGGGATCGGCTGCAGCATCAAGTCCTCGCAGGCCCCCAGGGAAGCACAGGTGAGGACCTGCGGATCATCGCGGGCAGCGGCGCGCAGGATCTCGGCCAGGCTCAGATCCATCCCCGGCGCGGTCAACTGCTCGCAGCTGGCGCAGTTGCCGCACAGGAGCACGTCCTCGCCGGTGGCGGCCAGTATGATGGCGCGCAACGGGCCGCGTCGCAGGCTGGCGGGTGACTCGGCGGGGAGGTCGCGCGGCGCCAATGCAGCAGATTGCATACCGTCGTCCGTCATCGGGCGCCGCCCGCAAGAGTCTAGGCCGGAACGGCCGCAGACTCGCGGACCGGCTTGGGAAGCCCGAACTCATCGATCAACCGCGGCACGATCTCCTCCCAGTGGACCGCCATAATGTGCAGTCCGTGGATCCCCTTGGTGGAGCGCAGCTTATCGATGATCTCAAGCGCGATGGCCACGCCTTCTTCCTTCTCGTCCTTGGCGCCGTCCATGCGTTTCAAGAGTTCGGGCGGCAAGACCACGCCCGGGACGTCGGCCATCAGATGGGCGGCCTTGGCGCTCTTGAGCGGGATGATCCCCGGCAGGATGTAGACCTTGTCGAGTACGTTGCGTTTGTCGACTGCTTCCAGCCAGTCGGTGAAGCGGCCGAAGTCGAACACCGGCTGGGTTTGGATGAACTGCGCCCCGGCATTGACCTTCTTCTCCTCCCGGATGGCCTCGTAGCGGGGATAGGCGGCGTAAGGAGAAGCAGCCGCGCCGAGGAAGAACTTCGGTGGGGTCTTCATCTCGCGCCCGTCCAGGTAGATGCCGTCGTCGCGCATGCGCCGGAGCATCCACAGGACCTGGATGGCGTCCATGTCGTTCTGATCCGGCTTGGGCGTGGGCCCCGGGCCGAGGCGCAGGTGGTCGCCCGACAGGCATAGGATATTGCGTACGCCAAGCGCCGCCGCACCGAGCGCTTCCGACTCGATGGCGTACCGGGTGCGGTCGCGCGCCGCCAGTTGCAGGACCGGCTCGAGCCCGGTTTCCAGGCACTTGACTGCCGAAGCCAGGCTGCTCATGCGAGGCGTGGCCGAGGCGTTGTCGGTGAAGTTGGCCGCCACGACGTAGTCGTGAATCAGGCGGGCCTTCTTCACCATCGGGTCTGTGTTGGCGGTCAGGGGCGGGGCGATCTCGCCCGTCACCGTGAAACGGCCGGCGCGCAGGCTGCGCTCCAGCTCGGAGACCGGCTCGGCGGGGGCTGGAGCGTGGTACTGGTCATCGCCCAACCACCAATCCGGTTGGCGGACATCGTAGAAGAAACGGTCCCAGGCATCGGAAAACCGCTCGCGGTTGGCGACGAAGTCGAGGGGGTTGATGTGGTGCCCCTTGTCGCGGTACACCCGGATCAGGTCCAGCCAGGTTTCGTGTCCCACCTTGCGCCCGTCGAGCGGCGCATTGACCTCCAGCAGGCGGGCGGTGCGTCCCATGCGCTCGGAGCGCTCGTAGATCTTGAACCAGGTGCACGGACGCGTTTCGTCGACGTAGCAGTGCTCGGGCGTCGATCCGCCGCACGGGCCGTTGCGAACGCCTTTGGGGCAGGTCATCGGGCAAATGAAGGCGGTTTCCTGCAGGATGCAGTTGCCGCACATCCGGCAGCTGAAGCCCACGCCCTTGGCCCAGCGTTCAAAGGTCGTGAACGCGCGAACGGGAAACGTATCGCGCGTGTACGGGTAGTAGGCCGGCTGGTAACGGCGGGGCGAGAAGAGCGACATGGCGCGCCTCCTGGGCCTGGATCGTTCGGCTGTGTCTTGGACCCCTCACCGCCGCGTCAGGTTGAGGCGACCTGGTAGGCGCCTTCCGAACGGACGGGGTTGAATGCCAATAATTCCTACCTACATGGTAGGCCTTGGCTCTGGGAGGCCGTAGTGCCGAAAGTCATTCGGGCCGGAGGAAGAACGTAGGCCGCCCGAAGGCGGCCGGTCCGACGGCACGAGGATTTGCCTGGCGGCAGTGGGATCAGCGAGAGAGTCAGCCAGCGCTGCGAGTCAGCATGCGCATGGCACCTTGCGGGCAGGCTTCAACACAATCGCCGCAACCGTCGCACAGGAAGGGGTCGATCAGCACCAGACGCTCGTACGGTGCCCAAGTCATGCCGCCCGCGCAGACCAGCATGCACTTTCGGCAGCCGTCGCACAGCATGTCGTCGATCGCCGCTACCCGATCCAGGATCACCGTCTCCAACGCTACCTCCAGGCTGCAGGCCCGGCCCACTGATGGCTCTGCCTATCATCCTAGTCCGAACGCGTGGCGGTCCCCTAGTGCAATCCGTCACGAGGCCGGGCGTGGACCTTCATAGCCCTGACCGAGGCACGCCGCACACCCCCACAGCGAATTCAGTACTCGTCGGAGGTGCTGCGCAAGCGCAGGATCATGTGGGCCACGTCGCGCAAATCGCCGTCGGGCAGCATCCAGTAGTCTGTGTAGACGGACACCTGCTCGAAGCCGAGATTCTGGAAGGCCTTGATGTCGGAGGCGCGGTCGGTGGGGCTGACGACCTCGATCATGTACAGGCTGCGGCGCTTGGCCAGATCGATCAGCGCCTGGATCAACCGCGTCGCCAGCCCGCGGCGGCGGAAGTCCTTGGCCAGGAAGATGCGCATCTCCGCCCGATGCCTCGACGGCCCTTCCATGAAGTGCAGGGTAGCGTCGCCCACCATGCGGTCGCCGACCATCGCCGCGACGGGGAAGACGCGATCGTAATCCAGCCGGTCGGCCCAGCCGCCGACCAGCTCCGGATCGGTGACATCATGGCGCATGTAGCGGCGTTCCTCGGGCGAGACCGGGGTGAACAGGTCGATCAACGCCTGACGGTCGTCGGTGGTCAGCGGCCTGAGGAGCACCCGGGCGCCATCTCTCAGCGTGATCAGCTGACGGTAGGTGAGTTCTTGCTGGGTAACCATCCCTGCGGCTCCTCATCGGTAGCCGACGCGGGCAGGCGCTCCGCCCGCCCGCGTCGGCGCGGGATCGCTCAGTCGGCCCGTTGCAGCAGGTACTCGTAAGCGGCCAGAGCCGCCTTGGCACCCTCGCCGACCGAGATCAGCACTTGCTCCGAGATCACATCCGTGACGTCGCCGGCGGCGAAGACGCCCTCCGCCGAGGTGCGGTTGCGGGCGTCGACCTTGATGCGCTTTCCCCCGTCGAGCTCCACCAGGCTGCCGACGATTTCCGACTGGGGTACCAGGTCGAGCTCGACGAAGAACGCGTCGGCTTCCAGCTCGCGGCTCTTCCCGTCCTTGGCGATCACGATCCGCCGGGCATACTCGTCGCCTTTGACCGCCTGCACCTGGTAGCCCTCCAGGACTTGCACGTTCTTGGAGGCCAGCACCCGGCGGCCCATCGGCGTATCGAGCTCGCCGTGGGTCGGCGCCACCAGGGTGACCTTGGCGGCGATGCGCGCCAGTTCGGCGGTCGATCGCAGAGCCAGGGCGCCGTCGCCGATGACGGCGGTCTGGCGTTCGATGAACAGCGGCGCGTATGACACGGCGCTGTAGCACAGGCCGCGCATCATGTACTCCTGTTCGCCAGGCACCTGCAGACGCTGGCCCAGCGCCCCGGTGGCGATGATCAGCGCCTTGGCCTCGTGGGTCTCCCCGCCGCGCGTTTCGACCTGGAACCCCTTGGCCGTCTTGGTGACCTTGACGGCCTTGTCGAGCATGCGGGCGAACTCGAGGTACTCGATTTCATTGGCGAATCGGCTGACGACCTCCTCGCCGGTGATGACCAGGTGTTTCTCGACGAACGGCAGCTGCAGGCGGTAGTTGGTCTTCCCGCCGAGGTCGCGTGTGATGAGCAGGACATCCAGGCGCTTGCGCAGCGCGTAGATGGTGGCCGTCAGGCCGGCCGGGCCTCCGCCCAGGATGATCAGGTCATGCATCATGGTCTCCTTCTGTCGCGCGGCCGGCTAGACCGGCGCCTCGGGGATGAACCCGTTGTCCATCATGCTCTTGGTGAGCCGGCGGGAACGACCGATGATCTCCTCGGCGTTCTTCAGTTCCTCTTCGTAGGTCATCTTCTTGCGCGCCACGCCCTCCTCGATGGCCTTTACCGCCACGGCGGCCGCCTCGCGTGGGAAGACTTCCCACTCGTCCATGTTGGGCAGGATGTAGTCCGCCCGCAGGCCCTTCTCCTCCGCCATGCCAGCCAGGGCCAGCGCGGCGGCGGTGCACATCGGGTCGGTGATGGTTGTGGCGCGTACGTCGAGCGTGCCGCGGAAGATGCCCGGGAAGCCCAGCGAGTTGTTGACCTGGTTGGGGAAGTCCGAGCGCCCGGTGGCGACGACCGCCGCTCCGGCAGCCTGCGCTTCCCACGGCCACATCTCCGGCACCGGATTTGCGCAGCAGAAGACCACCGGATCGGGCGCCATGGCGCGCACCCAGTCCGCCATGATCACGTCCGGGCCGGACTTGGACAGGGCGATGAGCACGTCGGCGCCCCGCATCGCCTCTGCGATCCCGCCCTGGCGGCCTTCGTCGTTGGTGTTCTGGCACATCTTCCACTTGTCGACGTACTCGGCCTTGCGCATCTCGAGGTCGGTGCGGCCTTTGTGCAAGATTCCCTTGCTGTCGACCACCATGCACTTGGCAGGGTCGGCGCCGTGAGAGAAGATCAGGCGGGCGCAGGCGACGTTGGAGGCGCCCGAACCGACAAAGACAATCCGGGCATCGCCGATCTTGCGCCCGGTGATCTTCAGGGCGTTGATCAGCCCCGCCAACGTGACGGTGGCGGTTCCCTGCTGGTCGTCGTGCCAGATCGGGATCTCGGCCCGGGCCCGCAGGGTGTCCAGGATCCGGAAGCACTTGGGGTTCGAGATGTCCTCTAGGTTGACCCCGCCGAAGCCGGGCTGGATCAGCATGACCGTCTCGATGATCTTGTCCGGGTCCTTGGTGTCGAGCATGATCGGCCAGGCGTCGACGCCGCCCAGGTACTTGTACAACAGCGCCTTGCCCTCCATCACCGGCAGTCCGGCCTCGGGCCCGATGTCGCCCAGGCCGAGGACGCGCGTGCCGTCCGACACCACGGCGACGGTGTTCCACTTGTGGGTGTGCTCGTAGACCAGGTCCACGTCCTCGGCGATCGCCCGGCAGGAGGCGGCCACGCCCGGCGTGTACCAGATGGCGAAGTCATTGAAATCGCGGATGGTGCACTTGAGCGCGACCTCGACTTTGCCGCGGTAGAACGGATGCAGCACCATCGCATCCGCGGAGGGCTTCGTGGCCTTGGCCAGAAGCGCCTCGACGTCTACAGGCGGAACCGATTTTGGCATAGGGTTGCTCCTTGGCCGACGGCCGAGCCGTCAGCCGATGTCCGGCGGGATCCCCTCCCCGCTTCTACAACCGAAGGTACGAGTCGGTATAGATGACCTTGTTGAGCAGCACCTGGACCGTCTTCCAGACTTCTGCCTGTCTCGGGTCCGAATGGTCCACGTCCTCGTGCTGCAACTCGCCCACGGCGGCCACGGCGTCGAAAAGCTTGAGGTACAGGGCACCCAGAGGGGTGCTGGCATCGCGGCCCTCGATCAGGCGGATAAGCGCCATCAGGTCCGCATCGAGCGGGTCCAAGATGGCGGCGTCGAGCCCGGCGCCCATCAACATCACCATGTAGACCCGGTTGATCAGCGGGCGCATCTCCGCCGGGACCTGGTTGGACACATTGGACAGCCCGACGACGGTCATCGGCGCCGGGTCCATCACCATCTTAACCATGCGCACGGTTTCAATCGCCTGCGGAACGTACTCTTGGCAGCCGGAAACTGTCAGGATCAGCGGATCGACGAGCAGGTTGGCCATCGGAATGCCCACTTCCTGGGCGCGGGGGATCAGCTTCTCCATGGCGATGGAGACCCGGGCATCGGCACTGACCGGGATGCCGCTCTTCTCCATGCACAGGGCGATCAGCTTGGCCCCGTAGCGGGCGGCCAGGGGCGGGACGTTGGCCAGCCGCTCCTCCTCGGCCGAGGTCGAGTTGATGATCGAATTCGAGCCGATCTTCTTCAGGCCGGCCTCGATCGCCGCCAGGTTGGTCGTGTCGAGCGAGATGGTCATGCCGGGGACGGCCTCCTGCATGACGTCCACCAGCCAGTCGACCACCTCGGGGCCGGCCTTCTTCTGCGGCCCGATGTTCAGGTCCACTACGTCCGCACCCGCCGCCTGCTGCCGGCGGGCCAGGTCGACAAAGAACGCCCCGTCGCGATCGGTCAGGGCCTGTTTCACCTTGGGCGCGATGATGTGGATGTTCTCCCCGATCTTATACATGCAGTTCCTCCTTGGGCTCAGGCATGGTGGATGAGTTGGTCGGTCATCAATTCCACGGCCCGGCAGGCCGGTGAGTCCCCGTCGAGATGGAGCAAGGGCTGGCCCTGGGCGTCGAGCTGATTGACGCGCGGGTCGGCCGGGATGAGGGCGGCCACCTCCAGGCGGGTGGCGTCGATCGCCGCCTGCTGCTCGGGGGTCAGCTCGCCTTCCACCCGATTGACGATCAGCAGCGCCCGGCGGACATTGACCTCGATCTCCCTGGCCATCTCGGCTATGCTGGCCGCCGTGCGCAGCCCGCGCAGGCTCGGGTCCGAAACCACCAGCAGCAGGTCGACGTCCTTGGTCGTGCGCCGGGAGATGTGTTCCATGCCGGCCTCGTTGTCGATGACCACGTATTCATACCTTTGCCCGAGCTCGTCGATGATCTGCCGCATCAGGTGATTGACGGCACAGTAGCAGCCCTGGCCCTCCGGTCGTCCCATCGCCAGCAGGTCGACCTGGTCGCCTTCCTCGAGCGCCATGCGGATCTCGCGCGTCAGATGATCCTGCCGGCTGATGGAGACGCCGAGCTGGCCGGCCTGGGCCGTGTCCAGCATCCCCTCGCGGATCTCCCCGGCTGTGGCGGGCATCGGCAGCCCGAGGGCCATATGCAGGTTGGTCGCCGGGTCGGCGTCGATGGCCAGCACCGGCTGAGTCGTGCGCCGGGTCAGGGCGCGGATCAGCAGCGCCGCCACCGTTGTCTTTCCCGTGCCTCCCTTGCCGGCCAGTGCGATGGTGAATGTCATACCGTCACTCCCCTCCAATGGGTGGTCATACCGTCGCTCCCATCCGCTTCAGAACCCGTCGGGCCCGCAGCGTCACCCACTTGCTCGGTTTGCCTTTAGCCTCGACGTCCCGCCACACCTTACCCTTGTACGAATACCGCATCATCCAACGCCCATCGCCGCCGCGCTGCCGGAGCAGATCATCAGCGGCATGTCGCAGTCGGGGATCGTGCCCATGCCCCAGCGCTGTCAATACCTCGAGATTGCGCAGGACATCCTGCACGTAGCCCATCGGGTAGCCGAATTGAAACCAGCTTCGGCTGGGAGGGCCGCCGTAGGGCGTTGGGTAGTCGGCGGCAGCCGGATCGCGGCTGAACAGGAATGCCTCGCCTGCCGCGATCGCCCGCCGTACGGTGGGGGTCCGGCGGCGGGTTGGAATCCGGCTCAGCGCGTCGAGCGCAGGGATGGCGCCCCAGGCGCAGGCGAAATGGTTGTTCGCCGCGCACAGGAATCCCGGGCCGGAGTTGCCGGACCGGAAGTAGCGCGCCACCTCGCTTGGTCCGTTCGACACGCTCTTCAACCCTGAGGCTGCCGGCTGGATCTCGTCTCCGGTGATGCTCCGCGCCAGCCAATCGAGCGCCTGCTGCAGCCGCGGGTCGTCGCCGAAGCCCAGCTCAAGCAGCGAGGCGCACAGATTGCCCGCCAGGCAGTGCAGCAGCCCCGCGGGTGTGCCGTTGTAGGAGAATCCGCCGTAGGGGGCGCGGGCGCGAGTGTGATCGAGGAGGTAGTCGGCTCCTTGGCGCACGCGCCGGGCACCACCATCGACGCCGAGCTGTCCGAGGAAGATCATCGACCAGACTGTGCCCCGATACTTCGGGCTGTAGCCAGGGCCGGGCTTCACCCACCAACCCTCCGGCTGTTGAGCTTCGAGAATCTCGAGCACGGGCGAGGTGCGCAGGGCCGCCCGCCGGGCGGCGAGCACGTCGGGATCGTCGGCCGGCGCGCCCACCAAATCGCGCAGCGCGAAGGCGCGCACGCCGGGATCGCGCTTCTCGAGCAGCCAGTCGAGCACCGGATCGACGGAGCGGCTCACGTCAACCCCTCCCCGTACATCTGACCCGGCCCGAGCACTTCACGGAATCGAGGCCGCAGCGCCAGGCGCGCCGTGTAGCACAGGTGGCAGGCGTCGGCATACGACTCGGTGTGCGGGACGGCGTAGCGCCGCACGACTTCCGCCGGTCCGCCCTGGAGCAGGGGGCCGACGATCGGGTGCTGCTTTGGCCGATAGGCGCGGACGAGTTCCTGCGGCTGCTCGAACAGGTTCCCCATCAGCAGGCCCTGGCACAAATGCAGA
>CAVZPO010000019.1:0-46111 GCA_963777165.1 uncultured Chloroflexia bacterium
TCCAGACCCAGCCGGGAGCAAATCATCATCGGCCGCAACTCACTGAACCCGGTGACCTGGATGATCTGGGCTGGCAGCGCCGGCTGTGTTGCGCTGCTGGCCCGCAATCCGTTCTATCTGATGCTGATCGCGGCGGCGGGCGTGGCCGTGCGCTGGCGCGCCACCGGCCAGCGTCCTTCGGCCGGCACGCTGCGCCTGATGGCCGGATTGATGGCCTTCCCAACCGTCCTCAACTTCGTCTTCAGCCACGCCGCCAGACGGTACTCTTCCAGTTCCCCGTACGCTGGGTCGGCGGCCCATACACCCTGGAAGCGCTCTTGTTCGGGGCGATCGCCGGTTGCAGCTGGCCAGCCTGCTGCAGGTGATGATGATCTTCAGCCGTCCTCAGTTCCACGATTTGCTGCGACGTATGCCTGCCGGGCTGACCCCTGCAGGCATCATCGCTTCGATCGCCATGAACTGTCGCTCCTCAGGCGCGCCGCTCGTTCGAGGCGGTGCGACAGTTCGCACAGGTGCGCGGCGACTCGCCGCGCGTTTCCGCGATCTGCGTGGCATCGTGACGCCGCTGGTGATCCTTAGCCTCAAGTCGGCTATGACGGTGGGCGAGGGCCTGGCAACGCGCCGGCTGGGGCGCGGAGGGTCGCGGGGCAGGCCACGCGTCGCAGCCTGGGCCGGCGCCGGCCTGTTCGCTCTGGGGGTCTTCGTTTGGTGGCTCGCACCGTCCAGGGTGTGGATTGCGGCCGGGTTCGGCGGTGCGGCCTGGCCCTGCTCCTGGCAGTCCTGACGCCGGGCGGAACCCGCAGCCGCTATCGCCCGGAAACCTGGCGGCTGGGAGACACGCTGGTCGTCGGAACGTGTCTCGGAGTGCTGGCGGCGGTGATCGTCCTCATTGCACTCGTCCCAGCGCTGCTCACCTACGAGCCGTATCCGCGAGCCGCGTGGCCGCTCTTCTCCTGGCCCGTCGGCCTGGGGGTGGCCTTGCTGTGCTTGCCCGCGTCCTGACTGACCATGATTGACCTCGATCGACTGACCTACAGCTACCCGCATGCGGCGGGGCCGGCACCGAGTCCGTCAGTCTGCACGTCGATCCGGGGCAGACCGTCCTGCTCACCGGTCGGTCGGGCTCCGGCAAGAGCACGCTGCTCGGGACAGTCAATGGCCTGGTCCCGCACTTCTATGGAGGGCGGCTCTCCGGCCGGGCGCGGATCGCCGGTTGCGACGCGCACCCACCGCCCGTACGAGCTCTCGGGTATCGTCGGGACCGTGTTTCAGGAACCGGCGGACGCGCTTCGTCACACGCTCGATCACGGATGAGCTGGCCTTTGGCCTGGAGGCCGAGGGCCTGCCCGGCGACGAGATCGGACGCCGGGTGCGGGCGACGATCGAGCGGTTGGATCTGGGCCCGCTGGTCCACCGTCCGTTGGAGCAGCTCTCGGGCGGCGACGACAGCGTGCTGGCGGTGGCGGCGGCGCTGGTGCGTGTACGCGTGCTGGTGCTCGACGAACCCACCTCGCAGTTGGACGCTGACGGCGCACGAAGCATCTTCGACTGGCTGCGCGACCTGTGCGCGAGAATCGATTGACGACGCTGATCAGCGAGCACCGGCTGGCCAGGATGCTCCCGGAAGCTGATCGGGTGGCGGCACTGGGGCCGGGGGGCACGCTGGTTGCCTGGGGAACACCGGGCGATGTGATCCCGCAGCTCGAATACGGCCCGCCGCTCATTGAGGCGGAACGACGCCTGGGATTGCCCGCCGGCCTGTCCGAGGAATCTCGGGAACGGCTGCGGAATGCGCTGCTGATCATCGACCGTCCAACGCACGATGCGTCGACCGGCGACCGGCGCCTGACATGCCGCGGGGTGAGCTTCGAGTACCCGGCAGGTTTCGCGCTGGGTGAGATCAGTTTCGACGTCCGGCAGGGAGAGGCGCTGGCGCTGCTCGGGGGAAACGGGTCGGGAAAGACGACGCTGCTGCGCTGCTTGATGGGACTGCTCGCCCACCGAGGGCGAGATCGAAATTGACGGCCGGGCGATCCATTCGCTGCCGGTGGCGGGACGCCGCGGGCGGTGGCGTATCTGCCGCAATGGCCATCCGCCTTCCTGTTTGCCGAGACGGTGCGCGACGAACTGCTCACCACGCTGCGCTACCATGGGCTGCCGCCCGTCGCTGAGTATCTCCCGGATCCGATGCTCGAAGCGTTCGGTTTGTCCCCGCTGGCCGACCGTTATCCGCGGGACCTCTCCGCGGCGAAAGGCAGCGCACGGCCCTGGCAGCGGTGATGATCGCCCGGCCGGGAGTGGTGCTGCTGGACGAGCCGACGCTGGGGATGGACCCGCTGTCGCAGGCGGGGCTGGCGCGACGGGTGCCGAGCTGGAAGCGCGCGGGCTGTCGGTGGTTGTGGCCACGCATGATGTCGAATTCGCCGCCGCTATCACCGATCGGGCGATCGTGCTGCAGGCCGGGAACAGGGGTGGCAGACGGGGCGACGGGAGAGGTGCTGTTCGAACGGCCGGGTTTGAGGACGGCGCTGCAGCAGCTCACCGGGCGGCCCTGGCCCGCGTGTGTCGATGATTTGAACCCCCATGCAGGAGAGCAGGAATGCCGACGATTGAGCAAGCACGAGCCTGGTCGCCGCGGACGATCCCGTGCACGGCTTCGATCACGTACTGGCGCGTCCTGCGCATGGCCGAGCGGCTGGCAGAGGAGGTGGGCGCCGACCGGGAGATCGTCCGCGCCGCGGCGCTGCTGCACGACGCCGCCGGTGCACACCCGGAGTCGGGCGATGCCCGTCTCGATCACGAGCACGAGTCGGCCGGCGTGGCACGGCGCGTGCTGACGGACGAGGGCTGGCCGGAGGGCACGCATTCAGGCCGTGGAACACTGCATCCGCGCCCATCGCTTCCGCGGGCAAGACCGCGCCGCAGACGCTGGAGGCGCAGGTGCTCTTCGACGCCGACAAACTGGACGTGATGGGTGCCTTTGGCAGCGGCGCGGACGATCGGCTACGCTCTGCAGGCCGGGACGCCGATCTATGCCGCCCCAGCCGGTCATTCCTCGAGCGAAACGAAACGGAGGCGGACGAAGCTCACAGCGCCTACCACGAATATCTGTTCAAACTGCGTCGGGTGCGCGAGCGGCTCTACACCGAGCCGGCGCGGCGTATCGGCGAAAGGCGCCACCAGGTGCTGTGCGCCTTCTTTGATCAGCTCGCCGCGGAGGCTGAAGGCCGCGGCTGACGCAAGGGAGTGCCGCTTCGGGTGGTATCATTCGAGTGGAGACCGAACGCGTGACTGACAAGGAACGACCCCTCATCCTGTTGACTAACGACGACGGCATCCGCTCCCCGGGATTGTGGGCGGCGGCCGAAGCGCTTTCAGCCGTGGGCTACGTGACCGTCGCCGCGCCGCGCGAGCAATCGACCGGCACCGGCCGCAGCATGCCGATCACCTCCGACGGAGCCATCCACGAGGAGCAGGTCACCGTCGGCGGGAAGACGTGGAAGGTGTACGCCGTCGGCGGGACGCCGGCGCAGGCCGTGCAACACGCCATCTTCGAGCTCACGCCGCGCAAGCCGGATCTGGTCGTGGCCGGCATCAACTACGGGGAGAACGTAACCACCGGCATCTCGATCTCCGGAACGATCGGGGCGGCGATGGAGGGGGCGGCTTTCGGCGTCCCGGCGCTGGCCGTCTCGCAGGAGACCGACAGCAGCTTCTTCCTTTCTTACTCGAGCGAGATCGACTTCGCCGCCGCGGCGCATTTCACCGCCGTCTTCGCCCGCCTGCTGCTCGAGTGGGAGGGCGTGCCGGATGTGCACGTGCTGGATGTCAACGTGCCCCTGGGTGCCACGCCCGATACCCCTTGGCGGGTAACCCGGCTATCGCACCGCACGTACTACGTGCCCACTCCGCCGACGCGCGAGCGGTTGGATCAGCCGGGGCTGGTGAGCTACAAGGTGCGGATGCCCGAGGGGCTGGAAGAGGACTCCGACGTCCACGCGCTGCGCATCGAGCGTGTCGTCTCGGTGACGCCGCTCAGCCTCGATCTGACGGCGCGCGCTGATCCTCAGGACCTGACGCGGCGACTGCAGCGCGCCGAGAGCCGAAGCTAACGCGCACCTGCCGGCGCCGGCCGACACGGTCTTCCCATAGCTGCTTTGCCTCTGGCTTGAGCCCTCGCCGCCGCTGAGCACGGCCAGCATGGCCGGATGCAGGCGCGCATTGGTCGCCAGGATCGAGGCCGGGGGCAGAAGGGGGTTCGGCTGTCCGTCGGCCCGGGTCACGCGGCCTCCGGCCTCCTCGACCAGCAGGATCCCCGCACCGACGTCCCACGCTTCCACGGCGTACTCCCAGTAGCCGTCGAATTGTCCGGTCGCCACGTAGGCAAGATCGAGGCTGGCGCACCCGAGACGTCGAACCCCGAGGGATTGCATGGCGAAGGCGGCGTAGTGGCCGAGGTTGTTGTTGGGCGCCGAGCGGATGCCGTAGGGGAAGCCTGTGGCCAGCAAGCCGCGATCGAGCTGCTGGACTTCGGAGACCTGCAGGCGCTCGCCGTTGAGCCACGCCCCGCCCCCGGCGGTCGCCTGGAAGAGCTCCTCGCGCATCGGATCGTACGTCACCCCCAGTACGGGACGGTCGCCCAGCGCGTAGGCCAGCGACACGGCGAAGACCGGGATGGCGTGGGCGAAGTTGACCGTGCCGTCGAGTGGATCGACGAGCCAGCGGCCGTCGCCGTGGCCGCTGCCGCTGCCGCCGCCCTCCTCGCCCAGGATGGAGTCCTCGGGGAAGGCTGCGCTCAGGCCATCACGGATCAGCGCCTCAGAGCGCAGATCGTACTCGGTGACGGGATCGATCGGTCCTTTGTAGCGCACGGTGCCGGCGCGGCCGTAGCCGCTGCGCAGCAGATCGCCGGCGCGCCGGGCAAGATCAATCGCAAGTTCGAGTCGAGAAGTCACGTCCAAGGTTGGTTTCTCCGGCGGGCTGGCAAGCGAAACCGCACTTGACCGGTGCGGCGTAGGGATTGTACCTCGCCGGACGCAGGCTGGGGTCAGCGTGTCCAGGTCGAGACGGTCTCGATGTGGAAGGTCTGCGGGAACAGATCGATCGGCGTGACGCGCTCGAGCCTGTAGCCGGCTGCGGCCAGCATCCGGCCGTCGCGTGCCAGCGTCGACGGGTCGCAGGAGACATATACCAGGCGCGCCGGGGAATGGGCGATTAGGGAAGTAACGACCTCCCGGCCGAGGCCCGACCGGGGAGGATCGACGATGACGGCGTCGGGGTGAGGGAGCAGTGCCGGGAGCGCCTGTTCGACGCCGGCCTGGTACAGGGACACCGACTCGAGATCGTCAAGGTTGAAGGCGAAGTCCTCGCAGGCTGAGGCGGACTGTTCCACCGCCAGCACGTGTGCACCGCGCTCCGCCGCGAACCGGCTGAACAGACCGACGCCGGCGTACAGGTCGAATACGGTTTGGCCGGGGACTAGCTGCAGGCCCGCCAGGACCAGATCGATCAGCACGGGCGTGAGGGCCGAATTCACCTGGAAGAACGATCCGGCATGCACGCGGAACATCCGGCCACGTACGTCGAAGATCAACGCCGGGTCGCCGGCCAGGACGTGGGCGCCATGCGGGCTCAGCCAGACGGCCGATGCGCGCAGGTCGAGCTCGAGGTCCACGTCCGGGTCGTCTGCCGCGTGCAAGATGATCTGTGTCTCGTCGCCGGCGGTGCGTAGCGCCACGCGTTCCAGGCCGGGGACCGGTTCCAGATGCAGCGCGGGCCAGACGTCACCGATCGCCGGATCGGGCAGGTGACACTCGTCTACCGGGATGATGTCGTGGGACCGGGCGGCCTGGAAACCGAGACGGCCGTCGGGCGCCAGGCTGAACTGCATGTGGTTGCGGGCGTTCCACGCCGACGGGGATGGCACGGTGGGGGAGACCAGCAGATCGCGGAAATCCCCCCAGCCGTTCGAGCTGGGTCTGGACGATTTCGTGTTTGATCGCCGGCTGGGCCGTCGAATCGATATGCTGATACTGGCAGCCGCCGCAGGCGCCGAAGTGCCGGCAGCGCGGCGTGACACGATCGGCGGAGGGCTCTAGGACATCGAGCAGCCGGGCCCGGCACCAATGCGCGTGAGCTTCCACCACCTGGACAGCGACGAGCTCGCCGGGCAGTGCAAAGGGGACGAAGACCATTCGGCCATCCGCGTCGCGGCCGAAGGCATCGCCTCCGTAGGCCATGCCCTCCAGCCGGAGGTCACGTCGTTCCAAGGGGGCCGGGACTGGGGAGAGGTGGGTCATCGATCCTGAGGTGCCGGCCGTGCTTGCGTTCCGGGCGCCGGTCGTGCAATTCTATCAGCCGCCCGAGAAAGGGCGGCAGACCCAGATCGCCCCAACCCGACGACTTGAACACAACATAAATGTTATCAATATTCCGGTTGACTCCTATGCTCATCTGTGCAAGAATGACGGCTGCAAATGAAAGCCGCCTTTGATACTCCATGAATCCGAGCAGAGGTCATAGATGAACACCTTACTGACCAACTGCCCAGTGTGCGGTGACCCGCTGGCGGTGACACGCCTGCACTGCCGCAAGTGCGACACGACGATCGACGGGCATTTCGAGGCCGGCCCCTTGGGACGCCTGACGCAGGAGCAGGTTGCCTTCGTCGAGACCTTCGTCCGCTGCGAGGGCAAACTCAACCGGATGGAACGCGAGGTCGGATTCTCGTATCCCACACTGCGGGCGAGGTTGAGTGAGGTCATTCGCCAGATGGGCTTCCCGGTTGGATCTGAGGCGGCGACCACGGACGAGGAGCGGCACCGGGTGCTCGACGACCTGGCCAGCGGGAAGATCACGTCCGAGGAAGCGATGCGGACGCTGGAAGGCGGGTAGCAGGAGGGCGGCGACGATGGAGACGATCACCTTCGAGGTCGGGAAGGCACCGCGCGTGCGGGTCGAGTCGGTGGGCAGCGATCTGCGCGTGGTCGGGCGCAGCGGGGGCACGCTCGAGGCCCAGGCCCCTTCACGCGGAGACCTGTCCGTCACGCGCGAGGGCGACGAGGTCGTCGTCTCTTCCCGAGTCGGTTGCCTGCTGTTTGTACCCGACGGGGCGCGGATCGAGGTCGGCGCGGTGGGCGGCGACGCGCGCCTGAGCGGGATGACGGGTGAGGCGAGCCTGACCACCGTGGGAGGCGACCTGAACCTGCGCGGCATCGGTGCGATGCGGCTGGGACGAGTCGCTGGAGACGTCCGGCTGGTCCAGGCCGGCGGGCCGCTGGCGGCCGAGTGGATCGGCGGCGATGCCCGCATCGAGAACCTGCAGGCCGATCTGGAGCTTGGGCAAGTGGAGGGTTCGCTGTTCTTGCGCCACGTCCGCGGCGCCGTCCGGGTGCAGACACATGGAGACGTGCATGCTGAGCTGACGCCGCCACAGGGTTCGCACTCGCGGGTACAGGCCGGCAGCGACCTGACCTGCCGCTTGCCGCCCGATGCGTCGGTGCTGGTCAACTACCGGGCCGAGGGGGATGTGCGCGTGGGCCTGCCATCGCATGCCCGCGCCGTCGGCACCACGGGTTCCGCACAACTCGGCGGCGGAGAGGCCGCGCTGGACCTGGAGTGCGGAGGGGACCTGCGGCTGGAATTGACCGGAGGAGGGGGCGCCGGGTTGAACGACGAGTGGAGGCAGGACCTGGAGGCGCGCATCGAGGCCGAAGTCGAGTCGGCTCTGGCCGACATCGAACGCAGCCAGCGGCTGCACGGGATGCCGGGGATGATGCGGGATGACATCGCCGCGCACATCCGGGTGTCGATGGGGAAGGCCCGTCGGCGCGCCCATCGATTGGGCCGCGCGGTGGAAGCCGGCCGGCCGCGCGATGTCCGCATCAGCTTCGGAGAACCACCCGCCGGAAGCACGGAGGTGGGCGACGAAGAACGGCTGGCGATCCTGCGCATGGTCGAGAGTGGGGCGATTACCGTCGAGCAGGCTGAGCAGCTGTTCCGGGCGATGGAGGGCGGTGCGTGACCGCCGCTGCCCTTGCCCGAGCGCGCGGCGCTGAGAGCGGCTTGCGCCGGACTGATCCGCGGCGCGATCTGGCCGGCGTAGCCCAGGTCGTCCAGACGGCCTTTGCCGGGCAGCTGGACTCCACCGGACAGCGAATGCTGCGCGATATGCGCCTGCTGGGTCGCGCGGGCTGGCTGGGTTGGGTGCTGGGTCGCGTCTTCCTTCCGCCCGGCGCCACCCCGGACGGTTTCGTGTGGCTTGAGTCGGGCCGGGTGGTCGGCAACCTCAGCCTGCTCGCGGTCGAAGGCGAGCCTCGCCGCTGGGTGATCGCCAACGTGGCCGTCGATCCGGATGAACGGCGGCGAGGCATCGGGCGTGCGCTGGTCCGGGCGGCGATCGAGTTGACGCGGCAGCGGGAGGCCGAGACGCTGGTGCTGCAGGTCGACCGCTCAAACGACGTCGCCCGCAGCCTGTACCAGTCGCTCGGGTTTCGCGTCACCTCGACCCGCACGAACTGGATCAGGCCGCGCGGGCTCCCGCGCCCCCACCTGATAGCGCTCGACGGCCTGAGGCCGAGGGCTTTCCCGGAATGGCGCGAGCAGTGGGACCTGGGTCGCCGAGTGCTCTCGGATGGATTCTGGTGGCCGTTCCCACCCGACGAACGCGTCTTTCGCGGCACGGGCGTGCCCCCCGCGATCCGGTTGGATTGGACCCGTCACTGGGTGTGGAGCCCGGACGATGTACTGCAGGCCAGCCTTTCGGCACACGCCCGGCTGACCTCCGGGTTTCGCTTCTTGTTGATTGTCACCCCCGAGCATCGCGGCCGGGTGGAGAAGGCTATGCTGGCTCGTGCTCTGTCGGAGCTCCCGGACGGGTCTGGCGGCACACTCGAATTCCCCGCCGGGGAAGCCGAGCCGGATCTGTGGGAGCTCGGATTCCGGCCAGATCGAACGCTGACGTGGATGGCGCTCGACCTCTCGGGGCCGGCCTCGGCGAACGGGTCCGCGCCCGAACCAAGGATCGACCCATGAGCGATGATGAAACTCAACTCGGTGTGCTACAGGAACTGGAGGAGGGGCGCATCGACGTGCAGGAAGCGGTTCGACGGCTGGAGGAGCCACCGGTGCCCCGGGCGAGCAAGCCGCGCCGCTCGCAAAGCTGGTGGTTGATCCCCCTGGCTGCAGGGATGGCATTCCTCGGCGGAGGCGGATGGCTGGGGTCGCTCGGAGGCTGGTGGTGGTTGCTGGCGGTACCGCTCCTGCTCCTTGGGACCCTGCTGACGGTTCTGGCATCGGCCACCAGCACGTCGCCGTGGGTCGTTGTGCGCGTGCGCAACCGAAACAACCGGCCGCTGCGGCTGTGGGTCCCAATCCCGGTGCGCGCTGCCGGCTGGATGATCAAGATCGCGCGGCCCTGGGCGCACGGGCTGGACACGACCTCGATCGACGAGTTGCTGTTGACGCTCGAAGCCGAACTGGCATCAGATCGGGATCTGGTGATCGACGTGGCTGACGTTGCCGGCGGCGAGCACGTCCGGGTGAACTTCGAGTAGGGAGGCAGGCATGGCGACGTCAGAAGAGCGGATGAAGATCCTGAAGATGATCGAGGAGGCCAAGATCTCCGCCGACGAGGGCGCCCGCCTGCTGGCCGCGCTGGCCAAGGCCGAACGGAAGCGGGCATCGTCGTCGCCGGGGGAGGGACGCTGGCTGAGGGTGCGCGTCACCGACATCGACTCAGGCAAGACGGCGGTCAACGTCAACCTGCCGATCAGCCTGGTCAACGTTGGGCTGCGCATGGGAGCGCGTTTCGTCCCCGAGATGGAAGGCGTCAGCATCAACGAGTTGGAGGAGTCGATTCGCCGGGGAGTGACCGGGAAGATTATCGATATCGTCGACGAGCAGGAGCGCCAGCGGGTCGAAGTGTACGTCGAGTAGCCGCGCCCGACGAGCCGCCCCTCACACCACCCGGGCAAGCCCTCGATGTCCCAAAGTCGTCTGCCCCTCATAGCTCTTCTGGCGGCCAACGCTGTTTCGATGGTGGGCAATGTGCTCGCCACCGTCGCCATCCCCTGGTTCGTTCTCGAAACTAGTGGAAGCGCAACCAAGACCGGGCTGGTGGGTTTCTTCACCATCCTGCCCGTCGTGCTCGCCGGCCTGCTGGGAGGGGCGCTCATCGACCGGCTTGGGTATCGGCGGACCAGCATCCTGGCCGATCTGGCCAGTGGGGCCAGCGTGGCGCTCATCCCCCTGCTGCATGCCACCCTGGGATTGCATTTCTGGCACTTGATCATCCTGGTGTTCCTGGGCGCTCTGCTGGATGCTCCCGGCGGCACAGCACGATCGGCCCTCGTCCCCGATTTGGCCGCTCGAGCGGGGATGCCGATCGAGCGGGCCTCATCCGCCGCCCAGGTGATTGAACGCGGTTCGCGCCTGGTGGGGGCGCCCCTGGCGGGCGTGCTCATCGGCGTCATGGGAACCACCAATGTGCTGTGGCTCGATGCGGTGTCCTTCCTGGTGTCGGCCGCGCTGGTGGGGGTGTGTGTCGCCAGCGCGCCGGTCCGCCGACGCACTGAGAAGGAACCGTACCTGGGCGAACTGAAGGCCGGGCTCGGGTTCCTGCGAACCGACCGGGTGATCCTGACGATTGTGATCGTAGTCATGCTCACCAACTTCCTCGACGCTGCCTTCGGCGGCGTCATCCTGCCGGTGTACGTCAAGCAGGTCCTGGGCAGCCCCATCAACCTGGGGCTCATTCTGGGGGCCAATGCGGGCGGCGCCGTGCTGGGTGCCCTGGCATACGGCGCTGTGGGGCACCGGCTGCCGCGGCGCGGCACCTTCGTAGCGATGTTCGTCTTCGCCAGTCTGCAGCTGTGGGCCTTCGCGCTCTATCTGCCTCTCCCGGCGCTGCTGACGGTGGTCATCGTCTGCAGTGTGGGTGCCGGGCCGCTCAACCCGATCATTGACGCCGTCTCCTATGAACATATCCCGGCCGACATGCGCGGGAGAGTGCTGGGAACCATCACCGCCGGGGCATGGCTGGCCATGCCGCTGGGCGTCCTGCTGGGAGGCGTCCTGACCGAACAACTGGGCGTCGGCCCGCTGCTGGTCCTGCTTGCCCTGGCCTACTTGGCGACCACGCTCTCCATGGCAATCCTGCCCGCCATGCGCGGCATGGACCGCCCGGTGCCGGACCTGGCCCCCACCTGACGGGGAACGTCCACCTGGTCGCCTCCCGGGTCACGGGTTTGATCCACCGGGGAGCGAACAGGTGCCGGATGAAGCGAGCGCTTTAAGTCGTGGTGCTATACTCCGCCGGCAATGAGCGCGCTGTTGAACCTTGAATGCCCCGAGTGCGGCCGTCACCTACCGGCCGACCGGCTTCAGACGGTTTGCCCGGATTGCGATTCGCCTCTGTTCGCCCGCTATGACCTGAGCGGGCTGGCGCACACGATCTCCCCGTCCGACATCGCCCGTCGCCCGGCCGGACTGTGGCGCTGGACGGAACTGCTCCCCGTCGAGGATGACCGCTACCGGCTGACACTGGGCGAGGGGGATACTCCCCTGCTGCCCGCCCTACGACTGGGAGCCTCGCTCGGACTCGAACACCTCTACATCAAGGATGAAGGCCTCAATCCGACCGGATCGTTCAAGGCCCGCGGCATGGCGGTTGCGCTCTCGCGGGCAGCCGAGCTCGGGATCCGCCAGGTCGTCGTCCCCACCGCCGGCAACGCCGGCGGAGCGATGGCGGCCTACGCCGCGCGCGCCGGATTGACGGCGCACGTCATCCTGCCGGCAGATGCAAATCCCGCCTACCGGGCCGAAGCCGAGCGCGCCGGGGCGCAGGTCACATCCGTAGACGGTTTGATCGACCTGGCGGGGCGGGAAGCTTCCCGGATGGCGCAGGAGCGAGGGGTCTTCAACCTGGCGACGCTGCGCGAGCCCTATCGCGTCGAAGGCAAGAAGACGATGGGCTTCGAGCTGGCCGAGGCCTTCGACTGGGACCTGCCCGAAGTGATCGTGTACCCTGCCGGAGGGGGCACGGGCCTGGTCGGCCTGGCCAAGGCCTTTGACGAACTCGAGCAACTCGGATGGATCGGCCCCCGAAGGCCGAGGCTGGTTGCGGTTCAGGCTGAAGGCTGCGCGCCCCTGGTGCGGGCGATCGAAACCGGCGCGGATCGGGTGGAAGCGTGGCCTAATGCCTCGACCCGGGCCGAAGGCCTGCGGGTGCCGCGGCCGTATGCTGACCGCGCCGTTCTGCGGGCTGTGCGACAATCAGGGGGGACGGCGGTCTCCGTGGGGGAGGAAGACCTGATGCAGACCGCCTCCCAGGTTGCCCGGCTGGAAGGCGTTGCGATGTGCATGGAAGGCGGAGCAGCCGTAGCCGGGCTGCGGTCCCTGGTCCAAATCGGCGAGGTCCTCCGGGGCGAGCGGGTGGTGGTGTTCAACACCGCCACGGGATTGAAGGGAATGTAATGCCGGCCAAGGCCCGAACACACGATTCGTCGGCGACGTCACTCGAACGCCTCTCGTCCATCAGCCGTGAGCTGGCGGCACAGCTCAACCTGCACACGCTGGTCGAACGTATCCTGCAGTTGACGCTGGAGGCTGTGCGGGCGACCAGCGGCAGCCTGCTGGTGCTGGACGAGGAGGGCCGCGTCAGCGAAGGCGCGCTGGCCTACGGAGGCAAGATCCACGCGCACACCGCCCAGCAATTGGCCGACACGTTCGAGCGCGGTCTGGCAGGCTGGGTGGTGGAGCACCGCCAGCCGGCGATCGTGCCGGACACCCGTCTCGATGCGCGCTGGCTGCGGCGAAACGACGGCGACGGCGAAGGCGAGTCCAATTCGGCCGCCTGCGTCCCGCTGATGGCGCGTGACCGCGTGGCCGGGGTGCTGACGCTGGGATATCCCGGCGGTAACCATTTCACCCCGGAGGACATGGCGCTGCTGCGGGTGATCGGGGACCAGGCGGGCATTGCTCTGGAGAACGCCCAGCTGTTCGAAGCCACCCAAGAAGCGCGCCAGCGCTATGCCGCGCTGTTCGAGGACAACGTCGACCCGATCCTGATCAGCGACCTCACCGGCACGGTGACGGACGCCAATCGCCGGGCCGGGACCTTCCTGGGGTACGAGCGTGAGGCGCTACTCGGGCGGTCGATGCTCTCGCTGCACGTCCCCGATTCAGAGCGCCTGCCGGAGGACCTGGGGCAGATCGGGGCCGAGAACGCCATCGCCTACGACGCCCGGGTGACGCATGCCGACGGCCACCCGGTACCCGTTCAGGTGCATGTGACCCGGGTGGAGATCGGGCGTCAGCCGCTGCTCACGTGGATCCTGCGCGATATCACCGAACGTCAAGCGCTGGACGAACTTCGCGCGGACCTGACGTCGATGGTCTTCCACGACCTGCGCTCTCCGCTGGGCAACGTCATTTCCAGCCTGGAAGTGCTGCAGACGTCGATCCCGCCCCAGGACGAGGCTCTGCAGTCGGTGCTGGCCATCAGCCTGCGCTCCAGCCGGCGGCTCTCGCGCCTGGTCGAGTCCCTGCTCGACGTCGGGCAGTTGGAAGCCGGGAAGGCGGTGCTGCATAGAGCGCAGGGTTCGATCAACTCGATCATCGCCGAAGCAGTCGAGGAGATCCATCCGGTGTCGGAGGCCAAGGGCCAGATGCTCCACTTCAGCCTGGCGCCGTCCGATCTTCCTCTGATCGACATCGACGTCGACATGATCCGTCGGGTGTTGATCAACCTGCTGGAGAACGCGGTCAAGTACACGCGGGGCGGTGGGCGGATCACCGTCGGCGCCACGCGGCGGCCGGGTGAGGTGTGCGTCAGCGTCAGCGATACCGGTCCGGGAATTCCGGCCCGCGAACAGGTGCGCATCTTCGACAAGTTCGCCCGCCTGCACCAGGAGGGCTACTCGAAGGGTCTGGGACTGGGCCTGGCCTTCTGCCGCCTGGCCATCGAGGCGCACGGGGGGCGGATATGGGTGGAGAGTGAGCTCGGGCAGGGGGCGACGTTCTCGTTCACCCTGCCGGTATAATACCCGCGCCGTCGGGGCCGGCTCCGGCTTTGGCGGCCCGTTCATCCCTCGTCCGACCGAGAGACATCCCATGCGTTCCGTTTCTTCCGGCATCTATCTGGAAAGCAAGTACCCTGGAGTGATGGTCGGCGCGATCGCCTCGCGCGGCCGCCTGCTGCTGATCGATGCACCGATTCGCGTCGAGGACGGGCGGGAATGGGTGAGCCAGCTCGGGGAGAAAGGCCGACCGCGCTTCCTGGCGCTGCTGGACCATCATCTCGATCGGGTGCTCGGGGCGCGCGGGTTCGATCTGCCGGTGCTGGCCCACGACCACACGCGGCTGGTGATGGGTGCCTGGCCGGATACCTTCAAGGGTGGCACGCGACCGATCGGGGCCGAGGCCGACCGCCTGAAGCGGATCATCGGCGTCAATAAGGCCGTGCCCGACCTGACGTTCTCGGAGGAGTTTGGCCTGCATCTTGAAGGGCGGGAGGTGCTTCTGCTCCACCAGCCGGGCCCCACCCCGGGATCGATCTGGGTCGCCGTACCGGGATCGAAGGTGGTCTTCATCGGGGATGCGGTCTGGCTGAACGAGCCGGCCTACCTGGGCGATGCCGATCTGGACGCCTGGCGCAAGACGCTGCAGCAGGCCTCGCGCCCGGCGTTCAAGGGCTTTACCTTTGTCTCGTCCCGAGACGGCGTCATCGAGCGTCGAGCCTTCAGCCAGATGACCAGGTGGCTCGAACGCGTCGAGGAGCGTCTGCGCAAGCTGCGGCCGCGCGGTGCCGTGGCCGAAGCGACCGACACGCTGGCGACCAGCCTGATGCGCGGCTACCGGATCTCCGCCGCGCGGCGCGAGTATGCGCACCTGAGGTTGCAGGCCGGCCTCGAGCGCCTGTACACCCGTTGGAGTGCGGACGAGGACTGAGCCCCCACCGGGGACGAGGCGGACCATGAAGGCTGCGTGGTACGAGCCGGTCGTCGAAGTCACGCGCGGCGGTGTGGTCGAATCGGTGCACTACGGCGCGGCGGCTGTGGCCGACCGGTCGGGCCGGCTGCTGGCCTGGGTCGGCGATCCGCAGGCCGTGACCTTCCTGCGGTCGAGTGCCAAACCCTTCCAGGCCCTCCCCCTGGTCGAGGGCGGCGGGCTGGATGCCTACGGCCTGAGTCCGCGGCAGTTGGCGCTGATCTGCGCCTCGCACGCCGGGACCGACGCACACAAGGCGATGGCCGAGTCGATCCAGGAGAAAGTGGGACTGGAAGAGTCGCAGCTGCTGTGCGGGACGCACCCTCCCTATGACTCCGAGACCTGGAACCGCATGCGCGGCTCCGGGGAACCGCTGACCCCCAACCGGCACAACTGTTCCGGGAAGCACACCGGCATGCTGGCGCAGGCCCGCTTCCTGGGGCTGCCGCTCGAGACTTATATCGATCCCAATCATCCCGTGCAGGAACGCATCCTGGAGGCCTTCAGCGCGCTGTGCGGTCTGATGCCGGCGGAGGTGCTGCTGGGGATCGACGGGTGCTCGGTGCCCACCTTTGCCGTGCCGCTGGCGGCGGCAGCGACCGGCTACGCGCGCCTTGCCGATCCCTCCGAGTTGCCGGCGAAGCGGGAGCGCGCCGTGCGACGCATCGTCGAGGCGATGATCACCAACCCCGACATGGTCGACGGCCCGGGGCGCTTCGATACGCGCTTGATGCAGACCGCCGGCGGACGGATCCTCTCCAAGGGAGGCGCCGAAGGCTTCCGCGGGATGGCGATCCTGCCCGGCGGCCTTGGCCCGGGATCGCCCGGCCTGGGCGTGGCGATCAAGATCGCCGACGGGGATCCAGGTAAGCTGACCGATAGTCCGCCGGGACAGCGCGCCGGCCGTCG
This sequence comes from uncultured Chloroflexia bacterium, assembly GCA_963777165.1. Lineage (GTDB taxonomy): Bacteria > Chloroflexota > Anaerolineae > Anaerolineales > E44-bin32 > DYJB01. Next base: position 15,898 of record CAVZPO010000019.1, read on the forward strand.
CGCGGCGCTGGCGGTGCTGGCACAGCTTGGGGCACTGCTCCCCGACCAACTCGACGAACTGGCGGAATTCGGCACCCAACCGGTGACCAACTTCCGCAGGCTGCTGGTCGGGGAAACGCGTGCCTGTCTGACCCTACGCCGCGCACGCTGAATGGTCACCGCGACGGATTTCCCGAGTCTGCAGGAGGTCGCCCGCACGCGACTCGGCGTAACCCTCTCGCGCCGACAGCTCGATGCCTTCGCCTGGTATGCGGCCGAACTGGCCGCCTGGAACGAGCGCTTCAACCTGACGGCGATCACCGATCCGGCGTCGATTGAGATTAAGCACTTCCTCGATTCACTCAGCTGCCTGTTGGCGCTCAAGCCGCGACCCGGCGAGCGGATGATCGACGTCGGGACCGGCGCCGGTTTTCCGGGGCTGCCGCTCAAGATCGTCCTGCCCTGGTTGCCGGTGACGCTGGTGGAGGCGACAGGAAAGAAGGCTGAGTTCTGCCGGCACGTCGTCGAAGGCCTGGGGCTCGAGACGGTCACCGTGGTCCACGGCCGGGCCGAAGACGTCGGCCAGATGCCGGAGCACCGGCAGGCGTACCACTGGGCGGTGGCGCGCGCCGTGGCCCACCTTCAAGTCCTGGCGGAATACCTGATGCCGCTGGTTCGATTGGGGGGACGGGCGATCGCGCAGAAAGGCGAGACCGGGCCGGCCGAGGCGCAAGCTGCTGATCGGGGACTGCGTCTGCTGGGCGGCCGGGTGCAGCAGTTGATCGCGGTCGAGCTGCCGCGCATCCCTGAGACCCGCTATCTGGTCGTGATGGAGAAGACCGCCGCCACGCCGGAAGAATACCCGCGTCGGGCGGGTCAGCCGGCGCGACGGCCGTTGGACTGAGGCGCGAGGTCGACCGCTTCGTCTCGGCTAGCCCGGATCGGCCTGGGCGTCGGGCAAGCCGGGACGCAGCGCACCGGCCTTCACTTGCCAGACGGTCGCCTTTCCGCGGAAGTCCGCGCCGAACATCTCGATGTCCGCTGCCGTGACCATCGATTGCGGCAGTGCGGCCACACGCTGCAGCAAGTCCTGACGACGCTCCCCGTCCAACTCAGCCAGCACCTCATCCAGCAGCAGGACCGGCCACTCCGACGTGCGTTGATGCAGCCATTCCACCTCAGCCAGCTTGAGCGCCAGCATAGCGGTCCGATTCTGGCCGCGCGAGCCGTAGGCGCGCAGGTCGACGCCGTTGGAGGTGAAGCGGAAATCATCGCGGTGCGGGCCGAGGGACGTGGAACCTCGGGCAAGATCCTCCGGACGCTGCCGCTCCAGCGCTCGGAGCAGGCCGTCGCGGATCGCCTGACGACTGACGACGGTCCGATCGGGCACGGCCTGGAGCGGGAGGTCGAGCTGTCCGCCGGGCGCCGGGAGCGGATCGTAGCTGGGCAGATACTCGAGGTGAAGCGTCTCGCGGCCGCGGGTGAGATCGCGGTGGATCGGGGAGGCAAGGCGGTCGTGCTCGGCGAGGGCCAGGGCCCGGCCGCGGATCAACGTGGACCCGTGCTCGGCCAGCTCCTCGTCCCAGAAGGAGAGCTGCGGCGCGTGGTTGCCCTGTTCGCCGAGCTGCTTGAGCAACGCATTGCGCTGTGCCAGGACCTTGCCGTATTCGGACAGCGCCTCGGCGTAGGCCGCGTCGGCTTGCGCCAGAGTCGAATCAAGGTGCGCGCGGCGCTCGGACGGCGGGCCTTCGAGGACGCGCAGATCCTGCGGCAGGAAAAGCACGGCGTGCAGCCCGCCGGCCAGGTCGCTGACGCGGCGGCGGACGCCGTTGAGCAACACCTCGCGGTGCAGCCGGGGCTCCACGCCGGGTGCGGCGGGCGCGAGCACAAGACGAATCTCGACGCGCTGCAGCCGGTCGGCACGGCGGAACTCAGCCACCAGTCGGGCGAAGGGTGTAGCCTCCTGCATCGCCAGGAAGTTGATCAGCTGCCGGTCACTCTGCGCATGCGGCGAACTTGCGCGCGCAAGGTAGTAGACCGACTCGAGCAGGCTGGTCTTGCCCTGGGCGTTCGCCCCCACGACCAGCGTCGGGCCGGGAGGCACCTCGGTCTCGAGGCGGACGAAGTTGCGGACGTTGGTCAGGGATAAGTGCTGGAGGAGCATGGGCGGTTGGATTGTAGCATGCCGGGCTGTGTGGGCGTGAAACCGAAGCGAGGACCCCGGGGTCCTCGCCAGCGTGGGGGGACGGCCGCCGTCAGTCGGCGGCGATCAACTCGATGTCCTTCTCTTCGCCCTTCCAGACCTCGCTCGCCCGATCGATAAACAGCGTCCCGTCGAGGTGGTCGATTTCGTGCTGAAAGATGCGCGCCAGCCAGCCGGCGGCCTTAATGCGCACCGCCTCGCCCTGACGATTCAGCGCCTTGACGGTGACCGATTCGAAGCGCTCGACTTCACCGATATATCCGGGGATAGAAAGGCAGCCCTCGACTCCGGCGACCTGATCCGGGCTGTGCCGGACGATCTCCGGATTGACCAGGGTATAGAGCTTCGCAGGGCGGGCCGGTTCACCTTCCTGCTCGGGCGGCTCGGCGTACTCGATGACGATCACGCGCCGGCTGTCGCCCACCTGGGGCGCGGCCAGGCCAACGCCCGGTGCCACCCGCATCGTCTCGACCATCTCGTCGATGAGCTGTCGGACGTCGTCGGTAACCGCGGGCACCTTGCGCGCCTTGAGGCGCAGCACAGGGTCCGGGAGGGTAACAATCTCACGTGGGGTCATCCGGTGACGGCTCGCTGGCCTCCGGCCGAGCTCGGCGGGAGGCGATCTCTCTCTCATACAGGCGCAGTAATTCTACCATTTCGTCTCGACGTTGGCCGCTTTCCTTCTCCCGCTTGCGGGCCAGAATAGCCTCCTGCGCTCGCACGATATCCTGCTGCACGCCGACCGGGTCGAACACACCCTGGAACTTGAACTCGGCCGTGCCGACCGACGCCGTGACGGTACCGTAGTTGAGCAGCAGCCCGGCCAGCCCTCTGCGGTCGACCTCGGTCCCCAGGATGTTCTCCAGCGGAGCGACCTCGCGGCTTTCCGTACCCAACGGCTTGCGGGTGATGTCGACGATCTGGGTCGGCGTGACCTGGTAGATGTCATTGGCCCAATCGACGTACTGGTAGAGCCACCACAGCCCGACGACGCCGATCAAGCCGAGCAGGACGACGACCGAGAGCAATGGATCGAACAGCGTCAGCGAACCGCTCAGGCTTGCCCCCAGCAAGCCGGCGATGCCGAGCAACAGCACGGACGGCAGACCGATCGACTGCAGCAGCACCGCCCAGTGTTTGCGGTACGTGATGACGCCCTTGTCCTCGAAACGCATCTGCAGCGTCCAGTGATCGAGGCCGACCTGGCGGCTGGGTCGCTCGGCGGTGACGGGCAGGGTCGAAGCGGAGGGCGGTGCGCCCTCGGCGCCGACCTGCTCCTGGAGGGTCTGGGACATCACCTCCCGGTCCGCCATCTGCCGTTGGTGTTGAACCCGCCGCCAGTGTTCCTCGACCATGGCCGCCATGGCCATCGGGTTGCCGACGCCGTGGAAGGTGAGCTGCCCGGTATAGGTTCGGATGATCACGTCGCCGTAGCCCAGGGAGCGCGTGATGGCATCGGTGCGCAGGCTGACGGACAGCACCATGTGCAGAGGCGCCTCGCGCCGGCTGTCGTACACCCCGACGACCTTCTCGAGCCACAGCGCGCGCCGGTTTGTCACGATGTAGTAATCGTTGCTCCAGTCGAGCAGCTTCCATCCGCCGAAGAGCAGCCCGGCCGCACATCCACCGGCTGCAATCCAGCCGAGGAGCGAACTGGAGGTGTCCACGGCCCAGGATGCAAACAGGAGGCCGAGCAGCGTCAGGCCGACGGGCACGAGCAAGGCCTGGTAGAGCAGAACGATGTGCTTGCGGACGGCGGCATACACGATCTCGCCCTCAGCCAGCCAACCGAAACGCAAGCGTGAGGCCAGGCGCCGGCTGGCGGCGGCGAAGCGCAGGCTGGCCAGGGCCGTGCCGTGCTGGCTGACGAAGACCGAAAGATCGCGTCGCTCCCAGCGCGCCAGCGTGCAGGCCGAGGCGGCCCGGGCGGTGGCCTGGCGGGGAAGTCGGTAGACCACTTCGACCTCGCCAAGGGTGTCGCCGGGGGTCAGGCCGGCGAGCCGCTGCTCGCGGCCGCGTGCGTCACGCTGCAGCAGCTCGACCGTTCCTTCGAGCAGGAAGTACAACGCATCAGGGCCGGATCCCTGGACGACGATGTCCTCACCAGCGGCAAACGATTCGTGCGTCAGCTGGGCGGCGGCAAACTCGAGGGCCTCGTCGGGGACGTCGCGCAAGAAGTGGGTGAGGCGCAGGACCTGCAGGTCGCGTGGGTCGCTCACGGCACCATTGTAGCATCGCGGGTCCGGGCATTCCCGGCGGATTCATCGCCCGCCAGAGGCCGGACGATGACGAGTGCCAGGTGCGCGGCGTAGGCCACCAGCTGTTGGCGGCTCGGACGAGCCGGCAATCCTTCCATCAGAAGTATTCGGCCAATCATGCGCGGGTGCCGTTCCAGTCGCAGCTCGAGGAAATCGGCCACCCGCTGCGCGTCGTCGACCGCTTCCGCCCGTCCTTGGAAGCGCCGCGAGCGAACCTGGATTTCGACGATCGGGTTGGCGACCAGATTGCGGACCCAGTCGGCCTGCATCCCGCGCGACGATCCAAGCCAGTACTCACCCGCCACCACTTCGTATTGCAGGGCGGTCACTCGCTTGCGCCCGGTCCTGCGGCCGGTGGTCGTCAGCAGCAGGATCAACCGCCCGACGATCGGGCCGAGCCCGACGGCGTACAGAGCGCTGAACAAGCGTGCGTCCGGAGGTCGGAGGGTCGATCGGGACATCGTCGCCTCCTGAAAGTAAACTCAGGGTACACCGGACTGGCGGGCCGTGCACCCGCCCGGCGGCGAGCGGGAGAACCACGGGACCCGCATGCTATAATCCGCGACGGGAGGCGATTCCCCTTGGCTCGCTCAAGACCGCCCGCGCGCGATGGCCGGGGGCCGGCATCTCCCCCTCGCCGTTCATCCCCGAACCGATCCAGCCGAACAGGCAGCCCCCGCCGCGGGCCTGCTCCAGTTCGCACGCGCCCCGAGTGGCTCGAGGCAACCCTCGACTTCATCCAGGTGCATCGCGTCGAGGTTGCGGGTGTCGCCCTGATCGCCTTGGGTGTGTTCTCCGTGGTCAGCCTCTTGGCGCCTGAGGGCCTGCTGACGCGCGCCTGGCTGGGCCTGCTGCGGACGGTCTTCGGCTGGGGCTTGCTCGCTGTCCCGCTGGCGCTGGCGGCTGCCGGGCTGTGGCTCGTGCTGCGCAAGTTCCAGGCGCGGCTCCCGGACGTACGGCCGGGGCAGGTAGTTGGCAGTGCGATGCTCTATCTGGGGCTGCTAATCCTGCTCCACGCTGTCCTGCTCCCCGCGGATCGGGTGGAAGCGATGCAGCTGGCCGACCAGGGGCGCGGCGGGGGCCTGCTGGGCGCGACGATGCTCAGTGTGCTCCTTGAAACCTTGGGGGTCGCCGGCACGGTCGTGGTTCTGGCGGCCTGGCTGCTGGCCGGGGTGATGCTGTTCGCCGGGTGGTCGGTGGCGGAGGTCGTCGGGTATGGGGATCGGATCCTGAGGCGGGTCCGCCGCATGCCGCAGGCACGTGCGTCGGAAGGTCGCGTGCCGGCGGCCACCTTCACCCCCATGCCGGCGGTCAGGCCGGCCCGCCCGGTGGGCCCTGTGAGTTCGGGCGTGGGGGCCGCACCTGCTTCGGCGGGCACGACACCCATCGAGGCGGCGGTCGAGACCGAGCCCGCGCCGCCGGCGCACGAGTGGCTCCTGCCGGAGATCGCTGAGATCCTCGAGCCGGGAGTGGAAGGCAAAGCGGACGAGGAATTCAGCCGCGAGCGGGCCAGGTTGATCGAAGAGACGTTGGCGGCCTTCGGGGCGCCGGCGCGCGTGGTCGAGATCAACCGCGGCCCGACGATCACGCAGTTCGGCGTCGAGCCCACCTTCGTCGATGTGCGCGGCGGCAAGCGCGTCAAGGTCAAGGTCGGGAAGATCGCCGCATTGGCCGACGACCTGGCACTGGCGCTGGCGGCGCAGTCGATCCGCGTTGAAGCGCCCGTCCCGGGAAAGGGCTTTGTCGGAATCGAAGTGCCCAACCCGCAGATCTCGTTGGTGGCGCTGCGCGATGTGCTCGAGGCGGAGTCCTTCCGCAAGCTGCGCCCGCCGCTGCGACTCGGGCTGGGGCGCGACGTTTCCGGTCGGCCGATCTCGACCGATCTGGTGATGATGCCGCACCTGCTGATCGCCGGCACGACCGGCTCGGGCAAGTCGGTGTGTGTCAATGCGCTGATCGCCAGCCTGCTCTTGCAGAACTCGCCTGAGGCGCTCAAATTCGTCATGGTCGATCCCAAGCGGGTCGAACTGACCTTCTACAACGGCATCCCGCACCTGCTGGCACCGGTGGTGGTGGATCTGGAGCGGGTGGTGCCTGCGCTGCAGTGGGTGTCCCGCGAGATGGACGAACGCTACCGGCGGTTCGCCCGCGACGGCGTGCGCAACATCGCCGAATTCAACACGCGCATGCAGGCCGCCGGGCAGCGCGGGCTGAACTACCTAGTGGTGGTGATCGACGAGCTGGCCGACCTGATGATGCTGGCGCCGGATGAGACCGAACGGGTGTTGACCCGGCTGGCCCAGCTGGCACGGGCGACGGGTATCCATTTGGTGATCGCCACCCAACGGCCGTCGGTAGACGTGATCACCGGGCTGATCAAGGCCAACTTCCCGGCGCGCATTGCTTTTGCCGTGGCGTCATCGGTGGACAGCCGGGTGATCCTCGATCAGCCGGGGGCGGAGCGCCTGCTGGGACGCGGCGATATGCTCTTCCATTCTCCGGACTCCCCGGCGCCGATCCGCATGCAGGGCGCCTTCGTCTCGGAGGCGGAGCTCAACCGGCTGATCCTCTTCTGGCGGAGCCAGTCCGCCGGTCCGGCTCCGGCGCCCACCGTCCAGACAGCGCCCGCCGAGAGCCCGGCGCTTGCCGGGCCGCTCAAGCAGGCCCCGCTGTGGGACGACCTGCAGGCCGAGACCGAGGAGGGCGTCGATCCATTGTTCGATGAGGCGGTGAAGGTGGTACGCGGGATGCGCCGGGCGTCGATCTCGCTGCTCCAGCGGCGCATGCGGATCGGGTATACGCGCTCCGCCCGACTCGTCGACCTGCTCGAAGAGCGGGGGATCATCGGGCCTGCCAAGGAAGGCGCCCAGGCACGCGAGGTGCTTGACTACGGCAATCTGGAGGAAGAGACGCAGACCTAGCCTGTTTGCCTGGGTCTAGGTCTCGTGCTACACTATCAAGACCACACGGCCAGGGGGCACCCCCCGCCTGGGAAAGGGGTGACCGACGCCCTAAACGCCCTAGACACCAAGATGAGCAAGCGCCGATCCTCACGTGCAGTCCGGGAAAGACCTCTTCCCGAAATCCAAATAAGGAGTGAGAGCAGATGAAGAAGATCTACGCCGTCCTTTCGGTGCTGATCGCCATGGCCTTCGTGCTAAGCGCATGCGGCCAGGCAACGCCGACCGAGGCACCGCCGGTGGTGGAGCCGACCGCGGCCCCGCCGACCGAAGCACCGCCTCCGCCGCCTGAGCCGACGACGCCTCCCTACCGGGTCGGGTTCGTGACCGACACGGCCGGTATCGCCGACAAGTCCTTCAACCAGACGCAGTGGGAAGGCATCCAGCGAGCTGGCACGGACCTGGGTGCCGAAGTGCAGTACGCTCAATCCACCGAAGCCAGCCAGTACACGCCCAACCTGACGACGTTTGCCGGCGAAGGCTACGACCTGGTTATCGCAGCCGGCTTCTTCCTGGCCAAAGATCTGGCCGAGGTTTCAGCCCAATATCCTGATCTCAAGTTCGTGATCGCTGACTACGCCTATCCGAATGCTTTCGATGTCCCTGAAGGCACCCCCGGAAACGCTGCCTGCATCCCCAATGTCATGGGTGAGATCTATAAGACCGACCAGCCTGCCTACCTGGCGGGTTACCTCGCCGCCGGCATGACCGAGAGCGGCAAGATTGGCTACTTCGGCGGTGCCAAGATCCCGACCGTAACCATCTTTGGTGTTGGTCTGCAGATGGGTATTGATGCCTACAACGCCGCTCACGGGACCTCTGTGAAACTGCTCGGTTGGGATAATGCAACCGGCGAAGGTACTTTCACGAACAACTTCACGGATATGTCCGTTGCCCAGCAGGCTGCCACCTCCCTGTTCGACGAAGGCGCTGACATTGTCATCGGCGTCGGCGGCCTGATCGGCTCCGTCGTCTGGCCGATCGCCAAGGAGCGCGGCGGACTCGGCATGTGGGTGGACACGGATGGCACCGTTCAGTTCCCTGAAGACAAGAGTGTCATCCTGACCAGCGTCATGAAGAACATGGCTCAGGTCCATTACGATGTCATCAAGAACGCCATGGAAGGAACATTCGATGGCTGCGGCACCTACATTGGCGAAATGGCCAATCAGGGTGTCCAACTGGGTGCCTTCGGCGAAGGCATCGAGATCCCGGCCGCACTGTTGTCGGAGGTCGACGCCCTGAAGGCCAAGATGGTCGATGGGACACTGACCGACGCGGGCTGTATTTCCTATCCGGCATGGTGCCCCGGTGGTCTATATCCGGCCGCTCAGTAATCCAGCAAGAATAGAATAGCAGGACTAAACAGGTGGTGCCGGATGAAAATCGGGCACCACCTGTTTCAATCAGGCTCATTTCTCGCGACATCAACATCATCTAGCAGCAAGGACGGGTATATGCCTCCGATCCTCGAACTGCGCGGAATCACGAAAACCTTCCCGGGTGTGCTGGCCAACGACCACATCGACCTGACCCTCAACCAGGGGGAGATTCTGGCCATCCTGGGGGAGAACGGCGCCGGCAAGACCACCCTGATGAATATCCTCTACGGCTTGTACTCCCCGGATGAGGGCGAAATATTCATCCGCGGCTCGAAGGTGAACATCCGCAACCCGCACGATGCTATCCATCTCGGGATCGGGATGGTCCACCAGCATTTCATGCTGATCCCCGTTTTTAGCGTCACCGAGAACGTGATGCTGGGAGTTGAGTCGGTCAAGGCCGCGGGCATCCTGGACCGGAAAAGAGTATCGAAGCAGATCCTTGGAATCTCCGACCGTTTCGGCCTCAAGGTCGAGCCGGAGGTCATGGTTGAAGACCTTTCAGTCGGCGTCCAACAAAGAGTGGAAATCATCAAGGTTCTATATCGCGAAGCAGACATCCTCATTTTCGACGAGCCGACGGCCGTGCTTACGCCGCAGGAGGCGGAGGATTTCTTCAAGGTCGTACACGCCCTGATCGAGCAGGGCAAATCGATCATCTTCATCACCCACAAGCTCAAGGAAGTGCTGGAGATCGCCGATCGCATCACCGTCTTTCGCAACGGGAAGGTGGTCGGGACGACCACGCCCGCTCAATCCACGGAGGCCTCGTTGGCCAGTATGATGGTGGGGCGCGAAGTGATTTTGACCGTGGACAAAGAACCCGCCAATCCTGGGGAGGTGGTCCTGGACGTGGCCGACCTGCATGTGATGGATGACCGTCACCTGATGGCCGTCAACGGGGTTTCCTTCCAAGTCAGGGCCGGGGAGATTCTGGGAGTGGCAGGCGTACAGGGCAATGGTCAAAAGGAACTGGTGGAAGCCCTCACCGGCCTGCGCTCTTGTACGGTTGGCAAGGTGGACCTGATGGGCGAGGATATTTCACGGGCGTCGCCGCGCAGAATTCGGGAGGCCGGTACTGCGCATGTGCCGGAGGACCGCCAGAGCGACGGATTGGTATTGCCCTTCCCCATCAAGGACAATCTGGTGTTGAATACCTATTATGAACCTCCCTTCACCCGCGGTCTCAACCTGAACAACGGCGAAATCATGAAGGCGGCCGAGCAGCGGGTGAAGGAATTTGATATCCGCACCCCCAGCATCACCATCCCGGCTTCCACCCTGTCGGGGGGCAACCAGCAGAAGGTCATTGTGGCGCGCGAGTTCTCCCGCCCGATCAAGTTGTTGATCGCCTCGCAACCGACCCGCGGCCTGGATGTCGGCTCCATCGAGTACATTCACCGGCAGATTGTGAGAAAACGGGACGAGGGCTGCGCTGTGCTCTTGGTCTCACCTGAGTTGGACGAGATCATGGGGCTTTCCGACAGGATTGCCGTGATGTTCGGCGGGGAAATCCTAGATATCATTCCTGCCAAAGCTGCGACCAAAGAGGGCCTCGGCCTCCTGATGGCCGGTATCCGTGCGAAGACGCAGGCGGAAGTCGCTTAACCACAGAGGAGGTCCCCTTTGAGCAAGGCGTCCGCGGAGCCAACTCAAACCAACCCTGAGGAAGGACAAGCAATCGGCTTTTGGCGGCGGCTGTTCGTCCGCAAAGGTCTTTCAGATACTGTCCTGATACCCGTCCTGGCCGTCTTCACCGCCCTCGTGATCGGGGGGCTGATCGTCGCCTTCACCAATGGGGATTGCCTGGCGGCCTGGCGCATTTTCTTCCACGATCCCCTGGGGGCTTTGGCTAAGACCTGGACCACCATCCGAGACGCGTATTCTGCGATGTTCCTCGGGGCATTCGGAAATCCGCGCGAAATCTCCCGGCAACTGGGCATCTGGATCACAACCGGAGAGAGCAAGGATTTGCTGTCCGCCATCCGGCCGGTCGGCGACAGTCTGTTGCTTTCCGTGCCGTACATCCTGGCCGGGTTGGGGGTGGCGATCGGTTTTCGGTGCAACCTGTTCAACATCGGCGCTGAGGGACAGCTCTATATCGGCGGCCTGGCGACCGCCTTCGTCGGCTATGCAGTCCACGGGCTGCCCTGGTTCATCCACGCACCCCTGGCCATGCTGGCGGGAGCTGTTGCAGCGGGGATTTGGGGCTTTATCCCGGGCATTCTTAAAGCCCGATTTGGAGCCCATGAAGTCATCAACACCATCATGATGAACTACATCGCCTACCGCCTTATGGATTACCTCCTTAATGGGCCCATGAAGAGTGGGGGTACTCCGGCCACGCCCAACGTCCTCCCGACCGCAATCCTGGCGACCATCTTCCCTAGCCCAGTGCGTCTCCACTGGGGGATATTCATCGCCCTCGGGCTGGCAGTCTTGGTCTACTGGTTGTTGTGGAAGACCCCCTTTGGCATGGAGCTCCGTATGGTGGGAGTCAATGAAAAGGCAGCCCGCTACGCTGGAATTTCGGTAAAAAAGACGATGGTGCTGGCCATGGTCATCAGCGCCATGCTCTGCGGTCTGGCCGGATCCATCCACCTGTTGGGCGTAGACCATCGCATGATGCCTTCCTTTTCCCCTGGCTACGGCTTTGACGCCATCGCCTTGGCACTGTTAGGGAACAGCCATCCTCTCGGGGTGGTGCTCTCCTCGCTGCTTTTCGCCTTTCTGCGCGGCGGGGCATCCCGCATGCAGGTGGTGGCCGGTACGCCGGTAGAGATCATTCGCATCATCCAGGGTATGGTCATCGTCTTCGTTGCTGCCCCCGAGATCATCCGCGGCCTCTACCATTTGCGCTCTTCGCCGCGCGAGAAGAAGCCTGCCGCACCCATGGTAAGCAAGGCGTGAGGAGATGTCCATGTCAGAGGCGGTAAGCATAAGAAGCATCGGCCAGGGCGGAAGCCAGAGAAGAGCGACCGTTGGAGTATTTCTGCTGGTCGAAGCAGCCGCGCTTCTCCTGCTCCTGATCGGAACTCGAGGCATGGTTTCCACTTTCGTGCTCGCCAGCAAGCGTGCCGGAGTGGATATTCTCGCGCCGGACCTCGTCATCCCGACCTGGACATCCATCTTCTTAGTTGCGATCGTGGTCGGGCTGGCAGGCATCTGGCAGTTGATCAAAGGCTTCAAGAGGCACACGAACTCGGTCTTGATCACCATGATCAGCCTTGGCATCATCATCTTCTTGATCTGGGCTGCCCGGGATAATTCGCTCAACCTGACCGGCATGCTGGTCAGCAGCGTGATCTCGGCCACTCCCATCGCGCTGGCGGCGCTCAGCGGGATCTACTCTGAACGTTCTGGTGTGGTCAATATTGGCATTGAAGGAATGATCCTGATGGGGGCATTCATCTCCGTTGTCGTTGCCAGTGTGACCCACAGCCTGATCTTTGGATTTCTAACGGGCATCCTCGCCGGCATGCTCCTGGGCGCGTTGCATGCGGTCCTTTCCATCCGCTACCGGATCAACCAGATCATCAGCGGGACCGGGATCATCATCCTTTCCCTGGGTATCACCAACTACTTCTACCGGGCCTTCCTGAATCCCAATCCCGCTCTCAACAACTCGGGTGCGATCCTTGCCTCCCTGCCGATACCTGTGTTATGGCGCATCCCGGTCGTTGGGCCGATCCTGTTCAATCAAAGCCCCGTGATCTATTTGATGTTCCTGCTAATCCTCTTCACCCACTTCTTCTATAGATACACCAAGTGGGGCCTGCGCATTCGTGCGGTGGGTGAGAACCCAAAGGCTGCCGACACCCTGGGCATCAACGTGTTCAGGCTGAGGTACGTCAGCGTACTGGTCAGTGGTGCAATCGGCGGTTTTGCCGGTGCCTACATGAGCATTGGCCAGATCGGCTTCTTCCAAGAGAGCATGAGTGCCGGGAAAGGCTTCCTGGGACTGGCTGCCATGATCTTTGGCAACTGGAACCCTGGAGGAGCGTTCCTGGGATCGCTTATCTTCGGGTTCTTCGACTCCTGGCAGAATAAACTCTCCATCCTTCAGGTGGGCATCCCTTCGGAATTCCTCGCCATGGCCCCCTACATCGCAACCATGATTGTGCTGGCGGGATTCATCGGACGATCGCGAATGCCCGCCGCTGATGGAACGCCCTATCAGAAGGAATAGCCTAGAGGCGGAGTCGCCCGTCTCTACGTTGCTTGAGAAGGTTCGGCCAGACCCCCGCAGCGGGATGGCCTGTCCCTCCTGAACTGCGTGTCCCGTCCCGTGCTCTCCCGACTCTGGATAAAGCCCTGGAGTCTCGGCTTTCTCTACCCTGCGTCCCTTCTTGGAGGCCTTCGGCTGGGCTTCGGGCGGATGTCTAGAGCCGCCATTGCCGCCAGTTGAACTCATGTTGCCAAGCACGTCCTACTTTGTCTGCCCTTGGCAATTCTGCTGACGGGGTGGGTGAGGCCGGGACGTCGAAATCCGATCTTCCCCTCCTGGACTTAGCCGTCCAGATCGCCTATTTCCGGGAGCGCCTGCGGCAGATATCAGAAGGCGACACCGGTTGCTCCTCGTGATCAAGGTCGTCCTGGTCGGATTCGCAGGTTGCGTCCAACCGCCGGCGGCGTTGTCCCTTGCCGCACTCGACATCCCCTTTGGGGCCCGAGCAGCTCTGACCGCCGATAGGGGATTCTCTCATTGCGGCGGATCGCCCACGTATTCGGCGTCCCGATCGACCCCAACCCGAAGCCTGATGCACCGATCAGCATGACTCGCCAGGAATTCGACGAGGCGTGTGACCCGGCGCAGAAGCAGGGGCTGCCCCTCAAGCCGGACAGGGAGAGAGCATGGAATGATTTCGCCGGGTGACGGGTCAACTGCGACGCCGCGCGGCGAGGCCTGGCGCGCCTGGCACTCATTCCGGATGCCTCCTGGCTGTGTTGACCGAGCGCCGGATCAGTACGGCAGTCTACTGAGGATCACCCACAGACTGGCTTGAAGCGAGCTCAGCAGGGGCGGGGCGACGTATCCCCCGCGGGTGAGAAGATCGTGTCGCAAGGGAATCGCGATGCAGGCGCTGGGCAACACGGGGGGCAGTGGCGGCTCGGCGGATGCGAACCGCGGAAGAGGCCGCGGTCTACAGACTGCGCAACAAGCGAAGTTCGGGGATGACGAAGGCGATGGACAGCGCGCTGCCGGCGGCGAGGGCCACCGCGGCGCCAAACACCGGCGCACCCGACCACAGACCGAGAATCGACCAGGCACACACCCCACCGAGAAGCGTCCCAAGCGAGATGCGCGTCAGCGGTCGGGCTTGGCGGCCCAGCGAGGGGTACCGCCGCGACAAAAGGAGCAAGAGAAGCCCGGCTTCGAGGCTGAACGCCAGGCTGTTGGCCAGGCCGATGCCGGGCGCGCCCAGCGGCCGAAACAGACCAAGGCCGACGACGACGAAAACAAGCGCGCTGAGCAGCGAAGCGAGCAAGGGTGTGCGCGCGTCCTTGCGCGCATAGAAGCCGCGCGCGGCCACCTCGAGCAGGGAGTGTCCCGTCAGGCCCAGCAGATAGGCGCGCGTCGCCCAGGCAACCAGATCGGTCCCTGCGGTGTCGAATCCGAATGCGGCCTGCACCAGGGGCCGAATCACGATGGCCAGGATGACGGTCGCCGGCAGGCAGAATGCGAGCAGCACCTGCACGGCGCGGGCGAGGCTGGCCTCGAACGCTTGCTCGTCGCCGCGGGCGGCGTGCTCGGAAAGCGTCGGCAAGAGCGCCGTGCCGAGCGCCGTGCCGACGATCGTCTCCGGCACCTGCATGATCAGCCACCCAAACGCCAGCGCCGTCACCGCGCCCACACCGAGCCGGGAGGCGAGATTGTCTTGCACGATGAAGATCAGGTTGAAGGCGCCGATGGTCAGAATGCGCGGGCCGAGCAGGCGCACCACCTGCTGCAATCCCGGATGCCGCACCCCGAGCCGCGGCGTCCAGCGGAACCGAAACCGGAGCAGGCCCGGAATTTGGATTGCCAGATGGAGGACAGCGCCCAGGATGACACCGATCACCAGACCGTGAACGCCCAATCCCGCCGCCGGGAGCTTGAGCGGGCCAAGAGCCAGCCCAACCGACGGGGCGAGCACCAGCGCGCCGAAGATCTGGCCGAGGTCGTAGAAGACCGGGGCCATGGCGGGCAGCAGGAAGTGCTGGTTCGCCTGCAGCCCGGCCATCACCAGGCCGCTGAGGGAGAAGACCAGCGTGGCGATCAGGTTGAGGCGCATCAGGTTCACCACCAGAGCCTGCAGGTCCGGGGTGAAACCGGGGGCGATGCCCAGTTCGGAGCGCACGATCGGGCCGGCGAAGGCGGCGATGACAATCGCCAGCCCGCTGGTGAGCAGAAAAGCCCAGTTGCCGATTCGGCTGAACAGCTCCCACATCGGGGGGCGGCCCTGACGCTCGAGCACGTCGGAAAGGACCGGGATCAGCGCCAGCGCCAGCGCGCCGCCGGAGATCAGGGCAAAGAGCAGATCCGGGAGGTTGTTGGCGGCGTTGAAGGCATCCAGTTCGGCGCTGACGCCGAACTGGCGCCCGATGATGACCTGGCGCACGAACCCGAGGCCCTTGTCGAGCGCGAAGAACGCCGCGACGAGGAGCGAAGATCGGGCGACGTGCGAGAGAGAGGATGTGCGGGTGGAGCGAACGGTTCCAGTCGTCATCGCCCGACGATGCCTCAGGGCGAGGCGTCCAGCGCCTGCAGCAGCTCGAGGCTGGGGGCGAAGCCCTCGTGGTATCCCAGACTCGTGCGCAAGTCGTCGACGGCGCCGGCCGTGTCGCCGATCGCGGCGCGCGCCCGGGCGCGCCAATACCAGCTCTCCTCAAGCGTCGGCTCGCTGGCGTTGACCAGCGTCTGCGTGGCGAGACTGATCACGTCGCCGTAGCGCCCGGTGAAGAAGTAGGCGAAATACGGCCCGGTCTGATACCACAGCATGCGCCACGGGCGATGGTCTGGATCGCTGATCGCCAGCTGTGCATCCAGAGCATAGGCCTCGTCGAAGGCCAGAGCGGCGCCGGCGTAGTCCTGCAGCCGCACCAGGTTTGTGCCGCGATTGAACCAGGCGAAGAACTGATCGCGCCCCGACGGAGGCGAAAACCTCATCCGACGCCCGCTGCGCCGCTGCCTGATTGTTGGCGGCCTCGTCGGCATCCGGTCCCAGCAGGCTCATCACCTCGGCCTGCCGGTCGGCAGGATAGACCACCAGGTACAGGTAGTTGAAGGCGCGCCAGTGGGCCAGCAGGTCGGCATAGCTCACCGGCAGGTCGGGCATGATGTACGAGTCCTGGGCCGTGAAACGTTGCCGGGCATCGTCGTAGCCGGTGATGACCTCGTAGTGACCCATCCAGCCGTCGAAGCCTGCGCCCTCGAAGCCCTTCTCGACGACCACCGGGATGCCGGCGGCGACGAAGCGCTTGATCAGGTCGAGGTCGCCGCCGACGCGCACGATCACGCTCAAGTCGGTCTCGTCCTCGACGTAGCCTGCCATCTCATACGGCATGACGTTCTTGTCGCGCGGGTTGGGTTTGAGGTACGCGGCAGTATCGCGCTGGTCCCCCTGCCAGCCCCAGAACGACAGGGCCATCGACAAAGTCGCCGGGCCGCAGTTGTTCCACTTCTGGTACTCGTGCCGAACGCCCTTGAGCTGAATGCTGGCCGGGAGTGGCGTAGGTTCAGTCGTCGGCGTCGGGGTGACCGTCGGAGGCAGCGTCGGGCCGGGCGTCGAGGTCAGCGTCGCCGTCGGCGTCAGGGCCGAGAGGGTGGTCCGCACCATCGCCTGCAGCGTGGGATTCGGGGTGAAGACCGCTTCTTCGGGCGGCGACAACGCGTACTTGATGCGGGCGCGCAGTTCGCTGACGCGCCAACCAACCCGGTCCTGAACGAAGGGCAGGTTGTAGACCACGGCCGCGAGGGCAAGCAGGGCGAGGGCGGCACCGCAACCGATGGCCGCCGACCGCCGGCGGGGGCGAGGCATGCGGCGATTATACCCGCAGGCCGTCCTCGACCGGCTCCCAGATCACGTGGGCACGCCGTTGGAAGCGCTCGAGCACTTTCAACAGCGGTGCCCCGAGCAGCACGACCAGAAGCACATTGCCGACGGCGGCCATGCTGTCCCAGGCGAGTGAGGTCACGAGGTAGAAACGCCCGTAGCGGGTCAGGGTCTGGGCCAGTTCGAGGCCCGGCAGCCAGGCCAGGTCGGGCGCCTGGATGGCGTAGGGCCAGAAGTACAAGTTGGTCAATGCGCCGTACGCCCAACCCCACGCCGCGCCATACACCGCAAGCCAGACAAGCCGCGGGCCGCGGCGAGGCAGCCAGGCGGCGCCCAGCCCGACCCAGCCGGCAGCCAGCATCTGATAAGGAGTCCACGGGCCGATGCCGCCGGCCGTCAGCGGTCCGGAGACCAGCATCGTCAGCGCTCCCATCATGAAGCCCAGCCTCGATCCGAGCGTGAAGCCGACGAGCAAGATCAGCAGGTAGACCGGCGAGAACCCTCCCGGCAGCGGCACGACGTTGTCGATCACTCGCAGAACCGTATTCAACCCGACGAGGGCACCGAGGATGGCGATGGTGTGCAGGGTCAGACCGTGTTGTGCTTCGGCGATCAGCGCCAGCAACACCAAGCTGGCCGCGCCGCTGAACAACAGAAGGGCAGCCCGCGACTGCGAAGTCGCCGGGAGCGTTGGCGCCCAGAAGGGGTAGAGGAAAAAGGCCAGGCCGACCAGGTTCATCAACAGGAAGGCGAGATTGGCCGGCGTGAAGCGGCGAAGCCAACCCGGCGCGGTCATCCAACCGCCTGGCGCACGACGACCTGCAGTCGCTCGGGGCCCACCGAGATCCAGCGGATCGGCACGCCGAGAAGCGTCTCAATCCGCTCGAGGTAGGTGCGGGCCTCGCGGGGAAGGGCGTCCCATTCGGTGACGCCGGACACATCCTGCGGCCAGCCGGCGAAATCCTCATACTCGGGCACGAAGTCATCGAGGCTGGAGGGAAGCCCCGGGAGGTCAGCATGCCGCGTGCCCTGCCGTTGGTAGGCGGTACATAGCCGGAGCAACGGGAGCTGGCCGAGGATGTCGAGCTTGGTCACTGCCAGGTCCGTCAATCCGTTGAGGCGCGCGGCGTAGCGCAGCAGGACACCGTCCAGCCAGCCGACACGGCGCGGGCGCCCGGTCGTCGTCCCAAACTCATCCCAGGGGTGCGACCCGGTGCCGCGCAGCGAGTTTGCCGTGGGCCCGCTGAGCTCCGTCGGGAACGGGCCGGCGCCGACGCGCGTCTGAAACGACTTGGCCACGCCGATGACGCGTCGCACGTGCCGGGGCCCGATGCCCAGGCCGAGCAGGGCGCCGCCGGCAGTGGAGGACGAGCTGGTGACGTACGGATAGGTGCCGTGATCCAAATCGAGCAGCGTGCCTTGTGCACCTTCGGCCAGGATGGATTTCCCGGCCCCGAGCGTGTCCGCCAGCTGTGCGGTGGTGTCGGCCAGGAACGGGCGCAGGCGAAGGGCGAGCTCCCGGTAGGAGCGGGCAGATTCGGCTGGATCGGGAGCAGGGAGATGGTAGAAACTCTCCAGCAGGCGTGCGGCGCGTTCGTCGTGCACGCGCACCAGGACGGCAAAGGTCCCGGGATCTTGCATCGCCTCGGCGCGCAGACCCAGGCGGGAGGCCTTGTCGGCGTAGGCCGGGCCGATGCCGCGCCCGGTGGTCCCAAGGGCGCTGCCGGTACGGGTGCTCTCTTCGGCACCATCCAGTGCCCGATGAGCCGGGGTGATCAGATGCGCCGCCAGTGAGACGGCCAGGCGCCGGGGTGAGAGATCGACTCCGGCCGACGCCAGCGAATCGATCTCTTCGACGAGCGTAGCCGGGTTGAGGACCATGCCGTGGCCAAGGACGCAGCGGACGTGGGGCTGGAGGATTCCGGACGGGATTAGATGCAGCTTGAACAGGCGTCCATCGACGGTAACCGAGTGGCCGGCGTTGTCGCCGCCGCTGTAGCGCGCCACCACGTCGGCCTGCGCTGCCAGCAGGTCGGTGATGCGCCCCTTCCCCTCGTCCCCCCACTGCGCGCCGATCAGGATATCGAGCGGCATGGCGATCGCCTCGCGCGGCAGTATAACATGGGGGTATGCAGGCACCGGTGAGGAGGCTGTCCGAAACGATGAGCGACTCGATGGACGTGCCTGAGCGTGGTGGGACTCGGAGGCTCTCGCGTCGAGCGGCCATGCAGGCTGACGGGGGTCACGCTGGCGGGATTGGTCGCCGCGGCCGCGGGGAGTGCCTGGTACCTGCGGTTCGCGGCGCCGCGTGCGCTCGACGTCACATTGTTCGACCTGCCTCTGCCAAACCTACCAGGGGCGCTGGACGGTTTGCGCATCGCCCACTTGAGCGATCTGCACGCGTCCGAGATCGTCGAGCCGGAATGGATCCGGCGGGCCGTCGATGCGGCGAACGAGGTATCTGCCGGATCTGGTCTGCCTGACCGGAGATTACGTCTACCGCTCAGCCAGCTGGGCGACGGCATGCGCACTAGAGCTCTCACGCCTGGAATCCCCCGGCGGAAGATTCGCCGTGCTCGGGAATCATGACATCTGGAACGGCGCCGATGCAGTCGCTGGGGCGCTGCAGGCTGCGGGGATCCACGTCCTCCGCAATCAGGGGCTGGAGATCAAGATCCGCGAGACGGCTGCCTGGATCATCGGCGTGGAAGACACGGGGCTCGGCTGCCTTGGCGACGACGGGGGCTTGGAGGACCTGCGTGAGGCTTATGCGCCCGCCCGGCAAGCGGCAAACAGCGTCCTCGCCGCCATCCATCCGGGCGTGCCAAGCCTGCTCTTGGTTCACAACCCTGATTTCATGCAGTGGATGACCGAGCGCCCCGTCGACCTGGCGCTTGCCGGCCACACACATGGTGGACAGGTCGTCCTTCCAGGAATTGGGCCACTCGTGCTGCCGTCATGCTTCGGCCGAATGTATGCCCGTGGGTTAGTGCAATCCCCCGGCGGCCCGGTGTACGTCAACCGCGGGGTCGGGCTGATCGAGCCCGCCGTGCGCTTTAACTGCCCGCCGGAGGTGGCGGTCATCACCCTGCGGAGGGAATAGAACGCCGAAGGGGGAGGAAGAGTTCGGCGCGCAAGCCTGAATGGCGAGAGAGTTCTGCGGTCGGCGAACGGGCTATAATCGAGACGAGGCACCGCCGTGCGATCGATCCTTCGAACCCTGGCTTTGTCGGTACCGGTGCTGCTCCTGGCGGCCATGGCAATCCGCGTCCCGGCGCTGGCCGGGGGGTCGGCGCGGCCGGAGGCCCAGGCAGGCGAGTTCGCCACGCCGACGCCCGGTCCCGACGGCAAGATCATCTACATCATCCAGCAGGACGACACGTTATGGACGATCGCCGCACTGTCGGGGCTGAGCGTGGAACAACTGCGCGCACTCAACGGCCTGGCGATCAACGACTTCATTGTGCCAGGAGCGCAGCTCCTGCTCGGGTACGCCGGTCCCGCCCAGCCAACGGCTGCAGCGGGCGCGGCTCCCACACCCACGGCGCCCCCACCGACCCCCACGCCGATCTTCGGCACCGCTGAGATTTGCGCTCTGCTGTTCGTGGATGAAAACGGGAATGCCAAGCTGGACGCCGACGAACCTCCGCTTGGCGGGGGCCAGGTGAGCATTGCCAACGTCAGCGGGCAGCTGGCGGCGGAGTTCGCAACGGCCGTCGAGTACTCCGAGGACGGCCTGCCGCTCAGCCACTGCGTCCCGGACCTGCAGACCGGCGACTACAACGTCAGCGCGGCCGTCCCACCGGATTACAACCCGACGACCGCCATGAGCGTTCCCGTGAGGATCGATCCGGGCGACACCCGCTATGTCGAGTTCGCCGCCCAGCCGAGCGCCACACTGGTGAACTCCGGTGAGGGCGGCGGGACCCGGTCGACGGCGCTGGGGATTCTCGGCCTGCTTCTCCTGGCCGCCGCCGGTGGGCTGGCGGTCTATGCCACACGGCTCGGACGCAAGTCACCCCGCTGGACACGCAAGTAATCACTGCCTAACCGAACTGCTCTCCCGGGGTCGCCCAGCACGGAAGCAGCCGACGCTACTTCGTTCCCAGCAACTCTGCCAGCGCGCCCAGCAGCGTGATGACATTTTCCGCCCGGCTGGAGTAGCCCATCAGCCCGATGCGCCACACCTTCCCCGCCAGCGGACCGAATCCGCCCGCGATCTCGATGTTGAAATCCTGCAGCAGCCGCCGCCTCAGGCCGGCATCGTCCAGGCCGGCGGGCAGGACAGGGGTGGATAGGCTCGGGAGTCGAATCGCCGCCGGCACCAGCAAGGACAAACCCAGCGCCTCCAGCCCCTCCCAAAGCCGCTCGGCGTTGCGCTGGTGGCGTGCGAAGCGCGCCGGCAGCCCCTCCTCGTCGACCAGGCGCAGCGCCTCGCGCAGCGCATAGGCCAGGCTGATGGACGCCGTGTGATGGTACGTCGGCGTCTCGCTCCAGTACTTGTCCAGCAGCGACAGGTCGAGATAGAAAGAAGTCACCGGCGTCTTGCGTGTTCGTAGCTTCTCTTCCGCCCGCGGGCTGACCGTGATGGGCGCCAGGCCCGGCGGGGCGGACAGACACTTTTGGGATGCGCCGTAGGCCACGTCGACGCCCCAGGCGTCGACCTCGACCGGCAGCCCGCCCAGCGAAGTGACGCAGTCGAGGACCAGCAGCGCGTCGTGCCGGTGGCAGACCTCGGCCACGGCGCCGATGTCCGGCTGACGGGCTCCCGTCGAGGTCTCCGCGTGCACCAGCGTCACGATCCGGGCGGGATGAGCCTGCAGAGCGCGGCTGATCTGGTCGACATCGAGCGCTTGACCCCACGGTGCCTCCAGCCTGGCTACCTCGGCGCCTTGCCGGCGCCCGATCTCCGCCAACCGATCCCCGAAGAAGCCGTGCACGCATGCCAGCAACGCGTCGCCCGGCTCCACCAGGTTGGCCAGGGCCGCTTCCATGGCCGCCGTGCCCGTACCCGAGACCGCCAGCGTGAGCCGGTTGCCGGTCTGGAAACACCTCGCGCAGGAGCGCCTGGATGTCGGCCAGGATGGCGATGAAATCCGGATCCAGATGTCCCACCAGCGGGGTGGCCATGGCGCGCAAGACGCGGGGAGGAACCATGCTGGGGCCCGGGCCGAGGAGCAGCCGCGGAGATGGGTCGAGGTCGTGATCGATGGCAGCCATGCAGGCCTCCAGGCGCTGAGAGCGTGCCATGGATTGTAGGCCGCCGGCGGTGGACGGACAACATCCCGTGCGCAACCGACAAGAGCGGGCGACTGGATGAAAGGCGCACGAGAGGTGGGCCGCACTGGATGAGGCAGGACCGCCGCCCTTCGCCGGAGCGCTTTTCAAATCCCTATCAAGCCGCGCGCTGGCGCAGGAATCCTCCTAGAATGGAATTGGCCAAAGGGCCAACTGTCGGCCGAACTCCGGGTTTCCGTCAAGGAAGGGAGGAGGTGGCTATCCGGGCAAGTCAGCAGCCCTCCGGGCTGGTCCTACACTGAGGCAGAAGAGAGGCGAGCCGGCTGGCTCGCCTCTCTCTTTTCGGCTTTACGACTTCGGAAGTCCGCAGGAGTCCCGAAGGCCGATTCATGCCTTGAGCATCTGCCGGACGACTGCATGCAGGATCCCGCCGTGGCGGAAGGACTCGAGTTCCAGGGGGGTGTCGATGCGCACGCGCGCC
The DNA here is from genome assembly GCA_963777165.1 of uncultured Chloroflexia bacterium. Lineage (GTDB taxonomy): Bacteria > Chloroflexota > Anaerolineae > Anaerolineales > E44-bin32 > DYJB01. The sequence continues at coordinate 38,435 of CAVZPO010000019.1, forward strand.
TTGAATTCGACCACGGCGCCGGTCTCACGTTCGGCTCGCACGGTCACCAGCCCTCCGGGCGTCAACCCTTCGGCCAGCCCATGCAAGCTGAAGAACTCCTGACCGGTCAGCAGCAGGCTATGGGGGGTTTCCCCGGGCAGGAACTGCAGCGGCAGCATGCCCATGCCGACCAGGTTCGAGCGGTGGATGCGTTCGAACGACTCGGCCAGCACGGCGCGTACGCCGAGCAGCCGCGGGCCCTTCGCGGCCCAGTCGCGGGACGAACCGGTCCCGTATTCCTTGCCGGCGATGACCAGCAGCGGCACCCCCTCGGCGCGATAGCGCAGGGCGGCGTCGTAAATGCTCATGCGCTCGCCGTCCGGCAAATGAACGGTCACGCCACCCTCGACACCCGGGACCAGCAAGTTCTTCAGGCGGATGTTCCCGAACGTCCCACGCGTCATCACCCGGTCGTTCCCGCGCCGGCTGCCGAAGGAATTGAAATCGCGCACCGGCACACCTTGCTCGATCAGGAAGCGACCGGCCGGCCCGTCGGCCGGGATCGCCCCGGCGGGCGAGATGGCATCGGTGGTGACCGAATCGCCCAACAGGGCGAGCACCCGCGCCCGGGTCACGTCTTGTAGCGGTGGAATGTCCCGCGTCAGGCCTTCGAAGAACGGCGGTTCCTGGATGTAGGTGGACGCCGGGTTCCAGGCATACAGGTCGCCGGCGCTGACCGGCAGCGCAGCCCACGTCTCATTGCCGGAGAACACCTCGGCATAGCGCTGGCGGAAGAGCTCCGGGCGGACGTGTTGCTCGATGAGCCCCTGGACCTCCGCCGCTGACGGCCACAGGTCGCGCAGGAAGACGGGTTGACCATGAGCGTCGATCCCGAGTGGGTTGTGGATCAGATCCACATCCGTCGTCCCGGCGAGGGCCAGCGCGACCACCAGCGGGGGCGACGTCAGGTAGCTGGCGCGGACATGCGGGTTGATCCGCCCCTCGAAATTCCGGTTGCCGGAGAGCACCGCCGAGGCCACCAGATCGCCCTCCCCAATGGCGCGAACAACCTCACCCGGGAGGGGGCCGCTGTTCCCGATGCACGTCGTACAGCCGTAACCGACGACGTTGAACCCCAGGTCAGCCAGGGGTTCGAGCAGCCCGGCATCACGCAGGTAGTCGGATACCACGCGCGAGCCCGGCGCCAGGCTGGTCTTGACGTACGGCGGGACGCGCAGGCCGCGACGCAGAGCGTTGCGGGCAAGCAGTCCGGCGGTGATCAGCACGGAGGGGTTCGACGTGTTGGTGCAAGAAGTGATGGCGGCGATGACGACTGCGCCGTGGCCGATCTCGACCGCCGAACCGTTCGTCCCGACACGGGCGCGGCGCGCAGTCGCCTCGGGCGGAACAGCAAAACCGCCTTCGGCCACGGGGGAGATCAGCGTCCGCTGGAATGAGGCCTGCAGCTGGGAGAGCGGGACGCGGTCCTGGGGGCGCTTCGGGCCGGCCAGGCTGGACTCGACCGAGTCGAGCGGCAGGTCGACGACTTCGGAGTACGACGGATCGGGGATCGTGTCGGTTCGGAAGAGCTGTTGTTCACGGCAGTAGCGTTCGACCAGGTCGACAGTCGATTCGGGCCGGCCGGTCAGCCGCAGGTAACGCAGCGTCTCCTGGTCGACGGGGAAGAAACCAATGGTGGCACCGTATTCGGGCGCCATGTTGGCCAGCGTCGCCCGGTCGGGCAGGGTGAGCTCGGACAGGCCGGGACCGAAGAACTCGACGAACTTGTCGACGACGCCGTGACGGCGAAGCCTCTGGGTGACGGTCAGCACCAGGTCGGTCGCCGTCACCCCTTCCGGCAGCCGTCCGTGCAGACGCACGCCGACGACATCCGGCGCGACGATCACCACCGGCTGTCCAAGCATGGCCGCTTCGGCCTCGATTCCACCTACCCCCCAGCCGACCACGCCCAGCCCATTCACCATGGTGGTGTGCGAGTCGGTGCCGACCAGCGTGTCGGGGAAGGCGCGACCGTCGCGGGTCAGGACAACGCCCGCCAGGTACTCCAGGTTGACCTGATGCACGATGCCTGTGGCCGGGGGGACGACACGGAATTGGCGAAAGGCCTGCTGGCCCCAACGCAGGAACTCGTAGCGCTCGCGATTGCGCTGGAACTCGAGCTCGGCGTTGCGATTCAACGCCTCCGACGAGGCGAAGAAATCGACCTGCACCGAGTGATCCACGACCAGGTCGACGGGGATGCGAGGGTTGACCTTCGAAGGATCGCCGCCCAACCGTGCCAGGGCATTCCGCATGGCGGCCAGGTCGACGACGGCCGGCACACCGGTGAAATCCTGCATCAGGACGCGCGCCGGGAGGAAGGGGATCTCGGGGCGCCGGGCGGCCGTCGGTGTCCAGCCGGCGAGGGCGACGACGTCGGCTTCGGTGATGCTCCGCCCATCGACCTGGCGCAGCACAGCCTCCAGCAATACGCGCAGGGAGAATGGGAGGCGCGCGAGCGTGCACATCCCCGACTGCTCGAGGCGATCCAGCCGCGCAATCTCAAATCGGCCGTGGGGAGTCGTCAGCGTCGCAAAGGCACCAAAAGGATTCGAAACCATCCTGTTCTCCGTCCGAGGCCGGGTGGCGGCCAGGGAGGGAGAGTATAATCCCGAGCGGTTGCCCTTCGGCAGCCCTTCTCCGCAGAGGGCCCATCGCCTTGCTTGTCTGGCTGCTCCCCGGACTCTGGGCCCTGGCCGGCCTGGCGCATCTGCTGCACCGCTGGGACCGTCGGCACCGCCGAGATTTCCTGACTGTCTACCTGCGCACGCTTGCCGTCCTCGATGTATGGCGCGGGACAACGTATGCCCTGGCCGCCACGACCAGCGGGGTGTTGCTGCACCTATCGGTCGGAGGGCTCACCCTTACGCCGCGTCTGATCTCCCCGGTTATCCTGCTCAGCACGCTGATCGTCTATGCTGCGCAAGGGACGCCCCAGGCCACGCTGCTGATCCTCAACCTGTTCTCCAGCGGCCTCGTCTGGGGCGTCGCCATCCCGCTCGCGGTGGGGCTGGCGGTGCTCCTGGGGTGGGTGCCGATCCCCGGCGGGTTGGCGGGCATGCTTCTCTTGGGAGGCGGCGCGCGGCTGGCCGAGCTGTTGGCGATGACGGTCGGGCTGTACACCGTCGTTGTCGTCTACCAATTCCTCGCCAACCGAAGCCTGCCGCGATGGATCTCCGGTTCCCTGGCCCTGCTGGGCGGGGGGATTGTGCAGACCGCGCTGTTTGGGCTCGGCGCGGGCGCGGGCCCTCCGGCCGGCAGAGCTGGTCTGTTGGCCGCCGAGGTCGGCGGGTCGGTTGTCTCGACGGCTGCGATCCTGCCCCTGGCGATTGTCTTCCATGCCTGGTTGGCGCGCAGGGAGCGACGTGGAGAGACCGCAGCCGGAGACCGGCCGGCGCTCTCGGTGGTGAAGGAGACCTTCGACCTGCGCCGGTCGCTGGCCGAATCGCGACAGACGGTCACCCGCCTCAGCCAAACCCTGGGCATCCTGACCGACGCCAGGCACCTGATCGTCCAGGCGGTCGACCCCGACCGGCTGATGCAGGACCTGTGCACGTTGCTCGTCGGGGCGCGGCACTACCGTTTTGCGTGGATCGGATTGAAACGGGAAGGCGACCGAGTCGTCTTCCCGGCGGCGCAGGCCGGGAACGGCCAGCAGTATCTCGAGACGGTGACGATCACGTGGGATGAGTCGCCCACCGGCCTGGGGCCGATGGGGAGCGCCATCCGCGAAAACCGCGCCGACGTTGTGGTCGACACGCGGACGGACGAGCGATTCGAACCGTGGCGGGGCGAAGCCGTCCCGCGTGGATACCTGTCCATCATCGGCCTGCCGATGCGGACCGGCGGCGAGGTGGTGGGCGGCCTGGCGGTGTATGCCGACGCGCCAGGTGCGTTCTCCAGTGACGAGATCGAACTGCTCCAGGGCGTGGCGGATGATCTGGCGCATGGGTTGGGCCGCTTGAGGGCGGAGCGGCTGAATTCGCAGCGCCTGCATCAACTGGACATCCTGCGCGCCATGACGCAGGACATGATCTCGCTGCGCGACCTGCCCCAGCTCCAGGAGCGCATGTTGCAGCGAGCGGTCGAACTGATCGACGGCAGTTCGGGCGGGCTGTATCTGCGCGACGAGCAGCGCCGGGTGCTCCGGGGCACCGCCGCCTTCCGCCTTCCCGTCGATATCCTGGGAGTGGAGTTGCCGTACGGAGACGGTGCGGCTGGGCGCGCGGCCGAGACCGGACAAGGATTGATCGTCCCCGACTACCGCGCCTGGTCGAACCGCTCGGGCGCCTACGCCTCCGACGCACCCTTTCATGCGGTGCTGGCGGCACCGATGATCTGGCAAGGTGAGGTCATCGGCGTGATCGATATTCTGCGCGACGAACGGAGGTTGCCGTTCACGCCGGGAGACCTCGATCTGCTGCAGCTCTTCGCCAACCAGGCGGCGCTGGTGCTCGAGAACGCGCGCTTGATCGATGGAGGCCGGCAGCGGGTGGAACAACTCAGCCTGCTGCACGAACTGACGCTGGCCGCCATCGGCGCCGAGAGCCGTCCCGAATTCATCGATGTCCTCACCCGGCGCATGCCGGAGCTGCTCAATGCCGACAGCTGCATGCTCACCCGCTGGGATCCGATCCTCGGCATCCCGTCTAACGAGGGGCACGCGGTTCGATGCTCGAGGCGATTCCCCGACCTGCGCGCCCACCCGGGCGAACGCACGCTCACGGCCAGCGCGCTGGAGGCCGGAAAGGCGCTGGCGATCGAACAGGTGGCCGAGAGCGACCTGCTCAGCCCGCGGCTGGCCGCCGTCTTCCCCACACCGTCCGTCCTGATCGTGCCCCTCGTTGTCGGAGCACGCCGCTACGGCGCGGTGTTCCTTGGATTCGATCAGCCGCACCTGTTCACGCAGGAGGAGATCGCCCTCGGCGAGCAGGCCGGCGCCCTGGTGGCGCTGGCGGTCGCCCGGCTCCAGGCGATCGAGGCGGAGAAGCACCGCAGCGCCACGCTCTCGGCGCTCCGCCAGGCTAGCCTGGCGGTGACGTCGCGGCTGGAGCTGAACGCCGTCCTGGAATCCGTTTTGGAGCACGCGCTCCAATTGTTCTCTGGGGATGACGGCCACATCTTCCTGTATGACGGTGAACGCTTGAGCTTCGGCGCTGCGCGTTGGTCGGAGGCCGGACAGCATGAACCGTACTCCGCGCCCCGGGCCGACGGCCTGACGATGCGCGTGGCGCGCGGCGGGGAGCGCATCGTCGTCCCGTCGGTGGATCAAGATCCTCTGTACCGGGACTGGAAATGGGGTGGGGCGATCGTCGGCCTGCCCCTGCGGGTCGGCGCCCAGGTGCTCGGCGTGATGAACCTCGCCTTCCATCAACCGCGGCACTTCGCCGACGACGAACTCGACGACCTCCAATTGTTGGCGGACCAGGCAGCGCTGGCCCTGCAGAACGCTTCCCTCTTTGCCCAGGCGGACGCCGAGCGCCAGCAGCTGAGCCTGCTCGTCGATCTCGGCCGCGAGCTGGCCTCCATGGTGGAGCCCGGCGCCATCCTGGAGCAGGCCGTCCGAATGACCACCCGGAGTCTCGGCGGGCGATCCGGCAGCGCCTTCCTCGTCGACCCGTCCAGCGGGAACCTGCGCCTTTCGGCCAGCTGCCGCGACGACGGGCTGGCGTTGGAGGGCCTGGCCCAGCGGCTCGATGTCCGCGTGGGACACGGACTGGAAGGCTGGGTTGCAGAACGCCGCCAGGCGTGCCGCGTGGACGACGTGCATGCCGACGCGCGCTGGGTTCAATTTCCGGGGGTGGATGAGGCCGGAGGCAGTGCCATCAGCTGCGCCGCTGCTGGTCGGAGATCGCCTGCTGGGCGTGCTGACAATTCTGGGCGATGAGATCTTCAACCCAGGCGCACCTGAATCTGCTGGAGGCCATCTCCAGGCAGGTAGCCCTGGCGATGTCGAACGCGGCACCAATTCGAGGAGCTGGAGCGCCGATTTCGGGAGCAGGTGGTGGTGCAGCAGGTGGCCCAGGTCATCAGCCGACGGCTCGAGATGCAGCCGCTTCTCGAAGAGGTCTGCCAGCAGGTGGCCGAGGTCCTGCGTTACCCAAACGTCGAGATCATGCTTGTGGAGGGCGAGGAGCTGATCACACGCGCCGTCGCAGGGACATGAGCGCGCCGTCGGACTGCACATCCCGCTGTCGAAAGGGATCGTCGGTCGCGTGGCCCGGACCGACCGGACATCCCTGGTCCGGATGTCCGCCTCGATCCGGACTACGTCGTGGCGATCGCCACCACGCGCTCGGAGATCGTCGTTCCCTTGCACAAGGGAAACGTGGTCATCGGCGTGCTGAACGTCGAGTCGCCGGTGTTGCACGACCTCACCGATGACGACGCCCGGCTGCTCTCCCTGCTGGGCGACCAGGTTTCGGTGGCGATCGAGAATGCGGCCCTGTACGACCGGCTGCGGCGGCACAGCACCGACTTGGAGCAGACGGTCGCTGAGCGGACGGCGCGGCTGGCGGAGGCGCTGGAACATGCCACCGAAGCCGATCGCCTGAAGACCCAGTTCGTGGCGGACGTCTCGCACGAGCTGCGCACGCCGCTGACCAACATCCGCCTGTACCTGGAGCTGATCGGCCAGGCGAATCGGGAACGAATTCGCCGAGTACCTCGAAACGCTCAATCGGGAGACGGAGCGCCTGGTAGACCTGATTGAGGACCTGCTGGCGATCTCACGCCTGGATGCCGGCACTCATCCGCCGCAGCCGGGTCTTGAATCTGAACGCACTGGCACGCGGGCTGGTGGCCGATCGTAAACGGCTGTTCGACGAGCGCCGGATCGAGTGGACCTTCCGACCGGATGATCATCTCCCCGGGGTGCTGGCGGATGAACGGATGCTTTCACAGGTCGTGGCCAACCTGATGACCAACGCCATGCACTACACGCTCCCTGGCGGACGCGTGTCCATTGGAACCGGGGTGCCGCCGACGACGGCGCCAAGTGGGTGACGCTCCGAGTGACGGATACCGGGCTGGGGATTCCCGCGGACGAGCAGTGGAGCACGTCTTTGAACGCTTCTACCGTGGGACCGCCAGCCGGCGGATGGGGACGCCCGGCACCGGATTGGGGCTGTCGATCTGCAAGGAGATCCTCAACCGGCATAAGGGCCGCATCAGCGTGCACAGCCGGGCCGGCGAGGGCAAGCACATTCACCATCTGGCTGCCGCACCCCGAGACCCCGCACCCGGTCGCATGGGCTTTGACCATCGGCTCAGGCGCTGCCAAGCCGGGAGACTGCCCCACGCAAGGCTGGCCCGTAAGGCTTTGCACACCGCATCCCCGCATGGCTAAGAGCGGCCGCCCGACCCTCGCCCCATAGGTCCTCCCGCGGCCCATCCTCCTCATGCCCTCAGGCTCGAGGCGGTTGTCCGCAGTGGTCAGGGTTTGGGAGGGGCGCCAGGCGCCTCACCGCGGGCCGGGAGATCCAACTGCAAGCGCATGGCGACCGGGGAATATGTCCGGCGGTGGATGGGCGACGGCCCAAGGTCAGCAGGGCCTGTCAGTGGCGGGCGCGCGGTGCCGTCAGCCTTTATGCTGCGCAAACCCGTAGCCTCGATCGCCACGTCGAGCTCGAGCATACA
>CAVZPO010000020.1:0-19413 GCA_963777165.1 uncultured Chloroflexia bacterium
CTTTCAGCGATCAGCTTATGGCAACGAGCAACTCACAGCTCACAGCCAGCCCATAGGATCCTATCGATGGACGCTAACTGCAGATCGCAAAAAGCTGGACACTAACTGCCGATTGCTGTCTGCCAATCGCCAACCATCAATTGCTGATTGTCAACTGCTAATTGCTAATTGCTAGTTGCCAGTAGCTAGCAGCTAGCAGCTTCCCTTCCTCACTTCCCCTCCACCGCCTGAATCCACGCCAGCCAATCGCGCACCGGCCCTCGCGGCTCGCTCGGTGCGACGGCGACGACCTGCGCCACCAGCCCGTAGCTGTCCGGGACACGCGCCTCGGACTCGGGCAGCACGCCATCCAGACGAAGGGGAATGCTCCCGGCAGGCAGGGAGCTGAGCGGGAGCAAAGCCAATGCCCCAGGATCTTCTTCCAAGAGCCCGAGTGCCTGGTCGGGTGTGGCGATCAGGCGCGAGCCGGAGGCGTAAGGCCGACCGAGCATCAGCGATTCGTCGAGGACCTGTCGCAAGTCGTCCCCGGGCAATGGGAGGACAGCCTGCACGGCCCGGTCATTCCCGCCAAGCTCAGACCAGCGGAAAGTGCGGCCGGCAAGCAGGTCGACCAGGGCACGCCGCGTCACCTCGCTCACGCCCGAGCCGCTGCCGGATACTACCGCGATCGGATCGCGGGCCAGCGGGGTCGCAAACCAGCCGTCCTGCGGCACGAGCGCTCCGATGGCGACGACGTACTCTCCCTGATCCAACCCCTCGAGCGCCACGCCGGCTTGCACGATCTCCAGATCAAAGGGCAGGGGGCGGAGCTCCTCGAGGTAAGCGTGCGCCCATGCCAGGACGCGCGGCGCAAAGGCGGGCGTTACAGCTACCCGCGGTACAGGGCCGGGGACCGGCGTCGGGGTGGGCGTGGGTGAGCAGGCGCCGAGCGCGGCGCTGATCACCATCGACAGCGCCGCCGCACCGGGCGCCAGCCGCGAAGCCATCCCAGAGAGAACCGTGGAGAGTCTCCAGGACATCAGCCGCCTCGCACGAGCCCGATCACCAGACCGAGCAGCCCGACGAGCGCGCAGTAGGCGCTGAAGGCGGCCAGCGAGTGCCGCGTGACGAAACCCAGCAGCCAGCGGATCGAGGCGTAGCCGACGATCGCCGCGGAAACGAATCCGACCAGCACCGCCGGGATGAAAGCCGCCGCGCCGGGCAGCGCGGCGAGGTCGCCGAGGGCAAGCACGCCGGCGCCGATCATGACCGGGATCGAAAGCAGGAACGAGAAGCGCGCCGCGCCGGGCCGATCGAGGCCGCGCATCAGACCGGCCGAGATGGTTGCGCCCGATCGCGAGAGACCCGGGAACAACGCCAGTGCCTGCGCCAGGCCGATCCAGACGACGTCCGTCCATGTGGCCGACTCGAGGGGCCGGAGGCGCTTGCCGATCCGCTCGCCCGCCAGAAGCAGCGCGGCGGTTGCCAGCAGGAAGCCGGAGGTTGCCAGCGGGCTGCCGAAGGCGGCTTCCACCATGTCCTTCAAAGCCAGACCGGCGATGACGGCGGGGATCGTCCCCAGGACAATCCAGCCTGCCAGCCGTACATAGGGATCCTGGATCGCCTCGCGGTGGACCAGCGCCTGGAGGGTGGCGCGCAGCATGTGGACCAAGTCTTTCCAGAAGTAGGCGATGACGGCCACGAGCGTCCCCATCTGCACCAGGACGTCGAAAGCGAACGCCGCGCCGGGATCGAACTCCCATCCGAGCGCCCACGGCACCAGAACCAAATGGGCCGACGACGAGACCGGCAGGTATTCGGTGAGGCCCTGGACGATCCCGAGGACGAGCGCCTGAAACAGGGTCAACGATTACTCCTCCTCCGGCCGGTGCTTGTGGTAGCCGGCGCGGAACTCGGCGGCGAACGCCGGCAGCGATCCGGCGAGGACCGCCGCGCGCAGATCGGCGGCCAGAGAGATCAAGAGGCGCAGGTTGTGGATCGAGAGCAGGGTGGCCGACAGCATCTCGCCGGCCACGATCAGATGCCGCAGGTAGGCGCGGGTGAAGGTGCGGCAGGCGTAGCAGTCGCAGTCGCCGTCGATCGGGCGCTCGTCCTCGGCGTACGCCGCGTTATGCAGGTTGAGCCGGCCCTGGCGCGTCAGGGCGGCGTGGTTGCGCGCCATGCGCGTCGGGAGGACGCAGTCGAACAGATCGATGCCGCGCACGACGCCTTCCACCAGGTCCTCCGGCGATCCGACGCCCATCAGGTAACGCGGCCTGTCTGCCGGGAGGATCGGATCGACCGTTTCGAGCATCGCCAACATGTCGTCCTTCGACTCACCGACCGAGAGTCCCCCGATGGCGATGCCGGGGAAGCCCAGGGAAGCGATGTGAGCCGCCGAATGCGCCCGCAGGTCGGGGAAGATGCCGCCCTGCACGATCCCGAACAGCGCCTGATCGTCGCGCCGCTTGGCGCGCAGGCAGCGTTCCGCCCACGCGTGCGTGCGCTTCAGCGCCTGCTCGTTGTAAGCCCGGTCATGAGGCTCGGCGCACTCGTCGAGCACCATGATGATATCCGCCCCGAGGTCCTCCTCGGTGGCGATGACCGACTCGGGCGTGAAGCGGTGCGTCGAACCGTCGAGGTGGGATTGGAAGGTGACGCCGTCGTCGTCGACCTGGCGGCGGTCGGCGAGCGAAAAGACCTGGAAGCCGCCGGAGTCCGTGAGCAGTGGGCCGTCCCAGGCCATGAAGCCGTGCAGGCCGCCGCGCTCCGCCACGCGGCGTGCCCCGGGGCGCAAGTAAAGATGGTAGGTGTTGGCCAGCACCAGGCTGGCGCCGAGGGTCCGGAGTTGATCGGGCGTGACGGCCTTGACGGTAGCCTGCGTGCCGACGGGAGCGAAGACCGGCGTAAGCAGGTCGCCGTGCGGGGTGTGGAAGACTCCGGCGCGGCCGCGACCGTCGCGGCCCACCAGGTCAAAGGTGAATGGCATCATGCGTCACAAGTTCCAGAATAGATGAAGGCCGGCCAGGATGAGCGGCACGAGGATCAACAGCAGCCAGCCGCCGACCCGGAGGAAATCGCGTGTGGCATACCCGCCCGGGCCCATCACCAGCGTATTCACCGGATGCCCGACGGGGGTGAGGAACCCGAGGGATGAGCCGAGGGCGACGGCCATCGCCAGGCCACGGGGGTCGGCGCCCGTCTCGTGTCCGATGGCCAACGCAATCGGCGCCAGCAGGATCGGCACGGCGACCTGCCCACCGATTACCTGGCTGAGCATTCCGGCGACGAGGAGCAGGATCGCTGCCAGGGCGAGCGACGGCATACCGCGGGCGACGCTCAGCAGCCCATTGGCGGCGACGTCGGCCAGCCCGGTGCTGACCAGGGCGGTGCCCAGCGGCCACATGCCGGCGATCAGGAAGATCGCCTTCCATTCGATCGCCCGGTAGCCGTCGTCCATCGAGACACAGCCGGTAAGCAGCAGCAGCGCCGTCCCCGCCAGCGCCGCCACCGGGACCGGCAACCAGGCCATGGCCGCGACGATCAAGGTCACCAGCGTGATACCGGCCGCCAGGCGCGTCTTGCGCGGCCGCAGGACCGCATCCGGATCCTGTTCCAACAGCAGGAAGTCGCGGTCATCGCGCAGCAGGCCGAAGCGTTCCGCCGGTCCCTGAACGAGCAGTGCGTCGCCGGGCTGCAGGCGCATCTCGGGCACGCCCTCCACCACCGGCTTGTCGCGGCGCCAAAGGGCCAGGACATTCAGCCCATACTTCTCGCGGAACTGCAGCTCGCGCAATGTCTTGCCCGCCGACCGGGCGTGGGGGGAAAGAACGATCTCTCCCAGGATCGCCTCGGAGTTGGCGACCTCATGAGCCATCTCGGGTTCGGCCTGCTGTCGCAGCCCGTAGGACGCCAGGGCGTCCATGTGCGGTGTCCCCTGGGCGAGCACGACATCGCCTTCGAGGATGATCTCGTCCGGTGACGGCGAGACGATCACGTGACCGTTGTGCGCCACGCCGACGACCGTCAGGCCGAGCCGGCCGGCCCATTCGCCCTGACGCAGCGACAACCCGGCCAGGGCCGAACCTGGCAGCACGCGCACTTCGGACAACGTGTGCTCGATCCCGTACATCGTGGTCAGCTCGGCGCGGAGCCGGACGGCCCTGGCACTCTGCCCGGCGGGGTAGCGCTCGGGAAGCATGCGCCGCCCGACAAGCGTCAGGTAAGCCGCCCCTGCGGCGATGATCGGAATCCCGATGGGGAGGAACGACAGCAGCGTGAACGGCGCGAGCCCGGCGTCACGCAACGTCCCGCTGACGATGATGTTGGCGGTCGTCAGCAGCGTGGCCATGCCGCCGAGGATCGAGCCGAAGGCCAGCGGCATCAGCAATCGCGACGGCGCCGTGCGCGTCTGGCGGGATACGCTGATCACGGCTGGCAGGAGGACGCCGGCGGCGGCCAGGTTGTTCATGAACAGGGAGAGCAACGCAGCCGCCAGCGTGGTGAACAAGACCGCCCGCCGTTCCCCGCCGCCGCTGAAACGGAGCAAGCGTTGGCCGAGCATCAGCGTCAGGCCCGTCTGCTGCATCGCCTCCGAGATAATGAAGATCGCCAGGATCGTCAGGACGGCGGGGCTGCTGAAGCCGGCGAACGCCTCCGCCGGAGTGACCAGGCGTGAGAGCGCCAGCGTCACGAGCGTCAGCAGGGCGACCAGGTCGGCTCGGATCCGGGTGGCGATGAGCAGGACCGCGGCGATCGTGATGACCGCCAAGAGGAAGACGGCGGAGGGGGGCATGACGCGCCGATTATAGCCCTGTCCGCGTGCTAGAATCGGCCACCTGAGGCGCGCCTCGTCCATGACGTCACCCGCTCCGGCTCCCCGCACCGCACCCCGACTGGCGACATGGGTTGAAGTCGATCTCGCCCGCCTCGAGACCAACGTCCGCCACCTGGTACGCCTGGCATCGGTGCCGCTGATGGCCGTGGTGAAAGCCAACGGCTACGGTCACGGAGCGGTTCCGGCCGCCACAGCCGCGCTGCGCGGTGGAGCGACGTGGTGCGGCGTGGCTCGGCCCGAGGAGGCCCTCGAGCTGCGTCGAGGCGGGTTGGGCTGCCCGATCCTGCTGCTCGGTTGGGCGCCCCGTGAGGCGCTGGCGGAACTGGTGGCTGGGTCCGTCTCGCTGACCGTGTGGAGCGCGTCGCAGGTCGATGAGATTGCCGGCGTTGCGCGCGCCCTCGGCCGGAAGGCGCGCCTGCACCTCAAAGTCGACACCGGGATGGCCCGCCTGGGCGTGCAACCGCCCGAGGCAGTCGAGTTTGCCCGCCGGATTGGAAAAACCGACGGCGTCACACTCGAAGGCCTGTTCACCCATTTTGCGTGCGCCGACGACCCTGCCTCCGGCGTCACACAAGCCCAGGAATCAGAACTCCGTTCCGTTGAGTCCGCGCTGACTGCCGCTGGGTTGCGCCCCGGGTTGGTCCATGCTGCCAACTCCGCCGGCATGCTCCTGCGCCGGAGCGCGCGCTTCGACCTGGTACGGCTCGGCATCGCCCTGTACGGCCTCGAGCCCTCCACCCTGTGCCCCTTGCCGCCGGCGCTGCAACCGGCGCTCTCCTGGAAGGCCGTGCTGACCCAGGTGAAGGTCGTGCCGTCTGGGCGCGGGGTGAGCTACAGCCATCGGTACACGACGACGGGCGACGAGCGCATTGGGACCGCGGCTGTGGGGTATGGCGACGGATATCGCCGCACAGATGGAAACCAGGTGCTCGTCGGCGGCCGACGCGTGCCCGTCGTCGGGCGAGTGTGCATGGACCAGGTGCTGCTGCAATTGGACGCGGTGCCGGAGGCCCGGGCCGGCGATGAGGTAGTCCTGATCGGCGCTCAGGACGGGGAACGGCTGCGCGCCGAGGACCTGGCGTCGGCCTGGGGGACGATCGCCTACGAAGTCGTGTGCGGGATCACCGCGCGTGTCCCGCGCCGCTACACGTGAACCTCACCTGATCGCCGCCCGGCTTGAGGGATCAGGTGTGCTCCCCCGGACTGCAATCACGCGCGGCGGGGTAGCCCGATGGACAAACGTAGGGGCGGGTTTCAAACCCGCCCCTACGTCGTGCACGGCGGGACTGGGCCCCCACGGTGCTTCACCCTCGCGAAGAATGCTGACGGGTGACCGGGCGCGGGTACGGCGGTGGTCGCTCCGGGCGGTGTCCCTGCGAGCCGGCCCGAACGGGGTGCGAGACGGCATGCGTCGCCCCTGCGGTAGGGACGCGAGGCGGGACGGCCCGATGGACAACCGTAGGCGCGGGTTTTGAACCCGCCCCTACGTCGCCCTAAGAGAAAACGGCCTGTCGGAGGGCCGAGCCGTGATACCCGCCGGACGGCGCTCGCAATGACGGCATGTTGAAGTCTGAGGTTTCGGCGCCGCGCGGCATCACGGCAAGGATCGCCTGGCCCTCAGCGCATCCCACACCGCCAATGCCGGCTTCGGCGATCCGTCCTGGGCCTGCAGCCCGACGGACGAGAAGAGCCCCAGCGTGTCGACGTCCTGCTCCCCAACGCCATTCTGGCGCATCACCTTGGCGTAGGACTCGGTGTTGAAGTCCGTGAGCAGCAGGTAGATCCAGAATCTCAAACGCGAGCCGATCTGCGCGTCGATGGCCTGCAAGTAGGCCACCTGATCCTGCGGGGTACCGACGAAGGGCCCAACCGGCGAAGACGTATATCCGCCTTCGGCCACCGCCAGAGGCTTGTCGGTCCGCGCAAGCAGCGGCGTGTAGTAGTCCTCGGGGATTTCGTCGCCCCCGCCGAACGCGGCGAACGGATAAGAGGAGATTACCCACAGGTCGAGCTGCGGTTCGAAGCCCTCGACCTGCTCCCAATTGACCTGGTACGCCAGGCGCCCTTCGGCGGCGGCGGCGAACAGGTTGTTCAGATCCTCCCACTGAAATGTCACGAAGACCTGCGTCTCGGGCGACTCCTGCTTAACGGCCGCGTAGACCTGGCGGTACAGGCTTAGGAAGTGCGGGAAGTCGTCAGGGTGGGCATCGGCGTAGGTGTTGATCTCCGAGGCAAGGCCGAGATAGCGCGGATGGAAAGTGCGCACGACCCACGCCGTGAACTCGGTGTAGGCGCCTCGCACGTCCGGATTCCCGAAGCTCGCCGGCCAGTCCTCCGGGAGCCCCATGAACTCGCGCCGATTCAATCCATTCAGCGGATCGACGACGAAGATGGGCTCCAGCCCGTTCTGGTGCGCCAATGTGACCTGATTGCGGATGTCGATCAGGGGCTGCGGCTCGGCCTCGCCCTCCAGGGGAAACGCCTGCCAGGGGATGTTCTGCTGGAGCAGGACGACGTCGGCGTGGCGCGCCATGTCGGTGAAATGGTTCAGGACGCTCTCGAGCGAGACCTCCGGCGGGGAGGGGAAGAACCCGTAAGCCGTCACCCCGGGCGGCAGCGGAGTAATGTGAGGGGTAGGGACTGCCGTCGGGATACCTGGAGACCCGCAGGCCAGCCCGGCCAGGAGCAGCGCGACCACCATCAGCCAAACCTTCGACATTCGCAACCCTCCCGGGACCGAATGAACGCATTCGCGATGTCTGAGGGACATACAGGGCGGAGGGCGTACAGGTTGCAGCCGGGTTGACGGACGGGTAGGGGCGAAGCACCGTTCGTGCCGCGAAGCCCGGCGGCACGCCGGCCGTCTCGCCCCGGCGGGCCGGGGCTCGCGGCCCGAACGGGGTGCGAGACGGCATGCCTCGCCCCTACGGCGGGTGGGTGGGAATGGAGGCTAGGCGTAGCGTTCCCGCACGCTGGGGATCAGATACTCTTCGAAGGAACGCCGGAAATCGTAGTCGGGCTTCCAGCCCCAGTCGCGGCGGGCGTCGCTATCGTCGACATCCGCCGGCCAGCTGTCGACGATCCCCTGGCGGGGCGCGTCGGGGGCGAAGCTGATCTTTGCCGAGGGAAAGGCGCGGACGATCATGTCCAGGATCTCGGCCGCCGTGGGGCTGTAGCTGGTGACGTTGTACACCAGCTGGCGCAGGTTCTCGCGCGGCGCCGACTCGAGGAGCAGCAGCGCCTTGATGGCGTCGGGCATGACCATGAACGGCAGCTGGCTGTCCCGCCGGACGAAGCAAGCGTAGGCCTTGCCCTGCGCCGCATGGTGCAGCATCTCGGGGCCGTAGTCGCTCGTGCCGCCGGTGGGGACGGTCAGGGCGCTGATCAACCCCGGGAACCGCAGGGCGCGGAAGTCGATCCGCGGTGCGGCCCCCCCGGCCTCCAGGCGCCGGTAGTGCAGCGCGTAGTAGCGACCCAGGTGCTCGCAGGTCAGCTTGTTGACCCCATACATCGTGGCCGGGAAACACCACTCGTCTTCGCGCACGACGCGCCCCTCACGCCCCTTGGTCTCCAGATCGGGGAGGCCGTACGCAGCGATCGACGACGGGTAGATGAACTTGACCGAGCGTCCCGCGGCGCGGGATTGCTCCGTCGCCATCCGAAGGAGGTGCAGCGTCCCGTCGACATTGATTCGGTGGGCGAGCTCCGGATCTCGCTCGCCTTTGGTCGACAGGATCGACGCTAGGTGATAGATGGTGGTGAAGGCATACTCGCGCCCGAGGCGGTTGATCAACTCCGGATCGGTGATGTCCCCCTGGAGGAAGATCTGGCAGTCGGCCCGCAGGCTGGGGTCCAGAGCCTGGATGTCGGTGGCGACAATCCGGCTGGCGCCTCCAGAACACAGATGGTGGATCAGCCCGTGGCCGATCTCACCGTTGGCGCCGGTGATCAGAACGGTGTCGTCCTGGGGCATGGGCGATGGCCTCACGCAGACTTCGGGGTTGGAGCCAGGAGTCTAGCACAAGCGGTGCGGCGGGAGAGGGAGCGCATCACCTGAAAGGTGGCTTTGTCACCTGTCAGGTCGTACCTTTCAGCTTGACTTCCCCCTGCGCGCTCCGTAGAATCATCGGACAAGCGAGCACAGACAGGGAAGAGCCCCGGCCGGCCGGCCGGGCACCGAAGGGGCAAGCCCGAGGGCCGGTGCAGTCCCGGGCGAAACTCTCAGGTCCAAGGACCCGTCTGGCCGCACCTCTGGAAAGCCGCAAGGCGCCGATGGGGCAAGTCCCATGCGGGACGAATCTCTCAGGCCGCAGACAGAGGGCGCACCCATGCCTACGGGTGCGCCCTTTTCCCTTCGATGCCTGCGCCAGGATGCCACACGAAACAGGAGGACACGATGGAGTTCCCGAAGGACCTCAAGTACACGGCCAGCGATGAGTGGGTCCGCCTCGAGGGCAAGACGGCGACGGTCGGGGTGAGCGACTACGCCCAGAGCCAGCTGTCCGACATCGTCTTCGTCGAGGTGACGGCGGCGGTCGGCGAGACGCTTGACAAGGGCAAGGCCTTCGCCTCGGTCGAGTCGGTGAAGGCAGCTTCGGAGATCTACATGCCGGTGAAGGGCAAGATCGTGGCGGTGAACGACGCGTTGCCCGGGACGCCCGAGGTGGTCAACAGCGACCCGTACGGCAAGGCTTGGATGATCAAGCTGGAGGTCGCCGATCCCGGTGAGGTGGCCGGGTTGATGGACGCCGCAGCCTACGCCAAGCACTGCGACGAACGGAGCCACTAATGGCGTACATCCCGCACACCGAGGACGATCGGCGGACGATGTTGAAGGCCGTGGGCGTGCGCTCGCTGGACGACCTGTTTCAGGCCGTCCCGGCGGGTGTGCGCTTCCCCGATCTGGACCTGCCGGAGGCGGTCTCCGAGCTCGAAGTGATGGAGGAGCTGCAGGCACTTTCGGAAGCGAACCTGGACGCGCGCCACACGGCGTGCTTTCTGGGCGCCGGCGCCTACAACCACTTTGTGCCGTCGGTCGTCGATCACATCCTGCGCCGGGGCGAGTTCTACACCGCCTACACGCCCTATCAGCCGGAAATCTCGCAGGGCACGCTCCAGGCGATCTTCGAATACCAGTCGCTGATCTGCAACCTGACCGGGATGGATGTGTCCAACGCTTCGCACTATGACGGCGCCACGGCGCTGGCCGAGGCCGCGATCCTGGCCTTCAACCACCATCGCGGCAAGCGGACCAAGGTGATCCTCTCGCCGGGCATCCACCCGCATTACCGCGGGACGGTCCGCACGTATATGCAGGGCATGGGCCTGACGCTGGCTGGCGACGACGCGCTGGGCAACGACAGTGCCGCGCTGGCCGGGCTGCTGGACGCTGACACGATGATGGTCGCCGTCCAGTACCCCGACTTCTTCGGCCGGATCGAGGACTTTACCGCGCTGGGAAAGGCGGCGCATGCCGTCGGCGCGCTGCTGTGCGTGTGCGTCAACCCACTGGCGCTCGGGCTGCTGCGCCCGCCTGTGGATTTCGACGCCGACGTGGTCGTCGGCGACGGGCAGCCGCTCGGCATCCCGATGTCGTTCGGCGGGCCGTCGCTCGGCCACTTCACCGTGCGTAAGGAATTCGTGCGCAAGATGGCCGGACGGTTGGTGGGCGAGACGGTCGACAGCCGCGGTGAACGCGGCTTTGTCCTGACGCTCAGCACGCGCGAGCAGCACATCAAGCGCGAGAAGGCCACGTCGAACATCTGCACCAACGTCGCCTTGATGGCGCTGGCCTCGGCCGTGTACCTGTCGGTGATGGGCAAGCAGGGCCTGCGCCAGGTCGCCGAGCTGTGCTACCACAAGGCGCATTACGCCGCCGAGCAGATCCGCGGCCTGAAGGGCTACACCATCTGGAACCAGGGCGAGTTCTTCCACGAATTCGTCGTGCGCTGCCCGCGCCCCGTCGCCGAGATCAACCGCTTCCTGCTGGAGGAGTGCGAACTCACTCGGCGGTTACGACCTGGGGCGCGACTACCCCGAGCTGAAGGATCACATGTTGATCGCCGTCACCGAAATGAACTCCAAGGAGCAGATCGACGATCTGGTCGCCGGGCTCAAGGAGGTGGCTCATGTCTGAGCCCTTGATCTACGATCTGTCGGCGCCCGGCCGTCCGGGCGTGACGCTGCCGGCGCCGGATGTGCCCCTCACGGCGCTGCCGAAAGGGCTCGTGCGCAAGGACCTGCCCCTGCCGGAGCTGTCCGAGCTCGACGTCGTGCGTCATTTCGTGCGCCTGTCGCACCTCAACCACAGCATCGACACCGGCTTCTATCCGCTGGGTTCGTGCACGATGAAGTACAACCCGAAGGTCAACGAGGACGCCGCCCGGCTGCCCGGCTTCGCCTTCTCCCACCCGCTGCAGGATCCGGAAACGGCTCAGGGCAACCTGGCGCTGATGTACTCGGTCCAGGAGTGGCTGAAGGAGATCGGCGGGTTCGAGGGCATGAGCCTGCAGCCGGCCGCCGGCGCACACGGCGAGCTGACCGGGATCCTGATCATCCGCGCTTATCACCGCTCGCGCGGCGATCTTCGACGCACCAAGATCCTGATCCCCAACTCGGCCCACGGCACCAACCCGGCCAGCACGGCCATGAGCGGGCTGGAGGTGGTCGAATTGCCGTCGGACGATCGCGGCAACGTCGACCTGCAGGCGCTGCGGGCAGTGTGCGACGACACCGTCGCCGGCCTGATGCTCACCAACCCGAACACGCTCGGGTTGTTCGAGGAGCACGTGCAGGAGGTGGTCGATCAGATCCACGCCTGCGGTGGACTGGTGTACGGCGACGGCGCCAACATGAACGCCTTGCTGGGCATCGTCCGTCCCGGCGACCTGGGCATCGACGTCATGCACTACAACCTGCACAAGACCTTCTCGACGCCGCACGGCGGCGGGGGCCCCGGATCCGGGCCGGTCGGCGTGCGCCAGGCGCTGGTCGACTTCCTCCCCGGGCCGATCGTCGAGGTGATCGAGGTCGGCGACGAGGACGAGGCGCCGCT
This sequence comes from uncultured Chloroflexia bacterium, assembly GCA_963777165.1. Taxonomy (GTDB): domain Bacteria; phylum Chloroflexota; class Anaerolineae; order Anaerolineales; family E44-bin32; genus DYJB01. Next base: position 11,871 of record CAVZPO010000020.1, read on the forward strand.
CTTCGGGCTGGTGATGCCCAAGAACACCATCGGCAGGGTCAAGTCGTTCCATGGCCACTTCGGGATGCTGGTGCGCGCCTACGCCTACATCCGCATGCAGGGCAAGCAGGGCATGCGCGCCATCGCCGACCACGCCGTGTTGAACGCCAACTACCTGCGGGCGAAGGTGCGCGAGACGTATCACGTCCCGTACGACCGTATCTGCATGCACGAGTTCGTCGCCGAGGGGCGCTGGGCGGATGCGCCCGATATCCGTGCCCTGGATGTCGCCAAGCGCCTGATGGACTTCGGCTTCCACCCGCCGACGAACTACTTCCCGCTCATCGTGCACGAGGCGCTGATGATCGAGCCGACCGAGAGCGAGAGCCTGCAGGTTCTGGACGCGTTCGCCGAGGCGATGATCAAGATCGCCGGCGAAGCGCACACGAATCCGGAACTGCTGCATGATGCGCCGCACCACACGCCGGTGGGGCGGCTGGACGAGGTCAAGGCCGCCAAGGATCTGGTGCTGTGCTGCCGGCCGGCGGAGATGGGTGAGCCGGCCAAGAAGGGCTGACGCTCGGCGAACCATGGTTCATGATCGTCGAGAGCGGCCCGTGAGGGCCGCTCTCGTGTTTCCCGGGTCCGGACCAAGGGCGGCACGATCACTGCAACCGGCTGCGCGGCGCCTCGCCCACGCCCTCGGGTGAGGGAATGGAAGTGTCGGGCGAAGGCGCCAGGGGAGAGGGCTGGGATTTCGAGGTAGAATCCGGCCCCCCAAGGAGAACGTCGCGTGAAGGTCGCCGACCCAGAGAGCCAGATCCAAGAGGTCCCACTGCGCGCGACGGTGCAGATCGTCCTGCCGGACGGCCGCGCCCTGGAAGGACCACGCGGCGCCAACCTGGCGGCGTTCCTCGCTCAGCCGAACTTGACCCCGGCGCCGATCGTCGGCGGCGTGGTCAACGGCGAGCTGCGCGAGCTGACTTACCCGATCGAGACCGAAGCGCGCGTCCGCCCGGTCACCATGGGCGAGGCCGACGGCATGCGCATCTACCGCCGGTCGTTAACCTTCCTGCTCGCCGCCGCGTTCGAGGGGCTCTTCCCCGAACTGATGCTCACCGTCGATCACTCCGTCTCCTCCGGCGGTTACTTCTGCCAGGTGACCGGGGGGTCGTTCGGCGAGGCCGAGCTGCGCGCCCTCGAGGGCGCGCATGCGCTCCCTGGTCGAGCAAGACGCTCCCTTCGCCAAGGCGGAGTCCAGGACCGCAGACGCCATCACCTACTTTCGCGAGAAAGGCTACGACGACAAGGCGCGCCTGCTCGTCCATCGCCGCAAGCCCACGCTCGTGCTCTACACGCTGGGGACGCTGCGCGACTACCATCACGGCTACATGGTCCCATCGACGGGCTACCTGCGCTGGTTTGCACTTCGATGGGCCGACAACGGGTTCACGCTCCAGTTTCCCCGGCGACATAAGCCGACCGAGGTGCTCGCGCCGCCGCGCTACGCCAAACTTCTGACGGCCTTCCGCCTGTACGGCGACTGGCTCGATCGGTTGGGCATCAGCAGCGTCGGAGCGCTGGACGATGCCATCGTCGCCGGTCGCGGGCGCGAGATCATCCTGGTGGCCGAGGCGCTGCAGGAGGCGCAGATCGCCGCCATCGCCCAGCAGATCGTCGCTCGGCGCGAGGCGGCAAGTGTCATTCTGATCGCCGGCCCGTCGTGTTCCGGGAAGACCACGTTCTCGAAACGACTGTCAATCCAACTCCTGGCGCAAGGCGTCTCACCCTTGCCCGTCGAGCTCGACGGATTCTTCGTCGACCGCGAGCAGACGCCGCGGGATGAGAAAGGCGAATACGACTATGAGGCGCTGGGCGCCCTCGATCTGCCCAGGCTGAACCGCGACCTGGGCGCGCTGATCGCCGGCCAACCCGTCCGCCTGCCGCGCTACAATTTCAAGGCCGGGCGCCAGCTCGAGGGCGAGGCCGTTCGCCTCGGCCCGACGCAAGTCCTGGTCCTCGAAGGCATCCACGGCCTTAACCCTGACTTACTGCCCGAGATCCCCGCCGCCCGGACGTTCCGCATCTACGCCTCAGCGCTGACCCAGCTCAACCTGGACCGCTACAACCGGGTCTCGACCACCGATACCCGGCTCATCCGCCGGATCGTTCGAGACGCCGCACAGCGCGGCTACCCGGCGGCCGAGACGATCCACCGCTGGGAGTCCGTGCGGCGCGGGGAGAAGCGCAACATCTTCCCCTATCAGGAGAACGCCGACGTGACCTTCAACTCGGCCCTGGTCTACGAAGGCTCGGCGTTGGCGCCGCTGGCTGAGCCGCTGCTGCGCCAGGTGGCCTTCGGGACGCCCGAACACGTCGAGGCCAAGCGGCTGCTGCGCTTCCTGGAGTGGTTCCTGCCGGTGGACCCGGGGCTGATCCCGGACAATTCGATCTTGCGGGAGTTCCTCGGAGGCTCGATCCTGACCGAGTTCACCCCCTGGCAGCCCCCAGGCGCAGCCTAGCGCCGGGGCGGGGATTAGGACATTGTTTCTCGGACCTATTCGGCGCGATAATAACCATGCCTCAAGTGTCAGACTGGCCGGAGGGCGCCCCCGGGGCCACCTTCGGCTATTTGCGTCTTAATGGATGACTGAGCTAATCGGGCGCACACTGGGAAACTACACCATCCTGGATGCCATCGGGCAAGGTGGCATGGCGACGGTGTACCGCGCCCGGGACATGCGCGACGGGCGCACGGTGGCCGTCAAGGTCCTCTCCCCGTACATCGCCGCCGACCCCAAATTCCGCGGCCGGTTCGACCGCGAGGTCGATCTGCTGCGGCGCCTCGAACATCCCCACATCGTCCCGATCCTGGCCTTCGGCCAGGCCGACGGTTACCACTACATCGTCATGCCGTATCTCTCGGGCGGGACCCTGCATGAACGGCTTCGTCTGGGACCGCTGCTGCCGTTGGAGGGCGGGCGGATCGTCGATCAGATCAGCTCGGCCCTGGACTTTGCTCATCAGCAGGGCATCATCCATCGCGACGTCAAGCCGTCGAACATCATGCTCGACGACAACGGCCAGGCCCTTCTCACGGACTTCGGCTTCGCACATGTCCCGTGGGAATTGGCCAGCCTGACGGGTTCGCTGCTGATTGGGACGCCGGCCTACATGTCGCCCGAGCAATGCCGCGGCGAGGACGTCAGCCCGACGTCGGACCAGTATTCGTTCGGCGTCGTGTTGTATCAGTTGTGTACCGGGCGCCTGCCCTACGAAGCCGACACGCCGATGGGCGTGGTCATCAAGCAGGCCAGCCAATCGCTCCCGGCGCCGCGCCTGGCCAACCCAAACCTGCCGGTGGCCATCGAGGATGTGCTCATCCGGGTGTTGTCCAAGACACCCGCCGGCCGGTACGAATTGGTCTCGGCCTTGAACCAGGCATTTCAGGGGGCGCTCAAGGCATCCCTCGATCCGAGCGGGACCTACCGGCTGAAGCAGTTGCGCGCCGAGCAGCCGACGGAGACGCTGCCGCGGTCCGTCGTGGCTCACGCCTGGGTACGCGAGGCTGCGCGCCGGACACGCCGCTACGCCCCACTTCTTGCCGCCGTGTTCCTGCTCGGTTGCCCGGCCGCGGCGTGGGGCTTCGGCATGTTCCCGCCCGTGCTGACCGGGACCTCCGTCGCCCAGGCGAGCGGCCAGTCGGCCGAGTTCCAATCGACGATCGATGCGCTTTCGACCCAGAACGCACCGGCCGCGGGGACGGCCTTCGTCCCCGGAGCGATTGAGACCTCCGTCTACGGAACCGTCGTTGCCATGGGCTTCCCGCCGGCGGACCTGGAGGCAATGACCCAGCAGGCGCTGCTGGCCGTCGTCGACGATGGCACCCTCGGCGTCACGCCCTCGCCGTCAATGACGTCCATCGGCTATCAGACCCCCACGCCGACATCCGGCTCGGGACGAGGCCAGCTGACGCCGGTGCCCAGCCAGCCCAGCTGGACGTCCACGCCGACCGGTGTTGTTCCCACCTTGCCGCTCGGAGCGACGGCAACGGACATCTCTTGCCGACCAACACGCAAGCGTGGACCAGCACGCCGTGCCCCCCACGAACACGTCCGCCCCACCGCCGACGAACACCCCGGCACCGCCCACGGATCCTCCCGCACCGACGATCGATCCCGCGTGCAGCCTGCCAACCAAGAATCCGCACATCGACTGCGCACCCTCACCCTGAGCGTCCGCCCGCCCGCATCACTCCATTCTCGATCGCCAGGTCTTCCGTCGCATGGCGACAACCTGCGCGTATCGGACGCGCGGCGCTGATACCCAATGCGGCGCGCACAGACCTGCGAGTCTTCCATCCCGTGGCGACAAGAAGCTGCCGGCGATGCAGAAGTCCTGCGTCCTCAACCAAGCGAATTCTGCGCGCCTCGCACGGATTGGTTGAGCTGCGGACGCAGCTGGCATCTTCTGGGATGATGGGAGACCATTGGCTGGAAGGTGCAGGCGGATCCCGGCCTCGCCCGTCTGCTTGCTGCTGATCGCTGATCGCTGAACGCTGATCGGTAGCTGCTAGAAACTTCCCAACCCCCATAGCGCCAGCATCCCAACGACAATCGTCAGCCACGTGCTGCGCGTGCGCCAGGCGACGAGCGTCGCCAGCAGGCCCGCCCACAGCCGGTCGTTGCCCAGCACGAGTTCGAGGTGCCCCGCGGGAGCGACAACCGCCGGCAGGATGATGGCCGAGAGCACAGCGGGCGGAACCAGCCGCAGGACGCGCCGGACCGCTTCCGGCAGTCGATCGGGCGGCACCAGGGCGATGAATGACAGCCGGATGGCGAAGGTTGCCAGAGCGCCGCCGACGATCACGATCCACAACTCAGGACGGGTCATCGGGAAACGTCCTCGGCCGTGGCGCGGGCTCGAGGCCGGATCTCGAGCAGCCCGCCTACGGCGACACCAGCCAGGATCGAGACCATCAGCCCGAGCTTGAGCGGCATGCCCGCCAGTGCGACGGCGAGCACGCCCGCCACCAACGCCGCTGCCAGCGACGGCCGATCGCGGACCTGTGGGACAAGGATCGCCAGGAAGGTCAAGGGCAGGGCGAAGTCGAGCGACCATCTCTCGGGGACGCGCGCCCCGAGGGCAATGCCGAGAAGCGTGCTCAGTTGCCAGAAGGCCCACAGCGTTAGCCCGGTGCCGAGGAAGTACCAGTGCGCGTGCTGCCGGTCATCCCGCCGGTAGCGCAGGGAAGCTGTGGCGAATGCCTCGTCGGTCAGCAGCCACGCAAGCGGCACCTTCCAGCGGAGCGACAGGTGCTGGACATGCGGGCCGAGGGCGGCGCTGTACAGCATGTGGCGCAGGTTGACGACCAGGATCGTGGCTACGATCAGCAGCGCTGGAGTCTGCCCGGCGACTAGCCCGATGGCGACGAACTGTGCGCTGCCGGCGAAGATGAAGAACGAGAAGGCCTGGGCCTCGAACGCCGGGATGCCGGCCGAGACCGCCAGTGCGCCGAAGATCAGCCCGAAGGGGACGACGCCGAGCAGCAGCGGAAGTTGATCACGCGCCCCGTCGAGGAATTCCCGGCGCGGGCTGAAAGGAGGACTCGTAGTCAAGCCAACCCTCGAGGCTGCGGTTGAGGCGCGGGGCACAGGCAGGCGAAAGCGAGCGCATGTCGAGGCGTGGCGGTTTCCGCATGATCCGAACGGACAAAGGTCGTCATCTGGTGGCCGGGATCCTCGGTCGGTGCGGCACGAACATCGGGTGGCACTGGATTCTGCCTCCTGTCGACGGGGCAATCATACCCAGCCGTGGCGCTCTTGAGAAGGAGGGGCTGCCGGGGCGAGCGCATGTTTCCCTCTCCTGTAGAGCCGAGCAGGTCCCCCGCTGGTTGGAGGAAGACGGCGGGAGTGAGGGGGCGAGAGACATCACCAAAGTCGCACGCCCTCACGCCGCGGTCGTTTCCTCGGCTGCAGTTCGGAGACCGGGACGCTGCGCGCCAACCCCGCCAATCAGGAACTACAATGGAAGCGTAGGCGTTTACCGGTCGGGAGGAGGAAGCGCATGACAACCCCCCATCGCTGGCTGGTGGCCACAGGCCTCGTCCTTACACTGATCGCGGGCGGATGCGGCGGCCAGCCCGGACCTGTCTCCCTGGCGCCGACGGTGGAACCCGGGATGGTTCGCACCGTGCTCACACCCGTGGAGACCGACATCCTCCTGCTCGAGAGTTTCCCCGTTCAGGTACGGCTCTTCGTGGCGGGTGATCTTCCCAATCCCTGCGCCCGCCTCGGCTGGGCGGTGAAGCCGGGGGACGATCAGGGACGAATCGAGGTGGCGCTGTACACGGATCAACCGACCGGGACGGCTTGCGTCCAGGTGTTGGCGTCGTACGCGGAGACGATTCCGATCGGCTCCTTTGAACGCGGCTCGTTCGCCGTCTTCGTCAACGACCAGCAGGTCGAAGAATTCGTCCTGCCCTAGGCCTGACCTTCCTCCCCCTCTGACCCGCGCGCCTTCCATGATAGAGTCAGGCGATCTTGCCTGAAGCGGAGCTGCGCGGCATGCCCGGACTGGTGGGGACGACGCTCGACACGTATCGCCTGGTCGATCAGATCGGCCAGGGCGGCATGTCGACCGTCTACCGCGCCGTCGACAGCCGCACGCAGCAGGAGGTGGCGGTCAAGGCCCTCTCGCCGACCATCTCGTCCGACAAGCGTTTTGTCCGGCGCTTCCGCCGCGAGGCCGGACTGCTCTTCCGGTTACGCCATCCCAACATCGTCCCGGTCACCGACTACGGCGAGGCCAAGGGTGTCGTCTACCTGGTCATGCCCTTGGTGCTGGGCGATACGCTCCACGATCGCCTGACCCAGCAGAAGCTGTCGGTCCAGGACCTGTCCCGCTGGATCGGCCAGGTGTCCGACGCGCTGCAGTTCGCGCACGATCAGGGCGTGATCCACCGCGACATCAAGCCGGCGAACGTGATGATCAGCCGCACGGGGAATGCACTTCTGACCGACTTCGGCCTGGCGCGGCTGGTCGAAGGCTCGCATTCCCTGACCGGCTCGATGCTGATGGGCACGCCGGCGTATGTCTCGCCCGAGCAGGGACGCGGGCAGTTGCTCGACGCTCGCTCGGACCAGTACTCGCTGGGCGTTATCCTGTACCAGATCGCCGCCGGGCGGTTGCCGTTTGAGGGCGATTCGCCGATGGGCACGGTCTTGATGCACATTCAGGAACCAATGCCCCCACTGCGGCGGTTCAACAAGGACGCCTCGCCGGCGCTTGAACGCGTGATCGCCAAGGCCATGGCCAAGAATCCTGAGGACCGCTTCCCGAATGTGGCGGCGCTAGACGCCGCGTACCAAGCGGCGCTGATGAGCGGTGGGGAGGCCGAAGGTCAGGCGACGCAGGTCATCCCCGCGCCGTGCCGTGAGGCCGTGGGCCGTGTGCAGTCGCCCCGCCGCTCCGGCTCCCCCCTCGGCTGGGCGTTGATCGGCGTCCTGGGCGTCGCCGTAGTGGGCTTGGCGACCGCCGTTGCATGGCCGGCAATGAATGGCAG
>CAVZPO010000021.1:0-212274 GCA_963777165.1 uncultured Chloroflexia bacterium
CGGCCTGTGGTAAGCCCTTCGACCCTAGAAAGACACTAGGGTCTGCGGCCGCTCGAGGCGGTCGGGAAGCTGAAGACTATCGGAGGAGGTAGATCATGAGAGAACTCATCGGCGCCGCATTCATCACGCTGGACGGCGTGATCCAGGCGCCAGGCAGCTCCGCCGACCGCTTCCGGGCCATCTGCGCCCACCCATCTCGTTGCCGGCCGGGTGCCATTCCCTTCTCCTTCAACCCGTCAGGTGACGATCGTACCTCCGCGGACGTGGGCGCAACGATTCGCGAGGTAGAATTAGGACCAATCCGCTCGGAAAATCGTTCTCACAGGAGACCTCGGGGCCATGAACTCGATCCGCCGCACCACCGCGCTGTGCCTGGTTGTGACAGGCATGTTCGTCTTACGTTGTGCTCTTCCTGCCCTCCCCCTACACCAGCCACATCAGCGACCAACCGGCCTGACGTGCCGCCCACCGACGTGCCGGCAAGGGCCACGGCCACTCTGCGGCCAACCCCAGGGCCGACCGCCACCGTCTGGCCCCCGGTTTTTGACTACTGGGGGCTTACCGACATCCGCGCACTGGACAGTTTCATTGTGACCATCAACGAGAAGAACACGGTCAACGGGCAGCTGACCGAGTTGACCACCACGATTGGATACATCCAGGAACCCTACAGCGCCTATCGGGTGATCAAACTCGCGCAAGGGAGCGATCGAACTTATCAGGTCGACGGCCGGACCTATTCCATTAATGGGGGTGGGGACTGGTACCTTTCCACGCGTGCCAATCTGAACGATGTCTTCTTCAAGGCGGATATCCCGGCGGGCAACACCGGGAAACTTGTCGGCGCCCTTTTCGCCGGCCAGGAGGATTTCCAGGGCATTCCGGCCCATCACTTTGTTTTCGAACAGCCGGCTTCGACGTCTGAACCCAACAAGAGTTACGCGCTGGAAGGCGACCTGTATGTTGCGCAGAATGGCAACTACGTGCTCTATTCGCACTGGAAGGAGACCTCCTCCCAGGAGAACTTTTCGCAGGTCTATGAAGTCACGGCGGGCTTGTCATCGATCAACCAGGTGCCCGAGATCACATTGCCCTCCGATCTGAGTGAGATGAAGACGGCCATGGACCTTCCGCTGGAACTTGGCCTGCCCCTTCCGCCGGACAGCGTCCTGGACGGCATAATTCGGTATCGGACCGGAATAGGCGTCGACCTGTACACCTTCCGAACCCCCCCGGCAAACCTTGAAGACTTCCTGGAGTACTACAGGAATCTGCCGACCACGGACGGCTGGACGGTTTCGCACGTCGGGCATGTCAACCTCCACGAAAGCGATTGCGAGTTCACCCATGAGTGCATCATCCTCAAGAAGGGAAGTACACAGGTCGTTCTTTACTACAACGGGGTGAACATCCGGGCGGAGTTCGACTGGCCGCACCTCTACTCGCCGTTGTAGACAACCCAGGCAAGCGGCGACCGGCTGCGGATCCGACGACCGGCTGCAGCGCAGCCCGCGACAGCGCCACGGAGGGTCGAGTTCCGCGATATATGCAGAATTCATCGCGGCGGCAAGGTCCCGGACATCCTCGGTCAGTGACAAGCTAGCACATGTCGACGTGACCCCTGAAGATCGTCTGGCCAACCTCATGCTGAGAGAGAGCGTTGCTCAGGATCGTGGCGTTAACGTTCGAAGCCCTCCATGATCGCTTCCGCAGTGGAGTGGCTCTCCAAGAGCTGGACCTCTAACACAACGGAATCACCAGCCCCCCTGCCTAACGACTCGATGGAACCCTGGACCACCACCCTCGCCGACTGCGCCCCGCCAACTTCGTCCCGCCAACTGCGCGGGACCTACGGCGGGACATTCGGTGGGGACTACGGCAGGTTCCCGGTAAGGGCATCCGGGACGAATCCCGCCGACAACGCGGGACCTTCGGCGGCCTTCGGCCGGGGCCCCGGAAGAACACCGGGGACAGTCGGCTAGCCAGGCGCGGCAAGACTGATTCGAAGTACTTTCTGAGCTCTGGGCGGGGGCTCATCTCTAGGCCGTTTCGCGGCGATGCAGTGTGCGTCGCCGTTTGGATTGCGATGAAACGGGTATAATTTGGCCCTATTCGTCCGTAAACACAGGGAAGCTCCAAAGTGCTTTCGACACCAGGGTTCGTTCGATGGGGTGGCCTCGCCTTTGTCTTTGGCAACGCGCTTTTCCTGGTCAACAAGCTCAATGAAATGAGCCGTCTGTTCCTTGGACGCACGATCCCGGATGTGATCTCCGGGCGGAACGTCGGGCTGATCCTCCTGGGACAAGTGGCCCTCGTTGTTGGTTACCTGGCTTTCTACCGGTTCTACGCTCCGCGTGTGGGCCGGTGGGGCAAGGTTGCGCTCCGACTCTTCACCGGAGGCGGGATCGTGCTGGCGGTCGGGCATGTCAGCTTCATGTCCGGGCTGGCGGACTTTCTGCCGGCTTCCATCCTGCCCATGGCCGAGAACCTCTTTCTATTGGTCCTCATCGGGGTGCTGGTCTTGCTCATCGGCCTGATCTGGCTTGGCATTCTCAACTTGCGCCAGCCGATGTTGAACCGCTGGCCGTGGCTGCCGCTGGCCACCGGGTTGATGGGTTTCCTTGGCTTTGTCGTCTTCGGCGGCCAGGAGATCACGGCCGTCTTCCTCGTCTTCCGCACGCTCTTTGCCCTCGGCCTGATGGGGCTGGGCCTGATGCTCTGGCTGGAGAAGCCAGCTCAGCCTGTTGCGGCTTGATGCAATGGGATTCTTCTATCGGGCGGCGCGGCCTTCATGCTTGGCAGATTGCTCCTGCTGGTGAACAAGCGCCGCCTGCTCAGCCGCTATCGCCTTTCAAGACGCATTCCGGATCGTGGTGAGGTCTAACGCAATGCCTAACTCGATTACGGTCGCCGCTTTTGTTGCAGGCCTGGTGCTCGTCATCGCCGCCTTCATCGGCAAGGAACTGAAGATCGCGGCGGTCGAGATGCCGGCGCTCGGTCGCGGACAGCGCGTGGTGGTCGGCATCCTTGGAGTATTTCTCGTCGTGTTCGGCATGACGGACGGCAAGTGGTTCGAGCAGGTCGCCAGCCTGGCACCCGCCACAGCCACAGCACCGATGCCCACCTCCGCTCCCGCCGCCGCGGCAGAACTGATGGCCACCTCCGCTCCAGTCGCCGCCGGCACAACCTCCAGCTGCTTCGGCGAGATACCCGACGCCGACCGCATCATCGTCCCGATCGAGAACCATCGCCGCACGGACCGCTATTTCGGTTCGGGCCAGCCGCGTGAAGGCGTCATGGTGATCGAGTTCAGTCAGGCGGACGAGATCATCGGCGGCCTGGAGTTCAAGACCCATTCGGGCGGCGTGGGCTTCGACCTTTTGAGCGTTGTGGATGCCGGGTGTAACCCGATCACCACCTATGAGAACGCCTCGCGGCCCGACCAGCCCAAAGATGCACCCTACAACTACGACACGTTGACCTATCGCTTTGACGAGATCGTCATCGCCATGGATGTCTCCTATGGCGAGGGAAATGGACAAATTTACTTGCGCGCCGAGCAGACCGCACCCTGACATGCCCTCGGACCCAGGCGCGATGGGGGCTGGCCTGCGCTGACGCGCTCATGACCCGCCCGCCCGTCCTTCCACGGCCATCCCGACAAGGCCGGTGGAAGCCAGCTCAGTCGAGCCGTAGTTCACCCGCCGCGAGTGCCCTCGAGGAAGGAGCAGGAACATGAGAGAACTGATCGTCGCCGAATTCATCACGCTGGACGGCGTGATCCAGGCGCCAGGTGGCCCTGAGGAAGACACCGAAGGCGGGTTTAAGCATGGCGGCTGGACGCTGCCGTATTGGCACAATGACATTGGCACTCACTTCTTTCAGGCTATGTCCCAGGCCGATACACTCCTTGCTCGGCAGGAAGACGTGGCAGATCCACGGCGGCGCGTTCGAACCGATGACCAGTGACCCCTTTGGCGATGCGATGAACAACATCCGCAAGTACGTGGTGTCCACCACTTTGCATTCCGCCTCGGCCTGGCGGAACTCCACCCTCATCGGCGACGATGTCGTTGAAGCCATACGTCGGCTCAAGCAGCAGTCCGGCAAGAACATCCTGGTCGACGGGAGCAGCGTGTTGACCCAGGCGTTGGCGCAGAATGATCTGATTGATGAGTACAGTCTGCACGTCTATCCTCTCGTGCTGGGTGGCGGCAAGCGCTTGTATCCGACAGGGAAGCGCCTCGACCTGACGCTGGTGGAGGCGTCTCCCCTTCCGACCGGCGTCGTGTTCATGCGCTATCGGCGTACCGCAGCGTGAGGGGCCAGGTCCCCTTCCATAAACAGGAGTTGCCGCCCGACGGCTCGTTGAAACCATGGAGAACCACCCCCGCCCGATGCGCCCCGCCAACCGCTCGGCGGCCTTCGGCGGGTCATGTCTGTCCTCCCTGAGCAGCTCGGAGAGACGGCACTTCGCGATCGTTAGAGCCTCCTGGATATCCATCTGCTTGATATGTCCACGCACGCAGGCGTCAGACAGGATCCTGATCGGCTCATTCGTGAACCGTTAATGGATCTCCCCCGTAGGTACCTCCCTCTTCTCTGCCGGGCCGTGCCAGGGACCTCCACTTCTCGACTTTGAATACCACGCATTCTCCCCCGGTTGGATCAGCCATCAGTTCACTGTATTCTTAGGGAACGGCGGCCGAGGCTCCCGGCCCACCGACTGAAGCCCGCCTCAGGCCATACGTTTCGTCCGGGGGGACGCCCATGCCGAATCCAATTGCACCGTCTCAGCGCACGTCTCCCGTCGGCCGGGGTCGGCGATGGGGGCTGGCCGGCGCGGCGTGCGGCTGTGCCGGCCTACTAGGTGCCGCCGCTCTCACCTTGGCTGCCGTGGGGTGGATCGGGTTCGACGTGCAGCGATCCACGCCGCGCATTCTGGAAGGGGTCGAGGTCAGCGCGGGGGCGCCGCCGGAATACGGCCTGACACCCGAGCAACAGGAAACGCTCACCGCTCTCGGCCCTCCCCAGTCCTTCTCCATCCTCTTCTATCAGGACACGATGGAGGACGGCTCGGTCTACGACGTGCGCATGGAGACCTGGACGTACTTCGATGCCCAGACCGAGATCACGTTCGTCGACGGATCGCGTGTCGCGCAGGACCCTGTGGTGATCGAAGGTGCCACGGTCCACCCGGTTCCCTACCGGCCGGAGCAGTTCACGGGCGGGATGACGCTGGCCCAGGTCCTCGCCGCCGCCAGCCTGGACACCTACCTGCTGGTTCCTTTGGAGAAGGAGCTTCTGCCGCAGGGTGAGGTGTACTACGCTGACCAGCTCACCTTCGGGCTGAAGGATGGTGAGCTGCGCTACATCGAGAGCCTACCGCAGGCGGAGGAGGGATAACCTCATGAAGCCACGGGGCTCCTTCCGCACGATCCTCCTGCTCGCCGTCGCCTCCGTGACGCTGGTCGCCGGGGTGCCCTGGCGTCAAGGAGCCGCAGCGACCGACAACCTCGACGACAGCCTGCTCTTGCTGGCGGCGAGCAGGGCGCGCCAGGCTGCACTGCAGGCGACCTTGAAGAGCCCGAATGAGCTCCAGACGCTGGCCGGCGCCTATCGCCAAGTGGGGGGCGCACTGCGCAGCTCCAGCCCGGCCTTGTATCAATCCTTGTACGAAAAGGCAAACCAGTACGACGCACGGGCGAGCGCCCTGGAACGGCGCCGCGCCCGCGGAGGGCCGCTGCACCAATTCGGCCACTTCCTGGGCCGTGTCGTCGGCGGCACGATGGACTTCGTCGGCCACGCCGCCGAGATCTACGTCGAGGGCGAGATCGACAAGGCCATCGACCAGGTGGCCAATGCACCTGCCCGAGCGGTTCAGCGGCAGCTGAACCCCCTGTGGAAAATCCTGGGCAGCAAGCTCGGGGGCGGGCTGACCGGCTTCCTGCGCGAGCCGATCGACCGTGCCATTCAGCGCAACGTCGATCGCATCCTGTTCGGACGGCGGCATCGATCGCGGCCGCGCGCCACCGCCCCGGCTCCAGCGACGCTCCCGACACGCAAACTCCCTCGTCAACCAGTGTGGGCATGCCGGGCGAGTTCCTGGAATCGGATTGCGCCGTGGAAGGCCTGGACTTTACGAACATCGCCGTCAACTCCTTCACGTCCGGCCCCAACCAGGGTCCACATCTAAACTGCAAGACCGCCGAGTCGGACGGCTTCATGATCACTCCGTGGTCTGACCCCGCTCAACTCGAGGCGGCTTTCCAGGAAGCCAGGGCCGTTTCACAGGGTTTTGTCGACCAGGCCAACGAGTGGAATGCCCAGCCCGACCTGGATCCTGCTCAGCGCATGCACGTGAACGTGCTGTACGACAACTCGGATGGCTACTTGTTTGTGACAACCCAATACTCGAATGTCTTCAACTGCGTAAGCGGCCTGGGGCTGGGTGATGAGATCGTCGATGGCCTGTTCGAGGTCCATCTGAACTACACCTCCCCCAACGCCAAGTGCGGCCCATCGGATCTTGACGCCTATGTCGTCATGTTGGAGAAGCTGGAGGCCGCCGCCATGGCGGCCATTGACCGGCTGGAAAGCGCCGCCGGCCCTTAGGCTTGTCGGGGGCAGACCCCTTCGGCGTGACTCATTCGGCGGGTCCCAGAGTGCATGTGGAATTGCCCCCCACCTCCGGGCAACCTCCCGCCTAGAACGCCCCGCCAACTGCGCGGGGCCTTCGGCGGGACCTTCGGCGGCCTGCGGCGGCCCACGGCGGTCTTCGACTGCTCGAGATCGTTGGGCGGCGCCGATCGCGAAGGGTCGCTCAGATCACACAACCCGCTTCGGCAATCGTCGGGAGCGCCCGTGACAGCGCAGGAGCAGCCATGGAGTACTTCGAGGTTCCCGAGGCCCAGCCGGGTCAGGATGGCATCTGTTCCGACAACGATTGTCCTTGCGGGTTCCCCGGGGCCACGATCCCTCGCGGGTCCGGCTACATGTATGTCTCCCAGGCGGTGGTTGACTTTCGGAAGGACGCTCGTACCCTGCGGGAGGCCGAGAAGAAAGTGGGCTCGGATGCAGCAGCAGCGCCCACGTCATCTTCGACCAGAACGTGATCACCTCGACCCTGATGTGCGAACAAGGCGCAAGGAAGAGGGGCCTCGACCTTGAAGTGGCAGGAGCGGATGCCAAGCACTGGTGGACAACAGGCTTGGTCCCGCTTCGGGCAACACCAATGGCCGGCAAATAGCCTCAGGAACAGATAGCTGGCGGCCAAGAACAAGCCGACGGTCATCCATCGAGGGGAGGCTGCGGCCCCGCCACCATTTTCTTGGTGGCGGGTGTCTTGGAAGTGATCCTCGATCCCGGAACGAATCCATCGCGGGGGAGTCCTCGCCGCCCAAGTGAATCACCGGCCGGCCTTGCCCGGTATAATCCCCTTGCGTTGACGGTGTCACCCGAGCACAGGAGGTGGCGATGGTATTCGAGGCCCTGTTCAAGTTGTTCACTCGTGTTCAGATCGCGGCCTTCCGCTGGACGAACGGGCGAGCCATGTCGGCGTTGCGCGGGATGCCCATTCTCCTGCTGACGACGGTCGGCCGGAAGTCAGGCAAACGCCGGACCTCTCCGCTGATGTACATCCGAGACGGCGAGAGGTATGTGATCACGGCTTCCAACAATGGCAAGGACAGGCTCCCCGCCTGGTTTCACAATCTCCGGGCCTCGCAGCAAGTTCAGATCGAGGTCCCCGGCAAGCGACTGGACGTGTTCGCAACGGTGGCGACGCAGGTGGAACGAGATCGGCTCTGGCCGCAGCTTGTGTCCAAGGCGCCGTTCTTCGACGGGTATCAGACGAAGTCCTCACGCGTCATTCCCATGGTTCTCTTGGAGCCGCGTGAGGTCGCCAGGCGCTCCGCAGCCTGACAGCTCGCGGCAGCGCCGTAAAGACGCCCCCGGCTCGCGAGCGCTCGAAGGGATGCAACCTCTGGCAGGGAACGCCTCCCTCGCTGGTTCAGTGGGAGAAGGGACTCGGACCTGACCATGGCCAAGCTGCTCCAAGGAATCGGGGATGACTTGCGTTTCGTCCGCTCGCATTCCCTGCAGCCCAAGTGGTACAAGATGCTCAAGGTCTTCATCCTGCTGGGCTTCCTGCTCGGCTACTGGTGCTTCTTTGGACTGAAGCGAACCGCGATCTTCCTGGCCGCCTTTCTCCTCCTCAGCCTGGGCGTTCACCTCCTCTACCGCGCCGGGACGCATGGTTGGAAACGCAGCTGGCTGGACTTCGTGGTCGCGGAGCAGGACGGCGAGATCAGGCCGCAGCGGATAGGCATCATCTACTACTTGGCCATCGTCATGAATGCCGGGCTCTCCGTGGCTGCGAGCCAGCTGTTGGCATAGACGCAGCGGAACGACCGTCCCCCAAACCCTTCCCGTAGGCAGGGAAGGAGAGGATGAAGACAGCCGTCATCCAGGGGCGGTCGATCCGTGGAGCAGTCCGATGCCTCCGAGGAAAGCGAGGTAACGCGCGTGGATCTGCCGACATTCAGACGCATTCCGAGGCATGTGGCGTTCATTCCGGATGGCAATCGCAGATGGGCTGTCAACAGGGGCATGGGCAAGGAAGAGGGTTACGCCTACGGTCTCGAGCCCGGATTCCGTCTCTATCACATCTGCACCGCTCTCGGAATCGAGGAATTGACCGTATACGGGTTCACCAGCGACAACACGAAGCGACCGCCCGAACAGACGGCGGCATTTCGCCAGGCGTGCGTCGATGCCGTAAGGGGACTTGCCAAGTTGAACGCTTCCCTGCTGGTGGTCGGAAACGACGACTCGCCCCTCTTCCCTCTTGAGTTGAAGCCCTACAGAACCCGGCAGGTGCTCGGCAGCGGCACAACCAAGGTCAATTTCCTGGTCAACTACGATTGGCTTTGGGACTTGAGCAAGGCCGCGACCAACGTGAGCGGCACGATCAGCGGCAAGCGCAGGCCGTTCACGGAGTGCATCGCTTCGTCCGAGGTCTCGAGAATCGACCTGGTGGTGAGGTGGGGAGGCCGCAGAAGGCTGAGCGGTCTGCTGCCCGTGCAGGCAGTCTATGCGGATTTCTTCGTCCTTGATGATCTCTGGCCGGATTTCAAACCAGAGCAGTTCTTCGATGCGTTGCACTGGTATGGGTCGCAGGATGTCACGCTGGGAGGATAAGCTCGGGGTTTCGGGGTCTGCGATCTGCCGGGGGGGAACGCGGGGCATCCAGTCGCTCTCGATCGGGAGACTTCCCTGCACTTCACGGTTGGCCTACCCGGCGGCCTGAGCGCCAGGTGGGGCTTGCCTGAGCTGCCACCTTGCCGCACAATCCGGGCAGGCCTGCCCACCTCCGCCGGGCAACTTCCCACAAAGGACGGGGCGCTTCATCCTGCGACTCGCGCAGGGTCCCGGTGAAGACATCCGGGACGAATCCCGCCAAGAACGTTCCGCCTAGAACGCGGGGCCTGCGGCGGGACCTACGGCGGTCTTCGACTGGCCCGGCGGATTGGGTTTCGGAAGTTGGTGTTGCGCCCGCTGTCGGAGCATAGGGGCCCCGTGACGGTCCCCGCTTCCGCTGGCCACCTTCGATGGCCGTAAACTCACGTCAATCTCAAGCGGACGACCTGCAGGGTCGTCTGCAGGTAGGAGCTGCCCGGTGACCGCCGCCTCCAGCATCATCATCACTCTGGCGTTGGCTTTCTACTCCATCGGCGTGTGGAGCGAACGCATCTCTGGCAGGCTGAAAGCATGGCACCTTGGCTTCTTCTGGCTGGGCCTCGTTTGCGACACCTGGGGCACAGGATTGATGTTCGAGATGGCGGGGGGGATGAGGCTTGATTTCCACGCGCTGACCGGCCTGCTCGCGATCGTCTTGATGCTGGTGCACGCCATTTGGGCCTCGGCGGTCCTGGTGCGGGGGGATGAACGCTGGATCACGCGCTTCCACAGGTTCAGCGTCGCCGTGTGGGTGATCTGGCTCGTTCCTTACTTCAGCCCGATGCTTCTCTCGATCGGAGGGTAGCTGCGGGGCGGCCGCATGGCCCGCCCCTGACCCGGCCGGGGGTACGGGAAGGAATGGAACTGGCCAGGCGACCTGTGGGAGAATAGTCGGGAGACGGCCCTCGCCGCCGGGAAACCTGCCGCCATTCCCGGGACCGTGTGCCTCGAGTTGGTGGGGCGGGTCATTGCGTCGTGCGGACTTCGAGAGAGGTGGCAACACAATGGCTAGACCAACAGCACCAAAGACTGTCGAAGAGTACATCGCAGGGTTTCCGAAAGATGTTCAGGTGACCTTGCGGAAGATCCGGGCGACGATCCGAAAGGCGGCGCCGGGCGCGCAAGAAACGATCAGCTATGAGATCCCAACCTTCAAACTCAACGGCACGCTGATCAGCTTCGCCGCCTTCAGCCAGCACATCGGTCTCTATCCCGCGCCCTCGGGAAGCGAGAGCTTCAACCGGAGGCTGGCCGCGTACCGGTCGTCCAAGAGCACGGTCAAGTTCCCGCTGGACAAGCCGGTCCCCTACAGCTTGGTTACCCAGATCGTGAAGCTCAGGGTGAAGGCAAGCCGGGAAAAGGCGGCAGCCAAGGGGAAAAGGTAGACGAGAACCCACCGGCCCTTACCGGTCGGTCTCGCCATCGATCCCCGGCCACCCACCCCCCAGGATTCCTCCGCGGTCACGAGCTCGTCCGCCTGGTCCGGCGAGCGGGCGACGAGCATCGGCTTTAGGCCGCCAACCTGAGCGGGACCGGGCAGGAGATCGCCTGCCAGCGCCAGGCAGCACCCTGGGATGAACCCCCAGTGCACCAAGCTCGTGGCCGTTAGGAGTCCTTTCATCGGCGAGGTGATATGTGGCGAGCAGTGCGAAGGGAAATCTCGAGTCCGCGTTTCCGAAGGGCGTCTCAAGCCCGGCGTTAAGGGCGCTCGCATCCGTCGGAGTTGGTCGCCTCGATCAGGTCACTCGCTTTTCGGAGACCGAGCTCCTGGCGCTTCACGGCATGGGGCCGAAGGCGCTCGGACTCATCAAGGCCGCACTCCGCGCGCAAGGCAAGTCCCTGGCCGAGGAGAAGTAGCCTTCCCCGGAGCCCCTGCTCTCCGTCATTGCAGGCTGCAACGGTTCAGCCCGCCGGCCCCTGCCGGTCGGCTCACGGCGCCCGCGCATCAGGGTGATTTGAGGTAGCGGTCGAAGAACTCGATCGTGCGCTGCATCGCCACGGAAAAAGGCTGCGCCAGGTTGTGATCGGCGCCCGGGTAGATGTACAGCTCGGCCACGCCGCCGGCCTGCTGGATCTGTTCAAACAGCGTCTCGGAGAAAGCGACCGGAACGCTCGTGTCGGCGGTTCCGTGATGGAGTTGGACCGGGCCGGAGAGGTCCTCCAAATACGAGTTGGCTGAGATCGACGCCCAGAAGGCCGGGTTCTCCTCCGGCGAGCCGAAGTCCTGCGTCAGTCCGAAACGCCAGCCGCGAGGCGTGGCGGGCGTACCGCCCGGGGTCGGTGTCGGACGCCAGCGCGTCGCCAGGTCGGTGTATGAGCCAACGACGCCGGCCCAGATCACGCCGGCGCGCAGCCCGGGATCGATCACCATGGAGCGCAGCGTGATGTAACCGCCCATCGAGTGACCCCACATGCCAACCCGGCCCGCGTCGGCCGCCGGATACGCCCGCACCGACGCCAGGGCGTTGAGCACATCGACGACGTAGTCGGGTGAGCTGTAGGCGCCGCTCGCAACGCCCTCCGACTGGTCGTGCCCGCGGTAGTCAGGCCGGAAGACGATGTATTGGTGGCGCGCCAGGTGGTCGACGTACGCCACGTAGCGCTCGGTCGTGCGGTACTCGGCCGGAGGGATGTAGCCGTGGTTGAAGATGATCGCCGGCCAGCCGTCCTCAGGCGGATCCCCGTATGGCACCGTCAGCAAGGCGTAGATCCGCAGCCCTTCGGATAGGTACGATGCCCGGTAGCGCGCATAGTTGGCCCCGGGCGCCAGCTGCTCCTCAATTGTGATCTCGCTGCCGGGATACGACCGCTGCCTCATCGACTCGATGGTCAGCGGATGCAGCGTCGGCGTCGGGGAAGGCGTCGAGGTGGGGGTATCCGTGGCTTTCGGGGTCGGGGTAAGTGTCTGGCTCGGGCGGGCAGTCGCAACGACCGGCTCTTGCACGGCCGTCAGCCCACAGCCGGCGAGCGCGAAGGTCGCGCAGGCCAGGAGCGCCAGCACCGCCGCGCGTCTTCGCCGTGAACGAGGCGTGACCGGGCTATCCATATCGGACTATTCTAATCTACATCGCACGGCGGCGACCCGCATCCCTGTCATTGCGAAGCGCCCCGCATAGATCGCAGGGCACCGCGGCAATCTCACCTTGCGCCACCTTCCTGCAGCCGCGGAGATTGACTCGCTCGTCCGGGGCTCGCATGGACTCAGTTGTTGCCGTGATTGCTTCGTCGATCTGTGCCTTCTTCGCAAGGATGGGCTTGGGCGGGCGCATCATCCCTCACCGTCATAGCGAGGCGTCCCGCGATCCTTGCGGGGCGTCGTGGCAATCTCCCGTCGTGCCGGTTACCTGCACCCGCGGAGGCTGCTTCGTCGAGCTGTGCCCTCCCCCGCACTGGGGACCATGGCTGGCGATGACACCCGTCGTTCCAGTGATCGCTTCGTCGGGCTGCGCCTCCTCGGATTCTGACTCGCCCTAAGCCGGACCTGCGCCGATGTCACCCGCCCCCCGTCGGTGTCATTGCGAGGTGCCCCGCGACCTGTGCGGGGCGCCGTGGCAATCTCACATTGCGCTGGTATCCTGCTGCCGCGGAGACTGTTTCGCCCCTACTGGGCTCGCAATGTCAGCCGATGTTGCCGAGCGCGTTTTGTTGGGCTGCGTCTTCCCCCACCCCGCATCGCTCTCCCCTGCGCTCCGCTCCGGAGACCTTCGGCGGAGACCATGGCTCGTAACGGCGGGCTTGGTGAGCCGCAGCCCCATCTCCCCGCCCTCGCGACCTGCGGTCGAGCGTGAACCGGGACGACGGTCCTGATTGCCCTCCCTTGGGGCTTGTGTTAGATTCGGAACAGGCGGGACGTTTTCGCCGGCCTTGTCGCGCCCGCTGATCCGTCAGGAGATCCATGGCGAGCACCCCGCAGCAATCTCTGCCCGACGAGTTCGTCTCGAGTCTGGCGTGTGCCATCTGCGGCGCACCGGCGCTGCGCGTTGCCCACCTCAAGTCGTTCCCCGATTATGTCGCCTGCGGCAGCTGTAAGGCATCCTTTGTGGCCGAGGCGGATGGTGCGCGGGTGCTGTATGGCAACATCCCCGAGTCGTTCCCGGCTGCCCGCGCCACCGCCCTACGCAAGTGGATGACTTTGGCGGAGGTCGAGGCGATCGCCATCGACGAGCGCCCCGCCCCATCTCCACCGCCCCGCCCCGCGTCCGTGCCGCTCCACTCCGAACCACTTGACGACCGCGAGGCCTCGCTGCGCGCGACGGCTTCGGCTGCCGTCCCCATTCCCACGCAGCCGGAGATCGAGCGGCCTCCGATTCGGGAGGTCCGGCTGGAGATGGAAGACGAGATTGAAGCCGAAGACGAATCGGCATTGAAGGCCGAGGAAGACGCAGACGAGTTTGCACCGTCCGGATCAGAGGCGCCCCTGGGCCGCCTCTCGCGGCTGATGGCAGGGGCGCGCGAACCCGAGCCGCTCACCGATTGGGCACCTTCGCTGGTGCCGGACCGAATGCCGGCTGAACTCCCGGCCGCCGCTCCGGCCGTGTCAGTTGCGGTGGTGGCCGCCGCTTCGTCCAAGCCGGCCGAGCCGGAGGTTGTGAAAGCCGCTGCGCCCGCCCGGCCGGCAGTCCCTTCCAAGCCCGCTGCACCCCCGGCCACTGATCCGCCTCCCGGGCAGCGCTACCGTGTCGTGGTCCACGGGGACCAGATCACCTTTCCTCTACAGGGCTGCGCTCACTGTATGCGCTCCCCGGCTCCCAACCGGCTGGCGATGGTGGGGACGAGCCCGCAGGGCCAGGGCGTCGGCCAACGAAAGACGTCGCGCCACAGCGTGCCATTGTGCCGGGCGTGCTATCGCCGGGCGACCGCCCGAACGCCGGAGGAGAAGAACGCCCGCCTGAACGCACATCTGATCTCAGCGCTGGTCGCCCTCGGCCTGCTGGTCGCGGCTCTGGCCGTCGGGCTGATCGACCCGGCGGGGGACATGGGTGCGGCATCGGTGCTGATGCTGATCCTGTTGGTCGTCGGGTATGCCCTCCCGGCGTCGATCCTGCTCGGCCGTTCGGGGCGCTTTCTGCCGACGGACGATGCCCGCTACGTGCGCACGACGCTCCTGATCCCGGAGGGCAGCCAGGGGCTTGAGACGGCGTTCGAGTGGCGCAATCAGCGCTACGCCGAGGAGTTCTATCAGGCGAACCATCAGCGCGCGCTGTCCGGCGTGGTGGCCATCAAGGACCGCACACCGAGCGCCTAGATCGTCCTGGAATGCGATCGTGATCTTGGGGCACGGCGACGCCGTGCCCTTGCGCGTTCACGGGGCCCGCGTGACGACGTGACAACCGGGGTGTCGGAGGGCGCTAGTTCCAGAAACGTGTAGGGGCGGGTCTGAGACCCGCCCCTACGAACACGCGCGGCGACGGGACCATCGGTCCGTGGAGGGGTTGATCCTTCGGGCATTCGGACGGAGGCTGCAGCGGAATGGCAAACCGCCTTCGCGCAGGTACGGGCACGGCATGCGGGCCCCTACGCGGCATGTCGGAAGGCCCAGGATCCCGGTTAGGTGTAGGGGCGGGTTTGAAACCCGCCCCTACGAACACGCGCGGCGCGTGATGGAAGCGTACGGCGCCGCGCGAGAAGAATGGAACGCGCGCGTCGATGCCGGTCCCGCTGGGGCGCAGGCCGAGGCCGAAGCGAGGGCTGGCCGCGTCGATGCCGGTCCCGCTGGGGCGCAGGCCGAGGCCCGAAGCCGAGGGCTGCGCCCCGGCGGCCAACGCTTGATGATTGTTACCGACGGCCTCCTGTGCTACAGTCGGACATCGATGACCACCCCGCGCTACCAGCCCGGTGTCCCGTTTTGCCCGCTGTGCGGCGGACCGATGGAAGCTCGCCCCAGCCTGGATGGAAGCGGCTGGGTGGCGCTGTGCCCCAACTGCCCAAACGCGCCGCTGGTCCCGATGAGGGCAGCGCCGCAACCGGACCCACTCGAGCGCGACCAGGCCACGGCGCGCTTCAAGAAGCTGACCCAGCCATTTGCCGAGCCGAAGGCCGGCGCCTGGCCGGCGGCTCTGCTTGAGGATCTTCCCGACGAGGCGCGCCAGCTGCTCCAGCATCGGCCTCCGGCGCCGGGCGTGCAGGGGACGGCTCAACTTCGGGAGGAGATGGCCAGGGCGCTGCGCGATCAGGGGTACGTGCTCAGCGAGGACGCCCGCGGCATGCGCCTGTCGGGGCGCCCGATCAATCGCGGGCCGGGGACGGGGCAGCTGTCGGTGAGCGATGTGATCCGCATGGCGTCCGAGCTGGGCGGCACCATGCCGGCCGAGAAGCGCGGCCGATGCCCAAAGTGCGACGCGGTCGTCAATCGGGAGCTCGAGCGCTGTCCGTGGTGCGGGCACGCGCTCGACCAGCCGGCGAACTGACCTCCACATCGCCATGGGATCGAACGACGCCCGGTCGAGCCGGGCGTTTTCGCTTCCTCCGCACTCCGGCGGCACAATCCCCCGCGCGTGGGAGGAGGCTGCGAGCCCTGCCTGTTATAATCCGCGATTGCGCCGTTGCCATCCAACGCAGGAAGTGCGGTATGCCCCAGGACAAGATCACGGTCGTCGGTGCCCGCGTCCACAACCTGAAGAACCTGAGCGTCGAGATCCCGCGCGACAAGCTGGTGGTGATCTCCGGCATCTCCGGCTCAGGCAAATCGTCGCTGGCCTTCGACACGATCTTCGCCGAGGGGCAGCGACGCTACGTCGAGTCGCTCTCGGCCTATGCCCGCCAGTTCCTCGGACAGCTGGACAAGCCGGATGTCGACTCGATCGACGGGCTGTCGCCGGCGGTGTCGATCGACCAGAAGGGCGTCTCGCACAACCCGCGCTCGACCGTCGGCACGGTGACCGAGGTGTACGACTATTTGCGGCTGCTGTTCGCCCGCGTCGGTGTGCCGCACTGTCCGCTGTGCGGGCGCGAGGTGCGGCAGCAGTCGGCGGAGGAGATCGTCGACGCCATCGAGGCGCTGCCCGACGGCACGCGCCTGCTGATCCTGGCGCCGCTGGTGCGCGGCCGCAAGGGCACGCACCAGAACGTGATCGAGGATGCCCGCCGCTCCGGGTTCGCCCGGCTGCGGGTGAATGGGACGGTGGTGCCGATCGAAGATGAGATCGAACTCGACCGCTACAAGAACCACACGATCGAGGCGGTGATCGACCGGCTGGTGGTGCACCACGAGCAGGGCGAGGACGCCGAAGCGCACCGTACGCGGCTGACCGACTCGGTCGAGACGGCGCTGCGCTGGGGAAACCGCACGATGATCGTCTCCCAGACGAAGGGGGAGGGCTCGAAGGGCGAGACCGACCTGCCGTTCTCGGAGCTGCTGGCCTGCCCGGAGCATGGGACGACGCTGGCCGAGATCGAGCCGCGCACCTTCTCGTTCAACACGCCGCACGGCGCCTGCCCCGAATGCCAGGGGCTGGGCATCAAGCTGGAGATCGATCCCGACCGGATCATTCCTGACCGCTCGCTCTCGATCGCCGAGGGCGCCATCGCCGCCGGGGAGTGGTCGAACCAGGGGCGCGACCGCCGCGGCTACTACTGGCAGCTGGTCGAGGCGGTGGCCGAGCAGTACGACATCGACCTGGACGTCCCGGTGTCGTCGCTGTCCAAGAAGAAGCTCGACTTGATCCTGTTCGGGACGCAGGGCGAGCAGGTCTCCGTCCGCTACCAGAGCCGCGAGGGCCGCAAGGCGACATTCAAGACGGCCTACGAGGGAATCATCGGCAACCTCGAACGCCGCTATCAGGAAACGCAGTCGGAGGACATGCGTTCGCGCATCCAGGAGTACATGTCCGAGCGCCCGTGCCCGCGCTGCGGCGGCAAGCGGCTGCGCCCGGAGGCGCTGGCCGTGACCGTCGACGACGCCGGGATCATCGACGTCACCGGCTGGCCGGTCGTGCGCACGCTGCACTGGGTCGACCGGCTGCAGAGCGCCGGCGGGCCGCTGGGCAAGCGCCAGCAGCAGATCGCCGACCGCGTGTTGAAGGAGATCCGTGACCGGCTTGGCTTCCTGGTCGACGTCGGGCTGGACTATCTGACGCTTGGACGTTCGGCCGGTTCGCTCTCCGGAGGCGAGGCGCAGCGCATCCGGCTGGCGACGCAGATCGGCTCGCGCCTGATGGGCGTGCTGTACGTGCTGGACGAGCCGTCGATCGGGCTGCACCCGCGCGACAACGATCGGCTGATCCGTACGCTGGAGGGGATGCGCGACCTGGGCAACAGCGTGCTGGTGGTGGAGCACGACGAGGCGACGATCCGCGCCGCCGACTGGCTGATCGATCTCGGCCCGGGCGCCGGCGAACACGGCGGCGAGATCGTGGCTCAGGGGACGGTGGCGCAGGTCACGCGCAACCGGGCCTCGGTCACCGGCCGCTACCTGGCGGGCAAGCTGCGCATCGACGTTCCGGCGGTGCGGCGACCGGGCAACGGCAAGTACCTCACCGTCGTGGGCGCCCGCGAGAACAACCTCAAGAACATCACCGTCCGCCTGCCGCTGGGGATGTTCGTGTGCATCACCGGCGTCTCCGGATCGGGCAAGTCGACGCTGATGGTCGAGGTGCTGCACAAGGCGCTGGCGCAGAAGCTCAACGGGGCGCGCGAGCTCCCCGGCGCCCACGACCGGATCGTCGGCCTGGAGTCGGTCGAGCGGATCATCAACATCGATCAGTCGCCGATCGGCCGCACGCCGCGGTCGAACCCCGGCACCTACACCGGGCTGTTCGATGCCGTGCGCACGCTGTTCGCCGAGCTGCCCGACTCCAAGGTGCGCGGCTACAAGGCCGGGCGCTTCTCGTTCAACGTGCACGGCGGGCGGTGCGAGGCGTGCGAGGGTCAGGGCCAGCTGCGGATCGAGATGCAGTTCCTGCCCGACGTGTACGTCGAGTGTGAGGTGTGCCGCGGGGCGCGCTTCAACCGTGAGACGCTGCAGGTGCGTTTCAAGGGCAAGAACATCGCCGACGTGCTTGACACAACCATCGACGAGGCAGTCGAGTTCTTCTCGGCCTTCCCGGCGATGGTGCGCAAGCTGAAGACGCTCCAGGATGTCGGCCTGGGCTACCTGAAGATCGGGCAGCCGGCGCCCACCCTTTCGGGAGGCGAGGCGCAGCGGGTGAAGCTGTCGCGCGAGCTCTCCAAGCGCGGCAACGGCAGCACGCTCTACGTGCTCGACGAGCCGTCGGTGGGGCTGCACGCCGCCGACGTGCACCGGCTGATCGAGGTGCTGCAGCAGCTGGTCGATCAGGGCAGCACGGTGCTGATCATCGAGCACCACCCGGACATCATCAAGGTCGCCGACTGGGTGATCGACCTGGGGCCGGAGGGCGGCGAGCGCGGCGGGGAGATCGTGGCCGAGGGGACCCCGGAGGACATCATCCATGTCCCGGCGTCGTACACCGGGCAGTTCCTCAAGGATCACCTGCCGGGCGTAGCGAGCGGCGTGCGATAACGATCCTGGGTAGGGGCACGGCATGCCATGCCCCTACGATATTGTGCCTTGCCCTTGGCGAATACAGTGTACGTGACAGTGAACGCGTAGGGGCGAAGCATGCTTCGCCCCTACGTGTTCGCGGGATTCTCCCGGTCGAGGGCCCAGCGCAGCGGGTTGGATTCGATGTAGCGTCGGAGGCGGTCCAGATCGTTCGGCGTGCGGATGATGTGTTCGAAATAGCCGCGCTGCCAGACGGCCGCGCCGGGCGTGCCGCGCAGGCGGTTGATCTCGCGCGCCGCAGATGATTTGAACGATCGAACGATGGTCGGGATCGAACCTGCGACCGGTCGCCCGAATGCCTCGGTAGGGGCACGGCATGCCGTGCCCCTACCATGCAACGCGAGGATACCGTGCACATGATTCGGCATGACCAGAAATGCGTCCAACTCCACATCGGGGCAATGGTTCGGGAGATCTTTCCAGACCGTACACACGACCTCGCCGGGCACGCTGAGGCACTCATGGCCGTCGATGATCTCACCTAACAGGCAGGCGCGCTGGTGGGTGCAGACGGTGACGAAATACGCCCCGGGTGAGGCGTAGTCGATGTCCGGGAAGCCGGACGGCTCTTCCGATCGGATGGTCGGGCATGTCAGTCCCCCTGTAGCCCGAGACGGTAGGCGCAAGCGGGCGACGCACCCGCGATGGGCCGGATGCTTCGCCCCTAGGAGCTCAGCTTCCGGGCCCCTACGGTTTTGCCGGCGCTGCAACGGCTTCGGCGGCGCGGTCGAAATACGGGCTCTTACCTGTGGCGGACAGCGGGATGCCCATGACGAAATCGGCGTCGATCAGCCCAAGCGCGCGGGCGGTCACGCCGGCGCGGTACATGATCCGGTTGTCGACGTTGAGCATCTGGGCGGTCTTGACCGCCGAGCCGAG
Source organism: uncultured Chloroflexia bacterium (assembly GCA_963777165.1). Classification (GTDB taxonomy): domain Bacteria; phylum Chloroflexota; class Anaerolineae; order Anaerolineales; family E44-bin32; genus DYJB01. The sequence goes on from CAVZPO010000021.1 coordinate 19,640, forward strand.
GGCGATGCCCAGGTCGAGATGGCGCAGCGCGCAGTTCGGGCCCTTGAACTCCCCGTCAAACGTGTTCGGCACGATGCACGCCTCGGCGCCGCACGCCCCGCAGTTCAGGTCGACGACGTCGGCGTCCTTCAAGCCGATCAGCACCACGGCGCCCGAGTCGAGCACGTTCTGACCATCGCGGTCGAAGTTCGATTTGCCGCTGCGCCGGCCGTAGTCGATCATCCCCTGCCCCAGGCGCCGGAGCTCCTCGCCCTCCACCGTTCGCACGACGATGAAGTCGCGGCCGGCCGCCTTGGGTGCGGTGACCGCGGCGACCTCCATCAGTTCAGCAACCACACGCAATGCAGGCATTCCATTTCTCCTTGGCCCCGGGATGTCGGGATAGGCCTTGCGATCTTCGGCCGTTCCGAACGGTCGGCGCGCCGCGGGCCCGATGCATCAACTTGGGCTCCGGCGGCTCGACCTTCAGCGTCGCCGCGGCAGGTGTCAGGCGGGCCCGAACCTGGACCGTACGCGGATTGTACATGGAAGGAAGGGCAGCGATGGCGGAAGGCCGTCCTGCCTTGGCGCGACGGTTCGCGCCAAGCCGAGGGCGGCAGGAGGGGTAGACGCCTTCCGCAGGCCCCGGGGGACAAGGATCTCGCCGACAGATTCGTAGGGGCGAAGCACCGTTCGTGCCGCGAAGCCCGGCGGCACGCCCGCCGTCTCGCCCCGGCGGGCCGGGGCTCGCGGCCCAAACGGGGTGCGAGACGGCTTGCTTCGCCCCTCCGCCATCCAGGCGTCCCGCCTACGCACACGTCTCGCTTTGAGGCAGGCGATGCCGGGCCCGGCCGCCGTACACACCAACGCGATGGTCACCCGAGGAGGGGCGTAGGCTAAAGCCTGCGGCTACCTGCGCCAGAGGCGCACGCTACGCTTAGGGCCGGATGAGGGATCGACGTTTGGCGGGGAGGCCGGCACAGGGGTTCCGTAGTCTGAGCCGCAGGGGCGACGCACTGTTCGTGCCGCGAACCTCCGGCTGCACGCCGGCTGTCGCACCTACGTCACCCTGGCGCCGCCGCCCACCCCGGGTACGCGTGGGGACACGGCAGGCCGCGCCCGGCTGGCGCGAAGTCGGTTGCGATGGTCACCCGAGGAAGGGCGCAGGCTAAAGCCTGCGGCTACCTGCGCCGGAGGCGCGCGCTACGCCTTGGGCCGGATGAGGGATCGACGTCTGGCGAGGGGGTCGGGGACAAGGATTCCGCCGGGAGCGTCACAGGGGCGAATCGTGCTTCGCCGCGACCCCGTCCGGCCATCATCCGCAGGTCACGCGGGGAGCAGGAATGCGCAGGGGCTCGGCGACGCCGTGCCCCTGCGTGCGAGGGTCAACGATCGCGTGAGGTGTCGCTACTCGTAGCGCAGTGCTTCCACCGGCTCCAGGTCGGCGGCGCGCTTGGCGGGATACAGCCCGAAGAATAGTCCGACCGCGGCCGAGAACAGCGTCGCCAACAGGATGGCGTCCAGGCTGACGGTGGGGGTCAAATCGGCGTTCGCCGCCCGAGCGATCACCCCGACCAGGAAGGAGAGTCCCCACCCGAACGCGATTCCAATCAGGCCGCCCGCCAGGCTGAGCAGGGCGGATTCGGTCAGGAATTGGATCAGGATATCGCGCTTGCGCGCACCGACGGCCTTGCGCAGCCCGATCTCGCGCGTGCGCTCGGTGACCGACACGAGCATGATGTTCATGATCCCAATGCCGCCCACCAAGAGCGAGATGCCGGCGATGCCTCCCAGAAAGATCGTCAGGACCCCCGTGATCGTCTTGGCGATGTCGAGGAAGCTCTGCTGGGTGAAGATGGTGAAGTCATCGGCGCCCACCGGCGTGCGGTGGCGCGAGCGCAGGACCTCGGCAACCTGTTCATTGGCCACGGGGACATCCTGAGCGGTGGCAGCCTGCACCAGGATCATGTCGACCGCGTTGCGGGTGGTCTTGCGCACCAGCCGGGCCTGTGCTGTGGTCAGAGGAACGATGATCTGGTCATCCGCATTCGAGAACCCGGAACCGCCCTGGGCTTTGAGGACACCGATCACCCGGAACGGCTGACCGTCGACGCGGATCGTCTCGCCGGTTACACCCTCGCTTCGTCCGAACAGGTTCGTGGCGGTGTCTGGACCGATGACGGCCACGGCCGCTCGCCCCAGGATATTCTCGTCGCTGATGAACTGCCCCTCGGTCACCGACAGGCTGCGCAGGGTGTCGTAGCCGGAGGTCACCGCCGCCACCTGGGTACGGGTGGTCTCGCCTTCGAAGGTGACGTCGGCCATCGAGGACAGCATCGGCGCGGCGGCGAGCACGGCGGGCGCGTTGAGCGGATCATTGAGAGCGTTGGCATCCTCCAGCGTCAGGGGCCTGGGATTGCGGATATCCTCTCCCCCACCGGGGATCACGAACAGCAGGTTGGTTCCAATGCTGCTGATCGAGCCCGTGATGCTGTCCTGGGCGCCGCGCCCGATGGCCAGCATGGCAATGACGGCGCCAACACCGATGACGATCCCCAGGATCGTCAGCGCTGACCGCATTTTGTTGCTCGTCAGGCTGTCGACCGCCTCCAGGATACTCTGCAGGAAATCCATGGCGTCCCTCTAGCCCCCGGCGGCAGCCGGCTCGGGCTGGCCGTCCTGAACAATCAGCCCGTCATGCAGGCGGATGATCCGCTGCGTGCGGCTGGCGATGGTGGGGTCGTGCGTCACGAAGACCAGCGTCGCCCCGCGCTCCCGGTTCAGGTCGAGCAGGATTCGCATGATCTCCTCGCCCGATTTCGAGTCCAGGTTACCGGTCGGTTCATCGGCCAGGATGATAGCCGGCGTGTTGACCAGCGCGCGGGCAATCGCCACGCGCTGCTGCTGGCCCCCGGAGAGTTCCATAGGCCGATGGCTGAGCCGGTCCCCCAGGCCGACCGATTCCAGCGCCTCGGTGGCACGCTGCCGCCGCCCCGCCTTCATCCCGGCGTAGCGCATGGGCAGTTCGACATTGGTCAGCGCTGTTTGTCGGCCGAGCAGGTTGAAGCTCTGGAACACGAAGCCCACCTTACGGTTGCGGATGGCGGCCAGCTGATCGTCACGCAGATCGGATACCAGTTCTCCGTCCAGCCGGTAGGTTCCCTCGGTGGGATGGTCCAGGCACCCCAGCAAGTTCATCAGCGTGCTCTTGCCGGAGCCCGAAGGGCCCATGATGGAAACCACCTCGCCGCGACGAACGCGCAGGCTGGCGCCGCGCAGCGCATGGACCTCGATCTCTCCCATCCGATAGACCTTTGTCAGGCCCTCGGCGTCGATGACCCAGTCATCCGCCGATCGTTCGCCGTCTCGACTAGCCTCCACCGAACGCCCCTCCCCCACCGCCACCCCCACCAAACGGTCCCCCGGCCCCGCCTCCGCCGAAGTTGTTGGTGGGTGGGTTGACCAGGATCTCGTCGCCCTCCTTCAAGTCGCCCGGCAGCACCTGACTCTGGGTATCGGACGAGGCGCCGAGCTTGACAATCACCGGCGTCGGTGTCCCGTTGCGCACGACGTAGACCACTCGCTCGCCGTCCTGCGAACGAACCGATCGGTTGGGAACCAGCAGCACGCCCTGAATCTCGGTGGTGAGAATGTTGACCCCGGCCGTCATCCCCGGCTTCACCGACGAATCGGCATCCAGGATTTCAACCGTCACCTCAAACGTGACCACGCCCTGCACCACGGCGCCGGTCATCCCGATGTCGGTCACCTTTCCGGTGTAGGACTTGTCGGCGATGGCATCGAAGGTGAGCGCCACCGGCTGACCCGCCTGCACCTTGTCGATATCCACTTCGGAGACCTGGACGTCGACGAAGAACGTCTTGAGATCGGCGAGGCCGGCGGCGGGCGAACCGGGCGAGACCTGGTCGCCGGGGATGATGTTGACCATGGTGATGGTGCCGGCGAACGGCGCAGAAATGTGGGCCATGTCGACATTGGCCTGAGCGGAGGCGACGCGCGCCTTGGCGGCGGCGATGTCATCCGGGTTCGGCCCGTCCTTGACTCGGTCCCACGCCCGCTGCGCGTCGGACACCGCGGCTTCGGCCTGCGCCAGCTGTGCATCGAGGATGCCCTGGTCGTTGTCCGTCGGCTTGCCTCTGTACCAGTTGAGGCTGGCCAGCGCCCTCTGATACTCCTGGACAGCGGCAGCGTAGTTCAGATAAGCCTGAGCTTTGCGTTCGTCGTCACTGCTGGGGGCGGAATCGTAGACGCCCTTGGCGCGGTTCATGTTGTCTTCTGCCACTACGAGCTTGGACTCGGCCGCCTTGAGCGTCGTGCTGCTGGCGCGGTTGCCGGGCTGTTGGACGTTCCACTTGAACTGCATGTCGGCGAGTGCCTTCTGGGCATTGGCCAGCGTCAGCTGGGCCTGCGCCTTGGCCGCGGTCGATTTCAACAGGTCATCCAGCGCCTGCTGAGCGCTGACGAGATCGGCCTCCGCCAGGATCAGCTGAGGCGAGAGGGAGGTCTGTGTCAGTGATGCCAGCACGTCGCCCTCGGCGACGAGGTCGCCGGTCTTCACGTTGACCTGGTCGACGGTGCCCGAGGTCTGGAAGCCGAGCGTCGCCGACTGGCGGGCGCGCGCCGTGCCCGTCGCGCCCACCTGAGAGGTGAGGGAACCGACGACAACCTTCGTTGTGGAAAGGGCCGCTGAAGTGGCGGCGGCTGCGCGACCGCGGACAGCACCCGCGATCAGCAAGGCCGTGATCAGCACGGCCACCACCAGGACAGCGATAAACCAGGGCTTTCGGATCAAGGTCTTCATTCAGCCACGTCCTCCACGAGCGGGCGAAGCGTCCACGATCGCCCACTGCCAAAGCGCGTCACCACCGAGACCCCCGCCCCGGTCAGCCAGGCACCGATCAGTGTCAGCCAGCCGAGGATTGGGAGCCGCGTCAGTGCGAAGATCAGCAGCGTCCCCAGGGCCAGTGCCAGCAGCGGCCGTTCCGCATACCAGCCGGCCCGAGTCAACATTTCCCGTCCGAGTTCAAACTCAATCGCTACCACGCCGACCAGCGCTGCCAAAAACAGGATGCCGAGCAAGAGAAAAGGAACCGGCAGCATCTGGACCGAGAAGGCGGCCAGGATGCTGACGGCCGACGCCAGAATGGCGCACGCCAACCCGATCAGGAAGGTCCGGACGAGAAGCCGCCCCCCCGGATGCAGCGATTCGGCCATGCGGCGCACGCGGCGCGGCAGGACGAAAACCATGACGACCGCCAGCAGGTAGTTGGCCAGCAGCCCGACCCCCTCCGCCGCCAGGCCTTCGATCGGCGGCGCGGCGTTGACCCGCCAGGGCGGCACGTCGGAATGCCAGCCGGTGAGCACCGGCCTGGACGGCCAGGTCAGCGCCTGGGCCAAGGGCAAGTTCGCCAGGGCGATCACCGCCAGCGCGGCCACCACGCTGGCAGCGACGATCAACCTCCATCGGTTCATCCTGTCCATCCTTGCTTTCGACCTTCTTCGGACAGCAGGCGGATGGCTCCCCAACACGCCGGCGCAGCCAGCAGCGCCAGGGACACCATCACGCCACTCTCCATAGAACCAAGCGCTCTCCCAATCCAACCCAGCGCTTCGGCCATGCCTTGCCAGGCGGCACTGTAAGGCGAGGCGAAGGCGAAGGACAGACCGGCTGAAAGCCCCTCGAGCGAGATTGCCGGCGTAGGCACCTGAAGCCCTTGCACGGTCGGGGCCATGAGCCAGGCGCCGAGTCCGGCTGCCACCGCCGCGGCGATCGAGCTCAGCCGGCCGGCCCACTGCCTGCGCCGGCGTTCGAGGCGCAATCGAGATTCGATCGACGGCACCAGGTTCTCCGGCGGCGCCTCAACCGGGAGGCGTGTCAGCAGATCATCCATCCGGTCAGCCATCGCCGGCCTCCATCCACTGCCGCAAGACCGTCTTGGCCCGGTGCAGGTGCGTGCGCACCGTGTTCACCGGGATGCGCATCGCCGCGGCAACCTCTTCGTAGGACAGGCCCGCCTCAAAGCGCAGGGCGATCGCCACGCGCTGCTCGGCCCTCAAACCCTGCACACCTTGCGCCAGGCGCATCAGCGTCTCCTGCAACTCGGCCGCGTCTTCCGGGCCGACGGCATCGTCTTCCAGGTTCACGGCCCCGGCGCCCAGGTCGGCGAAGTCGACTGGCGCCTTCTTACGCCAGCGGTCGCGCGCCAAATTGACGGCGATGGCTGCCAGCCAGGCGATCGGTTCGCCGTCGCCCCGCCAGCCCGGCAGGCCGCGCCAGGCCCGAACCCAGGTCTCCTGAACCAGCGCCTCGGCTTCCGCGGCGTCGCTGGCCATGCGCCGGATGATCCGGAACAACCGTGGGGTCAGACGCCGGATCAGATCATCGAAGGCCCCGGCGTCCCCGGCCTGCGAGCGGCGCAGCAAGTCCAGATCGTGCGTGTTCGGGTCCTTCACGGGTAAGACGAACAGGCCGTCGGATAGTTTCACGCGGAGGGGCCCATTTTACCCCAACCGCCGCCGGCGCCCCTCCCCGTCCCGGATTGCCGCTCGGCGTGAAGGCAGGAGGTGAATTCCACGCTGCGGCCGAGATTCCACGCGTGGGCCGAGTTCCAATCCAAGTCGCACAAGGTGACAACCTTCCAGCGCCAGCGGTGACACTTGCACCTGAACCCCACCGATTTCGTCCGGTATCATCAATTAAGCGCCATGGGAGACGACGTCATGCAATTCATCCCGGGGGAAGAGCTCGCCATCGACCGCAAGGCTCGCGTGCGGATTCCGTACATCGAGCAGGGTGCGCGCACGGCCTCCGAGCGAACGGCCGATTTCGACGACACATTCCTGCCGCTCAGCGAAGACGAAGCACGCAAGGCGGCCGAACGCTGTATCCACTGTCCCGACCCGGCGCCGTGCTACACCGCCTGCCCGGTCCACAACGACATCCCTTCGGCGATGTGGCTGATCGAGATGGGCGACTTCCTGGGCGCCGCCGCCCTGTACCGGCAGACGAGCTCGCTGCCCGAAGTCTGCGGACGCGTGTGCCCGCACGAACAGCTCTGCGCTGGATCGTGCGTGCGCAGTAAGAGCGATGACCCCGTGCTCACCGGTGCCCTGGAAGCCTTCGTCACCGATTACGAACGCCAGCACTTCGGCGTCGAGATGTTCGTCGGTGCGCCCAGCGGGAAACGTGTGGCGGTGGTCGGCTCGGGCCCGGCGGGCCTGGCGTGCACCGAACAGCTTCTCCAGCAGGGCCATGCCGTGACGATCTTCGAGGCCTTGCCCTCCCCCGGCGGGCTGCTGATGTACGGCATCCCCAACTTCAAGTTGAACAAACACGTTGTCCACAACCGGCTGGAGGACTTCAAGCGCGCCGGCGTAGGCTTCGTCACCGACACCAAGATCGGCAAGGATCGATCGGTCGACAGCCTGTTCGCCGACGGGTTTGACGCCGTGTTCATCGGCGTCGGCTCCGAGGTCGATGCGCCGCTCGAGGCCCCCGGCGCCGACCTGCCGGGCGTATACCAGGCGACCGATTTCCTGGTGCGCGCCAACGTCGACCTCGAGCTCTTGCCTCCCGACAAACGCTCGCGCCCGATCGTCGGCCGCCGCGTGGCGGTGGTCGGCGGCGGCGATACGGCCTCCGACTGCCTGCGGACCGCGCTGCGCATGGGCGCCGAGCACGTCACCTGCCTGTATCGCCGCACCGAAGCCGAAATGCCCGGTGGCAAGAAGGACCGCGAGCTGGCCAAAGAAGAGGGCGCCAAGTATCGCTTTCTCACTCAGCCAGTGCGGTTCATCGCCGGGCCGGACGGCCGCGTCAGCGGCGTCGAATGTTTGCAGTGCGAACTGGGCGAACCGGACAAGAGCGGCCGCCGCCGGCCCGTCCCGATCGAGGGGTCGAACTTCATCGTTTCGGCCGACACGATTATCCTGGCGCTGGGCTACTGGCCCGATCCGCTGATCGGCGAATCAACGCCGGACCTGCAGACCCAGAAATACGGTTTGATCGTGGCCGACAAGGAAACTGGCGCCACCTCCAAACCCGGCGTGTACGCCGGCGGAGATGACGTCACCGGCCCGGACCTGGTGGTCACGGCGGTTGCCGCCGGGCGGCGCGCCGCCCGCTCGATCGACGAATACATCAAGTCGAAGTAGCGACCCTGATGGTCCATGGGATCGTGCGGCGCCGAGACGGCGCCGCACGCGTTTTCCCCCATGCGTCGCTGGCCGCTATACTGGGCGCATGGACGACGGTGCCGAGGCGCCCCACGCTCTCGCCACATTGGCTCAAGTCCGAAGCCCTCAGCCAGGGCTTCGACCTGGCCGGCATCACCCGTGCCGACCCGCCCCCGCACCTGGATCGCTACGCCGCTTGGCTGGAGGCTGGACGTCACGGCGAGATGGGCTACCTGGCATCGGTGCGCGGGCGCGCCGGGCGTGCCGACCCGCGCAGTTTGCTACCGGGCTGTCAGAACTCTCCTGGTACTCGCCGCCAACTACGCCCCGGCCGCACCGTCGCCGGGCCCGGCGCTCGTCGCCGCCTATGCGCGCGGCGACGACTATCATGGCTTCCTGCTCGAGCGCGCCCGAAGAATCGTAGACCAACTTCAGCACAGGCTGGGGCGCCCGGTCGCCTCGCGGGTCTACACTGACACCGGACCGCTCCTCGAGCGCGAGCTGGCTCAGCGCGCCGGCCTTGGGTGGATCGGCCGGAATACGTGCCTGATCAGCCCGAGCGTCGGGTCGATGACACTGCTGACCGAGATCCTACTCGACCTTACCCTTCCCCCCGATGCACCGTTCGCCGTCGATCGCTGTGGATCCTGCCGCCAATGCGTCGAGGCCTGTCCGACCGGCTGCATCCTCCCCGACCGGACGATCGACGCCCGGCGCTGCATCTCCTACCTGACCATCGAAGCGCGCGGCGGCATCCCGCGCGACCTGCGCCGTTCCGTCGGCGAATGGTTCTTCGGGTGCGACATCTGCCAACAGGTCTGTCCCTGGAACCGGCGCTTCGCCCGGCCGACCTCGGACGCCGCCTTCGCTCCCCGCCCGGCCTTGCACCCGCCCGATCTTCGGCGCTGGCTGGCGGCTCCCTCCACCGAGGATTCTCAAATCCTGCGCCGCAGCCCGCTCAAGCGCGCCCGGCGAAGCGGGCTGGCGCGCAACGCGGCCGTGGTCGCCGGCAACCAACACAATGACGAGCATCTCCCCGCTCTCCAGCAGGCTCTCCTGAGTGACACGGATTCGATGGTCCGAGGCCATGCAGCCTGGGCACTGGGCGAGTACGGGTTTGCGACAGCCCGCGAGGCGTTGCTGCGCGCGCAAGGCCGTGAGACCGACGCCGGCGTGTTGGCTGAGATCAACGCCGCACTCACCGGGGTGTGACGGCCCCGGCGGGTAAGCGAACCACAACGCGGGCGGCCATCCGGCCGCCCGCCCATTTTCGATCGACAGGTTGGGCTACGGAACGCGCGTGGGTGTTGCGGTCGACGTCGCTGCGGGAGTGGCCGACGGCACGCGTGAGGTCGGCGTCGGCGTGGCGATGTTGACCGGGACGATCAGCACCTTGCCGACGAACAGCACATCGGTCACCAGGATCTTGCTGGCGGTGGCGATGGCCTCGGCGGTGCTGTTGAACTGGGCGGCGATCGATTGGAGCGTGTCGCCGGTCTCCACGACGTATCCGATGCGTGCCCCCGGCGCCAGGTTGGTCGGCAGCGCGGTCTTCGAGGGCAGCGGGGCATCGGCGGGGGGAATGATGATCTGGCTGCCGACGCCGATACTATTCGGGTTGGCGGCGATCTCGGGGTTGTAGGCCAACAACTGGTCGACGGTGATGCCGAATTTTTCAGCGATGCTGGACAGCGTGTCGCCCGACTCGACGATGTAAGTCACAGGCCCGGACGGCGTCGGGGTCTCCGACGGCGGGGGCGTGAGTGTGATCGTCGACGTGAGCGTGGGCGGAAGCGGCGTGTTGGTTAGCGTTGGGGTGGGCGTGTCGGTTGAAAGGAAGGGCAGGCTGGGAATCCCGCCTCCCGTCAGCCAGATCACAACCAGGAACAGGCCGACGACCAGCAGGACGACCGCCAACCCGCCGAGGAGCAGCGGGACCATGCGCCCGCGTCGCCGGCGATAGGCGTCGATCACATCGGCCGCGCGATGTTCAGACTCGGACATGGTGGCGTCTCCCCTCACCGAGCCGGGGTGAACCCCGGCCCTCCGGCGGAATCAGTATACTCGAAACTTCCGGCCATCAGGGCCGCGGCCAGTCGGCAATCAAGTATGCGATCATCGGCTTGAGCGCCGGTGCCCAACTCGCATCGTCGTGACCTCCCGCATACACGACGTACTCGTGCGGCACATCCAGCCCCTGCAACAACAGGGCGAAATCCTGCGTGGCTTCTCTGGCCCAATCGCCATCCCCGGCGAGCAAGGTAGATCCTCGGCGGCAGGGGTTCGCCGCGGCGGACAATGTAGACCGGGTCGTACTCCTTGCGCGCCGAGTTGAGCTGCAGGGCAGGGCTGATGGCTGCCACCGCACTGAAGACGTCCGGGTTACTCAATCCGATCTCAAGCGACCACACACCGCCGCGCGAGATCCCGGCAATCGCCCGCCGATCGGGACGCGGGTCGGTGTGGTAGGTCAGGTCGATGAACGACACCAGCCCTTCCGTCAGTTCCGCCTCATAGGAGTACGGTCCCCCGTCGGTGGAGCGGAAGAGCGGGTCGGGAACGCGCGGCATCACGACCAGGAACGGCGGCCACTCGCCGCTCATCACCGCCCCGGCGACCAGCAAGTCGAGGCCCAGCGCCCCCCACTCGGTTTCGTCGTACGGAGAGCCGTGGAGCAGATACAGCGTCGGGAAGGCCTGGGCGCTTTCATCGTGACACGGCGGCACGTAGACGCGCACCGGGACCGGCTCGTCCAGCAGCAGGCTCGGGTAGGTGATCGAATCCACCCGGCCCGGCTGCGCCCCACAATCGCTCGTAGGGGTCGGCACAGGAGTCGGCACCTCGGTGGGGAACGGGCTGGCACTCGGCTCTGGCGCAAGGGTAGGCGTGGGCGCCGTCGGCGTCGCGCTGACACCGCACCCGGACTGGGCGATGGTCAGCAGGCAGACGAGGGCGGCGAGGGCGCGCCTTGCCGAGAGGGAGATCGGGAGTGGTTTCATGGCGGTCAGGCACCCCGGCCGGCATACAGCCCGCCGGGCGCGAATGCCAATCATACAACACGCTGCCAGGGGCTGAATCCGAAGTCCTCCGGTTATAATCCCGGCCGATGAACTACCTGGTGTGGACCGCAGGCTGTCAGATGAACGTGGCCGACTCACAGCGCGTGGCCTCGGCGCTCGAGCGCCTCGGCTACGCTTCCACGGACTCTCCCGAGCAGGCGGACGTGATCGTCCTAAACACGTGCGTTGTGCGGCAGAGCGCCGAGGATAAGGCCTACGGCTGGCTGACCTCCTTGCGCCCGCTCAAGTCCCGCCGCCCTGAGATGATCATCAATCTGATGGGCTGCCTGGTGGGGGTTAAGGGCGATCCGGCGCTGCAACGCGCCTTCCCGCATGTGGACGTGTTTTCGCCGCCCTCAGATCCCGGTCCGCTGATTGAACACCTCCGGCAGGCCGATGGGCGTGCGGCGCTCGAGGCCTCGGTTCAGCGGCGCAACGATCTGCTGGATGAAGAGTGGTCGCTGCCTGTGGCACAACGCGGCCGGCAAATCGCCGCGCACGTCCCGGTCGTCCTGGGATGTTCGCACGCATGCACGTTTTGCGTGATCCCCTTCCGGCGCGGGGTCGAGCGCAGCCGTCCTCTGGATGCGGTCGAGGCCGAAGTGCGGACGCTCGCCGCCCAGGGCGTCCGCGAGGTCACGCTGCTCGGCCAGATCGTCGACCGCTACGGTAAGGACCTGCCGGGCAGCCCGACCCTTGCCGACCTGCTGCGCCGCGTCCACGGCGTGGACGGGATCGATCGACTGCGCTTCCTGACCTCGCACCCCAACTGGATGACGGACGAACTGCTTGACGCGGTGGCATCGCTGCCCAAGGCCTGCGAGCACTTCGAGGTGCCGGTGCAGGCCGGGGATGATCAGGTGCTGGAGCGCATGAAACGCGGCTACACGCGCCGAGGACTACCGGCGGCTGGTGGAGCGCATTCGGGCGCGCTTTCCCGGGCGCCTCGATCGCCACCGACATCATCGTCGGCTTTCCGGGCGAGACCGAGGCGCAGTTCCAGAGGACGGCCGACCTGCTGGCCGACCTGCGGCTGGATGTTGCCCACCTGGCGCGGTTCTCCCCCCGGCCCGGGACGGTCGCCGCCCGCCGGATGAGCGACGACGTGCCGGACGAGGAGAAGGAACGCCGCTTCCGTCTCCTCGAAGACCTGCAATCGCGGATCGCGGCCGAGATTAACCGCGGCCTGCTCGGCCAGACGGTGGAAGTCCTGGTGGAGGAGCAGCACCGCGGCCGGTGGAAGGGCCGCACGCGCACGAACCGCCTGGTCTTCTTCGAGTCGCCGGAAGAGTGGCGCGGTCGGCGCGTTCCGGTTCGGATCGAGTGGACCGGCCCGTGGAGCCTGATCGGGGCGCCGGTCCATGCCCAGCCTGCGGCGCCGTGACCTTCGATCGTGCGCGTCGCCTCGGCGTCGGTGTGCCGGGCGGGAACCTTCCGCCGGCGGGCGCCGTCTTGAGTCGGTGAACCGAATCCGCCAGGCGGCGGGGACGCTTGACGCCCTGCGCGCAAGGCTGTAGCATGACCCTCGGCTGGCGGCAGGCTCTTCGGTCCGTGCCACCGGCGGAGAAGGAGAGAGAACATGCAAACTCCGACGCCCAGGTCCAACAGCGGCCCCCTGATCTTCGTCGCCATCGTGGGTGGCGGCGCCGTGCTTCTTCTGCTCGTCCTCGGGGCGTTCCTGCTCCTGCGGTCGCCGGCCGGCCCGAGCCCGGAGGAACTGCTGGCCACAGGCGCGGCGCAAACCGTCGCCGCCCAGCTGACGCAGGTCGCCATCCAGCAGACGATCGCCCCCCCGCCGCCGACCAATACGTCCGGTCCGCCGACCGATACACCGCCGCCTCCGGCGACCGTCACCCCCACGCTTCCGCCGATCACGTCGACGCCGGCGTGCACCGATCTGGCGGCGTTCGTGTCTGACGTGACGATCCCGGATAACACCTACATGCCGCCGTCGCAGGCCTTCACCAAGACCTGGCGGCTGAAGAACGCCGGCACGTGCACATGGACGACGGGTTACGCACTGGTCTTCGACAGCGGCAACATCATGGGCGGCCCGACGTCGCAGAACCTGGCCGGCAACGTCCCGCCGGGTGCCAACGTCGACGTCTCCGTCAGCCTGGTCGCCCCGGGTGGCAACGGCACGCACCGCGGCAACTGGAAACTGCGCAACGACCGCGGCACGATCTTCGGCCTGGGCGGCGGCGGCCCGTTCTACGTGCAGATCATCGTCGGCCCGACGCCGACCTCCGGCCCGATCGATCTACAAGGCCACGCTCAGTTCTACGTGCGCCAGACCTGGCACGGCGATCTCGACAGCGGCACCGAGACCAGCACGGGTGGCGGACTTCTGGTATGAGGCCGTCTCGGCGGCGGAGAAGTACATCTCGCCTCAGAACGGGGCCAAGTTCCTCAAGATGGGTGGCGTGCCGGAGTACGCGACTGCAAGGCAGCGGCGCTGAGCGCCAGCAAGATCAACCTGAACACCTTCCCGGCCGGCAGCTGGATGTGCTACAAGACCAGCGACGACCGCTACGGGCGCTTCACGCTGGACAGTTACGGTGATGTCGACGGGACCACCCATGAACATCGACATGCGCACGTGGAATAGCCCGTAGCCCGGAACGCCCCGTCACCGGCAGAACAGCCTCCCCGGCCCGCCGCCCACACGGCCGCGGGCCGGGGAGTTTGCATCCGGGCGATGATCCGCGCATGCGGTTCTGGATGAACTCTCTCGTCCGAATCTCCATCCGCCACTTGCTCGTCGCGCTGGTGCTGCCGGCTTTAGCCGCCTGCAATTACCCGGGTTGGCAGGGCTCCCGCCGACCCGCGCCCGTCGAGAGCCCAACTTCTCCCCCACTCGCCACGCTGCCCACACCGCTGGCCTCGGACTGCGTTGAAGAGTTGACCGTCTTGAGCGAGTTCGGGATACCCGGACGCTTCGCCCGCAAGCGCGGGAGCGATCGTGGAGCGCGTCTGGCACGTGCGCAACTCCGGCACCTGTGCCTGGACGACCGCGTACACCCTCGTCCCGGTCGAGGGCGTCTCGTTCGGTCTGGACCCGATCGCGCTGGCCGATCCGGTCGCGCCGGGAGGGGAGGCCGACTTACGACTGATGCTCACCGCCCCGGACGACCCCGGCCTGCACGCCGGAGGCTGGGCGCTGCGGTCGCCCGGGGGCGCACTGCTCGGCGCCGGCAGCCGCCCGCTGCGCGTGCGCATCAACGTCGGACCCGTGCCGCCTCAGCCGAGCACGGAGGTCTACAACTTCGCCGAGCAGGTGTGCAGCGCCCGCTGGGTGGCTGCATCACCCTCGCGCCCTGGGCGGCTGCTCCCATGCCCCGGATACGATCGCGATTCGGGCGGATCGGTGACGCGCCTGGAGGCGCCGCGATTCTCCAACGGCGCGCTGGACGACGAACCGGCGCTGATCCTGCACCCGCCGTTCGAGGACGGCGGGCTGATCAGCGGGACCTTCCCTGCCACCAGCGTGCAGGCGGGCGATCAATTCCGCGTCATTCTGGGGTGCAGTGCTGATGCGCCCGGGTGTTCCGCCCGGTTCCAGTTGAACATGCGGGAGGGCGAGCTGCTCTCGCCCGTGGCCGAATGGATCGTCAACGAGGATCAGGCGCCGCGCAACCTGGTGATCGATCTCTCGTTTCTGGCCGGGCGGACGGTCGAGTTCGTGCTCGGTGTCGACGCCGACGGGTCGGGCGCTGCCGATGCCGCCCTATGGCTGCAGCCGCGACTGATGCGTTGATCGGCGCAAGCGTGCTCTGATCTCAATCGACCGATCGTAGGATCGCCGATGGCACCTTCTTTCCTCGAGGGACTGATGGCAGGCTACGGGATCGCCATCCCGGTCGGCGCCGTAGCCATTCTGATCGTCAACACAGCGCTCGCCCGCGGCTTCGCCGCGGGGTTCATGGCCGGCGCCGGCGCAGCCACCGCCGACCTGCTGTACGCAGCCCTGGCAGCATTCGCCGGCGTGGCGCTCTCGAACGCACTCGCCCCTCTTGCCGAGACGACGCGCCTGATCGGTGGGTCCGCGCTGGTCGCGCTGGGGGTATGGGGAATCTGGAGGAGCCTCCACGTGCCGCCGGTGCAGGACGTGCCGGTCGACGTGCGCCCACCTCTCCGGACCTACCTGAATTTCGTCGGCATCACCCTTCTCAACCCGATGACGATTGTGTACTTCTCGGCATTCATCCTCGGACGCGGCACGGGCATGAGCGGCACGCCGGCCGCCGGCGCGGCGTTCGTGTCCGGTGCCGGATTGGCTTCCCTCTCGTGGCAGACTCTGCTCGCCGGGCTGGGCGGGCTGGCGCGCAGGCGCCTCACGCCGCGCTTCCGCGCCCTGGCCGTCCTCGCCGGAAATCTGCTCGTGTGCGCCCTGGGCCTGCGATTGCTGATCCTGGCGCTCGTGCCTTCCCTCTCCTAGCCGCAGACCGCGCCGGCGGTTTCAGCACCCCACCCGACCTTCCGGGCGCCTCCTTCCCGCCCACGCGCAAGTCGCACGCTGCGCTTCACCCGCCGGTTCGCTCACCGTGCGCCGTCGGTGCGAGCGCCCGTTCGACGAACTGTGCTAGAGTTGACCCCGTGACCCTCCCGGTGCTTGTAGTCGACCCCGATCCCGAGCTGGCGGCGCTGATCCGGCAGTCGCTGGAGAGAGACTACGCGTGCCGCGTTGGCCTGGCCGCCACATCGAGCGAGGCCCTTGCCGCCGCACGCGCCCAGGAGTATCGACTGGCCATCGTCGACCTCGACCTGCCGGACCTGCGCGAGGCGGATCTCATCCGCAGGCTGCGCAGTCTGCAGCCGGGGATGCTGCTCCTGGCGCTCTCCGCCGATCCCGTGGCGTTGACGGCAGACCCTCTCGGCATCCACGCCTCCTTGCCCAAGCCCTTCTATCTGCCCGACTTGATGGCGAAGATCCAGCAGATGCTCAGCACTCTTCAGCTGTCTCCGGACGAGGCCGGCGTGCGGCCCCCTGCCCCAAAGCACCGGCTGGGCAGTGCCGCCGAGGCCGCACGGCTGGTGGCGCGGGGGCGCGCGATTCGGGCGCCTATCTCGTCCTGTTGACGCACGACGGGCGGCGCTGGGTTCACGCCGGTCCGATGCCGCAAGCGGCTGTCGAGCAGGTGGTGGCCAAGATTCAGGCTTATGGCATCCGAACTGACACACCGGGGGCCGTGGCCCGCTTTCTCCGATTTCCCGGCGCCGTCGACGCCTTCCTTCTCTACTGCCTGGCCCTGGCGGACGATTACCTGCTCGCCATCTTGTATCCGGCCCGGGTCCCATTCGGTTCGGTTCGTCGGCAGGCGGAGCGCCTGGCCGAGATGCTCATCCAGCCGGCTGCCATTCCTATGCCCCTCGTCGCGGGTGCGCGGCCAACCCAGGCGTCCACGGCCATCGAGGAGATCGTCCGTCTGCCTCATGACTGGATCCCGCAGCCCTCGGCGCGCTACAGCCTGCCGTTCCTGGAGCCGCGTGCTGAAGTGATCGCCGCTCCCCTCCCCGCATCGGCTCCGGAGATGCTGCCGGGCGACTGGCTGCCCGAGGGCGGGAAGCTGCCGGTCGTTCATTCGATTCTCGGTTCCGCGCCGGCCGAGGAACGGGAAAGTCCCGTGCCCGCGCCTCGTCCGTCTGTGGCCGTCGAGCGAACACGCGTCTCCCTGGTCTACGTCCCGCGCGATCCGGAGCTCGCCCTGCAAGCATCCCTGGCGGCGACGCTGGTCAACTGGACGAAGGAGATCTGCCGGGTGCTGGATTTCCGGCCCGTGGACATCCACGTCCGGCCGGATGCGCTGTGCCTGACGATCGAGCTCCCCCCCGGGACCTCGCCGCCGACGGCCGCCCACCGCATGCGCCAGGAGCTCAGCCGACGCATCTCCGAAACCTATCCCAGCCAGGCAGCCGCGGCCGCCTCCGGCCGATTCTGGACCTCGCGCTATCTGCTGATGTCCGGTGAACCTCCCACCTCACAGCGCATCACCGAGTTCGTGCGCGAGACACGCGGCCCCAGCCGCGCCCAACGCACTGCGTCGTAGACCCTCCGCCAGGTCGGGTGCTACAATCGCCTTCGCCCCCGCCGTGCGGGAGGAGGTTCCCATGCCGGATGCCCCGCGCCTTTTCTTGATCGACGGCCACGCGCTTGCCTACCGCGCCTACTTCGCCCTCACGCGCGCCGGCGACGGGAGCCGCTGGATCACCAAGGCCGGGGAATCGACCGCCGGCACCTACGGCTTCGTGTCCGTCCTGTCTGCGACTGCTCGAAAGCCAGGCGCCGGAGTACCTGGCCGTCTCCTTCGACACCGGCCGCACCTTCCGCGACGACCTGTATCCCGAGTACAAAGCCACGCGCGACAAGATGCCGGATGACCTGCGCCTGCAGCTCGATCGCATCCGCCAGGTGGTGCTGGCCTTCGGAATCCCGATCCTGGAGGCGGAAGGATTCGAGGCGGATGATGTCCTGGGGACCGTTGCGCGGCGCGCCGCCGAGCAGGGCGTGCGCGTCGTCATCCTGAGCGGCGATCGGGATCTGCTCCAGCTCGTGGACAACTCGATCCACGTCGAGCTGGCCGGGCAGAAGCTCTCGGAGGCGATCGACTACGGGCCGCAGGCCGTCTTCGACAAGTTCGGCGTCTCGCCCGGCCAGCTGATCGACTACAAGGCCCTGGTCGGCGACACCAGCGACAACATTCCCGGCGTGAAGGGCATCGGCGAGAAGACCGCCGTCGGGCTGATCCAGCAATACGGATCGCTCGAGGCGATCTACCAGAACCTGGGCGAGGTGCCGGAACGCTTCCGCACCAAGCTCGAGCAAGGCCGCGAGCAGGCTTATTTGAGCCGCCGGCTGGTGACCATCGAGCTCGAGGTCCCGATCGAGTTCGACCTGGAGGCCTGCCGCGCGCATGACTACGACCGGACGCGCGTCGTCGAATTGTTCCGCGAGCTCGAGTTCCGTTCGCTGTTGACGCGCATCGCTCCGGAAGCGGAAGGTCCGTCGCGCCAGATGACCCTCTTCGCCACCCCGGCCGCCCCCACCCAGCCCATGGGCACTTTCCACATCATCGACAACCTGGCGGCGCTCGAGTCGCTCTCCGCACGCCTGCGGGACGCGGCGGAGATCGCCGTCGATGTCGAGACCACGGGCACCGACGCCACCCGCGCCGACCTGGTGGGCATCTCGCTGGCCGTCAAGCCCGGCGAGGGCTACTACCTGCCGGTCGGCCACCTCCCCCATCTCGCCGGCGGGCCACAGCTGCCTCTCGACGCGGTGCTGGATGCGCTGCGCGGTCCGCTGACCGACGCCTCGAAGCCGAAGGTGGGACACAACCTCAAGTACGACCTGATGGTGATGGCCCGCCACGGGCTCGCCTTCACCCCGCTCGGCTTCGACACCCTTCTGGCCGAGTGGCTGTGCGATCCGTCCTCCCACAACCTGGGGCTGAAGGATCTGGCCTTCGTGCGCCTGGGGCTGGAGATGACGCACATCCAGCAATTGATCGGCAGCGGCCGCGAGCAGCGCTCAATGGCCGAAGTTCCGATCGCCGACGTGGCGCCGTACGCCTCGGCGGATGCCGAAATCTGCCTGCGCCTCAAACCGCAGCTCGAGCTGGAGCTGGAGAGTAAGCAGCACGGCTCGCTGTTCCGCGATCTGGAGATGCCCCTGGTCTCCGTCCTGGCGGCGATGGAGACGGCTGGCATCGCCCTCGATTTGACGTTCCTGCACGGCCTGTCGCTCACGCTGGGCACGCGCATTCAGGAGCTGGAGTCCGAGATCACGCGCCAGGTGGGGCATCCTTTCAACCTCAATTCCACCCAACAGCTGGCGGCCGTGTTGTTCAGCGAACTCGGGCTGGCGCCCCCCGACCGCACGCGCAAGACCAGCAGCGGGCACTTCTCCACCGCCGCCTCGGTACTGGAGGAACTGCGCCACGCGCACCCGGTGGTCGACAAGATCCTCGAGCACCGTGAGCTCTCGAAGCTGCGTTCAACTTACACCGACGCGCTCCCGGCGCAGGTCAATCCAGAGACCGGCCGCGTGCACACCTCGTTCTCGCAGACCGGCGCCGTGACCGGTCGCCTGGCGTCCTCGGATCCGAATCTGCAGAACATCCCCATCCGCACCGAGCTGGGCCGGCAGATCCGGCGCGCCTTCATCGCCGCGCCCGGCCACCTGCTGCTCAGCGTCGATTACTCGCAGATCGAGCTGCGCATCGTCGCCCATGTCTCGGAAGACCAGGCGATGATGCGCGCCTTCCACGAAGATCAAGACATCCATGCCGCCACCGCTGCCGCCGTCTTCGGGGTGCCGCAGGCGTCGGTCTCGCCGGAGATGCGCCGGCATGCCAAGGCCGTCAACTTTGGGCTGATCTACGGCATGAGTGCCTTCGGGCTGTCGCGCTCCACCGACCTGACGCTGGCCGAGGCCGAGACGTTCGTGCGCGTGTACTTCGAGCGCTTCCCCGCCGTGCGGCGCTACCTGGACGAGACGCGCCGGCTGGCCGGCGAGCGCGGCTACGTCGAGACGCTGCTTGGCCGCCGGCGCTACTTCCCGCAGTTGATGAAGGGCGCGCAGGCGGTGCCGGATGCGGCCCGCAACCGGGCGGAACGTGAGGCGGTCAACGCTCCGATCCAGGGGACGGCGGCCGACATCATCAAGCTGGCCATGATTCGTCTGCCCGAGGCGTTGGGCGCGGCGGGGTTGCGCGCGCGCATGCTGCTCCAGGTGCACGATGAACTGGTGTTCGATGTGCCCGAGGATCAGCTCGGCCCGTCCGTCCTGCTGGTGCAGCAGGTGATGCAGTCGCCGATGAGTCTGCGCGTGCCGCTCAAGACCGACGCCAAGGTCGGAGTCAACTGGGCTGAGATGCAGCCGGTCGGGCGCTGACCGGCGTCCCGGACAGGCCGGGCATCGAATCATGCTATACTCGCCGCATCCTCCCGCGGTGAACCGCGCGCCATGACCGGACGCCAGGACCTGTTCGATGAATCGATGCGCCTCGGCCATTCGGCGGCCTGGGATTTGCAGTGGACGCGGTCCATTGAGTTCTACCGCAAGGCGCTGGCCGAGTTCCCCGACCATCCCACCGCCCTCACCAGCCTGGCCCTGGCGCTGCTCGAAACCGGCGAGCTGAAGGAATCGTTCGCCACCTACCGGCGCGCCTCTCAGGTCTCCCCCGAAGACGCCATTCCCGTCGAGAAGATGGCCGACGTGCAGGAACGCCTCGGCCTGCTCAAAGAGGCGCTTGAACTTCGCGAGAAAGCCTCCGACCTGTACATCCGGGAACGCAACGTCGAGAAGGCCCTCGACAACTGGAACCACATCGCCCGGCTGCAGCCGGAGAACCTCGCCACCCGCTCGCGGTTGGCGCTGACCTACGAACGGCTGGGGCGGCCCAAGGAAGCGGTGCGCGAGTATCTGGCCGTTGCCTCCGTCCTGCAGAAGCTCGGGCGGAATGAGCGCGCCATCGAATCGGCCCAGCGGGCGTTGACGCTGGTCCCCGGCGAGCCGGAGGCCACAGCGGCACTGCGCGTCCTGCGCGATGGCAAGCCGCTTCCCCCGCCCATCCAGCCGCGCGGCGCCACCGCCCCCCTGCGGATGGCACAGGTCAAAGAGTTTATCCACGCCGAGGAACCCGCCGCGGGCGCCGGGTCGGACTTTGAAGCCGGCAACGCCGTCGACCCCGAGATCGCCGCCCAGCGCCAGGCGCTGACCATCCTGGCCGGGATGCTGTTCGACGAGCCGCAGGACGCCGTCACCGGGAAGCTGGGAACACCGGGCATGAACGCGCTGACCAAAGGCGAGAAGGGCTCGGACGACAAGGGCTCCGGCCGACCTCAGGCGTACCGCTACCTCGGCCAGGCCATCGACCTGCAGACCCACGGACACACGATGCAGGCGGCCAAGGACCTCGCCCGTGCGATCGACTCCGGCCTGGATCACCCGGCCGCCCACTACAACCTCGGGCTGCTCTACCGCGAGTTGGGCGATGAGGAGGGAGCGCGCAAGCACCTGATGGGCGCCCTGGGCCATCCCGAGCTTTCCCTGGGCGCAAACCTGGCGCTCGGACGGATGGCACGCGCCAAGGGCGACCTGCCCGAGGCATCACGCTTCCTGCTTCAGGCCTTGCGCAAAGCGGACAGTCTCTCGGTCGAGGAGAGCCAGTCCTCCCAGCTCAGCCAGCTCTACGACACGATCCAGGCATCGCAGAATGTCGGCGACACGCAGGCGCTGTCGCAGATTGTCGAGAATACGTTAAGTTTCCTCAGTGGCCCGGAGTGGCTCAAGCGGCTGCGCCAGGCGCGTCAGCAGCTGACCGGACAGCGCCACGGCAGCGGGGTGGTCCCGATCGCCGAGATGCTGGCCGTAGGTGGGACGGATCGCGTCATCCAGTCCATGGCCCGCATCGACGAGCTGACCGACCGTGGCTTCCTGGCCTCCGCGGCAGAGGAGGCGATGCTCGCCCTGCAATCGGCGCCCACGTACCTGGCGCTGCATCAGCGCCTGGCCGACATCATGCTCAAGGCCGGCCGCACGGAGCAGGCGATCGAGAAGCTGCGCGTGATCGCCGAAACCTATATCATCCGCGGCGACGGCGCTCAGTCGATCGAGATCTTCACCACCATCCTGGCCCACTCGCCGGTCGATATCCCCATCCGCCTGCGGCTGATCGATCTGCTCAGCCAGCAGGACCGGCTCGACGAGGCGCTGCACGAGTACCTTGAGCTGTCGGAACTGTATAAGCAGATGGCCGAGATCGACGAGGCGCGAAAGACGCTGGCCGAAGCCCTGCGCCTCGCTCAGCGCTCGACCGTCGACCGCCAGCGCTCGGTGGAGATCCTGCACCAGATGGGCGACATCGACCTGTCGCGCCTCGATTGGCGCCGCGCGCTGCGCGTCTACGAGCAGGTGCGGACGATCGACCCGGCCGACGACAAGGCGCGCCACAACGTCATCGACCTGAACCTGCGCCTCGGCCAGGAAGACCAGGCAGCCAAGGAGCTCGACAGCTACTTGCAGCTTCTGGTGGAGTCGGGCCGCAACCAGCAGGCGCTTGATCTGCTGGAGGAAATGGCCCGCGAGCATCCCGGCAAGCAGACGCTGCACACTCGGTTGGCCGAGGCGTACCGAGCTGCCGGCCGCAAGGCCGACGCCATCGCCCAGTACGACGCCCTGGGAGAGATCCAGCTCGACGCCGGCCAGGCCGAAGCCGCCGCCCGCACGATCCAGACCATCCTTTCGCTGGACCCTCCGGACTCCGAGGGCTACCGCGAGCTACTGCGCAACCTGGAAGCCGGTCAATGACGGCCGGGGCGCGCCAGGCCATGCCGTGTCCGACCTGCTTCAGGAGCTGATCTTCTCGTTCCAGCGCCTCGACTGGCTCAGCCTGGTCGATCTGCTGCTGGTGACGGCGATCTTCTTCCTGCTGCTGCGCTGGCTGCGCGGCACGCAGGCCGTCGTCCTACTGCGCGGCATGGTCGTGCTGGTGTTGGCCATCGCCCTGCTCACCAGCCTGCTGCCGCTGCCGGCCTTCTCCTACCTGTTTCGCACCGCACTCCCCGCCCTGCTAATCGCCGTGCCGGTCATCTTCGCCCCGGAGATCCGCCGCGCCCTCGAACGTCTGGGCCGCGCCGGCGACGTCTTCATCTCCGCCTCCGAGCCGGCCCAGGTCGAACGCATGGTCGGGGCCTTGTGCACGGCCAGCCAGCGGCTGGCAGACGCCCGGCGCGGCGCGCTGATCGTCATCGAGCGCGACGTCAAGCTCGACGAGTATCTCGAGACCGGCGTGCCCCTGGACGCCCGCCTCTCGGCCGAGCTGCTGCTGCAGATCTTCTACATCAACACCCCGCTGCATGACGGTGCCGCGATGCTGCGCGGCGATCGCGTCGCCGCCGCTGCCTGCGTCATGCCGCTCTCAGCCAGCGGCACGCTGTCGCGTTCGCCCGAACGCCAGATGGGCCTGCGTCATCGCGCCGCCCTGGGCATCAGCGAGGTCAGCGACGCTGTCGTCATCGTCGTCTCCGAAGAGACGGGCAGCATCTCCGTCGCCCACAACGGCCGGATGATTCGCCGCCTCGACCAGAGCCGTCTGCGCAATATCCTGATGGCTTTCTACCGGCCGCGCGCCCCACACTGGATCCCGGTGTGGTTCGAGCGTCTGAGCGCCCGGGCGCGTCCGCCCCGGCGCCCGCGCTGAGAGGCACCCATGCTGCGCTGGTTGTGGGATCATCTGAGCACGCTCGCCCTGGCCTTCGTCCTGGCCTTCGTCGTCTGGGTGGCGGCGGTCAATGCCGCCGACCCGGCTGCCGTTCGCTCCTTCCCCACCAGCCTGCCGATCGACTACGTCGGCCTGCAGGACGGGTTGGTCATCGTCAACGGCGCCCCGGACTCGACCCGCGTGACGATCCGTGCCCCGGGTTCGGTGTGGGACCTGCTGACGGCGCGCGATCTGCACGTCGAGGCCAGGCTGCAGGGGCTGGGCATCGGGACGCACGCGGTGACGCTGGTCGGAATCGTCGATCGACAGCCGGCGCGCATCACTCAGATCGAGCCGGCGCGCCTCGAGCTGACGCTCGAGCAGGCCTCCAGCCGGAACCTGCCGATCCGGGCCATGATCAGCGGCGAACCCGCGCTCGGCTACCGTATGGACGATCCGGTCGCCATCCCCGAGTCGGTCCGCGTCTCCGGCCCGGCATCGCTCGTCGAGCAGGTGGCGACGGTCGTGGCGCAGGCGGATGTAACCGGCCGCCGCGAGGATATCGACACCACGGTCAGCCTGGCGGCCCAGGATTCCGATGGACGCGCCGTGCGGGGCGTGAGCCTCGACCCTGCCTCCGCCCGCGTGGTGACCACCGTGCATCAACTCGTCGGCTACCGGCTCGTCGCCGTCATCCCGATCATCCAGGGCCAGGTGGAACCCGGCTACCAGGTCTCGAGCATCGTCGTCTCGCCGACGCTGGTGACCGTCTTCTCGCCTGATCCGCAGGCGGTGGATGCGCTGCCCGGGTTCGTCGAGACCGAATCGGTCAATCTGACCGGCGCCCGCGATGACATCGAGCAGACGGTCGGCGTGCTGCTGCCCGATGGCATCTTCCTGGCCGGCAACCAGTCGGTTGTTGTTCAGATCCAGGTGGCGGCGATCGAGACGACGATCAACGTCCGCCGGCCGATTGAGATCGAGGGCCTGGCGCCGGGGCTGTTCGCCCAGTCGTCGCCGGTGACCGCCTCGGTCATCCTCAAGGGGCCGCTGCCGGTGCTCGACAAGCTGTTGTACGAGGACGTGCGCGTCGTCGTCATCGTCGAAGGCATGGGGGCCGGAGCCTATCAACTCGCCCCGCAGGTCCTCATCCTGCCGGAGGGCGTCGTGCTGCAGACGCTGCTGCCCGAGACGTACGAGATCGTGCTCTCGCGCACGCCTCCCCCCACGCCCGTCACGCCCGCGCCCTGATCCCATGGCCCGCCCCGTCGTCGCTCTCGTCGGCCGGCCGAATGTGGGCAAGTCGACTCTGTTCAACCGGCTGGCCGGTCAGCGCCTGGCCGTCGTCGACGATCGCCCCGGCACGACGCGCGACCGGCTGGTCGCAGGCGCGGAGTGGCGCGGGGTTACCTTCAATCTGGTAGACACCGGCGGCATCGACCCCACCGGCGGGTTGCGCGGCGAGCCGCTCAGCCTGGACTCGGCCGATTACATTCAGCAGATCCGATCCCAGGCCGAGCAAGCCGTCGGCGCTGCCGACGCCATCCTCTTTCTGGTCGACGCCGCCAGCGGCGTCACGCCGGCCGATCATGAAGTCGCCGCCATCCTGCGCCGCGCACAGGGCGCGCTGCGCGGCCGGCAGCCGCCCCCCGTCCTGCTGGTCGTCAATCGCTGCGACAACCAGGCGCTGCGCGCTCAGGCGCTCGAGTTCTACGAGCTCGGCATGGGCGACCCGCTGGCGGTCTCCGCTCTGCACGGCACCGGCATCGGCGACCTGCTGGACCGCCTCTTCGATGCCCTGGGGCCGATGGCCCAGCCGCCCGACGAACCCGAGACGTCGGTGCGCATCGCCATCGTCGGTCGTCCCAACGTCGGCAAGTCGAGCCTGCTCAATCGCATTCTGGGCGAGGAGCGCGTCATCGTCTCGCCGATCCCGGGCACAACCCGTGACGCCATCGACACGGAGCTCAACGCTTTCGGGACGCAGATCACCCTGATCGACACTGCCGGCATCCGCCGTCGCGGCCACATCGACCCAGGCGTCGAGAAGTACTCGGTGCTGCGCGCCCTGCGAGCGCTCGAGCGCGCCGATGTGGCGCTGCTTCTGATCGACGCCACCACCGGCGTGACGGCCCAGGATGCGCACATCGCCGGCATGGTCATCGAATTGTCCAAGAGCGTGGTGGTGATCGTCAACAAGTGGGACGCGGTCGAGAAGGACAGCAACACGCTGCACGAGTACACCGATCACGTCCGGCAGGAGTTGAGTTTCCTCGATTACGTGCCGGTGCTGTTCGTCTCGGCGCTCACCGGACAGCGCGTGCAGCAGGTTCTCCCGATGGCGCTGCAGGTGCAGGAGGAGCGTTTGCGACGCATCGCCACCTCCGATCTCAACCGCATGATGCAGGCCGCGCTCGAACAGCACCCGCCGCCGGCCAAGTCCGGCACCGAAGTCAAGCTGTACTTCATGGCACAGGTGCGCACCGATCCGCCCACGTTCGCCATCCAGGTCAACGACCCGAAGCTGGTGCATTTCACCTATCTGCGCTTCCTCGAGAACCGGATGCGCGAGCGCTACGGGTTCCTGGGCACGCCGATTCGCATCGTCCTGCGCAAGCACGAACGCAAGTCGCGCCGCTGAGGCCCCTTCGCCTGACCGTTCGGACTCATGCCTTGGCCGCCCTCCAGGCAACGGCGCGGCTCCCAGCCCGGCACGCAGCTCTTCCCCCCTCACCCCAACCCTCTCCCTACAGGAGAGCGAGCCACAACCCCCTCCCCCGTAGGCGGTTGTGGGGTTGAGGGGGCGGAAGACCCGCCCTGCATTTCACCTCCCCCGGCACGCCGCCGTACACAAGGCCTACCTTGTCACCCCTCGCGCCGGGTCTTATAATCTCCAGCGTGACCGAACCGACGCTTGAACTCCCCTCCGCCGAGCCGCGCCGCTCGGCGGTTTGGGCCGTCGTGGTGGAAATCCTGCAGACGGTCCTGATCGCCGCCTTGCTGTTCCTGGTCGTCAATCTGGTAACGGCCCGCATCCGCGTCGAGGGCAGCAGCATGGAGCCCAGCCTGCATGACGGCGAGATGGTCGTCGTCAACCGGCTGGCCTACCGCTGGTCCATGCCCAGCCGGGGGGATATCGTCGTCTTCCGCTTCCCGCTCGACCCGTCACGTCGCTTCATCAAGCGGGTGATCGGGCTGCCGGGCGATAGCCTCGAGGCGCGTGACGGGCTGGTGTACGTCAACGGCACGCCGCTCGACGAGCCATACATCGCCGCCGCGCCGCGCTACGCCGGCGCCTGGCTGGTCCAGGCCGACGAACTGTTCGTCCTGGGGGACAACCGCAACAACTCCTCCAATTCGCAGAATTGGGGTCCCCTGCCCATCGCCGAGGTCATCGGCAAGGCCGTCCTGGTCTACTGGCCCCTGCCCGACGTGGGCGTGATTCCGCACTACACGCTGGTGGCGGCGGCCGAGGAGTAGGGCCCGCGGGGGGTGTGCTACAATCCCTCCGACCCGAGGCTCATCGATGAACCCCGCATCGCCGCACCCTCCCTTCTCCTTGTGGATGGAAACGGTCCAGCCCCGCGTGCTGTCGGCGGCAGGGGCCGCCAACGCCGCTCGGCGGAACACCAGCGCTGGCGTGAACATTGCACGGCAGGTTCAGGGGGAGATGGCGGCTGTGTCTCCGCCGCCAGGGTAGAGATGCATGCAGGATGAGAAGAAACGCCCCTATCCGTGCCGCGAGTGCCAGGTCGGCGCTCTGCAGCCGCGACCGGTGTCGTATTTCACCGTCCAGGACGGCCAGCTGATCTCCGTCCCGGATTTCCCGGCCTGGGTGTGCGACGTGTGCGGGTCGACCGAATACGACTCGAGCGCCCTGGCCGAGCTCCACGCCATGCTGGAGGCGAACCGGCAGTCGCTGCGACCACGCCGCAGGCTCCGCCCCAAGGGCGACGCCGAGCCGCCGCGCCCAACCGCCGACCCGCGGCGCCGACCCTGATCGGCGCACCGGTAACCGTCCGTCCCGGAGGCGCGATGACCGACGAGAGCGGGAAACGCCCTTCCCCCGCGTGATCGTCATCGCCGACGTCGAAGCCAACGCCCAGGCGCTGGTCAAACGCGTCCTCACTCCAGCCGGGATGCAGTCCTGGATCGAGACCGCCAAGGCCCCGCCCTGCGATGTGCTCGTCGTCGACGTCACCCAGCTGCGCGGCGACCCGCTGGCCGGGCTACGCGCCCGCCGTGACGCCGGCGACATGACCCCGGCGATCGTCCTGGCTGCCCATTTCTCCCCGGCCCGCATCCGCGACCTTTTCCGCCTGAACGTCGGCGACGTGCTCCTCAAGCCCTACCGGCCCGATGACCTGATCCAGGCCGTCCTCGACCTGGCCGAGTTGCGGTCGGCCGAGGCGAATACCCAGATTCTGTCCCGCAAGCTCGACACGCTGCGCGAGCAGTTCAAGCGCCGTTCGGAGGAGGTCCGTACGCTGTCCGAGATTGGCCGGGCGGTGGTCAGCCTGGGAGACCTGGACGCGATCCTGGCACGTGTCGTCGAGGCGGCGGCCTTCCTGTCCGACGGCGAAGAGGCCAACATCTACCTGGCCGAACCGGGGACCACCGACCTGGTCCTGCGCGCCAGCAAGCAGGCCGGCGAGAAGCACGCCTCGCTGCAGCGCCTGCGCGTCTACGACACGCTGGTCGGCCAGGTATTCCAAACCGGGCAGCCGCTTCTGCACCAACCGTCGCTCGAGGGCAGCGCGGTCAAAGTGCAGACGGGGTTCCTGGTGCAGTCGTTGATCGAGGTTCCCCTGCGCGTCGGCAACCGCGTCGTCGGCGTCCTGGGTGTGTACAACCGCCTGGCGCCGCGCGCATTCACCCAGCACCAACTGACGTTGATGCAGGCGCTGACCGATTGGGCCGGTGTGGCTCTGGAGCACGCCTCGCTACTCACCAAGGCCCGGAGTGCCGCACCCGAGAAGGTGGAGGCCGGCCCAATCGCCCTGGCACCGCAGTCACTCGTCGACGGCTTACGCCGTGCGACGGAAGGATTGGGCATGGTGATCGAGGAAGGTGCCGGCGCCATTGCTGAGGTCCAGCGTCGCCAGCTGCAGAGGCTGCTGGCGCTCCTGCGGCAGCTCGGCACCCTGCCCGTGGCGCTGATCGACGATCAGGGGGCTGAGGGCCTGGTGGACATGACGGAGGTGATCGGCTCCGTCGTCGACGAACTGAAGGATGAGGCGGCCCGCAGCGAGATCGAGCTGGTCATCCAGCCTGGGACGCAGCTTCCGCACCTGCACATCGACCGGCCGCAGGTGCGCCAGATCCTGATCTCCCTGATCAGCGCTTCGATGCGCCGTGTCGGCCGCGGCCGGGTCGAGATCGCTACTCATCGCTTCAACGTCGCCCAGGGTCGGTCGACCGGCCATTCGGTCCCCGCAGGGCTCACCTTGCGGGATGGGATGTGGGCGGCCGTGGACGTGGCCGACAACAGCCAGGGCTACTCGCCCGACACGCTCTACGCTCTCACGGCTCGCACCGCCGACCCGAACGCCGGGCGCAGCGGGCCCGGGCTCAGCATGGGGGAGACTCGTATGGTGGCCGAGGCCCTGGGGGGAGAGCTGTGGCACTCGAAGCCGCCTTCGGGGACGTGCATCACCTTCGCACTGCCGGCAGCCTGAGCGGAGGGTCCCATGGCCTACAAGCCCGTATCGGTCGAGCTCTACACCACCAGCCACCGGATCCTGGGCAAGATCACACCCGGGGCGGCAGGCCTGTTCTCCTTTCTCAACATCCCAACCACCTCCTACATCGAGGTCGAGGGCGCACATCTCAATCGCCTTCATCAACCCGGCCGTCTGGTCGCCCGCTACCCGTCGGTGTGGATCGCCAAGCACAAGGTGGTCGCCATCCTGCTGAGCAATCGGGCCGAGATGGGGCCCACGGGCATGGCGCGCGGCGGGTACTCGACCTCGGCGCCGCACTGGATGCACATCATGCTCGGGGGCTATGAACTGCGGGGCATGATCGAGTCGCCGGGCAAGTTCGATTTCGGCGCGTTGATGTTCCAGAGCGAGCGCCTGTTCGTTCCGATCTACATCGCCAAGCTTTTCGCCATCCTGTTCCCGAGCGTCGAGGCCGAATCACAGGCAATGCTCTTCAATCGCTCGATGGTCGATGGCATGGCGCTGCTGCCCAAGGATGAGATCCCCGAGCAGTACCGGTCCGCGGCAGTGCCCGGTACGAGCCCGCTCGTACCCAACCTGCCGAGCAGGGGCGGCACCGGCCCGCTACCGTAGTCCTGTGACCTAAACCGCGGCGCGGACGGTACGCTGGCGCCCGCGCCTCGTCATCCACCGGGGGGCAAGGATGACGCTCTTTTCCCTGGCGCTCGTGTGGCTGATCGGGATCGGCCTCGGGGCGCAGATTCCGCTCTCCACGCCGCAGTGGATGATCCTGGCCGCCCTCGCTCTGGCGGCCAGATTGCTGATACGTCGCGGGCGTAGCGCGGTGGTCTTCGGCGGGCTGCTGGTCCTATTCTCCGGCGCCGCCCGATTCCAATCCAACCTCCAGCCCCCCACCCCCGACGCCGTCCGGTGGCTGAACGATACCGGCCATGCCGTCCAACTGACCGGTATCGTCGCAGACTATCCGGACGTGCGCGACTCCTATACCGGGCTGCGCGTGCGCGTGCAGCAGGTCGAACTGGACGGCCAGCCTCGTCCGGCGCAGGGGCTCGTACTGGTGTACGCCGACCGCTCGGGCGGCTGGGCCTACGGCGACGTGGTCACAGCCTTCGGCCGTCTCGAGACACCGCCTGAATTCCCCGACTTCTCTTACCGCGAATACCTCGCCCGCCAGGGCGTTCACAGTCAGATGCCGCGCGCCAGCGTCACCCGCCTGGCCTCCGGCCGCGGCAACCCTGTGCTGCAGCGCGTGTACGCCTACCGCGCACGCGCGCAGGTGGTGCTGCGCGCACTGCTCCCCGAGCCGGAGGCATCGCTGCTCTCGGGGATCCTGCTGGGAATCGAGAGTGGTATCCCCGCCGACCTGCGTCAGGCTTACAACACCACCGGCACGGCGCACATCATCGCCATCTCCGGATTCAACATTGCCATCATCGCCGGGTTATTCGGCAAGCTCTTCACCCGCTGGTTTGGCGCCCGTCGCGGCACGCTCGCCGCGGTGCTTGGGATCGCCGTCTACACCGTGCTCGTCGGTGCCGGGGCCTCCGTCGTGCGCGGCAGCATTGATGGCCGGGCTGGCCCTCGCCGCACAGCGACTCGGACGGCAGGGCGACGCGCTTGCCGGGCTCGGCGCGGCGGGGATCTTGATGACGTTCGCCAATCCTTACACGCTGTGGGATGTCGGTTTCCAGCTCTCCTTCGGCGCCACGCTCGGGTTGGTGTTGTACGCCGAGCCGCTCAAGGCGGCCTTCGTCAGAACGATCAGCCATTGGGTTACCGCCGAGCGCGCGGCGCAGATCGCCGGCCCTGTCGGCGAGTATGCCCTGTTCACATTGGCGGCGCAGGTGACGACGCTTCCGCTGACCGCAGCCTACTTCCACCGGCTGTCGCTTGTGGCCTTGATCGCCAACCCACTCGTCCTGCCAGCCCAGCCGGCCGTGATGATGTTGGGAGGAATGGCGGCGATCGCCGGGTCGGCCTGGCTGCCGCTCGGGCGTCCGCTGGCATGGATCGCCTGGCCGTTCGTCGCTTATACCAACCGCGTTGTCGAATGGTTCGCCGGCTGGCCGGCGGCCTCCCTCCCCCTGGGAAACGTCGGCCCGCTCGTCGTCTTCATGTACTATGTCGCGCTCTTCGGGCTTACGTTCGGCTGGGGACGAGTGAGGGCGCGATGGCCGGACATCAGGCTCCCGAGTCTCTCCGCGGGCGCCGGACTCGGGGCCCTGGCGATCGCCTGCGCCTTTGCCTGGCGCGCGGCCAGCGACCACCCGGACGGCCTGCTGCGCGTCACCGTCCTCGACGTCGGCGGCGCGGGCGCGGTGCTGATCCAGTCGCCGACCGGACGGAGTGTGCTCATCGACAGCGGACCCAGCCCGGTGGCGCTTGCCGAGGCACTCGGCCGCAGGCTTGCCTTCCACGATTCCGGGATTGACGTCTACGTGATGAGCGGCAGTCCCGGCGTCACGTGCGCCGGACTGCAGGGCCTGCAGGGACGCTTCCCCGTGGCCATTGCCATCGTTCCGATGGGAATCAGCGCCCCAGACTGCCGCGAGGCGGAGGCATGGCTGATCTCCTCAGGCACACGCGTCGCCCGCGCCGCGACCGGAATGGCCCTCGATCTGGGAGCGGGCGCCCGCCTGGAAGTGCTGTCATCCGGCGAGCATGGCCTGGCTCTCGGGCTGGTATACGACCGGGCGCGGTTCCTCCTACCGCTCGGCGCCAATCCCGAGATGATCGATGAGCTTCTGCATTCCGGCCGTCTGCTGGAGGCCCAGGCGCTCGTCCTGGCCGACAGCGGCTACGCCGCCGTCAACCCGCCGGAGCTCTTCGAACGCGTGCAGCCGCTGGCCGCCGTCATTGGCATCGAGGCCGATGATCGCCGCGGATTGCCGTCGCCCGAAGTCCTTGAGGCGCTGAAGGGGACGACGGTTCTGCGCACCGACCATCATGGGTGGATTGCTTTCCGCACCGACGGACAAAGCCTGTGGGTCGAGGTCGAACGGAGAGGGGCGGAGGAGCAGCCCGGTTGACCCGGCGCGCGGTTTCCCGTCCTGGCGTGCGCGGCGCAGCGCCCGCGAGAGGCCCGAGGCGAGGTTCCCTCTCGCCTCGAGCCCGAGTTGCCGGAGCCCGATTCACTCAAGCCCGTAGACGACGCCGACCTCGGCCCGGATCGAGATCTGCCCCAGGCTGACAGGCCCATCGTCACTCGTCCCGGACGTTCCGCCGCTTGGGCTGGCGTTCTGGACGACATTCTGTGCCCACAAGTTCTGGTCGCGCCCGTACCACCAGCTGTTGAAATACGACCAGGTGTTTTCGTTGATCGAAAGCACGCATCCGGGCCTGGCTCCGGCGGCGCCTGCCAGGGCAGCGGCTTTCTCGCCGGCCGCCTTCATCGCCAGCTCGCGCGCCTGGTCCCGATACTGGCGCAGCTCGCTGGTGTAGAACTCGACATTGACCACCTGGTTGGCGCCCGCCTTCAGCGCCGCGGCGATCACGGGGCTGACCATCGTCACCTTTCGCAGCGTAACGGCGACCATGTTGTTGATCCGGTAGCCCTTGATGAACAACGAGTCGTAGTCCTCGTAGATCGGCTCGATGATGTACCAGTCGGTGGCGATGTCCTTCTCGGCGACCCCCTGGCCACGGAGCGCCTGGATCACCTTCTCGATCGCCCGCGTGTTGGCTGCCTCGACCTCGTTGACCGTCACACCATTCGACTGCACGCCGAGCTCGATCAGGACGCGGTCTGGGGTGACGTTGACCACCGCGGTCCCACTGACCTGGATCGTGCGGTTGGACGTGCAGGCGGCCGGAATGGGCGGCGTGACAGTGGGCGTTGGTGCCGGGGCAGAAGCGTGAGCCGTCAGCGGCGGAAGGCCGACGGCGATCACGGCCAGGAAGAGCGCACCGGTCATGAGGGCGTTGAGGAAAGCAGAGAGCGGTTTCATGAGACCTCCTGAAGGGGAGACGGCTCCTCAAACCGTACGCTGTCCCTTGGTCAGGAGGGTGTCAGGACTCGGGCAGTTCCCGGGCGGCTGTCGAGGCAGGAAGCCAGAAGAAGATGCTGGCACCCTGCCCTGCGGTGCTCTCCACGCCGATTCGTCCACCCTGCGCTGCGATCAGGGCGCGTGCGATCGCCAGGCCCAGGCCGGCGCCGCCCGAGGCCCGATCCCGTGCGGCGTCGACGCGGTAGAAGCGTTCGAAGACAAAGGGGATGTGTTCGGCCGGGATCCCCGGGCCCTGATCCCGCACCGAGCAGCGCACTCCCTCTCCGGTGCGTTCAAGCTCCACCACGACGGAAGATCGGTCAGGCGCGTGGCGAAGGGCGTTGTCGAGCAGGTTGTCGAGCACCTGCGCCAGACGGTCGGCATCGCCCCGGACCAGGAAGCCCCTCGGCGGCCCGCTTCGGTCTGCCACGACACGAACGTCCACCTGCCGTCGAGTGCCGAGTGTGGCAAAGCGCTCACAGCGGTCGCGCGCCAGCGCCGCCAGGTCCAACGGCTGCAAGTTCAACCGCAGTGCGCCGGCGTCGGCTCGGGTGAGCACGAGCAGCTCGTTGACCAGGCGGATCAGCCGATCGGTCTCGCGTTCCATCGACGCCAGGAGGGGCTGGCGTCCTTCTGCGTCGTCCAGCGCACCGTCCTCCAAAGTCTCGATCGTCCCCTTGATCACCGTCAGCGGCGTCCGCAGTTCGTGCGTCACGTCGGCCAGGAAGGCGGTCTTGGCCTGGTCGGACTGGCGCAGGCTTGCCGTCATGGTATTGAATGCCTCGCCCAGGCTGTGCAGCTCAACGATGTCGCTCTCGGCGGAGACCGGTTGGCTCAGGTCGCCGGCGCTGACCGCCTTAACCGCGCCGGCGAGCGTCACCAGCGGGCGTGCGAGCCGGCGGGCAAGCAGTGTGCCGGCGACGCCGGCAAGCAGGATGGCAGCCAGGAGCGCGCCAGCGAATTCAAGCGTCGCGCCGGCAGGGAGGCCGCCCGCCGGCAGCGGCATCGCCAGGTAGGCAATCCCCGCCAGGCTGCCATCGGCGGCCAGGATGGGTGCGGCGGCATATAACACTCGCCGATTGCCGGCGGCGACGACACGGCGGACCGCCGTCGCGGCCTCACCCTGCATGGCCTGTTGGATCTCGGGCCGCTGGAGCAGCTCGTCTGACGTTACGAACCCTGCACTCTCGGCCGCTGGCACCTGGGCCTGCGAGTCGCCGGCGCGGAGTGGCAGCCCGACAACGACCGCACCCTGCTGCCCGAGCACGCGGGTGTGGATGCCCGGCACGACATTCGATGTCTGGACGTACGGTTCGACGGGACCGTCCGGCAGCGGCAAGCCCTGCAACGCGGCTGCTGTCAGTCGCGCCTGGGCGAGCAAGTTCTCGCTTTGGGCGTCGAGGTAGAGCTGCTCGACGGTGAGCCAGGCGAGAAGTCCTGCCAGGCCCATCCCAAGGACGAGGACGGTCAAGTAGCTGAGTGTCAGGCGCGACTGCAGGCGGATGGGCATGGCGTCACGCGGTGAGGCGGTAACCGACTCCGCGCACGGCTTCGATGCCGTCGGCCTCGGGGGACGCCCGGCGCAGGGCGGCTCGCAGGCGTTTGACGGCGCTGTCGACGGCGCGGGTGTCGCCGGCGAAGTCGTAACCCCAGGCCTGTTCCAGCAGGCGCTCGCGGCTGAGGACCTTCCCGGCATTGAGCAGCAGGCAGTGCAGGAGGTCGAACTCAAGGCGCGTCAACTCGATGGGCTGCAAGCCGATCGTGACCAGGCGGCGCTCGAAGTCCAGGCTCAGGTCGCCGGGGCCGTGCAAGACCGCCGCCGGCGCGGGCTGCCCATCTTCCGGTCGGGCACGGCGCAAGACGGCTTTGACCCGCGCCAGCAGCTCGCGCATGCTGAACGGTTTGGTGAGGTAGTCGTCGGCGCCAAGCTCCAGCCCGATGACCCGATCGGTTTCCTCGCCCAGCGCGGTGATCATGATGATCGGCACGGAGCTGGACTTGCGCAGCTCGCGGCACACGTCCAGCCCATCGATTTCGGGGAGCATCAGGTCGAGCAGGATCAAGTCGGCGTTCGCCTCGGACGCCAATCGCAGCCCTTCACGCCCGTCGGCGGCGGTCAGCACGTCGTAGTGCGCCTTGCGCAGGTTGTAGGCGAGCAGGTCGGTGACCGACGGTTCGTCGTCGACGACGAGGATGCGCGCGGACATTGGGCACAGGATAGCATAGGATTGTGGCAGACCGGTGTCAGGCAGAGCGATGCGTCGCGTGGCCCTTGCACCGTCAACGGACCTCGCTAGTGCCACCCCCCAGAACGGGGTCTCCATTGCACACCAGTCTGCATGGCGAGACCTGGTTTATCCCCCGCGACAGGCAGGCGTACGGGTCGTCAGCCATGACCACCTGGCGGATCGCCCTGGTCGCCCTTCTTCACTCCCTCGCAACTCACTTATGCGCTTCGAAGCCCTCCGGGGTGCCCGGGGGCTCATCCGGCCAGATAAGCAATGACGAGCGGGTCGCCAGGCTGGAGGCGATTGGCGACGTGGTGGAGGGCTTGACTCAGCCTGTCGGAGACGTGAACAGTGCCGCACTGTTCGTCCGCCTCAAGACGAATTCCAAGTAAGAGGGCCCGGGCGAAACACCGCGGCATTCGCGCCAAAGCAATGACTGCGCAGGTTACGTGATCAGCCGGATGGACAGGTAAGCAGAACGGACTTCATGGGTAGGTCTTGTCGTTTTCGCAACATCCGCCGCAGGCCGGAACAGCGGTGGACAAGGTTCGCAAGAACTGGTGACGCTCAGGTGCTCGAAGTTCGGCCCTTCCGCTTGCCTGGCCCATCCAGAATGCATATACTCAGGCATCCCCATACGAGCTTTTCCGGAAGGAGCATCAAGCCATGCGCCTCGAGCCCCCAGTACCCGTTTCGCGTGAAGAGTACACACTAAACGTCCGCGATATCGAACCGCTGCTCCAGGGCTACCCGATGGCCAAGAAGCCGTGGCCCCCTGCGACCATCAAACTCCCGACCGGCGAGGTGATGTTCATTCGTGAGGCGAAGATCGAGGAAGCCAAGACCCTCATGCAGTACGTCCGGAAGGTCATGGAGGTCGAACATGACTTCTACGACGTTGTCGGCGCGAGGGTGTACGCCGAGCTGCTCGGGTGGTACCGCAAACGCATCAAGGATCCGTACGTCATGATCGGGATGATCGATGGCAAGCTGGCCGGCCTGGTCAACGGGCGCCTGATGAATGAAGACATCAACATCAGCCATCACACATTGACGTTCGATCGCGGCGGACGCCTGGGGGCGGCGCTCTTCTACTGCAAGGCGTACTATGCCTTCGAGATCCTCGGCCAGAAGGAATTCTGGTCTACGTACGAGAGCTACAACGGTTGGCGGATCGGTTTCCTGGGCATGGCGCAGCCCAGCTATCCTTGGCCGGATGTGCAGCATGAGCTGGGCGGAGCCCGGGTCTACTACGTGACCAAGAAGTACTGGGACCTGGCCATCAAGAAGTACTCCGAGCAGATGGTGGGTGCTGCGCTCAACTTCGACGTGCCCGCCAAGGTGATCAAGGCCAACGAGAAGCTGGTCTTGCCGGACGAGGTGACGGTCTAGCTTACGCGTGGCGCCGTGCAGCATGCCGGTTCACCCCCGAGCACTTCCAGGGCGACCTTGGGCACGGCATTGAGCCGGTCTGCTTGATAGGCGTCAGTCATACTGCTATAGAAGGGAGGCTCCCCCGCACCTCGGCGAGGAAGGGGGATGCCTTCCCGTCGGCATCCCGCAAGCCTGGACGGAGCTGCATCCCCAGTCCAGCAGAAGAGAGGCCCGATGGCAGTCGTCAAGGCTGAAGTTCGTTCGGGTGCCTACTACGATTCAATCGTCCTCATGCAGCTGCAGCGCGCCTTGGCAGAACAGCCCGGCGTCGAGGACGCCGGGGTCGTCATGGGCACCGACGCCAACAAGGAACTCCTGGCACAGAGCCGCCTGCTGGTTACCGAGGCCGAAGCCGCCGGCAATGATGATCTCATCATCGTCGTCCGCGGCACGGATGACGACCTCGGCCCAAGCGGCGCTGGCCAAGGTGGATGAGCTCGTGGCCGCACGCCGAGGTCGGACAGGGGACCAGGAGTACCATCCCCGCAGCCTGGAGACCGCCGCCAAGATGCTGCCCGAGGCCCAGTGGGTCCTGGTTTCCGTTCCGGGGCGGTACGCCGCCGGGGTGTCGCGGCAGGCCCTGCGCCTGAACAAGCACGTCTTCCTCTACAGTGACAACGTCTCCCTCGAAGACGAGGTCGCGCTCAAGACAGGAGGCGGCGCAGAAGGGGCTCCTGGTCATGGGGCCGGATTGCGGCACGGCGATCGTGAATGGCATCGGCCTGGGGTTTGCCAACAAGGTCCGCAAGGGCCCCATCGGAGTCGTGGCGGCGTCCGGGACCGGCCTGCAGCAGGTCACCGTGCGCATCCACCAGATGGGAGGCGGCATCACGCACGCCCTGGGTACCGGGGGGCGCGATCTGTCGGAGGCGGTCAATGCCGTCACCGCCCGTCAGGGTCTCGATCTGATGGCCCGCGACCCGGACGCCAAGGTCATTGTCCTGGTGTCGAAGCCCCCTTCCCCGAAGATCGCCGACACCCTGGTCCAGGCGGCGCGCGCGGTTGGCAAGCCCGTGGTGGTCAACTTCATCGGCTATGCCACGGCCTCGCGCCGGGTGGACAATGTCTTCTTTGCCACGACCTTCGACGAAACGGCCGAGCTGGCCATCCGATTGATCGACTCGCATGAGGACTTCGCCGCGCAGCCGGATCTGTCCAAGTTCGCGCCCGGCCAGCGCTACCTGCGAGGCCTGTTCTCAGGCGGTACGCTGCAGTACGAGGCACTGTTGATCCTGCAGGACTACGTTCCCGTCGTCTACTCGAACGCCCCTCTGGACAAGAAGAACAAGCTTGAAGACTCGCTGGTCAGCAAGGCGCACACGGTCATCGACCTGGGCGAGGACGAATTCACGGTTGGCCGGCTGCATCCGATGATGGACAACGATCTGCGCATCCGGCGTCTCGAGAAGGAAGCCGCCGATCCGGAAGTGGCGGTCATTTTCCTGGACGTGGTTCTGGGTTTCGGCGCCCATGCCGATCCGGCCAGCGAACTGGCGCCGGCGATCGCCGCCGCGATCAAGACCGCCCAACAGGCCGGCAGGCACCTGGAGGTGGTGGCGATCGTCAGCGGCACCGATGGAGACCCGCAGGGGATCGAGACGCAGATCAAGCAGCTGAGGGATGCTGGCGCCAGGACCGAAACCAGCAACGACGCCGCCGCGCGGTACGTGGGTCGATTGCTGCAGGCGATCGAGCGCGCCTCGCAGCCCGGCACCGCTCCGACGATGAAGCCGGTGGATCTGCAGGCGCTGAAGAATCCCCTGGCCGGGATCAACGTCGGACTGGAATCCTTCGCCGACAGTCTGAAGGAACAGGGCGCTCAGGCTGTTCACGTGGACTGGAAACCCGTTGCCGGAAGCAGTGAACGGTTGGTGAGTATCCTGGATCGGATGAGGCAGGCGAAGTAGGTCTTGGGTCGCCCGGCTTGAGGGCCGCGGCGTTCCCGGCCTGGAGGTTCAACCCCTCGAATGTCGCACCCCATCAGGGCCGCTCAAGGGGTAGACGGCTTCACGCCGGTGTGTGGTTCCCGCATCGGTCGATCGACGCGTGTGCCGCTGCGACCCAGCACGCTCTTCCGGCATGTCTTCTTGGCCCCGTGCTCGCGGAAGGACGGTCTTCCTCAGAGTCCGTATGCAGAATGGGCGTAAAGTCTCCCGCCAACGATCTGGAGGTGCCCGTGGATATCGACAAAGCGAACACCGAAGTCACCCAGCGCATGATGGATGCCCGGCCGATCGCGACCACGATGGCCAAGGCGATCGAAGTCGTGCCCGGCCTGCACGAGAACATGCTCTTGCATGCGGGCCCGCCGGTGACCTGGGAACGCATGGCCGGCCCGATGCGCGGCGCCATGATGGGCGCCCTGATCTTCGAGGGCAAAGCCAAGACCGGCGACGACGCCGAGAAGATGCTCAAGTCAGGCAAGATCGAGTTCTCGCCCTGCCATGAGCACATGTGCGTGGGCCCGATGGCCGGCGTGATCTCGCCGTCCATGTTGGTCTACGTGATTGAGAATGTGACCCACAAGATCACGTGCTTCTCCAATCTCAATGAAGGCCGCGGCAAAGTCCTGCGCATGGGTGCCTACAGCCCGGAGGTCCTGGAGAAGCTGCGCTGGATGGAGTCCACCCTCGGTCCGACGATCAAGGCCGCCCTGGAAGCCATGGGCGGCATCGATGTTCGTTCGGTCCTTGCCAAGGCGCTTCAGATGGGCGATGACGGGCACAACCGCCTGGATGCCGCCTCTCTCCTGTGGACCACCCAACTGGCCCCGCATATCGCCAAGACCGCCAAAGACAGCGCCACGGCGTTTGAGGTCATCAAGTTCCTGGGCGAGAACGCCTTGAGCATTCTCAATCCCGTCATGGCCGGCTGCAAGTCCATGACCGCCGCCGGTCACAACGTGGAAGGCAGCACCATCGTCACCATCATGGCGCGCAACGGCACCGATTTCGGCATCCAGGTCAGCGGCCTGGGAGACCAATGGTTCACGGCGCAGGCACCGTTCGTCAAGGCGCTGTACTTCCCCGGCTTCAAAGAGACGGACGCCTGCCGCGATATCGGCGACAGTGTCATCACCGAAACGGCCGGCATCGGGGGCTTTGCCATGGCGGCCGCACCCGCCTTGGTCACGTTCATCGGCGGCGTGCCCCGCGACGCCATCAATACCACCCTCGACATGTACGAGATCACCTTCGCCGAACACAAGCAGTTCTCCATCCCCTACCTGGACTTCCGCGGCACCCCGACCGGAATCGATATCCGCAAGGTGGTCGAAAAGCAGATCGCCCCGCGGGTGAACACAGGCGTGGCCCACAAGGATCCGGGGGTAGGACAGGTCGGGGCGGGCGTCGTTTCCGCCCCCATGAGCGTGTTCGAGGACGCGCTGGTGGCCTTCGCTGATCGCTACGGCTTCTAGATCCATCTCAAGCTGACGGAGGCGAGCATGGACCGCGAGAGCTTCATTACGATGATGTCCCAGGCCAAGCTGCACGACCTGACTCAAGCCTGCAGCGTGTTCACGCCCCCCTGGCCCGGGGAGAAATCGCTGGAAGTGCATTTCTTCAAGCGCGTCACCGGTGCGTACGGCGGCGGGCAGGGCGCCAATGGTCAGATCCTGAACTGGAGCAATACGGTCGGCACCCACCTGGTGGGCGAACGGGCCTTTCACTCCGGCGGGCGCGCCATCGCCGACATTCCGCTCAAGGACCTGTGCGGTCCCGGCGTGATCGTCGACATCTCGGACCTGGTCTCGGACTACGGCATCATCACCCCCGAGATGATCACCCAGAAGGCCGAGGTCAAGAAGGGCGACATTCTGATCCTCAACACCGGGTATCACAAGTACTCCTGGGATCAGCCGCAGGTGGATAACCCGAATGCGCAGGGCGGAGTGGAATCCATGGAGTTTGGGTTTCTCGTGCGCCATCCGGGGCCTTCCATGGCTTTCTACAAGTGGGCCTTGGACATGAAGCTCAAAGTCCTCGGAGTAGACTGCGGCGCCGCCGAACACCCCATGAACACCCCCATCCGCCGGATGCATGAAAGCCACTTCAAGCTGGCCGAGGAGAAGCTGAAGCGGGAAACCGGCAAGACCTGGGATGAGGCCTTCCCGCAGGGCGAGTATTACGAGCTCACCCACCTGACGATGCCGCAGCAGCACCTCGTGCTGGCCGAGTGCATCGTCGGCGAGATCGACGTGCTCAAGAACAAGCGCGCCTGGATCCAGATCATGCCGATCCCCTTCGTGGAGGTGGAGACCGCCTGGGCGCGTGTCACCGCCCTGACCGCGCCGGCTGGAATGAGCGAAGACGCGTTCCTGGCCGCGATGCAGAGCTCGGAAATGATCGACATGACCGTGCCCTTCAGCGTCCAGACCCCGCAGTGGCTCAACTACGTTCCCCTGAGTGTCACCTACACCAAACGCGTGGGCGGGCAGTACTTCGGCATGGGACGCAACGGCTCCATCTGCAACGCCAGCATCCACCTCGGCACGCACATGGACGGCGAGAAGCACTTCTATCCCAATGGACGGACGATCGGACAGGTTCCCCTGTCGGAATGGGTCGGACCCGGCGTCATCGCCGATATCTCGCATCTGGTCAGCGATTCCAGCGTCTACACCCCCAAGATGATTGAAGGCGTGGTCGACATCCGCAAGGGCGACATCCTGGTGATCAAGACGGGGTGGAACAAGTTCGGCTGGTGCAGCAAGGATTCGGATGAGTTCCGCTACATGGTCAAACACCCGGGGCCTTCGGCTGACTTTTCGAAGTGGGCGGCCGACCTGGGACTCAAGTGGATCGGCGTAGACGCCGTATCCGCCGACCACCCGATGAACACGATCATGCGCCTGTGGCATCCCAAGACCTTCGCCGAGGCCAACGCCAAGCTGCTCAAGGACTTCGGGAAGGATTGGGATCAGATGTACCCGCTGGAAGGCTTCTACCAGGACATGCACCTCAATCTGTTCCCCAAGAAGATCGTGCACGCCGAGAACCTGGCGGGGGATATCGCCACGGCCCAGAGCGGACGTTATTACATCGGCTGTTACCCGCAGAAAGCCATGGAAGCGGAATCGATGTGGGGACGCTTTGTGGCCTTCAAAGAGGGAAAGTGAGGCTCCAGGCCGACGGCCTTAGGCGAGGGCCAGCTGGCGTGTATCGGAGATGATTCTGGTCACCGGCGCTGCCGGCAAGACAGGTCGGGCGGTGTTGCGCGCTCTG
Source organism: uncultured Chloroflexia bacterium (assembly GCA_963777165.1). Lineage (GTDB taxonomy): Bacteria > Chloroflexota > Anaerolineae > Anaerolineales > E44-bin32 > DYJB01. The sequence goes on from CAVZPO010000021.1 coordinate 61,634, forward strand.
TCCGGCCGAGGGGAGCCTGTCCGGGCGCTGATCCACCGCGCAGAACAGGCCTCTTCTCTGAGGACGCTCGGCGTCCAGGACACGCTGGTCGCAGACCTGCTCGACCAGGTTGCCATGCGGCGGGCCGTGGAAGGAGTGCGGGCGATCTATCACATGGCGCCCAATGTCAGCCCGGACGAGCTTCCCATGGGCAAGGCCGTCATCGCCGCCGCCCAATACGTAGAAGTGGAGCGCCTGGTATTCCACTCGGTCCTGCACCCGCACATCGAGGCTATGCCGCATCACTGGCAGAAAGCGCGGGTCGAGGAGTTGCTCTTCGCCTCCGGCCTGCCCTTCACCATCCTGCAGCCGACGGCCTACATGCAGAATGTCACTGCGGCCTGGGATCAGATCCTGTCGCAGGGCCGGTATCCGGTGCCGTACTCGGCCGAGACGCGCCTGAGCCTGGTCGACCTCGAAGACGTGGCCCAGGCGGCGGCCCGGGTGCTCACCGAACCCGGACACACCGGCGCCACGATCGAACTGGCCGGCACACCGGGCATGTCCCCACGCGACATCGTGGAGGTATTGTGCGCCGAGCTGGACCGCCCCGTGGCCGTCGAGGTGGTACCTTTGGGATTGTGGGCAGAAAGGGCCCGGGCCTCGGGCTTGGGGGAGTATCAGGTATCGGCGCTGACCAGGATGTTCGCTTACTATGAAGTACACGGACTCTCCGGCAGCCCGCAGGCTTTGACGGGTGTCCTCGGGAGGCAGCCCACTTCCTTTCCGGCGTTTGTCCGGCGGGTCATCCAGGAGCACGCACTGTGACCACCGAGTTGGCCAACTACCTGGAACGACTGGAGGACCTGCGCGGCCAGATCACGGGCATGGTCGCCAACTTGTCTGCGGAAGCCCTCAACTGGCGGCCGCTCCCGGGGACGGGCGACCACGCCACCAATTCTCTGGCGGCTCTGGCCGCCCACGCCGCCGGAGCCGAGCATTTCTGGATTGCGGAAGTTGTCGGCGGCCGCTCGGCGACCCGCGACCGGGAGGCGGAACTGGCCACGCAGGCCGCCTCTTCGGCGGAGGTTGTCCGGCTGCTGGAGAACACGGCGCTGGAGACCAGGGAGATCTTCCTGACGCTGAAGGACACCGACCTAGGGGCCACGCGTCAGACCGCAGGACGCACGGTCCCTATGCGCTGGTGCCTGTTGCATGTGATCGACCACACCTCCCTTCACCTGGGGCACATGCAGATCACCTTCCAATTGTGGGCGGGCGGGCAGAGCAATCCATCGCCGTTGTGGTATGACCGCCTACCTCACCATCCTGAGAACGAGTAGAGATCCAAGCACGGCTTGTCCGATGGCCCAGGAGATGAAAGTCTATGAAGCCAGCCCCCTTCGATTACTACGCACCCACAACGGTCGACCAAGCCCTGGCTCTCCTGGCCGAGCACGGCTATGAGGCCAAGGTCCTGGCCGGCGGGCAGAGCCTGGTCCCGATGATGAACTTCCGCCTGGTCGAGCCTTCAGTACTGGTGGACCTGAACTCCATCCCCGACCTAGCGTTCATCCATCCCACCGAGGATGGCGGTCTGCGCATCGGCGCGCTGACGCGACACCATCAGGTCGAGGTGGATCCCCTGGTGGCGGCACGGATGCCCCTGCTCCACGAAGCCGTGCCCAAGATCGGCTATCCCCAAATCCGCCGGCGCGGCACGATGGGCGGCAGCTTGTGCCACGCGGATCCATCGGCCGAGCTCGTCGCCGTGAGCGTTGCCTTGAACGGTCGCTTCAGGCTGCGCAGCCCCAAGGCTGAACGTTGGGTCCCGGCGCAGGACTTCTTCATCGGGTTGTTCACCACCGTCCTCGAGCCCGATGAGCTGATGGTCGAGGTGGCCCTGCCACCCCTGCCGGCGCGAACAGGGACTTCCTTCATGGAGGTCGCCCGCCGGCGTCACGATTTCGGTCTGGTCGGAGTCGCGGCGGTTATATCGCTCGAGGAGAAGGGCGTCATCCGGCGGGCCCGCATGGTCTTCCTGAGCGCCGGCGACCGGCCGATGGAGGCCCACCGGGCGGCGGAGGCACTTGCCGGACAGGCGCCTACGCCGGAAGCGTTTCGGGCCGCGGCGGAGATCGCCGCCTCGGACGAGATCGAGCCCAGCAGCGACATTCACGCCACCGCCGAGTTCCGCCGACATCTGGCCAAGGTTCTAGCTCGGCGCGCCCTGGATCAGGCCTGCCGGCGCGCGGCGGGGAAGGAATAGCATGGGAACCACGGAGCCCACCCAGCCCAAGCTCTTCGATCTGGCACTGACGGTCAACGGCACGCGCCATGAGCAGGCGGTCGAGCCGAGATTGCTGCTGAGCGATTTCCTGCGTCACGATCTCGGCCTGAGCGGCACGCATGTGGCCTGCGAGCACGGCGTGTGCGGAGCCTGCACCGTCCTGCTCGACGATGAGCCCATTCGCTCCTGTCTAGTCTTCGCCGTTCAAGCGCATGGGCACAGCGTCACGACGGTCGAAGGTCTGGGCGCCATCGATAAGCTGCACCCGGTCCAGGAGGCCTTTCGGCAGGCGCACGGCGTGCAGTGCGGGTTCTGTACGCCGGGGATCCTGACCACGGTGGTGGCCTTCCTGGCCGAGAACTCCCGACCCGAGCGAAGAACAGATCCGCGAGGCGCTTTCCGGAAACCTGTGCCGCTGCACTGGCTACCAGCATATCGTCGACGCCGTCCGGCTGGCCGCCCAGAACATGAAGGCCTCACACCAGCAGCCCGCCCGATGATGGAGACACCTTCCATCCGCCACGGGGTGACCCCAGGAGCAGTTCAGTGACCAAGACACTCATTGGACAGCGCGTGCTGCGAAACGAGGATCCCCGCCTGCTGACCGGGCAAGCCCAGTTCGTGGACGATGTAGAAATCCCCGGTCTGCTGCACGCCGCCTTTTTGCGCAGCGATCATGCCCATGCCCGCCTGCTCGGACTGGATGTGAGCGCCGCCCGCCAACGAACGGGTGTAGTGGCCGTGTACACGGCCGAGGACATGGGCGACGATTGGCAGCCGGGGCCCCCGTTGGTTTCTCCTCCGCCCACCGCCAAGGATGTCCTGTTCTATTCGCGCCGTCAGGTTCCGCTGGTCAAAGACAAGATCCGGCATGCGGGCGAGGCGATCGCCGTGGTCATCGCCGAGAGCCGCTACATCGCCGAAGACGCACTCGAAGACATCGTCGTGGACGTGGAACCCCTGGAGGCGGTGGTCGACCTCGAGAAGGCTCTGCAGCCGGGCAGCCCCCTGGTACACGATGACCTGGACTCAAATCTGGCCGCCCACCTGTCCCAGAAAAAGGGCGACTATGAAACCGCCCGCCGGCAGGCCGACCTGGTCCTCCAGCGACGAATCATCATCGACCGCGGGGCGGCGGCCGCCATGGAAAATCGCGGCCTCGTCGCCGAGTGGGACGAGAAGAGCCAGCACCTGACCGTATGGGACACGACCCAGGCCCCGATCCCGATACGCAACGGGCTGGCGGCCAGGCTGGGCCTCTCGGAGAACCAGGTGAGGGTGATCGCCCCCTTCATCGGTGGCGGCTTCGGTCCCAAGATGATGATGTTCTATGCCGAGGAGATGGTGATCCCCTGGGTGGCGATGAAGCTGAAGCGCCCGATCAAGTGGATCGAGGACCGGCGAGAGAACTTCTACGCCACCACCCAGGAACGCGGGCAGATCCACGATGTCGAGATCGCCCTCAGCCGGGATGGGCGCATCCTGGGTCTGAAGGACGTGTTCCTGCACGACACCGGCGCTTACGACCCCTACGGCCTGACCATCCCCCTCAACACCCAGTGCCATGCGATGGGGGGGTACGACGTCCAAAACTTCAGCAGCGAAGTCAGCGTGGTCTTCACCAACAAGACGCTGGTCACCCCCGTTCGGGGAGCCGGACGCCCGCAGGGCATCTACGTGATCGAACGTATGCTGGATGCCGCCGCCCGGGAGCTGGGCATCGATCCGGTGGAAATCCGCCGGCGCAACCTCATCCCCCCGGATGCCTTCCCTTATGAGCACGGGATCATCGACCAGGCCTTCTCGCCGCTGATCCTGGACAGCGGGAACTACTGGCCGGTGATGCAGAAGGCTCTTGAGATGATCGGCTACGAGCGGTTCGTCCGTGACGAGCAGCCCCGCCTGCGCAAAGAGGGGAGATGTGTGGGCATCGGCATCACCCCGTTCATCGAGTCGACGGGGGTGGGCCCGTACGAAGGCGCGCGGGTGACGGTCGAGGCCAGCGGCAAGATCCATGTCGCCACGGGTGTCGGCACCCAGGGGCAGGGCCACTTCACGGTCTTCGCCCAAGTCGTGGCCGAACAGCTCGGGGTGGAGGTGAGCGATGTGCGCATTGTGTCCGGCGACACGGCCGAGTTCCACTGGGGAACCGGCACCTTCGCCAGCCGCGGGGCCGTCGTCGCCGGCAACGCCATCCATGCTGCCGCGACGATCGTGCGCCGCAAGGTGCTGGCATTGGCCAGCAAGCAGCTGGACACACCCGAGGACGAGCTAGAGCTAGACGGGGGCATGGTCCGGGTGGCGGACCTCCCGCGCAAGTCCATCAGCCTGGCCGAGCTGGCCTCGCTGGCCAATCCCCTGCGAGGGGCCGTTGAGCCGGGCACCGAGCCCGGCCTGGAGGCCACGGCCTACTTCGGCCCGCGCTACGGCGCCACGGCCTTCGGCGCCCATGCCATGATCCTCGAGATCGATCCGGAAACGATGATGGTCGAGATCAAGCGCTACGTCACGGTCGAGGACTGCGGCACCGTGCTCAACCCGTTGATCCTGGAAGGGCAGATCCACGGGGGCGTATCCCTGGGCATCGGCAACGCTTACTACGAGAAGCTGCACTTCGACGAGAACGGACAGCTGCTGAACGCCTCCTTTGCCGACTACTTGATTCCATCGGCCACGGAGATGCCGCGCATCGAAGTTGGCCATATGGAAACCCGCTCCCCCTTGAACGAACTGGGCACCAAGGGAGTCGGTGAGGCGGGAACGATCCCGGTTCCGGCCCTCTTCGCTCAGGCCGTCGAGAACGCGCTGGCCGATCCGGGAGCTGGAGATCCTGGAGAGTCCCCTCAGCCCGAACCGCCTGTTTGAACTGTGGAGCCAGAAGGAGGCTCGATGAAGCTCGAAGGTCAGTACACCTTTGACGGTCCGCGCCAGATCCTGTGGGAGTTGGTGCGGGATCCGACGGTCCTGGCGACCTGCCTGCCGGGGTCGCCGAGCGTGCGCCAGGTGGGAGAGCATGAGTACGAGGGCGAGATCGCGATCCGGGTCGGCCCCATTTCGGGATCCTTCGCCGGCCAACTGTCGGTCACGAACGAGGTCCCGCCCGCCAGCTGCACGCTGACCGTTGAAGGCAAGGGAAAGGTTGGGTTTGTCAAGGGCGTCGGGAACATCGACATGACGGAGCAAGGCCCGGGCAAGACCCTGATGAAATACACCGGTGAAGTGCAGATTGGGGGAAAGGTTGCCAGCGTGGGCCAGCGTCTGTTCGACTCCGTGAGCCGCGGCATGATTGACCAGGCCCTGGGCAAGCTGAATGAAACGTTGCAGGCGCGGAGCGCGGCGCGCTAGGGTTGGCAGCAGGTCGACGTGGCTCCCTCGAGGAGTCACGCCTGTCGATTGGCAGTTTGGGACTTTGCCTGTAATATCGAAGGCACGGCAGGCGGCCCGGCGGTGGGCCGCAGCCAGGCTGCAACTCAGACCGATCATGGTCAAATCCTCACCAGAACGCACCGGGATGAGACCAGCGAAGGGAGGTCATCGGCCCTTCGATAGCCAATCATGCTCCGTCTCCCCATCCGTCTCCATTCTCAGATGACTCGCGAGGGAGGAAGTGATGAAGCCTAAGAAGTCCTTCGTCTTCGCAGCGCTGCTCCTGATGGCCAGCATGCTGCTGGGGGCCTGCGCGCCGGCGGCCACGCCTACGGCCGCTCCACCGGTCGAGCAGCCTACCGCGGCGGCTGAGCAGCCCACGGCCCCTGCCGAAGCGCCAACCGCCGAGCCGATGAAGATCACCCTGGCGATTGAGCACTTCAGCGTCATTGCCGGGACCACCTGGTCCGGAGCGCAAGACCGCGCTGGCAAGCGCGTCGCCGAGAAGTACCCTAACGTCACCTACGTCTACCGCGAGAACGTCGCCCCCGATCAGACCAATCCTTTCGCCGAAGAGCTGATCGCCAGCGGCGCGAACATCGTCGTCGGCAATGCGGAATTCATGGGAATGCCACTGAAGGACATTGCCGACAAGTACCCCGACGTGTACTTCGCCTCTGTCATCGCCAGCGACCTGACGACCAAGCCGAATTTCATTCGGTTCTTCCCCAAGCAGTATCAGGCCCTGTACCTGGAAGGGCTGATCGCCGGGGCGCTGACCAAGACCGGCAACATCGGCATCACTTCCGCCTTCCCGTGCGTGCAGGTGATCCGGCGCCAGGCTGGCTTCATCCTGGGCGTGCAGGATGCGGCCGCGATGCTCAACAAGCAGATCACCGTGTACGTCAAGTTCGCCGGCGACTGGTACCTGCCCGCCGATGAGCGCGCCATCGCCGAGACTCTGGTCGACACCTACAAGGTGGATGTCTTGACCCAGCAAACCAACTCCAGCTCCACCATGGACGTGGCCAAGGAGAAGGGCGTCTGGTTCGTGGGCAAGGACATGGACATCGTGGGTGAATACGGTTGGTCCGACACGAACACCGTCGCCGTCTCGTTCGACACGCGCTGGGAAGTGATCTACGAGCAGATGGTCCAGGAGTATCTGGCCGGCAACATGACGCCGGAGACCATCATGTACCCGGGCTTTGAGACGACGATGACGCTGGCCGACGGCACCGTCGAGCCGACGGTGGACCTGATGAACGACGGCAAGATCGGCGTCGACGCCATCAGCCCGGCGGCGCTCCCGCTCATCCCGCAGGAAATCATCGACCTCGTCAAGCAGCGACGCGAGCAGATGATGGCGGGTACGTGGGATCCGTTCACGGCGCACGAATTCGTGAGCAACGGAACGGGCCTGGAGCTCGAAGGCCTGCCGATCCCGGCCGCCGGGACAGTGGTCAAGGCCGCCGATGTGGCGCCGACCACGGAGTTCCTGCTGGGCCAGTTCAACTTCGATCTGCAGGGCACGACCATCCTGAAGTAGCACGCTGCGTCGGTCCGCATGACGTGTGACGTCTAGTCACAGACAGGTGAGGCTCTCGTCCTGTGGGAGCAGACCTTGGGACGAGAGCCTCACGCTTCACGAGGCCGAACGGCGTCTCCGGGCGGGTTTGTCCGAGCCCGTCAGGCAGAAACACCGGCACGCGACAGGGTGACTGCATGCCCATCCAACCCGTGAAACGCGGCGATATCGTCCTTGAGGCCCGGGGAATCACCAAGCGATTCCCCGGGGTCGTCGCCAACGACCACATCGACTTTGAGATCCGCGCGGGCGAGATCCACGCCATCCTGGGTGAGAATGGTGCCGGCAAGACCACCCTGATGAAGATCCTGTTCGGGCTGCTCCAGCCCGACGAAGGCGAGATTTACGTTCACGGGCAGAAGGTGGCCTTCCGCTCGCCCCTGGACGCCATTCACCTCGGCATCGGCATGGTTCACCAAAACCGAAAGTTGATCCCCGCCCACACGGTCCTCGAGAACATCATCCTGGGTCATCCCAAAGCGGGGAGTATCCCCGACATGCGGCGGACCCGAGCTGAGATCGCGGAGATCTGCGATCGCTACGGATTCAAGATCGACCTCAAGGCGAAGGTCTGGCAGTTGTCGGAGGGCGAGAAGCAGGCGGTCGAGATTCTGAAGACGCTGTATCGAGGCGCCCGCATCCTGATCCTGGATGAGCCCACGTCCGCCCTGGCCCCTCCGGAAACAGAGAAGCTCCTAGCGTCGATCCGAATCATGACCGGTGACGATTTGGCGCTCGTCCCGTTCATCACCCACAAGCTGCCCATCGTGCTCGACATTAGCGAACGAGTCACCGTCCTGCGGCGCGGCAAAGTCACCGCCCGCCTGCGCACGGCCGAGGCAACCGAGAACAGTCTGGCCAAGGAAATGGTAGGTCGCGAGGTGATCTTCCGACTGGATCACGTGGATGTCGAGCGGGGCAAGCCGATCCTGGAGGTGGAGGACCTCTCCGCGCTGAACGACAAGGGTCTCCTGGCCCTGAAGGGTGTCTCCTTTTCCGTACATGAAGGCGAGATCTTCGGTATCGCCGGCGTCTCCGGGAACGGACAGCAGGCCCTGGCCGAGGTGCTGGCGGGGCTGCGCAAGTCCGTGGCCGGCAGGGTGTTGATCGACGGGATCGACATCACCCGTTCCGGCAGTCTGGAACGTTGGAAGAACGGCATGGGCTACATCCCATCCGACCGCATCAACGTGGGTTCGATCGGCGCCCAGTCCCTGGTCGATAACGTCCTCATGAACTATTACTTTGACGGCGCCTTTTCCAGTTGGGGGATCGTGGATTCCCGGAAGACACGCAAGCTCACCGAAGGACTGATCAGCGAGTACGATATCGCCACGCCCGGTCCGGACACCACGGCCAGGAGCCTGTCCGGCGGCAACCTCCAGAAGCTCATCCTGGCCCGGGTGCTGTCTCGCAAGCCGCGGCTCATTATCGCCAACCTTCCCACCCAGGGGCTGGATGTGGGCGCCACCGAGTTCGTCCAGAACAAGCTGCTGGAAGCCAAGCGGCAGCACGCCGCCATTCTGCTCATCTCGGAAGACTTGGACGAGGTCCTGTCGCTGAGCGATCGCGTGGCGCCGATCTACGAGGGCGAGTTCATGGGCGTCATCCCGGTCAAGGATGCCCGGATCGAAGACATCGGGGCCATGATGGCCGGCTTGAAGCAGAAGGTCGCACAGCCATGAGACTCGGCAGCTATGAGGTCAAGCTCGAGAAGAAGGCCAGGGTCACCGGTCTGGAGGCGACGACCATCTCCCTGCTGGCGATCCTGATCGGCCTGGCGCTGGTGGGCCTGATCTTTCTGAAGGCCGGAGTCAATCCGCTTACCGGGTACAAGGCCATTTTCTCCTATGCCTTTGTCAACGCCTTCGGTCTGCCCCTGACGATCAACCGTTCGGTCTTCATCCTGCTGTGCACCTGCGCCTTCATCATCCCGCTGAAGGCCGGGCTGTGGAACATCGGCATGGCCGGCCAGCTGTACGGCGGCGCCCTGGGCGCCTTCGGCGTGGCGCTGGCCTTCGGCGCCAAAGATCCCCAGACCCCGAGCGTGGCGCCGGCGGTGATTATCGGCCTGATGATGCTCGGGGCGATCCTGGGTGGGGCCATCCTCGGTGCCATTCCGGGCTTCCTCAAGGGGCGCTTCAACACGAACGAGATCGTCGTGACCATGATGCTGAACTCGATCGGCTACTGGCTGATCGCCTTCATGATCAAGGAAGGTGGCCCCTTCATGGGCGGGGGCGGGGAAGGCCAGGGGTTCAAGCTGTCTGAGTCGGTCTTCGCTCCCTTGGTCTGGGGCGGGACCTTCACCATCCCCATCGCCCTGGCTCTGGCGGCGCTGCTGTACTTCATGTTTGCCAAGTCCACCCTGGGCTACCAGATCAAGGCCTTCGGCCTGAGCCCGTCGGCGGCCAAGTACGCCGGCATTAGCCCGCAGAACGTGCCGCTGCTGGTGTTCATGCTGGGCGGGTTGATCGCCGGCCTGGCCGGATACCACTACTTCGCCGCCGTCCCTGGGTTGTACAAGATCCCCACGAACTACGGGGACTTCGGTGATCTGTCCTTCTACGGCATCATCTGCGGACTGATCTCCCAGGGCAACCCTCTGGCGGCCATTCCCTTCGCCCTGCTGTTCGGCGGGCTGACCAACGGGGGCCGCTTCGTCCAGGGACAGCTCCAGCTGGGGTACGGCATCGACTACGCCCTGCTCGGGGTGCTGATGATCACCCTCGTCGCCTTCCAGTTCTTCTACCGCAACGCCATCATCTGGAAGAAGATCGAAAGGGAGACCTAGAATGTGGGAGTTCGCGGCGCGAAGCCTGAATGCCTCGACGGTCTTCACCATTGCGGCGCTGGGCGAGCTGATCGGACAGCGCTCGGGCATTCTGAATGTCGGCATTGAAGGGGTGATGCTCTTCGGGGCCACGCTGGGGTTCATCGTGGCCAAGACCACCGGGAGCTATCTCCTCGGCCTCCTGGCTGCCGTGGCCATCGGAGGGCCTGATCGCCGCGCTGCACGGCTTCTTCTCCATCACCCTGGGGGGCGACCAGGTCGTGAACGGGATGGGGATCTGGATCCTGGGCTTCGGCCTGACGGCTTACATCGGCTACCCGTACACGGGGCCGCTGGGCTTGGACCGGATCCCCGACGTGGCAGGCCTTTCGCCCTTCTTCTTCCTCGCCATCGGGCTGGTGGCCCTGACCTGGTGGGTGTTCTCCAAGACCAGCCTGGGGCTGCGGATCCGATCGGCGGGAGAAAGTCCGTCGGTCACCGAGGTCTCGGGCATCAGCGTCACCCGAACGCGCTACCTGAGCGTTGTGGTCAGCGGGATGCTCATGGGCCTGGGCGGGGCGATCTACTCCCTCAGCTACAACCCCGTTTGGAGCATCAACTTCCTGCTGGGCTGGGGCTTCATTGCGCTGGCGCTGGTCTTCTTCTCCATGTGGAATCCCTTCATTCTCTTCGGCGGCTCCATCCTGTTCGGCACGCTGTGGCAGCTCTCGCTCAACCCTCAGCTTGTCCTGCAGAGCGTTCTGTCCCGGTACATATGGAGAACCGTGCCGTTCGTCATCACGATCGCCGCCCTGGTGCTGATGTCCACCAAATGGTTCAGTTCGCGATGGGGCGCCGCCAAGCCTGAAGCCCTGGGGCTGCCCCGCTCGGAGGAGTGATGCCGACGTTCCGGTTGCGGCCTCCGGCACCAGACCGGATGTCGATCCCTTCGCTCGGCCCGTCCTTTCGAGCGGAGCGCCGGATCCCCTGAGTGCACTCCGAGGGGCCGCGGGCTCACGCCGGGAAGGAAGATGGCAGGACCATGAACACCCATCCGACGCTGCCTGAGTTCGACTACCTGCGGCCCCGGACGCTGGCCGAAGCCAGCGAGTTCCTCTCCCGCCATCCGGGAGAAGCCCGGGCGTTCATGGGAGGCACCGATGTCCTGGTTCGCATGCGGGATGGATTCCTGGCCCCCCGCTTCCTGGTGGATGTAAAGGGGCTGGACGGGACGAGTGATTTGCGCTTCGACCCGAAGGCCGGCCTCACGCTCGGTGCCGCCGTCAGCATGAATCGGGTGATCGCCTCGGCCGAGGTGCGCGCGCATTACCCCTTGCTGGCCGAGGCCTGCCGCTCCGTCGCCAGCTATGCGCTGCGCACGCGGGCGACGGTGGTCGGCAACATCTGCAACGCCTCTCCCGCCGGGGACTCGATCGGCGCCTGCCTGGTCCTGGACGGTGTGCTTCACATCCACGGCGTGCGCGGCCCGCGCCACGAGCCGCTGGCATCCTTCTTCCTCGGCCCTGGCAAGACCAAGCTCGAACCCGGGGACGTCGTCACAGCCATCCAGCTTCCCCTCCCCCCCAAGGGTTGTGCCGGGGTGTATCTCAAACTGGGACGCAACCAGTTGAGCGACCTGTCCATCGTCGGCGTGACGGCTCTGGGTCACCCGGACTCGGGTTGCCCGTCCGGCTTCCGCTTTCGCCTGGCCCTGGCTTCGGTCGCCCCGGTGCCTCTCGTGCCCGTGGAAGCGGAACGGCATCTGGCCAGCCATCCGATCACGCCCGAGTCGCTGCGTGAAGCGGCCGAGCTGGCAGCCGGCGCCTGCTCCCCGATCGACGACGTGCGCGGCAGCGCGCGCTACCGCAGGCTGATGGTGCGCAACCTGTCCGCCACCGCGCTGGGGCAGGTCTGGAAGCGGCTATCCGGCTGACATGCGGGTTCTCAAGAGAACGCGGGCCGAAAGGCAACCAGCCTTCGAGGGACCGATGACACTTCACGAGATCCACGTCACCATCAACGATGAGCCGGAACAGGTGGCCGTCCCCGCCAACATGACGCTCATGCGCATGCTGCGCGAGAAGCTGGCACTGACCGGCACCAAGAACGGCTGCTCGGCCGGCGAGTGTGGCGCGTGCACCGTGCTGCTGAACGGGGAACCGGTCAACAGCTGCATGGTCCTGGCGGTCGAATGTGACGGAGCCCGGATCGTCACCGTGGAGGGGTTGGCCAGCGACGAACGGCTGGCCCCCGTCCAGGAGATGATCCTCAGCCATGGGGGCGTGCAGTGCGGGTTCTGCACGCCGGGCATCCTGATCTCCGCGCACGCACTGCTGCAGCGCAATCCGGATCCGGGGGAGGATGAGATCCGCGAGGCGCTGGTCGGGAACCTGTGTCGCTGTACGGGATACGTGCGCATCGTCGAAAGCGTCAAGGAAGCGGCCAGAATGCAGTCAGCCGCCAGCTGACGCAGGATCGGCCCAGCCGGATCCGTGTGGCCAGACGGGAGAAGATGGATGAAGAGCGTCGGCTCGCAACCCACGGCCAGCCCTATCGGTGAGAATGCGCCCCGCATCGACGCCCGTCCGAAGGTGACCGGCGCGGCGGTGTTTGCGGATGACATCCAGTTCGGGGATTCGCTGCTGCACGCCCGTATCAAGCGCAGCCCCCATCCGCACGCTCTCATCCGGAAGATCGACACGGCCCGCGCCCGCGCCCTGCCCGGTGTGAAGGCCGTCGTCACCGGCGAGGATTTCCCCCTTCATATCGGGTTGTATCTTCAGGACCGGTACATCTTCTGCCGCGACCGCGTGCGCTACATCGGCGATCCGGTAGCGGGGGTGGCCGCCACCAGTCCGGAGATCGCCCAGAAGGCCCTCGACCTGATCGACGTGGAGTACGAAGTGCTCGAGCCGGTCCTGGACCCTGAACTGGGAACTTACCCCAACGCGGCGCTGCTTCACCCCGAGCTGGGCAAGTATCCGGTCGCCAACTTTATCTTCCCCAAGCCGGGGACGAACATCTCCAATCACTTCAAGATCCGCAAGGGCGATGTCGACAGCGCATGGAGCCAATGCGCGGCCACGGTCGAGCGCAAGTACCGGATTCCCCACATTCAACACGTGCCCATCGAGCCGCATGTCGCCGTGGCCCAGGTGGAAGAGTCCGGGGAGATCACGCTGTGGGGCAGTTCCCAGTCGCCGTTCGCCCAGCGCAATCTCATTGCCCAGTCGATGGGGATCTCCCAGAGCCGGATGCGTGTGATCGCGCCGCTGGTGGGCGGCGGGTTTGGAAGCAAGGCCGGGGTCAGCATGGAGGCCCTGGTGGTGGCCATCGCCACGAAGGCGCACGGACGACCGGTGAAGCTGCTGCTGACGCGTGAAGAGGAGTTCTACACGGCGTTTGTGCGCCAGGGACTGGTCGCCTACTTCAAGATGGGCTGCGATGCCAAGGGCCGGCTCCTGGCCATGGAGAACGTCTTCTACTGGGACGGGGGAGCCTACACGGAATACGGCGTCAATGTCACACGCGCCGCCGGCTACAGCAGCAGCGGCCCGTACGAAGTGCCCAACATCAAGACCGACAGCTACTGCGTCTACACCAACCATCCGGTCGGCGGGCCGATGCGCGGCTTCGGCATGCCCGAGATGCACGCCGGATTGGAGCAGTGCATCGACGAGCTTGCCCTTCAGGTCGGGATGGATGTGGTTGAGTTCCGCAGGCTCAACTGCCTGAAGACCGGCAGCACGCTGGTGACCGGGAGCAAGATGCATCCGACCGGGCTGCCCGTCTGCATCGAGAAAACCGCCGAGGCCATCGGGTGGGGAAAGAAGGCTCCGCCCAGCGCCCCCAACAAGCGGCGCGGCAAGGGGCTGGCCCTGATGTGGAAGGCGCCGGCCATGCCTCCCAATGCGGGCTCCAGCGCCTGGGTCGAGCTGGCCGAGGACGGCACGGTCACGGTTGGTGTCGGGGGCCAGGAAATCGGGCAGGGAGTCTTCACCGTGGCTGCCCAGATGGCCGCCGCCGCTCTGGGCGTCCCGTACGAGTTCGTCCGCATCGCCACGCCGATCGATACGCGCTACAGCCCTTACGAATGGCAGACCGTCGCCAGCCGCCTCACCTGGAGTATGGGCAATGCCATCGTGAACGCCGCGAAAGATGCCAAGCGTCAGATTCTTGGAACGGTGGCCGAGGCCTGGGAAGAGACACCCGAAGATCTGGAGATCGTCCAGGGCGTCGTGGTCTCCTACAAGAGCGAGAAGGAGATCCCGCTCAAGGGCCTCGCCATCTACGGCCTTCCCAAGCCGAATGACCAGGGCTGGAGGGGCGGACCGGTCATCGGGCGTGGCAACTTCATGCCCACGTACGTCACCGGTCTGGATCCAGAAACCGGGCAGGGCGAACGCGCCGTCGTGCACTACACCACCGGAGCCCAAGCGGTCGAATTGGAAGTCGACCTGAACACCGGCCGGATCGAGATCCTCCGAGGGGTCTCGGCCTTCGACGTCGGCAAAGCCATCAACCCGGGACAGGTCGAAGCGCAGATGGAAGGCGGTTTCGTTCAGGGCATGAGCTCGGCCCTGTTTGAGAGCCTGAACCTGAAGGACGGCGTGGTGCGGAGCCCCAGCTTCGTCGACTACCGCATCGCCACGTCGGCCGACGCCCCCATGGACCTGCGGTCCTTCATTGTCGAGGTGGCGCAGGACGATGGGCCGTGGGGAGCGCGGGGCATCGGCGAGCATTCGATGGTGCCCACCATCCCGGCCATTGCGAATGCCATCTATGACGCGGTGGGGGTCCGGCTCGAAGGACCGCCGTTCACGGCCGAGAAGGTCTATCTGGCCATGCTGGACGCCGGGGTTGTGAAGTGATGGTGGCGAGCGGCAGGACCCTGGGCAGGCGGGCCGATAGGATCGGGATGTCCCGCAGCCCCTCCGAGAGAAGGCTGAACGGCAGGATGATTCCGCAACCCGGCAGATGTCGGGTGGCCGAATGAGCATAACAAGAGGATATCCGGCCAGGCGCTGCCCGCGTGATCACATTTCGGCGCGGTGCCTTGTGGCGCGCGCCGTACCGTCCATCCAAATCTTCCGATAGGAGGAAACGCTATGCCCGTGGACATGGAACTCGAAATGGTCTTGCGGCCGCCGCAGATCCCCATGCCGCCTTACCCGCCCAAGGTCATCACGCTGGCCAACGGCAAGCGGATGGTCATACGTCAGGCGGAACGCGAGGACGTTCCGGCGATCCTCAAATCGGTTCACCCCTGTCTGTTCATCGAGCGCGACTACTACGATATCGTCAGCGCCCGGCTGTATGGAGAACTGCTGGCCTGGTACCGCTACCGGGTCAAGAGCGAATACTGCCTGCTGGGGCAGGTGGACGGCTTCCTGGTGGGGATCGTCAATGGGCGGTTGGAGACTGAGAAAGTTGGCATGAGCTACCACACGCTGGCCATCGACCGCGGCCTGCGCATCGGCTCCCACCTGTTCGCCGCCAAGATGGAGTACCACATTGACTATATCGGGTCAGGACGAGATCCTGATCGTGGCCGAGAGTCCGATCGGCTTCCGGCGCTGGATGGTCGAATACCCGCTCGAACCGACCAAGATCCCGCACGAACTGGGGGGCGGTGACTCCTACCGCCTGACGCGCGAGATCTACCTCAAGGCCAAGCCGCGACTGGTGGTGGGGGACCGCCCGGTGCCCAAGGCCTTGTTGGACGAGGCCATGGCCGAAATCAAGTTCGCCGACGACGACACCATCCGCGAGCGTATCGCCGGGCTGAAGGGCAGGTGAGGCCATGAGAGACGTCGCCATTCTCGGCGTCGGCATGATCCCCTTTGGCCGGCGCGATGAAGACAGCCTGATGGACATGCTGGCCGCCGCCTCCCTGAAGGCGCTGGACGATGCCGGCCTGGGCAACGAGACGGTCGATGCGGTCTACGTCGCCAACATGGGCGGCGGCATGCTGCAGCACCAGGCCTCCATTGCCAGCTCGCTGGTGGATCGCCTGAGCCTCCTGCCTGCAGCCGCCGAGACCATCGAGAACGGTCCCGCCTCCGGCGCCTCGGCGGTCAAGAACGGCCTGCTGGCGATCGCCTCCGGCTACTACGACATCGTTCTCGTGGCCGGCGGGGAGAAGATGCGGGAGGTCACCGGCTGGCGCGCCACCGACTTCGTCGCCACCATGACCCACCCGCAGGCGGAGTACCCCTACGGCATCACCCTGCCCGGGATGGCCGGGATGTTCACCCGGCTGTACATGGAGAAGTACGGCGTGACCCGCGAGCACCTGCTGGCAATCTCCCTCAAGAACCAGGAGATGGGCACGCGCAACCCCTACGCCCACGTCGAGATGGCCCTCGATCGGGAAGGCATCTTTGACAGCCCGCATGCCGTCGTCAACAATCCCGTCTCCGCCGACCCGCTCCACCTCTACGACCTGTGTCCGGTGAGCGATGGCGCCGCGGCCCTGGTGCTGTGCCCCGTGGAGATGGCCAAGAAGCGCGGCAAACCGTATGTCCTCGTCGCCGGCTTCGGCCAGGCCACGGATACCCACACGCTGGCCGAGCGCGACGATCCCACCGACCTCAAGGCCGTCAGCCTGGCGGCGCAGAAGGCCTTCGCCATGGCCAAGCTCAAGCCGTCCGACGTCAGCGTGGCCGAACTGCATGACGCCTTCACCATCCTCGAGATCGCCGAAAGCGAACACGTGGGCTTCTTCAAGAAGGGCGAAGGCGGCAAAGCGGCCGTCGCCGGCAAGACCCGCCTCGGCGGGCAGATCCCGATCAACCTCTCGGGCGGGTTGAAAGCGCGCGGCCATCCCGTCGGCGCGACCGGAGTGGCCCAGATCGTGGATATCGTCTGGCAACTGCGCCATGAGCTGCCAGAGAATCGCCAGGTCAAGGACGCCACGGTCGGCCTGACGGTCAACTTCGGGGGCTTCGGCAACAATGTCATCGCCTTCGTGCTCAAGAGGGTAGAGGCATGAAAGAGATTCCGATCGTCGCCTTCAAGTGCAAGAAGTGCGGCAAGATCCACTACCCGTTCCATGACCGCTGCCTGGAGTGCAAGGCGCGTGAGTTCGAAGAACTGCACCCGGCGGGCCAGGTCAAGCTGGTCACCTTCACCCAGATCTTCAACCTGCCCTGGGGATTCGACGAGCGTTTTCTGATCATCGGCATCGGGGAGTTCGAGAACGGCATCAAGGCCATGGGGCGGATCAAGGCCGACGACATCGCCGGCCTCAAGCTCGGGATGAAGATGAAGCCCACCTGGGCGCCCGTCCGCAAGGTGCATGACGAGCATGTGTACGGGTTGATGTTCGAGCCGGCTTAGCCCGCGCTGCAGTGCCGGAGCATTCGGTTCATCACACAGGAAGCAGGAGGTCCGGATGAAGCTGCTCGATCTGACCATCCCACTCGGGATCGCCACGCCGCCGTGGCCGACGTACGAGCCGCTGCAGGTCAAGTACTTCAAGCGCCTGGCGCCCAACGGCGCCAACGGCCAGGTGGTGACGCACTCGAACCACCTGGGGACGCACCTGGACGGCGAGATCCACTTCCATACGCCGGGCAAGGACATCGCCAGCCTGGACATGGATTTCCTGGTGCACGAGGCGGCCGTCGTCGACCTGTCCGACGTGTGCGGCGACTACGACGTCTACACTTCGAAGATGGTTGAGGAGCGGGTGCAGGTGAAGCAGGGGGACATCCTGATCATCCACACCGGCTACCACCATTTCGGGTGGGACCAGCCCGGTGCCGATGAGATCCGCTACATGGTGAAGCACCCCGGCCCGGACCGCGAGTTCGCCGAGTGGGCCAAATCGAAGAAGCTGCGCTGGATCGGCGTCGATTGCGGCAGCGCCGATCACCCGATGAACACGATCATCCGCGACTGGATGCCGCGCCAGGCGCGCCAGGCGGACAAGGTGTTCCAGAAGAAGTTCGGAAAGCCGCTGGCGGACTACTTCGACGACAGCAAGTACCAACTGATGCACCTGGAGATGTTTCCGTTCGGAATCATCCACGCCGAGTGCCTGGGCGGCGATCTCGACCTGCTGGTCAACCGGCGTGCGACCGTCGGCTTCTTCCCGTGGCGCTTCGTCGACGGTGAGAGCAGCATCGGCCGCTGCGTGGCGATGGTCGAGGACGACGACTACGCTGCGTTGATGAAGAAGAAGGCGGCGCTGCCGAAGACCAAGTTCGGCGACGGCTATGACCCGGCGCACGTCGAGCGGCTGAACAAGCTGACGATGGCAAACCTGGCCTAGAAGGCGAGCTGCACCTGGGAGATTCCCGTGCGGCGGTATCACGCAAGGGCGCGGGCAATCCTCTTCTGGGCAAGTGGGTGACAGGCAGGCCCGGTCGGAGCGCGCAGGGCGGGGAGGCGATGCCTCCCCGCCCTGCGCTTGCGTTGGCCGAGCGTCGAGCCAACCAGAGGACTGATCGCCAGGCGCAGCGCCTCTATCCCCTGAATCGTCATCCTATCGCAATCACCGGCGCCGCGGCGACGGCCCGAGTACCGGGTTCGGCTTCGGTGACACGTCGGACCCAACTTTCATGCCTTCGATCCGGGCCATGGTGGTTCATCAAAGGAGCACAGCATGGCTCCGTTTGCGGACCCGTCCTCGCGGGAGTTGAAGGGACCCTCGGACCGGGTGATACACTTGTCGCCTCCCGGAGGGCTCGTATGACCCGTCGCCTGCTGCCGTTGCTCCTCCTGCTCCCCGCCCTGTCGCTTGCCGCCGCCCCGCGCCCTTCGATTCGCGTGGCGGATGCGCAGGCCGTTATGCACTTTCCGGACTCCATCGACTTCACCCTCCAGGCGACGAGCACCGACCCGATCGTCACGGCCGAGGTGGAGTACGGCCTCGAAACCGCCTCATGCGCCACCGACATCAACCGCGCCGAACCGGAAGACTATGAGCCGGCGGGGGCGATCGACGTGCAGTGGACCTGGGACATGCGTCAGACCGGATCGCTGCCGCCCGGCGCACGCCTGTGGTGGCGCTGGCACCTGGTCGAACTCGACGGGCGAGGAGCTGCGCACGACGACCGAGACGCTCACCTGGCTCGACGACGTGCACGCCTGGCAGACTTTGACTGAAGGCAACCTGTCGCTCCACACGTACAACGCTCCGCCCGCTATGGCCCGCCAGCTACTCGACGCGGCGGTCGCCGGCGCATCCCGCCTGCGGGATGAGCTCGGTCCGCTGCCCGACGATCCGGTCCATTTGTATATCTACGACAGCACCGCGGCGATGCGCGACGCCATCCTGTTTGAGCCTCAGTGGACAGGCGGGATGGCCTTCGCCGAGCACCGCACGATCATCCTCGGCATCGGCGAGAGCGATCTCGAGTGGGGTCTCAACGCCGTCGAGCACGAGTTGGCGCACGTCATCGTCGGCAACCTGGTCAGCGCCTGCTACAGCCGGCTGCCCACCTGGCTCAGCGAAGGCCTGGCGATGGTCGCCGAGGGCGGGCTGGACGCCGAATCGCAGCGGCTGCTCGATCAAGCGTTGCAGGACGACACGTTTTACCCGGTGCGCGCTCTGAGCGACGGGTTCACCGAAGACCCGGGTGGGGCGTCGCTGGCCTACGCTCAGTCCTACAGCCTGGTGACTTACTTGCTCGAGGCGCACGGCCGCGAACGCCTGCTCGCCCTGCTCGACGCGGCACAGGCCGGGTCTCGTCCGGATGCCGCCCTGGCTGAGGTGTACGGCTTCGACACGGACGGCCTCGACCGCGCCTGGCGCAAATGGATCGGCGCCCCGCCGCTTCCCGCCGAGTCGTCCGACGCCGGATCCACCCCGACCGTCATGCCGACTTATCAGCCGCTGGCCGGGCCGCCGCTGGCGATCACCGCCACGCCTGTCCCCTATCAGCCGCCTCCTCAACCGCAGCCGTCGGGAGCGTCGGAGAAGTCGTGGTGGCGAACGACCGCCCTCTCGGCTGCCATCGGCATCTGCCTCGGGCTCCTCGTCACGGCCGTCATGGTGGCGGTCATCATTGTGGTCCTCTTGCGACGCCGACGACGGCAGCCGCCGGCGGGAGGCGACGGCCATGCGTAACTTGCCGCTAGTCATCCCGCTCGTGCTCACCGTCTCGATCCTTGCCGCCTGCGGTCCGCTGGCGCCGGCCCTCGCACCCACCGCCGCGGCCGAGGCGCCGCTTCCCCCGCCGGGTGCGGCGTATCCTGTTCGCTACTACCACACCGAGATGCCCGTCTCGCTCGAGCCGCCCGTCGGCTGGCTCGTCAGCGAAGACATCGCCGGGATCGCTCTGGCGGAGATCACGTCGCCCGACGGCACGCAGAGCATCCTGATCACCGCCGGTACACCCGCCCTCAACGCCGATGCGCAGGACGAGAACCTGCAAGCGGTTCGCACCTGGCTGGGATCAAGCGCGGAGGCAGACGACGAGGGTGTCGTGGAATTCGACAGCGGCGAGGCCGGCTACCTGCGCCGCGGCCGGGGCGCAGACTCGTCAACCTGGGCCGTCGCAACCTACGTCGATCCTGAGGTCACCCTGCACCTGCTCTACGCCGCGCCGCAGTCTGCAGCCGAGTCTTCCTACGCGGCGTTCACGGCTTCGGTCCGCAGCCTGCGCATCGAGCCGACCGATCCCATCGAAGTCGATCGCACCACGACCTTGTCACTCGATGCCGGCGAGGCGGAGGAGCTCGATCCCGCCCTGACACACGTCGGGCCTTCCGGCGCGATCGGCGACCTGTTCCGCGGGTTGGTCGTCCTCGACCCCAGCCTTCGGGTCCGCCCGGCGCTTGCCGAACGCTGGGAGGTCAGCCCCGACGGCGCGGTCTACACCTTCTTCCTCAACCCGCAGGCGCGTTTCCACAACGGCCGGCCGGTGACGGCCGAAGATGTGATCTTCTCGTGGGAGCGCGCCGCCTCTCCGGATCTCGCCTCGCCGACGGTGATGACCTACATGGGCGATATCGCCGGGTTGACTGCCTTCCATGCAGGGCAGGCGTCCTCGATCCCCGGCGTCGAGGTTGTCGACGAGCGGACGCTGCGGGTGACGCTTGAGACGCCCCGCCCGACATTCCTGTACAAGCTTGCCTACCCGGTTTCGTGGATCGTCGATCGAGACAACGTCGGCTTCCCCGACTGGGAACAGCACCCCAACGGCACCGGTCCGTTCCGCGTCCTGCAACACCTCCGCGACCAGGTGCTGCTGCTCGAGTTCAAATCCGTGGTTCTACGGCGGGGCGCCGGCCATAGAACACATCCGCTACCTGATGTACGCCGGAAACACACAGCAGTTGTACGAGCAGGGCGAAGTCGATCAGGCCTGGGTGACGCGCGATCAGATGAGCCGGGTCGAAGATCCGGGCGACGGGCTGTACGGCACCCTGATGGCCGAGCCGTCGATGTGCACCCACTACATCACCCTGAACACGGCCGAGCCGCCCTTCGATGACCCAAAGGTGCGCCAGGCCTTCGCCCTGGCCGTCGACCGCGAGCGCTACGTCGAGGCGCTGACCAACGGCGAAGAGCGGGCCGCCCGTGGCCTGCTGCCGCCGGGTATGCCCGGCTACGGCGCGGCGCTCGTGTCGCCATCCTTCGATCCTGAGGCGGCGCAGGCGCTGCTGGCCGAGTCGAGCTACGGCCCGGGAGGGCTGCCCGAGATCGTGTGGACGGTGGCGACCTCCGGCGGGTGGGCGTCGGGAACGGTGGCCTTCCTGGCCGACACCTGGGAGCGCGAGCTAGGGGTCGAGATCCAGCTCGAGGGCATCGACTGGCAGGACTACTACACGCGACTGGACGCCGGCGACTACGGCCAGATCGTCTTCGAGGGCTGGTGTGCCGACTACCCGGACCCGGAGAACTTCCTCGAAGCACTTTTCCATACCGGATCGGCGCAAAACCACGCGCGCTATTCCAGCCCCGAGTTCGACGCGCTGGTGGAGGCGGCACGCGTGGAGACCGACACGGCCACACGGCTCGATCTGTACCGGCAGGCCGAGCAGCGGCTGCTGGATGATTCGCCGGCCATCTTCCTCAGCCACAGCGGCCCGTCGTACATGGTCTGGGATTCCTCAGTGGGCGGCTACCTGCCGGCAGCCATCGGCGTCCCGCAACACGCGGGGATGTGGATCGGGGAGTAGGTACCAGCAGCTAGCGCCTGGCAACTTGCGGTCTGCGGTCAATACTCAGCCATCTGCGGGCGGGAGCCAGCAAGACCGTTGGCAGTCCGGATTGATCCCGCCTTGCGGGGCAGCTCAGCCTGCCGCGGCCGCTGCCAGATTGACTGGCCGTGCAGCAACCCAGGCTTCAGCCGGGTGAGAGTGCGCCGAGACGAAAGCTCCGCAGCCGCGGTCCCCTTGCCTGGGCAGCGGTGACTTATCCCACATCAGGCCGCGCGCTGCCGATCCGTCCGGCTGCTGCCGGTTTTCCTCACCGACGCTTAAGACCTACGCCAATCAATCGGGGTAGACTGGGTTGACATCCGACACGCCTTGCGGTGGGTGCCGGTCGAGGTGGGAAGTGTACACACAGGCTAGTATTCCGGCGCGTCCGGGGCTTTCGCTAGCCCTGGCTGCACTACTAAGTGGCTTTCTGCTCGGTGGCTGCGCTGCTGGGAAAGACGGCTTGGCCGTTGGTGATGCCGCTCCGGACTTCGAGCTTCCCTCGACTTCCGGCGAACAGGTCGGCCTTTCGGACTATCGGGGTCGGCCGGTCCTGCTCCTCTTCCACATGGCGGTCGGTTGAGCGCCTTGTCTACAGCAGGTGGTCGACCTGCAAACCGATCCGGCGTACCAGGCACTTGGCGTTCCCGTTGTGAGCATAGCCTTCGACACCCTCGAAGAGCAGTCAGCCGCAGCACAGGAGCTGGGCATCACGGCCGTCCCGATGTTGTCCGACGCGGATCATTCGGTCTCAACCGCGTATCAAGTCCTGCAGTGGGCGGTGGGCACCGGCGAGCCGGGGCATACGTTCATCCTGGTCGGCGCCGACGGCCGCATTGCCTGGCTGCAGGACTACGGTGCGCCGGACAACCCGAACCGAACGATGTACGTGCCGCTGGCCGAATTGACAGAGAAGGTGGGGGAGGCGGTGGGCAACTAGCTGCTAGCGATCAGCGTTCAGCAACCAGCAGCTGGCAACTAGCAACTAGCAACCGGGGGTGGGTAGCGATTGGCAATCCGCGAAATGCTGTCGGCTACTCGTGATGGGCGATTTGAGGAATGACGACTAGTGATGGGTATGAACCTGCTGGCGGGCAAATAGCCGCCAGATGCTATCTGCCAGTTGCCTCCAACTACCCTACCGCGCTTCGGTACCTACAAGCTAGGAGCTAGGAGCTGAAAGCTGACAGCTGATAGCTGATAGCTTCTAGCTGACAGCTAGATCTTCTCCCCCATCGCCTGACGGACGGCGCTCAACAGCTCGATCTTGGTCACCGGCTTGGTCAGGTAGTAGTTGGCGCCGGCCTGAAGCCCGGCCTGGACATCGGCCAGCTGCGACTTGGCCGAGACGACGATGATCGGCAGATCGGCCATCCCCAACTCGCCCCGCACCTTCTGGCACAATTCCAGCCCCGAGATGCCGGGCAGCATCACATCGACGATCATCACATCCGGCCGCTCCCCCCGCAGCGCCTCGAGCGCCGTACGCGCGTCGAAGGCCGCCACCGGCCGGTAGCCCTCCAGCTCAAGCATCATCCCAAACAGCTGAGTGTTGCTCATCTCGTCGTCGACGATCAGCACGGTCTTGGCTCGCATGTCCCCTCCGGCGCGGGCTGCATACTCTGCGTCATGTGCGCTGGACGGTGTCGGCCGTCACGCACCGGCCACAAGCCAACTCATGATCCCGGTGCACGTTTCGTACCAGGCACAGGCGCCCCAACATCGATTGGCGTACCTGCAGCTGAAACGCATGGAAGGGCCGGTCTGTGACACACGCGCTTTGGCGAACGCCAGCCCCGGCAGGGTCCCGGCATTCTCCACCGGTCCTGGACAGGATGCACGTCGGCTGGACAGGCGCTTCCCACCGGCGTATAGTCCCCGCCGTGCCCGACCTGACCACGGCCATCTTGCCCGTCCTGCGGTCCCAGCGCCTGCCCGATCTCGACCTGGGCGCGGATGCGCTCCACCCGCACTATTCCGGCCTTTCGATCCTCAACCTTGCCGCGAGCATCGACCGCTGGCTCGGCCTGCCGCCCGGCCCGCACCCGCCGCTGGCGCTCGAGGCGCTTGATCCGATGGCCACCGACGCGCGGCAGATCGTGGTCTGTCTCCTGGACGCGCTCTCCTTCGCCCGCTTCACGAATTGGCTCGAAGGCCCGGGGCGCGCACTCCAACCGCTGGTCGCCGACGGCCTGCTTGCCCCGCTCACCTCCGTCGTTCCCTCCACGACCGCATCCGCATTAACGACGCTGTGGACCGGACGAAGCCCGGCCGAGCATGGCATCCTGGGCTACGAGCTGCTGCTGCGTGAGTACGGACTGATCACCAACATGATCACTCTTGCGCCGGCGGCCTTTGAGAATCGAGCGCGGCCTGCTCGAGCGTGCCGGCGTGCATCCGCGGACACTCCTTCCCTTCCCGACGCTGGGCACTCGCCTGACACAGGCCGGGATCGAGGCCCACGCCTTTGTCGGCAACTCGATCCGCAACTCGGGCCTGTCGCGCATGCACTATGCCGACGCCGCGCTGCACGGCTTCGGCTCCCCCGCCGACCTGTGGCACAGCCTGCGCCAGTTGGTCGAGAGCCCACCCCCCGGCCGGCGGTTTACCTGGGCATACTACAGCGGCGTCGACGCTCTGTCGCATGTCTACGGCCCGGACTCGGATCTGGTGCGGGCCGAGTATGAGTTCTTCGTCCGGGCGATGGTGGACTTGTTCGTCCAGCCCCTCGACCGACGCGTGGGGCGCGAGGTGCTGCTGCTCCTGCTCGCCGATCACGGCCAGGTCGCGACGGCGATCCAGCCACACTTCCAACTCGCGCAGCACGCCGGGCTCGCCCGCCGGCTGCATCTCTCGCCCACGGGAGAGGCCCGACTGCCCTACCTGTACTTGAGGCCAGGACAGGCAGCGGCGGTCGACGAGTACATCGGCCGCTCCTGGCCGGGCGCTTTCACACGCCTCGAGTCGGACCATGCGCTGAGCGCCGGTCTGTTCGGCCCCGGAACTCCGTGCCTCCAGGCCGCCTCCAGGCTGGGCGACGTTGTGCTGATTGCCCACGGCCCCGCCTACCTATGGTGGTCAGGCAGGCCCGACACGCTGCTCGGCCGACATGGCAGCCTGACGGCCGACGAGATGTTGGTTCCCTTGCTGGCGGCGCGGCTGGGATGAACGCCGCGGGAGCGTTCGCGCCGTCTCCCCTCGCGTTGCGGAGGTGCCTGCGATGAAGTCCAAGTCGACCTGCCCGAAGTGCGGCTCGGTCCGGATCATCCGGAACGTTCAGGTGGTTGACCGGTCCAATTCTGGGACACAATCGCTCTCTCTGCACCGCGGAACGCGCGCCCTGGGCGGATGGTTGAAGCTTCCCCGAAGCTTCCCTCTCGATGCCTGGACGTGCGGCGCCTGCGGCTACACCGAGCTGTACGTCCGCGAGCCTGCCGAACTGCTTGCGGCAGACGAGGGCGCGTCGGGTGGAACCGTATCGGAGCTGGCGGATTGCCCTCGGGCGCTGGAGTCTCACCGAGCGATCAGGCACGGACGGCACTCGTCCTTGCGCTGCTAGCCGTCCTGATTGTCGCCCTCGGTGTCCTGGTTGCTCTGGCGGTCGCGCTCGCCCGCTGAGCGAGTACTCGCGAAACCATCCAAAACGAAAGCCTCCCGCCGGTGGCGGGAGGCTTCTTCATTCCGACTCGTGAGGTTAGGGCTGCACGCCAGGGGTCAGGCTTGGGAGCGGCAGCAGGAACGGGTTGTCATTCGGGACCAGCATCACCTGGATGCCGGGGCCAAGCTTCTGGACGTACTGGTATGTGATCAAGTCAGGGTTCCCGGCCAGGGCGGCGGCGATCAGCTCGAGCGCCTTGGCCTCGGCCTGGGCATTGATCAGCCGCGCCTCGGCATCGCCCTTGGAGGCGATGACGCGGGCGTCGGCCGCGCCCTGGGCCGTCTGGCGCGCCTGCTCGGCTTCCTGCCTGCGCTGCTCGACGACGAAAGCCGACTGCTTGGCCTGCTGCTCGGCGATCTGCTTCTGCTCGATCGAAGCGGCGAACTCCGGTGAGAAGGTGATGTTGCGCAGGATGAACTCATCCAGCACCAGGCCGTTCGACCTCGAGCTTCGCCCGAAGTGTGTCCGTGATGCCGTTGATCATGTCGGCGCGCTTCTCGGTGACGATCTGCTCGGCCGTGTACTGGGCCGCTCCGTCACGGATGATGCCCCGCGTGAGCGGCCGCACCAGGTCGGCTGAGTAGCGGTCTTGCCAGTCGATGTGCACGTTGACGACCTCGCTCGGCTTGATCGAGTAGATGACCGAGGCGTCGATCTTGACCTGCTGGCCGTCGGAGGTTCGCGTGTCAACCGAGTCATCCCCAGCAACCTGTCCCTCCGAAGGAGCAATGGACATCGTATAGGTCTGCCGGGAGATCGGGTAGCGGACCACGTTCTCGGCGAAGGGAATGATCCAGTGCAGGCCCGGCTGGAGCGCTTCCAGACGGTAGCCTTCCGGAGCGACGGCCGAGATCACCACGCCGCGGTCCTCAGGCTGGATGAAGACCAGGCCGGCGCTCACGCCGGTCAGGACAAGCGCCGCAACAACACCGACGGCGACCAGCGTCCCGGCGGCCTTGAAAGGTTGGTTGCGGGACGCCCGGAACACCGCCAGGCCAATGACCAAGAATGCCAGCACCCAAGCTAGGCTGGATGCCGCACGGAGCAAATCAGCGACGTTCATGCAATCCTCCTGGATTGTCCACCACGGAATGAGGATGGAGCCATGCCGATTCTACCATCCCCTTCCTGCCATTCGCCGACGCCGGGCTGACATTGCCCGGCCTTCCACCGGCTGCTGACGCATGCTAGCATCCGGCCATGCGTCGGACGCTTGCCCGGATCGAGTCCCTGATCCTCAGCCCATTAGGCCGGCCGGGCGTGCGTTTGCTGCTACCCCCAGCCGCGATCCCTGCCCCTGGCCAGGCCGTGCTCGGCTGCCGGCCGGACACCGACGATCCATTCCGGCAACCTCTCCTGCCCTTTGCTCTCCATGCCGACGGCCTCAGCGCCTTGATCCCCGAAGGCGCCACGTGGCAGCCGGGCGAACACCTCGACCTGCTGGGACCGGTCGGCCGAGGCTTCCGCCTGCCTGCTGCGCGCCGACGGTGGCTGCTGGCCGCGTTCGGGGCCAGCCCTGAAGTGCTCCTGCCCGTGCTGAACTTGGGGGTCGAACGCGGCGTCGGCCTGGCAATGTACGCCGACTCTCCCGTTCCCACCCTTCCCCCGCAGGTAGAGGTATCCCCGGATCTCGACTCGGCCCTGGAGTGGGCGGACTACGCTTGCCTGGCAGTCACAGCGGAATGGCTCGAGCATGCAGAACTCGTCGCTCCCAGTCTGCAAGCTGCCCGGGCGGCGCGAGTGGCCGAGATCATGGTCGTCATGCCGATGCCTTGCGGCACGGGCGTCTGCGGCGTCTGCGCGGTCGGCCGAGGTCATGCCGCTCGCTGCGCGTGCACCGAGGGGCCCGTGTTCCCCCTCGAGGATCTGGTTCGATGACCACCGAGGCGCGCGGCGACCCGCCGGTTCCGCCGGACTCTCCCTCGGGCGCGGCCCCCAGGACGACACTGACCCTCTCGGCCGGCAAGCGCGACCTGGTCATTCGGACGCCTTTCACCAACGCCGCCGGTTTCCTCGGCTGCGACGGCGCGGCGCGCCAGGCCACCGACTTCGCCGGGCTCGGCGCCTACATCACGCCTCCTCTCAGCCTGCAGCCGCGCGCCGTAGCCAACGGGCCGAGGCTGCTGCCCTACCCCGGTGGTTTCCTGCTGCACACCGGCCATCCGAATCCCGGGCTTCGTGCCGCGGTTCGACGCGAGCGGCATCACTGGGCCGTCCTGCCTTGCCCGGTCATCGTCCACCTGCTCGTTCAAGGCACCGAGGATGCACGGGAAGCGACCCGCTGGCTCGAGTCGGTTGACGAGGTCGCCGGGCTGGAGATCGGGCTAGGCGAGGTCGATGCGCCCCAGGCGGCAGCGGTGGTGGCGGCGTGCGCCGGCGAACTTCCGCTCATCGCCCATCTTCCCTTGGGGACGGCGGTCTCAGTCTTCGTGGCCGCCGCCGAGGCCGGTGTGCAGGCGGTCTCGATTGGCGCGCCGCGCGGCGCGCTCCCTGGTCCGCACGGAGCTCCTGTCCACGGCCGTCTCTACGGACCGGCAGTGTTCCCGCTCGCCCTGCACACGGTCGCGCAACTCAAGGAGCAGCTGCATGTGCCGATCTTCGCCGGCGGCGGGGTCTACCGGCGCGAGCAGGCCGAGGCACTGTTGCGCTCCGGCGCGGATGTGGTGCAGCTCGATGGGGTCCTTTGGACAACGCCGGAGAGGGTGTTCTCTCCTGAGTGAGGAGATCGAGGCGCGCCTTCAATCGACGGGGTCGCTCAACGAATACACCCGCCACCCGGCTGCAAACCTGCGCGTATCAAAGGGCGCGTGGGGGCGCTGGCAGTAGCCGATCTGAGGGACGGCAAGACAGATCAATCGCGGCGCATCGACCACGAGCAGATCCAGTCCGAATCGGGTCTCTCGCTCCAGCTTCAACCGGTCGCCCATCTCGCTCTGCAAGTCGGCCTCCCACCCCCGCGAAGCCTGCTCAGGGATCCCCAACCTCACCGACGGGTACGGGACATTCTCAATGATTGGCGACACGACAATGATCGGCCGGGGCCCATCAGCTTGAGCGATTCCCTCCGTCGGATACGGCTACGACGGTGAGATCCGGCCGGCCGTAGACGCTCTGGAGCATCGGAGCTAGTGCCCACAGATACTCGATATCCGCACGGATGTTGACAAGCACCAACGCGTCCGAAGGCGAGTTCTCGGCGACGAACTCAAGCATGGTCGCATTAGCTTTGTCGACCGAGAGCTGGATCCCGGCGTTCGAAAGATTGTTGGGGAGGGTCAGGAGGAAGAGGACGGCGGCGAGGGCGGCACAGGCTGTCAGCCAAGAGCGATCCCGCCGGACTTGCTGCCCGGAGCCGCATCGACCACCTGCGGGACCAGCAGACCCGTCAGCACCGCCGCGCCAAGGGAGAAGGGCAGCAGGTAGTACTCGGGGGTGAAACCGGTAGGGCAGGTAGAGGGCAAACCATGCCCCCATCCAGACTAGAGAACCCAGGATCATGGCGAGGTGGAGCACACTTCCGCGTCGAGACCACCAGGTACGCGGCGGCAGCCACCAGCGGCAGCAGCTGTAGCCAGTCGCGCACGATCAGGTCAAGCCAGATGTTCGCATTGGCCTCGATCGTGGCCCACGTGAAGGTGAAGTTGGCCCGCGGCCCAGCCGCGCTGAGAATCCTCGGGGAGAGATGCGACTCCAATGCCGATGTAGGCAGCGATGCCCAACGCACAAGCCGCCAGGCAGTCGAGCGCCAGCGGGACGGGAATGCCTGGAGCCAGCCATCTTGCCCCGCGGCACGCGATCCGACGCCCAGGCGATCGCGACCCAGGCTCACGGAGATCCCCAGCAGCAAGCCCGTCGTTTCCTTCGTCAGCGCGGCCAGGCAAGATGAATACGGCTGACGCAGCAAGCCACCGGCACGGACCGAGCTTTGTCCCCGCAGGGGCTGGAACGACAAGACGACGGTGGCGGCCGAGGCCGTCAGGAAGAAGCACTGCAGGAGTTCGGGCTTAGAGAGCGTGTAGGCGGCTTCGATCACGGGCCCGCCGATGACGAACGCCAATCCGGCGATGCCCGCCGCCAATGGCCTGCGCGTCAAACGCAGCACGACGACGCTCAGCAGGAAAGCGGTGCCGGCGAGCAGGAGCAGGTTTCCCACAAAGAACCAGCCGGCGTGGTTCTCCGGCCCATCGGTAGATCAGGGAGAACGCCAGCCAGTAGGCGGGGCGGAATCTTCCGAGTTGCCCGAGGTCTTGCCTCCAGTCCCACTGACCAGTCCAGGTCTGGCGGGCAATGGAGATCGAGGTTGCGATCATCGAAGAGCCCGAATTGAGCGCTCCAGATCCGCGGGACCATCAGGGCGACCGCCACCAGCACCGGTATTCCCAGCGCCAGCCAGACGGGCCATTTTGAGACGCGCGCAGAAGCCGAAGACTGCATGGGCAG
This sequence comes from uncultured Chloroflexia bacterium, assembly GCA_963777165.1. Classification (GTDB taxonomy): domain Bacteria; phylum Chloroflexota; class Anaerolineae; order Anaerolineales; family E44-bin32; genus DYJB01. Next base: position 91,884 of record CAVZPO010000021.1, read on the forward strand.
GCGCACCCGGGGCTCAGCCACTTCCGGAAGACGACGACGGGGGGCGCTCGAGCACGATCGTCACCGGCCCGTCGTTCTCGATCTCGACCAGCATGTGGGCGCCGAAGACGCCGGTTTGAGTCGGGACGCCTTGCGCCACCAGCGATTCAGCGAAGCGCCGCACGAGCGGCTCAGCGATCTCCGGAAGCGCGGCGTGGATGAAGCTCGGCCGGCGGCCCTTGGTGGCATCGGCGTATAACGTGAACTGCGAGACGACCAGCGCCTGCCCGCCAACCTCGGTGATCGAAAGGTTGGTCTTCCCCTCGGAGTCTTCGAACACGCGCAGCCCGGCGACTTTGGCCGCCAGCCAGTCGGCATGTTCGGCGGTATCGCCCTGCCCGACGCCCGCCAGGATCACCAGCCCGCGGTCGATGGCCGCCACCTGCTCCTGGCCGACCGTCACCCGGCCGCGGCGCACGCGCTGCAGGACGAGCCGCATCGACTCAGGGGAGCCCGACGGCGTCCCGCACGTCGCGCATCGTCTCTTCGGCGATGCTCCGGGCGCGGCCGGCGCCGTCGCTCAGCACATCCCACACCCGGTCGGGCTCACGCCCAATCTCGGCTCGGCGCGCCCGGAAGGGCTCCAGGTGGGCGTTCAGGTGACCGGCGAATCGCTGCTTGCACTCGACGCAGCCAATCCCCGCACGGCGACACTCGACGTTGATGGACTCCACCTCGGCCGGAGGGGTGAACACTTTGTGCAAGGAGAACACGTTGCACACATCGGGGTTGCCGGGGTCGGTCTTGCGCGCCCGCTGCGGGTCGGTGACCATGCTCATCACCCGCTTGCTCGTCTCCTCCGGCGTGGCGGCCAGCTCGATGTGGTTGTTCAGGCTCTTGCCCATCTTCTGCTGGCCGTCGATGCCCAGCACCTTGGGCACCTCGGTGACCTTCATCTCCGGCTCCACCAGCACATCCCGGCCGTAGCGATGATTGAACGAGCGCACGATCTCGCGAGCGAACTCCAGATGTGGCGCCTGGTCGATCCCCACCGGCACGTAGCGGGCGCGGTAGAGCGTGATGTCGGCCGTCATCAGGACCGGGTAGCCCACCAGGCCGTAGTTGATGTTGTGCGGCTGCTGACGGACCTTTTCCTTGAAGGTCGGCAGGTCGGTCAGCTTGCCCAGCGGGGTGACCATCGAGAGCAGCGTGTGCAGTTCGGTCAGCTGCGGCACGTGCGACTGAATGAACAGGATGGTCGGGTCCGGGCGCACCCCGGCGGCCAGCCAGTCGAGCGCCATCTCGTAGGTGTTGTCACGCAGGCCGACGGTGTCTTCCACCGTCGTCAGGGCATGCAGGTCGACGATGCAGTAGATGCATTCGTAGTCCGCTTGCAGCGCGACGTAGTTCTTGATGGCGCCCAGGTAATTGCCCAGGTGCTGGCGACCCGTCGGGCGGGCGCCGGAGAAGACACGATCACGTGAGGGCATGGCTCAGGCCTTCCGGCCCGTGTGGGCACGCACCAGCTTCACTACTTCCCCCGGCTCGACATGCCGGCCGGTCTGCAGCTTGGAGTACACGAGTGTCCCATCGACCGTAACCTCAAACCGGCCCTCATCCGAGGGAATCAGCGTCACCGCCTTCAGATCGGGCTCGAAGGCCTTGAGCAGCTCGGCCATCAGACCGATGGCTCGCTCAGTGTAGTGTCAAACGGCGCAGTATTCGATGGAGATCGTGATCACGATTGGCTCCTGCGCCCGCAGGCGCGCCTGGAATGAGAAGCAGTGTACTACGGGCGCGGGAGGGGCTCAAGGTGCGTGCAGTCCACGCCCGCGGCGCATGAGGCAGGCACGGTTGGCCACAGGCTTCCGCCTGCGCATCGCGAACGCATGCGCGCCTTCGGCCGCGGAGGGCCGCAGCCTAAAGGCTGCGGCTACCAGCGTCTGCGACGATGACCCACTTTGCTGGGCGCTCCCTTCGCAGGGACGTAGCCGAAGGCTTCAGCCTGCGTCCCCGCCTGCAATCACCCGCGCCCCGCCGGTCCGACTGGTCCCCCGTCACGTGTTGCGTGGGGCGAAGCACCATTCGTGCCGTGAAGCCCCGGCCGCGCCGCGCCGTGTGGATTCCGTCTTGGCAACCCGGCGCGCTTGTGCGACAATCATGTTGGGGAGGGAAGCATGCGCCGCTTCATGAGTTTCCTGACCGGTTCGTTGTGCGGAGCGCTTGTGGGCTCGGTCCTGGCGCTCCTCCTGACGCCCTACTCGGGCGAGGATCTGCGCCAGCGCACGTGGGACAAGCTTGGCGGCTTCCGGGACGACGTTCGCGAGGCTTACGAGTCGCGCCGCGAGCAGCTGGAAGCCGAATTGGAGTCCCTGCGCCGGCCGCGCGCCAGTTGACGCTTCCATAGGCGGGATGCGAAACGGGACCCGAGTGGGTCCCGTTTCGATTCTGTCACAACCTCCGCCGGCCGCTGACCCCGGCTACCGTTGCTCCACCGTCAAACGGTAGGGCGCCGGCTGCCAGGTGTGCCGCGAGGTCCCAATCACCATCAGGATCGCATTGTCGACCTCGCTGCCCAGCGAGACCTCAAACTCCGCCCGCTGCTCGGCATCCAGGGGGATGGGGCGGACAGTCGTCTGGTTGCCCTGTTCGATCAACATCAGGCGGTAGGTCTGCGGGACACGGTTGTACATGCGCACGAAGCCCTCGGCCTGCCAACCGCCGTCGTCTGATTCGAAATCGCTGGCGTAGCCGAGCGCCGGGATCGAGACATCGTCGAGCAGCAGGCCGTCGCCGTTGACCGCCGCGTCGGTGATGTACTCGAAGCGCAGCTCGATCTGCTTCCCGGCGTAGGCCGCCAGGTCGACCGTCTCGCGGACCCACTTGCCCCCGTCAATCCCGCCGCTGAACCCGGTGTAGCCCCAGCCGTACGAGTTCCCAGTCGGGTTCTCGTCCGTGCCCGACGGGGTGTTCAGGATTTCCCATGTCTCCCCGCCGTCGGCCGTAACCTCGACATACACGTAGTCGTAGTCCACTTCGATGTCGTACCACACCCAGTACTCGGCCGCCACCTCGCCGCTGACACCGGTCAGGTCGAACGTCCGGCTCAGCCGCATGTCGGACTCATCGCCGCGGTTGGTCCAGAAGGCGAAATCGCCCGAGTGCGGATCGGCCGGGACAACTTGCGCCAGCGTGGAGCCGTCGAACTGTACGCGCCACTCGCCCGGGCAGCGGAGGGCGATGCCGTCCAGGCCGTACTGCTCGACGGCGCGCGTTTCCTCCAAGGGGCAGGTGTCGAACTCGTCGCTCAGTTCGATCGTCGGTGCTTGCGGGACGCGGGCGTAGGCGTACAGCCCATCGTCTACCGAGGGGTCATTGAGCGTGGCTGTCACGGACCAGTCGGCGTACACGTCGTCGGCCGTCAGCGACTTCCCGCTTGAGGGATCGGACGCCCCGAGACTATTCAGGACCCGGTCGATGGAATCCAGCCCGTTGCCGGTCTCCGCCACCAGCGTCCGAGTGGCCTCCTCCCCAAATCGGTCGAGGAAGTACGCCAGGAAGAGGAACGACTGACCGTAGTGACGGCTCTCCACCGGAGACGGCCAGTAGGTGAGCGGGATGTCCGGATCGACCGAGTAGGCCCAGTCCGCCCCGCCGACATCGAAGCCATTCAACATTTCGGAGAGCACCGAGAACCCTTCGTTCATCCACGACTGCTCGTTGCGATCGCGGTACCAGTGGATCATGTGCTGGAACTCATGCGCCATGACGCTGTCGGTGAACTCGTCGCTCAGGTCCACCGTATCGGCGTTCATGTAGAACATCTCATGGGCGTTCGAGTACTGGCGCACGATGGCGGCGTACTCGTCGTTCGACGAGTAGTAGCCGGCGATGCCTCCCCCGAGATTGCGGGCGAACAGGACGTACAGGTGCACGTCGCCGTCGACGCCCGGCGTCCATTCCGAGCCGAAGAACTCGCGGTTGGTGGGGTAGGACCGCTCCTCGAAGACCTGCACCAGGCTCTCGAGATCGTCAGGGTCGTAGTCGACGCCTTCCTCCACCCAGAAGTAGACGTGGGGGCTGGCGAAGGCCAGACGGGCCTGCACTTGGAAGTTCGAGTTCTCATCGACGTTGCTGGCCCAGAAGGACTTCGACGTCCCGACCGGGATCGCCGCGGCCGTCTCGGCCACGACCCGCGGCGGATCGGCGATTCGCTTCAGGCGAACGGCCAGATCGAGCGGGTCGGAAATCGGCACTTCGGCCGCCACCAGCTGACGCTCAGTCTCCAGCGCCGCGTCGGGGACCGGTTCGGGGACCTCCGCCATCGGCGGAGCAGTGGGACTCGGCATCTCGAGGCCCAACTCGATGGTCGGGAGGATGCCGTCCTGCTGCGCGACCCACCATCCGGCCGCCAGGCTCCCGCCGAGGGCGATCGCCACCAGGCACAGGCATCCCACCAGGACAATGACGATCACGATCACCAGCCACTTCACCGACGAACCTTGCTGCGATGTCATTCCATCAATCCTCTCAGAGCACACCCATCCGAAAGCATCGTGACCTGCCATGCCACACGAGGCGGATTATAACGGACGGCTAGGACCTGCGACGGGACAGCGTAGAGATCGAGGCGGCGTTGAGGGGAAGCTGGACGGTGAACCGGCTGCCCTGCCCGGGCGCGCTGAGCGCCGTAAGGCGGCCACCGTGTGCGTGCACGATTTGGTGCGAGATGGCCAAGCCCAGTCCACTGCCACGCCCTTCGCCCCCCCGGCGCGCCTTATCGACCTGATAGAAACGCTCGAAGATGCGCGGGAGTTCTTCAGCCGGGATACCCGGGCCGCTGTCCTCGACGTGGACCAGGACAGCCCCAGGAGGTGATTCGCCCCGCAACTTGACCATCCCGCCGCCGGGTGTGTACATCAGGGCATTGTCGATCAGGTTCGTGAATACCTGCGCCAGCCGATCCCCATCGCCGGGGATCACCGGCAACCCGGCCACCATATTCTCCAGCCGGACATCCTTCTCCCGTGCCCGCAGGCTCAGGCGGTCGACGATGCGGGCAACGAGCGCGTTCAGGTCCACGGGCTCACGAGCGATTGCCGTTTGGCCGGCGTCCAACCGCGCCAGGGCAAGAAGATCGTCCACCAGACGCGCCAGGCGATCGGACTCCTCATGGATGACCTGGGCGGCGTGCACTTGCGCCTCGCGGTCCGCAGCCGTGCCGTCTAGGATTGCCTGGGCGAACCCATCAATCGACGTCAAGGGGGTCTTGAGTTCGTGCGATACGTTGGCGACGAAGTCGCGCTGACCCTGCTGCGTGGCCTGCACACGCTTAACCATCTGGTTGAAGTCGGCGGCGAGCGACTCGACCTCCATCGGTCCCTCGAGGGGCACATGCTGTTCGTAGCGCCCGGCCGCTACGGCTCGTGCGGCCGCGGCCAGCCGCCGCAGTGGTGCGGTGACCGAGCGCGAGACGAGCCAGGCCAGCAAGACCGAAATGGCCAGGCCGACAAGGGCAGCCTGCAGCAGGGGCGCCAGAAGATCGTCCCCGTAGACCAGCAGTGCCCGCAGTGTCGGGCGCGGGGCGGCGATGATCAAGCCGTCCCCGTTGGTCAGCGTGCGCACGACATACAGCCAGCGGCGGTCCAGCGCGTCCGTCGTTTCGCCTTGCGCCACCCCACCAATTCGCACTGCCTCGGCCAGCGCGGCATCCACCCCCTCGGCAGCGGCGATGCCACCTTGCGCAACAATCTCTCCTAGCGGTGTCACGACCAGCGCCCGCGAACGCAGCCGCTGCGCGAGCCGTCCTTCGGCCAGCGCCTCCGATCGCCGATGGTCCAGCACCCGCTCGACGCGAGGGACGATCACCGCCGCCTCTGCCTCCAGGGCGCGCCACGCCAGCCGATCGGCAAGCGGAGTCGATTGCAGCAGGACCAACAGGCTGAGCCCCGCCAGGACGACGACCAGCGCGGTGACCAGCAGGTAGGTGAGCAGCAGGCGGGAGGCGAGGGAGCGGAGCACGGTTCAGCCGTCGCGCGACAGGAAACGCCAGACGGGCGCCATGGTCATGCCACCAGCTTGTAGCCCACGCCAGTGACGGTTTCGATGCGCACTCCGGTGCTCGCCGCCAGGCGCTTGCGCAGGTGGGCGACGTGCACGTCGACGGTGCGCGTCTCGCCGTAGAAGTCGTAGCCCCACACGCGGCTGAGCAGCTGCTCGCGCGTCAGGACCAGCCCTTTGTGTTCGGCGAACGCCTGGAGCAGATCGAACTCCTTGGCGCGCAGCGCCACCGGCAATCCGGCGACGGTGACCTCACGGCGGGCCGGATCGACCGTCAGGTCCCCCAGGTGCAGCGCCTTGCCCTCCGAGCGCGGGGCGGCCTCGGTCCGGCGCAGGATGGCCTTCACGCGGGCGAGCAACTCGCGCGGGTTGAACGGCTTGGTGAGGTAGTCGTCGGCGCCCAGCTCAAGTCCGACGATCTTGTCGACGTCTTCATCGCGTGCCGTGAGCATCACGATCGGAACGTCCGAGTCCGCTCGCACCTGGCGGCAGACTTCCAGGCCGTCCACCTCGGGGAGCATCAGGTCGAGGATGATCAGCGCCGGGCGCAGCTCGAGCGCCAGCCGCAGTCCCTGTGCTCCGTCCGAGGCGCTCTCGACTCGGAATCCGTCGCGCTCCAGGTACAGGCGGACCAGCTCCACGATATGTGCTTCATCATCGACGATCAGGATGCGCTCACCCGTCATCCTGCACCTCGCGCCCTCGGCTGCCCGACGACCGTCTGGATGCGTCCCGGTCAGGACAGGGCTGCCACGGCCTCAATCTCAACCGCCCCGCCCTTTGGCAGGGCGGCGACCTGCACAGTCGATCGGGCCGGGGGCTCGTCGCGGAAGAACTCGGCATACACGGCGTTCATCCGGGCGAAATCGGCCATGTCGCGCAGGAAGACGGTCGTCTTGAGGACCTGGCCCATCGACGAGCCGGCGGCTTCCAGGATGGCGGCGATGTTCTTCAGCGACTGGCGTGTCTCGGCCTCGACGCCGCCCGGCGCCAGTTCCCCGGTTTGCGGATCGAGGCCGAGCATGCCAGAGGCGAACACCAGCTTGCCGTGAACGATCCCCACCGAGTATGGGCCGATGGGCTTGGGCGCCTTGCCGGCGACCACGACCTGTCTGGGCTCGGTTTGCATGACTCACCTCCTGATGGACGACTTCGGAAGTCCGATCGGACTTCCGAAGTCGATGGGCGCTAGGGAACGTCGGCGAACGTCGCTAGCGGGGCGATCACCAGGCCGACCATCGTCGGCCCGGTGTGGGCCCCAAGGACCATGGACAGGCGCCCCGTCGCCCGCCAGGTGCACTCGAAGAGCCGACCGACGTTCTGCAGAAGTTCCTGGGCGCCCTCCGGGTTGCTGGCATGCGCGACCTGCGAACGCAGAGCACTCCCCTTGGGGACCCACTTGGCGGGAAGCTCGGCCAAGCCGCGCAGCGCTGCGGCAAAGGATCGTTGCTGCCCCATCTGCACGTACGTCCCGCGCTCGTTCTCCACTCCGATCATGGGCTTCAGGTCCAGCGCCGAGGCGATCAGCCCTTTCATGTGCGAGATTCGGCCGCCGTGGATCAGGTATTTCAAATCCTTCAGCGTGAAGAACGTGTGGGTCTGCTCCTGGATCTTCCTGACCAGGGTCAACACGGCCTCCAACGGCCATCCGGCGCGCACGGCGCGCGCTGCCGCCTCGACCTGCCAGCCGGCGCCGGCCGAGAGGGTCTTGGTATCGACCAGTGTGACCTTCGCCTCAGGAACGGATTCGGCCGCGGTGCGGGCGGAGTTGAACGTGCCGCTCAACCCGGACGACATGTGGATCGAGAGGATCTCCGGGTCGCCGGCCGCCAACTCGCGGTACACGGCGGCAAAGTCGCCTGGCGATGGCTGCGACGTCGTGGGCAGCGCATTCGTCTCGGCCAGGCGCTGATAGAACTCGTCCGTGGTGATGTCGACCCCCTCGCGGTAGGTCTGCCCCTCGAGATTGACGACCAGCGGCACGACACGGATGTTCAGCGCCCGCTGCTCTTCCGGGGTCAGGGCCAGATCGACTCCGCTGTCGGTGACAATCTTCATCGCGTAGGCTCCTGTGTTCATCGGACGCGCGGCGGGCGTGTCCGGGTCGGCTTCGGCGCTTCGGCGGGGAGGATACCATGTCAGCCCGACTTCGGGAATCGCTGCGCGACTCCCGTGCTCGGTCTAGACAACGATGTTCACCAGACGGCCGGGGACGACGATGACCTGTCGGGGCGCCCCGCCGGCAAGCAGCTTGACGACCGCCTCGCTTTCCAACGCCCGTGCCCTGGCCGCGTCTTCGGAGATGTCCGCCGGGACGACAATCCGGTCGCGCACCTTGCCGTTGACCTGAACGACCAGCGTGATCTCGTCCTCACGCGCCAGCTCGGCATCGTACGCCGGCCACGCCTGGGAGTGAATGGAGTACGGCTGTCCCAGCCGCGCCCAGAGCTCCTCGGCAATGTGCGGCGCCACCGGCGCCATCATCAGCAGCAGCGAGCGCACTGCCTCCCGGTCTTCGGCCGACCCCGCCAGGCCCGCGTCACGCGCCGCGCCGATGGCGTTGGTCAGCTCCATCAGCGAAGAGACGACGGTGTTGAATTCGAACCGGTCGAGGTCGTTCGAGATCCGGCGGATGGCCTGATGCGTCCTGCGCCGCAGCATGCGGGCCGCGTCGGCGTCAGCTGCCGTTGAAAAGCCCGACGTCGGTTCGACGACCAGCGACCAGGCGCGATTCAGCCAGCGCACCACGCCCTGGATGTTGCCGGGGTTCCACGGGCCGCCCTCTGCCCAGCGGTAACCGAACATCAGGTAGGCGCGCACGGTGTCGGCCCCGTACGCCTGCACCTGTTCGCCGGGATCGATCACATTGCCGCGCGACTTGCTCATCCGCTGGCCGTCCGGCCCCAGGATCTGCCCCTGGTTGCGCAGCTGCAGCATCGGCTCGTCGCCCCGGGTGATTCCCATGTCCCGCAGCGCCTTGTGGAAGAAGCGCGTGTACATCAGGTGCATCGTGGCGTGCTCGACGCCGCCGGTGTAGGTATCCACCGGCATCCAGTAGTCGTACTCTTGCGGGTCGAACGGGCCTTGCTCGAACTTCGGGCTCAGGTAGCGCAGGTGGTACCACGACGAGCACATGAAGGTGTCCATCGTGTCGGTGTCACGCTCGGCCGGCTTGCCGCACGTCGGGCAGGTCGTCTGCTTCCAGGTCGGGTGCAGCTTCAGCGGGCTCTCGCCCGTCGGCCGCCACTCGACGTCCTCGGGGAGGCGCACCGGCAATTGGTCGTCCGGCACGGCCACCTGACCGTGTTCGGGGCAGGTGACGATCGGGATCGGCGCGCCCCAGTATCGCTGGCGCGAGATCAACCAGTCGCGCAGACGGTAGTTGACTGCCCCCTGCCCCAGCCCGCGTTCCTCCAACCAGGCGATCGTCTTGGGCATCGCCTGCTCGGGCGGCGTGCCCGTCAGCGGACCCGAGTTGATCATCGCCCCGTGGGCCGGTGTCGCGGCGGGCATCGTGGCGCCGTCAGGGAGCTGGGTGCCCTCCGCCTGGATCACCGGCCGCACTTCCAGCCCGAACTTGCGGGCGAAGGCGAAGTCGCGCTCGTCGTGCGCCGGGACGGCCATGATGGCGCCGGTCCCGTAGGTCATGAGCACGTAGTCGGCGATCCACACGGGGATCCGTTCGCCGCTCGCCGGGTTGATGGCGTAACCTCCGGTGAAGACGCCGGTCTTCTCCATCTCGATCGACTCGCGCTGGATATCCGTCTGGCGCGCCGTCTGCTGGCGATAGGCTTCCACCGCCGCGGACTGCGCCGGCGTTGTCAGCCGGGCGACCAGCGGATGCTCGGGAGCCAGCACCATGAACGTCGCACCCCACAGCGTGTCGGGGCGCGTGGTGAACACCTCGATTGAATCCTCGGCCTCGGTCTTGAAGGTCACCCGGGCGCCCTGGCTGCGGCCGATCCAGTTCGTCTGCAGGACCTTCACCGGCTCGGGCCAGTCAATTCCCTCGAAGTCGAGCAGCTCGTCGGCGTAGCGGGTGATGCGGAAGAACCATTGGTCTAGTTCCTTCTTGATCACCGGGGTCTTGCAGCGCTCGCAGTGGCGGTCGTCGCCCCACACCTGCTCGCGCGCCAGCGTCGTGTTGCAGTGTGGGCACCAGTCCACGGCCGCCATCTTCTTGTAGGCCAGCCCGTGTTTGAACATCTGGACGAAGAACCACTGCGTCCAGCGATAGTACTCAGGATCGCACGACACCGCCTCGCGGTCCCAATCCCAGATGGCGCCCATCGTGCGCAGCTGCGTGCGCATCGTGGCGATGTTGGCGTAGGTCCACGTCTTGGGGTGGATGTTGCGCTGGATGGCGGCGTTCTCGGCCGGCAGGCCGAAAGCGTCGAAGCCGATCGGGTACATCACGTTGTAGCCGCGCATGCGCAGATAGCGGGCGCGCACGTCCGACGGCGCCATGGCGTACCAGTGGCCGATGTGCAGGTTGCCGGAGGTATAAGGCAGCATCGTCAGGAAGTAGTACTTGGGCCGCGTCGGATCGGGGCGCGCCCGGTACAGCCCGTCCGCCTCCCACTTCGCCTGCCACTTGGGCTCGATCGCCGCCGGGTTGTAGCGCTCGGCTCGATCGACGACCTGCGGCGGCTTCTGCGAGGTCTTGTGCTTGGCCATCTGGTCGCTCCTCCGCATCCTGCGGCGGCAAATGCAAAACCCCTCCGTCGACAAGGGACGAAGGGGCGCTCCGCGGTACCACCCTGGTTGCCCCCCGATCTGGGGGCCGCTTGGTCGCGCTAACGGGCGAACCCGCCGCCGGCTGGACACGGGGTCTCACCGGCAGGGCTTGCCCCGCATGGCTCGCGGGACGGCAGGCGAGTTCGGCCTCAACGGCGCGCCGCTTGCGCCGCAGCCTCTCGGCTGCGCCTTGCCGGGCTTGCACCCTCCCCGGCTCGCTGGCGGCTGGCTTACTACTCCTGCCCTGGCCTGTATTCAATTGAAGGTGGACCCAGTGGGATTCGAACCCACGACCTTCTCAATGCCATTGAGACGCGCTCCCAACTGCGCTATGGGCCCTTGCGAGACGTTCGAGTGGACCTGGAGGGATTCGAACCCTCGACCTCTTCAGTGCGATTGAAGCGCGCTCCCAACTGCGCTACAGGCCCCCGCGCAAGCCCAAGGATTCTACCTGAGGCGAGGAGGGGTGTCAATCTCAGGCCGTTCGGCCTTTCCCCTCAGCCGGCCTCGGGCCGGTGCCGAGACGAAGGGGGCCTTCGTTCACTTGCACGGACTCCTGCGCGGCGAACTCCGATGCGGTGATCCGACAACAACCGCGTGTAGAGAAGGTGAAGTGCGATGCGCCCGGCGCGAGTTCACTGCCCATGGCAAGCTCCCGTGCCATCCTTGGTTCCGATCGGGTCAGCACCATGCAGCGAGCTCGCGGAAATAGGATCACTGGCAGCCAACTGTCTCCGCGATCTCCGCCCTTTCCCCAGTGCGACTTCCCTGCACGATCGGAGATCCGCTCACGCTCTGATGCGACCCTTCAAGTCCGAGGCTTGCAGCCTTGTGGCATCGGCGATCAGCCGCCGCGCCTCGTCCACCTTGTCCCAGACGTTCCACAGCAATACGCCGCGCACCCGCTGGTCGTGCAGGTAATAGACCACGCCCTGGCGGAATGGCTCCACCCAATCGCTGACCACCTCAAGCTTCGGATCGAGGTCGCCGACCGCTTCGTAACCAAGCTCGAACAGGTCCGAGTAGAAGTACGGCTGATGGTGGTAGGCGACGCGGGCGCCGGCCATGTTCTGCCCGGCAACCTTGCCCATGGTGTTGGCATTATCCTCGTGCTCCACTCGGAACCGCGACTGAAGGGCGGTATTCAGGAACTCGGCCACATCACCCGCCACATATACATCGGAAGCAGACGTACGCAGAAACTCGTCAGCCGCAATCCCGTTGCCGGTGTGGATGCCGGCGGCCAGGGCCAACTCCATATTGGGCTGGATGCCGAGGCCGGCCACGACGCCGTCGACGGTGAGCTCGCGCTCTTCCCCACCGGCCCTTGGCCGAAGCCGGAGGATGACGCGATCGCCTCGGGATTGAAGGCCGACCAGAGAGTGGCCGGCGTGGACATCGACGCCTTTGGTCCGATAGAAGTCGGTAACGAAGCTGGAGAGGTCTCCTGGAAAGATGCGAGTGCCGATCGCTTGATCAGGGAAGACCAGGACAACTTCCTTCCCCAGCATGCGCATGGCCGCGGCAATCTCCGAGCCGATGAACCCGCCGCCGATGACCGCAAGGCGCTCCGCCCGGTCGGACAGCGCCCGCAGCCGCTGATAGTCGTCCAGCGTGCGGAAGTAGATGACCTGGTCGGCGGCGTAGGGCAGTCGGCGCGCCGTCCCTCCCGTTGCCAGGAGCAGACGCCCGTAACGATAGTCCACCCCGTGGTCGTCGCGGACCACCCTGCGCTCCAAATCCAGCGTCACCGCACGGCGGCCCAGATGCATCGTCACGTTCTCGACAGGCACCTTGCGCCAGATGCCCTCCAGGGGTTTGCCCTTCCACAACCCCTTGGACAGCGGCGGCCGATTGTAGGGCGGGTGAGGCTCATCGCCGATCATTCCGATGCGGGCACCTGGTTCGTGCTCCAGGATGCCCTCGACGGCGGCCGCGGCGGTCATCCCCCCGCCAACGATCAGATAGGGAAAGTCAGGCATCGCTTTCTCCTTCGGGGTGGCCGCAGCATCCTGCCCCACCTCCAGGCCGGGTTGCGGCATCCGCCGTTTCTCGGCACCTTCCCGGCCAGACTCCAGCGCGGCGAGCCGGTTGACCTCGCCGGCCTCCCGAGAAGCCCGACCCAAGCAGGCGGAGCATGAGCACCCGCCTTCAGCCCGCTGGCAGTGCGACCTTCACACAAGGCTACACAATCCCGCATGACCTTCTGACTGGCCCCGTGCCGACTCGCGACCTCCAAGCTTGGATCGAGCGCCGTGAAGAATGCTTCGCCGGCCGTCAGTATACTTCGCCAACTCATGCATTTCGCCCCGGGCTTGCCCGGTTCCTCCAGACCCGAGGCATCCCATGTCGTCTGTCTGCGTTGTCCCGGGTGGGGACCGCAGGCTATAATCGCCTCGTTCTCGGAGGTCCGATGCTTGCTCGCCGCCTGACCCGCATGCAAGACGCGCTGCAGCGCGCATCGCTCGATGCGCTGGTGCTGAATCCCGGCCCAACGATGATCTACGCCTCTGGGCTGGTCTTCCACTTGATGGAGCGGCCGGTGGTCTTCGTCATCCCGGCCGAGGGACCGCCGGCGCTGATCCTGCCCGAGTTCGAGCGGACTAAGGGTGAGGCCTGCCCGCTTCGGCCGGCGCTCTTCACCTACAACGAGGATCCGGCCGCCCGCCACGCCACGTTTGAGGCGGCCGCCCGCCACCTGGGCTTGCTCGGTCGGCGCCTGGGCGTCGAACCGCTGCGGATGCGGGTCTTCGAACTGCGGCTGCTGGAAGCCGCCGCCCCCGGCGCCCACTTCCTCTCGGCCGAGGATCTGATCACGGGCCTGCGCGTCGCCAAGGACCTGGCCGAGATCGAATCGATGCGCCATGCCGTCCACACCGCCGAAGCCGCTTTTCGGGCAACGCTGCCCTTGATCAAAGTCGGGATGACCGAACGCGAACTGGCGTCCGAGCTGACCGTCCAGCTCCTGCGCGCCGGCTCCGACTCTGAGCTCCCCTTCTCCCCGATCGTCGCCTCCGGCCCGAACAGCGCGCTGCCTCACGGCGTGCCGACCGACCGAAGGCTGGAGCGCGGCGACTTTCTGATCATCGACTGGGGGGCGACCGTCGGCGGCTACATCTCCGACCTGACGCGCACGCTGGCCTTCGCGCCGCTGGATTCCGAGCTGGGGCGCGTGCACGCCGTCGTCCTCGAGGCCAATCAGGCCGGTCGGTCGGCGGCGCGTCCCGGCATCTCTTGCGCCGAGGTGGACCGCGCCGCGCGCCAGGTGATCGACGCCGCGGGATACGGACCTCAGTTCACCCACCGGACCGGTCACGGCATCGGCATGGAGGCGCACGAGCCGCCCTACATTCGCGGTGACAACCTCGAGCTTCTCGAACCGGGAATGACGTTCACGGTAGAGCCCGGCGTCTACCTCGAGGGTCGCGGAGGTGTGCGGATCGAAGACAACGTCGTGATCAGGCCTGAGGGAGCAGAATCACTCTCGACCCTGGACCGCAGCTTGACGGTGATCGGATGAGCGTCATTCTGCCGAGGGGCGAGGCCTTCCTGCATCCCGGCGGACCGGTCGGCTGCCTGGTGATCCATGGGTTCACCGGCGCGCCGGCCGAGATGCGCTGGTTCGGCGCGCAGATGGCGCAGGCCGGCTACAGCGTGGTCGGCGTCCGGCTGTTCGCGCACGCGACCCAACCGGAAGACATGTTCCGCGCCCGTGCCCAGGATTGGGTGGCGAGCGTCGAGGACGGCTACCATCTGCTGCGCGGGTTGAGCGAGCAGGTGGTCGTCATGGGGCTGTCGCTGGGCGGGATCCTCTCGCTGCACTTCGCCAGTCGCTTCGAGGTGCGCGGCGTCGTCGCCATGTCCGTTCCCTACATCCTGATGGCACCCTGGGTGAAACGCATTCGCCCGCTTCTGCCGGCGCTGAGCAAGTTCGTCCCCTACATGGACAAAGGCGCACCCGACTGGCGCAATCCTCGGCTGGCCGACGACCACCTTGAGTATCCGAGGCACCCGGTGCGGGCCGTAGCATCCCTGGTGGATGTGCACAGCCAGATGCTCAAGCGGCTTCCGCTGATCACCGCTCCGGTGCTGATGATCGCCTCCCACGGCGACACCACTGCGCCACCCTGGCATTCGCAGACAATGTTCGAACGCCTGCGCACCGCGGACAAGCAGCTCGTGCTGGTCGAGAACAGCGGGCACATCGTGACGCGCGACCTGGAACGCCAGCGCGTTGCTGAGGAGGCGACCGCCTTCGTGCGCCGGGTCACGGGTTGGCCATCGTCTCGGGCGAAGAAGGGGACGCGCTGATGACCGGCGGCATCCCCTTCCCGGCGATCCTGCCCGGCGCCGAACCTTTCCTCTTCCGCCGCGGGCGGACGGGCTGCCTGCTGCTGCACGGTTTCACCGCCGCGCCGCAGGAGGTGGTCCGCCTCGGTGCCCACCTGGCCAACCAGGGGTATACGGCCCTCGGCCCGCGCCTCGCCGGGCACGGCACTTCCCTCAACGATCTGGCGCGCATGCGCTGGCCCGACTGGCTGGCCTCGGCCCAGGACGGCTACGACATGCTGCGCGGGGCCTGCGATCGGATCGTCCTGCTCGGCGTATCGATGGGTGGGCTGCTCTCTGTGCTCTTGGCCGTCGATCAGCCGCCCGCCGGCCTGGTCCTGATGTCCACGCCCATAACACCGCTTCAGTCGCCACTGCGCCGCTGGCTCAAGCCGCTCAGCCTGCTCGTCCCGCGCATCCGCAAGGGACCGCCGGACTGGTATGACCCATCGGCCAGCGCCGAACGTATCACCTATCCGGCCTACTCCACGCGCGCTGCGGCCGAGGTGCAGGACCTGATCCCGCGGGCGCGGGCGGCGCTTCCCCAGGTCACGGTTCCGACCCTCGTAGTACACAGCCGCAACGACACTTTCGTACTGCCGGCCAACGCCGAATTGCTGCTGGCCGAGCTCGGCGCCAGGGACAAGCGGCTGCTAATGATCGACGGCAGCAACCACCTGGTCACGCTCGACGCCGCGCGCCAACAGGTCTTCGAGGCGTCCCAGGCGTTCGTGCGCCGAGTTGCCGGCCCCGGCCGATGACGCGCGACCTGCGCCTGGTAGCCCTCTCCCTCCTGATCTGGGGTTTCGGAGAGGGGATGTTCATCTACTTTCAACCCATCTACCTCCGGGAGCTGGGCGCCGACCCGGTGCAGATCGGCGGCATCCTCGGCCTGGCGGCCGCCGGCATGCTCATCTCGCACCTTCCGGCCGGCGCCCTGGCCGACCACATCGGCCGCAAGGCCATCATGGTCTCGTCGTGGGTGATCGCCGTGCTGGCCACGGTCATGATGGCGCTGGCGCGCGGGCTGCCGCTCTTCGTCGCCGGGTTGGTGCTCTACAACTTCACCGTCTTCGTCATGTCGCCCCTGTCGAGCTACATCACCCAGGCGGGCGGCGACTGGTCTCCCGCGCGGGCCCTGACAACCGTCTCGGCCGGATTCTCGGCCGGCATGATCCTTGGCCCGGTCATCGGCGGACAGCTGGCAGAGGAGTTCGGGCTGCGTTCCGTATATTTGCTGGCGGCGGGCACCTTTGTCTTATCGACCCTCCTGATCGTGCTCATCCGCCCCCAGCCCGTGGACGCCGCCCACGAGGGCCATCGCTATCGGGAGCTGCTGAGCAACCGCCCCTTCGGAGGGTTCCTGGTCCTGATCTTCGCCCTCAATTTCGGAATGTACCTGGCCTGGCCGCTGACGCCCAACTTCCTGCAGGAGGTGCGGCAGGTCGGTCTGGGGCAAATCGGCCTGCTGGGCGCCTTCACCGGGCTGGGTACCGTGGTCTTCAACCTGGCGCTTGGACACTTGCCCGCCAAACGTGGCATGCTGATCGGACAGGCGCTCGTTGGTGGAGCGGTCCTGGCCTTGTGGCTGGGGGCCGGCTTCCCCTGGTATGCCGCCGGCTACTTCCTGTTTGCCGGATTCCGTACGGCGCGATCCCTCATCACCGCCACGATCCATGCGCTCGTCCGGCCGACGGAGATCGGGCTGGCCTTCGGCGCCAATGAAACCGTTGCCGCCGCCGGCCTGATGGCTGCTGCACCCGTCGCCGGCTTGCTGTTCGCACGCCAGGCCGCGCTCCCCTTCCCTGTCGGCGTCGGGCTGATTCTGTTCGGCCTGCTTCTCAGCGCCGCTTTCGCCCCGAATACGCAGGTCGAGATCGTACTTGAGCCCCCGAGCGAACGGGGGGCGGTGGGAGGCATCTGACATGGACACCTGGCTGTTGTGGGGCACTCCGGTCGTCGTCTGGCTGCAATCCCTGGGCACCTTCCTCGTGACCCCGATGAAGCTGCTCTCGTTTCTGGGCACGGAGGACTTCTTCCTGCTGGTGATGCCGGCGATGGTGTGGTGCGTCGACGCTTCGCTCGGGCTCCGCATGGGTCTGGTGCTGCTGACCAGCGCGAGTCTCAACAGCCTGCTCAAACTTGCCGTCGGTTGGCCGCGCCCGTACTGGGTGAGCGACCGGGTGACGGCCTACGCATATGAGGGCTCCTTTGGCCTGCCCTCCGGACACGCGCAGAACTCGATGGCGCTGTGGGGGCGCATGGCCGCCGGACTCCGTCGGCGGGGTTGGCTGATCGGGCTGGGGCTGCTGATCTTTCTGATCTCGCTCTCGCGGCTCTACCTGGGTGTCCATTTCCCGTCCGATGTGCTCGCCGGCTGGCTGGCAGGCGGCGTTGTGCTGGCCCTGTTCCTCGTGCTGGAGAAACCGGTTGGGGCCTGGATGGGCCGGCAGACTCTCGGCATCCAACTCCTCATCCCTCTCCTCGCCGCGCTGGCGATTGTCGGGAAGGGCGCGTGGTTGTCGGCGGTGACGGCTGACCGCGCCGTCCCGGAAGAATGGGTCACCCGATCGACGGCGGCGTTCCTGGATGAACCTCCTATCACGCCCAAGGCTCTCGACGTCGTCTCGTCTGCGGGGACGCTTTTCGGGCTGGGAGCCGGCGCCGTCCTGCTCCACCGCTGGGGAAAGTTCAGCGCCTCTGGCAGCCTGACTGCGCGTGCCGCGCGTTTCGCCGTTGGGGTGATCGGCGTGCTGCTGATCTACTTCGGCCTGCGGATGATCCTGCCGGTGGGTGAGGGATTGCTCCCGCAGTCGCTGCGCTTCGTGCGCTACGCCCTCGTCGGGCTGTGGGTCGCTTATCTCGCACCGTGGGTGTTCGTGCGACTGAAGCTGGCTTGAGATTGGGCGGGGGCTGCTGCCGTCGCGCACGTGAGAGGCACGCGACTCCGGCGACCGCATCCAGCATGGGGGCTTTCGCCTAGACCAAGGAGGGAGCATGAAGACCGGATTCGTCTTCGCTCACTGCCTGACTGCCAGCTTGGCCGCCGCCCTGGTTCTGGCCTCCTGCAACCTGCGCCAGGGGGCAACCCCGACGCACGAGCTTTCCCCCGAGGAGATCATCGCTACCTCGGTCCAGGCGACAGCGCAGTTCATCCTGCCGCCTGCGACCGTCACGCCGCCACCGTCGACTCCCATCACTCCGACACTCCACCCGCCGACGCCGACCCTTTCACCGACGCCGAGCGTCACACCGCAGCCGTGCAACAAGGCAGAATTCGTCACCGACGTTACCATCCCGGACGGCTCAGACATCCCGGTCTTCGATACGTTCACTAAGACCTGGCGCCTGCGCAATGTCGGTACGTGCACGTGGACCTCCGATACCCGCGTCGTGTTCGACCACGGAGACCAGATGCTGGCGCCCGACAGCGGGCCCGTCACAAGCGGCAGCGTTCCGCCGGGCGGCACGGTCGACGTCTCGGTACTGATGGAGGCCCCCGGAACTCCGGGGACGTACAAGGGCTACTGGAGGCTGCGCGATGCCGGCGGTGTCCTCTTCGGCGTCGGGCCGTCGGGCAACGTAGCCTTCTGGGTGGAGATCGACTCGATCTCGTCGCTTCCGCCTGGCCCGAACTTCGACGTCACCTTCCAGAACCTGCACGCCTGTGGGGGAGCGCAGTACGCCACGTTTTGGGTCGGCAATACCGGTGGCGGATCGTTCGAGTCGGCGCAGATTGGGATCAAGGATCTCGACACAAGCGAGACGCTCTACTCCACCGGCTTCAGCAACACGCCGTTCCTGGGCACGGCCAATTCCTGCCCGCCAGACGCCTCGAGCATGGGTCCCGGATCGGTGTACTTCATCGCCGTCTCGATCGGCGTCAGCCCGCCGCACGGCCACAACGCCCGACTGACACTCAAGCTGTGCACGGCCGACGGAGTCAGCGGCGACTGCGTGACCAAGACAATTGACTTCGTCGTCCCGTAGCCCGCCACTTCCCGGCTGGGACTCCTGGGACCTCCTCACGGAGGTCCCTTTGATTCTGGGTTGCGGCGACGGACGCTTGTCGTCATGCAAATGAAACCGACTCCCAGCTCACCCCCTGCCCCCTCTCCGCTGACTGCGTGGTCCACAGCGAAGGAGCGTGGCGGAAAGGGGGCCTTTGATTTTGGGGGACGGGGAAACACAGCTCCCCCGTCCCCCTGCAAGGTCAGCGCGGCCGCGAGAGTACCAATAGCAGGGGGAGGGGCAAGGGGTGGGGGTCGACTGGGCGACGCGCCTCCGCGCAAGCCTACATGAACCTCGCGTCTGCAGCCCGAAGAGAGTAGGACTCTCGCAAGGAGGGACGAGGAATCCACGACGGCGGACGGGATCAGAGAATGCGAATCGGTGAGTCAGTTCCGGGGTGTGGTGCGGGAGGTCACGGGCGCGGTGCGGCTAGGCAGGAGGCTCGCCCGCCCGAAGCTCTCGCCACAGGAACCAGTGGCCCTTGCGATCGCCGGCCGCCTCGGGGGCGCGGTCGTAGTACAGGTCGAACGCCCGGCCGTCGTCGGTGCGCACGCGGAAGTAGAAGCGGCCCACGCCCCACGAGCCGCGCCGCCGGGCCGTGGTCAGGTGCGCCGGCGCCATGTTGCGCGCCTCGCGCCCTTTACGTTCGAAATCGAACCAGCTTGAAATCACCTCGGCGACCGTCAGCGTCGAGCCGTGCCAATCGAACGCCTGCGGCGCATCGGGTTTCTTCTCCAGCACCGGCGGCTGCCGGAAGTGGACGGTGATCTCCTCGTCAATGAAGTGCAGCGCTTGCCAGTCAGCCGCCATCTAGGACCGCGGGTATCGCCCACCAGGCACGCGAGGCGGGGAGGGACAGCAGGAGCAGGACCAGGGCGGAGAGGATCGTGCACAGCGGAGGGAAGGCGAGCGACAGCACGGCCACAAGCACCGTTGCCGGGCGGCCCCAGGAGACCCGGGTCCACAAGGCGCCCAGAGCGCCCCACCACAGGACACCGAGCGTCACCACCGTCAGGGCCCAGGCGCCGGAATCCAGGTTCAGCGCGCCGGGGATCGCCGACCAGGCCCTCCCGGCCAGCCCGCCTTCAACGAACGAGCCGCCGAGCCGCGCCCATAGCCCGTTCGCCGCCAGGCCGAGCCCGACGGCCGCTCCGGCGAACGTGGCCGCGATCAGGGAAACGGGCCCAGGGCGCATGCATTCTCCGGGGAGAGAAGCGCGGGCCGGTAGTTCCGGTCCGCAGCACGTGAGGCGGTCTAGTCCGCCTCTTCCTTGCCGACGTCCTTCTGGTGGGCGGCGATGATCTGCTCGGCGACATGCGTCGGCACCGTCTCGTAGTGATCGAGGCTCATGCTGAACACACCCCGACCGCCGGTGATCGAGCGCAGCTCGCTGGTGTAGCGCAGCATCTCGGCCTGCGGGACCAGGGCGGTGACGATCGACCGCCCGCGCTCGGTATCCATGCCCTGGACGCGTGCCCGGCGGGTGTTCAGGTCGCCAAGGACGTCGCCCATGCTGGCTTCGGGAACCGTGATGCGCACGTTCATGATCGGCTCGAGCAGCACGGCGCCGGCATCGCGAATGGCAAGCTTGAAAGCCTCCCGGCCGGCAACCTCAAAGGCCACCGCCTTCGAGTCGACCGGATGCTCCTTGCCGTCGACGACGGAGACCCGGACGTTCTCAACGGGGAAGCCGGCCAGCGCGCCGCTCTTCATCACGCCGCGCACGCCCTTCTCGATCGCCGGCATGAAGCTGTGCGAGATGTGGCCGCCGAAGACGGCGTTGACAAACTCGAAATCCGCCTCCGGCAGCGGCTCGACTTCCAGGTGCACCTCGGCGAACTGCCCGGCGCCGCCGGTCTGCTTCTTGTGGCGGTGCATGGCCTTGCCCGGGCGGGTGATCGTCTCTCGGTAGGGTACCCTCGGCGCCTCGGCCGTTAGCCCCACCTGGAACTTGGCCTCGGCGCGCCGGATGGCGACGTCAATGTGCTGGTCGCCCATGCCTTGCAGGATCGTCTGGTTGGTGCTCTGCTCCTGCCGCCAGGACAGCGTTGGGTCTTCCTCACACAGCCGGGCGAGCGTGCTGCCCATCTTGGCCGAGTCGCCCTGCGTCCTGGGGTTGACGGCGACCATGAACAGCGCGTTGGGGTAGGACGGCACGGGGAGCATCAGCGGATGTCCCTTATCGCACAGCGTGTCGCCGGTGCCGGTGGCGCCCATCTTGGCCACCGTGCCGATGTCGCCGGCATGCAGCGACTTGATGGCGATCTGTTCCTTGCCGCGCATGACGTGCAGCGTACCGAGCCTTTCCTCGTGGCCCTTGCCTTGATTCCAAGCTCGGCTGTCGGAGCTCAGGGTCCCGGAGTACACACGCAGGTAGGTCTGCTTGCCGACGAACGGATCGGCGGTCGTCTTCCAGATGTAGGCCGCCAGCGGGCCCTGGTCGGATGCGGGGAGCGTTTCCTCACCGGCCTTGCCCTGTGCCGTAGCATCCGGCACGTCGGCGGGGGAGGGCATCAGGCTCAACATGGCATCCAGCAGCGGGAGCGTCCCGATTCCGGCCGTCCCGGAGACGGCGAATACCGGCACGAGCTTCCCGGCCTGGACCGCCTGTCGGAAGCCGCGTGCGATCTCCTCGACGGTCAGCTCTTGGCCAGCCAGGTATTTCTCCAGCAGCGAGTCGTCGCCCTCGGCGGCGGCCTCGATGACCAACGTGCGGGCTTCCTGCGCAGCCTCCTGCAGCTCGGGCGGGATCGAGGACGTCGTCTTGCCATCGCCCGGGTGGGACTGCATCGAGAAGAGGTCGATCACGCCCTTGAACTCATGCTTTTCGCCCATCGGCAGCTGCACCGGGATGAAGCGTACGTCCGGCGCAAGCTCGCGCACCGACGCCAGGGCGCGCTCGAAGGAAGCGTTGTCGCGGTCCATCTTGCTGACGACAACGAAGCGCGGCAGTTTGAACGTCTCACAGTAGCCCCAGGCGAGCTCGGTGCCCACCTCCACCCCGGAGACCGAATCGACCAGAACCACCGCCCCATCAGCCACGCCCAGGGCGGAGATCACCTCGCCGATGAAGTCGGTATAGCCGGGGGTGTCGAGCAGATTGATCTTGTGGTCTTTGTACTCGATCGGAAGAAGGGAAGTGGACAACGACAGCTTGCGGCGGATCTCCTCGTCCTCGAAGTCGGAGACCGTGTTGCCTTCTTCGACCTTACCCATCCGGTTGATGGCGCCGGTATGGAACAGGAACGCCTCGCCCAGCGAGGTCTTTCCGCCGCCGCCGTGCGAGACCAGGGCGACGTTGCGGATGGCGTCGGTTGCATAGTCCTTCATAGGGCGGGGGATCCTCCCGAGGAGATTGGGGCGGGCGGATTCTACGGGAGGAGGGGGGACTTGTCAAAGAACCGGCGCGCAGGCCGGCGGAAGGCGCAAGGGGTCGCCGCAGCCGCAGCCGGCGGCCGAGGCGAGAGCCGAGGGCGCCGGCGCAGGCCCAACACGCCAGGATGGATAGAACGCACGGACCTTCTTCGGCTGCCGTGCACACCACCTTCACACCGTCAGGCTATTGTCCAGGGTGAGCGGCAGTCTCGCCGCGCAGAAAGGTGGACTTGGACATGCGTACTCCTCGATTGCTTTGGATCACCCTGCCTCTCCTGGCCATTGCCGGGATGCTGGCAGCTTTCGCCCCGATTCCGGCCGCCCCGACCGCGCTGACCGATTCGGAGGCCGAGGGCTTGGCCTTCATGCGCGAGGAAGAGAAACTGGCGCACGATCTGTACGTGGCGATGGCTGACCTGTACGGGCAGCAGCTCTTCTCCAACATCGCCCGCAGCGAAAGCCTGCACATGGACGCCATATTGACGCTGCTGAACGCGTATGACCTGCCCGACCCGGCGGCCGGGAAGCAGGCCGGCGAATTCACCGACCCGACGCTCCAGGCGCTGTACGACGATCTGCTCGTCCGCGCCCAGGATTCGTCAGCTGAAGCGCTGCGCGTCGCCGCCCTGGTGGAGGAGACGGATATCCTCGACCTGCAGTCGCGCCTGGCGCAAACCGATCGGGCGGACATCACCCAGGCGTATCAGAACCTGCTGCGGGCATCGGGGATGCACCTGCGCTCGTTCGCCCTGCAGATCGAACGACAGACCGGAAGTGAGTATGAGCCGGCGCTGCTCGACGCCTCCGCCTACGCGTCGCTGGGGTCCAGCGCTCAGGCCGGGGGATTCGGCGCCGGATTGCGCGGCCGCCGCGGCGGGCGTCCCTGGTAGTCTCCGTCTGGAGAGACGATGGCTGCGGCGACTCACGCGGTGAGTCGCCGCAGCGCGTCTCAAGCCCGGCACGAGCGCCTGCCCTGCGTGCGCTTTCATCCACCGCGAAGGGTGGGCATGTTACAATCCCGCGCCAGTGGGGCCCACTCGTGGCGGTTGTCAATCAGTATTCGTTCGTCTGGCTGGCGGCATCCAGCGTGGTTGCGCTGGCCGTCGTGCTGGCAGTCCGACGTGCGCTAGCGCGGCAGTGGCTGGCGCTGGCGGCATTGGTCGTGGGCCTGGGCTTGGCTTTCGGGCTGCTCCGCCCCACCCCCGCCCCTCCCGAAGCAGCCCTGCGGCTCGAGTCGGCCCTCGGCGCCGGCACCCCGCTGCTGCTCGAAATGCAGAGCCCGTATTGACTGGCGTGCATGGCCGCCAGTCCCGTCGTGGACGGGATCGAGCGCCAGCACGCTGGCCAACTGATCGTCGTGCGCCTGGACGTTCAGGATCCCTCCGCCCTGCCCTGGCTGTCGCGTTTCGGTTTCCGGGCCACCCCCACTTTCATCCTGTTCGACGCCTCCGGTCTGGAGATCTGGCGCAGCATGGGCTCGATCGAGCCTGAGCGTGTGGCCGAGTCACTGGCAAACCCATAATGCGCCGATTGCTTTTCGAGCTCCGCTACTTAATGGGCCGGTCGCCGTGGGACACGGGCATCACCCCACCGGAGGTGCTGGCGTTTCTCGAGCGCACGCCTCCCGGCCGGGCGCTCGATCTCGGCTGCGGCACCGGGACCAACGCCGTGGAATTGGCACGCCGAGGTTGGGAAGTGACGGCGATCGACTTCTCCAGCCGGGCCACCACGGCGGCGCGGCGCCGCGCGGCGGCCGCCCGCCTTCCCGTCGTAGTCCTGACGGGCGACGTGAGCGATCTGCGCGGAGTCCACGGGCCGTTCGACCTGGTGCTCGACATCGGCTGCTTCCACGCCCTGGCGCCGGCCGGCCCAGGGACGCTACGCCGCCCATGTCATCCGCCGCACCCTCCCTGGTGCCACCTACCTGCTGTACACCTTCCTCGGCGACGGGCGGGCCCCCCGGGGGGACGCGAGCGTCCGACGGAAGCATCCCTGCGCCAACTGTTCACCCCGGCTTTCGCTGTCACCTCCATTGATCACGGGACCGACCGTCAGCGCGCTTCGGCCTGGTTCACCTTCTTGCGGACCGGCTGATGGCGCGCGTCTTGTTCCTCTTCCTGGACGGCGTCGGATTAGGGGCGGCTGATTCTGCGGCCAATCCATTCGCCGCCGCGCACCTGCCGGCCATGGAGCGCTTGCTCGAAGGCCGACAGCTGATTGCCACGGCGGCGCCGTTCGAAGGCGAGCTGGCGACACTGGTGGCGATCGACGCCTGCCTGGGGATGCCCGGGGATCCGCAATCGGCGTCCGGCCAGGCAACGCTGCTCACCGGCCGCAACATCCCGCAAGTGATCGGCGAGCACTACGGCCCCAAGCCCAATGAGCCGATCACCGCCGCCCTCCGAGAGGGCAACCTGTTCGCCGAGGTCGTCCGCCGCGGCGGGAGTGCCCAGCTGCTCAACGCCTACCCGCCGCGCTACTTCGAAGCGATCCTCTCGCGCCGGCGGCTCTACTCCTCGATCCCGCTCGCCGCAGCACTGGCCGGCCTGCCGTTGATGACCGCCGATGACCTGCAGAGCGGGCGCGCCCTGGCGGCGGATTTCACCGGCATCGGCTGGGCGGCACAGCCCGACTTTCCACCGGCGCCGATCTACGAGCCCGAGCAGGCCGGGGAGCAAATGGCGCGGCTCTCGTTGAATGCCGACCTGACCTGGTTCGACTATTGGCCCAGCGACTACGCCGGCCATCGCGCCTCCCTGGCCCAGGCCGTTTCGCTGCTCGAGAGCTTCGACCGCGTCCTCGGCGGCTTGGTGCAAGCCTGGTCCAACCGGCCCGACCTGGTGGTGCTGACCTCTGACCACGGGAACCTGGAGGACCTGGGGCACCGCGGTCACACGCTGGCGCCCGTCCCCGGGCTGCTGATCGGGCCGCGACCTGTGCGCCGCGCCTTCGCACGAGACCTCACCGACCTGACCGGGTTTTACGCCGCCATCCTGCGCACGCTCTTCGGGTAGCGTCACGGCGTGCTTGCCTTCGAGACACCACCGCTCAAGTAGCTTTGTCCACGCGCCGTGACAGGACGGCACTGCTATACTTGCCGCCGACGCTCAGGCGAGGGCCCGGCAGTGATGGAGTCCGCGGAGGACAGCCTGACCACCGAGCAGCGCTCGGTGCTGCTGCAGTTGGCACGCGAGGCCGTAGAACGGGCGGCGTCTGGGCAACCGGGGCCGTCGCCGCAGCTCGAGGATCTCCCCGAGGCGCTGTGCGCGCCGCGGGCGACGTTTGTGACGCTGACGCGCAACGGCGACCTGCGCGGCTGCATCGGCGCCTTACAGGCCGCGCTGCCCTTGGCAAAGGACGTCGTCGTGCACGCCCGCGCCGCCGCCACGGAAGATTTCCGCTTCTACCCGGTCCGTCCGGAGGAAGCGTCCGGGATCGAGATCGAGATCTCGATCCTGTCCGAGCCGACGCCGCTCGAATACCGGGACGGGGACGACCTGATCGCAAGGCTCCGGCCGGGCATCGACGGCGTGATCCTGAGCTCCGGGCTGTATCGGGCAACCTTCTTGCCCCAGGTCTGGGAAAAAGTGTCGCATGCGTCTCATTTCCTGGACCTGCTGTGTGAGAAGGCCGGCCTGGCGCCTCGCGCCTGGCTCACGGCGCACCCGGACATCCTGACCTACCAGGTCGAAAGCTTCCACGAGACGACTGCGGCCGACTGCTGAGGCGCGGCGACCGACCTGCCCTAGACTCGCCTCCGGGTTCGATTCTTGCGCGCCTTCCTGCCACAGATTACCCCTCAGCTCCGCATGGGCATGCGTTGGCCGGTTGGCCTGCGCTCGCTCCGCCGCCGCAACTTCCGCCTGTTCTTCTTCGGGCAGCTGGTTTCGCTGATCGGCTCGTGGATGCAGACCACGGCCCAACAATGGTTGGTCTACCGGATCACCGGGTCGGAGCTCAGCCTGGGCATCGTCACCTTCGCCTCGTTCCTCCCGGTGCTGCTGCTCTCGTTGGGCATGGGCGTGATCGTCGATCGCGTCGAACGCCGCCGGCTGCTGTTGATCACGCAGTCCTGGTTTCTGCTGACGGCCGCGGCGCTGGCGGTCCTGACCTTCCTGGGGGTGATCGAGTACTCGCACGTGATCGTGCTGGCGCTGCTGACCGGCATCGGCAATGCCCTCGACATGCCGGCCCGGCAGTCTTTCTATGTCGATCTGGTCGATCGCGACGAGATGATGAACGCGATTGCCCTCAACTCCTCGGTGTTCAACGGGGCGCGGATCATCGGCCCGGCCATCGGCGGCCTGGTGGTGGCGGCGATGGGCGAGGGACCGGCCTTCGGTCTGAACGCCGTGAGTTTCCTGGCCGTGATCGGCGCGTTGCTGCTGATGCGCCTGCCGGCATTCGCCCCGCCCGAGCGGCAGGGTAGCGGCTGGTCTGAGCTGCGTCAGGGGCTTGCGTACCTGGTCCGAGACCGGCGGGTCTTCGGCCTGGTGAGCATGGTGGCGGCGTTCAGCGTCTTTGGGTTTCCGTACATCGTGCTGCTTCCAGTCTTCGCCGCAGAAGTGCTGGGCACCGGCGCGGCGGGGTTGGGCGGACTGCTCGCGGCGCAGGGCGTCGGCGCGCTGGTGAGCGCGCTTGGCCTCGCATTCCTGGGCGAGCGGGTCCACAAAGGGCGTCTGCTCTTCGCCAGCCGCGCCCTGCTCCCGGTGGCGGTGCTGCTGCTGGCGTTCGCCAAGACCACGCCGGTGGCGATGCTGGGGTTGGCGCTGGGGGGCTACGCACTGATCAATCAGCTGGCCATCACCAACACGCTGATTCAGTTGGTGGTGCCGGATGAACTGCGGGGACGCGTGCTCAGTACCTACACCTGGGCGCTAGGCGGATTCTGGCCGTTAGGGGCGCTGCTGACGGGGTGGTTGGCGGAGCGCATGGGCGCCGCCGCGGCGGTGCTGGTGCTGGCCGGTCTGTGCGCCCTGATCGCACTGGTCGGGTGGGCGGCCTACCCGGAAGCGCGGCGCATGACCTAGGCGCTGAGCCTACAGCTGTTCAAAGCGAGCGACGTCCAAAACGAACGCCGTCGCCCGGCGCGAACCGGGCTCGGGGACGTCGGAGAGGATCCGGCGCACCAGCCCGAGCGCGTCCTCGACCTTCTCCGGCTCCATTCCCAGCAAGAGCGTCGTGCTGCCGCGGCGCAGGAAGCCGCCGGTGGATGCCAGCCGCGTGACGCGGTAGCCGGCCTCGATCAAGGCGCGGACGACGCCCTCCGCTTCCCGTCTCCAGGATGACGATAATAAAAACGAACGCGTCGCCGGCGGAACGGGCTCGGGACGTCGGAGAGGATCGGCGCACCAGCCCGAGCGCGTCCTCGACCTTCTCCGGCTCCATGCCCAGCAAGAGCGTCGTGCTGCCGCGGCGCAGGAAGCCGCCGGTGGATGCCAGCCGCGTGACGCGGTAGCCGGCCTCGATCAAGCCGCGGACGACGCCTTCCGCTTCCCCGTCTCCCAGGATGACGATCAACAGCTTCACGGCCCGATCTCCTCGTGTCGTTCGACGTTGAAGGCGAAGGCGGTGGCCCCGCGCACCTGCACCGGGATCGGCGCGGGCATCGGCCCCGGAATGCTCTCCAGGGGGCCGGTGACATACTCGACGCGCGTTCGGCAGGTCTGCTCGAGGAGCTTCAAGGCACCGTCGAGGCGGCCTTCTCCGAGGCCCACCAGCAGCAGGTGGCTGGGCTGGCCAAGGAATTCCCCCTGGCTCTTGAGACGGGTGCACATCGCGCCGAAAGCCGTCAGGGCGTTCATCGCCCGTTCGAGGTCGCGGTCCTGCACCACGACGAAGATTAGCGTCCGGACCGCGGTCGGCCGGCCCCCGTTGGCAACTTCGCCGGCCGACGCTTCGGCCTGCGCCTCGAGGCTCAGGTCGACCTCCTCGATCAAGTCCACGTAGGACTCGTCCGAGAGGATTCCCTCTCGACGAAGTCGGGACAGCATTGCCCGCTGCGCCCGTAGCCCTTCGCGACGCGCCATGGCCATTTCCTGGACCCCCATCTCCGGCACGCTCCCCATCGCCTCCTGGACCGCCTGGGTCAGCGCCTCCAGCCGCTGGCGTGCGCCGTGGCGCATCCGGTCCCAGGTGGGGGAAGTGATCAGCCCGTCGCGGTGCATGCGCTGCAAGTGCTCATAGCCCGCACGGGCAGCCAGGGCGCGTGCGTGACGACGCTCGTACTCCAGGCGCGCTTCACTGCGCTCGACAATTCTCAGCCGACGGAGAAGCCCGTCGATGGTCAGGCTCTGCCCCAGGATGGTGAAGAGCACCACACCGAAGGTCAG
The DNA here is from genome assembly GCA_963777165.1 of uncultured Chloroflexia bacterium. Classification (GTDB taxonomy): domain Bacteria; phylum Chloroflexota; class Anaerolineae; order Anaerolineales; family E44-bin32; genus DYJB01. The sequence continues at coordinate 120,707 of CAVZPO010000021.1, forward strand.
GGCGAGCACGACCTCCCGGCCCGCCCCCAACGAAACCGGCAGGCTGAGCGCCAGGGCCAGGGCAATGGCGCCGCGCGGTCCACCCCAGAACACCACGTGGCTCCACGGCAGCGGGAAGCGTGCCACGTAGCGCGAGGCCAGGTAGGACGCCACCCCCCGGCTGACGAGCACGGCGGCGATCGCCAGGAGGATCAACCTCCAGGTTTGCGCCAGCACCCAGAGATCGACGGTCAGCCCGATGAAGAGGAAGACTGCCGAGTTGGCCAGGAAGGCGGCGTATTCCCAGAAGTTGAATACGACGATGCGCGTCGTCGGCGACATGCCGCGCGTCCCGAGACTGCCGGTGACGACCCCGGCGGCCAGGACGGCCAGCACGCCGCTGACGTGGACCTGTTCGGCCAGCAGGTACGATCCAAACGCCACGACCGTCGTAAGCGTCGTCTCAATCAGGTAGTCGTCCACCCGTGCCAGGAGGTGCGCGGTCACCCAGCCCAGCCCGAGCCCGATGGCCAATCCGCCCGCCGACACCCAGAGGAAAGCGAACGCGCCGTCCCAGACGTGGAAGACGCCGCTCAGCGCTCCGGCCAGCGCCAGGTTGAACAGCACAATGGCGGTTCCATCGTTGAACAGGCTCTCGGCCTCGAGCAGTACTTCCAGGCGCTTGGGCGCCCCCAGCCGACGGAAGATGGCCAGCACGGAGACCGGGTCAGTTGCAGCGATCAGCGCGCCGAAGACCAGCGCCATGGGGAGAGCCAACCCGCCAACCCATGCCAGGGCCCCACCGACGATCGCCATCACCAGCAGGACGCCCGGGACCGCCAGCAGGAAGATCGTCACGCCGTCCCGGCGCAAGTCGCGCAGCGGGAGGTGGAACGCCGCTTCGAACACCAACGGGGGGAGAAACAGCGAGAGGATGAGCTGAGGCGTGATGCCGATGTCCAGCTGCTTCCCCAGCGAAATGACCAGTCCGGCCAGAACCAGGGCCACGGTGTACGGAACACGGAAGCGGCGCGTGACAACCGCCACCAGCGAGACGATCAACAGCATCGCCAGGACAAGGATTTCAACCTGCAGGACCTGATTCATGCTCGTGCCATCACCGTCCACACGGCTTCCGCACACGCTGCGGGCCTCCGCAATTGTCGCACACCCGGGATGCTCTGCCAACTTCCGGCGGCTGGCGAAGAGCGCCTCACGCTCACCTCAGGGCCGTCCGTCGTTTGTGCTTCGGTTCCTGGCGACGATCACGATCCGCGGTCGCTCGGTCCACGATCGACGGCCTCCTCCGCCTGCTCCACCCAGCGCGGCTCCTCCCCATCCAGTTCGACACGCTGTCCATCGGGAAAGGTCACCCGGGTTCGGTCGCGCTCCCGCCGGACCTCCAGCCCGCGCCAGCGGACCGTGATGGGGCGATCGAATGGGAACGCGCCCTCCAGGCGCAACCGCGTCGGGGACGTCAGCTGCAGGCCTAGAACGCGGAGCAGCGCGTGGACCGGCGCCGCGCCGGCGACGTCATGCCGCTCCCCCAACCCCTGCGGCGCGTCGGCGTTGTACGCCTCGTGAAAGCACTTCTCCAAACGGGCACCGGCGACGATCCCGTCCATCAACCGGGCGAACAGATCGGCGGCCTCGCGCCGGTAGCCGTAGGACACCAGCCCCTCGAGGATCATCGCGTTCCAGGGCATCCACGTCCCGCCGCAGCCATCCTGCCGGTCCGCCCGGTAGGCCGGATCATCCGCCGGCACAACCGGCAAGCCGTATGCGCGCCAGTAGCGGGCGGGGTCAAGCAGGGTCCGCGTGACGAGCGCCGCCGCCCGCTGTGGGTCCGGCACCCCCGCCCACAGAGGTAGGAGCTGGGTCACGTCCCCTCGGCTGAAATCGGCGGCCATGATCTCGACCTCCATGTCGGGGGAGACCCCGTCCACTTCGATCGACTCCACCTGAGAGAAGGCCCGCTCGCTCGTCGCCGTGCCGTGCTGAAAGAACCATCGGAACTCCGCGGCCGACAGCCGCTCCCGCGCCGGCCGGCCGTCGACCCGGCCGCGCACGATGACCATCAATGTGCGCGCCCGTGCCTCCTCGCTGCGGCAGACCACCACGAGCCGGCCGGCCGGTTGGAGGGATCGCCCGACCGCCAGCCGCTGCGGTCCGCGCATCAACGCCAACCTACCCCCGACCGCGGAGTGATGCGTGTCGCGGTCGACCATATGGTAGGCGGCGGTTGCCTCCGACCAGGAAGCCTCCAGCGCCCGCCGCAGTTGATGCGAGTGCGCGAGCAGTTCCGGCCGCAGATCCTCCCGACCCAGTTCGGCGGCCATCGCCAACAGGGCAGCCGTCTCGCGGTACAGCGCGCAGGCAAGATCGACCGTCTCGGCGACGCGAATATCCAGCCCCTGGCTCCACGGCTGCCAGCGCCCGAAGCTCGGGCTGTCTTCCGCATACGCCTGCGAGGCGTGATCCCATTCGGGGTGACCGTCCTGGTCGCGATCGTGCGCTGGCGAGAACCAGACCCGGTAGAACTCAAGCAAGCGCGGCAAGCTCTCGCGCGCCAGTCCCCAGTCCTGCCTCTGGACACACCAAGCGTGCACCCAGTCCGCCAGCCACGGGATACAGAGCGATCCGTGGCGCTGCCCGGCGAGCCCCGGGCGCCAGTCAATCGAGCCATCGGGCGCCTGGCAATTGAGGAAGTTCCGAATCACGCCGAGGGCAAGATCGGGCGCCGCGTGCCGCGTCAGGCCGATGACGTAGGCCGAGCGAGCTGGATCCTGGCCGCTCCAGGAACTCGGGTGGTCGCGTCCATCACCGCGCTCCGAATACCCAAGGTCCGGCTGGCGTGAGGCGACGAACGAAGGGTGGCGCAGGTAGCGCGTGGGCCCGAAGAACGACCGCAGCCCGGCATGCTGGGAGAATGCCAGCACGGCGTCCCAGTCTCGATTCCCTGTTTCAAACTCGACCCCTTCCGCCTCGGCCATTTCCAGGCGAGCCAGCTCCGGATCCCACGCCCGTGCCGCCACCGCCCTGGCCAGATCGAACGACTCATCCAACGAAGTCCGGGCGGCGTGGGCCCAGGGGACCAGCCGCCTAGCTCCCGGCGCCAACGTCAGGCTCACCGCCAGCGCGGGTACAGCCGAAGGTTCGAGCACTGCGCCCCCGGCCAGAAAGAGGACGGGCGTGAGATTGCCGGCCCTCCCGGCCAAGACTGTGACGCCGCGCACGTTGGCCGGCGACGCCGGCCGGCCGGTTTCGTGAGGCTTGAGCTGCACGTGTATTCCGAGGCGCACCTGGAGCGGGGTCGCGGACAGATTGGTGATCCCCATCCGCCCGGCGAGCGCGTGCGACTCGGGGATCCACGCCTCGGAAGTGAGCGCCAGGTCGTCGAACGGCCGGCTCTCCACGCAAGCGTAGTTGGGCAAGAACCGTCGCACGGACGGTGCGGTCGCGAACCGCCCCGGGTCGGTGGCGTTCCTCCCGGCGAGCGAGAGGAACGGGAACAGGCGCATGCTGCGGGCCCGGCGGCCGAACGAGGTGCTCAGGGAGAGCGCCGGCGGATCGCCACCGGCGAGGTGGAACTCCCAACACTGGTCGTCGGCATAGTCCGGCGTGCAGAATTGCGCGTCGGCGGCCAGCGTCAGGACAAACGGATCGTCGGCTTTCAGGGACCAGTCACGCATGGCCCGATTCTACGGAGGCGCGGGCTGCAGGTCAAAGACCCATCAGGCCTGCCCAGAGGCCCACGGGAGCACCGGATTGGAGGGCGGGAGGACGGGGGTCAGGCGGCCGCATCACCCCGTCATCTCCCGCGTCTTCACGGAAGAACGCATGGCACCCCGTTGGCCGAGAGAACGAGTCCGCAGACCCGGTGCCCGCGGAACTCGTTGTTTCGGATGTGTCAGCAACGAACGACATCGGCGGGCAGCGCCGCTCGATGGGCGGGGCTGCTTCCCCGGGCGGAGGGTCGATCAGGTCATTGCCCTCTCGGGGTCATGTCGGCGGGCAGTCAGGCCCGATCAGGGCCGTCAGGCAGACCGTCGGCGGACGGGCGGGTCAACCAACCACAATCAGCACCCGGTGGCGATCAGAATCGGGCACAGCATGGGGCGAGTGTGCGCGGTCTGTCTTTGGCCGTCCGGCGGGGTGACGCCTTGCTCCGATCACCAGCACCGCTATAATCCTCGCAGCAGGCGAGAGCGTCCGGCGAGCGCTCCTTCTCGCGCTCCGCTGAAGGAGGGACGGGCATGGCACGCGTCCTGGTAGTAGACGATACGCCGTTGATGATGCAGTTGGTCTCGCTCACATTGGGGAAGGCCGGCCACGAGGTACGCGGGGCTGAGAACGGCCGCCAGGCAGTCGCGCTGGCCAAGGAATGGCTGCCCGATCTGATCATGATGGACGTCATGATGCCGGAGATGGACGGCTACGAGGCGACGCGCGCCATCCGCTCACATCCCCCAACGGCTCTGGTCCCGATCATCGTCGTAACCACTCAGGATACGCTGAGCGAGAAGATGGCCGCCTTCGAGGCCGGCGCCGACGACTACATGACCAAGCCGTTCGAGCCGCTCGAATTGCAGGCGCGCGTCGACGTGCACCTCAAGCGCGCTTTGCGGCCCGCCGCCTCTGCTCAGCCGGCGGCGGGCGGGCAGGTCATTGCCTGCCACTCACTGCGTGGCGGTACGGGTGTGTCGACCCTGGCCTGCAGCCTGTCGGTCGCACTGGCGCAGTTATGGGGCAGACCGGCGGTGCTCCTCGATCTGGTGTTGGCCGGCGGGCACGACGCGCTATTCCTTAATCTGCCGGTCAAGCTCACCTGGGCCGATCTGGTCGAGATCAAGCCCGAAGACATTGATGCCCCGACGCTCGAGCAGCTGCTCGTCCCCCATCCCAGCGGCGTCCGGCTCCTTGCCTCCCCGGTGCGGGTGCAGGACGCCGACCTGGTGGCCGCGGATCAAGTGCGGGCTGCGCTCGAGCTGGCCCGGGCACGCTATGACTGGATCGTCGCCGATCTGCCTCACGACTTCCGCGACACGACGCTGGCGTTGCTCGACAGCGCCGCCCTGATCCTGGTTCCCTTCGCCCCCGAACTGGCGTCTGTCCGCAGCGTGGCCGCCGCGTTGGAAGTCTTCCAGGCCCTCGAGTATCCGCCCGAGAGGGTGCGTCTGATCCTGAACTGGGTATTCCCCAAGAGCCCGCTGCCTCAGCCCGAGATCGAGAAGGCCCTCAAGCGGAAGGTCGATCTGGTGCTGCCCTACCAGCCGGACGAGGCCCTGCGGGCGATCAACCGCGGCGAACCGCTGACGGCCGGCGCGACCCCCGGCGCTCTGGGCAGCCTGCTTGAGGACTACGCTTTCGGATTGGGCCGCGAGGTCGGTGCGGCTTCGGCGCCCGAACAACCGTCGGACGCATGGCGGCGCGCCGCCCTGCGTGTGGGGAAGGCGCAGGGTTCCCGCAAGAGTTGACGACGTTCAGGCCGAAGACAGGCCCTGAAGGTAAGCCTCCAGCCGCGGCCGTTCCTGGTCCAGCTGCTCGATCCAGGGGTCGGCCGCCTCCAGGTTCTCATCGAAGCCCAGCGCTTCGAGCTGTAGCGCGGCCTGCTGGAGCCGCGTGGCGCAGAAGGTCGCCGCAAGCCCCTTGATCGAATGCGCCAGCCGGGCGAAGGCCTGCGTGTCGCCGGCGGCCTTCAGCTCGCGCAACTGGCCGATCTCGTCTCCCAGATGGCCGACGAACTGCGTGAGCAGGTCGTGGAAGAGCTGCTGGTCGCCGCCGAAGTAGGGCATCGCCCGCGCCCGGTCAAGGGGCTCGGCGTTCATCGGCGGGGTTGTGGGCTCCACCGCTTCGGCAGCCGGCAGCGGCGCCTCCTGGCTCCAGCGCTCGATGGCGGCGAACAGTTCCTGTGATTGCAGGGGCTTCGAGAGGTAGTCATCCATCCCGGCCGCCAGGCAGCGCTCGCGGTCACCCTTCATGGCATGCGCCGTCATGGCGATGATCGGCGTGTGAGCGCCATCGCCCTCGTCCTCACGGATGACCTGCGTCGCCTCGAAGCCGTCCATTTCGGGCATCTGGACGTCCATCAACACCAATCGGAAACGACTCTGCCGCACGGCTTCGACCGCCTGCCGGCCGTTCTCAACCGTCTCCACCGGATAGCCTGCCCGCGAGAGCATCTCGACCACCAACTTGCGGTTGATCGGATTGTCCTCCGCCAGCAGAATCAGAGTCGCCTGGCGCTCCGCCAACGTATGCCGCGTGACCAGGTGGGACGGCTCGGCCGCGGCTTTCTGGCGGCTCTGGCCCAGGACCGTGAGCATCACCTCGATGATCTGTCCCTGACGCAGCGGTTTGATCAGGTATCCGGCCACGCCGATGGCCTGCAGCCGCGTTGCGTCCCCGCGCTTGCCCATCGAGGTCAGGATGACCAGGATCGTCTCGCGGATCGGGCCTTCCTTCTTGATTGCCCGGGCGGTCTGCTCGCCGTCCATGCCCGGCATCTGCATGTCAAGCAGGGCGACGCGGTACGGTTCGCCGGAGACCGCCGCATGCCGCAGCAGGTCCAGCGCTGCATCCCCGGTGGCCGCCTCGTCGATTCGGCAGCCCATTCCGGACAGGACTCGCGTCAGGATCGTCCGGCTGGTCTGGTTGTCGTCCACGACCAGCACCCGTAGGCCGGCCAGGTCCTCCCGCTCGGCCAACGGAGTAAGCACGGGGCGGGCCTCACGCTGTAACGGGACGACGAACCAGAACGTGCTCCCGCGGCCGGCGTCACTATCCACCCCGATGACGCCTCCCATCTTCTCCACCAGCTGCCGCGAGATCGCCAGCCCCAGCCCGGTTCCGCCATAGGTGCGGGTGGTCGATCCGTCAATCTGGACGAATCGGTGGAACAGTCTGGCCTGCTGCTCCATAGGGATGCCGATCCCGGTGTCGGTGACCGAGAAGCGCAGCCGCAGGTTCTCGGCGATCTCCGACTCGACCTCCACGCGCAGGATGACCTCCCCTTGCGCCGTGAACTTCACGGCGTTGCCGACCAGATTCACCAGGACCTGTCGCAGACGCCCCGGATCGCCGCGCACGTGGGCGGGCAGGGCTTCGGGCAGGATACACTCCAGCTCGAGGCCCTTGGCTTCGGCCCGCCCGGCCAGGGTCTCCGTCACACCCTCCACCATCGTTCGCAGTTCGAAGCCAATCTCCTCCAGCTCGAGCTGCCCGGCTTCGATCTTGGAGAAGTCCAGAATGTCGTTCAGGAGGCTCGAGGAGCACATCGGCGCTTTCATGCGCCGTGGTGAGGAAGTCGGTCTGTTCTGGCGGTCAGCGGCGTGTCGAGTGCCAGCTCGATCATGCCGAGCACGCCGTTCATCGGGGTTCGGATTTCGTGGCTCATATTGGCCAAGAACTCGCTCTTCGCCCGATCCGCCTGCTCCGCTTCGTGGCGCGCTCGGACCAGCTCGGTGATGTCATGGTACACGCCGACGACGCCCACTTGCTCCCCGCCCACGGTCACCGGCAGACCGAACAATTCGACCTCCACCCGGCTGCCATCCTTGCGCCGCCGGGCCTCCAGGGCATGCACCATCCCCCCGCCCATCGCATCGCGGGTGAGCCTCACCGCATCGGGCTGGCCCTCCGAAATCGCCAGCAGGTCGTCGAGGCTGGCGCCCAGCACCTCATGGCTGGAGTATCCGAACAAGCTCTCGAAGGTCGGATTACAGGACGTGACCCGCCCCAGCCGGTCGAGGGTCACGATCGCCACCGGGCTGTTCTGCACTAGTGTCTCCCAGTATTGCCGCTGGCGATCCACCTCGCGCTGCGCGCGGAGCCGCTCCGTCAGGTCGTGGTACAGCGCCAGCACGCCAAGCCGGACGCCTTCGACCACGACCGGAACACTGAACAGCTCGACCTCCACCAGCGACCCGTCCCGGCGAGCCCGGTGCGTAACCGCCCGGGCGGCCTCGCCGGAGGCTGCCAATCTCCGTGAATCGCTCGGCCTCGGCGTGCAGGAACCCGGGGGCGACCAGCGACATCGAGGTCCTGGCCGACCGCTTCCTGTTCGCTGTAGCCGAAGAGCTGGGTGAACGCCGGGTTGCACGACACGATCCGGCCGTCGAATTCCAGCGTGGCGATCGCCACCGGGCTGGTCTGCACGACGGCTTCGAAGTAGGTGCTCGCCCGGCGGTACTCGTCCTCACGGCTGCGGCTGGTCTCGGCTTTGTGCTCAAGCTCCGCGCGTCCGCTTCTCGATGATCAGCTCCAGCCCAGCGGCCATCTCCACCAGTCGATCCTGGCGCTTCCCAGCCTCGGCTGCCAGGTGCCCGACCATGATCGGGAAGGTTCCCAACACCCAGAGGATCGGCTCGATGCGCAGGGTGCCCACCACCCCCGCGAGGTTGAACGGATGGCCGGCAACGCGCATCTCGATCAGCAGTCCTAGGAGCGGCACCAGGGCGCCGAAGGCCAATCCCAGCCGCATATACCGCCGCTGGTTCGAGCGGCTGCCCGCTGCCGGTTGGGGACGTGCCTGCAGTGTGGGATCCATGCTTCCCTGCCTCTCCGCCCATGCCGGCTCACGTGCCGCACCGGGCGAAGTGAGCTTGGATTCTAACCCCGCAGGGCTGAGTGGAATCCCATCGCCCCGCCGGCCCTCCGCGGGGGCGTGCTAGAATGCCCTTCACCCTTCGCCAAGGAGCAGCCCATGAGCGGGGACCCGATGAACCGGCGCGGCCTGTACTTCGAGGAATTCCAGGTCGGGCAGAGCGTGACCACCCCGGCGCGCACGATCACCGAGGGCGACATCGTCGCCTTTGCCGGGCTGACCGGGGACTACAACTCGATCCACACCGATGCCGTCTTCTCCGCCGTCGACGCCCTTCGGGCAGCGCGTGGCGCACGGGCTGCTGGTCGTGTCGATCGTCTCCGGCCTGGCCACCCGCACCGGCGTGATGGAAGGCACGGTGCTGGCCTTCCGCGAAATCGTCGAATGGAAGTTCAGCAAGCCGGTGTTCATCGGCGACACCGTGCATGCCGTGCTGACGGTCGAGGAGACCAAGGCGCTGGCGCGCCTCGGGGGTGGTGCGATCACCCTGGCCATCGATGTCCGCAATCAGGCGGGCGAGACATGCATGCGCGGCCGCTGGGTAGCGCTGATCAAGAGCCGTCCGTGACCCGGCGCGCACCCCGATGCTATAATCGTTTTGCGCCTCACCGGACGGCGGGAACTTGGGCCCGCGCCTGAACGTCGTTGTAGACAGGTGAACCCCCACGTCTCCCATGATCCCTCCTGACGATTCTTCCATGCCTCCGGACGACGCGCCTCGCAGCCGACCGACGGAGAGCGAGGGATTCACGCTGCCGCCCGAGGCGCCCATTCCCGCCGGAGGAACCGTCGGGTCGGGTGCCACACCGCGTCCCCTGCCCGCCTACGATCGCGACGGCATGCCGCTCCCGAATCGCGTCCCCGAGCGCGACCTATCCGGGACGCGCGTCTCGCCCGCCGCCTTCATCCCTCCGCCCGATACCACCTCGCGCCGCGGCACGCCGCGACGCCGCGGCTGGTCCTCCGGCTGCGGCGGCTGCGCCGTCCGCATGCTGATCCTGGGACTGTTCGTCCTGCTGGCGCTGCTGATCGCCGTGGCGTCGTTCGGCCTGTACCAGTATTACAGCCTGGCTTCCACCTTGCCGTCGGCCGATGACCTGAGCAGCCGTGCCCCCCAGTTCGAGACCACCCGCATTCTCGATCGTGACGGCAATCTGCTGTATGAGATCCTCGATCCCAACGCCGGCCGCAGGACGTACGTGCCGCTCGAACGCATCTCGCCCTACTTCGTGGCCGCCACACTGGCCACCGAAGACAAGCTTTACTACGAGCATCCGGGATATGACCTGTGGGCCATCGTCCGCGCCGTCTGGCAGAACCTGCAGGGCGGCGAGGTGGTCTCCGGGGCGTCGACCATCACGCAGCAGGTGACGCGCAACCTGCTCTTCACCCCCGAGGAGCGCACACGGATTTCCGCCTTGCGCAAGATCCGCGAGGTGCTCCTGGCGGCCGAGATCACCCGCACCTACACCAAGGACGCGATCCTCGAGCTGTATCTCAACCAGAACAACTACGGCAACCTGGCCTACGGGATCGAGGCGGCCGCCGAGACCTACTTCGACACGACGGCCGACAGGCTGACGCTGACCCAGGCGTCGTTCCTCGCCGGGCTGGTGCAGGCCCCGGCGGTCTACGACGTCTACACCAACCGCGAGGTTACGCTCAACCGCCAGCGCCAGGTGCTGGGGCTGATGGTCGAGGCCAGTCTCGAGGCCGGTTGTATCTTCGTGGGCGACTCCGATCCGGCGGTGTGCATTACCCCCGAAGAGGCGGGCGCTGCCGCGGCCGAACTCGAGAACTTCACCTTCCACACCCCCGATGTTTTCATGCGCTACCCGCATTGGGTCAACTACGTGCGCACGCTGCTCGAATCGATGTACGACCCGCAGACGATCTATCGATCCGGCTTCACCGTGCACACCACGCTCGATCCGGCACTCCAGGACGAAGCCGAGCGGCTGATCCACGACCAGGTCACCTCCCTGGCGGAGCTCAACGTGACCGACGGCGCCCTGGTGGCCGTGCGGCCGGCGACGGGGGAGATCGTGGTTATGGTGGGCTCGGCCGATTTCTACGATGAAGCCCACGCCGGTCAGGTCAACATGGCGATCCGCCCGCGCCAGCCGGGTTCGTCGATGAAGCCGATGACCTATACGGCCGCGTTCGAGAAGGGCTGGACCCCGGCGACACTGATCTGGGATGTGCCTTCCGAGTTCCCGCCGTCCGGTGATCCCAACGACCCGCGCGAGCCCTACAAGCCGGTCAACTACGATGAGCGCTTCCACGGGCCCATCACGGTGCGATCGGCGCTGGCCAACTCGTACAACGTGCCGGCGGTCAAGGCGCTGGACTTCGTCGGCATCTACGATCGGACCGATACCCCACAGAACGAAGGCCTGATCGCTTTCGCACAGCGATTGGGGATCACGACCCTCACCCGCAGCGATTACGGCCTGGCGCTGACGCTCGGGGGAGGTGAGGTCACGCCGCTTGAGTTCACCGCCGCCTACGCCGCCTACGCTAACGGCGGACAGCGCATGCCGACGTTCGCCATCACACGCATCGACGACTACACCGGCAAGACGGTCTACGAGCACCAGGCGCCAGCGGCGGAGCCGGTGATCCGCCCCGAACATGCCTACCTGATCAACTCGATCCTCTCGGACAACGCCGCCCGAACGCCGGCCTTCGGCCCCAATTCGGTGCTCAATCTCCCGTTCCCCGCGGCGGTCAAGACCGGGACGACGAATGATTTTCGTGACAACTGGACGATGGGCTGGACGCCGGACCTGGCTGTCGGCGTGTGGATCGGCAACGCTGATTTCACCCCGATGGGCAAGATCTCCGGCGTCACCGGTGCGGCGCCGGTCTGGAATGCCTTCATGCAGTTCGCCGTCCCGCGCCTGACGAACAATCAACCGACCGCCTTCGTCCGGCCGTCGGCCATCGTCGACCGGGCGGTCTGTGCCCTCTCAGGCGCGGAACCGTCCGAATGGTGCCCGGACCAACGCCTGGAGCAGTTCACGCAAGACCAGCCTCCGCTTCCGGCCGATAAGGATCTCTGGCAGCGCGTCTGGGTCGACAGCTTCTCGCTCGAGCTCGCTTCCGACGCCTGCCGCGACTATGCCACCGAACGCGTCGGTCTGGCGGTCACCGATCCATGGGCGCAGAAGTGGCTCAAGGAAAACTCACAGGGACAGACGTTCCTCGAAGACCGTCTGGGCATCAAGAAGGAAGATCTGTTCTTCATTCCGACGACGGTCTGCTCCGCCAACTCGCCGCACCCGGTGGTGGCCTTCAGCTCTCCGTCCGATGGATCCGTTATCACCTCCGGGCCGCTGGCGATCTTCGGCCGGGCCTGGGCGCCGTCGGACTTCAAGGACTGGGTGCTCGAGTACGGCATCGGCAACAATCCCGATCAATGGCCCGATCTGGCGATCAGCTCGTCGGCGCTGCGCGACCCGGGCAAGCTGACCGACTGGGATCTGGCCGGCGTCCCCAACGGCCCGATCACGCTCCGGCTGACGGTGCGCAACACGAACAGCGGCAAGGCCGGCGTCGAGCTGCATTTGATCGTCAACCTGCCGACGCCCACGCCGACGCCGACCCCGACGGTCACCCCCACCCCGACGCTGGTGCCGTCTGCGACCCTGACGCCCACGCCGACCGAGACGCCCACCCCGACCGAGACCCCGACGCCGTAGTTGCCGACGGGCGATCCACCGAATCCCCATTCTCGTCCGGATCGAATTCGCCTGAGGAGCGGGGTTCCATCGCGCCCATGAGGATTGCACATCAATCGTAGGGGCGGGTTTGAAACCCGCCCCCACGCCTGTATTGCCCTCCTGCTGTCTCGCTGGCACACCCTCTAGGGAAACGTCCCCCTCACACACGGCGAGGATTTCGACCCAGGCAGCCGCGGCTTCGTCCGTTTGAACATCGCCTGCCCGCACGCCACTCTGGAGCAAGGGCTGGAGCGAATGCGGTCGGCGCTTGCGGCGTGGGCGGAAGAATCCGGCAGCGTCGTGGAGGCACGGCGTCGCGTCTGCGGGACCGGTGGGGGGGCGCCAGCCTGAACGCGAGCCGCGCCCGCCGGGCGGGAAAGCTCAGCGGGGGTCGCCCTCAGAGAAGCGGGAGTTGTGGGTCGCTCTCGTCGATCGGGTCGAGCGCCAACCGTTCTTCGAGATTGTCGCGGGTCAGGGTGGTCTCAGCCGCCAGCCGCCGGACGTGACGGAACTTCACCACCCGCAGCCCGGCCTGCAGCCAGGCGCGCAGCCGAGGGTCACGGCGGGCTTTCTCCGCCACCAGTGGCCCGCGCCCGCCGGGCAGGACGTGGATCACTTCGCCGGCATCGCGCAGTGCTTCCCCGAACGCGGCGTGCGAGCGGACGCGGAAGACATAGCGGTCGATCCCGAAGGCATCGCGCCACAGGATGTCTTGCGGCTGGGCGACTGAGTAGCCCAGGCGCTCCCCGATCTCCTGCAGCAGGCGTGTGACCTCCTCCTGGTCGCGGGCGCGCGTGGGGGGATCATCCTCTGGCCGCAGTCTCCAGCCCAGCTCGGAGTCATCCGCCGTGGCGTATGACCTCAGGCAGGCCTGGATCAGGCGCCGTTCAGGCGCCAACAGCCCGGGCAGCGAGCGGCAGGCTTCGGCCTCCACCTGGTCTTCAGCGACCACATCGTGCAGACGCAGCTGCTCGACGACCAGCCTTTCCACCCGATCGGCCAATGGCTCGCCGGCAGTGGCCGGATCGGCCAGCCAATACTGCCCCACTTCCGCCTCAGCCCCGGCGCCAAAGCGAACAAAGGCCCGCTTGTCGGCCAGCGATTTCTCGAAGCGGTCGTTCAGAAGCGTCAGAGCGCGTGCCTCCTCCGCCTGCAGCAGCGGCGCGAGCTGCCGCTCCTGCGCCAGCACCCCCCAGGCGGCGGCGTGCAGGCAGGCGAACGGCGACGGCTCGCCGCGTGCCTCGACCACCTGCCGCGCGGCGTTTGTCATCGACGGCGTCAGGGCAGCGGCATCCACCGCCGTCGCCGGGTGAACGCGGCGCACCCAGCGCAGCACGGCCTGGCCATCTTCGGCGCGCATTGCCTGGCCGGTCATCTCGAAACCGGCGGCATCGAGCCCCAGCGCCGCTGCCGCAACGAAACCCGGCTCTGCTTCCGGCATCAGCGCTACGATTTGGGCGTCGTCGTCCATGACCGGCGTCAGCGACGCCAGCGCGGTGCGCAGCGCGGAGGCGTGCCAGGCCCAGTCGTAGCGCCGGCGGTGGAGCGCCACACGGATCGGCGCGGCCGATTCGCGTCCCCACAGCCAGGCGGCCCACAGCGCCGAGAGCGTCCAGTACGCCTGATTCGGCCGCGGCAGGACGGTCAGCACGCGCCGCACCTGCCCTCGAGCCAGCGTGGCGGCCAACTCGCGCGACGGGCCGGCGAACAGCGAAATCCTGCCGGCCATGGGCTCCCCGGCGTGTGGCCACGCTGCCAGCTCGACTGCCGGCGACTCAAAGCTCCATTCACCGATCGCCGTCTCCAGCGCGCGCCAGACATTGACTTCGACGAAGTGCGGCGAGGCGGTCAGCTGCCTCGGCCGTGTGCGCCCCTCCGGGAATCCCCACAGGGCGTTCGCCGAGTCGAATGCCGAGAGCAACAGCGCCTCCGCCGCCCTCCGAATCGGCGGCTCCAGGCCGAGTGAATCGAGCTTGCTCGTCAGCGTAATCAGCCCGAAGACTGCGCGCCCCGGGTAGACCGCCAGGGCGGCTTCGGCATGTTCGCGGTCGGGGTCGCCTGCCGGCGCAAGCTGCTCGAGCGCCAGCGCCTGCTGCAGCCCGCGTCGGGTGTAGCCCGCCGCCTGTTCACGATCGGCTGCCGTCGTCGAACTCGTCTCCGCCGTGGCCGCAGTGCGGGCAGGTGTAGGTCCGCACGACCGGGATTCCCGCCTCGCGATCCCAGATGAACCGCTCGGCGGACACGGGTGTCTTGCAGCGCGAGCAGGCGGTCAGGTACAGGTCCAGCACAAAACCTTCGAGGCGCGCGTTGTCCTTGGCGGCGGTTCCCAGGCGAGCCAGGGCGGTGCTCAGGTCGGCGGCCGGGATCGGCCGGGCCATGCCTTCCAGGACGAAGCGTGTTACCGGATTGTTGCACGCCGTCAGGACGCCCGCCCCGGTGCGCGCCAGCTCCACGGAAAGCCGCGGGCTCGCGCCAAACGGGTCGAGCACCCAGGCGTCTATAGGCTCACACAGCGTCAGGGCACGCCGCGCCGTCCCGCTCTCCAAGGGCGGGAGGAATCGAGCCAGGGGTCCAGGCCGCGCCGGCGGCCGCCCCGAGGGAAAGGCCAGAGCATCCATCATGGCAGCGGCACCCAAACCGCATGCCGATTGTGCATCAGGACGGTCTGGCCTCCAAACTCGAGCCTGCGCTTGCGGCCGACACTCGGAGGTCGGCCGCCTGCCGGCCCACGCGAGAAAGCTCCGGATTGGATCGCGACTGCCCAGGCCCGCCTCTTGCGGTTCCCGTTGCCTCGATCGGCTGCTGGCGTCTTTAGAGTGGACCAGCCAGGCGCTTGAGGATCTCCGAGCCAGCGGCCCCCCGCATGCTCGTCCCCCTCGGCACCGGCCTGTTCGGCGCCTCGCTGGCCTACTTCCTTGCCGGACGGCGCGCCGCCGCCCAGTAACCATGCCTCACACGACCAGGGGCACGGCATGCCGTGCCCCTGCCTCCCCTCTCCCCCTTTCCCTCGACACGCCCCTCTTGTCATGTGCTCTCGATTTGATGCGGCGGCCCGAGCGGCGTACACTCGAACCGATTGGAGGCGTCATGCGCGTTGCATACCTGCTGGCAGGAATGTCGGTGGCGGGTTTGCTCATTGGAGGCTGCTTGCCCGCGACGCCGTCGGTGCCAGCGGCGACCCTGACGCCCGGCGTCCAACCCTCTCCCACCCCGTCGCTCACACCCGAGCGGCCGAGTCCGACCCCCGATCCATCGATCGCCGCCCCGTGTCCGGTCCCGCCCGGCAGCCCGGCACCGCCCAGCTTGGACGATCCGGGAAGTGCGAGTGCCTCGGTCCTTGGCTATCTCAATCGCGGTGGAAGCCTCGCCGGCCTCACAACCCAACTCAACTCCGCCGGCCTCACCTCCGGCCGGGGCGATCCGCTATACGCCCTCGACCTCAACGCCGATTTCCTGGCTCGACCTGGTGATCGCGGTACTCGAACCCGTCGGCCCGCAGGCCGCGCGCCGGGTCCCGGCCGTCGTGTTTCGCCCGGCGCCGCAATCCGGCAGGCACGGGTCTGTGCTGGTGCTGTTGTGTCAGCTCGACCACTACGTCGTCGGCGCAGCGATCATCGTCGAACCGCCGGACGGCCTCCCTATCCTGCATGCCAGCGCCGAGTTGACCGGCGACTCGTCCGCCGACCTGCTGCTGGGGTGGGAAACGTGCGGAGCACACACCTGCTTCCAGCGCTTCGAGGTGCTGTCTGTCTTCGACACGCGGCTCCGCCGCCTGCCGCTTGAGCCATCCGGTGACCTCCCCTACCCGGAGGTCAACCGCGTGGCAGGCGGCTCGGTCGACATCACCGCCACCGGCATCGCTTCGGTCGGCGCCGGTCCCTTTCGCAAGTTCACACGGTCCTGGGATTGGGATCCGGCCGACCAGGGCTTTCGCCTCGTTTCGGAACAGCTCGAGCCGCCCCGCTACCGGATCCATGTCGCGCTCGATGCGGACGCCGCCGCGCGCGCCGGTGACTTTCGGCAGGCCCTGGATCTGTACCATCGCGTGGCGCTCGACGAATTCGCTCTTGGATTGGGTGGACCCGGCGACGGAGCAGGCCAATTTGATCGGCTACTCGATGTTCCAGGTCGTCCTGACCTACCTGCGGATGAACGATCAAGGGGATGCCGGCAAGGCGTACGGGATCCTTCAGAATCAATACCCGGCCGGAGCCGTGGGGCGTGCCTACGCTGTCATGGCGCAAGCCTTCTGGGAGGCGTACGGCGCAACCGGCGATATGGAGCGGGGCTGTCAGGCGGCGCGTGCCTTCGCCGAAGCACACACCGATGAGGTCTTCACTCCGCTGTACTTCGGGTACGCCAACCGCACCCTGTCGCCCGACGACCTGTGCCCGGTCGGCCCTCCCTGATCCGCTCCGGACCCAAGGCCCGAGCAAATCGCAGGTGCTGATCGGCCTCAGGGTGAAACCCTGCCTCACGTTGTCCGCCGCGCTCCTTCGTCGACGTGCGGCCGCTGGCGCGCGGCCGTGCGGCTCAGCGCCATGCCGGACCGGAGTGCGCAAGCTAGCCAGGGTTCACTCGGGGGAGGCGAGCGCCCGCGTCAGGTCGGCGTAGTCGCCCATCCACGCCATACGGCGCAAGAAGGTGAGCGCCGAATCGCTGCGGGCGCGCAGCGCGCGGACGGCGCCGCCCACCGGATCTTCCCCTGCCGCGCCTCCGGGCTCGTCGGCGTAGGCGCCGTAGAAGGCGAAGTACGCCTGGTTGAGCTTGCGCAGGAAGTGATAACCCTGGTCGTAGAAGACCTGGCGACGCGCCTCCATATACGCCTCAGCCTCCTCCACCGCCCCCGCCGCCAACAGCGCATCAACGTGGACCCGGGTGGTGTGCATCTCCGCCCGGAAGTCGAACGGTGGGGGCTCGGACACTTCGGCAGGTTCCGGCGGCGCGACGGAAGCTTGAGGCGGTGGAGCAGGAGGCGGCGCCAGCTCGGGATAGAAGCGGCGCAGGACCTGCCCGCCGATCTCGGTTCCCAGCAGGGAGGCAACCGTCTCGTTCATGGTGCGCAATTCCGGGCTGGTGTCGTAGCTCAAGCCCAAAGGCCGGAGCGACAGGTAGTTGTGGACCCATTCGTGGACGACGGTCTCCAGGACCCAGTCGAGCGACGTCGTCTCCTGGACCATCGTCGGGTAGGTGCCGATACCGCCCACCGGGACGACGAGAGCTGAGACATCGAGCGCCTGTTCGACGCGACGCTCCAGGGCGATGTGGTCCTCCAGCGGCATGCCGGGCGCAAGCTGGATGTTGGCATCCTGGCGAATGGCCGTGCGCGGCGAGACGATCAGCGCGTCCGGGAGGCGCGAGAACTGGAACGACACCGGTGGGAAGACCGCCCCGCCGACCCCCAGGCCGAGATCGGCGAGGACGACCGACACCTGTTCCTGCAGCACGGCCTCTGCGGCCGGCTGAAGATGCTGCAATTCCGCGCGTGTCTTCGCCAGTCGGGCGGCGACCGGCGCGGCAGCCGCCTCGCGGTCCTCGAGCGACGCGTCGGCATACACCTCCGCCAGGTTCGCTTGCTGCTCCTCGGACACCCGCACCAACTGCAGATACCCCAGGACCGCCTCACGACCCTGATCGCGATCCAGGTACCCGCTGTTGCCCAGGCTGGCCTGGCGGATCTTGACCGCCGCGGCATCTACCGTCCACGTCAGGAAGTCGAACTCCGCCGCGCGGGTGAAGCGCCGGACTTGCTGCAAAGGATCCTGCAGCCGCACGCTGCTGTAGCTCAGCAGGAGGGAGAGGCTAAGCGCCCACAGCAGCAGGCTGACCCCGACCCCGAAGCTGTGGCGGAGGCGTGCGATGGACATGCCGGCATCTTACCAGCCGGTGCGTGTCCCCGCCAACCGGCGGCCGGCATGCTATAATCTTGCTCCCCGGCGTTTGCCGGGGCTTGAGACTCCGGGAAAGCCGCCCTGACCGCATGAACTTCTTCGTGACCGGCGCCGCCGGGTTTCTCGGGTCCGCCCTCGCCAACCGATTGGCCCGCGAAGGCCATCAGGTGCGTGGGCTGGATGACCTTTCGGCCGGCGATCCCGCACGCCTGGATCCCGGCGTGCTCTTCACCCGCGGCGATGTGATCGACCGCCCGAAGCTGTGGACCCTGCTGCAGGACATCGACTGCGTCTATCACTTGGCGGCCCGCGTCTCGGTCCAGGAATCGGTCCTGTACCCGCGGGAGTACAACGCCGTCAACGTCGGCGGGACGGTCAGCGTGATGGAAGCGATGCGCGACGTGGGCGTCAAGCGCGTCGTGCTGACCTCTTCCGGCGCGGTCTACGGCGACCAGCAGCAGCAGCCGCTGCTGGAGCCGATGGCGCCCGACCCGCGCTCGCCCTACGCCGTCTCCAAGCTGGCGGCCGAGTTCTACGTCCGGACGATCGGGACGCTGTGGGGGATCGAGACGGTTGCGCTGCGAGTGTTCAACACCTACGGGCCCGGGCAGCCTCTTCCGGCCGCCCACCCGCCGGTGGTGCCCCACTTCTTACGCCAGGCGTCGCGCGGCGGCACCATCGTCATCCACGGTCGCGGTGCGCAGACACGCGACTTCGTCTACGTCGACGACGTGGTCGAGGCGCTGGTGGCAGCCGCCACGGCGCCGACCGTCAACCGGCAGGTGATCAATATCGGCAGCGGCGTTGAGACCAGTGTGCGCGATCTGGCGCAGCGCGTGCTCGAGGTGATGAGCGGCGGGGCCGAGTGGATTTACAAGGACGACCAGGACGCCGGCTCGTCCCGCATGTGCGCCGACCTGACGCTGGCACGTGCCAAACTTGGCTATGTGCCGCGCGTGACTTTGCAGGACGGCCTCGAGCGCATGCTGGCCCGCGACCTGCGCTTCCAGCGCACCCAGCCGACCACGGCCTGACCGCAGTCGCCTGGCCTCCCGGCGGCACGCACCCTCCACAATCCCTCGATAGCCTGACCTCCACGACGCTGGTAGGTGTACATCCGCGGCATTTGGGATTCCACAACTGCGTAGTGGCGGGTTTGAAACCCGCCCCTACAGGACAATGCAGTTGGGGTTCTCCTCGTCGTCCGCCCAACGAATCGGATTCGCTTCGATGTACTCTCGGACCCGTTCGAGGTCAGCATCCGTGCGGATGACGTGCTCGTAGAACCCACGCTGCCAGATCGGCGCCCCAGGCGTCCCACGCAGGAGGTTGATCCGGCGCGGAGGTGGCTGACTTGAAGGAGCCGACGATCGCGGAGAGGGATGACGCGCCGGGACCGGACTGCCTCTCGACCGTTCGTAGGGGCGACGCATGCCGTCGCCCCTACGGGATCTGGCGGATCCGCTGTTACCGGGCGGGCATGGAGCCATCAGGATTCCGTGCACATGGTTGGGCATGACGACGAAGAGCGTCCAGGCGATGCACGTGTGGATGTGCACGCGGACCGCCCGCCAGCACTCAGCGACAGCCTCTCCTTCGATGGAGGGCCGCATCGCTCCCATCGACCACTACTCCGAAACAGGGACACCCTCTCGTATGCGTGCACACGGTGACGAAATAGGCCCCAGGCTGCGCGTAATCGAAACCGCGCAGACGGAGCGGACTCCGCCTGCGCGGTAGCAGGGCACGCATGGCCATGGACTCCCCCTTGGCTTTCCGCATCCATCGTAGGGGCGAAGCGTGCTTCGCCCCTACCGCGTCGCGGCTCCCTACTGCACCGAGAAGTCGAGCGTCTTGACCAGCTCCTCTCCCAGGTAGATCTCCGCCCGGTACGTCCCGGTGGGCCACAGGCTGTCATTGCTTAGCGTGAAATGCACCTGGCCGCTGCCGGTCGTGACCTCGGTCTCGTTGATCATGAGGCCTGGCTCGGTGTCCTGCACCTCCACGGCCGTCCAAACCGCCTTCACGCTCGTGTCGTCCGGCGCATTCTTCAGGTCCGCCTGGGCATAGAAGGTGGCGTCCTGTGCGAAGACGGTCGTTCGGTTGGCGCCGTCCTCATCGGTCGACATCCAGGCATCGCCCACGTTGGCCGTGCTGACGCTCCCTCCACACGCAAGCGTCGCACCGAGAAGCGCGAGCAGCACCACGATCCAAGACACCCGTCGAGCATTCATACCCTCTGCCTCCTCTTGATCTATGGTTTGGGAGATTCTACTCGATGAACTCAAGCTCTCGGGGCGCGGGAGCGTGCCTGCCGGTCGCTTGCCCGGCACCGCCCCGCCGCAAGCCCCATAGGACCGGCAGCCTCCAGCGGATGGGACGCCCTCTCGTCCCTCTCGTCGATCAGGCTTACCTCAGGATCTGGAGTAGGTTGCTGTAGTCGTCCGTCCATAGGCGCAGCCCGGCGGGGATCGCCGGCGCGGCGGCCTCCCGGGCAGCGAGCGCCGGAACGTCGAGCAGACTACGATCGCGGGCAAGCAGCATCCAGATCGAGTCGTAGCTCCGCACGGCGTCCCCTCGATCCTCGATCTTCACGGCCTGAAGGCCGAACTCTTCGGCCAGCCGGTAGACCGGCAGGCTCAGATCGAAGTATCGATTGGAGACGTTCACCGCCAGCACGCCGTCCGAAGCCAGATGCTGCAAATAGACCTCAAAGGCCTCGCGCGTGAGCAAGTGCAAGGGAACCGCGTCCCCGCTGAACGCGTCCAGCACCAGGACATCGAAGTCCTGCGGCCCCGGGTTGGACAACTCACGCTCGAGCGACAGGCGCGCATCGCCAGCCACGATCTGCGTCTCCGCCTTGGAGCCCGACACGAACGAGAAGTAACCGCCATCGCCTTCTGCAAGGCGGATCATGTCCGGGTTGATCTCGTAGAAACGTAACACGTCGCCCGGCTGCGCGTAGTGTGCGATCACCCCAACGCCCAGCCCCAGTCCGCCGATGCGCAGGCTCGCCGGGCGAGCAGGGTGGTTAAGCAGCGCCAGCCCCACCCCGCTGGTCTCCGCATAGTAGGTCGTCGGCACATCGCGCAGTTCGGGGGCCTCGAACTGGAACCCGTGCACCGTCCGGCCATGGGTGAGCTGATAGGCCCGTAGGGCCGGCTCTTCCGTATTGATCTCCCATACCCGCAGCACGCCATAGAACCCGCGCCGCACGGCGAGCGTGCTGGAGGCAAACGCGGCCATCAAAGCGATCACCAGCCCGCTCAGCAACAGGAGCAACGCCGCCGAAGCCAGGATGTCCGGCCGGAGCTTTCGCCCCTGTGAAGCGCTTCGCCCGGCTGTCTTGTGTTGACGCCGTCGCGACGCCGCCGCCGGGCGCTCCCGCACGATCACGATCGTGAGCAGTACACCGCAGGCGACGACGGCCCACTGCAGTTCCCAGAAACCGGAGGGGAATACGAACGGTGCGACCAGGTTGACGAAGATCCCGCCCAGCGCCCCTCCGACGGCTACCATCAGATAGAACGAAGGCAGGGAGCGCGGTGACGGACGCAGCCCGTACAGTTCGCAGTGGCAGATCATCGACGCCACGAACAGCAGCCCGGCGTAGATCAACATCTGGGTCAGGATGGTGAACGGGGGAGATTTCGCCAGCATCCACACGCTGAGGAATGCAAACCCGAAGTAGGCGATCCGATAAACTCGCCGCGAGTATCCGCGTCCGCCCGAGAACGCCAGAATGAAGGTCAGCAGGTAGATCGAAAGCGGCACGACCCACAGGAACGGGACCGCGGCCACTTCTTGCGTGGTCTGGCTCGTCACCGAAATCAGCAGTGCCGAGGCGACCGCCGCCAGCCCGGCCCACAAGAGATGCAGCCTGAGGCCGGGGCGGGCCTCCGCCTCTTTCGGGGCGTTGCGGCTCGCCTCGGGGACCGACGGGGCACGGCGGTACGCCCTCAGCGCCAGGGCCGCCGCACTGACGGCGAAGGCCGCGTAACCCGCCGTCCACAAGAAGGCCTGCGCTCGGAGCGTGAGGAGAGGTTCGAACACGAGCGGGTAGCTGATCAGCGCCGCCAAGGAACCGGCATTGGACAACGCATACAGGCGGTAGGGGGTCTGCGCGCGCTGTTCATGACTGAACCAGGCCTGCATCAGCGTGCTGTTGGACGCCAGCAGGAAGTACGGCACCCCGACGGCGACTGCCAGCAGGCGCAGGATTCCCCAGACGGGCAGCGTGTTGTCGACCGGGCGCCACGCGATGTCCGGTGTCAGCGGCGACGGCCACGTCAACGCCGCAATCCCCAGCAGGCCCAAGGAGATCGCCAGGAAGACAAGGTGCACGATCCCCTGCTGGCGGCCGCGCAGGCGGCCGAGGAGCCAGTAGGCATACGCGTACCCGCCGGTCAGGACACACTGGAAGAAGAGCAGTACGGTAGACCACACGGCCGCCGTCCCGCCAAACCATGGCAGGATCGCCTTGCCGATCATGGGTTGAATTTGGAAGAGCAGGAAGGCCGAGAGAATAACACTCAGTGCGTAGGCGTTCGCCATCATGCTCCGTCCGACATCAGGGTGCGCTCGCAGCCCCCAGTATGTCCCAACGCCGGCCAGCCGGCAACCGACCTGCCCAGACGCGGGCCGCGGACAGCTGCGCCGACATCCGGCGCGCCGAGCCTACGGCTTCCGGACAATACCTTATGACCGCCCGCCTGCGGCTGCCGATGGCCATCTCACCACCGACCGCGATTGAGCCGGGCCTCCGGGCGGCGAAGTTCCTCCTCCCGGGCACCGACGATGCGCACCGCACAGGCCTTGTACTCCGGGATCTTGGCCAGTGGATCGAGGGCATCGATGGTCAGCAGATTGGCGGCCGCCTCGGCGAAGTGGAAGGCGATAAACACCACGCCGATTGTCGACTTCTGCGTGACGCGAGCCCGCAGGACCACCGAGCCGCGGCGCGATGAGGCACGTACAGCCTGTCCATCTGACAGCTTGAGGCGGGCGGCATCTGCCGGATGGATTTCCACGACCGCCTCCGGGTACAGGTCGTCCAACTTCGAGTTGCGGGTGAGCGTCCCGCCGTGCCAGTGCTCGAGCACGCGCCCGGTGGTCAGGATCAGTGGGTACTCTTCATCCGGCATTTCGACCGTCGGCCGATACTCCAGAGGAAAGAACTTCGCCCGTCCGCTTGGAAAAGTGTCGGCGAAAAGGAAAGGCGTGCCCGGATGATTCTCGTCCCACACCGGAGTCTGCAGACCCTCGCCCTCGAGCCGGGAGTAGCGCACGCCGGCGTACTCGGGGACCAGCCGGCCCATTTCCTCCAGCACCTCGGACGGTCCGGCGTACGTCCAGCCAGCGGTCGGCGTGCCGAGGCGCTGCTCGATGCGCAGCGCCAGGTCGCACAGGATTTCCGAGTCCGGGCGCGATTGGCCGCGCGGCGGCATGGCCCTGCGAACGCGCTGCACCCGCCGATCGGTGTTGGTGAAGGTTCCTTCCTTCTCGGCCCACGAGGCGGCCGGCAGGAACACGTCGGCATAGGCGCCCAATTCATTCAGGAACAGGTCCTGCGCCACCAGGAACTCCAACTGCTCCATCTGCTGACGGGTGTGGTTGAGATTGGGCTCGGACATCATCGGGTTCTCGCCCATGATATACAGGGCGTGGACGCCTCCGGGGCCGACGGACGACATGATTTCGGTCGTCGTCAGGCCGAGGGCACGGTTCAGGCCCCCCGGCTCGATGTTCCACGCCGCCTCGAATTTGCGGGCCGCGGCGTCATCGTCGACCCGCTGATAGCCGGGGTAGTGCCACGGCATCGCCCCTGCATCGGACGCACCCTGCACGTTGTTCTGCCCGCGCAGCGGGTTCAACCCGGTGCCGCGTCGCCCGATGTGCCCGGTGAGAAGCGCCAGATGGATCAGGCTCATGGCGTTATCGGTGCCGTGGGAGTGTTCCGGGATGCCCAGCGCCCAGTAGATGGCGGCGTTGCGCGCGCCGGCGTACATCCGGGCGGCCTCCACGATCAGATCGCGCGACACGCCCGAGATCGCCTCGGCGTACTCGGGGGTGAAGGCCTCCATCGAGGCGGCGAAGACCTCGAAGCCCTCCGTCCGCGAGCTCACGAAGTCCTCGTTGTACAACTTCTCTTTGAGGATCACGTGCGCCATGGCCGAGAAGACCGGCACGTCGGTGCCCGGCCGCTCCGGAAGCCATAGCGTCGCCCAGTTGACCATCTCAATCCGCCGCGGGTCGACGACGATCAGACGCGCGCCGTGCTTCTCGACGGCGGCCTTCATCTGCAGGGCGATGATCGGGTGAGTCTCGGACGTGTTCGAACCGGTGACGATGAACACGTCGTTGTCGGTCACTTCGGCGGCGGTGTTGCTCATCGCCGACGAGCCCAGCGCCATCTGTAGCGCCACGACCGAGCCAGCATGACACAAGCGCGTGCAGTGGTCGATATGGTTGGTGCGAAACTGGGTGCGGAAGAGCTTCTGCAGCAGGTAGTTGTCTTCGTTCGTCGCCTTGGCGCAGCTGTAGGCTGCTAAGGCATGGTGACCGTCCGCCCGGTAGATCTGCGTGAGGCGGTCGGCGATCAGGTCGAGCGCTTCGTCCCAGGTTGCCTGGCGCCACTCGGAGCGATCGAAGGCCTGCGTGCGCCGGCCAGGCGCCTGTGGTGTTCGGCGCACGAGCGGGGTGGTCACGCGCTTCGGGTGGTAGACGAAGTCGTAGCCGAAGCGGCCCTTGACGCACAAGTTCCCATGATTGATGACGCTGTCGGGCGGAGACGAGACGCGATAGATGGCGTCGTCGCGCAGGTAGAGCTCGAGGTTGCACCCCACGCCGCAGTACGGACACACGGTGGTGACGATGCGATCGGGACGAATCACACCTACTCCAACTTTCTCCCCCCGGCCCGGTGGCCGGGGCGTTAGCTCTTGCGGCGCTTCTTCTTTTCCGAGAGCGTCGCCTGCAGCATCGCCTCGGGAGACATGCCCTGCTCGAGGAGCCACTCGCGCCGGGGCTTGAGCGCCCCGCTCGGGCACACGTCGACACATTGACCACAGAAGACGCACGTAGTCTCAGGCATCGGCCGGTTGAGGAATGTCCCGATCTGTGTCGCGTGGCCGCGGCCGGTGAAGTCGAGCGCAAAGGTAAACTGCGCATCGTTGGCGCACACCTGGACACAGCGCCAGCACAACACGCACTTGGCGTAATCGCGGATATACATCGGGTTGTCGTCGATCAGCTCCGGGCGCCGCCGCTCGCCGCCGTCGAATCTCTCCGGCCGGCAGGCGTAGGCTGTCATCAGCGCCTGAAGCTCCGGGGCTTCGGAAAGGTCGACGGAGAAGGCCAGCATTTCCAGCAGCGTGCGCCGCGCCCGCACGATCCGTTCGGACTCGGTGTGCACGCGCGCGCCGGCGCTCGCCGGCGTGACACACGACGCCACCAGCCCGCGCACGCCTTCGACTTCGACGACGCACATCCGGCACAGGCCGTTGGCGGTCGTTCGGGGCGAATAGCACAGCACGGGGATGTTGATCCCCGCCTGTCGGGCCGCCTCCAGGAGCGTCGCCCCGGCTGCGATCTGCACCGCCCGGCCGTCGATCGTCAGCTCAATGCGATCGGTCATCGGCCTCCCGTTGATCTTTCACCGGGCCGCGCCAGCGCCTCGAACTCATGACCGAAGGTTCCCGGGCATGGGTTTCAGCCTGCCTGCGGCTGGAACGCCGCAGGCCAGCGCCGTCGGGCGGAAAGGATGGCGGTGCTGGCGGTCACGCCAAGTCCGCAGATCGACGTCTCGGTCATGGCGAAGGCGACGTCGTCCAGCGCCTCCAGGTCCCCCGGGTGCAGCCGGCCGTGCGCCAGCCGGTCGACGATCTCGAGCTGCCGCTGGGTGCCGAGCTGGCAGGGGAAGCACTTGCCACACGACTCGTGGGCAAAGAAGCGCGCCAGGTGATAGCACGTCCGCCTGAGGTCGCGGCTGTGGTTCATGATCATGATCACACCCGAGCCCATCGGCAGCCCGGCCTGGCGGAAGCTGGCGTGCGTCAGGGACAGGTCGAGCGCCTCCGGTCCGGCGAAGGCACCGGCGGCGCCGCCCAGCAGGATCGCCTGCAGCTCGCCGCTCACGCCTCCCGCCAGATCGAGGAGCTCACCCAGCGTCGTCCCGAAGGGCACCTCGTAGGTGCCCGGCAGGGCGATATCGCCCGACAGACAGAACAGCTTGGTGCCCGGCGAATCCGGAACACCCACGGAACGGTGGTCTTCGACGCCGTGTCCGAGGATCCAGGCGGCCATGCACAGCGTCTCGACGTTGTTGATCGCCGTCGGCATCCCAAACAGGCCGTGGGTTACCGGGTACGGAGGTTTGAGGCGCGGCAGCCCGCGCTTTCCCTCGATCGATTCCAGCAGCGCGGTCTCTTCACCACAGATGTAAGCGCCGGCCCCGGAGCGCAGCTCGACGTCGAAGCTGAATTCGCTGCCGAGCAGACGAGCCCCCAGGGTGCCGCCGTCGCGGGCCGCCTGAATCGCCTGGCGCAAGATGCGCTGCGCACGCGGGTATTCGCCGCGGACGTACAGGTAGCCTTGCGAGGCGCCGATGGCGTAGCCGGCGAGCGTCATGCCCTCCAGCACCGCCAGAGGATCGCCCTCGAGAAGCACGCGGTCTTTGAACGTCCCCGGCTCCGACTCATCGCCGTTGCACACGACGTAACGCTGCGGCGCCTCACCGGATGCCGCCAGCGCCCACTTGCGTCCCGTCGGGAACGCCGCCCCACCGCGCCCGTCCAATCCGGAGGCCTCGATCTCGTCGATGACCTTCTGCGGCGTCAGGCTGCTCAACGCACGCTTCAGACCCGTGTACCCCCCGCTCGCCGCATATGCCTGCACGTCGGTCGGATCGATGGCGCCGCAGCGCGCCGTCAGTCGGCGCGGCGCGCCGTGGATCTCACCCAGTCCGATCTCCTGCGGATCACCGAGCCACTTCGCTACAGGAACACCATGCAGGTTTCCCACCGGCAGGCCGCCATGCAGCGCCGCCGGCGCGTGGTCGCACAGGCACAGGCAAGGGACTTCTTCGATCTCGAAGGCGCCATCCGCCGTCGGCTCCCCCGGATGCACCTTGAGGTGCTGGCAGAGTTCGCGCAGTACGGTTTCGCCCCCTGCCTGGGCACAGCGCGGGCTTGTGCATACGCGGATCACGGTCCGTCCCGTGGGACGATCGTAGAGCAGCGTGTAGAAGCTCACGACGCCGTGGATTTCGGCTTCGGAGACTCGAAGCGCCTGGCTGATGCTCGTTAGCACCGCGGGTTCCAGGTAGCCATATTGACGCTGGGCCTCGATCAGGGTCGGCAGCAACTGAGACCGGTCGCGGCTAGCCAGTTGCCCGAGCCACGCTTGGAGAGGCTGGAGGTCGATTTCAGAGGAGGTCACAGGATCCCGCCTCAAGATGGTACTTGATTCGAGCTCGTGATGCGGCTGCCGTTCGGGAGACGGGGCGCAAGCGCACCCCCTTTCAAGCCACAACCTATTTCCCGAGAATTTGTATCAGATAACTCCGCGTACCGCAATCCCGCCACACGTCCCGGCGCCATCGTGAGCGGCGGAGCAGACAGGGAGTGGCACACTCGCACGGCGCTCAGGCCTGCGGGTCACCCGATCGGCTCGACGTCATGCACGCCGGACTCGCTCATCCCTGCGCCGGTGACGCGCACGAACTCCGCCCGTTCCCAGAGCTCCCTCACCGTCTGCGCGCCGGCGTAGGACATCCCCGAGCGGATCCCGCCGATCAACTGCTCGAGGACTTCAGCCACGGCGCCGCGGTGCGGCACGACGGCCTCCACGCCTTCGGGAACGATCTGCTCCCAATCACCGGGTTCGAGATCGGCCCCACGCTCAATGATCAATCGGTCGGCATTGGCGGTGAGCGACGCCATGCCGCGAACGACCTTCATCTTGCGTCCGTCGCGGATCACCGTCGCACCCGGAGCCTCGTCGGTCCCGGCCAGCATGCCCCCGATCATCACGCTGCTCGCACCGGCGGCCAGCGCTTTGATCGCATCGCCGGAGGTGCGGATTCCACCGTCGGCGATCAGCGGCAGGTCCAACGCCTGCGCCTCCGCTGCGCATTCCAGGATCGCCGTGAGCTGCGGCACTCCGAATCCGGTGATCACCCGCGTGATACAGATCGAGCCCGAACCCACACCGACCTTTACCGCATCCACGCCGGCCTCGGCCAGATCGCGCACCCCCTCGGGTGTGGCGACGTTCCCGGCAATGATCGGCACCTCCGGCCAGCGCTCCTTCAGCCGCCGAACCATCCCCAGGCAGTTCTCCGAGTGCCCGTGGGCGATGTCGACCACGAAGAGGTCGGCGCCCGCCTGCAGGCAGGCCTCGGCCCGCTCGACGTCCTCGGCCCGCGCTCCGACGGCCGCTCCGACGCGCAGCCGGCCCTTGGCGTCTTTGGTCGCCTGCGGGTGCAGCTCGAGTTTCATGATGTCCTGCGCCGTGATCAGGCCGCGCAGCTTGCCCTGGTCATCCACCAGAGGCAGCTTCTCAAGCCGGTGGGCGTAGAGCTGTTCGCGGGCGGTCGCCAGATTGCCCGGCGCTTGCAGCGTGATCAGACGCTCGCGCGGCGTCATGACTTCACTCACCATCTCCTGCGCGTCCGGCGCGAAGAGCAGATCGCGCCGTGTGAGCATCCCCAGGACGCGCATCTCCCGGTCTACGACGACCAGCCCCCCGATCCCGGCGGCGGTCATCACCTCGCGCGCCTGGTTGATGGTGGCTTGAGGCTCGATCGTGATCGGGGCCTCGACGATGTAGCTCTCTGCCCGCTTGACCCGCGCCACGTCTCCGGCCTGGCGCTCGATCGGCATGAAGCGGTGGATGATCCCCAGACCGCCGCAGCGCGCCATGGCGACGGCCATTTCTGCTTCGGTCACCGTGTCCATGTTGGCGCTGATCACCGGGATGGCCAGCGGGATGCCTCGCGCCGCCAGGGTGTGCGGCGACACGTCGCCGCGGCTGACCAGCCGCGAGTGCCGCGGCACGAGCAGCACATCATCAAAGGTCAATCCCTGCTCAGCCCGCATGCGCATCGGACCCTCCTCTCCCTGCTCCCGCCTCCATCTTGCGCCCGCCCTGCCCCACCAAGCATTGATCTACCTGGAGGCCGGCGAGCCGTTCGAACCCCGGTGGGCGCTGGTCACAGCCCCGATCACGATCCCCCCACCACCACGAGAGTCGCATCGAGCCATCCGGATCCGCGGATACGAGGACGCCGGCGATCCCGGCTGCGGGACCAGGACTGCGATCCGGCGTGCCGGGTCTGCGTACGCTCGCTTGGCCTTCAACGGGCCGGCCGCGGCGACGGAGGAGTCTTCCGCTGCTTGCGAGCCGGCGATCGTTTACCCGCGGCCTTTGGCCCCGCAGCGGACGAGCCCGCTCGCGCCACGCGGTCGGCGCCCTTCCCCTTCGTAAGTTGGAACTCACGAATCACCTTGCGCAGGCGCGCCGCTTGCGAAGGCGAGAGATCCGGCCGCCTTCGTTCCAGGACAGCCAGGAACCGGCCCTGGGAGGCAACGTCAATGGCCGGGAAGCAGCTGAGCGCGTGCGTGGGCACGTCACGCGGCAGGCAGGTCTCCAGCCGGCGCAGCAGGTGCGGTAGGATCCTCGGACGATCGCTTCGGCTCGCTCCGGCGACCCCAGCCAGCGTTCGTACGCCCCAGACGACGGTAATGACGGTTCCCCGATCGAGGGCGGCAAGGATTTCGTCGAGACGGGACCCGATGACTCTGGCCCTCAGCGGGGCGATGGTCCCGAGCGCGATCATGCTCCCCCACACCATCCGGTTGTTCTTACTCCTCAGCAGGCCCAGAAACTCGCCGGCGTAGTCGGCGATCAATGCGGGGTCGAGATAGCCGATCTCGTAGAGCACCTTCAGGCAGTCGCTCTGCACGCTGCGATTCGGGTTGGTCAGGTTGCGCGCGATTTCCCGGATCCCGGCCGTGTCCTTGCGGCGCGCCAGGGCGCGAGCCAGTTGCTGGTTCGGCACCTCATCCCGTCGCCCCTGGTAGTATGCGATTCTCGCCAGGACGGTCATGCGGGCAACTCCGTGAGTGCTCATCGAGGCGTCACGCTTCGGCGGCCGGTTCGGCCGGGCACCTTGCGCGCCAGATGGGTCGATCACGATGGCCGGCAGCTCGACGGGCTCATCCGCCTGCGGCAGGCGCGCCATCCATTGTCGCGCCCTTCCTGCCCGTCGAGGTCTAGTTGCGGGGGTCGGGCGCGCGACCGTTCGGTTGGCACCGGAACCGCCCGCGGGGGGATTCCTTCGGCGATCGGGGGACGGTTGCGCGGCCCAAGCGGGCTACAATCCACCACATGTCCCGGCTCACGCGTCGTTTCTTCCAGCGCCCGACGCTGATCGTGGCCCGGGAACTCCTGGGGGCGCGGCTGGTGCGCGTTGAGCGGAGCGGCTCCCGCACCAGCGGGTTGATCGTCGAGGTGGAGGCCTACCTTGGATCTGACGACCTGGGTTGCCATGCGCGTTCCGGGCGAACGGAGCGCAACGCCGCGATGTGGGGCCCGGCCGGTCGCGCCTACGTCTACTTCACCTACGGCATGCACTGGTGTCTGAATGTGGTCACCGAAGTGGACGGCTTCCCCGCTGCCGTGCTGCTGCGCGCCCTCGTCCCGGTTGAGGGGCGGGAGACCATGCGCCGTCGTCGCGGCCCTGCCGGAGACCGGGACATGACCGGCGGTCCTGCCCGGCTGTGCCAGGCCCTGGGGATCGATCGACGGTTCAACGGCCACGATCTGTGTGCGCCCGAGGCGAATCTGTTCCTGGAAGCGGGCGTCCTCATCCCAGAACTCGACGTGTCCAAGAGCCCGCGGGTGGGGTTAAACAAGGTACCAGAGCCGTGGCGCAGCCTCCCCTGGCGCTTCCTCGTCCGGCCATCCGCACAAGCCGCGCTTCGCCCGGCCGGAGGCGCGTGAACTTGGGCCAAGGAGAAACCCTCATGAACCTGTTGGACGGAAAGACGGCGCTGATCTTCGGCGTCGCCAACGATCACTCGATCGCCTGGGGGATCGCCAAGGAGCTCCACGCGCACGGGGCGCGCCTGGCCTTCTCGTACGCTGGCGAAGCGCTCGAGCGCCGCGTCCGCCCGCTGGCCGAGTCCGTGGGCGCGAGCTTTGTCGAGCCGTGTGACGTCGGCAAGGACGCCGACATCGAGGCGGTGTTCGCCAAGGCCGCCCCCGCGCTGGGGAAGATCGACATCCTGGTGCACGCCGTGGCGTACGCCGGGAGGGAAGAGCTCAGCCGCCCGTACTCAGAGACCAGCCGGGCCGGCTTCCAGACGGCGATGGACATCAGCGTGTACTCCTTCACAGCCCTGGCACGCGCCGCGCGCCCTCTCATGCCGGACGGCGGCTCGATGCTTACGCTGACGTACTACGGGAGCCAGAAAGTGATGCCCAACTACAACGTGATGGGCGTGGCCAAGGCCGCGCTGGAATCTTCGGTGCGCTACCTGGCCGCCGAGCTTGGCCCCCAGGGCATTCGGGTCAACGCCATCTCGGCCGGCCCGGTGCGGACGTTGTCGGCCGCGGGCGTCAGCGGGTTCAAGGATCTGTACCGCGCCTTCACCGAGATCGCCCCGCTGCGGCGCCCGATCACCATCGAGGATGTAGGGGGAACGGCTGTCTGGCTGGCGTCGGACCTCTCGCGCACGGTCACCGGCGAAGTGGTGTACGTCGATTCCGGCTACAATATTCTCGGTCTGACCGCCCCCACGGCCGCAGAGTAGCGGCGAGGTTGAGGACGCATGCGCCGACTGTTCCGCCAAGTGCTCGCTTCCCTGGCCCCCCGGGTGGATCCCGACGAGAAGCCCTACCGCGTCCAGCTGGGGCGGGCGGCCGTCCGGGTCTCCCTGGTGCTGCTCAGCTGCTGGCTGCTGATCGAAATCCTGATCGTGCAGCTGCTGCGGCCCGAGTCCGACCATGCCTGGCGCTACGACCTAGTGGCGATCCTCGTCCTGGCGGCGGTCCTGGCGGTGGCCGAAGGGTTCGTGCGCAAGGGGCGCACGACGGTCGTCGGGTACCTGCTGGCGATCAGCTTCTTCCTGTACCCGCTGGTGAATGCGTTTATCGTCCCAGGGGACATCTACCTGGTCAACGTCGCCTTCCTGATCTCGATTGTCGCCGCCGGCGCTATGGTCGGCGGCGGCCCGGCCTACCTGTTTGCCGGACTGACGACGCTGGCCAACGTCGGGACCTGGCTCTACGCCAGCGGCCATCCCGTGGCGCTGGTCCATCCCTTCGACCCGACGACCGGGGCGATCTTCCTGCTGAGCAACACCCTCGTGGCCGTGGCCCTGGCCGCGGTGCTGAACTTCTACTCCAGCTACATGCGGCGCAGCATCTCGGCTCTGAACGTGCAGGCCGAGCAGATGACCGAGCTGGCGCATACCGATCCGATGACCGGGCTGGCCAACCGGCGCTGGCTGATGGAACAGCTCGGGCGTGAGTTCTCGCGCGCCCGGCGCTACCGGCGGCCGCTCAGTCTGCTCTATCTCGACCTCGACGGGTTCAAGGCGATCAACGACCGCTTCGGCCACCTGTTCGGCGACGAGGTGCTCACCGGGGCCGGGCGGGCGATGAAGTCCGTGCTGCGCTCGACCGACTTGCTGGCGCGCATCGGCGGAGACGAGTTCGTCGTCCTGCTTCCTGAGACCGGGATCGAGGGCGCCCACAACGTAACCGCCAAACTGCGCAAGTCGCTCAACGCCTACGGCCAGCAGCTCGGCCCGGCGGTCCCGATGTTGTCGTTCTGCGCCGGCGTCAGCCAGCTCCATCCGGACAATTCCACGATCGACGACATCCTGTCCCGCGCCGACGAAGCACAGTATCTGGCCAAGGGCACGGGCCCCGGGCACACCCGCTCCGAACGCGAACTCGTCGTCTCTCCGCCGCCTTCACCTTCGCCGGGGTAGGGCAGCACGAAGCGGTCAGCTTTCAGCCGTCAGCGATCAACGATCAGCGGTCGGAGGCTGGGTAGGACCGGTATCTGTTCCCATCGCATGTGGCAGGTGGCGGGTGGCAATTAGCCTAAAGCTCGGCGCCAGCTGTGTTCCCTGGTCGCCAACGGCCAATTGCCAGTGGCTGATTGCTGGCTGCTAATCGCTGCTTGCTTGTTGCGGATCGCTGACTGCTGATCGCTATTCGCTTCTTCCCAATCGAGGTGCCCCGTGGTCCACACCGGCCGAATACGCCTGAACACGCGTGGCAACGCCGATACTCACGACCTGACCGAACGGGTGGCGGAGGTCGTCGCCGAGTCGGGAGTCCATGCAGGCACGGCCACGGTCTTCACCCCTTCCTCGACCAGCGCGCTGACGACCATCGAGTACGAGGACGGCGCGCTCGAAGACCTGCGCCGAGCGCTGAACGAGATCGCCTCGCCGGAACGTGAATACCGCCACAACCTGCGTTGGGGTGACGGGAACGGACATGCGCACCTGCGGGCGGCGCTCCTCGGTCCTTCGCTCAGCATCCCGGTCGTCGACGGGCGCCTCACGCTGGGCACCTGGCAGCAGGTGCTCTACCTCGATTTCGACGTCCGACCGCGGCAGCGAGAGATCCTGGTGCAGGTGGTGGGCGAGGCGCAGGGATGAGGGCCGCGCAAGGTTCGCCTGCCGATGGACGCCGCTTGCTTGCCGTCCTCGCCCATCCAGACGACGAGAGCTTCGGCCCTGGAGGCACGCTGGCCCTGTATGCCCGGCGCGGCGTCGACGTGCACCTCGTCTGCGCCACGCGGGGCGAGGTCGGGACGGTCTCCGAGGAACTGCTGGCCGGGCACGCCAGTGTCGGGGCGCTGCGGGAGAACGAGCTGCGCTGCGCCGCCGGACATCTGGGGCTGACCGATGTTCACTTCCTCGGGTATCGCGAACTCGGGAATGCCGGGCTCGGAAGACAACCGACACCCGGAGGCTCTGGCGGCCGCGCCGCTCGACGAGGTGGCGGCGCAGGTGACGCAGTTGATGCGCCGCCTTCGTCCGCAGGTCGTGATCACCTTCGACCCGATCGGGGGCTATCGGCATCCCGATCACATCGCCATCCACCGCGCCACCCTGGCGGCCTTCGAAGCCAGCGGCGACCCCGCCCGCTTTCCGGACCGCGGGCCGGCTTATCAGCCGCTGAAGCTCTACTACCATACGTTCGGCCGGCGGTTCCTGCGTCTGGCGGTGCGGGTGATGCCTCTCCTCGGCCGTGATCCCCGCCGCTTCGGGCGCAACGGCGATATCGACCTCACCGAAATCGCCAACCAGGATTTCCCCCTTCACGCGTTCATCGATTTCCGCCAAGTCGCCGAGGCGAAAGCGCGGGCGGCGGCCTGCCATGCCAGCCAGGGTGGTCCGCCGACCTCGGGGCTGATGGGCTGGTTCTTCCGCCTGGCCGGAGGCAACGAGACCTTCACCCGCGCTCTTCCGCCTCCGACGCCCGGCCTCCGAGAGACCGATCTCTTCGCAGGGGTTCCGCCGGAGGGAGCTCCATGACCGGTCGGCCCGATCCCCACGCGCAGATCATCGCCCGCTATCGCCGGGTCGCTCATCTTCCCGATGGATTGTTCTACTCACCTTCCCGATTCGCCGGCAGGCTGTACGGCGGCTGGCGCTGGCGCCGGGTGGATCCGTGCTCGAGGTGGGTTGCGGCTCGGGGGTCAACTTCCCCTTCCTGCTCGGGGCCGTCGGCCCCGCCGGGAAGATCGTGGGCGTCGATCTCAGCCCGGAGATGATCGCCGCCGCCCGGGCGCGGTTCCGACGCCGCGGCTGGTCCCAAATCCGTCTGATCGAGAGCGCGGCCAAGAGCCTGCGCCTCGACGAACAGTTCGATGCGCTCCTTCTCTTCGCCATGCACGATGTGTTCACCTCCCCGGCCGGGCTCGATGGCAGCTTCGCCCGTGTGCATCCGGGAGGGCGCGTCGTCGCCGCCGGTCCGATGCTGGCCGCCGGGCGGCTCGGACGCATCCTGAACCCGGTCGTGGGTGCGGTCTTTCAGCGTTTTGCCGTCTCGAGCCTCGATCGAGACCGACCCTGGCGATTGCTGGCCGAACGAGTTCGGGACCTGCATGTCGAGCGACCCGGTCCGGGTGTGCTTTTCTTGGCTTGGGGCGATGTCGCCTGACGGCAAGGCGTTGCGCGGCTACCGGACAGGTGGTGGTCGACATGAAGAACGAAGAGCAGGCTCCGGCGCATGCGCCGGAGCCTGCGGCCTTACGGGTCAAATCGCTGATTGGTCGCTAGAACTTGCGGAACTTGTCGTGCTTGGCGCCGCACACCGGGCATACGTCAGGCGGCTCCCCCTCCATCGTGAATCCGCAGGAGGTGCACACCCAGAGATCGACCGTTGCCAGGTCCTTGCCGTCAGACACCGCCTTGTGCGCCTGCGTGTACAGGGCGGCATGGACGACCTCGGCTTTCAGCGCCCAGTTCATCGAGCGCAGCGCCTTGCTTTCACCCTGGGCTTCCGCTTCCGCCGTGTAGGCCGGGTACATCTCCTCCACCTCGAACGTCTCGCCCTCGATGGCCATCGCCAGGTTGGCGAGGGTGTCCTCGATCCCGCCCAAAGCGCGCAGGTGGCTGCTGGCGTGAATCCGTTCGGAGAACGCCGCGGCATGGAACAGCCGTGCCACGTTCGGCCGGCCCTCTTTCTCCGCCCGCTCGGCGAAGTTGGTGTACTTCAAGTGCGCCTGGCTCTCGCCCCCAAAGGCGGCCTCCAGGTTGTCTTCCGTCATCTGCTTCATCTCTGCCTCCTCATCGCCCCGCATCCCCTGATCGGGATTGCGAGCGGGCCCTCGGTGAGCACCACCAGGATTCTTTGGCTTGAGGATGGGCCTCCGGCCATCATGGGGCAAGTACAAATGGTCACACCCGACAGCGCAGAGACTCACCGGGTGGACAGACGTCTGCCCCCGGGCGGCGCGTGGTATGATTGCACGTCCTCGACCCGGACCCCATGAACGCCGATCGCAACCTGTCCCTCACCCCGCCGAATGGTTTCAACCTGCCGCGCCGCCTGCGCCGGCTGGCCGACCTGGCCTATAACTTGTGGTGGACCTGGCATCCGGATTCGGCGCGCATCTTCCGCTATCTCGACGCCGAGGTCTGGGAGCGGACGGCACATAACCCGGTTCACTTTTTGCGCCAGGTACCGCCCGAGACGCTCCGCCGCGCCACCAACGATCGCGGTTTCCTCGACTTCCATGATCGCGTCCTGCGCGCATTCGACGAGTACATGGCCAAAGGAGCGGAGGCCTGGTACCCGCGCGTTCATCCCGATCGGATGAACCAGCCGATTGCCTATTTCTCCACCGAGTTCGGACTGCATGAGTCGCTCCCGATCTATGCCGGCGGCCTGGGCGTACTCTCCGGGGATCATCTCAAGGAAGCCAGCGACCTCGGCCTGCCGCTGGTCGCCGTCGGCTTCCTGTATACCCAGGGATACTTCCGCCAGCGGCTGAATGACGACGGCTGGCAGGAAGCGCGCTACACCCCGCTGGCCTTCGCCGACCTGCCGGTCTACCCGGTGTTCGACGCGCTCGGCGAGATGCTGATGATCACCGTCGAGCTCCCGGGGCGGCCGGTACACGCCCGGCTGTGGCGCATCCAGGTCGGCCGCGTGCCGTTGTTTCTGATCGACAGCGACGTCGAGGCCAATCAGCCTGCCGACCGCAGCCTGACCGCCCGCCTGTACACCAGCGACCTGGAGATGCGCATCTCGCAGGAGATCCTGCTGGGGATCGGCGGCGTGCGGGCCTTGCGCGCGCTGGGCTACAACCCGGCCGTCTGGCACATGAATGAAGGCCACTCGGCCTTCCTTGCGCTCGAGCGGGCGCGCGAGTTGGTGGCCGCCGGGCGGACGTTCGCGCAGGCGTCCGAACGCGTTCGCGCCTCCAGCCTATTCACCACCCACACCCCTGTCGCCGCCGGACACGACGAGTTCCCGCTGTGGCTGATGGAGAAATACTTCGGAAGCTTCTGGCCCCAGCTCGGACTTGACCGGGAGGTATTCCTCGATCTCGCCCGACACAAGGAAGCCTGGGGCGAGACTTTCAGCATGGCCATCCTGGCCATGCGCTCCGCCGACCGCGCCAACGGCGTCTCCGAACTGCACGGCCAGGTCGCCCGCAAGATGTGGTCGTACCTGTGGCCGAGCCTGCCCGTCGAGCAGGTGCCGATCGGGCACATCACGAACGGGATTCATACCGGGACATGGCTGGCGCGTCGAATGTGGCTGCTCTTCGACCGCTACCTCGACCCCGGCTGGTACGACCGCCTGGACGACGCCGCGACCTGGGAGGCGATCGACCGCATCCCGGACGAGGAGCTGTGGGCGGTGCGGCGGCACTTGAAACGCAAGCTGGCGGCTTACATGCGCGAGCGAGCCCGAGTGCAGTGGCACGAAGCGCGGGTCCATCCGGTCCAGATTATCGCCGCCGGTGTTCTGCTCGACCCGTACGCTCTGACGATCGGCTTTGCCCGCCGCTTCGCCACCTACAAACGCGCCAGCCTGATCTTGCACGATGTCGAGCGGCTGCTGGAGCTCGTCCATCGGCCGGGGATGCCGGTGCAGGTGATCTTCGCCGGCAAGGCGCATCCGGCCGATGAGCCCGGGAAGCTGCTGATCCAGGAGGTCTACCGCCAGGTGAAGCGCGCCGAGACTGGCGGGCGGTTGGTCTTCCTGGAGGACTACGACATCAACCTGGCGCGCTATCTGGTGCAAGGCGTCGACCTGTGGCTGAACACGCCCCGGCGCCCTAACGAAGCCTCCGGCACCTCGGGCCAGAAGGCGGCGCTCAACGGCGCGTTGAACCTATCGGCCCTCGACGGCTGGTGGCGGGAGGGCTTCAACGGACGCAACGGGTGGGCGATCGGGGACGAACGCGAGTACAGCGACCCGGCCGTGCAGGACGCCGCCGACGCGGAGAGCCTGTACCATCTGCTCGAGGATGAGATCATCCCGCTCTACTACCTGGAACGATCGGCCGATCGGCTGCCGGGCGAGTGGCTCGGCCGCGTGAAGGAGTCGATCCGCACACTGGCCCCGCGCTTCAGCATGCGGCGCATGGTGCGCGAGTATGTGGAGGAGATGTATCTTCCGGCACTGCCCGAGCCGGAGCCGGCTCAGGTCTGAACGATGCTCGATACCCTTGCGATCCCGGCCGCCCTTCTGCCCCTGGTGATTTTCGGCTTGCGCGTGTTCGATATGACCTTCGATACGCTGCGGGTCCTGCTCGTCATCCGCGGCCGCAAGGCGCTGGCCTGGACGCTCGGCTTCGCGCAGTCCGCCATCTGGGTCGTGGCCATCTCGAGCGTGCTGCGCCACGTCGACAACGTTTGGAACGTGGTCGGCTACGCCGGCGGGTTCGCCACCGGGACGGTAATCGGCATGCTGATCGAAGAGCGGCTGGCGATCGGGCACGGCCACGTGCGCGTCATCAGCCCACACCGCGGCAGCGCCCTGGCCGACGCGATCCGCGCCTCGGGCTACGCCGTGACCGAACTTGCAGCGCGCGGCAAGGATGGAACCGTCGCGGTGCTGACGTGCAGCGTGCGCCGCCGCGACATCTCCCGGGTGACGCGCCAGGCGCATGCCATCGACCCCGAGGCATTCGTCACCGTCGAAGATGTCCGTCCCCTTCACCGCGGTTACTGGGGAGCCTGAGGCGTGGCCGGCGTACCGATCCAGCCCCTCCTGGTCGTGGCGTTTGCCCTGGCGCTTGGCAAAGTCGTAGATCTGCCGGCTTTGCCGCTCCCTCCGGGGCTGCCGGCCTGGGCTCTGCCCGTCGGCATCTTCGTGCTCCTGGCGCTGAACACCGGGCTGGACACGCTGCGCATGCTGTCGGTGGCCCGCGGCCGGCGGGGCGCTGCCTGGCTGGCCGGGTTCACTCAGTCCGTCCTCTTTATCACGGCCATCGCCGGCCTGTTCAGCAATCTGGACAATCCATGGAATCTGGCAGCCTTAGCCGCGGGTTTCGCCAGCGGAAGCGTGCTCGGCATCCTGGCCGAAGCGCGCCTGGCGCCCGGACACCGGCTGGTGCGCATCGTCAGCTCCCGGCGCGGCGCGGCCATCGCCACCGCGCTCCGTCAGCGCGGCTGGG
The DNA here is from genome assembly GCA_963777165.1 of uncultured Chloroflexia bacterium. GTDB lineage: Bacteria > Chloroflexota > Anaerolineae > Anaerolineales > E44-bin32 > DYJB01. The sequence continues at coordinate 160,076 of CAVZPO010000021.1, forward strand.
GCGCCACCGAATTCGCCGCCCGCGGCCAGGACGGGATGGTGACGCTGATCTGGTGCCATGTCCCACGCCGCCAGGCTGGGTCGGTGACGGATGAGGCGCTCGACCTCGACCCTGAGGCCTTTGTCACCGCCGAGAGCGTCCGCCTGTTCCAGGGCGGATGGCGCGCCTGACACCACGCCCCACCAAGGGTTCGGTTTGCGGTTCTCCCTCCGGCGACGTATAATCGCCAAACCCGGGCGGCGCCGCGCTCCGCCTGACCGAGGCCTGCATGGCAGTCAAGGGCAATCTGCGTGACTTCAGTGTCACGCAACTGCTCAATCTGATCAACCTGGCCCGCAAGACGGGGACGTTGACCGTCGAGGGGCCGAACGAAGCCGCCTGGGTCTCCTTCCAGGCCGGCAAGTTGATCTCTGCCCAGCTCGGCAACGAGGACGGGACGTTGGTCGGCATCCTGACCCGCTCGGGACGCATCACGGCCAAGCAGGCCCAGGTGATCAAGTCGCATGCCGGCGAGAAGTCCGACAAGGAGCTCGGCCTGCTGTTGATCAACGCCGGCTACCTGACGCAGCAGGACATCCTGGCCGGCATCCGCCAGTACATCATCGACATCGTCTACCGGCTGTTCACCTGGGTAGACGGCTTCTTCCGCTTCGACAATGATGTCCTGCCGCCCGACGACCGCATCGTCATGCGCCTCGACCTGGAAAACATCATCATCGAGGGCGCGCGCCGGATGCGCGAATGGGAGCAGCTGCAGGAGGAACTTCCGAATCTGGACATGGCACTCGACTTCATCGAGCGCCCGGGGGCCAACATTCGCGACGTGAACTTGAACGTCGAAGAATGGAAGGTCGTCTCCTACATCAACCCAAAGAATTCCATCCGGCAGATCATGAAGGCCAACAAGATGAACGAGCTCGAGATCCGCCGGATTGTTTACGGCCTGATCCAGGCGGGCCTGGTGGAAGTGGTGCGCCCGGTGGGCATGCCGCTCCCGCCGCAGGCCCGCCAGGTTCCGGTGGTCGACAAGCGTCAGCAAAGTTCGCTGGTCAATCGACTGATTGACCGCATCCGGTCGTTGTAGGCGAGGGCAGCCATGCAAACCGTGAAGATGGTCGTCACGGGTCCGTTCGCAGCCGGCAAGACCTCCTTCATCCGCTCGGTGAGTGAGATTGACGTCGTCTCGACCGAGCGTAAGATTTCCTCGGAGGCCGAGCGGATCAAGGAAACCACCACGGTGGCCATGGACTTCGGCCGGATCACCGTCGACGACGACCTGGTGCTCTACCTATTTGGCACACCGGGCCAGAAGCGGTTCGACTTCATGTGGGAAATCCTTTCGGAGGGGATGCTCGGCTTCATCGTCACCGTCGACAGCACGCGGCCGGAGACCTTCCGCGAGGCCAAGGGCATTCTGCAGACCTTCCGCGCCTACGCCCCGACGCCGTACGTGGTGGCGGCCAACAAGCAGGACGTGAAGGACGCCTGGACGGTGGAGGACCTGCGCATCGCCCTGAAGCTCGATCCGGCGGTCAAGATGCTGCCGTGTGTCGCCAGCGATCGCGAGTCGGTCAAGAAGGTGCTGCTCGAGCTCCTATACAGCATCCTCGAGGAAATGGAAAAGAAGTAGGCCGTTGGGCCGGCCCAGGGTTTCCGTGGCAAGCGAAGACGACCACTTCCTCCCCAACAAGATCGGGCGCATCCTGCTGCTATCGCTCGAAGAGGTGGTCGGTCACAACGGCGTGAACGCTGCGCTGAACGTGGCCGGGCTGCCTGACCTGATCCACAGTTACCCGCCCAACACCCTCGACCGCGAGTTCAGCTTCAGCGCCGTCGGGCGGATCCATCAGGCCCTCGACCGGTTGTACGGTACACGCGCCGGCCGCGGGCTGGCGCTGCGCACGGGACGTGCCGCTTTCAAGCACGCGCTGCGTGAATTCGGCCCGATGCTCGGGATGACCGAACTGCCCTTCCGCCTCCTCCCGCTGCCGATGAAGCTCAAGTCCGGGTTGGAAGGCACCGCCGAACTCCTCAACCGCTACACCGATCAGATCGTCCACCTCGAAGAAGGACCTGAGGCCTACCGCTTCCACCTGGACCTGTGCCCGCTGTGCTGGGGGCGCCGGCTCGACCAGCCTGGGTGCCACCTGGCCATCGGGTTCCTCCAGGAAGGGCTCTCCTGGATGAGCGGTGGGAAGAACTTCCTGGTCGAAGAGACCGATTGCGCTGCCCACGGCGGCGCCGCCTGCGTCCTACGCATCCTCCGCCAGCCTCTGGACTGATCCGGGTGCAGGCGCGGCCGGCGGGCCTCGCCCATAGGTCATGGTTGCCCGCCCTCCGGCTTTACCGTAAGATTCTCTGGAGACACTACCTCCCCAGGCGAGCTCCGCCTCCTGTCGGCAACGGTGGACGATGGCCAAGCAACGCATCCTGGTAGTCGAGGACAATCGAGACATTGCCAAAGTCCTCGAGTTGTTCCTCAACGAGCAGGGCTACCTGGTCAAGGTCACGCCCCGCGGCCGGGACGCGCTCAGCCTGAGCCAACTCGAACTCCCCAACCTGATCCTGCTCGACATCCTGCTGCCCGACCTGGACGGCTACGAGGTGTGCCGCAGCCTACGGACCAGCCCGCGCACCGGTCACATCCCGATCATCTTCCTGACACAAAAGGACGAGCGCAGCGACCGCATCACCGGCCTGCAGCTCGGCGTCGATGACTACATCACAAAGCCCTTTGACATCGAAGAACTCGGCCTGCGGATTCAGAATGTCCTGCAACGGACTGAGCGGGAACGGCTGACGGATCCACGGACGGGCCTGCCCGCCGGCAAGCTGGTGGAGGACCAGGTGGCGGGGCTGCTCGCCGCCGATGCCTGGGGACTGCTCGCTTGCCGCATCGAAGGCTTCGATCGCTTTCTCGAGTTGCGCGGTCCGCTCGCAGGGGACGAAGTGCTGCGCGGGGCCACCCAGTTCCTGGGGCAGACGGTCGACGCCCTGGGCGGCGCCGATGATTTCATCGGTCATGACTGGAGTGGCAGTTTCACCGTTGTAACCAATGCCTTCGCCGCCTCGGCCGTCGCCGAACGGTTGCGGGAGCGCTTTGAGGATGAGACGCGCGCCGCCCGCAGCGCCGCCGAGGACCTCGCCCCGGGTGGCCGCAAGCACGATCCGCCGCCAAATATGTACCTGGCCGTGGGCGTGCTGACCTCGGCCGAAGGCCCCTTCAGCCGATCCGAAGAGTTGCTCGAAGCGGCCGCGCGCGCCCGGCGCCGCGACGCCTACGAGCGCGCAGGCTGAAGCGTGAGCCTGTCGATCCCGGCCATCCTTGGTCTGCTGATGCTGGCCGCCCTCGCCGGCGGCATGGTGGCGTCGTGGGTCGGGCAACGGCGACGCCGGACGCGCCCGGCGGATCAATCGGGCGGGCGCCGTGAGTCAATCCCTCAGACGGCGCTTGCGGAACTGAGCCGCAACCTGGCGGCCAGCGACGACCTGGATCAGATGATCGAACGCTCGCTGTCGATCCTGGCTCAAGCCACGGGCGCCGAGCGCGCCGCAGTCCAATTGGCGACTCCCGGCTCCGAACGCCTGCTTCACTGGGCGTCGCATGACGCCTCACAAGGAGCCCGACCGGTTGCTCGGCCGCTCTCGACCGAACGCAGCCACGGCCTGGCCGGATGGGTGATCGACCACCGCGAACCGGCGCTGATTCCGGACGTCAGCCGCGACCGACGCTGGATCCCGTTTTCCGGCACGGACGAAGACCACTACAGCGCCCTGGCCGTGCCACTGCTGGCAGGCACGCAAGCGCTGGGCGCGTGCCTGCTGCTCGGCCGTTCACCCAAGGTCTTCACGCCGGAGGACCGCGAGCTGGCGATGGCCGGCTCGGCGTTGATGGCCTTCGCCATCCGCCTGGCGGAGGCGCGCCGCAGCCTCCACGAAGCGGAGCGCAGGAGCGAAGACGCCGTTCGCCAACAGCAAGCCGACTTCCGGCGTGCACAGGCGATCCTCGAGTCGGTCGCTGATGGCGTCGTAGTCACCGGGCCGAGTCATCAGGTGGCCGTGTGCAATGCCGCCGCCGAACGCATCCTGTCGCTGCCCCGCGCCTCGGTGCTCGGTGAACCGGCCGCCCAGTTCATCGGGCTGTATGGCTCCGCCGGCCGACGTTGGGCCGAGGCGCTGCAGGCGTGGAGCCAGGACCCGGCCTCGGCCGCCGACCGTCCGACGCTCGCCGATCGCCTCGACCTGGAGGACGGCCGGGTCGTCGAAGTGCACGTGGCCCCCGTCGTCCTGGGCAACGACTTCCTGGGAACGGTGGCGGTCTTCCGCGACATCAGCCGTGACGTCGAGGTCGATCAGCTCAAGTCGGACTTCGTAGCCACCGTCAGCCACGAACTGCGGACTCCGATGACCTCGATCCGCGGCTACGTGCAGATGCTGCTGCTCGAGGCCGCCGGCCCGCTGACCGACGAGCAGCGCAAGTTTCTGGAGACCATCCGTTCCAACTCGGAACGGCTCGGGCGGCTGGTTAACGATCTGCTCGACCTGTCGCGCCTTGAGTCCGGCGCCGACGAACTGCACCTTCAGGCCGTCGCGCCGCTGCCCGTCCTGGAGGCCGGCCGCGATTACCTCGCCTCGCGCTGCGTGCAGGATTCCAAAGGCCTGCGCGTGGAGCTCGAGGCCTCGGGCTTGCTTCCAGAGGTGCGCGCCGACCCGCAGCGGCTGCAGCAGATCTTGCGCGGCCTGCTCGACAACAGCTTCAACTTCACGCCCGCCGGGGGATCGGTCTGGATCCGCGCTCAGTCTACCGGGGACCGGCTGCGGATCGAAGTGGCGGACTCCGGGACCGGCATCCCGCTGGCTGAACAGCCGCGGGTCTTCGAGCGGTTCTTCCGCGGCGAGCAGGCCCTCAATCTCGGTGTGCCGGGGACCGGCCTGGGGCTCTCGATCGTCGCCCACCTGGTGGAGCTGCACGGCGGGACAATCAAGCTTCAGAGCGAAGGGGTGTCCGGACAGGGGACGCGGTTTTCGTTCGCCCTTCCGCTCTCTCCATCCTCGGCAGGAGGCTAGACACCGCGCATGGCCCGCATATTGGTCGCAGAAGACGAACGCGACATTCGCGAGTTGATCGGATTCACGCTCCGCCACCACGGCCACGAGGTGCTAACCGCTTCGAATGGCGAGGACGCTCTGGCCACGGCGCTGCGCGACCTGCCCGACCTGGTGCTCCTCGATATCCGCATGCCGCGCCTGACGGGGTATGATGTCTGCCGCCGGCTGCGCGCCGACCCCACCACGCAGCATATCCCGATCGCCTTCCTTTCCGCCAAGGGCCAGGAGGCCGAGATCCAGGCTGGAATGGATGCCGGTGCCACCGACTACATCCTCAAGCCGTTCGCCCCGAACCAATTGGCCAATCGTGTGGCCCTCTTGCTGGGGCAGCCTGGGGAACCAGGATAGGGACCTACCTGTCGGCCTGGCGTGCGCCGGGTGCCCGTGCCCCTTGCCGGATTGACCAAGGAGAGAGACGGATGCTGCGCGTGGTGGAGGAAGGGAACCGGCTGGAGATCATTTCGCCCATGCCCGCGGGCAAACGTGTGCTCTTCGGTGTCCTGGCGCTTGTCCCGCTTCTGGCTCCCTACCAGCTTCTGATCGCACCGCACTGGGAGGACGTCCTAAACCCCTTCTTTGGATTCGCCGCCCTGATCTCGCTGGGGGCATTAGCCGTCAGCGCCTTCCTCGTCTGGGCCGCCATTGCCGGCATCGAGTCCACGGCACTCTTCGACCGACAGCGACGCACCCTGACCACGATCGCCCGGGCACCGGTGATGCCGCTGCAGGCGCGGAGGTACTCCCTCAACGATCTGCGCGCCATCGAAATCGAGAAGACCGAGTGGAGCGCCGGTGTCCCGAGCTACTCACTGCGGATCGACACGGCCGACGGCCGCGCCTTCAAGCTGCTCGCCGAGTACGACAGGGCCGAGCCCGAGGCAGTCCTGCGCCAGATCAGCCGGTTCCTGGCACAGCCCTCGGCCCGCTGATCGAGGAAGCCGGCACGCCCGGCAGCCTCTCGCCCGCCGCCTTCGCCGCGGCCTCTTGCTCCCCGGCGCGCTGGTCGCGGCCGAGGGATCGGACGCTGGCTGCCGCGCCGCTGCCGTCACATCAACTCGTCCTCCTTTGCGAGCGCACCTGCATCATCGCTCCCGGAAATCGCCCCCCGGGCATCACTTTCGTGCCCTTCGGCCTGGCCGCCGCCCGTGTTGTACACTTGGCCGGGCGACGACCGGGATCGTAATCCCTGGCGCGAAGAGGAAACCAACCCATGGTCGGACGAGGGGTCACGGCCGCGCGCGAGACACTGGCATATGGAAGACGCGGCCGCGGGGCTGGCCGTCGTCTGTGCGCTCCTGCTTGGCCTCAGCGGATTCAACCACTTTGGTGCCTCGTGGGATGAGACGCAGGACTACGCATACGCCAGCCTGTCGCTCTCGGCATATCGCGGACCAGTCCCTGAGTGGTCGCGGCTTGCGGAAGGCGACTACGTCGAACTGCACGGGCCGGCGTACCTCATGGCCTCCGAGCTGGCCGCGACGGGCCTGACGCGACTCCGTCCCGGCTGGTCCATGCTGGATGCCAGGCACTTCACCAACCAATTCATCTTCCTGGTTGGGGGACTGTCGCTGTATCTCCTGACCCGCAGGTTGATCGGTCGCAGGGCCGCCCTGTTCGCCCTAGCCATGATGGCAACGCAACCGCTGCTGTGGGGCCATTCATTCATCAATCAGAAGGACACTCCCTTCATGGCGCTCTTCCTGGCCTCGGTGGCAGCTGGACTCCTGGTTGCCTCCAAGCCGGAGGGAGACCGCGTCCCCGACCCCGGCGAACCGCATTCGGTTCTCACGACCAGGGACGCCATGTGGCGTGCGGCGAGGATGAACTGGGGGTCGGCCACCCGCATCAGGAAGTTCCTTCTCGCCGGGGTCCTGCTTGCGGCAGCAGCCGTGGTTGTCGAAGTCGTCTTCCTCAATCGCGTTCTGTGGCCGGCAGTGCAGTCGGTCATTCTCCGGGCTCACGCCGGCGACTCACTACCGTGGATCAACGCTCTATTTGACCGGCTCGCGCCCGGTGCAGCACAGGTCCCGGCGTCGTCCTACGTCGACAGGGCCGCCCAGGCTTATTCGTGGTTGCGACCCATCCTCGCGTTCCTGGCAATCGCCGCGGCATGGCTCGCCGGCCGGGCGGTTCTCCCGTCAGTCCGACTCCCGTGGAACGTCCGCTGGTCATGGAGAGGATCACCCAAGCCCGGCGCCGGCTCCGTGGCCGGCCTCCTCTTGGCGGGAGTCTTGTTGGGCGTGACGATCTCAGTCCGCTCACTGGGTGTCTTCGCAGGAGTGCTCGTGACACTGTTCATGATCCGGCACCGGCGGCCTCCGGTGGTGGGGATCCTGGCCTATTGGGCCATGGCCGCGTTGGCCTGCTATGCCACGTGGCCTTACCTGTGGGGCGATCCCTTCGGCCGATTCGTTGACAGCCTGCGGACATTGGCGGCCTTCCCATGGCAGGGTGATATCTTGTACGCTGGCAAGCTGTGGGATGCTGGCGCAACCCCGTGGCACTACCTTCCCTTCCTGATCCTTGCCCAACTTACCCTCCCCGCACTCTTGCTCGCCCTTATCGGGCTGGGGGTCGGTTTGCATCGCGTGGTTCAACGCGCCATGGATGGCATAGCGTTGGGGCTCCTGATGGTGTGGGGTAGCGTGCCGATTGCTGCGGCGATTGCCCTGCGCTCGATCGTTTATGACAACGCACGACAGTTCCTGTTTGCCCTGCCCCCGCTCTTCATCCTGGCAGGGCTCGGCATCGATGGGATCTTGGGGAGAATCCGTTCCCGAGCAATCGGGGCGGCAGGCGTGCTTGCCCTGCTTGCCCCGGGCGTGCTCGGCATCCTTGCCCTCCATCCCTACGAGTACACGTACTTCAACTCGCTGGTGGGGGGCACAGAAGGCGCCTATCGCAGATTCGAGACCGACTATTGGTGTACATCGTACCGGGAAGCCATGGAGCTGATCGGGGCCACAGCTCCGCCTGGGGCGGTCATCGCCGTCTCGGGGCCTTGGTATTCCGCCCAGCAGGTGGCCCGGGCAGACCTGGTGATCCGGCAAATCGATGACGGCACAGATCCACGTGCTGATCAGGTCACCTTCGGCCTCGCCTGCACTCGCACGAACAAGGACGCGGTTTTCTATCCGGGGTTTCCAGCTGCGGAGGAAATCACTGCGGGTGGAGCGACGCTGGCGGTGATCAAGGACTTCCGCCGTCCCCTGCCCTGAGCTCCAGCGCTGCGGCCATTCTCAACGCGGGTTTGCGCAGCCACTGCCGACCCAAGCCGCACAGGGTTCTTCCATCCGGTTGGCAGCAGAAGTCCGACCGCCGGACGGTACTAGTCCTGTCCGGCAGAGGAGAAGATGCTGCCGTCCCATGGCACGGAAAGCGCCGCCTGAAGGCCGAGGACCAGGTCGTCCTCTGGGACATACTCGGGGCTCACTCGGCCGAAGAGCACCATCACGGCTCCGGGCGACCGAAGGATCTCGCGCATCTTCTCCAGCGCCGCTTCGTCACCCCTAACCGGAACCGAGCATGGAGTGAGACCGGCACTGAAGTAGACGGCCGGGATCTCGTTCGTATACACAATTGCGGGCTTCTGCTCCCGAACGGCTTCCAGCACGGGAGAAGATCGCCATCGGGTGGCGGCGTAGCCCTGGCCGTCTTCTCGCAGCACTCGAACGGTCGAGGCGATCTGAACCCCTTGCACGCCCGCCAGACCCAGCGCGGCGACAATCACCAGCCCGCGCAACGCCGGTCGGCTCATGCGCCAAAGCCCCGTGGCACCCGCCACGAGGAGGGGTACGGCCGAAGCATACGCCGGGCTCAGGATCCGGTCGTCCAGGGGAATCCGTGGATCGAAAAGGACCAGGGAGACAGCGAGGAACCCGAGGTAGATGAAAATCCAGGCGAGCAGCACTGCCTCAAGGTCGAGACGACGCGTCCGCCGGCACTGGCGCACTATGCGAACGGCGGCGAACAAGAGCGCCAGGCCCAAGAGGGGCGGAATCAATGATGCCAGCGATGCGTTCAGCGCTAGCCTCGTTACAGGTTGCCCCAGAGGGTTGATACCCGTCGGTAACAACCATGCCGCCACCGTCCGGGCGAGCTGTCCCAAGTTCTCCGATCCCAGTGGATGCCATTCCAGATGCCGGTTGACAGGGTTTCCGCGCAGCATCAGATTGCGGATCATCCATACGGCAAGTGGACCTGCGGCCAGGATGAGATATGCCGCCAAGGCAGCCCATCGCGCCCGCAACCCATGTGCCCTGGCTAGCCAAAGGTGGATCGCCATCACCACGGCCGCTGCACCAAAGAGCGCCAGGCCCGCGTAGCGGAGCATCATCGCCAGACTGAGGCAGGCGGCCGAAGTGAGTAGGGCCCACACCCGATCCGACTTCAGGTACTCCGCCAGGAACAGCATACATCCGAGACAAACGACGACAAACGCCGGCTCGGTCCACGCCCAGCTGTAGACCCCCAGGATTGTGGAGGAGCTCAGCATGATCAGGCTCGCTAGAAGAGCCGCGGTATTTGACCGGGTCAGCTTGCGGACCAGGATCCCCGCCAAGAAGACTGTTGCACCGTAGGAGAGGGCGCTGATCCCTCTAGCTGCCCGCGCCGCATTGAGCCCGGCCCATTCAAGCCCCGCAAGCGCAAGCGGGTACAGTGGAGGATAGCCGGTCATGGGCTTGAGCTCACCGCAGACCGTCAGCCGTGCCAGGCCCCGCCCCTCGAGCATGCCCCGCGCGGAACTTATATAAGTGAACGAGTCCCAGGACAGCCCCACGCCGAGAGGAGTGCTTCGAACCAGGAGCCAAGCGCCGGCCGCGCTGGACACCAACAGGCATGCCCAGAAGACAAGCCCCCATCCCCTTGTCGTCTTGCGCCGCAGCACTTGGATCATCGGCTACTTTCTGCTCCCCACGAGTGTTGAATGCCGGTAGTACCGCTGACTCCACAAGCCCCACTTGAGCGGCAGCAACCAATTCTACTTTGTCTGGAGTCCTTGGTGCTCGAACGCCCGTTGCTTCAGGGCGGTCGGCCCCCGAGCAGAACGCGGTCAGGATTCTCCCACAACTGCGATGGAGGTGCTGCGAGGATGCTGGCGCCCAAGCCAGGGTACCCTGGCGCAATCAGGGTCCCAATGCGAGGGATCCGGATAGCCGCGGACACCCTCGCCCCGCGAGGGGGCGTGTCCTGATTGCATCTCTCCGGGTTCGATTGGCGAGGCCAAGGAACGTGGGACCATGCCTCCATCGGCCGTGCTCCAATCGTCCAGTGGATGAGAGCACACCGCCCACGATCGATCCGTCCGGACAGACACGGCCCCTTTCAGCCTGGTGCCGTCCCCTTCCGAGTCCCAATGCACTGAACCGCCGGCCGACCTACGCATGCGTCCCTCCCTGCCATCCCACACTGCTTGACCGCCCGACGCGGCGGCGCTATACTCGGGGACATCCAACTTGCACGGGGAGCCCGGTGTGCCGGGCTGAGAGGAGGGCTGTCAGCCCTCGACCCGCGGAACCTGATCCGGGTAATGCCGGCGGAGGGAGCACGACCATCTCGTCACCATCACCCTCCCCTGCACCCGGTGGAGGGTGTTGCATTTGCGCGCTGTCGTGATCGCCAATGGGCGCCTGAGCCATCCGTCCGAGGACCGCGCCCGCATGCGCCCCGACGACTGGATCCTGGCTGCCGACGGCGGTCTGCACAACTGCCGCCGGCTGGGACTGTCACCGGCCGTGGTCATTGGCGACTTCGACTCGATCGACGCCGCCGAACTTGCCGCGCTCCAGGCGACCATCGTCCGCCACCCGGAACGAAAGGACGAGACCGACCTCGAGCTGGCGCTCGAGTATGCCGTTCGTCATGGCGCACAGGAGGTATTGATCCTTGGCGCCCTGGGCGACCGCTGGGATCAGACACTGGCCAACGCGCTGCTCCTGGCCTCCCCCACCCTGTCCGAGGTTCGCACCTGGCTGGCGGACGGTTCGCAGCAGGTGACGCTGGCCCGTCCGGGCGACTCGCTCGTGCTCCACGGCCACCGGGGCGACACGCTCTCCCTCCTGCCTCTGGCCGGCGATGCATACGGTGTCACGACCGAAGGGCTCGAGTATCCACTCCTCGATGAGACGCTCCACTTCGCCGCCACCCGCGGCGTCAGCAACACGATGCTCGGAACGACGGCGACGGTTCACCTCAAAGCGGGCCTGCTGCTCGTGGTGCAACTTCAGTCCGCCGTGGCTCCCAAGGAGGACCCGCAATGATCCGAGGCACACTGGCAGCCCTCCTCCTGGTCGGGATGCTGGCTGGTTGCGCTCCTCCGCCGGCCGCCGGGCCGGCACCGGTCGCCACCATCCCTCCCTCTCCGTCGATTCTGACCGTCATGACGCACGACTCGTTCAGCATCTCCGCCTCGGTCCTAGCCGAGTTCGAGCGCACACACAATGCCAAGGTGCAGTTCGTCAAAGCCGGCGACGCCGGCACGATGCTCAACAAGGCCATCCTGGCCAAGGGCAGCCCGCTGGCCGACGTGCTCTACGGCGTCGACAACACGTACCTTTCGCGCGCCCTGCGGGAAGGCATCCTCGAAGCCTACAACTCCCCGCTGCTTGCCGATCTGCCGGAGACGGTGCGCCTCGATCCGGAGAACCGCGCCCTGCCGATCGACTACGGCGACGTGTGCCTCAACTACGACAAGGCGTATTTCGCCGAGAAGCGACTTGCGCCGCCCAAGTCGCTCAATGACCTGACCCAGCCCGAGTACAAGAGCTTGCTTGTGGTTGAAGACCCGTCCACCTCGTCTACCGGTCTGGCCTTCCTGATCGCTACCGTCGGGGCCTTCGGCGACCCAGGATACCTGGCCTACTGGGAAGCGTTGGTGGCGAACGACGTCCTGGTCGTCAGCGGCTGGGAGACGGCCTACAACACCGAGTTCAGCGGGTCCTCCGGGCGCGGCCCGCGGCCCGTGGTCGTGTCGTACGGCTCCAGCCCGGTGTTCGAGATGGTCTACGCCGCCACGCCGCCCAGTGAGCCCCCGACGGCCGCGGTGGTCGACGACGACACCTGCTTCCGCCAGATCGAATTCGCCGGAATCCTGGTGGGCACGGCCAACCGCCCGTTGGCCGAGGCCTGGATCGATTTCATGCTTTCCCCGTCCTTCCAGCAGGACCTTCCGCTGCAGATGTATGTGTTCCCGGTTAGTCCGTCGGCGCAGCTCGACCCGGTCTTCCAGAAGTACCTCGCGGTTCCGGACAAGCCAGTGAGCGTCAGTCCACAGGAGATCGACGCCAACCGCGAAACGTGGATCAAGGCCTGGCGCGAGGTTGTGCTGCGTTGATGCCTGCCGGTCCCCGATCGGACGCCACGCGCCTGCGCTCGGCCGTACGCACGGCAGGGCTGTGGGGCGCGCCGCTCATCTTTCTGGCGCTGTTCTACGCGTTGCCGATGGTGCAGGTCCTGCGGCTCAGTCTAGCGCGCGGCGCCAGCCTGGCAGCGCCCTTCGTGGAAGCGCTCGGCTCGCCGGGCGTGCGCGGCGTCATCGGATTCACCTTCCTGCAGGCATCGCTCTCGACGGTGCTCACCCTGCTTCTCGGACTTCCCGGCGCCTACCTGCTGGCGCGCTACTCGTTCCGCGGGCGTTCGGTGCTGCTGGCCTTGACGTCCGTGCCCTTCGTCATGCCGACGCTGGTCGTCGGCGCGGCCTTCCAGGCACTCCTCGGCCCGCGCGGCTGGGTCAACCTGGCCCTGATGGCGGCCCTCGGGCTGTCGCAGCCTCCGATTGCCTTTCTGAATTCACTGGGTGCGATCCTGCTGGCGCATGTCTTCTACAACACCAGCATCGTCCTGCGCATGGTCGGTGACTTCTGGTCGCATCTCGATCCGCGGATCGAGGCCGCCGCTCGCACACTGGGAGCCAGCCGCTGGCAGGTCCTGCGCCGCGTCACGCTCCCGCTCTTGATGCCGGCGATCGCCGCCGCCTCGCTCCTGGTCTTCCTGTTCGATTTCACCTCCTTCGGCGTGATCCTGATCCTGGGCGGACCGCGCCTGGCGACGCTCGAGGTCGAGATCTACAACCAGACGGTCGGACTCTTCAACCTGCCGCTGGCCGCGGCTTTGTCGATCCTCCAGTTGGCCTTCACGCTGCTGCTGACCATCGCATACACGCGCCTGGCAGCCAGGGCCTCCCGTCCCCTCAGCCTGCGCCCGCGCCGACTTACCCAACAGCCTTTGGTGGGGGTGCGCCGGCGTCTGGCCGCAGGAATGATGGTCGGCCTGCTGCTCGCGCTGCTCGTCACACCCCTGGTCGCGCTGGCGGCGCGCTCCGTAACCCGGCTCGACCCCGAGCGCGGGCAGGCGACCCAGGTTGCACGCGGCCTGACGGGCGACTTCTACCGCGAGCTGTGGGTCAATCGCCGCGAGTCGGTTTTCTACGTGCCCCCGTCGACCGCCGTCGGCGTCTCGCTAGCGTACGCCGCGGCCACGGTTGTGCTGTCGCTGTCGCTCGGGCTGCCTGCCGCCTGGGCGCTCGCCTACCGCCCCGCATCGACCGTCAGCCGTCTCTTCGATCCACTGTTGCTGCTTCCGCTGGGCACCTCGGCGGTTACGCTGGGACTGGGATTCATCGTCGCCCTCAACCGACCGCCGCTCGATCTGCGCGCCTCGCCCTTGCTCGTGCCGCTGGCGCACACGCTTGTCGCGCTGCCGTTCGTCGTACGAAGCCTGACCCCATCGCTTCGGAGCATCCGCCCGCGATTGCGGCAGGCGGCCGCCGTGCTCGGCGCCGGCCCGGCACAGGTCGTCGCCCGCATCGATCTCCCCCTCGTCGGCCGGGCGCTGCTCGTCGCGGCGGCGTTCGCTTTCTCGATCTCGCTCGGAGAGTTCGGCGCCACGGCCCTGATCGCCCGCCCCGAATTCCCGACCATCCCCCTGATGATCTACCGCTTCCTGTCGCTGCCCGGCGCACTGAACTACGGACAGGCCCTGGCCCTGAGCACGATCCTGATGGTCGTTTGCGCCGCGGCGATGCTGGGCATCGAGCGGTTGAGGATTGCCGATGTCGGGGAGTTCTAGCTCAGGTAACCACACTCCCGGCGCGCTCCAAGGCGAGGGCGGCGGGGTGGACGCTGCATGCACGGGGCTGAGCCTCGCGGGGATCTGCAAGGCATACGGCGCCACGCAGGCGCTCGACGGCGTCTCACTGTGTGTCCCCCTTGGGTCGATCGTCGCCGTCCTCGGGCCGAGCGGCTCGGGGAAATCCACACTGCTCTCGATCATCGCCGGGCTCGAGTTGCCCGACACCGGCCGGGTCCTTTGGGAAGGCGACCCGCTGGAAGGCGTTCCGGCCCATCGCCGCGGTTTCGGCCTGATGTTCCAGGACTTCGCCCTGTTCCCGCACCTGAACGTCGAACGCAACGTCGCCTTCGGGCTTCAGATGCAGGGCCTGGAGGCGGAGCGCACCGGAGCTCGCGTCCAGGAGTGCCTCGAACAGGTCGGCCTCGCCGGCTTCGAACGGCGCGACGTGCAGACGCTCTCCGGCGGCGAGCAGCAGCGCGTGGCGCTCGCCCGCGCCCTGGCGCCGCGCCCGCGGCTGCTGATGCTCGACGAGCCGCTCGGCGCCCTCGACCGGTCGCTAAGAGAACGCCTGTTAGGGGAGATTCACCGCATCCTGCGCGCCGCCCGTCAGACCGCCCTGGTGGTTACGCACGATCAGGAAGAGGCCTTCGGGCTGGCCGATCAGATCGTGATCCTCGACGCCGGCCGCGTCGTGCAGGAGGGTCAACCTCAGGATGTGTATCACCACCCGGCATCGGCGGCCGTGGCGCGCTTTCTCGGTCTGACCAACCTGGTCCCCGGCGAAGCGGCACCCGGAGGAATCCGGACCGCGCTCGGGCTGCTTCCGGTCAACGGGCCCTCCTCCGGGCCCTGCACCGTACTCCTGCGGCCCGACGCCGCACGGCTGGACGGGCAGGGTCCCCTGGTGCTTGAGGCGACGCTCCTCGAGAAGACCTTTCGTGGCCCGACGTGCATTCTCGGCGTCCAGGCGTCTGGCCTCCACCTGAGCTTCGAGGTGCCATCGGCCTCGCTCCTGCCGTCCGAAGGCAGCCCGCTCCGACTGTCGCTCGATCCGAGGGCTTTCCAGGTCTTCGCATGACCGAGGCGATCACCGTCCACAAGCTGGACGCTGCCGGGCGAGAAGTCTGGTCCTATCCGACTCGCCTGCTCGCCCGCGGCGCAACCTGGGTAAGGCTGGAGGCGCGCTTCGACCGCGGCGACGTCGATTTTCCGGGGCTCAGCCTGCGGCGTGGCGACCGGATGGTCGAAACGTTCTACGCCGACCGGCACTACAACGTCTTCGCCGTGTATGACGGCCCCAGGGGAACTCTCAAGGGCTGGTACTGCAACATCACACGTCCGGCACGACTCGAAGCGCAGCAGGTGTTCGCCGAGGATCTCGCATTGGACCTGCTGGTCTATCCAGGGGGTGGTGACCTGGTATTGGATGAAGACGAGTTCGACGCGCTGGGCCTCTCAGCCCCCGAGCAATCACTGGCACGCCGGGCGCTGGACGAACTGAGGCACCTGGCGGGCCGTCGTCTGGATCCCTTCGCCGAGCCGCCCAATGACAGCGCCCCCGCCTGAGCGGGGGCGCTTGTTCATGCGCACATCGTGTGTCCGGTGAGGAGGTCAGGCGATCGGCAGGCCAGCCAGCAGCAGACTGGTTCCAAGGAACTGATCGCCGTTGCTCCACAGCCACGGGATCAGCCACTTGACTCCGGCGAATATCCCAACGCACAGACAGCACAGAACCAAGACAATGATCAACACGACCAGCCAGGTGCGGGACTTCTTCGGCGGTGCCGGCTCACCTACCGGCGGCATCGGTGTAGCGGTCATCGAACTCCTCCTTGGGGCTCAGGCATTCACGTAGTATAGCCCGATCAGACGAAGGCGGCGAGGAGCAGGAAGGAGGAGCTATCGGCGCTCCAGATCCCGAGGCCCAGGCAGAGGGGCAAGAGGACAGCCGCGCCGGTGATGCACACGCCGATGACCGTCAGGCCAATTCCCACCCATCCGAGGATCGCTCCTGCCGTGGCCAGTCCCTCGCCCGACTGCGCGCCGCCGGAGGCGGCGATGTCACGCTTGGCGATCGGCCCGGTGATCACGGCCACGATGCTTCCGACGAACGGCAACAGCGAGAGGCCCAGGATTCCGGCCACCAGGCTAACAACGGCCATCGTGCTGGTAGACGCGCCGGCCGGCACGGGCGCCGAACCGGAAGCGGGCGGGGTTTGCAGCGACATAGTGCGACTCCTTCGCGTGGGCCGCCGTCAGGCGGTCTGGATCTGGTTCGCCCGGCGCCAGAGCCACCAGACGACAAAGGCCGTGACCACGATCATCAGCGCCGCGATCAGGACCGGGACGACGACGGCCAGGATCGAGAGCACCGTGGCGACCACATCCTCCAGGATACTGATCGGGACGTTCCCGGCGCCGGCCGTCGTGGCTGTGACCGCCGGCCGAATGGCCAGCGCCTTGGTGGCGTGCACGCTGCCGGCGACGACCAGCCCGGCGATGATCGCCACGATCGGGTGGATGTGCGTGGCGGCGCCGGTGCTGGCGGCGAACAGGACGGCACCGGCCGCCGGGCGCACGAAGCTCTGCACCACATCGTTGACGTGATTGACCGCCGGGAACTTGTCGGCGAAGAACTCGACCAGCGTCAGGATCGCCAGCGCCCCGATCACCCACCAACTGCTCAACGCATCCCACGGCTCGCTCAGCGTCACCCAGTTGGTGAAGCGTGCCATGAGCGACACGATCAGCAGCGGGATGTAGGCATTCAGTCCGGCGCTGGCCGACAACCCAAAGGCCGCCAGCACACTGCTCACTCCGTTCATTTTGCGCGTGCCTCCCCCCGACAGGGACACCTGCCGGATTCCAGGCGGGCTACAGAGCGAACCCGCTCCACGTGCCCGTCAAAACATAGCGTATCACATCCAGGCCGCCGATCTGCAGCAGAGCCAGGATGAACCCGGCCATCGCCGGGACAACCAACTGCCGCGGGTGCGCGATCCGATTCTCGCGACCACTGAGCAGCAGCGCCAGCATCGCATACACGATCGTGAGCAGGAGCACTACGCCCAGGCTGCTCACCAGCGCCAGCGGGTAGAGTACCAGTGGGTTCTCGGTCAGGACGAGCAAGTCGATGCCCAGGGCGGCGACGACGAGCAACCCCAGGTCGGCCCACGACGATAGCGAACGCCTCGGGTCCACCTTGGTCCAGACCGCCTGGTTGAAGCCGGGGGCGACCAGCACCCCTATCCCCAGTCCGAGGCCTGTCCCGGTCAGCAGCCTGAGCGTGTTGCCTGGCGCATACAGGTGCGGGGCGCCCGGGAAGAAGCTCAGGTAGGAGTTCGATCCGTCGATGACGAAGGCGGCGGCGAAGACCCCCAGCACGGCCAGGAGCCGCCGAGGCGGGAATTGACCTGCCAGCCCCCGGCCGCGCATAAGCAGGTAGACGAAGGCCAAGGTCGAGCCGAGATACATCCCCGTGCAGCGGGCGCACAACGGCAGTTGCCGATCGCCGAGGTGGAACGACCGCAGGTCGATGCGGTGGCACACGGCGTAGCCCACAGCATCCGCTTTCCCGAGCAGGCCGTGCGGCGTGTAGATCAGCCAGATGAGCAGCACGGCGACTGCCAGCAAGATCAACACCAGGCGCGGCGCCCAGGACCGAAGGGGACTCGTCGGTGCGGGATCGGGGGAAGTCATGCCGGCGATTATAACGGAGGGCTGCGAGGCGCGAAGCACAGAGCTGGTTGTCTTGACGCTCCTTGGGCGGGTCGTTATAATCCTCAAGCTTTCCTCGGTAGCTCAATAGGCAGAGCGGGCGGCTGTTAACCGCTAGGTTCCAGGTTCGAAGTCCTGGCCGAGGAGCCTCTCCCGACCCCACGCCAGCCTCCAGCCCCCGGCATCAGCAAGTGCGGGGGCTTTGTCGTCCCGGCCGCCGGCGAGTCTTCGCCGGTCATGAGTTGCGGTACGCCCACGTGGGCGACCCCCGGCGCGGCGTGCCGGCCTCGGTCGACGTGGCCCGAGGGGCTGACAGGCCGATAGGGCGCACTCCGCTTGTCTGGGTTCACACCCGCATTGTGCGCCCTTCGCACAGTGCCTGCCTGACGTTTGACCGCCATCGAGCTTCCGGGTGAGGTCCCATTAAGTGCCCGCCAGTCGCTTGGGATACCAGTCCGCGGTGAGGAGAGGAGTTCCCTCGACCTCGTGCATCATTCTCGCCGTTTCGCACCAAAGGGACGAGGGCCCCAGCCTTGGCCTTGTCCTCCCGCCGGCAATGGACATCATCGACGCCTTAACGGCCTACTGCAAGCCGCTCTCCGAGCCTCCTCCCGGGTGGCTTTGCGGGAGACACGGCTGCGCGGGGCGCCATTGGGTTCATGCTGACACCCTCTCCTGAGAGACGCGGGGTGAGTGTCCTGCCCCGCCCTATCCGTCTCGCTGTCCAACTCCCCACGGGTCGTCCGTCACCTGAAGTAAGGCCGGACGAACTCCCAGTTCTGCACAAAGTCGAAGATTCCCACGCCCACCAGGAGCAGGCCGCCGATCGAGTTGATCACTCGACCATGCCGGGCGAAAAGCCTTGTCAACCGGGTTTGAGCGGCACCCGAGATTAAGGAAAGCGCCAAAAGCGGCAGCCCGAACCCAACCCCAAACCAAAGGAAGACCGCCAGCTTGCTGACGGCTTCTTCGACCGTGAGCGAGAAGGCGAAGATGCCGACCACCAGCGGCCCAGAGCAAGGCAGGGCGATCGGCCCGTATAGTAGGCCATACAGGTAGGCATTGACGAAAGGGTGCGAGAGCACCGGGACCCGCACCTGCGGCAGCCGTTGGAAGGGATTGATGTCCAACAGGAGCAAGACGCCAAAGCCCACGATCACCAGGTCAGCCAGGGGGACCAGGCTGGACAGGGCGCGCCCGACGGATACAGACAGCGCCGTGAAGACCAACCCGAGCATCAACATCATGCTCAGCACGCCGGCCAGGACGAAGGCGCCCAGCAGGTACCTCCCCGCCCCAGCGGCCGGCGGTCCTGGCCCGCCGCCAGGAAGGCCAGGAAGCCCGGATACAGTGGAAGGACACATGGACTGGTGGTGGCCAGCAGGCCCAGACCGATCGAAGTTAGCGCCAACTCAATTCCCATCATTCCTCCGCGCGTGGGCGGACGGCCGCATGACCGGCCGTCCGCCCACGCCGCCTTCCTGAGCTACATCGCTTCGGCCAGGAATGGCTCGAAGGTATTCAGCAGGTCCTCGGCGCTCTTCTTGCCGAAGGGCAGCGGGTGCACCTCGCCGTGGCGGTCGATGGCGAACATCGGCGCCGAAGGCGGGTTCAGGTACTGGCTGCCGTACAGTTCGCCGATCTCGCGCCCCACCTCGGCCGGTGCGATGGCATACAGCCAGTCGAAGCCATTGCGGGAAATGTATTCCTGGAGCATGACCGCATCTTCGTTGGGATCGATGTCCAGTCCCACGGATACGAAGTCGTCGCGCTCCCCGAGCAGCTCATGCAGACGCGCAATCTCACGCTGCTGGCTCAGGCACGTCGGGCACCACTGGGCGAACGGCTCCAGCAAGATGACCTTGCCCTTCAAGTCCGCCAGCGTGAATGCCGTCCCGGTTGCGACATTCGTCAGGGAAGCGGAGAAAAAGCCCGGCATCGACATGGCACCCTGGTCCGCCATCTCCTCCGCCATCGGTGTCTCCTTGCCCATCATGACGTCCGGCGTAGGGGTGCCTTCGTCCATCATTGCCTCGCGCGTCGGCGTGCCCTTCTCGGCCATGGCCTCACCTGCGGGCGTCTTCTCAGCCATCGCGTCTGTCACCGGCGCACAGGCCGCCAAGAACAGGCCCACGACCAGCACCGACACGAGACCTCGCTTCCAGAATGCGGTGTTGCTCATCACAATCCTCCATGAGGGTTTCTAGAGGCAGGATAGCGCTCAGGCCTTACTGGCCGGGCGAGATTGGGTTACGCGAATCCGACAGGGCAGGAGAGCCGGTTAAGGAACGCGTAATACCCGTCGACGTTGCCAACTTCCCTTCACGGGTAGAATCGGGGTTGACTGGGTCGTCTGCGCATGCCGCCAAATGGGACGACGCCGAGGCGCCCGTCGATCGCTGGCAGGAGAACCGCACCGCGAGGCTTTGGAATGCCGGAAACCACCATTCTGATCGTAGAGGACGAGCCTTCAATCTCCGAGGTCGTCGGCCTTTACCTGCGCCGTGCAGGGTATCAGGTCCTGTCGGCCTCCGACGGCGCGGCCGCCCTGGAGACACTCGCCCGGGAGATGCCGGACCTGGTGGTGCTCGACATCATGCTGCCTCAGGTCGACGGGTTCGCCATCACGCGTTGGATCCGGGACCGCGGCGACACGCCGATCATCATCATCTCGTCGCGCCGGGAGGAGAGCGATCGCATCGCCGGCCTCGAGCTGGGCGCCGACGACTACCTGGTCAAGCCGTTCAGCCCACAGGAACTCGTCAGCCGCGTGCGGGCCGTCTTGCGACGAGCGCGCCGCTCCGATGCCGAAGGCGAGGCTCCTTTGTCGTTCGTCGATCTGTCCATCGACCCGCAGACCATGCTCGTCACCGTGCGAGGTGGAGAGGTCTCCCTGACGGCCAAGGAGTTCGAGCTGCTACACCATCTAGCTCGTCACCCGCGCCGCGTGTTTAGCCGAGACCAGCTGCTCGAAGCAGTGTGGGGCGCCTCAGATTACATCGACCCCAGCACGGTCACCGTCCATATCCGCCGCCTGCGCGAGAAGATCGAAGCCAACCCCTCCGACCCGCAACGGCTGCAGACGGTATGGGGCGTCGGATACAGGTTCGAACCGTGAACCTGGTACGGCCTGCTTCGCCTCCATCCGCCGGCCGCTCACCGACCCGGCCTGCCTCCCTCCATCCGGGTGATGCCCTGCGTCTCCCGCTCCCCAGAGCCGACCGATGACACACAAGTCCACCTACCGACAATTCGCCCTTGGGCTGGTCCTTACCTTGTTGGTCTCGCTCGGGCTGTTCTACGGCCTGATGCGCCCGACGCTGGGCGATCTGTGGCTGATGACGCTGTTCCTATCCATCAGCGCCGGCACTTCCGCGGCGGTTGGCTTCGTCGCCTACCGGTTGCGCTGGATCGACCGCTCTCCCAGCCTGCGACTCAGCCTGGTGACTGTGATTGCCCTGGCCAGCACGCTCGCTCTGGCGTCCGTATGGGTCACCGCCCGCCTGATGTTCGCCAGCCAGCACGACCTGATGCTTGCGACCGTCCTGCTGCTTTTCGCCGGGGGGATGGCCACTGTCCTCGGCACGTTCCTTTCCAGCCGCGTGACCGATCGCATTCGCCACCTGGAACTTGCCGCAAACCAGATCGAGGGCGGGGACCTGACGGCGCGCGTCCCGGTCAGCGGGAATGACGAGATGGCCGGGCTGGCGCGCTCGTTCAACCAGATGGCCTCTCGGCTGCAGGATGCGGCCGCCCGGCAGGCGGAGCTCGAGGGGCTGCGGAGCAACCTGGTGGCATGGGCCGGGCACGATCTGCAGACGCCGCTGGCATCGGTCCGCGCCATCCTTGAAGCGCTCGCCGATGGCGTGGTCGAAGACCCGGCCGCCATCCAGCGCTACCTGCGCACCGCCCAGCGGGACACCCAGAGCCTGTCCCATCTGATCGACGACTTGTTCCAAGTGGCCGAACTGCAGGCGGGCGGGCTGCGCCTGAATCTGGAAGCCGCCTCGCTGGGAGACCTGATCTCCGACGCGCTCGAAAGCTTCACGGAGCTGGCGGCTCGACGCAGCATCCACCTGGAAGGGCGCGTGGCGCCGGGGGTGGATCCCGTCGTCTTGGATGCCTCACGCATCGGACGCGTGCTCGGCAACCTGCTCGCCAACGCCCTGCGCCACACTCCGGATGGCGGCACGATCACCGTCGAGGCCAGCGGCACACCGGATGCAGTCCGCATCGAGGTCACCGACAGCGGGGAGGGCATCCCGGCCGAGGACCTGCCGCACGTGTTTGACAGCTTCTACCGGGGAGAGAAGTCGCGAGCCCGAGCCACCGGTGGGGCAGGCTTGGGCCTCGCCATCGCCCGCGGTTTCGTCCAGGCGCACGGCGGTGAGATCAGTGTTCTCAGCCACTCGGGCCTGGGCTGCCGCTTCTTCTTCACCCTTCCCCGACCGCCCCGTTCCCAGGACCTTCCGCATTCCGTAACCCCTGCGTAAGAACTCCCCGCTAGAGTCAAAGTCAGGCTGATGGGCTGGAGCGGGCCGATGCGCTGGGAATGGTTGGGGGTTCTCTCGATAGTCGTTGCGGGTTGTGCGGCGGAGGTGACCCCTGCCCGGGCGTCTGACCTTCCGAATCTGGGTGCTGCGCCGGAGTTGACGGCGGACATATGGCTCAATGCGGACCACCCCCTGCGGCTGGCAGACCTGCGCGGTCGGGTCGTGCTGCTCGAGATGTGGACCTTCGGGTGTATCAACTGCCAGCGTGTCATCCCGTACTTGCAGCAGTGGCACGAGTCGTTCGGAGCCCAGGGTTTGGTGGTGATCGGAAACCACTACCCGGAGTTCAACTACGAACGCGACCTGCAAGGGTTGGGCGACGCTCTCGATCGCCTAGGGGTGACGTACGCCGTGGCACAGGACAATGACGGCGCCACCTGGCGGGCCTATCGGAACCAGTACTGGCCGACGCTATACCTGATCGACAAGCAAGGGCGCCTGCGCTACAAACACATCGGCGAGGGGGCCTATGATGTCACGCAGGCAGCTATTCGGACGCTGCTCGAGGAGCCGGAAGCGTGATGAACTCCAAGGCTCCTCCTAACTTGCGACTTCGGAAACGTGGGCTCCTCTCCGTTACAATCCATTCGACTCGGGACGCCACCCAACACGCGCCCGAAAAGGAGATGGCATGAAGCCTCGTCGTGTACTCCCCGCATCCCCGCCCTCGTCGGAGATCACGCCGGAGGCGGTGTATCTCAATCGAAGGGCGTTCCTGCGCGCGGCCGGGATCGCCGGCGCGGGCGCGCTGCTGGCCGCATGCGGCGTAAAGGAGCAGCCGGCCGTCTCTCCGGCTCCCGGCCTCTCGGCCAGCTCCCAGGTTGACGAACTCGGCGCCCCGCTCACCGCCTTCGAGTCGGTGACGAACTACAACAACTACTACGAGTTCACCACCGACAAGGAGGGTGTCGCCGGGCTGGCCAAGGACTTCCCCGTCCGGCCGTGGACCGTCCAGGTGGGCGGGCTGGTCCATAAGCCGGCCACGTTCGCCATCGACGACCTGCTCACCGCCATCCCCCAGGAGGAGCGCATCTACCGGCTGCGTTGCGTCGAGGCGTGGTCGATGGTCATTCCCTGGATGGGCTTCGAACTCGGCCGACTGCTGGACCTGGTCGAACCGATGAGCTCCGCCGGCTATGTTGGCTTCACCACGCTCCTCGACCCCGATCAGATGCCCGGCCAACGCAGCCCGTTCTATCCGTGGCCATACACCGAAGGGCTGCGCCTGGACGAAGCGAAGCACACGCTGACACTGCTGTCCGCAGGTCTGTACGGGCAGCCTCTGCTCCCGCAGAACGGCGCGCCGCTCCGCCTGGTGGTGCCCATGGAAGTACGGCTTCAAGAGCATCAAGGCCATCGTGCGGATCGACTTGCTCGAGCAGCCCCCGGCGACCATGTGGAGCACGATCGCACCGGAAGAGTACGGGTTCTACGCCAACGTCAACCCCGAGGTCGATCACCCGCGCTGGTCGCAGGGCTCCGAGCGCCGCATCGGCGAGGGCGGCCGGCGTGAGACCTTGATGTTCAACGGCTATGCCGATCAGGTTGCCGGTATGTACGCCGGCATGGACCTGCAGGCCAGCTACTGATCCGGGAACACCGGATGCCCACCCTGCCTACCGCGCCCGCCCGTGAACCGCCCCGATGGCTCCAGCGATTACAGGCGATCGACCTGCTTCGGTTGGCAGTCCACGTTGGCGCGCTGCTCCCGGCCGTGTGGATCCTTGCCGGATGGGTGAGTGGGGATCTGACCGCCAACCCGTACCAGGCCGTCGAACAGCGAACCGGCAAGACGGCATTGATCCTGCTCGTCCTTTCGCTTGCGTGTTCACCAGTCAACCTGCTGTTTGGCTGGCGTGCGGTGCTGCGGCACCGCCGCACGCTGGGCTTGTACGCCTTCACCTACGCCGGGATACATCTCCTCGCCCTGGTCGGCCTCGACTACGGATTCGACTTCCGTCTGTTGCGCGCCGACCTGACGGGCAAGCCCTTCATCTGGGTGGGTGCCGCCGCGCTCTTGTTCCTGGCCGCCCTGGCCGCCACCTCCTTCCCGGCCTGGAAGAAGCGCATGGGCAAGAACTGGAAGCGGCTGCACCGCATGGCGTACCTCGCCGTCCTCCTGGTTGTGGTTCACTATGCATGGGCGCGCAAGGGAAACCTGACCGCGCTGAGCGGGGACATTGTGCAGCCGGTTGCCTTCGGTGCCCTCGCCTGTCGTTCTGCTCCTGCTGCGCGTGCCGGCCGTCAAACGCTGGATCGCACAACGTCGTGGGGCTGGCATGGAAGCGCGGGCGGGGGTCGGAAACTAGCAGTCAGCAATTAGCAGTCAGCAACTAGCAACTAGCCATTTGCAGTTGGCGGGGGCCGTTGGCGACAAGATGTTCGTGAAGTGCTATGGGTAGCTGAAGGCCAGTAGCTCCTGGCTTGCAGCCAGCTGCTAGCCGCTGGTTGCTGGTTGCTTCCACCTGGCCTCGCCTCCCCCGGCTGACCTTGAACCCCCCGAACACACAGCTTATACTGGCGTCGGAGGCTGCAGATCTCGGAATGCTACCCGCAACCCAACGCCCCTCCGGCCGTGATGCCGTCAACCTGGTCATCCCGGCGCACAACGAAGCGGAGCATATCGCGGCCATCGTCCGAACGGCATTGCGCGCCTCGCTGGTGGGGCGCGTCATCCTGGTGGATGATGGCTCGACCGACGGGACGGCGGAAGCCGCAGCGGCCGCAGACCGCCGGCTCGAAGTGCTGCGCACGCAGGTTAACCAGGGGAAAGCCGCCGCCTTGCTCCTCGGCATCCAGGCAGCCAACAGCGACCTGATCGCCTTTCTCGATGCCGACTTGATCGGCCTTCGCCCTGAGCATATCGACGACCTGATCCGCCCAGTCCTGACGGGTGATTGCGACATGACACTCGGGCTGTTCCGGGGAGGCCGGCTTCGCACGGACCTGGCTCACCGCACAACGCCTTACCTGAGCGGCCAGCGCTGCCTGCGCTGGGGGCCGTTTCGCGACACACCTCTTCTTGCAGACGCCCGCTATGGCGTCGAGGTCGCTCTCAGTTTGCATGCCCGCCGGCGCAGGCTGCGCGTCCGGTCCATTGTGTGGAATGGCGTCACGCATCTCACCCAGCCGGAAAAGCACGGCGCCGTGCGCGGCTACTTGTCCTATCTGCGCATGTACACCGAGATCCTGCTGTACCTGATCCGCCTCGGGCTTGAGCCCCTCGGTCGTCGAGGGCCTCGTCCTGCCTAGTCTGCACGAATCGGCCGCCGACACTAGAATTCAGTCCAGCCTGCCCTGGCGCATGGACCCGGCCCTCAGTTCAAATCCGTCGTACGAGACGGGAACTCCCTGAGGACGTTGACCCGCCGGGCTCAGGGGTGACCCCATGTCGAGAAAGCCCCCCGTGAAGACTCCGTCTGTGGCCGTGGTCGTGCCGGTGTTCAATGAGCAGGCCGCCCTGCCCGCCTTCCACCCGCGACTCATGACCGCGCTGCTGGCGCTGCCGATCGACTTCCAGATCACCTACGTCGACGACGGCTCGAGCGATGAGACACCCCGGATCCTGCAGGCCCTGGCGGCGGACGACCCGCGCGTGCGCGCTGTCCACCTGAGCCGCAATTTCGGTCACCAGGCGGCGCTCACTGCCGGCCTCGATCACACCGACGGCGACATCGTGATCACCTTGGACGGCGATGGCCAGCATCCGCCGGAGCTCCTCGGCGAGATGCTGCGCCTGCACGCTGCCGGCTATGAGATCGTTCAGACCCAGCGGCTGGACACGCGGCGCACTCCGACCTTCAAGCGCTGGACCGCCGGCCTGTTCTACGCGCTGCTAAACCGTATCGGCGATACACCCGTCCGCCCGGGGGCGGCCGATTTCCGTCTGCTTTCACGCGCTGCCGCCGACGGGCTGCGTCAGATGCGCGAGCGCCATCGCTTCCTGCGCGGCATGGTCTCGTGGATGGGTTTCCGCACCGTCATCCTGCCGTACGAGCCGACGGAGCGCATCGCCGGGACCTCCAAGTATTCGGTGCGCAAGATGGTGCGCCTGGCGATCGATGCCGCTTTCTCGTTCTCGCTCGCGCCGTTGTGGATCGGGCTGAGCGTCGGGCTGGTCTTCTTCCTGGGGGCCTGCGCCGAGGCGGTCTATGTGCTGAGCTTCTGGGTGCGCGGGCAGGCCGATGCCCTCGCACCAGGCTGGTCATCGCTGATGTTCATGGTGTTGATCGTCGGCGGGGTGTTGACGACGCTGCTGGGGTTCATCGGGGTCTACGTCGGCTACATCTTCCAGGAAGCCAAGCAGCGCCCGCTGTATCTGCTGCGCCCCGGACCCCCTCCCGTCTGAGGAGCGCGATCCGGCGCGGCGCGGCCGAGCCTTGGCCGAGCTCTCCGAGCGCAGCGTCTGTGCTCTGCCTCGTCATCCGCCGGACGCCGAAGACGCCACCCGCGGCTGGGCGCGGCAACCGCCCCGAAGCCGACAGGAGCGCAAGGCAGCTACCCCGCTGGATTGACCACCCGACCCAGGAAGAGAATCGTCCCGGTCTGACCGTCGCGGATCAGGTACAGGAACGGGCGGTCGATGGTGAAGCTGATCGGCTCGTCGGCGGGAGCCGAGGTCACCGACATGATCACGGCCGTGGCGGCGGCTGCCTCGGTGCCCTTCTCGTCCACCAGCACAAACGCCTTGTGAAGCACATCGCTGATATACAGATCCCGGGCGTCATCCATGCCGGAGAAGTCCGCCCGGTCGGGATCGAAGGCGTCCGGCATCCCCAGACCGATGAGGGCGTCATTCAGGCTGAAGCTCGATGTGTAGCTGAACTTGGGCAGGGTCAGGATCACGAGCCCGTGGGTCAGGCTTCCGGAAAGACCCTGGATCATCTCCGAGCTCAATCTCTCTTCGACAGCCTCGAACTCGCCCTCGTCGGGCAGGATAATCAGCATCGAGCTGTTTCCGTTCAAGTAGGATAGCTCGAGCGCCCGGTATCCATCCCCCATCGCATACCCGTACGACTCGGTCTGATGCATCATGGGGACGTCAAGCGTCGATCCGTCAAGAAGGTGGAAGGGCTCCGGGCCGGTGGCGCTCTCTTCGAAGGGATGAAGCCAGCCCGCCTTGAAGTAGATGGCATTGGCCAGAACCAGGCGTGTCATCGCGTCGACGGCACCTTCGGGGATCAGGTCCTGGATCTTCTTGCGGGTTTCGCTGCTCACCCAATCGTTGATCGCCCGGCGGGAGGCATCGGGGTCGGCCATGTAGTCGACCAGGCGCATGCCCGCGCCGTAGTTCTCCCCCAGCAGGTCGAGGAATTCGCCTCGGAACGGGAAGTCCCGCTGGCCCCACAACGAGTTGGCAATGCTCAGCTCGAACGGCGTCCCCTCGGTCGCCTGCGCGGCACGCGCCTCGAGGTCGAGGGCGTAGGCGTTGAAGGCGGGGTGCAGGCGCTCCGGGGGCAGGTCGAAGTGGAGAGCGGCCGCCATCTGGCTGGCGGTCTCTCCGGCGGCGCCGGCGTAGGTCATGGCGAGCGCGGTGGAGATGCTGTAAGGGGAGAAGAACAGGTTGCCTGGCGCCTGGCGCAATGCGGCGTACAAGTCCGTGGCGAAAGCGGCGTTGCCTTCGGCCAGTGCGGAGAGATCGCCCTGGTTGGCGACGGGGCCCCGATCGCGTGGTTTATCGGAGATGACCAGCGATGAACCCGGCGGGACGTTCGGCGATGTGGGGGCGCCACAGCCGGCCAAGACAGACAGGAAGAGTGCGAGAACCATCACGGACGCAAGCGGGAAGCGGTTCATCGTGTTTCCCTCCCTTGATCAGACGCCGGTGCCGGGCGAGGAGTTCCCCAGGCAGCGCGATCAGGCTGGTGCCGCCGAGGCGCATGGCCGCAGCGTGCAGTGGACCGCCTGGCGCTCGAACGCGGCAGATGAGTTGAAGGCACTCTACGCGGAGCCGACCCGGCAAGAGGGGCGTGGCAGTAACCCTGGAAGGGGTTGTCCCCTTCAAGGGCCGCCGGCAACCATTCACATTCCGTCCATGGCGGCGTCACGCGGCGCGCTGGATCTCAAGGCGGAGCTTCCGGCCCTCAGGGGGAGGCACGGGCATCAGCCCTCAGTCTTCGTCTGCCTGGATCCTGAGTCGGTAGCCTACCCCCGGCTCAGTGACGATGTGCGTGGGACGCGAAGCATCGGGTTCGATCTTCCGTCTCAGGTTGCTGACATTCACGCGCAGTAGGTGCGCTTCCTGTTCGTAGCCAGCGCCCCAGACCTGCCGGAGGATCTGATGGTGGGTCAGTACCTTTCCGGCATTGGTGACGAGCGCGCGGAGGATGTCGTACTCCGTCGGCGTGAGCTGCACCTCATTCCCTGCGACGGTCACCATGCGGCGCCCCAGGTCGACCGTGAGATTGCCGGAGACGAACACCGGTGCGCTGTCTGACGGGGCCGCCCGCCGCATGCGCCACGCGCATGCGGGCGAGCAGCTCTCCGGCTCCGAATGGTTTGGTGAGGTAGTCGTCGGCGCCGGCGTCGAGGGCCTCGATCTTGTCGGCCTCTTGCCCTCGGACCGAAAGGATGATGATCGGCACCGAGGCCCACTCGCGCACTCGGCGCGTGACCTCGCTTCCATCCATGTCCGGCAAGCCAAGGTCGAGAATGATCAGGTCCGGGCGGTGCGCAACAACTCCCGAGAGCGCTTCCGCTCCGGAAACCGCCGCAAAGACGGAATAGCCTTCCGCGGAAAGCGCCATGTGCAGGAAGCGCTGGATGGCGGGCTCGTCGTCGACGACGAGGACCCGCAGCCCGTTCTCCGTCATCCGCTGGCCGCCTCACGCTCGGGGATGGCAATCGTGATCGTCGTGCCGCCACCAGGGCGGTTTTCGGCGGCGATGAACCCTCCATGGGCCTCGACGATTCCTTTGCAGATCGACAACCCAAGGCCGCTCCCAGAGACACGACCCGGACGCTGGACGCGGTAGAACTTGTCAAACACGCGGTTGAGGTCCTCGGCGGGGATTCCAAGACCTCGGTCGGAGACCTCGATCTCCAATTGTCCCCCCGGTAGCTTCGCCTCGACGTCGATGGGCGAGTCCGGCGGAGAGTACTTGAGCGCGTTGTCGATGACGTTCACCAGAACCCGGGTCATCAACGCGAAATCCATGGGGA
Source organism: uncultured Chloroflexia bacterium (assembly GCA_963777165.1). Lineage (GTDB taxonomy): Bacteria > Chloroflexota > Anaerolineae > Anaerolineales > E44-bin32 > DYJB01. Next base: position 189,685 of record CAVZPO010000021.1, read on the forward strand.
CAAGCGGAAACTCCTCCGGTACCCGCACGTTCACACGGCGGTCCCCAAACCTCTCCTCGAGTTGGGCGAGGGCTGAGCCGATGACGTCCTGGACGTCGCTGGGTTCGAGGCGCAACCGCAGGGCACCGGCTTCGACACGCGTCATATCCAGCAGGTTTCCCACGAGCCGGTTCAGCCGCTCGGCCTCTTCCCGGGCATTCTTGATGAGCCCGCGCCGGCTGGCCTCGTCGAGTTGAGCGTCCTGGTCCTGCAGGCTGCTCAAGGCACCCGTGATGGACACCAGGGGAGTCCGCAGGTCATGCGAGATTGAGTTAAGCAATGCCGTCTGGAGCTGCTCGCCAGCCTGCAGCACCTGCGCCTGTCGCGCCTGTTCTGCCAGCTGCGCCCTCTCGATCGCGACGGCTGCCTGGCTGGCGAACGCTTCCATCAGCCGCTGTTGTTCTGGAGTCAGGTAGCCGTCGGGTTCCTCGGAGCCGCGGATCCCCAGGACGCCGAGGACACCGCGGGCGGTCTTCACCGGCAGGTAGCGCAGCTGGGCACCCGGGAGGGTGGTCGTGTTTCTCCCGGCCGGTTCGCCATGCCGCAAGACCCAATCGGCCACGGCCAATTCGTTTTCATCCAATTCCAACTCGCCGCTGCCGACGGTTGACGCCAGACGGCCATCTTCCTGGAGGAGGATCACGCCCTCCCGCCCGAAAGTGCCCTGGACGTGCCGGATGAGGGCCCGAAGGATGTCATTGAGGCCATATACCGCGGCCAGGTCGCGGCTGAGTTCGTACAGTTCGGTGGTCTGCTCCGCACGCAGGCGGGCCGCATCCGCCTGTTCGCGCGCCCGCGCGGCAAGCGTGCTGATCACGAGACCCACCAGGAACAGGCCGATGAAGGTTAGGACGTACTCGGTGTCGGTCACCGCGAAGGTGAAGCGCGGGGGCACGAAGAAGAAGTCGAATGCCAGCACGCTCAACACCGAGGCCAGGATGGAAGGGCCACGGCCAAGGAAGACGGCAGAGATGACCACCACGACCAGGTACAGCATGACCAGGTTGACCGGCGAGAGCATCAAGGAGAATGGAACGCTGACCATTGTGGCGGCCACGACGAGAAAAGCGCTTTGCAGGTACCGGCGCCATGGGCGGTGCGGAACCCAGTCGCCAGTTTCCGCCGAGGTGGCTTGAGCCTCACCGCTGACGACGTAAACGTCGATCGCTCCGCTTCTGCGAATCAATTGATCGACGATTTGTCCCTGCACCCAATCCTGCCAGCGCGATCGGAGCGGCTTCCCGGCGATGATCTTGGTGACATTGTGGGCACGCGCGTAGTCCAAGGCAGTGGCGGCCACCGATTGGCCCGGGAGGGTCACGACCTGGGCGCCCAGGTCTTCTGCCAGACGCATGGTCCGAGCGACCCGCGCCTGAACCTCCTCCGGCGCCCGCCTGTCTTCCCCTGTCTCGACATGCAGGGCAGACCATTCCGCCCCGAGTTCGTCCGCCAACCGCCGCGCCGATCGAACAAGTCGCTCTCCGGCCGAACTGGTGCTGACGCACACCAGCAGCCTTTCACCCGCCGGCCAAGGCCCGGGAATGGCGCGGGTCTGCATGTAAGCGAGCATTTGCTCGTCGACGCGGCCGGCGGCGCGCCTCAGGGCCATCTCCCGCAGAGCAGTCAGATTCCCTTTGCGGAAGAAGCGCTCCACTGCCACCGCCGCCGTGTCGGGGACGTAGACTTTGCCGTCGTGCAACCGCTGGATCAGTTCGTCCGGCGGAAGGTCGACCAGTTTGATCTCCGCCGCCTCGTCCAGGAGGCTGTCCGGAATCGTCTCTCGGACGGTGATCCCGGTGATCTGGGCGACGGCGTCGTTCAGGCTCTCGAGGTGCTGGATGTTGAGCGTGGTGTAGACATCGATCCCGGCCTCCAGCAAGTCGTGGACATCGTGGTGCCGCTTTGGGTGGCGGGACCCCGGCGCGTTAGTGTGGGCAAACTCGTCGACCAGAGCCAGTTGAGGGTGGCGGGCGAGGACCGCATCCACGTCCATTTCGGTCACGGTCGTTCGGCGATACTCCACCTGACGTCGCGGGGTGATCTCCAGCCCTTGGAGCAAAGCCTCCGTCTCCGCTCGTCCGTGAGTTTCGATAAACCCGACGACGACGTCCACGCCTTGCGCTTTGCGCTGCCGGGCCGCCTCGAGCATGGCATACGTCTTCCCGACGCCGGCCGCGTAGCCGAGAAAGATCTGCAGCTTGCCGCGTGCTTTCTCACGCTCCTCGGCTTGGACGCGGACCAACAGTTCGTCGGGGTCGGGTCTAGAAGTGACGCTCATCGAATGGTCGAATCCATGTCGGGGTGGACGCCCTCGGTATGTGCGGAGGGATTGTCTCTATTCTATCTCTCGCTGACCGCCGGTGCTTCGGGCGCGATCTTGCACGCCGCGCCCGAAGGCCCGAAAGGACCGGCCCACCCCTCACGGGGGAATGCGTTTGTCGTAGGTTACACAACGTGAGCTCGGTATTGAACGGGCGGATCCCAGGCAAGATTACGTCCGGGTTCATGGGCTGGCCGAGAGTACCTTCGCGCGCGAGTGGTCACTCGCCGCGGGGACCCGGCCGGCTTCCGTACCTGAGGCGCTCGGCAGCTACAGATGCCCATCCAGCGCCAGGTTCAACTCGAGCACGTTGACCCGCGGCTCGCCCAGGATCCAGAGCTGGCGGCCTTGTGTGGAGCGATCCACAAGTTGCCGGACTTGATCCTCGGAGAGACCGCGCTCGCGAGCGACCCGCGGCAGCTGATAGAGTGCCGCGGCAACGCTGATGTGCGGATCAAGCCCGCTTCCGGAAGCCGTGACGAGATCCACCGGGATCGGGGAGCTATTTCCGGGGTCGGCTGCCTCCAAGGCGTCGATCCGCGCCTGTGCGGCAGCGACCAGGGCCGGGTTGAGCGGACCATAGTTAGAGCCGGAGGAGGCGGTGAGGTTCTCCGCGTTGAAGGCGTTGTACGGGAACGTGCCGGTCGCCGAGAGACGGCCCCAGAAGTACTTGGGATCTTCGAACGATTGTCCGATGAGCTCGGAGCCAACGGCCTGTCCATTGCTGAGAATCAAGCTGCCGTTGGCCTGGTGAGGGAAGACCAAGCTGTGCCACCCCGGTCACGACCAGCGGGTAGATTCCGCCGGTCAGGACCGTCAGGACAAGCAGCAGAAGGAAACCGGTCTTCAGTTGACTGATCATGGCATGCCTACTTTTCGGAGATAGCGGTCAACGTGGTCGCCCGAAGTTCGAGCTCGGTGGCATAGGCCCGCTCAAGGGACGTTGCCGCCAAGGCGGCCAGATCCCCCAGCAGACGGCTGTCCGGCGATGGAAGCCAGCCATGGCCTTGCCAGATGTGGATCTCTCCAATCAAGCCGGGAGCGGCCTCGATGGGGACGACTCGATCCGGCGGCTTGTCAATCGTCACGCCGGCAGGCGCCCTGACCACCGCCGGGATGGAACCGGTTTCGGCCTGCAGCGTGACCTCGACCAGCGCGGCATAGAACGTCTGCTGGAGGCGCCGGGCCAGGGTGTGAAGGACGGACTGGCGCGTGCGCAGGCCGGCCAGGGCCAGGCTGAGTTCGTACATCAGCTTGGCGTCGCGCTCGCTGATGCGCGCCTTCGAGAGTGCATCTTGCATCCGTCCCACGACCAGGATGGCCACGCCCAGGAAGATCGTCAGGACCAGCCAGCCCTCCAGCTGACCAACGGCAAAGGTGAAGAAGGGAGGGATGAAGAAGAAGTTGAAGACCAACGTGGCCGTCACCGCGGCGCACATGCCCGGGAGCTGGCCCCAACGGCTCGAGCTCCACACGACGGCCGCCAGATACAGCAGGGCGATGACCGCTTCCCCGAGTGTCCGGCGGCCGAGCAAGAACATGGGGACGGTCAGGAAGAGCACCAGTACCGTGGCCATGGCACTCTGGTAGACAAGTTCGGCGGGCAGGTTGAGGCGAAGTCTCTTCATCACAGGTTCCTTTCGGATCAATGGGTATCTTGCCCTTGGATCAGGTCAACCGCAGCGCGACGAGCAGGAGGTCGATGAGCTTGATCCCGATGAACGGTGCGATGACACCGCCGACTCCGTAGATCAGCAAGTTGTCGCGCAGGATCCGCGCCGCCCCCAGCGGCCGATAGGGCACACCGCGCAGGGCCAGGGGAACCAGGGCGATGATGATCAGAGCGTTGAAGATCACTGCCGAGAGGATGGCGCTTTGCGGGGTCGCCAGCCGCATGAAGTTCAGCGCCGTCAGCACCGGATAGGTGGAGGCGAAGGCGGCCGGGATGATGGCGAAGTACTTCGCCACGTCGTTGGCAATGCTGAACGTCGTCAGGGCGCCGCGGGTCATCAGCAGCTGCTTGCCGATCTCCACGATCTCGATCAGCTTGGTGGGGTTGCTGTCCAGATCTACCATGTTGGCCGCTTCGCGCGCCGGCTGGGTGCCGGTGTTCATGGCCACGGCGACATCGGCCTGCGCCAGGGCCGGTGCGTCATTCGTGCCGTCGCCGGTCATGGCGACCAGGCGACCGCCGGCCTGATGCTCGCGGATCAGCTTGAGCTTGGCCTCCGGCGTGGCCTGCGCCAGGAAATCGTCCACCCCGGCTTCGGCGGCGATGGCGGCGGCGGTCAGCGGGTTGTCACCCGTGATCATCACGGTCTTAATGCCCATCTTGCGCAAGTGCGCGAACCGCTCTTTGATTCCGCCCTTGACGATATCCTTCAAGTGGATCACGCCCAGCGCCTGTCCGTTGCGCGCCACCACCAAAGGTGTGCCCCCGCTGCGGGCGATCGTATCTACCGCGACCTGCAATTCCGGCGGGGTGTGGTTCCCCTGGCTGCGGATCAGCGTCTGCATCGTATCCGGGGCGCCCTTGCGGATCGTGGTCCCATCCGGCAGGTCCACGCCGCTCATCCGCGTTTGTGCGGTAAACGGGACGAAGTGCATCTCGGCCGAGCGTGCCTCGGCGGCAGCCCCCAGGGGTCCGGTGCCCACGGAGCGGGCGCGCAAGCCGTACTTCTCCTTCGCCAGGACCACGATGCTTCGTCCCTCCGGTGTCTCGTCGGCCAGGGAAGCCAGCTGGGCAGCTTCGGCCAGCGTCTCCGGCGGGGTCATCCCCACCGGAACGAACTCCACCGCCTGCCGGTTGCCGAGCGTGATCGTGCCGGTCTTGTCCAGCAGCAGCACGTCGACGTCCCCGGCCGCCTCCACCGCGCGGCCGGACATGGCGATGACGTTGCGCTGGATCATGCGGTCCATCCCGGCAATGCCGATGGCCGAGAGCAGGCCGCCGATGGTCGTGGGGATCAGGCACACCAGCAGAGCGACCAGCACGGTAATGGTGATCGGGATCCCCATGCCAGCGGCCCGCACGCTGAACAGCGAGTAGGGCAGCAGCGTGGAGCACACGACAAGGAAGATGACCGTGAAGCCGGCCAGCAGGATGTTCAGGGCGATCTCGTTCGGCGTCTTCTGCCGCTTGGCGCCCTCCACCAGGCTGATCATGCGGTCCAGGAACCCCTCCCCGGGGTCGGCCGTGACGCGGATGATGAGCCAGTCCGAGAGCACGCGCGTGCCGCCCGTGACGGCGCTGCGATCGCCGCCCGCTTCACGGATCACAGGGGCGCTCTCTCCGGTGACGGCGCTTTCGTCGACGGAGGCAATGCCCTCGACGATCTCACCGTCGGCCGGGATGATGTCGTTGACCTCGACCAGGAACGCATCGTCCTTGCGCAGCCCGATGGAGGAAACCAGCTCCACCTCGGCGTCGCGGCGCGGGGCGCGCAGCTTCTTGGCCCTGGTCTCCTTGCGCGTCTTGCGCAGCGCCTCGGCCTGGGCTTTGCCGCGCCCCTCGGCCACCGCCTCGGCGAAGTTGGCGAACAGGACGGTGAACCACAGCCACAGCGCCACCGCCCCGATGAACCCGACCGGTGCCTCGCCGCGTCCGGCAAGGGCCTGGATCCAGAGAGCGGTCGTGAGCACGCTGCCGACCTCGACGACGAACATCACCGGGTTGCGGACTTCCAGGCGCGGGTCGAGCTTGCGGAAGGAGTCCCAGATGGCACGCTGGTAGAGCTGTCGGCGGTAAGATGGTTGTTTCTTGAGTTGCATCGTATGTGTTGTCATGGCCCTAATGCCCCAACATCAGATGTTCCACGAAGGGTCCGAGCGACAGCGCCGGGATGAAGCTCAGCGCGCCGACAATGATGATGACGCCGATCAGCCAGGCAATGAACAGCGGCGTGTGCGTGGAAAGCGTTCCGGCCCCTGCCGGCACCTTCTTCTTGCGCACCAGCGATCCGGCGATCGCCAGGGCCGGGATGGCCAGCCAGTATCGAGCAAGGAACATGGCGACCCCCAAGGAGGTGTTGTAGAAAGGCGTGTTCACGCCGATCCCGGCAAAGGCACTTCCATTGTTGTTGGATGCCGACGAGAAGGCATAGAGGACCTCGCTGAACCCGTGCGCTCCGGGATTGAAGATCGTCTCCTGCCCGGCAGGGACGGCTACCGCCGCTGCCGTTCCGATCACCACGAGAACGATCGGGATCAGGATCATCAGCGACGCCATCTTCATCTCAAAGGCCTCGATCTTCTTTCCCAGGTACTCCGGCGTGCGGCCGACCATCAGCCCGGCGACAAACACTGCCACGATGACGAAGGCCAGCATGCCGTACAGCCCGGACCCCACCCCTCCGTAGATGATCTCGCCCAACTGCATCATGAACAGCGGAACGAACCCACCCAGCGGCATGAACGAGTCGTGCATCGAGTTGACCGACCCGTTGGAGGCGGCGGTCGTGGCCGTGGCCCACAGGGCCGAGTTGGCGATGCCGAAGCGCGCCTCCTTGCCTTCCATGTTGCCGCCAGGCTGCAGGGTACTTGCCTGCTGATCGACGCCCAGCGCGGCGAAGGCCGGGTTGCCGCTCTGCTCGGCCCACACGGCGATCCCCAGCATCACCACAAAGATGGCCGTCATCGCCGCCAGCAGTGCCCAGCCCTGGCGCGTGTCACCGACCATCTTGCCGAAGGTGTAGACCAGCGCCGCCGGGATCAGCAGGATCGACAGCATCTCCAGGAAGTTGGAGAACGGTGTCGGGTTCTCGAACGGGTGGGAGGAGTTCACATTGAAGAAGCCCCCACCATTGGTCCCCAGCTGCTTGATGGCGACTTGCGATGCCGCGGGGCCGACGGCCAGCACCTGCTGCGCCACGGCCCCGCCGTTCGAATCGGTTGTCGGCTGCAGCAGGTTCACGGTCTCATAGGTGCCGAAGGTCTGCACCACGCCTTGCGAAACCAGCAGGACCGCCAGGACGAACGCAAGCGGGAGCAGGATGTAGAGCGTGGTCCGCACCATGTCCACCCAGAAGTTGCCGATGGTCTTCGAGGAGTGCCGGGCGATGCCGCGGATCAACGCCACCATCGCCGCCATCCCGGTGGCGGCGGAGACGAAGTTCTGTACCGTCAGGGCAAACATCTGGGTCAGGTAGCTCATCGTCACTTCGCCGCCGTAGCCCTTGCCAGTTGGTGTTGGTGGCGAAGCTGACGGCCGTGTTCCAGGACGAGTCGGGCGTGACGGCCCCGAGGGCCTGCGGATTGAGCGGCAGGAATGCCTGCAGCCGCTGCAGGGCATACACCGCCAGCAGCCCCAGGACGTTGAAGACCATGAAGGCGATGGCGTAGGTTCTCCACCCCATCTCTTCATTGGAGCGCACGCCCGTAATCCGATACACCAACCGTTCCACCGGGCCAACGACTGCATCAAGGAACGTCCGCTCCCCCTGGTAGACACGGGCCATGAAAGTCCCCAGCGGCTTGGCCAGAAGCAGGAGCACGACAATGTAGAGAACGAGTTGAAACCAGCTTGCCGCGTTCATCCGAACCACTCCGGCTTGAGCATGGCGAAGACCAGGTAGACGAGCAGCGCCAACGAGATCAGTCCGGCTGCAAGGTAGAGGACGCTCATGGGTTTGTCTCCATCAGCCGGTCGCAGACGACGATCAACCCCCACGAGAGGGCGAACAGGACCAATGTGAAGCCAATGTACGCAAGATCCATCATGGGCCGGCTCCTTCACGATCGCATCATTGGGCGACAAAGCCCAGTCTATCGAGGGCGATGGCAAAGTAGGGACAAAGACTCCTCATTTCGGGTCAAGGACTTGTCAAGATACCGTGGACGTGAGTTCTTCCCGGGGTGAGAGGGAGGCAGTGGAGCAGCGAGCAGGCCTGGCGGGACTCCTCCCTATGGTCAAGTTCATGTTCACAACACACCTGGCATAAGGAACTCATGCTGCAAGCTGCACAATTCGGAGCCAAGGGATCAAGTTGTACCGTCCCTGCGACGCGCCGTGGATGAGAAGGGCTCCATTGCCTGAGCCTGTGACGGCACCGCGCAGGCCCGTCAGCGAGCCCGCTCCACGATCCGCCTTCGCCTGGATACGCCGTCGGCCGTCCTACAGGAGGCTATAGGACATACTTTGGGGTTTGGATGTGCTTCGCGACGGCGATGAGGCAGCCTACCGCGCATCGGGCTTGAGTTCGAACTGCTCCACTTCCAAGAGGAGACAATCGATTCTACTTCGTCCATGACGGGCAGCTCTATGAACTCACCCTCCTTCACACTGGCAAGGAGGACCGGGGCGTGCACAATCGCTTCCTGGACAGCTTTGCTTTTCAGAAGCAGCGGCGCGTTCGCGCCATCCGTTGCCCTAAGCCACGCTGCCCGCCCTTCGCACGCCGGCAGCGCCTTATCCGGGTCGACGCCAGGCGAGGACAAACGCGAGGAGGAGCAGCGCAAGCCCCGCGCCGTCAAAGACGATGAAGCGCAGCGCCGTAGACGAAAGCGCGGCATGCCCGGCCGAAAGCGAGGCGAGGATCCAGCTCTCACCAACCAGGCCGATCATCTGCTGGGCCAGGATCACTCCGAACAGCCCTGCGTGACGAGCAGGATGTGCAACGACCGGCACGTAGGCCGCACACCACATCAGGAACAGGATGCCGATCGCACGCACCATCGCCGCCCCGGCTGCACCGGTCAGTTCGAAGGCAGCCGCGTATCGATCCGGGTGGAGCACATAGGGGATTGCGGCGCTCAGGTTCGAGATCAGGACAAGCCCGACTGCAACGCGCGCCGCCCACACGCGCCCGGGTTCGGGCTGCGAGTTCATGCTTGCCCCCCGGCGCCGTCACCTGCGGCTTCCCGTTCCCGGGTGACGCTTGGGATGGCGCGGACCTCCGGGCTCGAGGCAACCTTCATCCGCGATCCTTCCATGCCGGGCGCGGCAGCCAGCGCGGGACGCGTTTCAAGTAGTCGTCGTACGCACCGCCCAGCCGTCGACGCGTCGCCGGCTCTTCCACCCGCACCAGGAACACGTGCATGGCGGGCAGGAAGGCCAGGGCGATTGCCAGCAGCGTCGCCGAGCCCCGCCACATCGAGAGCCCGAGCAGCAGCGCGAACGCCCCGAGGTAGATCGGATTGCGCACGTGACGGTAGGGTCCCTGGGCCACGAGAGTCGTCGGAGGGTCCCCGAAGCCGCCGGTCGAGCGTGCGATGAGCAAGAGCGTCGCTTCCGCCCAGCCGATGAGCGCCAAACCGAAAGTCATGGCAGCCAACCCCGGCAGCCTCAGCCCGCCAGGCAAGCCGAGGCCGAGCCGCGCATCGATCTTCCAGGCGAACAGGACGACGGCAACCACCATGGTTGAGGCCGTCGCCAGGATCATCCCACGGGCCGGGTGCGATCGCGGAGGGGTCTGAGCCATGTTCGGCGGTGTCGAACGCGCGGCCGAGGGCCGGCCGCGTTACTTCGCCGCCTCCTCCGGCCCGAGCAGGACGAACAGCCCGAGCGAACCCATGTTGGCAAATAGCAGCGGCGCCAGGAACGGCGCGCCGCGGATGAAACGCTCGCCGACGAAGACCCCCGCGGCGGTCAGGTCGTCGATCACGTGCAGCACCGCGCCGACGACGCCTACGGCGATCATCAACACCATTGCCCCGGCGAAGATCGCCAGATCCGCCCGTCGGCGCCGCTCGGTCATCCCCATTCCGGCAGCGACGACCGTCCCGAACACCCCGGCGGCGGTTGGCAGCCACAGCCACGGGTTGACGAACCCGGTCCGCGCGTGATCGAGCACGCTGCTGATGACCGTCGCCAGGCTGCCCATGCCGACCATGAAGAAGTACGCCTGCGATTTGCTGTAGGGCAGCGCCAGCCTCCGGCGGCCGGTCAGGCTCAGTACGCCGCTATCGGGTGGATCTTCCACCCACGCGGCGCTGATGCCAAGCAGCCCGGTTAGCGAAAACGTCAAAGGACCGAGGATCGGGGGCGCCCACACCAGCAGATCGACCGAGACCTGCTCACCCGGCACCGCCTGGGGCAGCAAGGCGCGGCGCAGGTGGAAGTAGGCGCCCATCAGACCAACGACGATGCTGGCCCCCAGGACGACGGTGGCAATCGACGATGCCAGCGGCCGCCGGCGCAAGGCGATCAGCCCGGCGATCAGCAGCAGGCCCCCGGCGACCGGGCCGAAGATGATCGGGATCCATTCGTAAGAGCGAATCGTCCCGCTGATGTTGTGCGCCAGGTAGGTATCGATTCCGAGGAACACTTCATTGACCGCTGCCATCAGCAGCATCATCTGGTCGCGCGTCAGCGGCAACCACCGACGCCTCAGCCCATCGAGTGGCAGGGAGAGCTCCGCCAGCAGCGTCATGGCGCCGAGCCCGCCGCGGCCGCCTCCAACTTGGCCGCCGCCATCTCCTTGAGATCGGACAGGTCTTGGAGCAGCTCGTAGATGCCGTGCCACTGGGTGTAGTCCGGTCCCTGCATCCACACGCCGAACTTGGCCGTCCGGCCCCAGTAGTGCCAGACGTCGAAGTACTTGAAGTCGATCGGCTCGTCGAACGGCTCGACCGTCAGCAGCCCCTGCTGCTTGAGCGGCTCCATGACGGCGTCGCTCTCACGCACGCGCTCGTTCACTGCCTCGGTGGCGGCATCCGCCGCAGCGTAGAAGTCCGCCAGGAAGGTCTCGTTGTGGCACTCGCGGCATACGGCCTGCATGCGCGTCAGGTTGTCCTGCCAGGAGGGCCGGCGTTGGCTGAGCGGCGAAAACAGGTACCACGTCAGTCGGTCACCCACATCGTGCGTCGTCCCCGCGGCGCCGAATCCGCTCAGATGGCACGTGGCGCACGTCGGCGCCGGGAAGTCCTGGACGGTCAGCGTGCCGGGTTCGGCCTCCCAGTTCCAGCGGTCGCCGCCGGTGGCATAGGCGATGCCGTGCGGCGACTCCTGGTAGATCTCCCACTGGGGGTGATCCGGGCCGATGTGGCAGGCGTTGCACGTCTCCGGCTTGCGCGCCTGTTCCAGGCTGAACTCGTGGCGCAGGTGGCACTTCTGGCACTCGCCGACCGAGCCGTCCGCCGCCGGGCGACCGATGTCGTGACAGGTCTCGCAGGCGAAACGGGTGAGATCCTGTCCCTCGATGGCATACAGCGCGTGGCGGCTCTTGTCGGGCGCGAACGAACCCTCCGGGACCGCCTGGTAAGCCGCACGCTGTGTTTCGGTCAGCGGTTCGATACCGACCACCGCCACATACGCGGGTAGGGAGTGGCGGCTGGCGTTGTACTGCGCCACCTCCGGCCCATGGCAGCGTTGACACATGGCCGTGCTGGGTGAGCCGAGGATGATGGACCCTTCGTGTTCGACGGCGCCGGCGTAGCCGCTGCTCACCTCGTGGCAGTCACGACACGTCACCTTGGCGGCGGCCATCGTGCTGCCGCCGTACTGTTCCACGATGCCCGGTGTTGCCTGGCGATGGCAAGCGACGCATTCGTCCGCGCTCCCGGCAAGCGCATTGGGGCGCCCCTCAACCGCAGCGGCCGAGGTGGTGGCGCCTACCACTGCCTGGGCGATCAGAATCACACCCAGGGTGATGATCACCGCTACCAGCCCGACAATCAGCAAACGCGCAGAGCGCAGACGGCCTCCGGTATCCGACTGTGCCATCCCACCCTCCGTGGTTCCAAAGTCCCTGCCAAGGGTCAAGGATCCATGTCTTATATAGCACAATCGTTCAGCGGAGCACAATAACCTGCGTCAGTCCCTCAGCCCAAGAACCGGTCCTCCCAGCCTGGCACCCAGAGCAGGCAGGTCGAGCGCCGACCGAACCAGCGCCGTCGCCGGCTGGCGATCAGCGCGTAGGCCGCGTCGCGTAGCGGACGGGGGACAAGCCACAGTCCTGCCAACGCCGGCCAGGGGAGCGGAAGCAGGCGGCAGATCCGCAGCACGGCATCCGATCGGCTCCAGCAGCGAGCTCCTTCGACGAGCACCACCGTCGAATAGCTCGCCGTATTGTGCAGTCCGCCCCCGCCAGCAGTCGGCGTCCGGCGTCGGATTGCAGGGCGGCGAATTGGAAGCGCCCGCGGCGATCGCGCGGCAGGATGAAGGCGACCACCGAGGCGCACAGGTTGCACTCGCCGTCGTACAGGATGACCAAACTGCCTTCGTCGATGGCGGAGCTGAGCGGCGGCATCGGCCGCATTACGTCTGCGTGTTTGGAGACAGCCGATGGAATGGCGCCGGGTCTGCGGCCGGATAGCTCCACACGAGACAGGAATGTTGACTCGCGTGGCACAGGGGCTCGCGCGGCTCGGCGCCATCCATCCAGGCGCTGGAGGGGTGCTCCCGCATCACTCGTACTTGAGTGCGTCGACGGGGGAGAGCGTGGCGGCGCGCAGTGCGGGGTACAACCCGGAGAGCAGGCCGATCAGCGTGGCGAAGATCAACGCCGCGATCGGCAGCCAGAGGGGCGTGAAGACGGCGACGGAGGGAGGCGGCGCACCTCCGGACTGGGCCGCCTGCCCTGCCAGGTAGGCCAACGCCACGACGTTGATCGCCTGCCCGCCCGCCCACCCGAGCAGCGTGCCTCCCAGCCCGCCCAGGAAGCCGATGCCGGAGGCTTCGCCGAGAAACACGCCCAGCACGTCGCGGTTCGTCGCCCCGACGGCCTTCATCAATCCGATCTCGCGCGTCCGCTCCAGGATCGCCATCGCCATCGTGTTGGCGATCCCGATCGCCGCCACCAGCAGCGCGATGGCGCCCAATCCGCCGAAGACGACCTGCAGGACGAGGAAGAAGCTGCTGATGCCCTGAATGTAGGACATGGGCGAGAAGGCCTGGTACCCCAGGGCCGTGATCGTCTCGGACAGATCGGAGACGACCGACACGTCCTCGGCTTTGACCATCGCCAGCTGGTAGCCGTCGCGATTGCGGTCGATCCGCCGGCCCATCGCCCACTGGTTGAAACCGGTCACTTCGTCCAGCGGCATGAAGATCGACCAGTCGGGTTCGTCGCGCGTCTCGGCCAGCACGCCGACCACGCGAACCTGGAGGGACTTGCGGACTTCCTCGCCCTCGCTGGTCCACTTGATCAGCGTCAGCTTGATCGTCTGCCCGAGCAGGTCCGGCGGCTCAGGGATCGTCTGTCCCGGGCGTGGCCGCGGGTAGTAGAAGCTCTGCGGGACCATCGCCCCAATCACGATCGTCCCCTTGGCCAGGGTCCGTTCGCCGCCCTGGAGAGGAATGTCGAGCGCCTCCAGGTAGTCCGGAGGAACGCCCAGCACCCCGGTGCGCGCCTCCAGCTGCCCGCTGCTGAAGACGCTCTCGAGGTTCAGGTAGTCGCGCGGGAAGACCGCCTGGACCCCTTCCAATGCCGCCAGGTCCTTGAGCGTCTGAGGCGTGATCAGTGAAACCTGCGACGGCCCGGTCGCATTGACCGCGACCGCGTACCCGCCGCCCCCGCCGCCCCCACCGCCGTAGAACTCCCCGCCGTATTGCGGCGAGACCTGGATCAGAGTCAGATCGCTGATGCCGCCAAGCTGCTCGGTGGCATTGCGCTGCAGGCCGATGCCCAAAGACACCAGCACGACGACCGCCGCCGTGCCGATCACGACACCAATCGCCGTCAGGGCGACGCGCGCCTTGCGCCGCCCCAGGTTATCCGCGATCAGCCGCAGCAGATCGATCAGCCGCATGTCAGCCCTTGGGCGCCGGGATGGGTTTCGACGGCGATCCGCCGGGGATCCCAGACTCAGTCGCCGGCGCCGTTGACGGATCGATCCCCGGCACTTCCGCCCCGCTGTCCAGCCCGAACAGGCCCTTCAGGAAGCGGACGATCTTCGCCCAGAAGGTCTCCGGCTCCGGCTCCAGCGGACCGGCCGGCACTTCGATGCCGCCTCCCCCGCCCCCGCCGCCTCCTCCTTCGAACGCCTGCTCGGCCTCCATCACTTCGACCGGCAGAACCTGCGTGATGCGCTGCGGCTGGCTGAAGTCATCCAGGTAGTCCACGGTGACGGTCAGCTCCACCGGCCCGGCCGCCACCGGGATGTACACGGCGTCCAACGTGAAGTACCCGCCGGCATCCAGCAGGCCGATGGGCAGCACGTTGTTGCTCAGCTCACCGGCCTCGACACTGGCCTGCAACCGGCCGAGCACGACGCTCTTGCGATCCAGGTTGACCACTTGCAGCGGCAACCCCCCGGGCTGGCCGACGAAGAACGGGTCGGGCGGTTGATAGAAGGAGATCTCGATCACCGGCGGCGCGTAGATCAGCAGCGTCACCACCTGATCGTCGGTGAAGCTCGAACCGCCGTCGTCTTTGTAGACGAAGGACACTTTCAGGGGATAGGCGCCGGGATTGGCCGTGGTGTTGACGATCAAGTGTTGCTGAACGTCCCGCTCTCCGCCCACACTGAAGTCGCCCAGGTATTGGATGTTGGACGAACCGAGAGGGGCGAAGGTTTCGAAGTTGCCGCTGCCCCCGGAAATCCCGCCGGGTTCCTGCGTGCCTTCGCCGGCACCGCCCGCCGTCCCGCCCCCCAGGATCAGGCTCACACCCCGGGCGGCCGCCCCGCCCACGTTTTCCGCCGTCAGCGTGAGCACGAAGCGGCCGTCCAGGATGAAGCGGCTCGACGTCGGTGGCGTAGCCGGTGATCACCAGTTGCGGCCGCACCCGCGGCGTGGCCGTCGGCAGCGGACCGGTGTAGCCCGACGACCGCGCCGCGCCGACCGTGATCGCCAGGGTGAATGATTCGCTGAACGGTGCGTCGGCGGGATCGGTGTAGCTGACGTTCATCTGCAGCGTGCCGACCGCCCCGGCCTCCAACGCCGAGGAGACGACCAGCGGCTGCGTGAACGACGTATCGGCGCCCTCGGCGATGGCTCCGGCAGCGATCACGCCGCCGGTACCGGCGGGGATGAACTCACCCCCGCCGATATTGACCACGATGTTGCGCGCCTTGACGTCGCCGACATTTCCCAGCTTGAAATGCAGCGTGAATGAGCCGCCCGGGGTCACCGAGCCGCTCGGACTGTACGACATCAGGACGAGCAAGGGCCGGCTGAACCCCGATCCGGAAAGCGTCGGAGTATCGGTGGCCTGCGGTGCCGGGCTGGCGCCGGCGGTTGCCAGCGTCAGGCCGGCTAGGACCAGGACGGCGAGCGCCGCGGCCATCGATCGGCGGATGACGGGATTGGTCGTAGCTCGGTTCACTGCAAGCCCTTCTCTCCGGCGGCCAGCGCCAGGGCGGCCTCGTACTCGGCCTCCCCGACCACCCGGCCGTCCAACAGGCGAATCGTGTGTGTGGCGTAGCGCAGGATGCGCGGGTCGTGGCTGACGACGATCACCGAGCGGCCCTGGCCGTGGAGTTCCGCCAGCAGGTGCATCATCTGGGCGCCCGACTGGCTGTCCAGGTTGCCGGTGGGTTCGTCGGCCAGGATCAACTGCGGATCATTGACCAGCGCGCGGGCGACGGCGACGCGCTGCTGCTGCCCACCCGAGAGCTCCGCCGGACGATGGTAGGCACGGTCTTCCAGACCGACCTGACGCAGCAGATCCCAGGCACGCGCCTGACGCTCCGCGGGGCGTACCCGGGCAAACTGCATCGGGAAGCCCACGTTTCCCAGCGCGGTCATGCTGGGGATCAGATTGAACGACTGAAAGATGAAACCGACCGTCGTGCGGCGAAAGGCGGCCAGGGCGTTCTCGTCCATGGATTCCAGCCGCTGTCCCAGCACCTCGATCCCGCCGGCAGACGGGCGATCGAGTCCGCCGAGCAGGTGCAGCAATGTGCTCTTGCCGGACCCGGAAGGGCCAAGCACCGCTGCGAAGCTGCCGCGCGGCACGTCGAGGTCGACGCCGTCCAGAGCGACGACGGTCTCGCGTCCCATGCTGAACGAGCGGGACAGGCCCAGCGTGCGGACGATCGGAGCAGTCATCAGAACAGGAAGGGTCGCACAATCGTCAGCCCGCCCAGCTGCGCCACGAGCACGCCGGGGAGCGCGATCAAGAGCAGCGCCACCAGCAATGTAATCAGGACCGCCGTCCAGGCCTTGGATGCCCCCGGGTCATCGTGAGCCCGCAGGCTGAGCACCAGCAGCACGACGAACCAGATCAGGAACAGGTCGATCTGACCCAGAATCTGGGACGCCAGGGTTGCTCCCAATCCATCGCCGGCCGGGGCGAAGCCGGACAACCCGGGGGCGCTGATCAACTTGCGGGTAAACACGATGGCCAGGGTGCGCACGGCGCTCTGCAGCGCGAACGGCAGGCTGGCCCAGCCCACGCGGTTCAGCACGGAGCCCATGGTTGCCCTGGCGCCGAGAATGGTCAGCACAAGGTGCAGGATCGCGGCGATGATCAGCCATCCCAGCCATACGCGACCCAGCGCGGCCAGCGCGGGAAAGACGGTCGTGAACATCGGCCCGCCGGACGCGGACAGCGACGATTGGAACTGCGCCTGCTGCTCGGGCGTGAGGTACTGGTAGTCCATCGGCAGGTCGACCATCGTGCTGGCAGCAGCCGCCTGCCGCATGGGGATGGCGGCAAGCACTTGCACCAGCGCCAATGCGGTCAGCACGACCAGCGGCGTCAACCAGATCGGCTGCAGGCTGGAAGCGATGGCAGGCAGGGCCCGACGCGGGTGGCGCAACACCGGCCAGATCAGCTCGAAGTGCCAGCGGCGCGGCGGTTTCGGACCGGGGGGAGAAGATGGAGTCTGCATAGGCGCGATTCAACCGCCCTCGTCGGTGGGGTTTGGGCTTACGCCTTCTTGACGTCGTGACCGCCGAACTGGTTCCGCATCGCCGCCAGCAGTTTCGCCGAGAACGACTCCTCCTGCCGGCTGGCCAAACGCATGAGCAGCGAGAGCGTGATCACCGGCGCCGGAACGTCCAGATCGATCGCCTCAGCCACGGTCCAGCGCCCCTCGCCGCTGTCTGCCACCCAACCCTTGATGTCGGTCAGCTCGGGATCATCCGCCAGCGCTGCCGCCGTCAGGTCCAACAGCCACGAGCGCACAACGCTGCCGCGCTGCCACAGGGTGGCGATCTGATGCACGTCGAGACCGAACTCCTTCTTGGCCTCGAGCACCTCGAACCCCTCGGCCAACGACTGCATCATGCCGTATTCGATGCCGTTGTGGACCATCTTGACGAAGTGCCCGGCGCCATGCGGCCCGACGTGTCCCCAGCCCGCATCCACAGACGGGGCCAGCGTGACGAAGACCGGACGCAGTCGTTCAACGACGGCTTTCTCGCCGCCGATCATCAGGCTGTAGCCCTCGGCCAGTCCCCAGATCCCGCCGCTGGTCCCGCAATCTACGAAGTCCAGCCCGCGCTCCTTGACCAGCGCCGCTCGGCGGATGGTGTCTTTGTAGTTGGAGTTGCCGCCGTCGACGATCGTGTCCCCCGGGGAGAGACGGTCGAGCAGCCCGTGCAACGTGGTCTCGGTCGCCTCTCCTGACGGGACCATCAGCCAGGCCGTGCGCGGGGGATACAGGCGGGCGACGACTTCGTCCAGACTGCGGGCGCCGACCGCACCGTTGGCCTCGGCGGCCCGGACGGACTCCTCCGAACGAGCGTGGGCCACGACGCGGTGCCCGCCGCGCACCAGGCGCGTGGTCATGTTGCCGCCCATCTTCCCCAGTCCGATCATCGCCAGGTCCATGCCACCCTTCCTTCCGACGCAACGTTCCTGCGATCCGCAGCGTGCTCAGGCTACCACGCCCGACGCTCCGGCAGGCTGGCCCATGACCAGCCCCGGCGCCGACAGGCCAAGCATACCGCAACCGGCGAGCCCGATGGCCACTCCTAACTGTCCCAGGAATGCCGCCCCGAAAGCTGGCGCGAAGGCAGGCCGGACGGCTGGGGCCGCCGATCGGATATAGCAAAGCTGTGCATGCCGTTCGGGGTGATACGTGCGAAGGCCGCAGGGATCATGATGGGGATGAACCTGCGCACCGAGGAGGTTTGCCTTGCGAGAGGTACAGTGCGCCGCGCCGCTCCGCCGGTGGAGACCTGAGACCGACTAGCCTCCCGGCTTGCGTACCAGGATGGGGGCCATGACGATCGACTCCGCAGCCCGCGTGCCGGTCGAGTGCCGATTAGCCCCCAGCTGTCCTCTCCCGGTTCGAGGGCCGAGGCGGGGTATTTGATGTCCGGGCGGATCCCGGGTCAATTGACCTGAATGGAGTCGATCAGTTCGTACAGCGTCTCGCGATTGGACTCATCCACGGCCTCGAAGGCCTGACGCCACGTCGCCGGGTCAGTGACCTCGACGTTGTCCGGCGCGGCGGTGAGGAGCAGGACGTTCAGCGCGTCATCCATCAGAAACGCCGAACGTGTGTAGAAGCGCTCCGTCTGCGCGGTTTCCGAGAGTGTCGTGATGAACTCCACGCCGGTGAACCGGCCCAGGGTGAGCGCCCGCACGCGCGTCGTGAGTGACCGGGCGGTGGTCGAGGACTGGCCGTCCTGCATGTCCAGCACCGCCAGGTCATCGTTGATCCAGGGCTGCTCGGCGCGAGCTTGTTCAAGCGTCCACCCGGTGGTGTTGACCGTGTATTGAATCACGATGCCGTAAGCGTTCGCGGCGCCAGGCTGTCGGTCTTCGGGACCGGTGCCGTAGGGGTAAACCGTATCCGACCCCACGGCCAGGCGGACCCCGTCCTCGAACTCATACACATCCGGCCCATACCAGGTCGACGGGTAGCGAAAGCTGATCCCGAACGTCGGGTTCGAGTAGGTCGTCCAGCCCGGATAGGGGTCGAGGGTGGGCTCCGGGGGGGACGTCGGTTGCTCGTCCGGCGCGCCGGTGGGGACGTCCTGCGCGGCCGTCGGGGCGGCGTTATTGGGTACGGTGCGCGCAACCGTTCAAGAGCAAGGCTCCCGACGGCCAGGAATGCAAGCAGCGGGTACTTTCGGATTCTCACCATGGCTCACTCCTCAGGACGGTCTCGGCACGCTCGCGGGTTCATCCCACCTCGGCTGCGTGAGAGGCTGTTGCCGTGGGTCGCGATCCGATCCGCACGGCGACAGTGTTAGCGCTGCCGCAGCAGGCGCGACGAATTGGCCAGGATGCCCAGATCGGGGACCGATTGAGCGGCAGCCGCCAACACCGGCGGCAGGAAGCCCAACGCGGCAAGCGTCAGCCCCAGCGTGTTGTAGGCGGCGGTGAAGGCGATATTGAGCCGGATGACGCGCATCGTGCGGCGGGCGATCCGGATCACCTCCGGCACGAGTCGCCAGTCGTCGCGCAGCAGCGCCACGTGCGCCGCCTGCATGGCGATGTCCGAACCGGCGGCGCCCATGGCGATCCCGACGTCTGCCTGCGCCAGCGCCGGGGCATCGTTGACCCCGTCGCCGACCATCACCACCCGGTGCCCCTGCTCCTGGTAGCGGCGCACGATGGCGATCTTATCGTCAGGCAGCAGCTGGGCGCGGTAGGGAATCCCGATCGCGGCGGCCAACGCTGCCGCCGTGCGCTCGGTGTCGCCGGTCAGCAGCTCGATCTGCCGGATGCCGAGGGCACGCACCTGCGCCAGCGCCTCAGGCACTTCGGGGCGCACAGTATCGGCTGCGGCCAGCACGCCTGCCAACTTGCCGGCGTGCTCCACGTACAGCAACGTCTTGCCGCTGGCAATCAGCGACGTCAGGCGCGGGTCTTCCGTCGACATCCCGACCATGCGCTCGCTTCCGATGCTCACTGGAAACCCGTCGAGGCTGCAGCGCACGCCGAGCCCTGGTAGTGCTTCGAATCCCACCGGCTCGAGAAGCGTCAGTCCCCTGGCCGAGGCTGCGGCGCGCACAGCGTGCGCCAGCGGGTGTTCCGAGTAGCGCTCGGCAGACGCCGCCCAGCGCAGCAGATCCTCGGAGGACGTGCCATCGAATGGGACGACGTCGGTGAGCTGTGGGCGACCAAGGGTGAGCGTGCCGGTTTTGTCGATCAGCAGCACATCGGCGCGCGCCAGAGTCTCCAAGTGCTTGCCGCCCTTGATCAGCAACCCGCGCCCGGCGGCGGCGCCGACGGAGGCCAGCATGGCGATCGGTGTCGCCAGCGCAAACGAACACGAGCAGGCGACAACGAGGACAGCGGCCGTCGCCAGTGGGTCACGGCGCAGCAGGAACGTGAGGGCAGCGACGCCGGCCACAACCGGAAGGTACCAGGCCGAGAAACGGTCGGCCACGCGCTGGACGTCGGCGCGCGAGGTCTCGGCTTGCTCGACCATCTGGACGACACGGCCGAAGGTACTGTCGCGCCCGGCGTGCGTCGTGCGGATGCGCAGGCTGCCGAGCCTGGCCAGGGAGGCGGCGAATACGCGTTCGCCCGGGCCGGCATCGACCGGCATGGACTCGCCGGTGATCGCCGCCTGGTCGACGGTCGCCCGGCCGGAGACGATCACGCCGTCGACCGGGATTTGCTCCCCCGGCCGGACGATGACGATCTCGCCCGTTTGGACGGAGTTGGCCGGGACGTCTGCCTCCCCGCCATCGCGTTCGACACGCGCCTGCTGCGGGGCCATGGCCATCAGGTCACGCACGGCGCTGCGGGCGCGCGAGGTGGTGAACCGCTCCACGTAGTCTCCGACGCGCATCAGCACGACGACGACCAGCGCCGTGACCCACTCGCCGACGAGCATGGCGGCGATCACGCCGACGGTCATCAGCGTGTGGGCGATCACCTGCCGGCGCAGCGTCGCCCGGAGGACATTCCGGAACACCGGGAACCCACCCGCGAGCACGGCGAGCAGGCCGACCGGCCACGGCAGGCGCGCCGTCAGCCAGTCGAAGGCGCCCAGCCATTCGCCGGCCACGACCATGCCCAGCACCACGATCATGACCACGGCAAACAGTCGGGAGATCGAGCGGCCGAAGGCACGCGTGTCCGCCTGCCGGTCGTCCGCCACCTTGTAGCCGGCGCCCTCGACCGCACGGGCGATCGACTCGCGGTCGGCCCGCACCGGGTCGAGGCGCACGATGGCCTTCTCCGTTGCCAGCAGGACGTCGACGGCCCGCACGCCGGGAACGGCGGCGATGGCCTGCTGCACGTGTTGAGTGCAGTCGGCACAGTCCATGCCGAGAATGGGGAATTCGATCGTCTGGTCGAGGGTCATGCCATGCTCGTTGTGCGGTCGACGCGGGTGCATTCGTACACGCCGCGGGCGACCTCGGCCAACACGTCCTCGCCAAGCGTCAGCAGCCCATCGACGCGGTCATCGCTCAGCGCGTAGGTGACGTAGCGGCCGGAAGGTTCGGAGCGCACGAGGCCACAATCCCGCAGACAGGCCAGGTGGTTGGAGGCGTTGGGCTGAGACAAGCCGGTGGCGGTGACGATCTCACCCACCGTCTTCGGTCCGCGACGCAGTGCTTCCAGGATCGAAAGCCGCGACGGGTCGCCCAGCCCGCGGAAGAGCTTGGCCTTGAGCTCCAGCGAGGTCACGGAGGCGGTCATCAGCATGGATGTAGCCCTATATGTATCATCGTATAGTGATATTACAACACATATCGAGAGATGGCAAGGCTTTGCTGCGTGTGGGGCGGACCGGGGCCAAGCTCGGGCAGCCGGCTCAGGGCACAGGCTGGGCTCTGGAAGAGAACGTGGTATCCATTCCTTGGAGGGCGGTCAGGTTGCCGAGGCATGGGAGCGCATGCCAGATCGGTCTGAGCTCTCGGATCGATACGACCGGGACTTGGCAGGCGCGAAGATGACTATGGAGCCTGCACGTGCTCTTCCCACCCTTGCCCCACCCTCGCCTTCCCTAGACGCCCCGCGCCAGGGGAAGGTTTTCCGGCATTGCCCTCGGAGGATCACGAGCCGGGGTGTAACTGCAGGACTTCTGGCTGTCGCGCATACGGACATCCGCGTGGGAGTGGTCCCTTCCGGCCGACGGACCGAGCAGCCAGTGATGGTTCTGCATTACCGAGACAGCCTGAAGGCACTCAGGAAGCGCCAATGCCCGGCGTTGCAGATTGGCTGGGGCGTTGCAGCGAGGGTTTGATTTCGCGTCGGCAGAAAGCTTCCCCGTCACACTCCGGCTACTCGCCGTCGTCGGCATCGCTCAAAGCGTAGCTGACGGCCTCCTGGATGGTCATTCTTTGGCCGGCTCCCCAGGCCGCATGGAATTCTTCTGCGCTCAGCGACCGGCAAACCACTTCCCGGAAGAGCTGGATCTCGGGCTGATCAGCGGGTTGCTGAGCGACTCCCATGGTTTCAAGTTGAATATCACTGGCGCCCAGCAGGCGG
>CAVZPO010000022.1:0-139592 GCA_963777165.1 uncultured Chloroflexia bacterium
GCGCGAAGCCGCCACACAATCACCAGTTGAACCAGGCCGCACGCAGGCCCCGCTCCACTTGGGGATTAAGCCCCGTGGAGTCTCGGCCAACCGGTCGGGTACCCTGCGTTTTCCAAGACGATTCTAGTGGAAGCTGGCCGGAGGAGGCAAGGTACCTCCTGCCTGTGGGTGCTTCCCGCATCGGTAGGCCTGCCCATCATGAGCCGTCCCAACGTGGCAGACCAGGTTGGGCCGCCGAGAGGCAATGTGAAGCCCACCGCGTGGCGCCCCAGCTCGGCGCTCCTTGAGCAGGAGGCAAAGGCAACGCAGTCAAAATCGAGGAGGATCGCGGCCGCCGGGTCGGAGCCGGTGCATCCATTGCAGCGCCTCACCACAAGTAGGACAGCGCGCAGGCAGCTGCGCGGGCACGGGCCCGTCATCCGCCGCCGAGTCCCGGGCCTCAAGTGGCTCGGTGGGCGGCAGGCTGTCGGGAGCCTGCACGCCGCCCAGCCGTTGTCGCAGTTGGTCGAGCCGCTGCCGCTGGCCGGGACTGAAGAAGCCATAATAGCGGACCTTGACCCACCCCTTGGGCAGAATGTGCTGCAGGAAGCGCCGGATGAACTCCTCGGCGGCCAGCGTGCACAACCGGGTTTCTCCGCTGTCACCATCCTGGTAGCTGAACGTGACCTCATCATGGACGACTCGCTGGATGCGCTGGTTGCTGAGGGCGACACGGAACACGTAGCACGCCAGATACCGCAGCGCCGGCAGACCGTTCCCCACCGGCTGGCAATGCACGACCCAGGCCTGTCTCCAGACTTTGGCCGGTACCCGCTCAAACCAGCTCGTCTTTCGTAGGCCGTCGCGGAACTTGGCCCGGAACAGGATCCCCAGCGGCCTCACCGGGAGAAAGAACCCTCCCCGGGCTGGCAGCCAGGTCTGGCCGTCGCAGGATAGCGCCCCTCCCGGCACCAGGTAGTGCACGTGCGGGTGATAGCTCAAGTTGCGGGCCCAGGTGTGCAGCACGCCGATCAAACCGATGTGCCCACCCAGCAAGCGCGGGTCGAGCGCCAGCCGCTGCGTCGCCGCCGCACTGGCCCGAAACAGCAAGCTATACACGTCCTTCTGGTGACTGCGCGCCACGCAGCGCAACCCGGCAGGCAAGGTGAAGGTGAGCAGGAAGTAGGGCACGCGCAGCATGCACTGCTGTTGCTGCGCCAACCACTCCTCGGCCGCATCCTGCTGGCACTTGGGACAGTGCCGGTTCTTGCAGGAGTGATAACGGTACTGGGTCTGCTCACACCGAGGACAGTAGTAGACGTGCCCGCCGAGCACTGCCGTGCGGCACCGCTCGATGGCCTGCATCGCCCGCCGGTGGCTCGGCAAGAGGCGCGCGCCGAACTTCTCCCGGTAGGCGGGGCCGTAGCGCCGGAAGATCTCGGCCAGTTCGATCAACCGCCGGTTTCCACCAGACGATTGATCGCCTCCGAGGCCAGGTCTTCCGATTTGCGAGTCAGATGGGTATACAGCGCTGTCGTCGTGGGCGACCGGTGACCCAGATAGATCTGGATCAGTCGCAGATTGACCCCCGCCTCCAACAGATGCGTCGCCCACGAATGCCGCAGGGTGTGCACGCTCGCCGGCTTGTGGACCCCGCTTTCCGCCAACGCCGCCTTGAAGGCGCGCTGCACCCCGGTGGCGCACATCGGACCCCCGCCCGGCGTCACGCTCGGAAACATCCACACCGGATCCCGGTGGCAGGACCAGTACTCCCGCAACAGTTCCAGCGTCCGCCGCGGCAGCGGCACATAGCGGTCCTGGCCACCCTTCCCATGGCGCACATGGATGACCATCCGGGCGCCATCGACGTCAGCCACCGGCAGTTGCACACCTTCCAGCAATCGCAACCCACAGCCGTAGATCGTGCTCAGGCACACGCGATAGCGTGCCTTGCGCACACAGCCCAGGATCTGCTGCACTTCTTCCACGCTGAAAACCACCGGCAGCTTCTTGTCCCGAGCGGGGCGCACGAAGTCGAGCACCGGCCAATCCCGTTTCAGCGTCTGCTGGTAGAAGAACTTCAGGCTGCACAAGGCCAGGGTGCACGTGTTGCGCGCCGCGTGCTTCTCATTCTTCAGATACAGCAGGTACTGGCGCAGCTCTTCCTCGGTCAGGACGTCCGGGGACTTGCCATAGTGCTCCGCCAGTTGCCGCACCACGCGCACGTAGGGAATCCTGCGTCCGGGGAGACAGACCACGTAGTTGCAGATCTTCGATGTATCGCTGCCGTAGGGCTGTCATGGCTACATCTCCTGTCCAGAGGGTTGGCCAGGAAATATAGCCATACAGAAGAGGATGGGCAGCTTATCGAAGAACGTGCAGCGATGCACTCGCACTGCGCGAAGCGCTTAGTTCAACTACTGATTCTACGTCCCGCAACCCTGCCCCGCCACTGCGTCCGTCCCTCCACGAAGGACGTTCTCTTTCCGCCTCCCGCTCCTTGCCCCTCCACCCCCCCGCAAGTACAATTCGGCTCTTCGCCGCGCCACCTAAGGAGGCTGCCGATGCGTCCGGTCTACGCCGTCTCGGGCGGGGTCTCCAAGTTCGCCAAGGCCCGCCCGGATAAGACGTTTCAGGCCATCATCAAGGAAGCCTACGACTACGCCATCACCGACCTGGGGATCGACTTCCCCACCTTCACCCGGGTGGTCGACGGGTCGGTGGCGTCGTACTTCTCGGATCACTTCGCCCGCCAACTGATGGCGGGCATCATGGCCCAGGACTACCTCGGGCTGTGCCCCAAGCCCAGCCACCGCGTCGAAGGCGGCGGCGCCACCGGCGGGATCTGCCTCCAGGAGGCGTGGAAGTCGGTCGCCTCCGGCCACATGGACGTGTGCGTCGCCTACGGCTTCGAAACGATGTCGCACGTCGAGACCTGGAAGGGCAACGAGTTCATCGCCCTGGCGTCGGACATCTCGTGGGACTACCCGGTGGGCGGCTTCTACTCGGGCTACTACGCCATGATGGTCACGCGCCACATGAAGGAGTTCGGGACGACCGTCGAGCAGCTGGCGTCGGTGTCGGTCAAGAACCACCTCAACGCCTTCCACAACCCGTACGCCCAGAAGCGCAACCGCTACACGATCGCCGACGTGCGCGCCGCACCGATGGTCGCCTGGCCGCTGACGCGGCTCGACATCTGCGTCATGTCCGACGGCGCGGCGGCGGTCATCCTGGCGTCGGAAGAAGGGCTCAAGCGGCTCGAGCAGGCCGGGGCCAAGGTGACGCGGCCGCTGGTGCGCGTCACCGGCATCGGCCGCGGCACGGACGCCATGCGCATGTCCGACCGCCCGCACGTCGATTACGAGACGTTCCTGCGCGACTACGCCACCGAGCAGGAAGCCTCTTCCGACGAGACGAAGGCCTACTACAAGAAGCTGTGGGACCACGGGACGCGCTACCCGGGCGTGCACTCGTTCCGCGCCGGGCGCACCGCCGGCAACATGGCCTACAAGCACGCCGGCATCCACGACCCTCTGCAAGGAACTCGACTTCGTCGAGCTGCACGATGCCTACACGTCGTCCGAGGTGCAGACCTACGAGGACATGGGGCTGTGCCGCTACGGCGAAGGCGGACCGTTCGCCGCTTCCGGAAGAGCGTTCATGCCGGGCATCGACTACGGGCTCAAGCTGCCCGAGAAGCCGGTCTGCGCCGTCAATCCATCCGGCGGGTTGATCGCCTGCGGCCATCCGGTCGGCGCCACCGGGCTGATGCAGGGCGTGTTCGCCGTCTGGCAGTTGCAGTCGTCGATCAAGAAGCACTTCAAGGATGCGACGCTCCAGGTGAAGGATGCCAAACGCGGCGCGATCCACTCGCACGCCGGCACCGGCACGTACGTCACCGTCTCGATCCTGGAACGCGAGGCATAGTCCAGACGACTTCCGAAGTCCTTCGGACTTCGGAAGTCGTTCGGCATGGAGACCCCCATGACCAAACTGCCCGATCAACGCGACGAGAC
Organism: uncultured Chloroflexia bacterium; assembly: GCA_963777165.1. Taxonomy (GTDB): domain Bacteria; phylum Chloroflexota; class Anaerolineae; order Anaerolineales; family E44-bin32; genus DYJB01. The sequence goes on from CAVZPO010000022.1 coordinate 3,999, forward strand.
GCTCGGCGGCTACATCGTCCACGGCGTTCCGTTCCCGGTGGAGACCGACCCCGATGCGCTGGCGATCCTCAAGCGCCTGGCGCCGATCCAGATCGAATACCCGTACCAGGTCACCTACCTGCACTCGTACGGACAGGACTCGCCCTGGTTCGCCGGCGCGGCCAACAAGCACCTGCTGGCGACGCAGGATTCCGAGTTCGGGCTACACCTACGCCACGCCGCGCGGCCACGACATGTTCTCCGGCCGCGAGACGAACTGGATCGACATCACCGACCGCCCGGCGAAGGTGCACGCCTTCACCGTCTGCCACTTCGGATCGGAGGAGTTCCTGCCCGAGACGCCGTACGTCCTGGCGCTGATCGAGTTCGAGGGCGTCAACACGCTGTTCCTGACGCGGCTGATGGGCATCGACCCGCAAGCCGCGGCGCTCGACTGGATCGGGATGCCGGTGACGCCGCGCTTCCTCAGGAACTCGAAGCTCAAACCGACCGACGTGTACTTCATCCCGGCCAAGGCCTGACTCTCGGTATCCTCGTCCGCATGACGACGGATCTGACGAGCGCGCACCCGAACCTGCGCCAGGCCGCCACCCGGCTGCGCCGGACGATGTGGATCTGGGCGGCGCTGGCGGCCGGCATGGGGCTGCTCGCGGGCGCACCGGCCGGCGGCGGCGAGCTCGTCCCCGCCCTGGGCTGGCTCGCTGCCGCAGCGCTCATGGCGCTCTTCACCCAGCCTGCCCTGCTCGCACTGACCGCCGTGCAGTGGGCGCTGTCGATGGTGGCCTGGATCCCCGGCGTGGCGCGCATCTCCGGCGCCGACGCGCTGACGACGCTGCTCCAGCCGGGGGCGTTCGAATCCGTCGGGCTGGCGATCGTGCGCGTGCTGCTTGCGATCACCGCCTGGAACCAGTTCTTGTTTTACCGCATGCTGTACGGCACCGGGCAGGCGGCGGGGCTCGATCCGAACCTACCGCCCATCCCGGAGGTCGTCCCCAATCGTTCGGACACCTGGGCATTGGTCGGGCGCCTCCTCGGCGTGGCAGCGATCGTGGCGGCGCTGATCGCACTGGCGCTGACCACGCCCGCCCGCCTGATCCTGATCCAGGTCGGACTGCTTCTTGCATCGCTGGCGCTCGGGCTGGGGCTGGGCGCGGCCTTCTCGCCGACGACGCGACGCGGTGCGGCGCTGCTGGGCGCAGGGCTTGGCGGCATCGGCTTCGTCCTGGCGCTGGCGGCCGGAGCCGCCATTCCCGGCTGACACGGCCACTCCCTTCCTTATGAAACCGGCAATCGCCCCCCCACCCGGCCGCGTGCCGGAACCGGCTGTCTTCCGGGCCCGCGCCACGGAGGTCAACCTGCTCATGGCGCTGGGCATCGTCGGCACCGGGCTTGGGTTGGCGCTGCTGGCGATCGGCATATGGGCGTGGATCTTCGCCACGACGACCTACGGCCCGGCGGCCGTGCCGCGTTGGTCGAATGCCTGGTTTGGCGCATCGCCGGTGCTGGGTGTGCTCGGGATCGCGTGTCTGCTGCGCGCCTGGTGGCTCAGCCGCCTGCGCGTCGAGGCACACGCCGAAGGGCTGCGCCTCGGCCGCGGCCCGCGTGCCAGGTGGATCCCATGGCCGGCGATCCGCGAAGTTCGCGCCGCGGGCGCAAGTGGTTCGTATGCCGCGCTCGGCCTGCGGCTCGACGACGGACGCCGCGTTCGCCTGACGCGCACGCTGGCCGATCTGGATGCGCTCGTCGTGCGTGTGAAACGCGGTGCATTCCCGGGGCTGCTCGAGGGCAGCCGCCAGCAGGTCAACCTTGGCGAGACGCTCGCCTTCGGCCCGCTGCGTTTGACGCCCGACGGCGTCCAGGCCGGCAGGAAGGCAATACAATGGAAGGACGTTCAGGCGGTCGAGGTGCGCGGGGGCCGGTTGGTCATCAGCGCACGTCCGCCCGGCACGACCAGGCTGCGGGTTACAGCCGGACGGGTGCCGAACGTCGACGTGTGCGTGCAGCTCGTCCGCCATCTAGGACAGGTGCCATGAAACGCTTCTTGATTCGCGTGATCACGTTGGCCTGCGTTTTCTCGGCCGTCTCCGGATGCACGCTGCCGTTTGCCGGCGGCGGGTTGGCCGGGCCGACGCCAATTCCAGCCGGCGGCTCATCGCCGCTGCCGGCGGCCGAGGTCATCTTTAACCTCACGCCTCCTGCCGGGACGCCCGACGACGCCGGGCTGCAGCTCGTCATGCTGGATGAGGTCACGGGTCTGCCGTATGCCGCAGCCTCGACGCCGATGACGCTCCAGGCCGATGGCCGCTGGCAGGCGCGGCTGACGCCGCCGGTCGGCAGCCTGCTGCGCTACCGCTATGCGCGCCAGACGCCGTCTGCCTCCGAAGAGTTCGACGGCCTCGGCCGGCCGGTGCGCGAGCGGGTGATGCACGTCACCGGCCCGACGACGCAGGACGACCTGGTGGCGGCCTGGATCGACGCCCCCTTCCTCGGGCAGACCGGGCGCGTGATCGGCCGCATCGTCGACGCCGCCACGGCTGCCCCGCTGCGCGAGATCCTGGTCAGCGCCTCGGGCGTGACGGCCTACACCGACGGCGAGGGCGCCTTCCGGCTCGACGGTCTGGCGCCCGGGCTGCACTCGGTGGTGGCCTACACCACCGATGGCGCCTACCGACCGCAGCAGCGGCAGGCGGTGGTCGCCGCTGAAAGCGCCACACCGGCCGAGCTGGCGCTCGACGCCGCGCCGATGATCGACATCGCCTTCGAGGTCACGCTGCCGGAGGGCACGCCGGCCGATGCGCCGATCCGCGTCGCCGGCAATGTGCGGCCGTTCGGCGCCGTCTTCGCCGAGCTGGCCGGTGGCGTCAGCACCAGTGCGGCACGCATGCCGACGATGGTGCGCGTCGATGCCACGCACGCCCTGCTCCTCACGCAGCTGCATGCCGGCACCGACCTGCGCTACAAGTACACCCTCGGCGACGGGCTGTGGAACGCCGAGCGCGATGCCAGCGGCGGGTTCGTCACGCGCCAGTTGATCGTCCCCGAGCAGGGGCCGATCGTGCAGGACACGGTCGCCTCCTGGCGCTCGCCGGCCTACGCCGCGCTTGACCTTCCACGTGAGCGTCCCGGCGAACACGCCGGCCTCGGACTCGGTCAGCATCCAGTTCAATCCGTTCACCTGGTTCGAGCCGATCCCGATGTGGAAGGAAGCCGACGGGACGTGGACCTACGTGCTCAACGGCCCGCTCGACTTCGGCGGCGCCCTGGCCTACCGCTACTGCCGCAACTTGCAGTGCGGATCGGCAGATGACATCGACACCGCCGGGCCGTCCACAAGCGGCCGATCCGTGACGCCGTCGGCCGAGCCGCAGACGCTGGCCGACACAGTGCGCGAGTGGCAGTGGCTCCCGCAGGAGACGCTCCCGCCGACCGACGTCGTTGCGCCGGCCATCACCGCGCGCCCCGGTTTCGCCGTCGGGTACGAGCTGCTGCCGGCTTACCGTCCGACGTGGTCGAGCTTGATGCCGACCGCCCTGGCCGAGATGGCCGCCCGCGGCGCCAACGCCGTGATCTTCACGCCGACCTGGACGCTGCAGGTCAATCGCCCGCTCCCGATCCTCGGGCTCGACCCGACGCAGGCGCCGTTCGGCGGCGACATCTTGGGCTTCGCTGCCGAGGCAGCCAAACACGACATGCAGGTCGGCCTGCGGCCCCGGCTCTCGCCGGCGTACGGATCGCTCGCCGACTGGTGGGCGGGTGGTGCGCGCGATGCGGCCTGGTGGGCAGTGTGGTACGAGGCATACCGCTCGTTCATCCTGACGCAGGCGCGGATAGCGGCTGACGCGGGAGCGACGACATTGATCCTCGGCGGGCCCGAGATCGCGCCGGCGCTGCCCGCTGGCCTTCTTGCCGATGGCACTTCATCCGGCGCGCCGGCCGATGCCGATGCGCGTTGGCGGACGCTGATCGGCGAGGTGCGCACCGTCTTCTCCGGGCGTGTCGGGTTCGAGCTCGACTTGGGCGAGGCGCTCCAGCCGCCGCCTACGTTCCTCGACGCCGTCGACGAGGTGCACCTGGCCTGGCATGCGCCGCTGACGCCTGGCGGGCTGGCCACTGTGCAGAGCATGCAGGCGACGGCCGCCGGGCTGCTCGATCAGCTCCTGCTGACCGAGCCGGTGCTGGCCTCCAAGCCGATCGTCGTGCACGTGCTCTACGCCTCGGTCGAGGGCGGCGCCAGCGACTGCCCGCCGGCTGCGGATGGCTCGTGCCGCGCATCGTCCGAGTTCGACCTGGGCGCCATCGTCGATCCCGACCTGGCCGTCGATTTGACGGCGCAGGCGCAGGCTTACAACGCGCTGCTGCTCGAGTTCTCCGGTCGATCGGCGATCAGCGGGTTCTTCGCCCGCGGCGACTACCCGATGGCAGCGCTGCTCGATAAGTCGGCCTCGCCCTATGGCAAGCCGGCGCAGGACGTGCTGACCTTCTGGTATCCCAAACTGACCGGGCACTAGCCGGCCAATCCGGATCTTGTGATGGACACGAGCGGCGGATGCCCCGCCGCTCGTGCGTTTCCGTGGCCGTCTCGACGCGCGCGCAGTTGCGGCGCAAGCGTCGTTATGCTAGTCTGGGCCTGCGCCGGTTCGTTTCGCTTCGCCAACCCTTCGGTACCGAGAACTGATCTCGTCGGTCCGTGTGTATCCGCCGGCGGTCCATTCCCGCCCGTGAGAGGAAACGTCATGGACTTCGAGCTTTCTCCCGAGCACCGGCAGTGGCGCGCCGCCGTACACGCCTTCTGCGCCGCCGAGCTTCAGCCGCACGCGGCCGAGTACGACGAGCGGGCTGAGTTCAACGCCGAGGCGGTGCGCAAGATGGCGCCGCTCGGGCTGCTCGGCATGCTGGTTCCCGAGGAACTTGGCGGGGCGGGGCTCGACATGCTCGGCGTGGCGCTGGCGGTCGAGGAGCTCGGCTGGGCGTGCGGCGGGACGGCCCTCAGCGTCTCAGCGCACAACGGCCTCGGCTGCGGTCCGCTGGTGCTGTTTGGAAGCGACGAGCAGAAGCGGCGCTGGCTGCCGGACCTGGCCTCCGGCAAGAACGGTCTGGCGGCGCTGGGGCTGACCGAGCCGGGAGCAGGATCCGATCTCAACAGCGTGCAGACGCGCGCCGAGCGCGTCGGAAAAGAGTGGGTGATCCGCGGCAGCAAGGCCTGGATCACGAACGTCAGCGTGGCGTCGCTGGTCGTGACCTTGTGCCGCACGAACCCCGAAGGCGGCTCGCATGCCTTCAGCCTGATCGTCGTCCCGGTGGATTCGCCCGGGCTGCACGTCGGCCCGCCGGAGAAGAAGATGGGCGTACGCGCCTCGCCGACGCATGCCATCACCTACGACGGCGTGCGCGTCCCGGTCGAGAACGTCCTGGGCGAGCCCGGCCAGGGGATGTCGCAGACGCTCAAGGTGCTCGACGGCGGGCGGATCAGCATCGGCGCGCTGTCGGTCGGGCTGGCGCGCGCGGCGCTCGAGGCCGGCATGCGCTACGCGCAGGAGCGCACGGCCTTCGGCGCCCCCCTGGCCTCGCACCAGGCGATCCAGTGGATGATCGCCGACGCCGCCACGCAGATCGAGGCGGCGCGGCTTCTGGTGCACCAGGCGGCATGGCTCAAGGACCAGGCTCGACCCTTTACCCTCCAGGCGGCGGAGGCCAAGTTGTACGCCTCCGAGATGGCCGAGGTCGTCTGCCGCAATGCGATCCAGATCCTGGGCTCGTACGGATATTCGACCGAGTATCCGGTGGAGCGCATGTACCGCGACGCACGGCTGATGACCATCGGCGAAGGGACGAGCGAGGTCCAGCGGATGGTCATCGCCCGGCGGATGCTGGCCACGGAGATGTAGTCGCGCCGTCGGGAAGCCACCGGCGAGCCGTGCGAGGTCATGCCATGGCAGGGTTGGTCGTCACGCGGATCCTCATCGACGGTGCGATTCTGACGGCGGTGCTTTCGGCGGCGCTGGTGCTGATGCTGTACTTCAACCCGCGCCTGGCGCTCTCCGACTACCCCGAAGACGTCAAGGCCGTCGTCCCGCCCCGGACGCGGTACGAACTCCGGCTGGGCATCGCGCTCACCGTCCCAATGCTGATCGTCGCCGTCGGCATCCCGCTCTACTCGGCATGGCTGGTGCGGGCGCAGAGCGGCGGCAGCCTGACCTACGGCACGGCGTTCGCCATCTTCCTTGGTGAGTACTTGCTGTTCTCCGCCTTCGACCTGATCGTGCTCGACGTCGGCATGTTCTACACGTGGACGCCGAAGTTCCTGGTTCTGCAAGGGACCGAGGGCATGCCCGGGTACAAGGACTGGCGACCGCACGTAAAGACGCAGTTGACGACCGGCAACCTGATCGTGGTCGTCGTCTCGGCGCTGCTGGCGGTGGTGCCGGTGCTGTTGTGGTAGCGGGATTTGATGGGGAGCGATTCCGAGCAGCAATTGGCAATTAGCAATTGGCGATTAGCAATTGGCAATTGGCAACGAGTAGCAAGTAGATGGTAGCTAATTGCTAGTTGCTAGCTGCTAGGAACGGTCAGCAACCATGCGATCAATGGAGCGAGTGTTCGGGAGGTTTACAGGTGTTGCCAGGTGCAGAGACCGTACCGGTGTATCTCGAGGTCGGAACTCGGCGAACGTTCGCCGGGGCGATCGACTGGCCGGGGTGGTGCCGGTCCGGAAAAGACGAGGGAGCGGCGCTCGCCGCGCTCTTCGCCTACGGTTCTCGCTATCAACGCGCGCTGCGCGGCGCCCGGGTCGAGTACCGTCCGCCGACGAAGGCGTCCGCCTTGCGGGTGGTCGAGCGATTGCCCGGCGACGCCACGACCGATTACGGCGCCCCGGGCGCACACCCTTCGGCCGACGCCGCCCCCGTCGATCCGGCCGAACTGCGCCGGCTGCTGGCAATCGTCAGGGCCGCCTGGCGGACGTTCGACGCTGCGGTTGAGATGGCGGAAGGGAAAGAGCTGCGCAAGGGACCGCGCGGCGGGGGCCGGGATGTGCAGGAGATCGTGCGCCACCTGGTCGACGCCGATGGCGGCTATCTGGGGAGGATCGGTGTGAAGCTCGAGATCCCCGCCGGCCTCGATCCAGCGGAACGCCTGCGCCTGGCCCGCGCCGCTATCCTTGCCGCGCTTCCGGATGTGGCTGCTGGCAGCGTTCCAGCAACCGGTCCGCGCGGTGGTGCGCGCTGGACCGCGCGCACCTTTGTCCGCCGCCTGACGTGGCACATCCTCGATCACGCGTGGGAGATCGAGGATCGGGTGGTCTAGTCCCGGCCCGGGTTCCGCGCTGCGAGGCGGCGCGGTCTCGAGGAACAATCGGGCCGGAGCAGTGCTCCGGCCCTTCGGATCTCCGGCTGCGTTCGGGCAGCGACTCTACGCTCCCGCGCTTTGCAGAGCCGCCTCCAGCTCCTCTCGGCTCACCAGACCAAGCCACTGCCCGAGTTCTTTGCCATTCCCGTCGAGCAGGAAGATGTGGGGCTGGACCCTGTAGCCAAGTTGGCGCTTGAAGTCGTCATTGCGCGGGTCGTCGATGTCCAGGTAGATGAAGTTGACGTTCTGGCCATATTGCTGTTCGAGCCCGTGCACGACGGGCGCCAGTCGCTGGCAGGTCGTTCACCAGAAGGCAAAGAACTTGACCAGCGTCGGCTTACCAGATGCCAGGTTCACTGTCGTCGGGTCGGTCGCTTCTTGCCCGCTGCGCAGCGTCGGGGTCGGCGCCGGTGATGCGCTATCCTGCGTCGCCGGCGGCAGACCGGCGGTACCCTCGAGGGCGAGGGTGGGTGTTGCGGGCAGGGTCGCCATCGGCAGCGCCTCGGTCGGCGCGGCGGCCGGGCCGCAGGCAGACAAGGGCGCAGTCAGTACGAACAGGGCCGCGAGTGCAACGGCGATGCGCGTCCTCACCAGTTCCTCCTCCTTGAGGCCTTCGCAGGCCGCGGGTATGCTGTGGCGAGGATACCATGCGGGAACCTTCTGGAGGTTAATGGCGTGATTAGTCCTGAATGGGAATGGTGGCGGGACGGCGTGATTTATCACGTCTACCTGCGCTCGTTCGCCGACGGGAACGGCGACGGGCTGGGCGACCTGCCCGGGCTGATCGATCGACTTGACTACCTGAACGGCGCGCCCGACAGCCTGGGTGTCGACGCCATCTGGATCTCGCCGTGCTTCCCCTCCCCCGACCGTGACTTCGGCTACGACGTCGCCGATTACACCGCCATCGATCCGCGCTACGGCAGCCTGGACGATTTCGACCGCTTGATCGCCGAGGCTCACCGGCGCGGCATCCGCGTCCTGCTCGACCTGGTCTACAACCACACGTCGGACCAGCATCCGTGGTTCGTCGACGCGCGATCCTCGCGCACGAGTGCGCATCGGGATTGGTACGTCTGGCGTGACGGGCGCCCCGGCGGCGGTCCCCCGAACAACTGGCAGTCGGTCTTCGGCGGGAAGGCCTGGGAATGGGATCCGGCGACGGGTCAGTACTACTACCACATGTTCCTGCGCCAGCAGCCGGATCTGAACTGGCACAACCCGGAAGTGCGCCGGGCGCTGATGGACGCCACGCGCTTCTGGCTCGATCGCGGCGTCGATGGGTTCCGCCTGGACGTGTTCAACACCTGGTACGAGCATGCCGGCTACCCCGACAACCCGCCGAAGCTCGGGCTGCGCGGTTTCGACCGCCAGCACCACATCCACGATGTCGACCAGCCGGAGATGCACCCGGCTTTGGCGGAGCTGCGTGGGCTGCTGGACGCGTATCCCCAGCGCGCATCGGTCGGCGAGCTGTTCGGCGACGATCCCCAACTTGCCGCATCGTATTGCGGCGACCGCGGCCTGCATATGGTCTTCAATTTCGAATTCACCCATCGGCGCTGGGACCCGCGGGCCTTCGGCGAGGCGATCGAGCGCGCCGACCGCAGCCTGGCGGGCGCCGGCTGGCCGTGCTACGTGCTCAGCAACCACGACCTGCCGCGCCACGTCACGCGTTACGGCGGGCGCAACCCGGACGAGGTGGCCCGCGTCGCCGCCGCGCTCTTGCTCACGCAGCGCGGCACGCCGTTCGTCTACTACGGCGAGGAGATCGGCTTGCCGGACGTGCCCCTGCGACGCAATCAGATCGTCGACCCGCCCGGCCGGCGCTACTGGCCGTTCTACAAGGGACGCGACCCGAACCGCGGGCCGATGGCGTGGGATTCCAGCCTCAACGCCGGCTTCACCAGTGGATCCCCGTGGCTCCCGCTCCGGAGTGACCATCGCACGCTGAACGTCGATGTCCAGCGCCGCGACCCGCGCTCGGTGTGGTCGTTCTACCGCGACCTGCTGCGTTTGCGTCGCGAAACCCCGGCGCTGCGCTGCGGAACGTTCCAGCGCGTGAGCCGGCCATCCGCGCGATGGCCTGGTCTACCTGCGGAGTGATCCGGGAGGGCAAGCGCTGGTGGCGCTCAACTTCCACGCCACTCCGGTACGCCTCAAATTCGAACACCCGATTGAGCCATCCGCCTGGTCGCTCGCACTTGCCGCACAACCCGAACGCGCAGCCAGTCTGTCGCCGGATGCAATCGCACTTGGGGCATTCCAGGCGGCCGTGTTCATCCATTCGGGCTGAGGCGATCCCGGCGCCACCAGCAGCCGAGAATGTGCGGCCGATCTTCCGGCCGAACGCGCCGGACGATTGTCGCCCATCGATCCCGCCCGGCATCTTCTGGAATAGAGGGAGTGACGCATGTCGACGCAAATGATCCGACTGCTTATCGCCGGAGCGCTGTTGCTCCATGGCCTCGGCCACGGTGGCGCGCTCGGCGCGCTGGCATACGTCGGCCGCGGTCGCGACGGCGGGGCATGGCGCCCCGCCCGCACCTGGCTGCTGTCCTCCCTGCCCCAACGCACGGCGACCATCGTCGCCAGTTCGTTTTGGGTCCTGTCGCTGGTCGGCTTCGTCGCCGCGGCGATGTCGTTCTGGGGCATCCTGATCCCCGCTGAGGCATGGCGGGCGCTGGCCTTGATCTCGGCCTGCATCTCCGGCCTCGGGATCGTGTTGTTCTTTGGGACCTGGCCGATGTTCAACACCCTCGCCGCCCTGGCGATGAACGTCGCCGTGCTGGTCACCCAACTGTGGACGCATTGGCCGCCACACGACATGTTCGGCCGTTAGGCAGGCGCGGTCCGCGCTCGCTGCTCATCAACCGACGCGCCGAGGCCTGTGGCCGCGGACGTTTGAGGCCACCGCCGTCCTCCACGGAAGGGCACGGCATGCCGTGCCCCTACGGTTCGGTCGCACATCACATTCGTCGATCAGCGACTTACCTCTCTCGCCCCCTCCTTCGGGCTTCCTTCCCGCCGCGGCCCAGAATGACAGGCGGGTCACAGACCCGACCCTGCGAAACCCTCGGCTGCCGCCGTCGACACCGCATATGCATCGCGCAATTCGCGAATGGGTGCGGTGTCAGACCGCGGTGCGAGCCGCCCGCGAGGCTCGATCTTCGCACGACGCCTGTGGCCGTGGCCCTATGACGCCGACGTTGTCATCCACGTAGGGGCACGGCATGCCGTGCCCCTACCGGCCGCTCGCGCGTCACATTCGTCGCTCCGCCACCCACCTCCTTCGCCCGCGGACTCCAGGTCTCATGCCCTGCACGCCCAAGGACCGGCGGGCGGGTCACGGACCCGATCCTACGAAACCCTCGGCTGCCGCCCACACCGCGTATGTCTTGCGGAAATCGCGAATGGGGGGCTGCCAGCCCGCGATGCGGGTTACCCAACAAGCGAGGTCTCCTTCACGACGCACGTAGCCGCAGCCTTTGGGCTGCGTTCCCGCCGCGGCCGCAAGGGCTCGGGCGGGTCACAGACCCGCCCCTACGAATGCCTCGGCGACCGCGCCATTCCGCGAAATACCTCTGGAGGGAAGGTAGAATTGCAGGCCAGGTATCGGCGCACGCCGGCCACGCAGCGGCCGAGCACATTTTGTGACGGAGGTTTGTGTCATGAAGAAGCCAGCCCCGGGCCCGACTTCGAAGGCCTCGCAGTTGATCACAGGCTACATCGCATCGCATGACGATTGGAGAGGCACGACCCTCGCCCGGCTCCGGGCGGTTATCCGTGAAGCCTCCCCGGAGCTCTCGGAAGAATGGAAATGGGGCAGCCCCGTATGGGCGCACAATGGTCTTGTCTGCGCGGCGAGCGCGTTCAAAGATCATGTCAAGGTCAACTTCTTCAAGGGCGCCACGATCAAGGATCCGAAACGCACGTTCAATGCCGGCCTCGATGCAAAGGCCATGCGATCGATTGATTTCCACCAGGGTGACAAGATCGACGCCGCCGCCCTGAAAGCCCTGGTGAAAGCTGCCGTCGCCCAGAACATGCCAACCAAGGGAGGGAAGTGATCTCGGTCGAACAAAGGATCAACAATCTGACCTGCGCCTCCCAGGAGGACTCTCATGGCCGAGCTGAAGACGAAACAGACCCAAGGTTCCGTCGTCAAGTTCCTCTCCTCGATCAAGGATGAAGGCACCCGCAAGGACTGCCTCGCCCTGGCCAGGCTGATGACCCAGGCCACAGGCTCCAAGCCCAAGATGTGGGGATCTGCCATCGTCGGGTTCGGCTCCTGTCACCTGCGCTACCCCAGCGGCCGGGAACTCGATTGGTTCACCACGGGCTTCTCCCCACGCAAGCAGAACCTGACGCTTTACGTCATGGGCGGCTTCGCGCAGTACGGAACCCTGCTCGAGAAGCTGGGCAAGCACAGCCTCGGCAAGGGCTGCCTCTACATCAAGCGCCTGGACGACGTGCACCTTCCGACGCTCAAGAAGCTGATCCAGCAATCGGTCAAGGACGCTCCCAAGGTCCAACAGTACGCCTAGGGGTCCGCGGATCGGCGCCGCCTGACACGTCGCGGCCGTGGACAAACGCCCCCGCGCAAAGCGCCTCGCCAAGAAAGCACCGCCAACAACGTCCTGCCTACTACGCGGGACCTTCGGCGGGGCCCGCGGCGAGATCCTGGAAAGCACATCCGGGACAGCCTTCGGCTGAACCAGCGAGCGCACAGACTTCTTGTCCCAGCAGCCGGCCGGGCGTAGAGTAGGGAGAAGTTGCCCCCATTCACCGGGCAGCCCGCCTCGAGCCCGAACGGCGTGAGATACGACGCCGAATACGACACGCCAACAAAGAGGCAAGGAGCTTCTGCTCTCATGACCGATCCACGCATCGAGAAACTTGCCAGGATCCTGGTGCAGTACTCTACGAGAGTGAAAGAAGGCGACCAGGTGATGATTTGGGGTTTCCCGCTGGAGCCCATTGCGACCCCCCTGATTGCCGAGGTCTTTCGTGAAGTGCTCAAGGCAGGTGGGCATCCACATATCGCTGTTGATCTGGAGGACATCCGTTACATCTTCCTTACCGAAGCCTCTGAACATCAACTGCAGCAGCCCGACCTTGTTTCCAAGCTGGTTGCCGAGGAGTTCGATGTAGACATCCGAATCGGATGTGATTCGAACACTCGCAGTCTGATGGGTGTGAAACCGGAAGCGTGGAGCCTGCGCAATCGTGCCAATGCGGAGGTTAATGAGGCCTGGTCTCGACGGAGCGCTTCAGGGGCATTGCGCTGGGTCGTGACCCGATTTCCCACGGCTGCCTACGCTCAAGATGCCGGCATGAGCTTGATCGAGTTTAGCGACTTCTTCTATCACAGTGTCTATGCCGATTCCGAAGATGCCATCTCACGCTGTGAGCAGATGCAGAAGCACCAGGAAAGGCTGGTCGCGTGGCTTGCGGGCAAACAGCATGTCCACATCCTGGGAAAGAGTGTGGATCTGGAGATGTCGATCGTGGGCAGGACGTTCATCAGCTGTCACGGACGCGGCAATCTGCCTGATGGAGAGATCTTCACCGGCCCCGTTGAGGATTCCGTTAACGGGACGGTTCGGTTCTCCTTCCCATGTCTCTGGTCCGGGGTTGAGGTAGACGGTGTTCAGCTAGTCTTCGAACGGGGGAAGGTTGTGAGGGCCACCGCTGAGAAGAATGAGGCGTTCTTGCACGAGATGTTGAAGGCAGATGAAGGCGCACAAAGGCTGGGCGAATTCGGGATCGGCACAAATGACCAGATCAAGCGATTCACCAGGAACATGCTCTTCGATGAGAAAACCGGCGGCACGATCCACCTCGCTCTGGGCAACGGCTATTCGGAGAGCGGCTCAGAGAACAGGAGCACCATTCACTGGGACATGCTGTGCGATATGCGGGAAGGGGGTCGGATCCTCGTGGATGGAGAGTTGTTCTACGACTCGGAAGTCTTCAAGATCTGAGCACTCCCAGGCCATTACCCAAGAGCTGCGTCTGACCCTGCAGGCGGCCGACTTGCGTCGGATTGCGTCCGCAGCTCCGTGCCCTTACCGTTCGCCCGCGCGCCGGACTCGTCGGTATGCCTTCCATCGCCCTCGCGTGCATTCGCATTTCTCAGGTCATCGATCGGCGGCAACCGGCCCGCGAAGCGGGTCACGCGCCAAAGTCGGCTTCCCTCAAGACGCCCGTGGCCGCGGCGGTTGGGCTGCGTCCTCGCCGTCCGACCATCGACGGGCGGTCACAGTCCCGCCTCTGAGGAGTCCCACTCACGGCGCTATACTTCCGCCGTGGCCGGTCCCCCGACTCACGCTGCGTATCCTTCCACCCTCCCCGCCATGGCCTGGCTCGCACTCCAGCGCCGCCCGCGCTCGTTCTGCCGTGATGCCCGGGTGCTCGTCGATCGGCTCTCTCCCCCGCTGCGGGTCGACGGAGCAATCCCGGACATCGCGCGCGGATCGTGGCTGGTGGTCGTCAACCACTACACCCGCCCCGGCTTCCGCGCCTGGTGGATCACGATGGCGGTTTCCGCCACGCTCCCTCGCGAGGTGTGCTGGGTGACGACCAGCACGTTGACTTTCCGGGACCCGCTCCGTGCTGCGACGATCACGCCTGCCAGCCGATGGTTCTTGCGTCATGTTGCCCGGCTGTATGGTTTCGTCCCCATGCCCCCGATGCCGCCACGCGACTTCGAGGTCGAAGCGCGCGCCGAGGCGGTCCGCCGTGCCCTGCATGGGGCGTCCGAACCGGATGCGCTCCTCGGCCTGGCGCCCGAGGGCGGTGACATGCCCGGAGGAGTGCTCACCCGGCCCCCGCCCGGCGCTGGCCGCTTCCTCTTTCATCTCGCCCGCCGCGGTCTGCGCTTCCTGCCCGTCGGCGCCTTCGAAGACCAGGGCAGGTTGTGCCTGCACTTCGGCGCACCGTTCGACCTCCCGCGCTCCCTCCCCAAGCCCATCGACGACAGCGCCTCGCGCCTGGTCATGTCGGCCATCGCCGCCTGCTTGCCCGATCGCCTGAGGGGAGCCTATGCCTGACGTACACACGCCGCCCCGCGCGCGTCCGTTCGATCTGTTCGCCGTCAACGCCTACTGGCCCGGCCTGTCGTTCATGTGGAACAGCCTGCACCTGATCGTCCTGCCGGCCGTGCTGCTCGGCTTCGTCGATGACGCGCGCAAGAACACGGCCCTCGGCCTGCTGACCTTCGTCGGCTTGATCATCGCCCTGCTCGTTCAGCCGCTCTCGGGGGCGTTGAGCGACGCCTGGCCTTCGCGTTTCGGCCGGCGCCGCCCGCTGCTGATCCTGGGAACGCTGGCCGATCTGCTGTTCCTGTACCTGATCGCCACTGCCACCAGCCTGGGCGCGCTGGCCGTCGGCTACGTCGGCCTGCAATTCACTTCCAACATCGCCCACGGCCCGGCGCAGGGGCTGATGCACGATCGCGTCCCTCTCGCCCAGATGGGCCTGGCGTCGGGGGTCAAGAACTTTCTCGACATGTCGGGCATGGTGATCTCGTCGCTGGTGATGGCCCGCCTGATCGCCTCTGAGAATCCCGATCCCCTGCCTGGCCTCACCCTGGTGGCGGCGCTGATGATCGCCGGCCTGCTGGTCACAGTATTCGGTGTCAAAGAGACATCGTCGCGTGCCGCCGGCGTCGATTTCCGCGCCGGGATTCGCCAGGCCTTCCGGATCGACCTGCGCGGCAACACCGCCTACTGGCGGTTGATCTGGTCCCGCTTTCTATTCCTCATCGGCGTGTATGGCATCCAGGCCTTCGCCCAGTATTTCGTGCGCGACAAGCTGCAGACCGACAATCCCGTGAAGCTGACCGGTGATCTGATGGCGGTGATCGTGCTGTCGTTGATCGCCTTCTCGATCCTGGCCGGCTACCTGGCTGACCGCGTGGGGCGGAAGCCGCTGCACGTTGTCGCCGCCATCCTGGTCGCCATCGGCAGCCTGTTGATGATGACCGCCGTGACGCCGGCGGCCGTGCTGGCCTTCGGCTGCATCGTCGGCGCCGGGATCGGATTGTTCATCACCGCCAATTGGGCGCTGGCCAACGATCTGGCCCCGGCGGGCGAGGCGGGGAAATTCCTGGGCCTGACCAACCTTGCGACGGCCGGTGCCGGCGCCGCCAGCCGGCTGACCGGGCCGGGGATCGACGCGCTGAACGCCTGGCGGCCGGGCGCCTTCCTTGGTTACGCGGCCCTGTTCTCCGGCGGTGCGGTGCTCGTCCTGCTTAGCTTGCTCGCGCTGCGCCGCGTCCCCGATCGCAAACCGGGTCTCCCCGCGAATCCCAACCCTTGAGGTAGCCATGTCGTCTGCGCTGGTCGAATGTATCCCGAACTTCTCCGAAGGCCGCCGCCTGCCGGTGATCGACGCCATCCAGGAGGCCATCGCCGCCGTGCCCGGCGTGCTGGTGCTCGATCGGCACGTCGACGCGGACCACAACCGAACGGTGATGACTTTCGCCGCTCCACCGGAGCCCGCCCTTGAGGCTGCCTTTGCCGCCATCCGTAAGGCCGCCGAGCTGATCGACCTCGATCAGCACACCGGCCAGCATCCCCGCATCGGCGCCACGGACGTCGTCCCCTTCGTGCCGCTGGCCGGCTGCACCCTGGAGGACTGCGTGGTATTGGCGCGGCGCCTGGGCGAACGCGTCGCCGCCGAACTCTCCATCCCGGTTTACTTCTACGAGGCCGCCGCCACGCGCCCCGAGCGCACGAACCTGGAGAACCTGCGGCGCGGCGAGTATGAGGGACTTAAGGCCGCGATTGAGACCGATCCCGAGCGCGCACCCGACGTTGGGCCGCGCCGGCTGGGCAAGGCCGGCGCAACGGTGATCGGAGCTCGGGTGCCGCTGATTGCTTTCAACGCTTATCTCACCACCGAAGACCTAAGCGTCGCCAAGAAGGTCGCCGCCGCAGTGCGGCAATCCTCGGGGGGACTGCCCTACGTCAAGGCGCTGGGGATGCTGGTCGAGGGACGCGCCCAGGTCTCGATGAACCTGACCGACTTCACGCGCACGCCCGTGGCGCGGGTCGTCGAGGCCGTGCGCCAAGAGGCGCTGAAGCACGGCGCCGCCATCCATCACTCCGAACTGGTGGGGTTGATCCCTCAGGCAGCCCTGGTCGGCGCCGCGCAGTGGTATCTGCAGCTCGACCAATTCCATCCCGAGCAGGTACTCGAGTCGCGGTTGTACGCTGCACAGAAGTCTGGCGGCGCGGCGCGCCAGGTCTTCCTGGACGAGCTGGCCGACGGCACACCCACGCCCGGCGGCGGGTCCGCCGCAGCATACGCCGCGGCGATGGCGGCATCGCTGGTCGCCATGGTGGCGCGGCTGACGATCGGTAAGAAGAAGTACGCCGCGGTCGAGGGCCGGATGCAGGTCATCGCCGCCCAGGCCGACGGATTGCGCTCGGAGCTCTCGGCCGCCGTCGAGCGTGATGCGCAGGCGTTCGAAGGCGTGCTCACCGCGTCGCGCCTGCCCAAGGCGACCGAGGCTGAGAAGGCCGCCCGACAGGTGACGCTCGAGCACGCGACGCTCCAGGCCGCCGCCGTCCCGCTCGATGTCGCACGCCAGGCGGCGCAGGTGATCGAGCTGGCGGCAGAAGTCGCCGAGACCGGAAACCCCAACGCCGTCAGCGATGCACTGTCGGCCGCTGCGCTGGCGCACGCCGGGTTGAAGGCCGCTGCGGCCAATGTTCGCGTCAACATGGCGGAGCTGCAGGATATGTCCGCCGCGAAGCCGTGGCTGGTTGTCCTCGGCAAGCTCGAGGCAAGGGGGGCGGCCGGTGAGGGCAAGGCGCAGGCGGCGCTGGCGGCGCGCGTAGCTCTCCCCGCCTGAGCCTTAATCCCTCAGGGGAGACGTTGGCGGCCGGCGCATCGATCGATGCGCCGGCCGCTTGGTGCCTTCAGCGAGACCGAACTACGCGGCGACGCGTCAACCCCGCTCAAGCATCCGCGAGACCCTACCAGCCGCTGGCCTTGAACAGCGCCGCCAGGAACTCCGCCCGCTCTTCGGGCGTCATCGGGCGCGGCTGGGAGAAGTCCTCCAGAAAGGTCGTCAGCAGTTCGGTGCTGATGTGGCGGCCGGCGTAGATCACATGCCGATCGAGGAATTCCTGACGGACGGAGGCGTTGGCCATCTGGTCGAAAAACAGATTCCCGAGCCCGTAGTGAATCAGTGCGCCGTTCCAGAACTCGAACGACTGCGGCTGGTGTGCCTGGCTGCCGCTGACGATTGCTGCCCCGGCATCCGCAGCTGCCCGAAAGTCGACCACCTGTGCCGGCACTGGACTCGGCCGGTAGGACTCGGCCCACTGGTAGGTAAACACCACCACGTAACCATCCTGCCGGAGGCGTGCCGCTTCGGTGAACAGCCGATCGAACTCGCACGGCGCCGCACCGGGACGGTCGGCCGTGGCCCAGGCCGTCGAAGGACCGGCCTGGTTGCATCCCAGAAACGCCACGCGGTTGCCGTTGTGCTCGAAGAGCGCCGGCTGGAGCGAGTCCTCCAGATCGGCGCCGCCGCCGAAGTCGAGCCAGCCGCGGGCGCGCTGCTGCTCGAGCGTGTACTGCAGCGCCTCGGCCCCCCAATCCATGACGTGGTTCCCGGTGAGTTCGACGACGTCCACCCCGATCGACTCCAGCAGCCCGATCTGCTGCGGCTGGCTGCAGAAGCGCAGGCTGGACTGCGCCGGATCGGCCTTGGGACAGGTCGGGGAGAAGGCGACCTCGTTGCTGACGTGCAGGATATCAGCCTCGCGCAGCCAGTCGCCGATCAACTGCGCCGGGTAGTCGACGCCCTTCTGATCCATCTTCCAGGCCGTGGCGCGGGTCAGCGCCGTGACGCCGGTCACCATCACGACCGTCAATCGCGCCGGGTCTCGGTTGGTGGCGGGCCAGACAACCGCCGCGCGCACCGCCTCGACCGCCTGGGGATCGCCGGAGAAGCCGAAGCCTACGCTCAGCGGGTAGCCGGCAGGGTCGAAGGACTTCCACAGCGGGGATTGACCCTCGAGCGTCAGGACTTTGAGGCGCGGCTCGAGCTCCTCGAAGGGGACGATGGCCAGCGAGCCGGGCTGCTCCCAGGTGCGATCGGCGACATGCTCACTGACTTCCTCCCACACGGTGTAGCCCGAAGGACCGAGGACGACGCGAGCTGCGGCGGCATCCTCGGGACGAACGACGACGCGTGCCCATTTGCCTTCGGTGCCTCCCCACAAGGTCCGGAGCTCGCCGAGCGGGATCGAATCGTCCACCGTCGGGAACGGCGCCGCCACGGCGTAGATCCAGAGGGCGAGGGGCGAGTCACTGACCGGTTCTGCCCGCACGTCGGCCTCGTCGGGCGCCGCAACGAAGACGACGGCGCGATCACCCACGACCTGCAGCGCCTCCAGCGGCTGGCGCAGCGCCTCAGGCAGCGCCGGCGACAGCCAGACGCGAATCGGTTCAGGCGTCGGAGGCAGCGGCGGGAGAGGCGTGTCGGTGGGCGAGGCAGCCGTTGGGACCGGCGGGATGGCGGACGGATTGCCTGCGAGGGGTAGGTTACATGCGGCCAGGAGTGCGCCGGCGGTTGCGGTGGCGAGCGCCAGGTGAGCGATGCGATGGGTGATGTCCACGGGGCGGGATTATCCCACACCCCGCCATCCGCCGCGCAGTGCGGCTCGCGGCCGACGGGCGCGCCCGGCTATTCCCCGGCCAGGGCCAGGAACACGTCCTCCAGTGTCGGCTCCACGGCCTCCACCCGAGTGGCGTTTACCCCCGCTGCGGCCAGCGCCGCGGTCAGCACGCCCGCCGTCGTTTCTGCGTCGGTGATCGCCCGCAGGTGATCACCGGTCAGACCGGCACGCTCGACCGAAGGAAGCGCCTGCAGGACGCGCAGCGCATCCAGCATCGGCGAGGCGACGACGTCCCAGGCCAGCCCGGACAACGCCGAGCGCTTGAGCGCCGAGGGCGTATCCATCGCCAGCAGGCGTCCCCGCCGCATGATGCCTACCCGGTTGCAGTACTCGGCTTCGTCCATGTAGTGCGTGGTGACGAGCGCCGTCACCCCCTGCTCGGCCAGATCGTAGATCAGGTTCCAGAAGGCGCGGCGGGCGATCGGGTCGACGCCGCTGGTCGGTTCATCCAGCACCAGCAGCGCCGGTTGGTGGACGATGGCCGTGGCGAGCGCCAGCCGCTGGCGCCAGCCGATCGGGAGGTCGCCTGCGCGCAACCCGATCATGCCGCCCAGCCCGACGGTTTGGATGGCGCGTTGCACGTGCTCGGCCTCCCCCACCCCGTAGACGCCGGCGTAGAAGGACAAGTTCTCGAGCGCGGTCAGCTCGTCATACAACGCGAAACGCTGCGACATGTATCCGACGCGCCGGCGGATCTCCTCCGACTGGCGGGTGACATCGAAGCCGAAGACCGATGCCCGGCCGCCGCTCGGCAGCAACAGTCCGAGCAGCATGCGGATCGTGGTCGTCTTCCCCGAGCCGTTCGGTCCGAGGTAGCCGAGGATCTCGCCCCGCCGAATCTCGAAGCTCACGCTGTCGACGGCCGTGAAACCGCCGAAGCGTTTGGAGAGCTCGAAGACTTCAGCCACCGTCTCGGTCATCTACCCCTCGCGCCCCACCGGGCGCCTCCCCGGCGAGCACTGCAGCGGACTCTTCCTCCGCCGCATCGACGATCCCTCGGCCGTCCGGATCGGCAGCGGCCCTCAGGACAGTGCCCAGAACTCGCCCGTCAGGCCGAGCGTAGTGAACAGCGCCTGCGCTTCGGATGGTGACCGGCGCCTCCACGCGGGATCGCGCCGGTCTGACGCGTACCACGCCTGAGCCAGCCCCCAGATCTGCTCCCGGCTCAGGATCCCGCCTCGAGGCTGACGCCAGATCGCCGCCCACCGAGCGATGTGCTCTTCCGACCGGAAGAGGAGCATCGTCCGTCAGGTGAAGACGACGTCGTCCCACCACGACCGTGCGGGCACGGCAAAGTGCGCCAGGCAGGAATCTCCATCGACACGGCCGTTCCGTACGCTGAGTGTCAGTGCTTCGCCGCAATCGGGGCAGGCAGTGGCCACACTCCCGTCGGCACCCAGCATCGCCAGAATCCCAAGCCCATCCCAGATGCAGTTGCCCCACCACGACCTTCCGGCACTGGAGACGACGAAGGCTGTCGGCACGGCCGAAAACGGGTTGGCCATGAGCACGTCGCCGCTCGCCGGCTGCAGGACGAGGGCGTGCGCGCCGGCCAACCGTTGCAGCGCCTCCCCCACCTCCAGGTCGCGCCTCCCCAGGCGGCGTGCGATCTCACCGATGGTCAACGCCCGACCGGTGGTGAGGAAGCCCTCGTAGATTTCGCGCCGCACGTCGAGATCGAGTGCCTCATTCATCCAACGCCTCCGTGCCCTGGCGCCGGCCGCTGTGAAATGGGCGCCCATTCCAGACAACGGTTCAAGCTGGGCCGGCCGGTTCGCTCTCCAGCAGCTCGATGAACACGTCCTCCAACTCGGGCGACACAAGACGCACGTGATCCATCTGGATGTCCTCGGCCCGGGCAACGACTTGTCAAGCGCTGCATGACCGGCTCGGCCGCGCCCGGGGCGACGCGCAGGTGCAGCCGGTCTCCGAACAACTGCACCGCCTCGACGCCTGCCTCCCCTCGGGCCAGCCGCGCCAGCCTGCGCAGCGCCTGGCCGGCAACCTCGAGGATCCTTCCGTCCAGCCGTCCGGTAACCTCCGCCGGTGCGCCCTCCACCAGAAGCCGCCCTCGGCTCATGAACCCCAGTCGATGGCAGCGTGCCGCCTCGTCCATGTACGGGGTGCTCACCAGGACGGCGACGCCTTCTCCCAATAACCCGATGATCAATTGCCAGAACCCCTGGCGGGTGACCGGGTCCACGCCTCCGGTCGGCTCGTCGAGGAGCAGGATGCGCGGCCGATGCACGAGCGCCGCGGCCAGCCCAAGCTTCTGGCGCATTCCGCCCGAAAGCGCCTCTGCCCGGCGGTCGGCAAACTCCGCCAGTCCGACGAACTCGAGGATCTCGTGCGAACGCGAGCGCCAGGCCTCCCTCGGCAGGCCGCGGACCTCGGCGAAGAACCGCAGGTTCTCTTCAACCGTGAGCTCGCCATACAGGCTGAAGCGCTGCGGAAGATAGCCGATCTCGGCGCGGGCCCGCAATTCGTCGCGTGCCAGATCGATCCCCGCCAGGTGGACTTGGCCGGCGTCGCAGGCCAGCGCGCCGCACAGCAGCCGCATCGTCGTCGTCTTGCCTGCGCCGTCCGGCCCGACCAGCCCATAGGCTTCCCCGGCCGCGACGCGCAGGCTGACGTCCTGCACGGCGAGCGTGGATCCGAAGGCGCGCCGTAAGCCTTCGGCGACGATCAGGGGTTCCTGCTCTGTCGTCATGTTTCGAATGCGACGTCCACCGGCATTCCCGGCTTGAGCTTGCCCTCGGCTTCTGCCACCGTCACCTCAACGGCGAAGACGGTCGTGCGCCGTCCTTCCTCGGTCTGCACATTGCGTGGGGTGAACTCCGCACGATCGGAGATACGCGTCACCACGGCATCGAAGCTCTCCTTGGGGAAGGCGTCGGCGGAGATGCTCACGTGGTCGCCGAGATCGATCTGCCCGTAGCGGTCTTCCGGCAGGAAGACGGTGATCGTCAGGTGGTCGAGCTGCCCGATCGAGAGCGCCTGTGCGCCGGCGAGCAGCACCTCACCCGGCTCGATGCTGCGCGCCAGGATCACCCCTCCGAGCGGTGCACGCACCAGCAGCTTGCCGAGCTGAAGATCGAGCGTCTCCGCATCGACCTTGGCCTGGGCGCGGGCGGCTGCCAGCCGCGCCTGCGCCAGCGTCAGGCGCGCCTTGGCCTGGTCCAGCAAGTCCGGGTCCGGCCCGGGGTGCAGGTCCTCGAAATTGCGTTGGGCTTCATCGAGCTGGGCCTGAGCGAGGCTGACCTTGGCGTCCAGGATGGCCTGATCGATGTCGGATGGCTGGCCCTTGTACCAGTTGAGGCTTGCCTGAGCCGCGTCCCGCTGCCGTCGAGCGGCCTCGAGCGAGGCGCGCGCAGCGGCACGCGTCGGGTTGTCGGCCGGGAGTGAACCCACCCGGTTATAGGCTGCCTCGGCACGGTCGAGAGCTTGCTCGGCCAGCGTCAAGGTCGCCTTGGCCCCGTCGAGCGTTTCGGTCGTGGCCCGATTGCCCTTCTGCTGATAGGTGTTCAGCCGCACGGCATCGTCGAGCGCGTCGCGGGCATTGGCCAGCGTGAGCTCGGCCTGCGCTGCGGCAAGCACGGCGTCGTCGTTCAGCGCGTCGAGGCCTTGCTGCGCGTTGAGCAGCTCCAGTTCCGCCGCAGCCACGGCTGCCTGCCCGCCCGCCAGCGCCAACTCGCGCTGCGCCTCGAGCAGCCGGTTGTCCAGGCGCAAGATCACATCGCCGGCCTGCACCGATCGCGCCCTCGTCGACCAGGACCGCCTCGACCCGACCAGACACCTCGGAGGCGACGTTGACTTGAACTGCCTCGACCGTGCCCGACGCCTGCAGCGGGCCGTTGTCTCGAGCCGAGACGGCCGTCAGGTAGATCAGCCCGGCGACGACCAGGCCGACGAAGACCACGATCGGCGCAACACGTCGTACCTTGTCCAGGTGCATCCAGCCCTCCTTAGTCGAGCCGCTTGCGAAAGCGCAGGGCGGCTGCGGTCAACATCGCCGCGCCGAAGATCGCCAGAGCGACGATCTCGCCGGTCAGCGCGCCGGCTCCCACGCCCTTGAGCAGGATCGACCGAATGATGATCAGGTAATGGCGCAGCGGGATGACGTACGAGACGGCGCGCAGGAGCGGCGGCATGGCCGCCAGCGGAAAGAAGAAGCCCGAGAGGAAGATCGTCGGCAGCATGGTGAAGTACACCAGCATGATCGCTTCCTGCTGCGTCCGGGCGATGGTGGAGACGAACAGCCCGACGCCGAGCGAGCCGGCCAGGAACAGCCCGGAGAGCAGCAGCAGCAGCCCGAGGCTGCCGCGGATCGGCACGTCGAACCACAACGTCCCGATCACCAGGATCTCGAGCGTGTTGAGGAAGGCGATCAACGTGTAGGGGATGATCTTGGCCAGGATCAATTCGACGGACCGGATCGGCGTGACGATCAGCTGCTCGATCGTCCCACGCTCACGTTCGCGCACGATGGCCGTGGCGGTGAGGAGCGAAGTCAGCAGCTGCAGGATCATCCCGATCAGCGCCGGGATCATGAAGAAGGCGCTGACCAGATCCGGGTTGTACCAGACTCGGGCGCGCACCTCGACGGCGGGACTGGCGGCGGAGGAGGCGGCGAGGGGACCCAGGCGCTCGACGGTCAGCCGAGCCGAGTGTGCCTGGCCGATCAGCGTCGCCGCCGCCAGCGAGGTGGAGGCGACGTTCGGGTCGCTGCCGTCGAGGATGAAGGCCACCTCGGCCGTCTTGCCGGCGAGCACGCTGGCCTCGAAATCGGGCGGGATGATCAGCCCGGCACGCGCCTGGCCGTTGTCGATCAGCGTGCGGAGTTCGTCGGCCGAGGCGACGTCGTAGGCCAGGCGGAAATAGTCCGCCGACCGGTAGGCGTCCAGCAGGCGGCGGGCCGCCGGCCCCCGCGACTGGTCGAACACGGCCAACGGGACGTTGCGCACATCGGTCGTGGCGGTGTAGCCGAGCAGGAAGATCTGGATAACCGGGATCGCCAGGACGATGTACAACGTCCGCGGGTCGCGGGCGATCTGGATGAACTCCTTGCGGATCAGGGCCATCATGCGGTGATTGAGCATGGGCGGCTACCCTGTGTCTCGCCGCACGGCGACCGAGGGCTCTGTGTCCAGGATGCCGTGGAGCAGGATGTTGCCGAAAGCGGTCAGGTCATCAGGCTGAAACTCGATCAGGGCGATGTCCTTGAAGAACGCCACGCTGACGGCGTACGACATGATCAGGCCGAAGAAGGCACGGGCGATGATCATCGGCGAGTAGCGCCGCAATCGATCGTCCGCGTGCTGCAGGCGAACGATGAAATCCACGGCCCCGGGCAGCAGCTCGCCGGCCAGGAACGAAGCGTGCCGCCCCTGAAATTCGAGCAGCTCGATAAACATCAGACGCAAGTTGGCCTGTTGATCGGTCAGCGCCTCTGCCATTCGTCGGGTGGCATCGGTGATCAGCGCCTCGATCGAGTCGCCGCTGGCGCGGGACATCGCCGCCACCAGTCGGCGATGAGGAATCAGATCGGACAGCAACTCGACGAACAGCGCCTCTTTGGAGGGGGTGTGGTTGTAGATGGCAGCCAGGGCTACGCCGGCGCGCCCCGCGATCTGGCGCATCGACGTGCCGTGGAAGCCCTGGTCGAGAAACAGGTCGAGAGCGGCCTGCCGGATCCGGCTGCGTGTGTCCTGTGCGGGGAGCGGGGAAGTCGCAAGCTCGGCCATGTCTGCTGGCACGAACGAACGTTCGTTTGGTCAATAGAGTAGGACAATTCCGGGCGGGAGTCAAGCAAGGACTACTCCGCCCGCCGGTCGCCCACCCAGCGAGCCGTCCCATCCCGGGACCGGAACGCCCGCCTCCCACCCACTCCGGCTTCGGGGAGAAACGACCGGCATGGCCCCGCCGCAAACCAAACGAAATGCGCCCCGGACCGGGGCGCAGATACAAAACTGGATCCGTCGGCGGCGAGTGCGCTCAGCTCTCGCCGCGATCAGGCAGCGCCGCCACCTCCCGCAGCAGGCCCATCACCAGCAGCCCGATCCGCAGCCCCTCCCCCGTACTCACACTCAGCGATACGCCGCTCCGCTCGGACCGGCGCACCAGCATCAGCGCCGCCGCCACCCCCGTAAGCGCGCCGGCCACCGCACCCACCACAATCGCCGTCGTCTTCCAGTTCCCAGCCCTGGTCTGCATTCCGCCTCCTCAGCTCTTTCCGAACAGGCTTCCCCACGCCGTCCTCACCGCCGCCCAGACGGACTTCGGCGCCACCACCGACTGCGCCGCACCCCGAGCGATCCGGTCCGTCTGGTAGGCGACCTCACCGAACAGGCGCTGCGCCTTGTGCGTCCATGTTGGCAGCCAGCCAATCAGCCGGGCCACGCCCAGCGCGAGCAGCGACGCTCCCACCAATGCGATCAAGCCAAAGATCATCACCGGGATGAGCAGCGCGACCATCGCCACATCCGCCATCCCGCTCGGCGTAGCGCCGCCCGGCCCGCCGGCGACCAGGCTGAGGACGATCGTCCCCAACACGAGCACCGCCCCCAAGACCAGCGGCAGATAGACCTGCAGCAGCACGGCGCGGCGGAAGGCGGAGGCTCGTGCACGGCTCCCCTGCGGCCTGCGAATCGTCTCCATCAACCCCTTCCGGCACCGGCGCGCACGCTGCGCGGCGGCTTCTGCGCTGCCTGGATTCTAGCACGGGTGGACCGGACCTCCCACTTCCGGCACGCCCGACGCTGCGATAGAATCCGACCTGGAGACCCAGACCATGACCGACTTTCCGGGCAAAGGCACAGTCGCCGTCGTCAAGACCAACCCAGCCAGCGTGCTCGACGATATCGGCCGCGTGATGCACCTGGCCGGCGTCGAGGCCGCCCTGCCGCATTCGGCGCGCACCGGCCTGAAGATCAACATCTCCTGGCAGACGTGGTATCCGGCCTGCTCGTCGACGCCCTGGCAAATCGAGGGCGCCATCCGGGCTCTGCAAGCCGCCGGCTACCCCGACCTGGTCGGGGTGCACAACGATACCGTCGTCGTCGACACGCGCGTAGGCGAGTTCAACAACAAGCACCGTTTTGTCACCGATCAGTACGCCATCCCATGCATCTACCTGTATGAGCAGGATTTCGAGTGGTTCGAGTTCAAGCCGAAGCAGCCGTTCCTGGTGCTGGACAAGGTCTATCCTCAGGGCGTGTTCATCCCCAAGGCGCTGGTCGGGCTCAACATGGTCCACCTGCCGACGGTCAAGACCCATGTCTTCACCACCATCACCGGGGCGATGAAGAACGCCTTCGGCGGGCTGCTGCACCGCAACCGACATTGGACGCATGCCGACATCCACGACACGCTGGTCGACCTGCTCATGATCCAGCGGGAGATCCATCCCGGGCTGTTCGCGTTGATGGACGGCACCTTCGCCGGCGACGGACCCGGGCCGCGCGCCATGCGCTGGCACGAGAAGAACATCCTGCTCGCCTCCGCCGACCAGGTGGCGATCGACGCCATTTCGGCCCGATTGCAGGGTTTCGACCCGATGCAGATCAGGTTCTTGCGCCGGGCGCACGAGCTCGGCCTGGGCGTGGCCGACCCGCGCCAGATCCGCATCGCCGGCTACGACATCGAAACGGAGCCGGCCTGGAACTTCCGACGCGAAGACACCTTCGCCAGCTGGGGCCAGAGGCAGATCTACCACGGGCCGCTCAAACCCTTCGAGAAGCTCCTGCTCCAGAGCCCGCTCGTCCCGTGGTCGTACTTCGCCAGCAACTTCTATCACAACGTCTACTGGTACCCGTTCATCGGGCGCAAACGCGTCGCCGCCGCCCTGCAGACGCCGTGGGGCCGGCTGTTCCAACAGTATGGCGACGGTAAGGTCGTCATGCCGGGCATGGAGCCCAAGACTGTCGTCCAGGCGGCGGTCGGCGCGGCGGCGACAATGCTGGCGGTCGTGGCGCTGGTGGCGTTCCTCCGCCGCAGCGGATGACGAACCTGCGCCGGCGGCTGTTGGCCGGCCTCGCCTTCGGCTTCATCGTCCTCTTGGTCCTGATCTTCCTCGGGGATGCGCGCCAGGTCGCCGGCCGGCTGGCCGGTTTTCCCTGGGCGCTGGCGCCGTTGGTCCTCGGCTGCACGCTGTTCAACTACACGCTGCGCTTCCTCAAGTGGCACTTCTACCTGCATCAGATCGGGGTGGTCGAGCTCTCGGTGCGCGAGAGCGCCCGCCTGTTTGTTGGCGGTTTTCCGCTGGCCGTCACGCCCGGCAAGGTGGGCGAAGTGCTCAAGGCAGTGTGGCTGCAGCAGAAGACCGGCATGCCTGTGACGCGCGGCGTCGCCGTGGTGCTGGCCGAGCGGATCAGCGACGGCCTGGCCGTGCTGGCGCTTTCGGCGCTGGGTGTGGTGGCTTACCCGCGCTACGCACCCGCCTTCGCGGCCGCGCTTGGCGTGCTCATCGCCATTCTCATCGTGTCACAGATCCGGCCGCTCGCCCTGCGGCTGCTCGCATGGGCAGAGCGGATCCCCGGGGTTCGTCGCTTTTCCGGCGGGCTGCACGAACTCTACGAAGGGTCGTATGCCTTGTTCCGCCCGCGCGCGACGCTCGTCGCCGTCGGCCTCGGGACGCTCTCCTGGCTTGGCGAGGGCATCGGGTTCTACCTGATCCTGCTCGGTCTGGGCGTTCCCGGCGGATGGGAGACGGCCGGCAGTGCGGTCTTCATCCTGTCGTTCGCCACGGTCATCGGCGCGATCTCCACGCTGCCCGGCGGGCTGGGCGCCGCCGAGGCGCCCGGGCGCCGCCGAGGGGACGATCGCCGGAATGCTGGCGCTTGTGCTGTCCCTCCCGGGCAGCGTCGCCGCCGCCGCCACGCTCTTGATCCGCTTCGCCACGCTGTGGTTCGGCGTGACCCTCGGCCTGCTCGTCTGGGCCCGCTCGCCCGAGTTGCTGGGGCTGGCCAGCACCCGCACACCGACCGACCCGGCATAGAAACTTCGGACCGGTCGCGATCCACTCACCGCCCCGCGGTACCCGCCTCTATGCCTCCGGCCGGTGTGGATGGGGTGGGATCCGGGTTCGACAGTCCGACCAAGCTCTCAGCCCGACATCCTGTTCGCACATGACCCAGGCCGCGGATGCCTTCCCGGCCGCCACAGGACGGGAGAGACGATTGCCTGGCTTCGGCCCGGCCTTCGTCGGGCTCTGACAGCCGGCTGCAAGCGGGCGATCAGCTCAGCATGAGCGCGTAGGAGAAGCCGAACATGTAGACGAGAGGGATCGAGATCAGCAGCCCCGCCGCAAACAACCCGGCTGTCACCCACCGGGAACGTAGACCGAGCCACGACAGGTACGCGTCTGCCAAGGGGCCCGCCATGAAGCACAGGTTGGCCGAGCGCGGCACCGACCGCCAGCACAGGCAGCTCGCGCAGGCTCGGGAGCTGGAAGGCTCCCCCCGTTGGAATCAGCACCAGCCCAACCAACATGAGGTTGTACAGGATCCGAAGGCGCTCCCACTTCAGAAGGATCAACCGGAGCATGGGCAGCCACGAAGGGGTTGCAAAGTGTGTCTCATGCATGTTGGCACCGCACGCGGCATGATGTGAGGGATCGGGATACTCTCTCAGCCGCATGCCGACCATCATCCCCGGACGGTCCTCTCAATCGCCATCGGACGGCTATCAAGTGGTGCCGCGGGCGACTGTTCGCTGAGCTGCGTGTCCCACAACGGCATTTTGCCACGAGAGAAGTCCCCCCTCGGCTTTTCCGAGTTTCCGATCCAGGTGTAAGGCGGCCGCTGGCGCGGGCTCTTACGTGTTCTGGGAGCCAGGAACCGGTCAGCCCTCCGACGGGCAGTTGTCGGCGGACGACGGGAGAAGAGCCAGGTGTCTGAGAATACCCGGGGATTCCCCCATGGAGCCAGGCCCATCGCTCCACGGACTGAGGGGACGGGTCGCCCTTTCTGGTCTTGCGGCTTGAATCTCGGCGGCCGGTGAACGCCGTCATGGTACAGTACGCCGCGATCCTGAGTGACCAGCCCGCTGCGGGGCACCTCGAGGCCTGCGACGCCCTTCCGTGCTCACCATCGAATTGCATTGCCACACCTGCTACTCGAAGGACAGCCTGATGCTCCCGGGGCGTTTGATCGACGTCGCCCGGCGGCGCGGGCTCCAGCGGCTGGCGATCACCGACCACAACGTCTTCGACGGGGCGCAGCACGCGGCGCACATCGATCCTGAGCTGATCATCCCCGGGGAGGAAATCATGACCACCGGGGGCGAGTTGCTGGCGTACTACGTCGTCGAGGTGGTCCCCCCCGGCCTCAGCCCGGAACGGACGATCGAGATCCTCCGCCAGCAGGGTGCCGTGGTCAGTGTTGCCCACCCGTTCGACGCCGTCCGCGCCGGTCACTGGGATGAGGCACAGCTGCAGGAAATACTGCCCTTGGTGGATGCCATCGAGGTCTTCAATGCCCGGGTCGGAATCGGTGCGTACAACCGCCGGGCGGCGGCGCTGGCCGCGGCGACCGGCAAGCCCGCCACCGCCGGATCGGATGCACATGCCTACTTGGAGATCGGGCGGACGACGATGCGCATGCCCGCTTTCGAGGACGCTGAGGGCCTGCGGGTCGCACTTCGATCCGGCGAAGTCCGCGGCCGCCGGTCTCCGTACTGGGTGCACCTACTCTCGCGCTATGCCGCCTGGCGCAAGAAGGCCGGCTGGCGGATGCCGCCCGGCGCCTGAACCATACCGTCGCGCTTGCCCAGCGCGCGTCGGGTGTTCCTTGACCCGCCTCCCGCGCCGAACTGCCCGCAGGGTCAGAAACATGAGGCCGCGTCGGAAACAGGGTGCGGAACTCCCTCCCCTTTCATGGGGAGGGAAGGGGTGAGGGTAGCTCACAGGCCGCGCGGATCGCTTCAAGCACAGACGACAAATTCGTCTCAACCTCGCCATTCGTGAACCGAAGTACGCGGTATCCGCTCCGGTTCAGCGCAGCCGTGCGGGCCTCGTCGTATGCCGCCTGGCGTAGCCCCACGTGCGAGTCTCCGTCGATCTCGATGCAAAGGCGCGCCCGTGCGCCGTAGGAATCCACAACACAGCGATTCAGGAGGGCTTGCTCCCTCTCCCATCGGGAGAGGGTGGGGGTGAGGGGGTAGAGAGAGCGTCGCGGATCGCCTCAAGCACGCCGTCAGGTTTTCCAGGACCTCGGGGTTCGGGAAGCGCATGATGCGCAAGCCGCGTGCCTGGATGCGGGAGCTGCGCACCTGGTCGGCGGCCTCGGCAGACTCGCCGGCGTGGGTGTCACCGTCAACCTCGATCACCAGGTGCAACTCAAGGCAGACGAAATCGACGATGTAATCCTCGATGGGAAACTGCCGGCGGAACTTTGCACCCAGCCCACGCGCTCGCAAGTGCTGCCAGAGCACATGCTCAGCGGCAGTCTCAGCTCGCCTGAGTTTCCGGGCCAACGGAGTGAGGCGACCGTGCCCTGATGAATCTGGCATCGTATCCCGTTCCTTCCGTGGAAACGACCTGCTACCGTGGCCGAGGGGACTCCGTTCGCCCCCTCACCCCCCGCCACGGAGGGAGTTCGCCCCCTATCACAACCACCCTCACCCTGCCCTCCCCCTTCGGGGGAGGGAGGAGGTCATTCCTTCGAGCGCAAGTGCGGGAAGAGGATCACCTCGCGGATCGTCGGGCGGCCGGTGAGCAGCATCGTCAGCCGGTCGATGCCCATGCCGAATCCGCCGTTGGGGGGCATGCCGTAGCGCATCGCCTGCAGGTAGTCCTCATCCATCGGGTGCCGTTCTTCATCATCGGCGGCGTAGTCCCGCCCCATCTCGGCGAAGCGCGCCTCCTGGTCCACCGGGTCGTTCAGTTCGGTGAAGGCGTTGCACAGTTCCATGCCGGCGACGTAGCCCTCGAAGCGCTCGACCGTCCCGGGGTCCCCCGGCTTGCTCTTCGCCAGCGGCGAGATGTCGCGCGGGTAGTCGTAGATGAACGTCGGCTGGATCAGCGCCGGCTCGACGTAGTGCGAGAGGAGCAACTCGATCAGCTTGCCGCGCGTCGACGCCTCCGCCGGCGCATGCCCCTTGGCATTCATCGCCGCTCGCAGCGACTCGGCCGATGGGTGGGCGGCGAAGTCGATCCCCGAGCGCTCGAGAATTGCCGAGCGCAGATCCTCACGCCGCCAGGGCGGAGCCAGGTCGATGGTGTGGCCGTCGTACTCGACCGTCGTTGTGCCGATGGCCTGGCGCGCCACGGCGGCAACCAGTTCCTCGGTCACCACCATCACCTGGCGGTAGTCGGCGTAGGCCATGTAGAACTCGAGCTGGGTGAATTCGGGGTTGTGCTTGAAGGACACACCTTCATTCCGAAAATCCCGCCCGATCTCATAGACGCGCTCGAGCCCGCCCACGAGCAGGCGCTTCAGGTACAGCTCGAACGAGATGCGCAGGTACAGGTCCTGATGCAGCTGATTGTGGTGCGTGACGAACGGCCGGGCCGCCGCGCCGCCGTAGATCGGCTGCAGGATCGGCGTCTCGACCTCGATGAAACCCTGTTGGTCGAGGTACGCACGCGCGGCGCTCACCACCCGCGCCCGCATGCGGAACACCTCGCGCACCTCGGGGTTGACCGCCAGGTCGGCATAGCGCTGCCGGTAGCGCGCCTCCGGGTTGGCGAAGGCGGCGTGCACCACTCGCTGTCCGTCGACGGTCTCCTCTTTGCCGGCCGGGAGCGGCGAGACCGCCTTGGCCAGCATGCGGAACTCGGTGACGTGCAGGGAGATCTCGCCGGTCTTGGTGCGGAAGAGCGTCCCGGTCGCCTGGACGAAGTCGCCCAGGTCGAACAGGTCGGCGAACTGCGCCACCTTCTCGGCGCCCAGGTCGTCGGCCCGTAAGTAGAGTTGAAGACGGCCATGGCCGTCTTCAACGTGAGCGAAAGTGACCTTGCCCATACGCCGCATGGAGCGCAGCCGGCCGACGACGGTCGCCGCCACCGGGCTGGCATCGGGCGCGGCATCGAATGCCGCTTGCGCTTCGGCCGTCGTGTGCGTGCGCGCCGCGGTCGTCGGGTACGGCTCCATCCCGGCGCGGCGCAGCGCTTCGGCCTTCTCCAGGCGGACTCGCTCGAGGTCGTTCAACTCAGCCATGATTTCACTCTCGGATGCGGACGAGACCCGCTGCCCGGCCGGCGCCGGGCGGGAGCCCGGCGGCTGCCGGGCGGCGGCCAGAGTCAAATCCTACAAAAAAAGCCCCGCGCAAGCCAGGCCGGCGCGGGGCATGATCCCGGACCTGGGGGACTACTTGATCTTGGCCAACTTGAAGCGCAGCTTGCCGGCCGGGGCATGCACCTCGACCTCATCGCCGACCCGGTGGTCGAGCAGCGCCTGCCCCAGCGGCAACTCGTTCGAGATCAGCCCTTGCTTGGGGTTGGCTTCGGCCGCGCCGACGATGGTGTAGGTTTCGGGCTTGTTGCCGGCTTCCTGCACGACGACGGTGCTGCCGATCTTGACTACGTCCTTCGAGCCGCCCGGCTCGATCAACTTGGCCTGCGCCAGCATGTGCTCGAGCTCGAGGATCCGGCCCTCAACGAAGGCTTGCTCGTTTTTGGCGGCCTCGTACTCGGCATTCTCGATCAACTCGCCGTCTTCCATCGCCTCGTGCAGGCGCGTGGCAACTTCCTGACGCTTCACCGTCCTCAGCTGCTCGAGCTCTTCCTCCAGCTTCTTCAGGCCTTCCGCGGTGACGTAGACGGCATGCATACTCATCCCGACCTCAACCTTTGGCGCCACGGTGTAGACAAAAGGACTGAGAGGATTCTCTCAGCCCAGGCGGCACTGCTGACTGGATGATAGCACATCTGAAAGGGGCTGTCTAGTCGAGTGAGTTCCCGCGAGGGGGGCCACAGGTGGCCCGTGGTGGCACGTGGTCCAACAAGTGGGCATCTCTGGCGTAGGACTCAAGTCCCAGCTGACGCCGCAGAGGCTGGGGGTTTCAGTCCGCGCCCACCGGGCGAAGGAAGCGCAGCCCGCCAGATCGCTCGAGGGTCCCGATCAGCTCGAGGTACAGGGCATTTTCGGTGGCCCAGAAGGTTGCCGACTGCGAACGGTACTCCCCGATGGAGTCGATCCACTGACGGACTTCTTCCTCGGCCAGGGGGATGGTTGCCATGACCCCGGTGGGCAGGGGGAGGTCTGCCGGCAGCACGCCACCGCGAGCGGCATAGGGCATGTCCTGGTAATACCACAGAGGCCGGCCGAGGCGTTCCGCCGCCATGCGGGTGAGGCGGTGGTCGACATGTCCGCCGACGACGGAGGGGCAGTACAACCGGGCGTCCGGAGGGCATTTCTCCACGAGCAGGGCGGCCAGGCGAGCCACCAGCTCCTGGTCGGCCGGGTGGAGTGAGCCGAAGATGGCACCTTCATCCGGGTAGAGCGGTTCGCCGGCGGCCCAGCGGTAGACGGCGTCGGGGACTTCGAGGTGAACGGCGGAGGCGCCCAGGCGGCCGCAGGCCATGCGGTCCTCCGCCCTTCGGGCGGCGATCGGCGAGCCGGCCCCGCCCCAGCGCCGGTGGAGCTCGACGGCGAAAGGCGTGAGCTCGCCGACCGGTGTATCCCCGGCGCAGACGGTGACGACTGTCACGCCCTCATCGTTCGCCGTCTGGCGTGCGATCAGGCCGCCGCAGGAGAAGACGGCATCGTCGAGGTGCGGCGCCAAGTAGACGTGGGACGCCATGTCAGGGATTATAGCGGAGTCAGGTCGAAACTACGCGCAAGGCCCCGAAGCCCCAATACTGGCCAGTTTCTGGTTGGCGAAGGGGCAAGCCCCCATCCCTTGGGGCCGACTGGGGCCGTCTTCCGGCCGTGATGCCGGGTCAGCGACTTCAGGGCCCGGGCAATGGCGAAGGCTGGCGCTTTGCGGTTGTCACGCGTGCCGCTGAGGCTGCTGAGATTGCAGTGTTGGGCTGTGCCCTCATTGCAGTAGGGTGTCGTCCCCTCATCCTCGACCTACCCAAGGAACTGTGGGTGCGCGCACCTGAAAGCCGGCCGCGGTCACCGCTCGCCGCGAGCTGCTAGTTGCTAACTGCTAATTGCCAATTGCTGATCGCTGGTTGCCAATCGCTGACAGCCGCCCGTGATAGAATCCCGCCGCGGGCCGTTAGCTCAATGGCAGAGCAGGTGCCTTTTAAGCACAAGGTTACAGGTTCAAGTCCTGTACGGCCCATTCTACGGCGTAGCTCTCCCCACTCGGGAGGCACGTTCTCCATCCGCATGCCTCCCGGCCTAAGGGATTCGGTGAATGCAAACCGCCCTCACCCTGCGGCAGAGTTAACCCCCGCCATGGAATCCCCCGCCACCTCACCTGGAACCCCATCGATGCCGGTAAGAATCTTCATCCTCTTCATGCTCCTGTTCGCCATCTCGACCAAGCGATCCGTGTCGTCCTGGAATGACGCTTCACGAATGGCAACCATCCAATCCCTGGTGGAGCAACAGACCCTGATCATTGATGATACGGCGTTTGTCGACAAGACTTCGGACACCTATGTCTTCCGCGGACACACCTACTCCAGCAAACCTCCGGCCCTGGCCATCATCGGTGCCCTTGTTTATGCCCCGATGTACCTGGCCGGACTCACCTTTGACCGCGATCCCTCGTTGCCTTACTTCCTCATCACCCTCTTGACCATCGGGACCATCTCTGCCCTGGGGCTGGTCTTCTTCTGGAAGATGCAGGTTGACGAGTTTCGCGTCGACGTCGAATGGGCAAAGATCACGACCTTCGTTGCCGGTACCGGGACGTTGGTGCTCCCCTACTCCACCGTGTTCAATAGCCACGCGGTTGGCGGAGCCCTTGTGCTCATCGGCTTCTACTACGCCTTCAAGGGCCCCATCCGGTCGGAGACCCGCCACGCCATCTTCTCTGGACTGCTGCTTGCCCTTGCCGGGAGCGTCGAGACGACCTGCTTGATCTTTCTCCCCTTCGCTCTCTTGATCTTCCTCAGAAGGTCGCTCAGGGATGCTCTGCGATTTGCAGCTGCCTGTACGCCAATCGTAGTGTTCTACTTCGGCGCAAACCTCATCCTCTCCGGGAGCCTGCTCCCACCCACATTAAACGCTCCCTTGCGGTCATTGCCTGGGTCGGCATTCTCAGGCGAGAACCTGTCCGGGCTGACCAGCCACGCGACTCTCGCCGACGGCTTGGTCTATGCGTTTCACATGCTGATCGGCAATCGGGGGCTCTTTTCCCACACACCGATCCTTCTCTTCGCTATCCCGGGGGTCGTCCTAGCCTACAGGCTCAGAAGATCGCAGTTGCCCTATTCGGACACTCTGTTGCTTGTGCTGGCCTGCTGCCTGTTCATCGGACTGGCGATCCTGCGGACGAACAACTATGGTGGCAACTCCTTCGGGGTCCGATGGTTCGCAACGATCATGCTGATCCTCTTTCTTCCCATCGCGTTCCTCTCGGAAGAGATGGGGTCGAGAGGGTGGTTGCGCTCTCTATTCTGGGTGGTCAGCGCGCTGTCAATCGCCATAGCCCTGGTTGGCTCCTACCGACCCTTCCTTCCCTCTCCGAATCCCGTCCCTGGATTGCCCGGAATCGTTGATAACACCATGTGGCTCGCGATCGTGAGGATTGCGACTCTCTCCACGCCGCTGGGGAAGGTGCGCTTCCTCCTCGTCGCCGCAATCGTGTACGCCGCGTTCTTCTTGCTCAAGAGGGGCCACGATCGGAGCAGCTTGAGAGGGCCGGCCCCCTCATTCCCCGCGCAATCCTCCGGGTAGCTAGCGTCCGAAGATCGCGTAGTTGGAACCTTCGATCAAAGGGGCTTGCGGCGGTCTTTCGTGCCGGCTGAGACTCTGCGGCCTGTCAACCCAAATGTAGACTTGATAGTCGTTCTCGTCCCACGTGTAATCCCTCAGGTAGTACTTGGTCAACCGGAACTTCTCGTTCGACGAGTAGATCGAGACGCCTAGGTCTCCAACCTTCGACCCAATCTCCCGCCAATTCCGGTTGTAGGGGAAGCCGAAGATCCCCTCAATCGCCTCGCCGCTGCTCAATGCTTCAGACATCCTGCCGAAGACATAGGTCTTGCTGTTCCAAGGGTATTCGGGCGTGGCATTCACAAATGCCTGGTAGTTGAAGGATGTTGCTGACAGGCCCACCGTCAAGATGATCGCCATGGAGATACCGGGGTAGCGCTCCAGGGCATGCTCCAGGGCCACCGCCAACCCGACAAGAAGCGGGGTCATGAAGGTATAGATGTGGGTCAAGGGCATCGCGAACCACAGGCCATACGCCGTGAAGGAAATCAGCAACCACAGGTCCAACGCCACATCGGCCCGCCCCCGGCCGGACTCCGGTCCTCGCCGAATGAGCAGGCTGCCCGCCATTGCCGCACCCACCAGCGTGCTTGCGTAGACCAGAAGTCTGACGCGTTCCACGTGGAGGATCCGGCCGACGACGAGTCCGGTCAGCAACACCACCATCACCACAACAACCCGGCCGCCTTTCTTCATCCGGGCTCCTGCGAACACCGAGAGACCCAGGAACAGAAGGATGAGGAATTCCTTGGAGTGATAGATCGCCAGCAGCCTCAGGCTGTAGTACAACGAATCGTAACGAAACTCCGAGGTGATCCTCTGGCCGAGCAAGTACGAAGCGGTGGATGAGAACTCGGGATTGAGGATGAAGGGGATATAGAAGACGCCGCTGACCAAGGCCAAGGGCGCCAGGTAGTAGAGGAGGCTCGTCCCGCGCCGCTCGGATCGAACGCTCTGCGTCGCCAAGAACAGGGCGATCGGGACGATGAAGCTCAGCGCATCGTAGTGGAACAACAAGGCCGCGCCGGACAAACTCCCTGCGGTCACAAGCCGCCATGTCGCACCGTCTTCCAGGTGGCCGATGAATTCGTAATAGGTAAGGATCGACAGCAAGACGACAAAGGATTGGTATTGGGCGACCCTGGAAAAAGCCAGGAACAACCCCGACCCAGCCAACAGGAAGGCGGCGATCGAGCCTGCGCGTCTTGACCAGTATCGGGCACCCAGTAGGTAGACGGCCACAACCGAGAGGATCCCTGCCAGGAGAAACGGCTCGCGGAGGAAGCCTTCAGGCTGGTCCACCTTCCCGAGAACAATCCCGTTTACGGCATAGGTCAGCAGATACTGCAGAGGGCCCTTCGACCTGGTCAAGAGGAATTGCAGAATACCCTGGTTTCCGAACAGGTAGTCCTGGGCGGCGACCTCGTCGCCCTGGAAGTTCGAATAACCGAGACTTGCAGCCCGCAGGACGGTGTTCACTCCCGCGAAGGCAAGGAGCGAGATCATGGAGATCCGTCTCCACGTCTCTCGGCGCTGATTACCGACCAGAGAGCTGGCCATTGCCTTTTCGATGTGCCCCAGCGGGCCCGCCGCTTAGCTCCACTCGGGAGCCGCCTTGGGCCCCAACCGGCATCCATAACGGACGCCACGACGGCCCGCTAGGGGACGTGCCCGGACCGCCAAGGAAGCGGTTCGGTCTTGGTGCGATTGGGACGCCCATCCGAATGTGCATGGGGCAACCACGCTCCGATCGTTCATGGCGTCGAGGAGGCACGCCGGAACATCCACACCTGTGCGCCCTGGTACTTCCTCGTGTCCGCAAGTTCTAGCGTGGCCATCAGATGTTCCATGAGTGCCGGACTCGGCGAACCGTGTGCCGCGACGTACCATATCCGCTCCGGATTATGAAGACGGATGTACTCGTCAAAGGCAGCCACATCCTCGGGTTCTCCGGCAATCAACTCGACCCGCTCGCGCGAACCGAAGCGCTCGAAGTAATAGTTGAAGTAGTCCGGATGTTTGGCGAAGCCGACGATTACCCGGCTTCGCGTGGGGTCGGTCCGCTCAATGATGTACTGCACAGCTTCTCGGAATTGCTCCTTGGAGGGAACTCGGTAGTAGCCCACCAGGAAGATCATCTGGTAGAGCGCAACACCGCCAAGAACCAGCACGAAGCCTGCCTTGGTCCACCCCCGGAAAGGCAGCTTGACAATAGCCCGAGAGAGTAGCAGGTAGGCTGCGGGGAGGGAAACGATCAGGTTTCTTTGGGTATAGATCGGGGTGCGAACGCTGGAGAAGATCCACGTGAGGACCAGAGGGACCACGAGCCAGTACCCAAGGACGAACTCGGAAGACCCCCAGAGCGCCCTCCTACTCTCCCCCACGGTTTCCTTGTGTTGGCGGAGCTTTGAATAGAGTAGGTAAGCGTAGAGCAGCAGGACGACGACAGCCAGGATCTTCGAACGGTTGAATAGGAAGCTGATGTACGCCGGGAAGGCGGTCAGCTTCGGCGGGTCAATCCACGAGATCAGGTTGGTATGGGACAACTGCTCGACCATGGAGGGGACCCACGGGGAATACCCCACCAAGATCGCCAGATACAGTAAGGCCGCAGTCCGGAGATAGCGGGCGGTACCCGCGGCAAGCGTCAACAATCCTATGCCTTGGAGTGCCACAAGCAGCAATCCGTAGTAATGCGAGTA
Organism: uncultured Chloroflexia bacterium; assembly: GCA_963777165.1. Taxonomy (GTDB): domain Bacteria; phylum Chloroflexota; class Anaerolineae; order Anaerolineales; family E44-bin32; genus DYJB01. Next base: position 42,582 of record CAVZPO010000022.1, read on the forward strand.
ACAGGTCAGAAGCGCCGTGAAGATGTACCCGAGGGCAGTGCCAATCCCGACCTTCGACTCTCGTTTGACCGAGCTCGCCACTTCCGCCCACAGCGCGGATGAGAGCAGCGCGGCAAGCAGCACCAGCGAGTAGTTGCGGGCCTCCTGACTGAAGGAAATGGGGCACCACAGAACAGCCATCAGAAAGGCCGCGATCAGCCCTTCGCGGTAGGAAAACCATCTCCACCCAATCCAGAAGATGGCAAGGATCGAAAGGATCCCGAAGACAGCGGAAGGGAGACGCAACGCCTGTTCCGTGTCCCCCAGGGACCGCTCGACGGCAAATAGGATGATCTGGAAAGCAGGGGGATGGGTATCTGGCCTGACCCCGTTGTCGATCACCTCACCGATCGTCTTGAAGCTGCTCTGCCGCCAGCTTTCCAGTTCATCGGTCCACAGCGATTCGCTCCCGAGATGGTACAGACGGAGTGTGGCGCCAGCCAGGACGATGAGAGCGACGGTCAGCCAGATACGGGGCGTGATGTGTTCGAGTTCCTTCATTCGCGCCTTGCCCCTACGTCTAGGATCAACCCGATATCATAAGCGATTCTGCCACCGGCGATCGTGCTCCACTGTCCCTGTGCCGAGAATGCGGGCGGTCCTTCGACCCGCGGCAATGGATTGAGAAAGGCCTCCCGCGGGGTGGAACCTTCGCCGGTCGCCGACCACCTCTAACAGCCACCGACAATCCCGCCGAAAGGCGTTTTCTGCGCTGTCCCTGACCTTCGTCGGAGGACCTGATACGCGTCCGTGTCCCCAGGTGCACAGCCCGCCAGGGGGCAGGCCAGGGGCTCTGTTCCCCAACCTTGCCGCGGGCGCCAGGGTTGTTGACCTGAGCGCAGAGTCGACCGGATCGATGGGCCGATAACGTGGGCAATTGGGCTTCAAAGCTCCAGGCTGCAAGTCCGACCTCTGCACGGCCCTCCCCCTTCTCCATCTATCGAGAAGCTGCCCGTCAGGCAACTGAACCCGCCAAGGAAGGGCGGCCATCTCAGGTGACCTCGTCTCCCCGCAAGGGCGTATCTATCACGATCCAGCTCGGGGGTGTCACGGCATGTGGGGGAGATTACGCTACTCCTCCCTAGTCAGATCATTGTTGAGATCACCTCTCCTGTCAGCGGCCGATGGCTGCCAGCCCACATGCCTCACTCCGCCATGGTCCCCGTCAACGGGTACATTACGCTCGATGGCGACCGGTCAGCCGAGATCACCATGGGCGGCATGCGCAGGCGCCAGAATTTCCTCAGGGAGCTTGACGACCGCAGCAGAGATGATGCACTGAGTTTGCGCCTCCCACGCCCAGCGCCGTGGGTTTCCCTCCTCGCCACCCGGCGCTGCGTGCGAAGCGCCCGACCGGACAAAGACCTGATAGAATGCCTTGCCAGAGGGGGGTTCTAGGCACAAGGTTACAGGTTCAAGTCCTGTACCTCCCCGCCGGCGGCGGGGCTCTTCATAACCTTCGGCCGCCGCCGATCTTCCCCGGCCGACCCAACCGGCGCCATGGACCCCACCCTGCTCGGTGAACTCGCCTCGCTCGCCACCGCCGTGTGCTGGACCGGCTCGGCGACGTTCTTCTCGATCGCCAGCCGGCGCCTCGGGTCGATCGTCCTCAACCGCACCCGCTTGCTGCTGGCCGTTGTGTTCCTCCTGATCACACACACGCTGGTGCTCGGCACGCCGCTCCCCCTCGACGCCGCGCCCGACCGCTGGCTGTGGCTCGGCCTCTCCGGCGTCGTCGGTCTGGCGATCGGCGATGCGATGCTCTTTCAGGCCTACGTGCTGATCGGACCGCGCCTGGGCATGCTGATGATGAGCACCGCACCGGTGATGAGCGCGCTGCTGGCGCTGGCGCTCCTCGGCGAACGGCTGCGAACTCTGGAGTGGTTTGGCATCCTGCTCACGGTGGCCGGCATCGGTTGGGTCGTCACGCGCGGCGGCGGCCCGCTTCTCGACCGCCACCAGCCGCACTACGTGCGCGGCCTGATCCTGGGCTTCGGCGCGGCCGTCTGTCAGGCCGGCGGTCTGACGCTTTCCAAACTCGGCCTGGGCGGCGATTTCCCTGCCCTCTCCGGCGTCGTCATTCGCATGCTGGCGGCGTTCGTCGCGCTGTGGGGTTGGACGCTCGTGCGGCGCGAGATCGGCGCCACCTTCACGCGCCTCTCTCAAGAACGCTCCGCCCTGCTCCCTGCCATCGCCGGCGCGATCGTCGGCCCGTTCCTCGGGGTTTGGCTGTCACTGATCGGGGTACAGCTCGCCCGCGTCGGCGTCGCCAGCACGATCATGGCGCTGCCGCCGGTCTTCCTACTTCCCATCGCGCACTTCGTCCTCAAAGAAGACATCAACTGGCAGGCGTGGGTCGGCACGTTCGTCGCCATGGCCGGCATCGCCCTGCTGTTCCTGATCTGACGCGTTGGGCCTCCGCGGGCTGCCTCGGCTCTAGCCTTGGCCGCCCGCTCCGGCTGATCCGCACGCGCGGTTCCCGGGTAGGCGTTCGCCGCCTGGCACGGCGCGCTTCAAACAACCCCGCTAAACGCCAAGCCGCGATCGAACAACACGACGCACCCGTCTTCGATCACCCGCCGCGTGCCGGCATCCAACGGCGCCGATGCCCAGGCGCGATCTGCGATCGCGAACTCGACCTCCAGGCCGTCGGCATACCACACGCGCAGCGAGGTCACGCGCCCCAGTCCTCGCATGCCGTCCGCCGCGGCGTGCCGAAGTCGCGAAGCCACTCGGTGTTCCCGACTAGCTCAGACGGAGACTCACACACGATGACCAGATCGACGTCCGACTCGGGTGTCGCCGCCTGGCGGGCATGCGAGCCGACGAGTGCCACGCCATGGACGTCCGGCCGCGCCGCCGCCCAGGCTTGCACACTCAGGATCAACTCGGCCACTCGTTCAGGAACAGCCGGTGACATCCCCTCGCACCTCCTGCCGCGGCGACCGCCCGACGTCGGCCTTCCTGCGTGCGGCGCTCTGCAACTCCGACCCCGGCCAAGCATGCATGCGCGATCTCGAACCCTCCCCGAGCGTACACCCTCTCCGGTGCGACCGCATACGGCGCTGATCCCCCGATGGCTGGGGTACCCGGCGCCGATCGGCAATCCACAATACGCCGTGACCCGTGGCAGAACCACGGGTCACGGCCTGTTGCCTTCCGCGCCGGGATCAGGCGCCGGACCTGGGCGAGCGGTGCTACGCCCCGTCCGGCACCGTCGCGGGCTGCGGTCGCGGATGTGCCTCGCGCCAGGCCTGGACGGCAGCGCGCAAGTCCTTGGCTGCGCCCGTCATTACCTGAGCGGCTTCACGCAGCGCGCTGCCGGCGCTCTTGACCGTCTCGAGGGCTTGGGCGGCATCGGTCACCTTACCCCCGCCGTTGAACCCGGCGTGAGCGTCGAGGATCGCGGCCGCCTCATCGTGCGAATGGTGTGCGCGGGCCATCTGGCCTTTGAATTGCGCCAACGCCGCTTCGAGGTCGCCGGTATCGACGCCGTTGGCCTTGGCCTTCTCGATCAGCCCCGCCAGCTTGTCGGCGCCTGCCTCGGCCTTGGCCAGGTTGTCGCCCTGCCGCGCCAGCCAGTCCTTCTCGCGCTCCAGCGCTTTCTCGAGCCGCGTGCCGCGGTCGCGGCTGCGCTCGGCCGACGGCGGCTGGCCCTCGTCGGCGTAGGCCGGCGTCGCCGGCACAGCCACGATTGCAGTCGCTGTCAGGGCAAGCACGAGCAGTCCGCTGGCAGTTGCCCAGATCATCTTCCGGATACGTGAAATGGTATGCATCAGTGTGCCTCCTGGTTACCAGTTCTGCCTCGATTCTCCTCGCCGCTGTTATCCAGCCTGGGGGGAAATGTAAGAAGGCTGTAAAACGGGGCAGACCGGTGACAGGCGTACCGGTCAGCGGCCGATCTCCGGACGCCATACCCGAACCGGCGTCGCCTCCGCCCGATACACCGGCACACGTCGCCGCTCCGGGATCGCGCCGACACTCGCTGGACTACACCCACCCGATGTTCGGGTTCCGCTGTGCAGGCGATCCCTCTCCGCCGGAGTCCTTCCCTGGACCGCGTCGTCGTGCATGGGTTTGGTGGTATACCTGACCCCGCTGGCCCGCGGAGTCGTCGACGCATGCCCCCCACACGGTATGACGTGGTCGGTTTGGGAGTCTCGACCATCGATCTGTTGATGCAGGTGGAACACCTGCCGGCAGAGGAGGAGATCCTGCGCGCCGACGGTTTCTCCGTGCAGGGCGGCGGACCGGTCGCCACGGCGATCGTGGCCCTGGCGCGTCTCGGTGCGCGCACGGCGATGATCGACGCCGTGGGAGATGATTGGCGCGGCCGCCTGATCCACGACGGGTTCGCGCGTGAAGGGGTGTCCACCGAACTCCTCCGGCTGCGGCCAGGATGCACGTCCGCCACCGCGGTCGTGCTGGTGCACGCGGGGACGGGAAAGCGGACGATCGTGTGGTCCCCGGGCACTGCTCCCGAACTCTCGGTCGATGAAGTCCCGTGGACGGCCATCGAACAGGCCGCCTACCTGCACGTCAACGGCCGGCACGGCGACGCATGCCTTCAGGCGTGCCAGTATGCCCGTGGGCATGGCGTCCAGGTGTCGTTCGACGGCGGCGCCGGGCGGTACCGTGAGGAAACGCGTCGACTGATCCCGCTTAGCGATGTCTGCATCGTCGCCCGCGAGTTCGCCGCTCAACACACAGGCGAGGAGCTCGCCGAGCAGGCCGGTCCCGCGCTGCTATCGGCAGGTCCGGCGATCGTCGCCATCACCGACGGCGCCCGCGGCAGTTGGGTGTTCTCGAAGAACGGGACGCGCTTCCATCAGCCCGCCTTCCCGGTCCGAGTCGTCGACACGACGGGATGTGGAGACTGTTATCACGGCGCCTTCTTGAGCGGGCTGATCCAGGGGCTGGATCTGCCCTCGACGGCCAGGCTGGCCAGCGCCGCGGCAGCGCTCAACGCGCAGTCGCTCGGCGGACGGCAAGCACTCCCCACGCTGGCGCAGGTTCAGGTATTCCTCGAGCAACACGCGGAGTTGTAGGGACGGAAACTGCCGGCCACGGCAGGCGCAATTCCGGGGACGACGTCTAAGTGGGTCTTGACCCAGCGGCGGGCACCGCAGTCGTCCGGGGAGCCGGCACACGGACTTGTGCACTCGCAGGTGGGCGATGCGGTGCGTGGAGTCGTGGCGTTCAGCCCGGGTTACATTCGTCACTGCCTGCTGAACCGGCGTCGCGATACTCTGCCCGTGGGCTCCTCCCCGATTCAAGTTCGGCCGGGGCGAAAGGCCGTCCGGTCCACCGCCGGTCCCAGGTCCAGGCGAGAGGATGGGATGATGGAAGGCAAGGTTCTGGTGGCCTATGCCACCAAGTACGGCGCCACGCAGGAGATCGCCGCGGCCATTGGCGACGCGCTGAGCAGCGCTGGGCTGAAGGTCGATGTGTTCCAGGTCGATCGTGTGAAGGACGTCGCGACTTATCGGGCTGTCGTCCTTGGCAGCGCCGTGTATGTGGGTCAGTGGCGCAAGGAGGCGGTCGCGTTCCTGGTGGCGCACGAGAAGGCGCTGTCCGAACGGCCGGTGTGGCTGTTCTCCAGTGGACCCTCCGGGAAGGGCGACCCGGTGCAATTGACGAGCGGGTGGAAGTTCCCCGAAGCTCAGAAGCCCATCGCCGAACGCATCCACGCGCGGGACACGGCCTTGTTCCACGGCGCACTGGATCCGGCGAAGCTCAACCTGCCCGAGAAGCTCATCCTCAAGGGGGTCAAGGCGCCCATCGGCGATTTCCGCGACTTTGAGGCGGTGCGCGCCTGGGGCCAAACCATCGCTGCGGCGCTGAAGCAACAAGGCGGATAGCGGCACCGCGCCCTTACGCTTGGCCGCACGCGCCGGCGGATCCGGGGCGGGCCCATAGGCCCACGTTCGCGATCCACCGCATGTTCTTCACCTGAGGGATCTCAGTTGGCTTCCCGCCTGAACGTCATCACCTGCCAGCTGGCGCTGCCAACTGTCAGGTGACGTCTCTTCGCGTGCCGGAGCGTTGAGTGCCGTCTAGTCGACGAATGGAGTAAAGACCGCCCACAGGAGCAGCCCGATCGAAGCGCAGAAACTCAGCAGAGGCGGGAGGAGGAAAGGAGTGCTGGTCTTGCGGTAATAGCGGGAGGCGTAGAAGGATATAAGTCGCCTGCTGCCGTCCCGCCTGCGTGGCCCGGACCTCGAGCTCCCTTCCGCGGCGACGCATGTCTTCGACGCGATCATGATGCGCGCCGGCCAATCGCTCCAGGTCCTCCGTAGGGACATTCCGGACCGACAGCCATTCATCCTCGACCTGGGCTCCCCCGGCGTAATCGCGGGTGAACACCATGCCTCCGCCGCGCAGCGGCGTGTAGAGATAGACGGAAGCCGGGGCACCGAAAGGTTGTAGGACGATCGAGGCGAAGGCTGTGTGGTCGCGGGCGGCCAGCGCCACCTCCCGGAATTCCGGCCCCCACCAAGGCAGCTTCTCGACTTTCACGCCGAGCAGGAAGTAGTGCAGCCGCTTCAGCCGGTCCAGGCTTTCCACCAGCGCGGGCGAGTCCCCGAGGACCTTGGCCTCCTGATCGATGGGCAAGAACCAGCAGCGCAGCATCCCCGGTCGGATGCGCATCAGGAGAGGCGGGAGCGCACGCCGGCCTGTGAGCAATACCAGCGCCAGTGCCACAAACAACACGGCCAGTTCAAGTTAACTCATCACCCGTCCCCTCTGGCGCCCCCAAGCAGATCTCCGGCTGCCCCGGGTGTGCCGCATCCGCCGCCCCCGTAGCGATCGGATTACGGAGCGGGCGCATAGGTCCCCGTCCAATCGGCTGTGGCTACGACGTGCCCCTCCAGCGCGGCCAACACCGCCTGGGGAGGCGAGCCCGTCGGCAATGCCAGCGGCTCGTCCAGCGCAAGCAACCGGAACACGTAGGTGTGCTCGTCGGGCGGGCAAGGTCCGTCATAGCCTGCGCCGCGGATCACCGCCCCACCCGGGAAGGTGCCCCCGTTGGCGGTGAAGAAGTCGTTGGGGGTTTCGATCCCGCCGTCCAACGCCTGCGCGTTGCCCGTCGCGCCCTCCGGTAACCCGGTGGAGGTTGTTGGAAGAGCGTAGACCATCCAGTGGATGAAACCCAAATCGGTCCCGGCGCCCAACTCAGGACCGGCGTCAGCGTCGTAGACGATCAGCGCCAGCGATCGTGCCTCGGCGGGGACGCCGGACCAGGAGAAGGAGGGCGAGGCGTTCTCGCCCCTGCAGGTGTAGCGGTTCGGGATCGCGCCGCCGTCCTCAAATGCATCGAGCTGCAGCGCCAAGGTGGGCACGGGAGTGGAAGTGACGCTTGCGTCTGCAGTGTCCGTCAGCTTCATCCCGTCGCCACCGCTCGGGGCGGACTGCAGTTCCGGCGTCGATGGCGCGTGGGCGGTTGCGCATCCTGCCAGGCACCCGACAGCGAGCGCGCCTGAGATTAGGATCGCGATCCGTCGGTCCATCGAAGGCTCCTGGAGGGGTCAGTTCTCAGCGCGCCGTTCGGAAGTAGACCTTCATCGGCTCGAAGTAGTGATCGATCCAACCCTGGGCATACTCCGCGCCTTGCCCCTCAGGCATCTCCGTGTGACGGAGGACCAACCGGGTGCCGCCGCGCTCGGCGTGCAGCTCGAGCACCAGCTGCGAGTCCGGCGCATCAGGCGGAAAGTCGGTTGTCCTCCACGACTGCTCGATCCGCTGCGGCGGATCCAGCACGAGCGTCGTCCCGCTGATGTATCCGTCCCAGGCCGAAAACGCGCCGCCCGGTACAGGATCGATCTCAGCCTCCCCGCCGGTGAATGCGCCGTGCGCCTCGCTGTCCAGCCAGGCGCGGTACAACACCTTCGGCGTAACGGCAAACCACTCTTCCAGGATCACCGATTCCATTCTCAACTCCCCTTCGCCGACTCTTCGGCACTGTCGCGGCAGCGACCTCGTCTTCTCCGCCTACGGGCCCCTTCCTTGCGGCATTCGCCCCCACTCTACCTTAAGTCGCGAGGCACTCCAAGTGCGGGCCAATCCTGGGTCCGGTGCGCACCGAGCGACTCTGCGGCCTGCCGCCCGACTCTGTGCGCACCGATGGCTGCGGGTCCTCGACCGAGCGGCGGCTTGCCGAAGCACGCGACCGATGGAATCAATCGCAGCGACAAACTCATCTCCACGGGGCGCCGGGATCATGTTCACCTGATCTCCGTGCGCGTGGGCGGAGACGGACGCAGGACCGGTCTTGACCTGGAAAAGGTTCCGCCGGTCCAACGGATTCCTTAAAGCTACGCGCGTCGGACCACAACGTGCCCGCGTCTTGAATCTTAAAGGAATCGGGCGCAAACCCGCCTTTAAGGTTTCCCCAGGCAGCGGCGCATTCTCGGTCAACTCGTCGTTATCGATATGACCGCCACGGGTGGTCGGCGGTCGTGAATAGGAGCCAAGGGCTAGCCTAGAATGCTTGACCTAGCCATAATGTCGTGGTAAACTTGCAAAGGAATTAGAAACGGACGGTCGGCAAACAACGTTGAACCGCCTACCGCCGGGAGCCATATCCGTACACCATGTCAGCCCGCCAGCGACCTGAGGTCGCCAGAACACCGGCGACGCCCTCCCCCAAGGATCTCGAGCCCGACTCTGAAGAGCCTCCGAGCGCGCGCGAAGCTCGCCGCGTGACGGCCCGCGCGACTCCCACTCGCCGAACCCTAACGCAGACACAATCGGCCGACCCGCGACTCGAGAATCTCGAGCTCGCTGCGACGGATCCGACTTTCCTTCCCGATGTCCTGGTCGAGCCACGACCGCGCCAGCGCCGTCTACCGCGGCGCATCACCGATCTGAGCGCCGTCGAGGTGGTCGTGCTCTACAGCCTGGCCCTCGGGCTGGAGCGCGGACGCCCGGAGGACCTGCTGGCCGACGAAGAGACCGAGCAGGTCGCGCGTCACGTGGCCCAGGCGCTGGAGGGAGAAGTCGGCGCGGTGCACCTGGCGCCGGTGTGGGACGACGTCACCTCGGCGATGCGCCCGTTCGACTCGCGCCGTTCGGTCGTCTTCAACCTGGTCGAGAGCCTGGGCGGACGTGGGTTCAGCGAGGCGGAAGTGCCGCGCCTGCTTCGGTCGATGGGATACATCCACACCGGCGGCAGCTATCAATCGCTCCGCCGCAGCGGCAACAAGATGGTGGCCAAGCGGCTTCTCGAAAGCAACGGTTTGAAGACGCCGCGCTACCAGGTCTTCCATCGCCGCAGCGATCGCAACCTGCAGGTGCCGCTCCCGGCGATCGTTAAGCCGGTGGCCGAGGGCGGCAGTTTCGGGGTGACCCAGGACTCGCTCGCTCAGACCGAAGAGCAGCTCCAGGCTCAGATCGACCTGGTCCTGCGCACCTACCATCAGCCTGCGCTGGTCGAGGAGTATATCGTCGGCCGCGAGATCAACGTCGCCCTGTGGGGCAACGGCCAGCCCGAAGTCCTGCCGATCTCCGAGATCCTCTTCGAATGGACGCACGACCCGCTGCGCCAGTTCGTGACCTTCGACGCCAAATGGGTTGAGGCCTCGCCCGAGTATCAGCACACGCCCGGCGTTTGCCCGGCTCGCCTATCTGCCGAGGACCAGGCGCGGATCGAAGATGCCGCCGTCCGCACGTACCAATTGCTGGGCATCAAGGGCTTCGCCCGGGTCGACATGCGCCTGCGCGACGGCGAGCCCTACATCCTGGAAGTGAATGTCAACCCGGACCTGGCTCCGGACGCGGGGTTCTTCCGCTCCGCCCGGGCCGCCGGCCATACCTACCCGTCCATGGTGTTGACGATCCTCAAGATGGCCCTTGCCTCGCGGCCGTGATCGACATTCGCCCCACGCAATCTGAAGATGCCGACGCTCTGCTCCGTCTGGCCGGAGCAGAGCCGCTTTTCTCCCAGGAAGAAGCGGCCACCGTGGCCGAGCTGCTCGAGTCCTATCTGGCGGATGAGGATCCCAACGGCTACTTCTTCCTGAGTGCGATGGAGGATGACGAGCTGCTTGGCTTCGTCTGCTATGGCCCCACACCGCTCACGCAGGGGACCTTCGATCTGTACTGGATCGCAGTCGGCCTGGGGGCCAAAGGCAAAGGTGTCGGACGCGCCCTCATGGCCCAGACGGAGAATGAGGTGCTCAAGCAGGGCGGTCGGATGATCGTGCTGGACACCTCGGGGCGCGGCGAGTACGCCCCCACGCGGGCCTTCTACCAGCGCCTGGGCTACACCCTCGCCGCGACGATCCCGGAGTTCTACGCTCCGGGCGACGACCTGATCATCTTCACCCGCACGCTGGCCTGAACGAAGCCAACGGGGCCGCGCGCGGCCCCGTGTCGTTCCCTACTCACCTGGTATCTTGCGCCGACTACGCGTGCCGACCACCCCCCGACATCGCAGGGATCAATCGAACCTCGTCACCCTCGGCAAGCGGCGTGTCGACGTCGGCGATCTTGCCGTTGACGACCAACAGAATGGCATCGTCGCGGAGCGAGACGTCGAGCGCCTCCACCACCGTACGCATCGTCGCCCCGGGCGCCAGGTCCAGCGTCAGCCGATCGACGATGCCATCCGGCGTCTCCCGCCGGAGCGTCGTATGCAGACGGACCGTCACGACCATCCGGCCACCCGATCCAGGTCGGCATCGTCGACATCGAACACGCTGTTGTGAGGCGGCAACGGCTCCTGAGTCATCCATTCTGGAATGCGGTCATCCGAGGCATCAAAGCCGGCGGCCAGATTGAAGGCGCGCTCCAGCCGAAGTGTCTCCAACCCCAGTTCCTGCAGCACGTCATCGCCGACGCCCCAGCCATACCGACCATTGATCAGGTTGCGGATGGCGCCCGGCGCCTTGGCGAAGCCGAAGCCGCCGAAGATGCACGCGCCGAGCGTGTCGTACCCGGCCATGTTGATCTGCGCCGCACGCGATACATCGGCTTGGATCTTCGGGTCGAGGTGGTCGATCTTGGCGCGGATCGTCAGGCCGCAGGTGTGGTCCGCACCCTGGGCCGAGGTGGCATAGGTCACACCGGTGCCTTTGATGGCGCGCGGGTCGTACGCCGGCATCGCCTGCCCCTTGACGACCGGGACGCGCCGGATGCCAAGCACGCGCCCGGTGACCGCCGCGCCCGATCCCAGGATTCGCCCGAGCGGTGTGCCGCGACGGATCTCTCCCAACAACTCCGTCGCCCGGGCCGCGTCGCCGAAGGTCATCAGCCCGGCCTGGGCTGCAACGCCCAGCGCCGCGCCGGTATCGATGGTGTCGAGCCCCAGGTCATTGATCTCCCAGTTCAGGCGCCCGATGTCGTCCAGGTTGTCGATTCCCAGATTGGCGCCGACCAGCCCGATGGTCTCGTACTCCAGGGGTGAGACGATCTTCTCCCCCTGCGGACCCCCGAAGCAGTTCGAACTCTGGATCACGCACCCCGCCATGCAGGCGTGAGACGGCTCGCTCGTTCCGCCGCGCGACAGCATCAGGTCGCGTAACGCCTCTCCACTGATCTTGTCGATCCCCTCGAAGTCCCCGGTGGAGAAGCCCCGCGTGGGAAGGGCGCCGAAACCATGCGTCATCGACGCCAGCCCCGCCGTGCCGTAATCGCGGTAGAGGGCCGTCTGGGGATGCGCCATCACTGCCTGCGTGTACAGCTTCTGCCCGGCCTTGAACATCGCGGCGTCGACCAGGGTTGGCTTCTCCCCGCCCGCGCTGTCGATCACCATCGCCTTCAGCCGACGGGCGCCCATCACGGCGCCCATGCCGCCGCGGGCATTGATCCGCGACGGCTCGCGGTCCTTGTCCAGGTTGAGGATGCCGGAGGCAAGCAGCTGCATTTCTCCACCGGGGCCGATCAGGCTCAGGGCGACCTTGTCGCCATAGCGGCCACGCAGTTTCTCCGCCGCGGCATAGGCTCCGAGCCCGGCCAGGTCATCCGCCGGCTCGAAGCGCAATCCGTCCTTGCTCACGTGCAGCACCCACCACCCGTCGGAGGGCAGGCCCCCTTCGAGCACCAGCGCCTTGATGCCGAGGGAGACCATGTGCAATCCGGTCGTGCCCCCGGCGTTGCTCTCCTTCACGCCGCCGGTGAGCGGGCTCTTGGCGCCGACGGAGATGCGGTCGCACGACGAGACCATGTGCCCGACAATCAAGCCCGGAGCCCAGACAAGTTTGTTGCGCGGGCCGAGCGGGTCGCAGCGCGGGGGCACTTCGTCCATGAGTATCCGGGCGATCAGGCCGCGTCCCCCGAGACGCTGCCAGGACGGAGGCACAGGTTCGCGGCCTGTTTGCCTGTTGGCCATATCCACCCGCCAGACCCGCTCCTCCATACCCGCTCCTCTCACACCCCGGCACGTCCAGGTCTGATCCTGTCAGGGCAGGAAGCCCTGACGTGGGATCTACCGTCACGGCATCAGAGGACCCACTCCAGGTCCAGTCGTCTCAGCGTCTCCACCGTTGGGTTCCCGGTCTTCGAATCCCAACCGGCCTGCGCGTAGTATTCTTGCAGGGCCCCATCGACCTCTTCATGCGTCAGCGCCACACCGTCCGTCGGGCCTCCGCCGGTCAGCGGACGATAGAACTTGTCCGGCAGCCGGTCGGCCTCCTTGCCGATGCCCATGCGGGCGTTGAAGGCGCGCAGCATGTTCAGGCGTCGCTCGCCGATCGCCAAGAGCTCGTCGAGCGTGAAGTCTTCCCACCCGGTGGCGGCGCGCACGAACTCGACGGTTTCCTGGGGACCGTACAGCGTCCAGGCCGGCCCCCACACGAACTGACACAGAGCCGCCGTGTCGAGGAAGGAGTAGAAGTATTGCCCCTTGAGGGCGTAGCGCACTTTCTCTGCATCCAGGGAACGCGGCGCCAGCGTATGGTCAAAGCCCATCAGCTTGAGCCGGCCCATGTACAGGTCGGAGGCACCCTCCTCGATCATCGGATCATGCTCGGAGGACTGATGGTCGGCGCCAAAGGGGTTGACCGCATAGATCACCGCCAGCGAACGTTTCGCCTGCGGCATGTGGGCCGGCGCCTCGGCGCCCTTGACCGTGATCAGCAGTGCCTCCCCCTTCCCCAACTTCTCCGCCGCACGCTGCGAGCCCTCGGCCAGCAGGTCTCCGAATCCCTCCCGCCGGGCGATCCCCTGCGTCAGACGGATCATGGCCCCGGCGTCGCCGAAAGGTGCCGGAAATCCGATCTCCTTGTCCGTCAGAATGCCTTTCTCGTAGCACTCCATCGCCCAGGCGACAGTCGCCCCTGTGCCGATGGTGTCGAGGCCGTACGCATTGCAGATCTGGTTCGCCAGCGAGACCGCCTCAAGCTCCTTGACGCCGCAGTACGATCCGAAGGTGCCGATGGTCTCGTACTCCGGACCGCCGTAGCGACGCTCGACAGGGGTCCCTTCCCATTCCGTCTCCACGACGCGCTTGCAGCGTACGGCACATGCATAGCAGGTGTCGTTGGCTTTGAGGATCGTGTCGGCCATCGTCTCGCCCTGCAAGCCCTCAAAGTGCTCGAATTGCCCGGCGTTGTAGTTGAAGGTCGGAAGGGTGCCGCTGAAGTGCTGGAAGGAAACGACGCCAGCCGTGCCGTACTTCTGCAGCCCGAGGACGTCACCGTTGTTCTCGATGTCGGCAGCCCCGGCCTTCGCCATCGCGCTGATGCGCCTGGCATCGGCCCAATCCAGCCGCTTGCTCTTGCCCCGTGCCACGACGGCCTTCAGGTTCTTCGAGCCCATGACTGCGCCCAAGCCCGTCCGCCCGTTGGCGCGGTTGGCCATGTTGATGATCGCCGCCAGCCGGACCAGCTTCTCCCCCGCCGGCCCGCACTGGGCGATTTCGATCTTGTCATCGCCGAGCTCCGCCTTGAGCGCCTCGTCCACCTGGGACGTCGTCTTGCCCCACAGGTGATCGGCGGGCCGCAGCTCGGCCTGCCCGTCGTGCAGCCACAGGTAGACGGGGGATGCCGCCTTTCCGGTGATCACCAACCCGTCGAAGCCGGCAAAACGCATCTCGGCCGGGAAGAAGCCGCCGCTCTGCGCATCCCCGATGCCGTCGACGAGTGGCGACAGCGCGTTGGCGCACATGCGGCTCTGCCCGGAGATCGGCGCCCCGGTCAGCAGGCTGACAAACATGGTCAGTACGTTCTCCGGACCGAGCGGATCGATGCCGGGGCGGGTGTGCTTGAGGATGTAGTACATCCCCATCGCCGAGCCGCCGAAGTACCGACGGTAGAACGACTCGGGCGGCGTCTCCATCTCCACCACGCCGTTCGTCAGATCGACGTGTGCAATCCGGCCGGTGCGTGCGTCTGGCATCGGAGCCTCCTGTACCCGTGACCCAATTCTACCTAGGCTTGCAGCGCCGCCTGGAACTTTTCGAGCCCGTCCTCGATCTGGCTGGCGTTGACCACCAGCGGCGGGATCCAGCGGATTACGTTTTCGTACGATCCGCAGGTGAGCAGCAGGAGCCCCTGTTGGTAGGCGGCCTTGGCCACCGCTTTGGCGCGATCGGTCCACGGCTCGCCGTGGCGCGTCGGTGAATTCGCTGGCGATCATCAGGCCGCGGCCGCGCACATCGCCGATCGCCGGGTGCTGTTTCTGCAGCTGCCGCAGACCACCCAGCAGCACTTCTCCCATGGCGGCGGCGTTCTCGATCAACTTCTCGTCGTGCATGAGCTGGATGGTCGCCACGGCAGCGGCGCAGGCGACGGCGTTGCCGCCGTAGGTGCCGCCGTGCGAGCCCGGGATCCACTTCGCCATGAGGTCCCGCCGGGCCGCCAATCCTGCCAGTGGCATCCCGGAGGCCATCCCTTTGGCCATCACCAGGATATCCGGGACCACACCGCTGTACTCGATCGAGAACCACCTGCCCGCCCGGCCGAAACCGGCCTGCACCTCATCCGCCACCAGCAGGATGCCGTAGTGATCGCAGACCTCACGCAGCCCTTGGAGAAACGCGTCGGGAGCCGGAACGTAGCCGCCCTCACCGAGAATCGGCTCGATGACGATGGCGGCCGTCTCGTCCGGCGCGGTCTGGGTCTTGAGCAGCAGCTTGAGCTCGCGCAGGCAGAAGCGAACGGTCGTCGCCTCATCCCATCCGTAGTAGTAGGCATAGGGGAAAGGCGCCACGAAGACACCGCTGGCGAGGGGGGCATACCCGGAACGGTAGATCGATTTCGAGGTGGTCATGGCCATCGTGGCGTTGGTGCGGCCATGGAAAGACCCCTGGAAGACGATCACATTCGGCCGCCGGGTGGCATGCCGCGCCAGCTTCACCGCGCCTTCGATGGCCTCGGCACCGGAGTTGGTGAAAAAGAACGTGTCCAGAGGCTTCGGCACAATGGGCAGGAGCTGTTGGACCAGGCGCAACATGGGTTGATGCGCCACCAACGCTGCCTGTCCATGGAGAAGCTTGGCGGCCTGCTCCTGAATGGCCTGGACGACGCGCGGGTGGGAGTGGCCGGTGTTGGTGACCCCGATCCCGCTGGTGAAATCAAGATAGCGTCGGCCGGCGGTATCGATCAGGTACGGTCCCTCGCCGTGATCGACCACCAGCGGCCAGGCGCGGTTCCACACGGGGGCGAGGTGCGATAGACCTTCAGGTTCCATGCGTACCCTCTCCTTCAGGCCGCCGAGGCTTCAGAAGGTCCGCGACCATTCCTTCGGCCAGCGCTCGATCACTACCTTCTTCTGCGTGAAGAACTCGACCGCATCCCAGCCCTGGCCATGCAGGTCCCCGAAGAAGCTCTCCTTCCAGCCGCTGAACGGGAAGAAGGCCATCGGCGCAGCAATCCCGACGTTGATGCCGATGTCTCCGGCCTCGGCCTCGTAGCGGAACCGGCGCGCCGCCGCGCCGCTGCTGGTGAACAGGCAGGCCATGTTTCCGTGCGGGCGATCGTTCACCAGCCCCAAGGCCTCGTCGAGGGTCGCGGCGTGCATCACACCCAGCACCGGCCCGAAGATCTCCGTCGTGGCCAGCTGCCCTGCCGGCGGCACATCGGTCAGGATCGTCGGCCGCACGAAGCTCCCCCGCTCGTACCCGGGGATTCGCGGCCGGCGCCCATCAATCGGCAACCCGGCCCCTTCCGCCAGTCCAGCGCCGATCAACCCCTCGATCCTTTGCTGGCTCTCCGGCGAGATCACCGGCCCCATCTGCACGCCCTCGTCCAGTCCGTAGCCGGTCACCCGGCTTGCGGCGGCGTCGCAGATCATCTCGGGGAACCACTCGCGCGCCTCGCCGACGGTGATGGCCACCGAGGCCGCGGCGCAGCGCTGCCCTGCGCATCCGAAGGCGCTGTCGGCAGTGATCCGGGTCGTCATCTCCCGGTCGGCGTCCGGCATGATCACCAGCGGGTTCTTCGCCCCGCCCTGACACTGGGCACGCTTGCCCTGCTCCGCCGAGCGGCGGTAGAGGTATCGTGCCACCGGCGTGGAGCCCACGAAGCTGATCGCGCGGATCGCCGGGTGATCCAGGATCGCATCGACCGTCTCAGCGGCTCCGTTGACCAGGTTGACCACGCCGCGCGGGACGCCCGTCTGTTCGATCAGGCCGAAGATGCGCTGCATCGTCAGCGGCACCTTCTCGGACGGTTTGACGATGTAGGTGTTGCCGCAGGCGATGGCGTAGGGCATGAACCAGAACGGGATCATGCCCGGGAAGTTGAAGGGACAGATGGCGGCGCACACGCCCACAGGCTGGCGGATCATCGTCTCGTCGAACCCGCGGGCGATGTCCTCCGAGTGGTAGCCCTGCATCAGGATCGGCATGCCGCAGGCGATCTCGACGTTCTCGATCGCCCGGCGCATCTCGCCGCGCGCCTCGTCCAGCGTCTTGCCGCACTCGATCGTGATCAGGCGCGACAGCCCTTCCAGATCCTCTTCCAGAAGCGCCTTGAGCTTGAACAGGTACTGGACGCGTTCGGGGGCCGGCGTCCGCCTCCATTCCGGAAGCGCCCGCGCCGCCGCCTCGGCCGCGCGTGCCACATCGGCTGCCGTCGAGAGCGGCGTCCGCCCGATCCGCTCGGCCGTCGCCGGGTTGACGACGTCGACGAAGTCGCCGCCGCTGGATGCCACCCAGGCGTGGTCGATGAAGTTCAGCACCTGTCCCGGGATGCCCTCAGGCTGTGGCGATGGCATCGGTGATCTCCAGCGCCCGCTCGATGATCGCCAGGCCCTCGTCCACTTGCGCCGCGGTGATGCACAGCGGCGGCACGGCAAAGACAACGTTGTGGAAGATGAAGGTGAACAAGCCTTGGCTGCGCAGGAATGCGCCGACTTCGGTGAGCGGGTCGATGGGTTCACGGGTGGATTTGCTCTTGACGATCTCCAGGGCGGAGAACAGGCCGATGTACCTCACGTCACCCACCGAGGCGTGCCGGGCCTTGATCTCCTCGAGCCGCCGGCCCAGGTGCTTCCCGACCCGCGCGGCGTTCTCGAGCAGGCCGTCGTCCTCGTACGCCTGGAGTGTGGCGACGCCCGCGGCGCAAGCCAGGGGGTGGCCACTGTAGGTCAGCCCGCACCAGAGCATCTTGTCCTCGAAGTAGTCGGCGATCGGTTGGCTGACGATCACCGCCCCGAGGGGCACGTAGCCGGCGGTGATGCCCTTGGCGGTGGTGATCATGTCGGGCACCACGTTCCAGTGATCGACGGCGAACCACTTCCCGGTGCGGCCCCAGCCGCTCATCACCTCATCCGAGATGAGCAGGATGCCATGGCGGTCGCAGATCTCGCGCACCCGGGGCCAGTAGTCGTCGGGCGGCACGATCAGCCCATTGGTCCCGGTGACGCCCTCCATGATGATCGCTGCCACGCGGTCGGTTCCTTCATAAGACAACACTTCCTCGACGTGGGCGATGCACTCGCGGTGGCAGGTCTCCCGCGTCCAGCCGAAGGGACATCGGTAGCAGAATGGATCGAGGAAATGCACCACGCCGGGGATCGTCGGCTCGGCCGGGAGACGCCGGTAGTCCCCGGTCAGCGCCAGCGCGCCCTGCGTGGCGCCGTGATACGAGCGGTAGCGGGCCAGGATCTTGTGCCGGCCGGTGTAGAAGCGGGCGATCTTGATGGCGTTCTCATTCGCCTCCGCGCCGCCCAGACAGAAGAACGTCTTCTTCAGGTTTCCGGGGGCGACCTCGGCGATCTTCTTCCCCAGGAGCCCGCGCGGCTCGGTGGCCATGCCCGGATGGGCGTAACACAGCCGGGCGGCCTGCTCCTGGATTGCGCGAACCACCTTCGGGTGCTGATGGCCGATGTTGAGGTTCATCAGCTGCGACGAGAAATCCAGATAGCGCTTCCCGTCCGCGTCCCAGAAGTAGATGCCCTCGGCCCGGGTGATGGGGATCGGCGCAGTCGCCGATTGGATCGACCAGGAGAACAGGGTGTATTCCCGGTTCATCCGCACCATCTCTTCAGAGCTCATCGCTGTCGTGGCTGCCACCTTCCCCTCCGCAAGCATGTGAGTGTCCGCCGTGCGGACGCCGCCTACTTCCTGACGCTCCGGGCGGCATCCGCCATCACGTTCAGCGTCTCGTCGATGTCGGCATCCGTGTGTGCATAGCACAGGAACCAGGGCTCGCGCGGATCGTGATCGGGCATGACCCCGCGTTCCATCGCCGCCTCGACCAGGCGCAGGTACAACTCCTTGTCCGACGCGTCCCACTCCCGCTGACAGGTCACAGTCTCTACGCCGAAGGCGAAGGAGAACATGGACGGATGCCCGCGAAAGGAGACCGGCAGGCCCGCCGCCTCGAACACCTGCTTCAGGCCGTCCATCAGCCGTCGACCGCGCAGGGCGATCGTCTCCAGGATCGGGTGCCTCTGGAGCAAGTCGAGCGTGGCATAGGCGGCCGCCACGCCGGGCTTGTTGTTGTTGAACGTCCCCCCCTGTGAGACCCCATGCCCGATGAGGCTCATGATCTCCCGCCTTCCGCCCAGTGCCGCCAGCGGGTAGCCGTTGGCCAGCGACTTGGCGTAGGTCGCCAGGTCGGGCTGCAATCCGAAGGCCTCCTGCGCCCCGCCGCGCGCGATGCGGAATCCGGTCTTGACCTCGTCCAGGATGAAGACGATGCCGTACTCGTCGCATTTCTGCCGCACGAACTGCAGGAACCCGGGCAGCGGCTCGATCGCGCCGCAGTTGTCCTGCATGGGCTCAGTGATGATCGCGGCGATCTCGTGGCCGACGCGTCTCAGCGCGTTCTCCAGCGCCTCGAAATCATTGAACGGCAAGGTGACGATCAGCGACTGCAGGCAGTTCGGCAGACCCGAGCTGGCCGGCACGGGGATCGGGCTGCGCCGGCTGCCGTAGGTCTCCGAAGGAGCATAGGTCGAGAAAAGCAGGTAGTCCTGAAAGCCGTGGTAGTTGCCTTCGAATTTGACGATCTTCTCCCGGCCGGTGTACGCCCGGGCGACCCGCAGCGCGTGCATCGTCGCCTCGGTCCCCGAGCATGCGAAACGCACCATCTCGACCGCCGGACACATGGCGACGATCATCTCGGCCACCGCCACTTCGAGCTCGCCGGTCATGGCGAAGAGCGACCCCTGGTCGATCTCGGCGTGGACTTTCGCATCCACCTCCGGGTAGGCGTGCCCGAGGATGATCGGACCGAACGCAAGCCGATAGTCGATGTACCGGTTCCCATCCACATCCCACAGGTAGCCGCCTTTGGCCTTCTGGACATAGGGCGTGATCCCCTCGCCCCAGTAGCGGAAGTTGGAGTGGACTCCCAGCGGCATCACGGCTGATGCCCGGCGCTGCATGGCGATGCTCTTGTCGTGCAAGTTCGTCACGGCCTTCTCCTTGCCAGTCTCGTCGCGCGCCCGCCGTACCCACCACCGGATCCGGCGGCTCGGCCCGGTTCGCAAGCGGGAGCGGCAGGCCTGTCGTCAAGCATCTCCCTCACGCCGGGCAGAAAGGCACTCCAGGCGCGAGGGGCGACCTAAAGCGCCTTCTTCAACTCCACCAGCGTGTCGGACAGGCGATCGATCACTTGATCCAGCACTTCGAACGGGATGACCAGCGGCGGTTCGATGCGGACGGTGTGAGCATTGGTGAGCGTGCCGCCGACCAACACGCCGCGTTTGAACAGCCCGGCCGCCACCTTGTAGCCGATCTCCGGGTTGTGGAAGTGCATCCCAATGAGCAGGCCGCGGCCGGTGATACGGTCGTAGATCTCCGGATACTGGGCGGCGAGCGCCTCCAGCTTCGGGATCAGGTAGGCACCCTTGGCAGCCGCCTGCTCCCACAGCTTCTCCCGCAACGTGAATCGAATGGCGGCGATCGCCGCGCTGCAGGCCAGACGCCCCGCCCCCGGTGGTGGTGGTGTGGATGAAGGGGTTGGGCTGCATCATGACCTGCCAGATCTCCTCCGTCGCGCAGAAGGCGCTGATCGGCATCACGCCGCCGCCCAGCGCCTTGGCCGCCGCCAGGATATCCGGGACGACTTCCCAGTGATCGACGCCCCACAGTTTGCCGGTCCGTCCCATCCCGGTCTGCACTTCATCAGCGATGAGCAGGACGCCGTAGTGGCGTGTCAGCTCGCGCAGCCGCGGCCAGTAGTCGTCCGGCGGGACAATCGCTCCGGCCTCGCCCTGGATCGGCTCCATGAGCACGCCGGCAATGTCGACCCCGACCGTCCGGCAGATCTCGAGCTGCCGCTCCACGGCATCCGCCTCCCCGAAGGGCACGTGGTAGACGGGCCCGCCGTACAGGATCCCGGCCGGCTGCCGGTAGTCGGCCTTGCCCATCATCGACAGCGAGCCCATCGTCTTACCGTGGAAGGCCTTGACGGCGACGATGAAGCCGCTCTTGCGCGTGTAGAGCTTGGCCAGCTTGATGGCGCCTTCGATGGCCTCGGTCCCGCTGGCGCAGAAGAAGCTGTACTTGATATCGCCCGGCGTGATCTGCGCCATCAAACGCGCCAGCACGCCGCGCAGGGGGTCGATCAGCTCCTGGCTGGGCATCGGGCGTGCGCAGGGTCAGTTGGGCGCGCACCGTGTCGACGATTTCAGGGTTCGCCCAGCCGTGCACGAGCAGGCCGTATCCGCCGAGGCAGTCGATGTACTCCCGCCCGAGGACGTCGCGGAACAGCGCCCCACTGCCCGTCCATTCGGTCGCCGCCCAGTCGCCCGCCTCGGTCACGGACTTGCGGTACTCCAGCCAGCCGCGGTTGAAGTACTCGGCGAAGTTGAGTTTGGATTCCTCGATGATCTGCTTGCCCAAGGACTCCGGCACCGAAGGCTGGTGGATCAGTTCCACCCAGCGGTCGGCGTATGTCAATGCATCGTCGAGCGATTGAGGCACGTCGAGCCTCCGTAGGAGGCGGGCGGGCCGCGGCCCGCCCGCCAGACGGCTATCCGCGTTAGCCCATTTCCTTCATCCCGTAGGGGAAGTCATATTGGGCCATGCGCTGCATGAACGGGTCGGGATCGAAGGCTTCCGGCCCGAAGACCCCGGCGCCCTTCCAGATCCCCGCCTCGAGCAGTTCCATGGCGATCACCGGGTTGACCGCCGTCTGCCATACCACCGCCTGCACCCGATACTTCTTCATGCAGGTCTCGTTGTCCGCCACCTGGTACAGGTAGACCTGACGCGGTCGTGCCGTCCTTGCGGCCTTTCACCCACGTCCCGGCGCAGGTCTTGCCGAACATGCGGTCCCCCAGGTGCGCCGGGTCCGGCAAGCAGGCGGCAACGACATCGCGTGGGGCGACTTTGACGCCGCCGACTTTGATCGGGTTCTTGTTGTCCAGGCCGAGCATCTTGATCGTCTTGAGCACGCGGATGAAGTCATCGCCCAGGCCGTACTTGAAGGTTACCCGCTTGCACTTGACCCAGCGCGGCACGAGCAGCACTTCCTCGTGTTCGACGTTGACGCACCCCTGCGCGCCGATGCCCTCCGGGAACTCGAAGGTCTCGAGCTCGGAGAACGGCTCGGTCGTGTACCAGCCACGGGCCTTCTCCCAGATGATGGGCGGATTGAGGCATTCCTCAATCGTGGTCCAGATCGAAAAGTTCGGCGCGAACTCGTAGCCCCGCACCTCGAGGTTGGCGCCGTCGCGCACGTTGATCTCGTCGATCTCGTCGAACAGGTGCTTCTCGGCGTACTTGGCGAAGACATCCGCCATGCCCGGTTCGACCCCCATGCCGAGCAGGGCGAGCAGACCCTTCTTCACCCACTTCTCGGCGCGCTCGAACTGGTAGTCGCCCAGCTTCACGCCCGGCTCCTGGAACGGCCGGGTGGGATGCGGCGACGACAGCGTCATGGCCATGTCCATGTAGGTGCAGCCGTACTGGTACGCGGCGTCGAAGATCTTCTCGTTGAACAGCGGCTCGACGGCGTTCATGATCAGGTCGACCTTGTGCTTGCGCGCCAGCTCGACGATGCGCGCCTTGTTGCCGGCGTCGATCGCCTCGATCGGGAACTTCTTCGGGTCGCGCAGCTTGCCCCGCACCTCACGGCAGCGCTTGGGATTGATGTCCGTCAGCACCATGCGCTCCAGCCATGGAGCCTTCTGCGCCACCACGGCGATCGCTTCGCCGACGCCCCCCGTCCCTACCAGTAGCACTCTCATGTTTGCCTCCCGGGCTCGAGGGCCCTCGTGCCATCGCCCCCGGGGCGAGGGATCCCCTCGTCCCGAGTCAGGTTCAAGCCACAGCTACGCGTCTGCGCCCTCAGGGTTGAATGGATCGACGTCCGGCACCCCCGGTTTGAGGGTCCGCCGGATCGGGAAATACAACAGGGCGCCGATCGCCATGGCCGCCAGCGCCAGCCACAGCGAGCTCAGGCCTTCCTCCTGGATCTGACTGTAGATGGCCAGCAGGATGATCGCCGTCGGCCCGAGCGTCACCAGCAGCATCCCCAGCCACCCGCCGGGCACTTTCTGGCGCGGCAGGTCGGGCCGGGTGATGCGCAGCTTCCACATCGCCCCGAACTCCGCCAGGATCACGAGCGTCTGCAGGAAGACATCGACGACGACCAGGAAGGCGAATGCCTGCAGCGAGAACAGCGTGAAGGCAAAGGCGCAGACCAGGATCGCCACCCAGGGCGTGCCGTAGCGCGGGTGGACACGCACCAGCCACTTGGGCATCATCCCGTCCTCGGCCAGCGCGAAGGGGATACGCGATCCGCCCAGGCTGTTGCCGATGAACAGGCCGATCATGCTCAGCACGGCGGCGACGGTCAGGAACCCGCCGAGCACTCGCGGCAGGGCGCTGTCGGGGCCGGTCAGCTTGGCGGCAATGGCATGTCCGATGTCGGGGAACTCCCATCCGACGGCACTCGTCGGATCGACGCCCCAGGCCTCGTACTGCTCGGGCGCCACCCCGTATTCCTCGAGGACGACGCCGACGCCCTCGCCGTCGGCGTACTCCTCGATCCCCCACGCCTGATAGCGCCCGCCCTCACCGCCGCCCCCGTACAATCCGGCCAGCGTCGGCAGGGCGTAGGTGGCGACGGCGGCGATCAAGACCAGCAGCATGGCGCGCGGGTAGGTCTTGCGCGGGTTGACGATCTCATCGCCGGCGGCCGCCGGCAGTTCCCAGCCCATGTAGTTCCACATCACGACAAACAGCCCGACGCTCAGCGCGCCCCCCAGCGTCTCGCCCTCGGGCAGGAACGGCAGCGACGCCGTCGTGCCGCTCTGGATCCAGACGATGAATCCCAGGACGGTCATCACCACCAGCGGCGCCATCACCAGCACGCCCAGCCAGCTGGTGGTCAGCCCGGCCAGGCGCGCGCCGCGCACCTGGAGCGCCGACATGGCCCAGATGATGATGGCGGCGACCAGGAACGACATGAATCCGCCGCTCAACTCAAGACCGCCGAGCGTGATGCCGTTCCGGATCGCGGGGAAGAAGTACCCGAGGTAGTAGGCGGCCAGCACCGGATAGATGGCCACGTCGACGAACGACATGATCCAGTTCATCCAGCCGGCCATGAAGCCGGAGAAGGGACCGAACGCCTGTTTGATCCAGTGGTAGTAGCCGCCCTCGACCGGCATCATCGAGTTGAGCTCGCGCACCATCAACATGTTCGGCAGGCTGAAGATCAGCGGGGTGATGATGATCAGCAGCATCGCCAACCCGGGCCCCGACCACCCCACCAGCGCCTCGATGCCGAAGGACCCGCCCGAGACGGTGAAGTAGATCAGGCCGAACAGGGGCAAGAGGGTCAGCTCGCGTTTGAGCTTGCGTCGCTCGGCGACAATCTCCACGGCGGCCACGTTCGATCCGGATTGTGCCATCATGCTCCTCCTCTGAAGCCTTCAGGTGTTCGCAGCGCGGATGCCCGCGTCAAGAATTGTTCTCGTGTTCCGGGTTGCCGTTCTCCGGCCCGGTGGACCGCCAAGGCCCGCCTTCCGCAGCCACGCGGTGTTCTCTCCAGCGCCGAATCAATTCACCCCACCGGCCTTGTCTTCCCGGACGGGCTTCTCCATGCAACCGGATCTTGGGATGCGCCACTGATACACGTCTTTGAGGACCATGGGAACGATCACGGTGGAAGTCTTACGCACACCGGGGATGTTGGCGATGACCTCGGTGGTGAACCGATAGACCTCGGCATTGTCTCGAGCCACGACTTGCGTGCTGATGTCGGTCTCCCCCATCGAGCAGCCGACGTAGCTGACGCATTCGTACTCGGTCAACTTGCGGGCGACGTCGAGGATGCTGGCGGCATCGACTTGAATGAAGACGTCGGCGGTGACGCCGTATCCGAGCGCCCGTGGATTCGGGATGGCGCCGACGTGCACCAACCCGGCGGCGATCATCCGATCCAGACGATAGCGGACAACGCGTTCCGAGACCGCCCCCAGCCGGCGTGCAATCTCGGCACACGGCATCCGCCCATCCTCGATGAGCAGGTCGACGATTCGGCGATCGACTTCGTCGATTTCCGACATATTTCACTTCAGAACTGTTGGGAATGTACATCAAAGTTAGCATGGCTGGAGTTTCGAGTCAATCATGGGTATCCGGTCCCCGATACTGGCGAAGCGTTCTGGTCAAAATTGATAAGATCTCACCTGTCCGCGCCGCCTCTGTCTGGATTAGCCATGCCCCGGGGTCAGCCCGGTTGGAACCCAGAGGCGCCGGAGCGCCAGCGCATGCCGCGGCGCCAAGGAGCCGTCCCTACGATGCCCGGTCTTGACCATTTCGGCCTGCTGGCTCCACTCTACGACCGGCTGATCCGACCCCCGGACCTGGGTCGACTGGTGGACCTGGCCGGGCTACCGACGCGTGGTCGGCTGCTGGACGTGGGGGGTGGCACAGGACGCATCGCCCAGGGGCTGGCCGTCCTTGCGGAGCACGTCGTGGTGGTGGATGAGTCTTGGCGGATGCTCTCGCACGCGCGCGCCAAATCGGGCCTGCGCCTGACCGCAGGTCACGCCGAACGGCTGCCCTTCCCCCCGGGGTCATTCGCACGCGTGATCATGGTCGATGCCTACCATCATCTGGAGGACCAGGAGCGCAGCCTGGCAGAACTGATACGCGTGTGCGCTCCTGGCGGCCGGGTCGTCGTCGAAGAGCCGGATATCGATCGCGTCGGCGTGTGGGCGATCGCGCTGTTCGAGCGGCTGACACTCATGCGCAGCCGCTTCCGCCGCGCCGAAGAGATCGCATCCGGGTTCCGGGCACTCGGCGCCGACGTGAGCGTCCATCGCCAGGCGACGACTGCCTGGATCGTCGCCCAGGCTCCCGCCCGCGGCTAACCGCAGTCCGCTTTCATGTCGACGCGGACGCGCGCAGCCTCGGCGCCGCGGTCGCCCATCTGCCGGGCCGAGCGGTTGCGCCGCGCGCCTGTCGCGCCTGAGCTGCGGGGTCTCCCTCGCCAGCGGGCGATCAAGACGGCGACTGCCGCGCCTCTCGACCAACCCTTGAGCTTGCCGCGCTAGTCGTAGACCGGATAGAAGCAGCCCAGGGTCTTTCCCCGCGGGTCCCTGACCGTCCAGCCGTAGCGCGGCCCTTCGCTGTCGACGTGATATCCCGACAGGATCGCCCGCCACGGCTCGAGCGCCGATCGCGCCTGGAGGACGGACAGGTGCGTGGAAGGCCAAGCCTGTGAAGCGCGTTGATCGAGGGACGCCAATTGGCATGCCAGCCGCGGCAGCAGGTCCTTCTGGATCTCCGGCGACGCCTCCCCCGCCAGTGCGGCCAGCGCCGGAACGGAATCCTCGCTCAACCCCGTGAGGTACACGATGTCGAGCTCACTGCCGGCGCGGGCGCGTTCTGTATTCCGTCGCACGATGAAGTCGTCGACGTTCAGGACATTGAGCGTGAGGGCGAACCCGAGTACGGTGCCGACCGCCGCAGGCGCGAAGGCACGCAGGTTACCGGCGAGGAGCGTCACCAGGAACAGCAGGAAGGAAACACCTATCCACAGGATCGCGGCGTGGGTATAGGCTCGCAAGCGGGTGAATCCGTAGGCCGCCTCGTATAGCTGCAGTCGCATAAAGGCCGAGGTCAAGATCACACCCACCAGCGCTACCATCAAGGCGCTCAGGCCGAGGAACCAGCCTTGCTGTCCTCGCGTTCCCCGGCGCGTATATGCGCCGAGGCCAAGGATGAGCGCCAGGGTCAGGAAGGCGACCGCCACCAGTTCCCCGAACCCGCGCCGGGCATACTCCGAGTAGGTGAACCCTGAGGCGGTGATGTTCGCCTCGCCTCCGAAGAGATAGCGGATCTGGATGAAGACGAACAATGCGAACAACAGATCGACCGCCGCCAGGACGACCACCGATTCGGTGAACCCCAGGAACGGCGCCAGAAGCGGTTTGTGTTCTCCGATCAGTTTTCGGTCCCCGGGGTCGCGCAGCGCCGCAACCAGCGCGCCGAGGAAGAAGATCGCACAGACCAGGACGACGACCGTCCGGCGGGCGAGATCGGCCAGGCGCTCGAGGTCGAGCCACTCGAGCGCACGGCGCAGGTAGTCGGCGAAGATCAGATCGGCGGCCGTCAGCAGCGCGGCGAAGACCACCAGGATCGGCAGCGCCAGGAGCAGGCCGCGCAGGATGGCCACCAGCCGGCTGTTCGCGCCGCGGTCTCCCAGAGCTTGACGGTTGGCGGCCGAGAGCACCTGCCACGGGCGAAGGAGCGCTTCCAGCGGAACCCAGGCCATCGCGACCAAGTAGTCCACCCAGCCGAAGGCGAGCAGCCTGCCGGTCCGGAACGTGCGCACCCAGAAGGCCAGCAGCGCAAGCACCACGACGATGTTAAGGAACAGAGTCAGTGGTTCGAGGCGCACGAAAGCCAGCGCGGCGAAGCCCACGATCGGCACGACGAGCCAGAGACTACCTGCGGCCGGCCGGCGGGACTCTGCCCATGCCATCCCGACCCCCACCAGGCAGACGAGGGCGGCCCAGATGGGAAAGGAGATCCCGACGGGTCGGGCGTAGAACAGGATCTCGACCGCCAATCCGAGCGCCAGCGCGGCGAGGCTCAGTCGAAGGGGATGACGGAAGACGTCGACCTGAGGCACCGGCTCACCGGCGCCGGGCAATGAAGAGCTCGAGTTAGTCATCCTGTGCTCCTTGGATCGATGTGTGACTCGTCTGAGGGCAGCAGCCACAGCTGCTGGGCTTGGCGGTCGAGGATCAGGTGGACTTGCCCGCCGTCGCCACAATCCGCCCAGGCGCGCCAAGCTTGAATGGGCGTCGGGCCCGCTGAGGTCTCCGCGTCGGAAACCCGCGACCCCTGATGTCGTTCCACGAGCCCCTCTCTCCAACACTCCGGGCGCGGGTTCCTCTGCGGGAGGCTGTTCATCCGGCCCTCCTGGAGTGTACTTCTACTGCCTGCCGCCCTTCTGCAATCGTCGTGTTCGAGGCTTGAGGGACAAGGGAGTGAAGCATGAACCCGGCACAGGCGCCGACTGCGGCCACCAGAAGGAACGGGACGGGCAGAAGGACAAGCCCGATCGCTTCCGCTGCGCCGGGCGGTGCCTCGGCACCAGCCGCCGAAGCGTAGCCTGGCATCAACCGCACCATCATGCTGCCGACCAGGAGCCAGATCACCAGGCTGCCTACCCCGACCAGCATCCCTCGCGCGGCCGGGGCCCATCCATCCGGGAAACCCGGAACGACGATCACCCCACCGAGCAGGCTTCCCAGAATGAGGGCCAGTAACAGTGGAGCCAGGTACACGTAAGCCAAGGCGAACGCCCCCCACTGCCAGGCAGCCAGTCCTCCGATCAAGCGCGCCTGCGCCACCAGCACGGGCAGGGCGAATAGCGCCTGACCCACCAGCAGGCCGGCGGCAGCCGCGAACCACAGCCCAGAGAACGCCTTTGGGTTCTCCACCGCCCATCGACTCAAGCCTGAGCGCGGAGTTCTTGAGATTGGGACAACTTGTGACTCGGCTGGATCAGGAATTGGAGCCTCCGTTGGGCAGCTCGCCTTGGCGGACTGCGAGCTGTCTGCCTGGGCGCCATGGTGGCGGGTCGCGTCTGTCAGACGACCACGGCCGGCTTCCAGAAAACCGCGGAGACTCTCAAAGACTCTCATCGGCCCGCGGCGGGGGGCGTCGCCACGTCAGTGAGCTGGCGGATGCGCCCACGTAGCGGAGTGAGATGGGGGGTCCTGCACTGCACAGGGCAATGCTGTCACAATGAACAGGCGGCGCCCTTCCGGGCGCCGCCTTCGCACGAGTTCCATCCCGAGTGGGATTACTTCCGCTTTCGGCTCTCTGCTGCCGACTCGTCGTCTTCCTTGGATCTCGGCTGCACCATCCCCCAGATCAGCAGCCCGGCGCCGGCGCCCAGCCCGTACGCTCCCAAAGTCGCCCCGCCGACCACCCAGTGGCCCAGAAGTACGAAGCTGGCCAACAGCCCGAGATAGACGGCCACCAGCAGCTGCCACGCCACCATCTCCTGCTTCACCATGCGGATGGTCAGCCAGCCAACGCCCAGCCCAAACACGAGCGCACCCAGGAACCTGAACACGTACCCCGCGATGTCGAGCACATCCAGAAACGTCATGGCCATGTCTCCTCTCTCCGGCTCCCCCCAGTATACCGGCCCGACCGAGAGAGGCAATAGGAGCATAGCTGGACAGGCTCTCCCCGCCGTGTTACCATCGCGGAAGCCTGCAGAATCAGTATGGCCGCCAAGCGCACTCGCTCCGCCAACAAACGACCTCGCCGCCGGATCAACTGGCAGCGTGTGCTGTTCATGTCCCTTGGCCTTCTGGTCGTCCTGGCTTTCGTCCTCAGCATGATCACGAAGGGCTGAGCCTGCGGGCCGGTCTTCGTCCTCCCGCCGCAGATCGATTCATAAGGAGACCCTATGACCAACGAGCGTTTTGGGTTGATCCAGTTCGATGGTGTCGACCGGACAGTCATTGGCCCGGACCTTAAGCCGGGCGATTCGGCGCCCGAATTCGTTGCCGTCGGCAACGACTGGGCAGAGGTACATCCGCTGAAGGCCAGCGCCGGCAAGGTCATCGTCCTGGCCGCCGTGCTGTCCCTCGAAACCAGTGTCTGCGACCGGGAGATCCGACGCTTCAACACCGAGGCTTCCAGCCTCGGGCCCGCGGTCCAGATCTATGTCATCAGCACCGACCTGCCTTTCACATTGAAGCGCTCGTGCGTCGCCTCCGGCATCGACCAGGTGACGACGCTGACTGACCAACTGCACTCTGACTTCGGCCCACGCTACGGCTGCTGGGTCAAGGAGATGCGGGTCCTGCGCAGGGCGGTGTTCGTCATCGGTCGTGACGGCAAGCTGACCTATGTCGACTACATGAAGGTATTCGGGGACGAGCCGCGCTATGACGACGTCCTGGCGGCGGTCAAGAAGGCTCTCTGATTCCCGATCCGGCATGCCCGCCTGCCCACCATCGCCGGCATCCGGCATGGCTTGCTGCCCGAAGACCGCTGAGCAGTTGCGCGCCAGTACCCGGGTCCTCTTCGTTGAAGCCACGCGACAGTTGCGCACGCCAGTGCTGGGCGCGTCGCCGGCAACCAGCCACCCCTGTGGCACGCGGCTTGCACGGAGACTGCAAGGGGACCGTAAGGTCCAGCCCGCGGCGGGCGTGCTATCCTCTGGTCGTTGAAGGACGTTTCCGCCGCAACCTAGCGCTCTGCCTGAAGCGCAATGCAGGCAATACTTGAGGAAAGGAGGATACGCCGATGTTGTTCGCCCCGAAGGAACGTGGTCAGGGTCTTGTTGAGTATGCGCTCATCCTCGTCTTGGTCGCCGTGGTCGTGATCGTCATCCTGGCGCTGCTCGGGCCCGCGATCGGGAATGTTTTCAGCAATATCGTTGGAAACATCTAGTCCGTGCCGTGATCGTTGATCGGGAGCCCCGCCGCAAGGTGGGGCTCCTTGCTTTTGAAGGCGGGAGCGCGGTGAAGGGGCCACGTTCTGCCCTGGTGACTGTCCAAGATGGTGCAAGCGATGGTACGAAGGTCCTCTCCGATGCAGCCGCCAGGCTTCCCGGCTTCTGCGCACTCGACGTGCAGACCGGGTGTAAGCCAACTGAAAGGCCGGAGGCGGGGCAGATGTGTTATTCTGTTGCTGTAGGGTTTCGACTTCGCTGCAAACCTGCGCTCTGCCTGAGGCGCACATCAGGCGAAACTTAAGGAAAGGAGGATCCACCAATGTTGTTCGCCCCGAAGGAACGTGGTCAGGGTCTTGTTGAGTATGCGCTCATCCTCGTCTTGGTCGCCGTGGTCGTGATCGTGATTTTGGCGCTGCTCGGGCCCGCGATCGGAAACGTCTTCAGCAATCTGGTCGCCAACATCTAGTCTTGTTCTGCCGGGAGATCCTTCTCCCTGAGAAGGAGCCCCACCTTCGGGTGGGGCTCCTTCTCGTTCCAGAGTGAACGCGCGGCCGGAGTGCCTAGCGCGGGAACCGGGTGAGGACCGTCGCCGCGGCCGGCACCGGCGTCCGATCGCCCGTGCGCAGTCGCTTGACCGGCTTCACCGGGTCGGCTGTCGCACCCTGATAGACGGCGACAGGCGTCCCCTCGGCGGTCGACTTGCGCTGCAGGTAGGCCTGCCCGAGCAAGTACCCGTCTCGGTCGACGGCGCACGACGTGACCGTGCCGATCACCTTGCCGCGCGGATCGACCACCGGGTCGCCATTGTGCGCCATGCGCACGCCCTTCTCGTTGAAGCGGAAGCGCACCACTTCGCCGTCGCGGGCGGTCTCCTGTTCCAGAAACGCCTGCCGGCCAATGAACCACGGCTTGTTCGTCTTGCAGTACGAGCCGAAGCCGGCGTGCCCGACACCCAGGCCCAGAGCGCCGGCCATCTCATGTCCATAGAGCGGCAGCCCTGCTTCGGTGCGGAGGGAATCACGCGCCCCCAGGCCGATCGGTTTGAGCCCCATCGGCGCCCCCACCTTGAACAGCGCCTTCCACAATGCCACGCTCTTCTCCGGGTGGACGAACAACTCGAAGGCCACGCGCTCGCCGGTGTATCCGGTGCGGCTGACCACCAGATCCAACCCGCCGAAGGTGCCCTCCATCACGCCCGCCCAGGGGAGCTTCTTCAGCTTGCGGGCCGTTCCGGCATCGCAGCCCAGCGCCAGCAGGATGTCGCGGCTCTTCGGACCTTGCAGGGCGATGTCGACGCGCTGTTCGTCACCCGCCTTCGGATCGCGCAGGTTGCGAAGCCGGCAGGTCGCGGCCGAAGGCCAGCGCCCACGGGCGGGCATTGTCGATGCGGACCTGCCCGTCCTTGACGGCGTTCAACCACGCCCAGTCTTTGTCGTCGTTCGAGGCGTTGACCACCACCAGGTACATCGCTTCCCGGCGACGATAGACCATCGTGTCGTCGATGACCTGCCCGTCCGGGTCGAGGAACTGCGTGTAGAGCGACTCGCCGACGGCCAGCGAGGCAACATCGTTGGTGACCACGCTGTCGAGGAACGCGCACGCCTGCGGGCCCTCCACCTGGTAGACACCCATATGGCTGACGTCGAACAGCCCGGCGGCGTTGCGCGTCGCCAGATGTTCTTCGATGACCGACGTGTACCACACGGGCATGTCCCAGCCGGCGAACGGGACCATCCTGGCGCCCATCTCCCGGTGGGTGGCGTGCAGGGCGGTCTTCTTCGGCTCCCCCTCCGCCGGCTCGACCCACTTGAAGCGCGGCAGGGCGCGGCCTTTCGCCTCCGGCATCCCGACGAACCACGGCTTGTCGCCGCCTGCGTCGCTCGAGCCTTCGGGCAGCTTGGGGACGGTGCCGGCGAGGGTGACCACCACCGGACCGGGAATGCGCTTCAAGAAATCGGAGGCATCGAAGGCGACGAACCCATCCGAGAGATCGCGCAGCCACGTGGCGACGCGCTGGGCGTCCTCCCCGGGAACCGTCAGCTGCCACGCCTCCAGCGTGCGGGTGACGACGGCCTTGAGGGGAGCGCCGGCGACGCTCAGCGTGCAGCGCGCCGAGACGCCCGGCTTCAGGTCCTCCGTTCGAGCGCTGATCGCCCAGCGCAGCATGTCCTCCGCCAGCGGGCCGCGCAGCTCCAGGACGGCATACTTGCCTCGGGGCGCCGGGTCGTCCGGGTAGGCGAAGTGCGGGTACCCGTGGCTGGTGGCGCGGAAGTCGATGCCTTTGGATTGCGCCAGGTCACGCACCTTGATCTGCGTAGCGTGCAGCACGTCGAAATCAACCTTGGCGCGCGGCTGCGGCCCCTTGCGCGCCGACTGCACGTAGGGAACGCAGGCCTTGAGCAGCTCAGCGATCCAGGTCCCCAGCGACTCACTCTCGCCGGTGGTGAAGCCGCGCTGCGTGATCCACGGCGTCCCCAGGCGTACTCCGGACGGATTGGCGGCGGTCGTGTCGCCCGGGATGGTGTTGCGGTTGACGACGATGCCTGCCAGATCGAGGACCCGCGCCGCGACGTCGCCCGAGAGCGGCGTCCCCAGCGGGCCGGTGACCGACTTACAGTCGACGTTGGTCATGTGCGTGTCGGTGCCGCCGAAGGAGATGCGCATCCCGGCGCGTTCGAGGCCGCGGGTCAGCGCGGCGGCGTTGGCGACGATCTGCTTCTGCAAGGCGGCGAATTCCGGGGTGCGGGCGAGCTTGAAGGTCAGCGCCTGGGCAGCCATCGTGTTGACGTGCGGCCCGCCCTGCTCGCCGGGGAAGACGGCCCGGTCGAGCAGCTTGGAGAGCGGCTCGAGGTGGGTGACGATCGCCGCGCCGCGTGGGCCGCACAGCGACTTGTGCGTGGTGAAGGTGACGACATGGGCGATCCCGACCGGGGACGGGTAGGCGCCACCGGCCACCAGCCCGGCCACGTGGGCAATATCGGCCAGCAGGTAGGCGCCGACCTCATCGGCGATCGCCCGAAACTTCTTCCAATCCACCGACCAGGGGTAGGACGAATAACCGGCAATGATCATCTTGGGGCGGTGCTCGCGGGCAAGCGCGGCCACAGCCTCGTAGTCGATGCGCTCGGTCGCCGGGTCGACCTTGTAGTGCACTGCCTTGTATAGCTTGCCCGAGCGGTTGACCGGCGATCCGTGCGTCAGGTGGCCGCCATGCAACAGGTTCATCCCGAGCACAACCGCACCGGGTTCGAGCAACGCGTGGTACACGGCGTTGTTGGCCGGCGCGCCGGACAGCGGCTGGACGTTGACGAACAGCTCATCGGGCGTCAGCCCGTTGGCGGCGAAAGCTTCGGCGCAACGGCGCCGGGCCAGCGCCTCGACGATGTCGGCGTACTCCACGCCCTTGTAGTAGCGCGGGTCGGCAAAGCGGCGGTAGCCGGCCAGCTGAAGCTCGTAATCGAGGATTTCGGCCTCGGTCTGGGTGCGGGTCGCGTCGTCCGGATAGCCTTCGGCGTAGATATTCTGGAAGGCAGACGACAGCGCCTCGCGCACGGCCAACGGCGAGCTGCTCTCGGAGGGGATCAGAATCAGTCGGCGGAATTGGCGCTCGGATTCGATCTGTAGCAGTTCGTGGAGCGCGGGGTCGAGGTCGGCCAGCCGGCCGCGTACGAGGAAGTCGGTCATGGATATCACTCCCGGAGGCTTGGGTCGTGTCTGATCAGGATGTCAGACAACTCGATTGTAGGCCCGTGTGACCGGGTTGGTCAAGCGACACCCGCGACCCGCGGCGTGTGTCGAATGGTATGGAGGAGAGAACCTGGTTCGCCGGCCGCGTGACCGTCGCCGAGTCATCCAGACAAGCGGTCGGGACTGGCTGCGTTTGGCCAGGTGCGGCGTCGCCGACTGCAGACGACCCGATTAGTGGCGGGGCCGGGTCTTTGGTCGTGGACCCTACGGGATCGGCAGCGGTCCGCCGTGGTAGACCCACAAGTCGAACAGGTCCTCCAGGTCACAATCGCAGGTCGCTTCGGCCGTCGCCTGGAACGCCCGCGCCGTAGCGAAGCCGTAGCGGTAGTCTGTGAAGTAGGTCTGCAGGAAGGTCCGGAAGCCGGGCTCTCCCAGTTGGCCTCGGAGCGCATCGAAGAACAGTGCTCCCTTGAGATACACGAACACGGCGTAGTCACGCTCGCTCGGAATACTCACCCACCCCCAGGCCGATCGGCGTTTCCGTCCGCCCGACGGCGCGCAGGATCCTCCGGTCCTCGTCCAGCAGGCGGGTGGCCGTCCGCACATCGCCAACGGCCTCGTAGTACAGCGTCTCCAGGTACGATGCTGCGCCTTCATCCAGCCAGGGCTCGAGGAGCTGGTCGTTGCCGATCAGCGCGTAGAACCACTGGTGGGCAACCTCATGGATGACCACGTCGTCGTCCGCCCGGTCCCCCACGACGCCGATGAAGATCAGCCCGGGGTACTCGATCCCACCGAAGGCCCCCGGTGCGTCGATCACATCCAGCTCATCATAGGGATACGGACCGATCCAGGCCTCGAATGCCTGGAGGGCGCTCGCCGCCGTCTCGGCCAGCGATTCGGCCTGCGCCGCGTGCTCCGGCAGCGCCCAGGCCCGGGCGACGACCGCGCCGGCCTGCGCCTCGGCCGACACAAACGGGCCCAGGGCGAAGGCAAAGTCGCGGACCGGGCCGCTGGCGTAATGGACGACGACCGTCCCGTCGGACGCGGGCGTCCGCTCGAGCTCTATACCGGTGGCAACCAACGTCAGCTCCTCCGGAACGGTCAGTTGGACGTCGTAGAACGCGATGTCGGAGTTCGTGGTGTCACCCCCGGGCGGCGCGGGCATGACCTGCCACTCGCCGTCCGGCGTCAGCCGCGGGACGAGAGGGTAGAACGTGGGCGCCAGCAGCATTCCCTCCGAGACGCCGAAGCGTTTGGGGGAGGCCAGGGTGATCGGGTCGGTGGTGACAACGCGGAACGAGACCGTCAGATCGACCACTTCGCCTGGAGCGAGCGGCTGGCCCAGCGGCACACGCAGACCGACGCCCTCCGTCTCGGGTTCGGGGACCACCACGCGGCCGTCCACGACTGCCGGCCCGGCCTGCATCTCGGCGGCGTACTGCTCGTCATTCGGCCACAGCATCAGGGACAGATCCTCGAGCGGGCGGTCGAGCGGATTGGTGTAGCGGATGCGCACTTGCCCGTCGATCACTGCCCGCGTGACGGCCGCGTCGAGCGTGACACTCGCCGTGATCCAATAGCGTGTGGCGGTGGGGAAATCTGCAGCGTCGGAGGCGAACGTCTCGAGCAGCGCCAGTGCCTGGGTTTCGTCGTCCGGCCAATCGACTTCCGGCGTCGGGGGTGCGGGGGAAGTGACGACCTGGGTGGCCGCAGCCGGCGGTTCGGGCGTCCCGGTCGATGGGAGATCGGTCACGGACGGCCGCACCTGCGTCAGCACGGGTGCCGACACCAGCGAGCAGCTCGTGCACAGCACGAACAGCAGGGCAGCATGCGTCGCGCGCATTCTCGCCTCCCGGAGCCGGGACAGGCAAGGGGCGTCGCCGGGACGCCCCTGGTGGGCGGAACAGGACTTCGAACCTGCGACCCCTTCTGTGTAAGAGAAGTGCTCTAACCAGCTGAGCTATCCGCCCGCGTCGGCATTATAGCCGCGCTCGGCATTCCGGTCGACTTCCGAGTCCGTCAGACTTCGGAAGTCGGTCGGTCTGCAAGCCGAATTGCGTTGCAGGGCGTGGTGTGCTACAGTCCGTGGCCCCGGGGGTTCCCGCCCCCGACCCCATCTGGAGTGGCAGGATGGCCACCTACGAAGAGCGCATCCGCGAAGTACGCGGCGGGCTGTCCCCCAGCTTCGTCCGCCTGGCCGATTACCTGCTCGATTCTTACGCCGAGGCTTCCTTCCTCACCGCGACCGAGCTCGCCCACACGCTCGACCTCGATCCGGCGACCGTCGTCCGCTTCGCCCAACGACTGGGCTATCCAGGGTATCCCGAACTGCAGCGCGAGATCCGTCAGAAGGTGAAGGACCAGCTCCTTGCCCGCCCGCAAGCGGAGCCCGGGACCGCGGAGGCGGCTTGTGACGCCGCGCTGCTCGAGGTCTCGCAGGCGCTCGATCTGACGCGCCGGGGGTTCCCGAGCCAGGCAGCGCAAGGCCTCCTCAACGCCCTCGACGGCGCCAAGCGCATCGTCGTCCTGGCCGAAGGGCTGGCCTATTCGCCGGCGCGCACGCTGGCGGCCTGGCTCGAGTCGGCCGGGTTCGCCATCGCCATCGCCGGCAACGGCGTGCCGGAGATGGCACGGGCGGTGGCCGGCGTCCGCAAGGGCGATCTTCTGTTGACGGTGATCGTCGACGAACAGACGCCGTTCATCGCCCGGGCGATGGCCGAAGCCCGCGCCTCAGGCGTCCGAACCGCGGCGCTCGTCGCATCACCCTCCGCCCAGGCCGCGCAGCATGCCGACCTGCTGCTCACGGCTCACGCCAGCCCGGAACCTGCGGTGGGAACCATCCTCATCCAGGCGCTGGTGTACGGCCTGGTGCGCATGCTCCTGCACGCCCGCCCCGGCCTGTTCCGGCCTGTTCAGGAGCGCGTAAACGAGATGACCCACCGCCTGCTGGAAGGCGGCCGCTAGCCCTCGATGTCCGGACGACCCGTCTACCCTGCCGCGTGTCCCCCATCCATCTCGTCTGACGCAACCGCTCCATGATCGTGTTGATCCTGAGCCTCGTGCTCATCGCGGCGCTGTTGGTCTGGGAGTTGTGGATCTGCGAAGGCGCGCATCTGGGCCGGCGCTTTGTCGTCTCGATGTACGACCTGGCCGCCGATCGCTACGACTCGATCAAGCACTTCGACCCCGGATGGGAGCGGCGCTTCCTGGGCGAGGCGCTGGCCGGCGCCATCGGCTCCCTGCCCGGGGCGCGGCTCCTGGATGTTGGCGCCGGCACCGGCCGCACCGGCCGCGCTCTGCTCCCGGCGACAGATCTCGACGGGCTGCTGGTGTGCCTGGAGCCCTCACGTCGGATGCTTTCCCTCGGCCGCCGTCTCACGGCCCATCCCGCCGTGGCCTGGGTCCGCGGGTGGGCGCTGCCGCTCCCTTTTCCGGAGGCTACATTCGACTTCGTCGTCTCGCTCGAAATGCTCGAATTCACCCCGAACCCCCGGCGAACGGTGCAGGAGCTCATGCGGGTGCTGCGCCCCGGCGGCTGGCTGTTGATCACCAACCGGGTGAGCCGCGACGCCCGCTGGATCTTCGGCCGCACCGTACGGCGCAAGGACTTCCCCGCGTTCCTGGAATCCGTCGGCCTGGACGATATCGACGTCCTGCCCTGGCAGGTCGATTATGATTTGGCGTGGGCGCATAAGGCCTGAAGCGCCCGTCGGGAGATCTGCATGAGAATCATCCGCTTCCGCGAACACCCGGAGGCCTGGCCGGCGTGGGGTTGGGTGTCCGAGGACCGCGTGGGGCTGATCACCGGCTCGCCGTTCAGCGATTTCCGGCGCGAGTCGGCTGAGCGCCCTCTGGCCTCCGTCCAACTCCTCCCGCCGGTCGTCCCGGGGAAGATCATCTGCGTCGGCCGCAACTACGCCGCGCACGCCGCCGAGCACGCCGCCGAGATCCCGGCTTTGCCCCTGCTGTTCTCCAAGCCCCCGAGCGCGGTCATCGGCCCGGGCGAACCGATCGTGCTCCCCCCGCAGTCGCAGCGCGTGGAGCACGAGGCCGAGCTGGGGGTAGTGATCGGCCAGCGGGCGCGCTGGATCAGTCCCGAGGAAGCCTCCGGCTATGTCCTCGGCTACACCGCGGCCAACGACGTGACCGCCCGTGACCTGCAGGAGAGCGATGGGCAGTGGACGCGCGCCAAGGGCTTCGATACCTTCTGCCCTCTCGGACCTTGGATCGACACGCACCTCGACCCGTCGGACCTCCTGGTGACCTGTCACGTCAACGGGCACCTGCGCCAGATGGCGTCGACCCGCGACATGATCTTCCCGGTCCCGCAGCTGCTGGCTTACATCTCCTCCATCATGACCCTCGAGCCCGGCGACCTGCTGCTCACCGGGACGCCCTCGGGCGTCGGGCTGCTCTCCGCCGGCGACGAGGTCCAGGTGGAGATCGGTGGCCTGGGCCTGCTGACCAATCCGGTGCGCAATGATCCGCACCGAGGATCATCCACTTCCTGATCGCTGGAGGCCGTCATGGGGCTGAAGCCCGATACCTGGATCGTGCGCATGGCGCGTGAACATCGCATGATCGAACCCTTCGTCGAGGACCAGGTCCGAGACGGGGTGATTTCTTACGGCGTGTCGTCCTACGGCTACGACATCCGGGTGGCCGACGAGTTCAAGATCTTCACCAATGTCTACTCGGCCGTGGTCGATCCCAAGCACTTTGACCCGAAGTCGATGATCGACTTCAAGGGCGAGATCTGCGTCATCCCTCCCAATTCGTTCGCGCTGGCGCGCACGGTCGAGTACTTCCGCATCCCGCGCACCGTGCTGACCGTGTGCCTGGGCAAGTCGACCTACGCCCGCTGCGGGATCATCGTCAACGTCACGCCTTTCGAGCCCGAATGGGAGGGCTTCGTCACGCTGGAGATCTCCAACACCACTCCCCTCCCCGCCCGCATCTACGCCAACGAGGGCATCGCCCAGGTGCTGTTCTTCGAAGCCGACGAGGTGTGTCGCACCTCCTACGCCGACAAGAAGGGCAAGTACCAGGCGCAGAAGACCATCGCCCTGCCGAGGCTGTAAGCCGAGACGATTGCGGACGTGACGTCCCCCGCCCCTGCCACCGCCTCGAAGACCCTCGCCGCGTTGTGGCGCGCGGTCTTCCTGGTCTCCTTCCCGTTCGGCATCCTGGCCTTCGTCCTGCCGATCTACGGGCGCGAGCTGGGCGCTTCGGCCCTCGAGGTAGGCGCCTTCTTCTCCGCCTTCTCGATCGTCCCCGTGGTGGTGCGGCCGCTCCTCGGACGCGCGCTCGACCGGTGGGGCCGCCGCCCGTTCCTGCTCGCCGGCCTGGCCGGATACCTGGCGGCCGTAGTGGCCTTCGCCTTCGCCAACTCCGTCTGGATGCTGACCCTGGCGCGCTTTCTTCAGGGCATCGGTGCCGCCTTCCTGTGGCTCACGGCCTTCACCATGCTGGCCGACCTGGCGGCAGCCGGCGGGCGCGGGCTGAGCTTCGGGCTGATCGATGAGGCGACGAATCGCGGGGCGATCCTCGGAACGACCCTCGGCTTCATGCTCATCTTCACCCTCCAGCGCGGCGGGGACATGGACTGGCGGCGCGTGTGGTGGATCCTGTTCGCCGTCTACGGTGTGACGACGATCGCCGCCCTCGTCACCGCCTGGCGTGGGGCGCGCGAGACGCGCCCGTCGATGCCAGGCAATGCTCCAACCTCACGCGCCGTGAGCCGCCGCCTGCTCACGCTGATGGGCATCGTCTTCGTGACCGGCGCATCGGGCGCCATGGTCTGGCCGATGCTGATGATCTTCCTGCAGGACTCGCTGCATGCCCAGGTCGATGGACTGGCCCTGGCCTACCTGCCGGCCGCGCTGATCAGCTCGTTCCTGCCTTCGCGGATGGGGATCGTTTCCGATCGGTTTGGGCGGCGAAAGCCGATGATCCTCGGCTTGCTGGTCGGGGCCGCCGCCTCGGCACTCATCCCCCACCTGCGATCGCTGGCGGCGCTGGCCGGGCTGTGGGCGGTCGAATCGGCGGGCTACGCCGCATCGATCCCGGCGGAACGGGCGTTCGTGGCCGACATCGCCGGCGAAGATGTCCGTGGGACGAGCTACGGCCTGTACACCTTCGCCTACTTCCTGGGATCGGCGATCGGACCGCTGGCCGGGGGCTGGATGTACGACCAGGTCAGCCCGGCGATGCCCTTCTACTTGAACACTGCCGTCCTGGCCTTCGGTGCATTCCTGGTGGCCGTGGCGCTGCGCGAGCCGACCCGCGCCGTCAAACCGGCCTGACAGGCGGCCTCACCACCGGCCACGTCGCGGCTAACGCGGCCGGGACATGCGCGGCCGGGCAGCGCGCCGCGCGGCGGGCGTTGGAGGAATGGGTGGATGGATCACAAGCGATGACCGACAAGAGCGAACCTGCCGGCGCCGACCCGACGGTCCTGCTGCTGTGTGATGACTTCTTCGTGATCCCGCGACTTCAGGACGCAGCGCGCGCGGCCGGGCTGACGCCGGTCATTATCGATCACCCGCAGGCGCTTGATGCCGAAGGGGATCCCGCCCCGCGCCGAGTTCCGATCACCGAGCCGCTGGAGGGCAGCGACGCCCGTTTCCTGCGCGGCGTGGTCGATCAGCAGCCGGCGTTGATGGTCTTCGACCTGAGCTCCTCGGCCTTGCCCTGGGCTCGATGGATCCAGATCCTGACCACCTCGGCCGCTACGCGTCGGATCCCGCTGCTGGCATTCGGCCCTCATGTCGACGAGCGCAGCCTGCAGCGCGCCCGCGAGCTGGGCGCCTGGAAGGTCCTGCCTCGCGGCGCATTTCTGGGCGCCCTTCCCGGCCTGCTGGCCGAACATGCCGTGCGACCCGATCGGGCGGCGATCGAGGCCGGCTGCGACGGGGAGCTGGATGCACGCGTGGTGGAGGGGATCCGTCTGGTGCGGGCCGGGGATTTCTTCGCCGCGCACGAGCAGCTCGAGGCCGCCGTTCTGAGCACCGACGGTCCGGAATTTGCGCTGTACCGCGTCTTGCTTCAGGTGGCCGTTGCCTACTTGCACCTCGAACGCGGCAATCTGCGCGGGGCGCGCAAGATGCTTCTCCGCTTGCGCAGTTGGCTGGCGCCTCTTCCCGCCGTGTGCCGCGGTGTCGACCTCGCGCAGCTTCGGGAGGATCTGAATGCCCTCCAGGCGGCACTCGACGCGGCCTCGAGCGAAGCGTTGACCCCGATCCCGGCCGGCCTGCGGCGCCCGATCCCGCTTAGGGACGCCTCCGACTAGTTCCTCACCTTCGGCCGGATCCGTGACTCTCCGTCTCTTCGACACGACGACCTGACAGGTGGCTTTCCGCCTGTCAGGTAGGTCTGCACAACGACATGACACGTGGCGACGCCACGTGTCATGTCGTTCATCCGGTGTGCACGCGTGAGGGATAGACGCCGCTGGGCGCCGTGTCCGAGACCGTTACACGGTGAACTTTCCCGAGTCGTAGAACAGATCACCGTCCACCAGGATCTGCCCACCCTGGCGCATGTCGCAGATCAGGTCCCAGTGAATCGCGCTGTGGTTCTTCGAGCCCGTCTCGGGATATCCGGCGCCGAGTGCCAGGTGGAAAGAGCCGGCGATCTTCTCGTCGAACAGGATGTCCTTGGTGAAGCGGTTGATGCGCGCGTTGTTGCCGATGGCCCACTCGCCCAGGTAACGCGACCCGGCATCCGTCTCCAGCCCGCTGAGCAGGAAGGCTTCATTCTTGGCGGCGGTCGCCCGCACGACCCGGCCGCGCTCGAAGGTCAGCTCGATGCCGTCGACCTCGATCCCGTCGGCGACCGCCGGATAGGTGAAGCGCACCGTGCCCTCGACCGAGTC
The DNA here is from genome assembly GCA_963777165.1 of uncultured Chloroflexia bacterium. Classification (GTDB taxonomy): domain Bacteria; phylum Chloroflexota; class Anaerolineae; order Anaerolineales; family E44-bin32; genus DYJB01. The sequence goes on from CAVZPO010000022.1 coordinate 84,474, forward strand.
TTCCACCGGGCCGGTGAAGATCTCCCCGTCGGGCATGTTGAACAGTCCGCACGAGTTGATGAAGGTGCGCCCGTCGATCGACAGGCGCAGGTCGGCGTTCGGCCCGCGCACCACGACCTGCTTCCGGCCCCGCAGCCATTCGACCAACCGCGCCTGTTCGTCGCGCTGCTGCCGCCAACGCGCGGCGGCGTCCGGCTCGTCGGCGTACATGCCGGCGAAGACGAACCGCTCGTAGTCCTCCAGGCTCATTTCGGCGTCCTGCGCCAGCGCCGCCGTGGGGAACAGGCTGAAGCACCAGCGCAGTTCGCCCCGGGCGCTCCGCTGGCGGAACAGGTCCTGCAAGGGAAGATGGGCGCGGTTGCGGATCGCCCTCCGTTCGTTATCGACCCCGGCCAGGCTGCGCGTGTTCTCACGACTGCGCAGGACGATCATCGCCTCGAATTCGCCGCGCAGCATCGATTCGATGCGCGAAACATGCTCAAGCTGGTCGTCGTTGGCTTCGGTGAGGAAGACGTCGTCGAAACCGAAGTAGCCGATGTAGGTGTCGTAGCCCATCAGCGGGTACGGGTAGGCGCCGGCGCGCAGCACCTGGCGCACGATCTCGCGCACCAGCGGCGTGGCCAACGGCGAGGCGACCACGGCGACGTGATCGCGCGGCTTGACCTCGGTCGAGTAGTTCACCAGAACGCGGGCCAACTGCTCCAGGCGCGGGTCGGGCATCGGACGATTCTCCTGGCGGCGCGCGGCCGCCTCAGCGGTTTGGGGTGATCGGCGGGATCTGCCCGATCAGGGGACGGACAGGCTGCAGCCGCCGGTGAAGACCAGATCGAAACGCAGCAGCGGGTCGATCTCGGGCCAGGTGAACACCAGCGTGAATTCCTTCCCACTCTGGTCGGCGACGCGTGTACGCTCGTCGCGCGGGATGGAGAAGGCCGCGTCTCCGGTGATCAAGGCGCCGGGAGGCGGCAGGATCTTCTGACCGCTCATCCGCACCTCGGTCAGCGGGTTGCCGTCCTCCCACTCCAGGATCGGAATGCCCTCCAGGTAGAGCTCCGCGCCGGTGGCGTTGTCGATTGTCCACGTTGCCCTGGCGCCTTCGCGCTGGAAGCCGATAAGCTGGAGCATGGGACATGTGTCCGAGACTATCGCCGTTGGGACGGGCGTCGGCTCAGGGCTCGGGCTTGGCGCGAGGGCGGCGACGGGTGCGGTTACAGGGGATTCGGACGGCGCTATGACCGCCGGCGGGCTGGTCGCACCGGAGCCGCTGCCATTCATTGCAGGCCATGCGACGGCGGCCGCCAGACCCAGCACGGCGAGGCCCAGGACGCCGATCAACGCCCAGCCGAGGGGGGAGCCGGAGCGGCGGGGCGACTGCACACGGCCCACGGCCTCACGGCGCGGCGCGGGGATGACCTGCGTCGCCTGACCTTCGGCCTCCCCACCGCTCATCAGCGCCGCTTGGTACGCGGCGTTTAGCGCCGCCACATTCGGGAAGCGGTCCTCAGGATTCTTGGCCATGGCCTTGGCGATCACACGTTCAAGCGCCGGCGAGGCGTCCTTGTTGAACCGCCGCAGTGGGGGCATTGGTTCCTGAATGTGCATCAAGACCGTGCCCATCGGCGAATTGCCCTCAAACGGCAACCGCCCGGCGGCGATCTGGTACAGGATAACGCCCAGCGAGTACTGGTCCGAGCGAGCGTCGAGCAACTGCCCGCGTCCCTGCTCGGGCGAGACATACGCCGGCGTGCCCATCAGCATCGAGCCGGTCAGGGAATGCGAGCCTTCGACCAGCCGCGCCAGGCCGAAGTCGGTCAGAAGTGCATTCCCCGTGCGGCTGATCATCACGTTCGCCGGCTTGATGTCGCGGTGGATCACGCCCTGATCGTGCGCGAACTGCAGCGCGTCGGACACCTGGCCGATCCAGCGGGACAGGTCCGGGACCGACAGCTTCTGCTGGGTCAGGCGATCGTGGAGCGTGTCGCCCAGCACCAGGGGCATGACCAGGTAGACGACACCCTTGGCCTCGCCGTAGTCGGTGACCGGGACGATGTTGGGATGGCGCAATCGGAAGAGCAGTCCGGCCTCGCGGCGGAAGCGCCGGACAAAACGCTTGTCGGACGAGATGGTCGGCGAGAGGGCCTTGACCGCCACCTCCTGCTGCGTGCGGCTGTCGACGGCGCGGTAGACGGTCGACATGCCGCCCTGGCCGATCTGATCGACCAGGCGATACGTGTCGAGCGTCGTCCCCACCAGTCCGGGCATGCCGCGCAGCTCCGCTTCAGGCAAGATCGCCTGACTCTATCATGGAAGGCGCGCGGGTCAGAGGGGAGGAAGGTCAGGCCTAGGGCAGGACGAATTCTTCGACCTGCTGGCCGTTGACGAAGACGGCGAACGAGCCGCGTTCAAAGGAGCCGATCGGAATCGTCTCCGCGTACGACGCCAACACCTGGACGCAAGCCGTCCCGGTCGGTTGATCCGTGTACAGCGCCACCTCGATTCGTCCCTGATCGTCCCCCGGCTTCACCGCCCAGCCGAGGCGGGCGCAGGGATTGGGAAGATCACCCGCCACGAAGAGCCGTACCTGAACGGGGAAACTCTCGAGCAGGAGGATGTCGGTCTCCACGGGTGTGAGCACGGTGCGAACCATCCCGGGTTCCACCGTCGGCGCCAGGGAGACAGGTCCGGGCTGGCCGCCGCATCCGCCCACGATCAGTGTAAGGACGAGGCCTGTGGCCACCAGCCAGCGATGGGGGGTTGTCATGCGCTTCCTCCTCCCGACCGGTAAACGCCTACGCTTCCATTGTAGTTCCTGATTGGCGGGGTTGGCGCGCAGCGTCCCGCTCTCCGAACTGCAGCCGAGGAAACGACCGCGGCGTGAGGGCGTGCGACTTTGGTGATGTCTCTCGCCCCCTCACTCCCGCCGTCTTCCTCCAACCAGCGGGGGACCTGCTCGGCTCTACAGGAGAGGGAGACATGCGCTCGCCCCGGCAGCCCCTCCTTCTCAAGAGCGCCACGGCTGGGTATGATTGCCCCGTCGACAGGAGGCAGAATCCAGTGCCACCCGATGTTCGTGCCGCACCGACCGAGGATCCCGGCCACCAGATGACGACCTTTGTCCGTTCGGATCATGCGGAAACCGCCACGCTTCGACATGCGCTCGCTTTCGCCTGCCTGTGCCCCGCGCCTCAACCGCAGCCTCGAGGGTTGGCTTGACTACGAGTCCTCCTTTCAGCCCGCGCCGGGAATTCCTCGACGGGGCGCGTGATCAACTTCCGCTGCTGCTCGGCGTCGTCCCCTTCGGGCTGATCTTCGGCGCACTGGCGGTCTCGGCCGGCATCCCGGCGTTCGAGGCCCAGGCCTTCTCGTTCTTCATCTTCGCCGGCAGCGCACAGTTCGTCGCCATCGGGCTAGTCGCCGGGCAGACTCCAGCGCTGCTGATCGTAGCCACGATCCTGGTCGTCAACCTGCGCCACATGCTGTACAGCGCCGCCCTCGGCCCGCATGTCCAGCACCTGTCGCTCCGCTGGAAGGTGCCGCTGGCGTGGCTGCTGACCGACGAGGCATTCGCCACAGCTTCCCTGCGCTACCGGCGGGATGACCGGCAGCACGCGCACTGGTACTTCCTCGGCACCGGGCTAACGCTGTGGGCCTTCTGGCAACTGAGCACGCTTCTCGGCATTGCCCTCGGGGCGCGCGTCCCCGAGAGATGGTCGCTCGACTTCGCCCTGCCCTTGACCTTCCTGGCGATCCTTGTCCCACAGGTCCGCGATCGGCCGTCGCTGGCAGCGGCGTTGGTGGCGGGCGTGCTCGCCGTCGCACTGGCGGGCATGCCGCTCAAGCTCGGGCTGATGGTCTCGATCCTGGCTGGTGTCGCCGTAGGCGGGCTGCTCGAGATCCGGCCTCGAGCCCGCGCCACGGCCGAGGACGTTTCCCGATGACCCGTCCTGAGTTGTGGATCGTGATCGTCGGCGGCGCTCTGGCAACCTTCGCCATCCGGCTGTCATTCATCGCCCTGGTGCCGCCCGATCGACTGCCGGAAGCGGTCCGGCGCGTCCTGCGGCTGGTTCCGCCCGCTGTGCTCTCGGCCATCATCCTGCCGGCGGTTGTCGCTCCCGCGGGGCACCTCGAACTCGTGCTGGGCAACGACCGGCTGTGGGCGGGCCTGCTGGCGACGCTCGTCGCCTGGCGCACGCGCAGCACGTGGCTGACGATTGTCGTTGGGATGCTGGCGCTATGGGGGTTGGGAAGTTTCTAGCTGCTTGCGGTAAGCTGTCAGCGATCAGCGGTCAGCATGGAACGGTGGGGGCCGGGATGATGCCGTCCGACCTTCCGCCAATGTCCTCCGATCCTCCTCAAAAGACCCTACCGATCACTGGCCTCGCTCAGAGCCGGCGAGGCGCGGAGCATTCTCCTGCTCGAACGACATGATCACCACCCTCTCCGGCGGCCGGCCAGCACTGCGGGACGGAAGGTTCGCTGCAGCTCCCGAGTGTGACGCATCGTGCTGTCGGTCGCGCGCCCTACCGACATGCGGTGCGGCCCTGTGACTTACAGACTGGCGTTCGCGATTGAAGTGATGCGCGCAGTTCGCCGCTCAGGGCGAAGGCGTGCAGTAGTGCGGATGGTTGGGAGCGGACTTGCACTTGTCGGGATCGATCGGGGGTGCAGGCGGATCGGTGGGCGGCGGGGCGGGCGTGTTGGTGGGCGGCGCGGGCGTGTTCGTTGGCGGCACGCTTGTACGGTCGGTCGGCACCTGAATGTCCGTCGCCGTCGCTCCGAGCGGCAAGGTGGGAACAACACCGGTCGGCGTGGACGTCCAGCTGGGCTGGCCGGGCACCGGCGTCGGCTGGCCACCGCCCGAGCCGGATGTCGGCGTGGGGGTCCGATAACCGATGGGCGTCATCGACGGCGAGGGCGTGACGCCGAGGGTGGCATCGTCGACGACGGCCAGCAGCGCCTGCTGGGTCATTGCCTCCAGGTCCGCCGGCGGGAAGCCCATGGCAACGACGGTGCCGTAGACGGAGGTCTCAATCGCTCCGGGGACGAAGGCCGTCCCCGCGGCCGGTGCGTTCTGGGTCGAAAGCGCATCAATCGTCGACTGGAACTCGGCCGACTGGCCGCTCGCCTGGGCGACGGAGGTCCCGGTCAGCACGGGCGGGAACATGCCGAAGCCCCACGCCGCGGCCGGGCAACCGAGCAGGAACACGGCGGCAAGAAGTGGGGCGTAGCGGCGTGTCCGGCGCGCAGCCTCGCGTACCCAGGCGTGAGCCACGACGGACCGCGGCAGCGTCTCCGTCGGCTGCTCGGCGCGCAACTGCTTCAGCCGGTAGGTCCCGCTCGGATCGAGGGATGCCTTGAGCGCCCCCTGAAATGCCTGGTTCAAGGCCGAGACCAATTCGTACCGGCCGGCGGGTGTCTTGGACAACACCCGGATGAGCACATCCTCGATGGCCACCGGCAGGTTTGGGTTGGCCAGGCGCGGCGCCGGGAGCGATTGGCTGGCCTGCTTGATGACCACGCCCATCGGCGTGTCGGCTTCGTAGGGCAGGCGCCCGGTACACAACTGATACAACACGACGCCGAACGAATACTGGTCCGACGTCGGGCTGACGTCCTCGCCGCGGCATTGCTCGGGCGACATGTAGGCCGGCGTCCCAATCAGCAGCGAACCCGTCAGGCTGGCCAATTCCCACGGGACATGTGCGAAGCCGAAGTCCGTGAGAAGGGCCTGGCCGTTGTCGTCGAGCATGATGTTCGACGGCTTGACGTCGCGATGGATGATGCCCTGCTGATGAGCAAAGTCCAGGGCCGAGCTGATCTGATCGACGATCCGCCCGCCCTCCAACGGCAGCAGCGGTCCCAGACGAAGCCGTTCATGCAGGGTCCCGCCCGAGAGATACGGCATGACGATGTAGTGGTAACCGTCGGCCTGGCCGAAGGCCAGGATCGGGACGATGTGGGGATGTTCGAGGCGCCGCAGCAGATCGACCTCGCGGTCGAACCGGCCGCGGAATTTGGGGTCGGCGGCGATGTACGGGGAGAGGACCTTGACGGCCACCGTGCGCCCGTCGCGCATGTCCCGGGCGCGGTACACCGTCGCCATGCCACCTTGCCCGATGGCATCCAGGATGGTGTAGTTTCCCAGTGTGCGCCCGATTAGCTCAGTCATCCATTAAGACGCAAATAGCCGAAGGTGGCCCCGGGGGCGCCCTCCGGCCAGTCTGACACTTGAGGCATGGTTATTATCGCGCCGAATAGGTCCGAGAAACAATGTCCTAATCCCCGCCCCGGCGCTAGGCTGCGCCTGGGGGCTGCCAGGGGGTGAACTCGGTCAGGATCGAGCCTCCGAGGAACTCCCGCAAGATCGAATTGTCCGGGATCAGCCCCGGGTCCACCGGCAGGAACCACTCCAGGAAGCGCAGCAGCCGCTTGGCCTCGACGTGTTCGGGCGTCCCGAAGGCCACCTGGCGCAGCAGCGGCTCAGCCAGCGGCGCCAACGCCGAGCCTTCGTAGACCAGGGCCGAGTTGAAGGTCACGTCGGCGTTCTCCTGATAGGGGAAGATGTTGCGCTTCTCCCCGCGCCGCACGGACTCCCAGCGGTGGATCGTCTCGGCCGCCGGGTAGCCGCGCTGTGCGGCGTCTCGAACGATCCGGCGGATCAGCCGGGTATCGGTGGTCGAGACCCGGTTGTAGCGGTCCAGGTTGAGCTGGGTCAGCGCTGAGGCGTAGATGCGGAACGTCCGGGCGGCGGGGATCTCGGGCAGTAAGTCAGGGTTAAGGCCGTGGATGCCTTCGAGGACCAGGACTTGCGTCGGGCCGAGGCGAACGGCCTCGCCCTCGAGCTGGCGCCCGGCCTTGAAATTGTAGCGCGGCAGGCGGACGGGTTGGCCGGCGATCAGCGCGCCCAGGTCGCGGTTCAGCCTGGGCAGATCGAGGGCGCCCAGCGCCTCATAGTCGTATTCGCCTTTCTCATCCCGCGGCGTCTGCTCGCGGTCGACGAAGAATCCGTCGAGCTCGACGGGCAAGGGTGAGACGCCTTGCGCCAGGAGTTGGATTGACAGTCGTTTCGAGAACGTGGTCTTCCCGGAACACGACGGGCCGGCGATCAGAATGACACTTGCCGCCTCGCGCCGAGCGACGATCTGCTGGGCGATGGCGGCGATCTGCGCCTCCTGCAGCGCCTCGGCCACCAGGATGATCTCGCGCCCGCGACCGGCGACGATGGCATCGTCCAGCGCTCCGACGCTGCTGATGCCCAACCGATCGAGCCAGTCGCCGTACAGGCGGAAGGCCGTCAGAAGTTTGGCGTAGCGCGGCGGCGCGAGCACCTCGGTCGGCTTATGTCGCCGGGGAAACTGGAGCGTGAACCCGTTGTCGGCCCATCGAAGTGCAAACCAGCGCAGGTAGCCCGTCGATGGGACCATGTAGCCGTGATGGTAGTCGCGCAGCGTCCCCAGCGTGTAGAGCACGAGCGTGGGCTTGCGGCGATGGACGAGCAGGCGCGCCTTGTCGTCGTAGCCTTTCTCGCGAAAGTAGGTGATGGCGTCTGCGGTCCTGGACTCCGCCTTGGCGAAGGGAGCGTCTTGCTCGACCAGGGAGCGCATGCGCGCCTCGAGGGCGCGCAGCTCGACCTCGCCGAACGACCCCCCGGTCACCTGGCAGAAGTAACCGCCGGAGGAGACGGAGTGATCGACGGTGAGCATCAGTTCGGGGAAGAGCTCCTCGAACGCGGCGGCGAGCAGGAAGGTTAACGACCGGCGGTAGATGCGCATGCCGTCGGCCTCGCCCATGGTGACCGGGCGGACGCGCGCTTCGGTCTCGATCGGGTAGGTCAGCTCGCGCAGCTCGCCGTTGACCACGCCGCCGACGATCGGCGCCGGGGTCAAGTTCGGCTGAGCGAGGAACGCCGCCAGGTTGGCGCCGCGTGGTCCTTCCAGGGCGCGGCCGTCCGGCAGGACGATCTGCACCGTCGCGCGCAGTGGGACCTCTTGGATCTGGCTCTCTGGGTCGGCGACCTTCACGCGACGTTCTCCTTGGGGGGCCGGATTCTACCTCGAAATCCCGGCCCTCTCCCCTGGCGCCTTCGCCCGACACTTCCATTCCCTCACCCGAGGGCGTGGGCGAGGCGCCGCGCAGCCGGTTGCAGTGATCGTGCCGCCCTTGGTCCGGACCCGGGAAACACGAGAGCGGCCCTCACGGGCCGCTCTCGACGATCATGAACCATGGTTCGCCGAGCGTCAGCCCTTCTTGGCCGGCTCACCCATCTCCGCCGGCCGGCAGCACAGCACCAGATCCTTGGCGGCCTTGACCTCGTCCAGCCGCCCCACCGGCGTGTGGTGCGGCGCATCATGCAGCAGTTCCGGATTCGTGTGCGCTTCGCCGGCGATCTTGATCATCGCCTCGGCGAACGCGTCCAGAACCTGCAGGCTCTCGCTCTCGGTCGGCTCGATCATCAGCGCCTCGTGCACGATGAGCGGGAAGTAGTTCGTCGGCGGGTGGAAGCCGAAGTCCATCAGGCGCTTGGCGACATCCAGGGCACGGATATCGGGCGCATCCGCCCAGCGCCCCTCGGCGACGAACTCGTGCATGCAGATACGGTCGTACGGGACGTGATACGTCTCGCGCACCTTCGCCCGCAGGTAGTTGGCGTTCAACACGGCGTGGTCGGCGATGGCGCGCATGCCCTGCTTGCCCTGCATGCGGATGTAGGCGTAGGCGCGCACCAGCATCCCGAAGTGGCCATGGAACGACTTGACCCTGCCGATGGTGTTCTTGGGCATCACCAGCCCGAAGAGCGGCGCCTCGTCCTCGTCGCCGACCTCGATCACCTCGACGATCGGCCCGGGGAGGAAGTCGACCAGCGCCTGGCGCACGCCGACCGGCCCGGATCCGGGGCCCCCGCCGCCGTGCGGCGTCGAGAAGGTCTTGTGCAGGTTGTAGTGCATGACGTCGATGCCAAGGTCGCCGGGACGGACGATGCCCAGCAGGGCGTTCATGTTGGCGCCGTCGCCGTACACCAGTCCACCGCAGGCGTGGATCTGATCGACCACCTCCTGCACGTGCTCCTCGAACAACCCGAGCGTGTTCGGGTTGGTGAGCATCAGGCCGGCGACGGTGTCGTCGCACACTGCCCGCAGCGCCTGCAGGTCGACGTTGCCGCGATCGTCCGACGGCAGTTCGACCACCTCCAGCCCGCTCATGGCCGTGCTGGCCGGGTTGGTGCCGTGGGCCGAATTGGGGATCAGGATCTTGGTGCGTCGAAGATCGCCGCGCGAGCGGTGATAAGCGCGGATGATCAGGATGCCGGTCAGCTCGCCGTGTGCGCCGGCGGCCGGCTGCAGGCTCATGCCCTCGAACCCGCCGATCTCCTTCAGCCACTCCTGGACCGAGTACATCAGCGCCAGGTTGCCCTGAGCCGTTTCCGGATCCTGCAGCGGGTGGGAGAAAGCGAAGCCGGGCAGCCGGGCGGCGTCCTCGTTGACCTTCGGGTTGTACTTCATCGTGCACGAACCTAGCGGATAGAAGCCGGTGTCGATGCTGTGGTTGAGGTGCGACAGGCGCACGAAATGACGCACGACGTCGAGCTCGGAGAGCTCCGGCAGGGGCAGGTCCTTGCGCACGAGCCCTTTCGGCAGCGCCGTGAGGGGCACATCCGGCGCCGGCAGCGTCACGCCCGGACGGCCGGGCGCCGACAGATCGTAGATCAAGGGCTCAGACATGAGCCACCTCCTTGAGCCCGGCGACCAGATCGTCGATCTGCTCCTTGGAGTTCATTTCGGTGACGGCGATCAACATGTGATCCTTCAGCTCGGGGTAGTCGCGCCCCAGGTCGTAACCGCCGAGTGAGTCGCACTCCTCCAGCAGGAAGCGGTTGATCTCGGCGACGGGGCGCGGGCAGCGCACGACGAATTCGTGGAAGAACTCGCCCTGGTTCCAGATGGTGTAGCCCTTCAGGCCGCGAATCTGCTCGGCGGCGTAATGCGCCTTGTGGTAGCACAGCTCGGCGACCTGGCGCAGGCCCTGCTTGCCCATCACCGACAGGTACACGGCCGAGGCCAGCGCCATCAAGGCGACGTTGGTGCAGATGTTCGACGTGGCCTTCTCGCGCTTGATGTGCTGCTCGCGCGTGCTGAGCGTCAGGACAAAGCCGCGTTCACCGCGGCTGTCGACCGTCTCGCCCACCAACCGTCCGGCCATCTTGCGTACGAATTCCTTACGCACGGTGAAGTGGCCGAGCGACGGCCCGCCGAACGACATCGGGATGCCGAGCGGCTGCCCGTCGCCGACGACCACGTCGGCGTCGAAATCCACGGGCGGGCGCAGCAGCCCGAGCGCCAGCGGGTTGACGCAGACGCACAGCAGCGCGCCGACGGCATGCGCCGCCTTCCCCAACGCGGTGAAGTCCTCGATCCGGCCGAGGAAATCGGGGTACTGGACGGCGACCATCATCGTGTCAGCGTCCAGCAGCCCTGCCAGCGCGGCACTGTCGTTGCCCAGCGCGTCGTCGCCGGCCAGCGTCAGGCCCATGCCCTGCATATACGTGCGGACCGTCCCGCGGTAATGCGGGTGGATGCCCGGCGAGAGGATCACCTTGGTCCGCTTGCCGCGGTGGTGGTTGAAGGCCAGGATCGCGGCCTCGGCCAGCGCCGTAGCACCGTCATAGTGCGAAGCGTTGGACACATCCATCCCGGTCAGGTTGCAGATCAGCGACTGGTATTCGAAGATCGCCTGGAGCGTGCCCTGCGAGATTTCAGGTTGATAGGGCGTGTAGGCGGTGTAGAACTCGCCCCGGCGCAGGATGTGATCGACGACCGACGGCACGAAGTGGTTGTAGGCGCCGGCGCCCAGAAAGCACGCCGTGTGGCGCGCGTCCAGGTTCGCTTCCGAAAGCGCCTGCAGCTCCTCCATCACTTCGAGCTCGGAGACCGCCTCCGGCAGGTCCAGATCGGGGAAGCGCACACCCGCCGGGACGGCCTGAAACAGGTCGTCCAGCGAGCGCACGCCCACGGCCTTCAACATCGTCCGCCGATCGTCCTCGGTGTGCGGGATGTACGCCATTAGTGGCTCCGTTCGTCGCAGTGCTTGGCGTAGGCTGCGGCGTCCATCAACCCGGCCACCTCACCCGGATCGGCGACCTCCAGCTTGATCATCCAAGCCTTGCCGTACGGGTCGCTGTTGACCACCTCGGGCGTCCCGGGCAGCGCGTCGTTCACCGCCACGACCTTGCCCTTCACCGGCATGTAGATCTCCGAAGCTGCCTTCACCGACTCGACCGAGGCGAAGGCCTTGCCCTTGTCAAGCGTCTCGCCGACCGCCGCCGTCACCTCGACGAAGACGATGTCGGACAGCTGGCTCTGGGCGTAGTCGCTCACCCCGACCGTCGCCGTCTTGCCCTCGAGGCGGACCCACTCATCGCTGGCCGTGTACTTGAGGTCCTTCGGGAACTCCATCGTGTCCTCCTGTTTCGTGTGGCATCCTGGCGCAGGCATCGAAGGGAAAAGGGCGCACCCGTAGGCATGGGTGCGCCCTCTGTCTGCGGCCTGAGAGATTCGTCCCGCATGGGACTTGCCCCATCGGCGCCTTGCGGCTTTCCAGAGGTGCGGCCAGACGGGTCCTTGGACCTGAGAGTTTCGCCCGGGACTGCACCGGCCCTCGGGCTTGCCCCTTCGGTGCCCGGCCGGCCGGCCGGGGCTCTTCCCTGTCTGTGCTCGCTTGTCCGATGATTCTACGGAGCGCGGAGGGGGAAGTCAAGCTGAAAGGTACGACCTGACAGGTGACAAAGCCACCTTTCAGGTGATGCGCTCCCTCTCCCGCCGCACCGCTTGTGCTAGACTCCTGGCTCCAACCCCGAAGTCTGCGTGAGGCCATCGCCCATGCCCCAGGACGACACCGTTCTGATCACCGGCGCCAACGGTGAGATCGGCCACGGGCTGATCCACCATCTGTGTTCTGGAGGCGCCAGCCGGATTGTCGCCACCGACATCCAGGCTCTGGACCCCAGCCTGCGGGCCGACTGCCAGATCTTCCTCCAGGGGGACATCACCGATCCGGAGTTGATCAACCGCCTCGGGCGCGAGTATGCCTTCACCACCATCTATCACCTAGCGTCGATCCTGTCGACCAAAGGCGAGCGAGATCCGGAGCTCGCCCACCGAATCAATGTCGACGGGACGCTGCACCTCCTTCGGATGGCGACGGAGCAATCCCGCGCCGCGGGGCGCTCGGTCAAGTTCATCTACCCGTCGTCGATCGCTGCGTACGGCCTCCCCGATCTGGAGACCAAGGGGCGTGAGGGGCGCGTCGTGCGCGAAGACGAGTGGTGTTTCCCGGCCACGATGTATGGGGTCAACAAGCTGACCTGCGAGCACCTGGGTCGCTACTACGCGCTGCACTACCGGCGCCTGGAGGCCGGGGCGGCCGCGCCGCGGATCGACTTCCGCGCCCTGCGGTTCCCGGGGTTGATCAGCGCCCTGACCGTCCCCACCGGCGGCACGAGCGACTACGGCCCCGAGATGCTGCACCATGCGGCGCAGGGCAAGGCCTACGCTTGCTTCGTCCGGCGGGACAGCCAGCTGCCGTTCATGGTCATGCCCGACGCCATCAAGGCGCTGCTGCTCCTCGAGTCGGCGCCGCGCGAGAACCTGCGCCAGCTGGTGTACAACGTCACCAGCTACAGCCCCACGGCGGCCGAGATCCTGGACATGATCGTCCGCGCCTTTCCCTCGGCAATGATCAGCTTCGCCCCCGACGCGCCCCGCCAGGGGATCGTCGACAGCTGGCCGGCGGATGTCGACGACAGCGACGCCCGCCGCGACTGGGGCTGGAAGCCCGACTACGATTTCCGGCGTTCCTTCGAAGAATATCTGATCCCCAGCGTGCGGGAACGCTACGCCTAGCCTCCAATCCCACCCACCCGCCGTAGGGGCGAAGCATGCCGTCTCGCACCCCGTTCGGGCCGCGAGCCCCGGCCCGCCGGGGCGAGACGGCCGGCGTGCCGCCGGGCTTCGCGGCACGAACGGTGCTTCGCCCCTACCCGTCCGTCAACCCGGCTGCAACCTGTACGCCCTCCGCCCTGTATGTCCCTCAGACATCGCGAATGCGTTCATTCGGTCCCGGGAGGGTTGCGAATGTCGAAGGTTTGGCTGATGGTGGTCGCGCTGCTCCTGGCCGGGCTGGCCTGCGGGTCTCCAGGTATCCCGACGGCAGTCCCTACCCCTCACATTACTCCGCTGCCGCCCGGGGTGACGGCTTACGGGTTCTTCCCCTCCCCGCCGGAGGTCTCGCTCGAGAGCGTCCTGAACCATTTCACCGACATGGCGCGCCACGCCGACGTCGTCCTGCTCCAGCAGAACATCCCCTGGCAGGCGTTTCCCCTGGAGGGCGAGGCCGAGCCGCAGCCCCTGATCGACATCCGCAATCAGGTCACATTGGCGCACCAGAATGGGCTGGAGCCGATCTTCGTCGTCGATCCGCTGAACGGCCTCAACCGGCGCGAGTTCATGGGGCTCCCGGAGGACTGGCCGGCGAGCTTCGAGAATCCGGACGTGCGAGGCGCCTACACCGAGTTCACAGCTTGGGTCGTGCGCACTTTCCATCCGCGCTATCTGGGCCTGGCATCGGAGATCAATACCTACGCCGACGCCCACCCTGAAGACTTCCCGCACTTCCTCAGCCTGTACCGCGAGGTCTACACCGCCGTCAAGCAGGAATCACCCGAGACGCAGGTCTTCGTGACGTTTCAGTGGGAGGATCTGAACAACCTGTTCGCCGCCGCCGCCGAAGGGCGCCTGGCGTACCAGGTCAATTGGGAGCAGGTCGAGGCCTTCGAACCGCAGCTCGACCTTTGGGTGATCTCGTCTTATCCCTTCGCCGCGTTCGGCGGGGGTGACGAGATCCCCGACGACTATTACACGCCGCTGCTTACCCGGACCGACAAACCGCTGGCGGTGGCCGAAGGCGGATACACGTCTTCGCCGGTTGGGCCCTTCGTCGGTGCGCCGCAGGATCAGGTGGCCTACCTGCAGGCCATCGACGCGCAGATCGGCTCGCGTTTGAGGTTCTGGATCTACCTGCTGCTCACCGACTTCAACACCGAGTCCTACGCCAAGGTGATGCGCCAGAATGGCGTTGGGGAGCAGGACGTCGACACGCTGGGGCTCTTCTCGTCCGTCGGGCTGCAGGCCCAGGACGGATCGCCCAAGCCGGCACTGGCGGTGTGGGATGCGCTGAGGGCCGAGCGCATCCTTGCCGTGATGCCGCGCGGCTGCGTCGCGACGCGCAGCTGCCATGACCGTCATTGCGAGCGCCGCAGGCGGGTGGCAATCCCGGCTCGACCCGGGCGCCCGCCATGGCTCGTCCGGAGATTGCTTCGTCGGGCTGCGGCATCCCCCGCTCGCGCTTCGGGGGCCATGGCTCGCAATGACACCCGACGGAAGGCGCCAGCCGCGACCGACGCATGCCGACCCGTCACCGTGACGTCCTCGCGAGGATGGTTCTCCTGACGGGCCAATTCCACAGTGCGCGACGTAGGGGCGGGTTTGAAACCCGCCCCTAGCTTGTCCATCGGGCCGTGCCGCGCCTCGCGTCACGCTGGACGCCCTCGCAAGCGGGATATCCCAAGTGCGGACACGGGTTAGTGCGTCGGCTCCAGGACTCCCCCGCAGCGCCCGTACTCGCCTTGGCTACTCAGCACCGTGAGGGAACCGGGCCAATGCCTCCGAAGGCAAACGTCCGTGCCCTCGGTCCGCGAGCAGCGACCTGATCCCTCAAGCCGCGCGGCGATCAGGGACGATCGACGTGTAGCGGCGCGGGACCCGCGCGGTGATCCCGCACACGACTTCGTAGGCGATCGTCCCCCAGGCCGACGCCAACTCTTCGGCGCGCAGCCGTTCCCCGTCCTGAGCGCCGATCAGGACTACCTCATCGCCGGCCCGGGCCTCCGGCACCGCGTCCAATTGCAGCAGCACCTGGTCCATGCACACTCGCCCGACGACGGGCACGCGTCGGCCGCCGACGAGCACCTGGTTTCCATCTGTGCGGCGATATCCGTCGCCATACCCCACAGCCGCGGTCCCAATGCGCTCGTCGCCCGTCGTCGTGTACCGATGGCTGTAGCTCACCCCGCGCCCAGACGGCACGACCTTCACCTGGGTCAGCACGGCCTTCCAGGAGAGCGCCGGTTGCAGCGCCGGCGGCAAGGGGCACAGGGTGGAGGGCTCGAGGCCGTACAGGGCGATGCCGAGCCGTACCAGGTCGAAGCGCGCGCTCCGGCGCAGGAGCATGCCGGCGGAGTTGGCAGCATGGACCAACCCGGGGCGCAACCCAACGGCAGTCAGCGCAGACTCAACGGAACGGAGTTCTGATTCCTGGGCTTGTGTGACGCCGGAGGCAGGGTCGTCGGCGCACGCAAAATGGGTGAACAGGCCCTTCCGAGTGTGACGCCGTCGGTCTCTCCAATCCGGCGGGCAAACTGGACTGCCTCGGCCGGTTGCACGCCCAGGCGGGCCATGCCCGGTGTCGACCTTGAGGTGCAGGCAGGCGCGTTCCGGGCCGAGGGCGCGCGCCACGGCAGGCGATCTCGGACGACCTGCGACGCGACTCCACACGGTCAGCGAGACGGACCCAGCCACCAGTTCCGCCAGCGCCTGCGGCGGCGCCCAACCGAGCAGCAGGATCGGGCAGCCCAACCCGCCTCGACGCAGCTCGAGGGCTTCCTCGGGCCGGGCCACGCCGCACCACGTCGCTCCGCCGCGCAGCACGGCTGTGGCGGCCGGAACCGCTCCGTGACCGTAGCCGTTGGCTTTCACCACGGCCATCAGCGGCACCGATGCCAGGCGCACCAGGTGGCGGACGTTGGTCTCGAGGCAGGCGAGATCGACTTCAACCCATGTCGCCAGTCGGGGTGCGGTGCGGGGAGCCGGAGGGGTGACGTCATGGACGAGGCCGCGCCTCAGGCGGGGACCGCCAATTCTAGCACGCGGACGGGCTATAATGGGCGCGTCATGCCCCCTCCGCCGTCTTTCTCTTGGCGGTCATCACGATCGCCGCGGTCCTGCTCATCGCCACCCGGATCCGAGCCGACCTGGTCGCCCTGCTGACGCTCGTGACGCTGGCGCTCTCACGCCTGGTCACTCCGGCGGAGGCGTTCGCCGGCTTCAGCAGCCCCGCCGTCCTGACGATCCTGGCGATCTTCATTATCTCGGAGGCGATGCAGCAGACGGGCCTGACGCTGATGCTCGGCCAACGCTTGCTCCGTTTCAGCGGCGGCGGGGAACGGCGGGCGGTCTTGTTCACCACGCTGGCGGCTGCGTTGCTCTCCTTGTTCATGAACAACCTGGCCGCCGCCGGCGTCCTCCTGCCAGCCGTGATCAGCGTCTCCCGACAGACGCGCACGGCGCCGTCGCGATTGCTGATGCCGCTGGCCTTCGGCTCGATCCTCGGCGGCATGGCCACGCTGCTGACGACCGCCAACATCATCGTCAGCGGGACGTTGCGTGACGCCGGGCTCGCGCCGTTCACGCTGCTGTCGTTCCTCCCCATCGGGATTCCGATCATCGCCGCAGGGGCGGCTTACCTGACGCTTGTCGGGCGGCGCATGCTTCCCGAGCGCTACCCCGCCGGGCAGAGTGCCAGGGCCGTCCGGCTCCGCGCCGAGCTGACCACGATGTACGGGATCGAGCACACGTTGTCCGAGGTGCGCGTGCTGCCCGGTTCGGCCCTGGCCGGGTTGTCGCTGCGTCAGGGCGAATGGGCCGGCCGGCTCGGCCTGACGGTCGTCGGCGTGGCGCACAACGGTCACGTGATCGTCTCGCCGTCACCGGACGAGATCATCCTCGAAGGGCGATGTCGTGCTCGCCCAGGGGACACCGCACTTGGACGTCCTGGCGTCCTACGGGCTGCGACAGCAGGCCGAACCCGAGATGGCTCATGAGGTCGCCAACTCCGAGGCGATCCTGGGAGAGATCGTTCTTTCCCCCCACGCCCGGTCGGCGGGCAAGACATTGCGCGAGCTGCAGTTCCGCGAGAAGTATGGGCTGAACGTCCTGGCCCTTTGGCGCCGCGACAAGCCGGTGGTGGAGGGCGTGCCCGAGATGCGCCTGCAGCCCGGCGACGCACTGCTCGTTCAGGGACCGGCGGAACGCTTCGGCCTGCTGCGCGATGACCGCGACTTCCTGCTGTTGGAACAGGATCCGGATGCGGTCCTGCGGCCGCGCAAGACGCGCCTGGCGGCCGGCATCACGCTGGTGACCTTGATCGTCGCGGCCATGGCCTGGTTGCCCGTCCCGGTGGCGGCGCTGGCGGGGACGGCACTGCTGCTGCTCACCGGCTGTGTCTCGATGGACGACGGCTACCGGGCGATCGAGTGGAAAGCGATCTTCCTGATCGCCGGCATGTGGCCGCTGGGCACTGCCCTGGTCAGCACCGGGCTGGCCGACGTCGCCGCCAACGGGCTGCTGAGCGTCGCCCGCGGCATGCCGTCGCTCGCCCTGGCAGCGATCCTGCTCCTCGTCGCCGGGGTGCTCAGCCAGGTGATCGGCGGGCAGGTCGCCGTGCCGATCCTGCTGGCGCCGATTGCGTTGGCCATCGGACACGAGACGGGCGCCGACCCGCGTGGCCTGGCGATGGCCGTCGCCCTCGGCTCATCCCTCGGGTTCCTCACCCCCGTCGGGCATCCGGTGAATACGCTTGTGATGGGCCCGGGCGGGTATGCCACACGCGATTTCCTCCGGGTCGGCGGCTGGCTGCTGTTGATCCTCGTGCCGCTCATCCTGGCCGGCCTTCATCTATTCTGGAACTTGTGACGCATGATGCCATTCACCTTTGACCTGGTGGGCCGCGACGGTCGCGGCCGCGCCGGAGTCTTCCACACCCCGCACGGCGACCTGCTTACGCCGGTCTTCGCTCCCGTCGGCACGCAGGCTACCGTCAAGGCCGTCACGCCCGATCAACTCCGGACCCTCGGCGCCAGCCTGGTGCTGGCCAACACCTACCATCTTTACTTGCGCCCCGGGGCACGCCGCGTGGCGGAGCGCGGCGGCCTGCACGGCTTCATGGCCTGGGACGGCCCACTGCTCACGGACTCCGGCGGCTTCCAGGTCTTTTCGCTCGCCGACCGCCGCCAGGTCGACGACGACGGCGTCACCTTCCAATCCCACCTCGACGGTTCGACGCACCGCTTCACGCCCGAGTCGGTCATCGCCACCGAGGAGGACCTCGGGGCGGATATCATCATGGTGCTCGACGAGTGCGCCGAGCCTCATGACCGGGCTTACAACGAGCAGGCGCTGAAGCGCACGCACACGTGGGCGGAACGCTGCCTGCGCGCCAAGCGGCGCGACGATCAGGCGCTGTTCGGGATTGTGCAGGGGGCAATCTTCCCCGACCTGCGGGCGCATTCGGCGGCTCACATCGCTTCCCTGGGCTTCCCCGGCATCGCCATCGGGGGACTCTCGGTCGGTAAGTCGAAGGACGACATGTTGGCGATGCTCGAAACGGTCGATCCGATCCTCCCGGCAGACAGGCCGCGTTACCTGATGGGCGTCGGATCGCCGGAGGACCTGGTGGAAGGCGTCGTGCGCGGCATCGATCTGTTCGACTGCGTCCTCCCGACGCGCATGGCGCGCAACCACGCCGCCCTGACGCGCCAGGGCCGGCTCAACCTGCATAACGCGGCGTACGCCGAGGACGAGCGCCCGATCGACGGCGACTGCGACTGCTACGCCTGCCGCACCTTCACCCGCGCCTACCTGCGGCATCTGATCGTGGCCGGCGAGATGCTGTCGGCCACCCTGCTCTCGATCCACAACCTGCGCCTCTTGATCTCTCTGGCTGCCGATCTGCGCGCGGCGGTCCTCGCCGGATCGCTGCCGGCGTTCGCCGCCGAGTTCCGTGCCGGCTACCACAAGCACCGGCCGGAGGAGGAGTAATCGTTGACCCTGTTTCAGGCGCTCGTCCTCGGGATCGTCCAGGGCCTCACCGAATACCTGCCGGTGTCGTCGTCGGCCCATCTGGTTCTGGTGCCGTGGGCGCTCGGATGGGAGTTCGATCCCGGCGCGGCGTTCGCTTTCGACGTCCTGGTGCAGATGGGGACGCTCGTGGCCGTCATCGCCTACTTCTGGAAAGACCTGGTCCACATGCTGCGCGCCACCCTCCAGGCGCTGGTCCACCGCGAGGCGATCCAGGATCCCTATGTACGGCTGGCAGGCTGGATTGTCCTGGGGACGATCCCCGCCGTCATCGCCGGTCTGGCTTTGAAGGACATGGTGGAAGCCGCCTTCGGCAGCCCGCTGGCAACCTCCGGCTTCCTGCTGGCAACCGCCGCGCTGCTTCTGGCGGGCGAGCGGATCGGCAAGCGCCTCCGGCCCCTCGAGTTCGGCCACATGGACGGACGTCGTCTGGATCGGCCTGGCGCAGGCACTGGCGTTGTTCCCGGGTCTCTCGCGATCGGGCGCAACCATCTCGGCCGGTCTGATGCGCGGCCTCGATCGGCCCGGCGCGGCGCGCTTCTCGTTCCTGCTTTCGATCCCGGTCATGATCGGCGCCGGCGTGCTTGCCCTCGGCGACCTCGCCGCGCTGCCCGGCGCGGCGGCTTTCATCCCGGCGGTGCTGGTCGGATTCGTTTCCGCGGCGATCGTCGGCTACGCCTCGATCCGCTGGCTGCTGGGTTTCGTCACGCGGCACTCGCTGGCCGCCTTCAGCGCCTACTGCGCGCTCGTCGGGCTGCTCGGTCTGGTGATCGGGCTCGTGCGAGGCGGCTGATGTCCTGGAGACTCTCCACGGTTCTCTCTGGGATGGCTTCGCGGCTGGCGCCCGGTGCGGCGGCGCTGTCGATGGTGATCAGCGCCGCGCTCGGCGCCTGCTCACCCACGCCCACCCCGACGCCGGTCCCCGGCCCTGTACCGCGGGTAGCTGTAACGCCCGCCTTTGCGCCGCGCGTCCTGGCATGGGCGCACGCTTACCTCGAGGAGCTCCGCCCCCTGCCCTTTGATCTGGAGATCGTGCAAGCCGGCGTGGCGCTCGAGGGGTTGGATCAGGGAGAGTACGTCGTCGCCATCGGAGCGCTCGTGCCGCAGGACGGCTGGTTTGCGACCCCGCTGGCCCGCGATCCGATCGCGGTAGTATCCGGCAGCGGCTCGGGCGTGAGCGAGGTGACGCGGCGTGCCCTGGTCGACCTGCTTGCCGGCCGCACCCTCCGCTGGTCTGAGCTTGGTGGGAATGACCGGGCCGTGCAGCCTGTCCTCCCATTGCCCGGGGACGACTTGCGACAGGTCCTCGACGAATCGCTGATGCTCGGTCGGCCTTACGCCTCCGGCTCGCGCCTGATCGCCACACCCGACCAGGCACTCGGGCTCTTGGAAGAAGATCCTGGGGCATTGGCTTTGCTCCCGCTCAGCTCCCTGCCTGCCGGGAGCATTCCCCTTCGTCTGGATGGCGTGCTGCCCGAGTCCGAGGCGCGTGTCCCGGACAGCTACGGGCTGGTGGCGCAGGTCGTCGCCGTCGCACCGAGCGAGCCGCGAGGGCCGGTGCGCGATTGGCTGGCGTGGATTCAGGCGGTGGAGGGGAAGTGAGGAAGGGAAGCGGCTAGCTGCTAGCTACTAGCTACTGGCAACTACCGGTCAGCGGTCAGCGGTCAGCGGTCAGCGGTCAGCGATCAGCCGCTAGCAATCGGCAATTAGCAATTAGCAATTAGCAGTCAGCGATTAGCAGTTGACAATCAGCAATTGATGGTTGGCGATTGGCAGACAGCAATCGGCAGTTAGTGTCCAGCTTTTTGCGATCTGCAGTTAGCGTCCATCGATAGGATCCTATGGGCTGGCTGCTAGCTGCTAGTTGCTCGTTGCCATAAGCTGATCGCTGAAAGCTGACAGCCATCCTTCATCCCCCCAGAAACGGATTCGTCGTCCGCTCCCTGCCGACCGTCGTCGAAGGCCCATGCCCGGGGTAGATCTGAACCTCATCCGGCAGGTTGAGGATGCGGCTGTGGATGCTGGCCAGCAGTGTCTCCCAATCCCCGCCCGGCAGGTCGGTGCGGCCGACGCTGCCTTCGAAGAGCACGTCGCCGCAGAACAGGCAACTTTGCTGTGCGCAGTAGAACATGACGTGGCCGGGTGCATGCCCGGGGGCATGCCGCACCTCGAAGCTGAACGCGCCGAGCAAGAGCTGCATGCCGTCGGCCAGCTCGATCGTCGGCTCCGGACCCGGATCAAACGCGGGAATGCCAAACCATGCCGCGCCGCCATTCAAGCGCCACATGGGCTGGTCGAGCGGGTGCAGGCCAACGCGTGGCGCCGGATCGACCCCATCGGCCACTCCTCCGGCCCCGCCGAAATGATCGAAATGCGCGTGCGTCAGCCAGATGTCGGTGATCTGCCACCCGCGTTGTTCGGCCTCCCGGACGATCGCCTCACCGTTCCACGCCGGATCGATCACCGCCGCCACCCGCGCCTCCGGGTCGGCCACCAGATACGAATTGGTCTGCACTGGACCAAGCATCATCGGCACGATGGACAGGGCAGCAGTCACCATGCAATCTCCTCAATGTGTCCGCGGCAGGCAGGCGGCGATCCACAAGATCGCGCCGGCAAGCCCCAGGATGCCGGCGGCCCACGTCGCGGCGGCCGCTGAGAGGCCGGCTAGCGTGCGAACCGGGAGCAACAGCTCGCGGGCCAGAAGCAAACGCTCCGCTTCGACTTCCCCTCCCGCCGCATGCCGCCGCAACCGGACCAGGATCGTAGCGGTGGCCTCCGGCGCGTGCCGCGCGACGAGGTTCCATGTGAAGGCAGTCGCTGGCCGCAGCGCCTGGCCCAATTCTCCAGCAGGGCTGACCTGGACCTCCGCCGAGACGACCTCGGCGGCCAGGGTGTAGACCGGAAGTTCGCGGCTGTCCGGCGAGACATGGACGGTTAGTTCGAGCCGCTCGCGGCGGCCTTTCAGAGCCAAGCCGGGCGAATCGATCGCCACCGTCAGGCCCGGAGCCGAACCGGCGTCACTCGATGTGGACTCCGTCCGCAAGGAGACCCATGCGGACTGCACCTGTTCGGCGGACCATGCCAGCTCGACGCGCGCCCGCGGGGACGGCCAGACGAGCCCTGCCGCCAGCAAGCCGCACGCCGCCAGGCAGACTGCACCCACCCATCGCAAGCCCCGAGTCCCCCGCCGCATGCGCGCAGTATACCGCGGCACTTTGCTCCTCCGTGCGGCGATGCTAGACTCGTGGCACTCTGAACAGGGGGAGGCGTGTATGCCAGCGTACCCGGCTGAGCCGTTTCGCATCAAGGTCGTCGAGCCGATCCGCAGCCTCGATCGGGCACAACGCCTGTCGGCCATGAAGGCCGCCGGCTACAACGTGTTCGGGCTGCGCTCGGACGATATCTACGTCGACCTGCTGACCGACTCCGGGACCGGCGCGATGAGCGACCGGCAGTGGGCAGCCATGATGCTGGGCGACGAGTCGTATGCCGGGGCACGCTCCTTCTATCGCCTGAAAGATGCCATCGACACGATCTTCGGTTTCCGCCACTTCATGCCCACCCATCAGGGCCGCGCCGCCGAGAACATCCTGACCAAGCTGCTGGTCAAGCCCGGACAGTTCATCCCGTCCAACACGCATTTCGACACGACCGAGGGCAACATCCTCGACCGCGGCGGCCGGCCGACGAACCTGGCCATTCCGGAGGCAGCGCATGCCTCCGATCTGCATCCGTTCAAGGGCAACATGGACCTGGCGGCGCTGGAGGCGTTCATCGAGCGCGTCGGCGCGGAGAACATCCCGCTGGGCATGATGACCATCACCAGCAACGGCGTGGGCGGGCAGCCGGTCTCGCTCGAGAATCTGCGCCAGGTGAGCGCGATCTACCGGCGGCACCGGATTCCGTTCTTCATCGACGCCTGCCGCTACGCCGAGAATGCCTTCTTCATCCAGCAGCGGGAGCCGGGCTGCTCCCAGTTGCCGGTGCGCGAGATCGCCCGGCAGATGTTCGCGCTGGCCGACGGCGCCACGATGAGCGCCAAGAAGGACGCCATTGTCAACATGGGCGGCTTCCTGGCGATGAACGATGACGAGCTGTATCAGAGCGCCTGCAACGAGCTGATCTTGCGCGAGGGGTTCCCGACCTACGGCGGGCTATCCGGCCGCGATCTCGACGCGATGGCCGTCGGCCTGTGGGAGGGCCTGGAGGAAGGGTATCTGGCGTACCAGGTCGGCCAGGTGGCCTACCTGGCGCAGCGCATGCTGGACCTCGGCGTGCCGGTGATCCAGCCTCCAGGCGGCCACGCCGTGTACATTGATGCCGGCGCGTTCCTGGCGCACATCCCGCGCGGCGAATTCCCCGGTCAGGCGTTGGCCGTCGAGCTGTACCTGGAAGGCGGCGTGCGCGGCGTCGAGCTGGGCTCGGTGATGTTTGCGCGGGAAGAGGAAGCCACCGGCGAAATGGTCTACCCGTTGATGGAGCTTGTGCGTCTGGCGCTGCCGCGGCGCACGTACACGCAGGCCCACCTTGATTTCGTGGCGGAGGCGGTCGGCCGCATCGCCGCCCGCAAGACCGAGGTCCGCGGCTACCGCATCACCTACCAGCCCCGGCTGATGCGCCACTTCACGGCGCGCTTCGAGCCGCTCTGACGGCGTTCGCCGGCAACCATTGCGCGTTGGCCGGCAGGGCGGAGCCCGCTGGCTCCCTCGATCTGGACGCCGATCCTGCCTTGCCACCAAATCGTGGGGGCACGGCCCGACATGCACCTATGCGTTCATCGGTGCATTCCCGCGGTCACGTTGCCCTCGCCTGTTCCGGCAAGGGTGAAGCATCGGCTTGCGCCGATGCTTCACCCGCACCCACCTCCCCGAGGCAACCTTCAAATGCGACGCGCGCCGAATGACCGACGCCGGCGCCCTCGATCCGGACAGCGGTCCTCCCTGCCCGGCAGACCGTAGGGGCACGGCATGCCGTGCCCCTACAAGCTCTTCGGTGAATTCCCTCCGTCGCGCCACGCAGGCTGAAGCCTGCGGCTACCTGCCAACGGCTCTCGCTGCATTCCCCATCGAAATCCCCTGAGGATGCACGCAGCCGCAATCTTCGGGCTGCCCCGCGACGGACGCAGACTTCTTCACTCGAAACGAACCGTAGGGGCGAAGCACCGTTCGTGCCGCGAAGCCCGGCGGCACGCCAGGTGCGAGACGGCATGCTTCGCCCCTACGCATTCGAAAGGAGGTGTACGTGATCGGCTCGGGTCCGGTTATTTCGCCGGAGCCTTCCGCGCGTCGTCGATCGCCTTCTTGACGTTGACGAACGGCAGCAGGATCAGCCCCATGATGAAGAAGAAGATCAGCGACAGGATCGCCGGGCGCAGGCTGCCGAACGCCTGGTTCATCACGCCGAACAGCAGCGGCCCGGTCCATGACGTGCCGCGCTCGCTGACCTCGTAGAACGAATAGAACTCGGCCTCCCTGCCGGCCGGGATCATCTGGGCGAACAGGCTGCGGCTGATCGCCTGGCTGCCGCCCATCACGACGGCGATGAAGGCGCCCAGGATCCAGAACTGGAGCACGCGGGTGTCGCCCTGCAGCCCGGCGTAGGCGTAGATCACGACCCCGGCCCAGATCACCAGGCTGATCAGGATCGACTGCTTGGCGCCCACCCACCCGGCCAGCTTGCCCCAGAAGAGCGCACCGCCGAAGGCGACGAACTGGATCATCAGGATCACGACGATCAGCGTCGACTGGTCGATCTCGAGGCCGCCGCGCAGCACCGGTGCGGCGGCGAACGTCGCCGAGACGGCGATCACCGTCTGGATGCCGTCGTTGTACAGGAAGTAGGCCAGCAGGAACTTGAGCGTCTCCGGGTAGTGCTTCAGCTCGCGCAGCGTGCTCGCAAGCTGCTTGAAGCCGACGCTGACATACGTCGCGCCGGCCGGCAGCGCCCGCCGCGCATGGCGCGCCCGCAAGCGCGACCAGGTGTAGAGCGACCAGCCCAGCCACCAAACGCCGGCGGACGCCAGGTTGATGCGCACCGCCAGATCGGTCGGCACCCCCAGCGCCTCATGGAACTGGTAGAACGCCAGGTTGAGGACCAACAGCAGGCCACCGCCCAGGTAGCCCATCGCCCAGCCGTAGGACGAGACGCTGTCGCGCCGGTCCTCGCTGGCGATGTCCGGCAGGTAGGAGTTGTAGAACACCATCGCTGCGCCGAACGCCAGATTGGCCAGGATGAAGAGCAAACCGCCCAGCCACCACACGCTCGCCGTGGTGAAGAACAACAGGACGGTCGCCAGCCCGCCGAGCGTGGCGAACAGGCGCATCATCTGCTTGCGCAGGTGCGAGTAGTCGGCGATGGCGCCCAGGATCGGCAGGAACAGCACCTGCAGCCCGACGGAGATCGAGACACAGTAAGGAAGGAAGGAGTCCGGAGCGATGGGGATTCCCCCAGCCGTGCCATCCCGTCGGCGAAGGGCGTCGCCGCCTGGGCGGCCAGGGATGCCAGGTAGGGCCCAAGGAAGACCGTCCCGACGGTCGTGCTGAAGGCCGAGTTGGCCCAGTCGTAGAACGCCCAGCCGCGGATCTCGCGCTTGTCGTTGACCGGCACGCCCTGAACGGCCACGGGGATCGCGGTCATCTCCACCTCCCTACGCGTTGGGGATTCTGCCGGTGCCCGGGGTTTGGGCGCCGAGATGCATGATTATGCAACGAAACGGACCAGCAAGGGAATGTGGTCTGCTCCGTGGCGTCCCCCCTTCCCGAGCAGGCGGGAGGTCCGCCCTTGCTGCCGGCTGCAAACTGGAAGGGCAGGCTGCGCCAGGGTGTGATCCCCGCTCGAGAAGTCTCCGGGACCGGTGCGGTGTGACAGCCGCGCGGCCAGATGATTCCGAGTTGGAGGATGAAATTGGGGGTGCGCAGTCTGTCGCGCTCCGCCGCCGGAAACCGGGCGCATGGCGCGCAAGCACCGGCAGGTTGGCCGGGAAGGCACGTGGCCATCGGAGCGGACGTTGGAGCATCCCCGGGAGCCGACGGGCATCGGCTTCCCCCCGGTCAATCGCCGGACTGTAGCATAGCCTTCGTTGCCGCGCCCCGTGCGGTCGTTTGGAAATCGCCCGTGTGGTATCCTGACTCCGCACAAACCCCATGACGGCTTCTGAGTTCGTCCTCCCGCAGGCATTGCGATCGGATCGCCGCACGCCGCTGCGCTGGGTGTTATCCCACGTGCGGCGGCAGGGGTGGCTGCTGATCCTGCTGCTCGTCGGCGCGCTGGGCAACGCCTCGCTGGCGGCGGTCGTGCCGGTGCTGGTCGGGCGCGCCTTCAACGTGATGTTGAGCGCGAAGCCGGACCTGCGTCTGGTCGGCACGCTGGCGCTGGTGATCGCCGTCTCGCAGGTCGGCCGCGGCCTGCTGCAGCTGGGACGCAACTTCAGCGCCGAGCTCTCGGCGCAGCGCGTCGAGCGCGACGTCCGACAGGAGCTGTACTTGAGCCTGCTGGGCAAGAGCATGACCTTCCACAGCCTGCAGCCGATCGGCGACACGATGGCCCGGGCGACGAACGACGTGCGGCAGGTCAATTACCTTTTCAGCCCCGGCCTGAACCTGGTGATCGGCTCGGCCAACTTCATGATCGTGCCGCTGATCGTCGCCCCTACCTATCACCCGTCGCTGGTCCTGATCCCGGCGCTGTACATCATTGCCTACGGGCTGGCCGTGGCTCAATACCTGCGGCAGCTCGAACCGGTCACCGAGCGCGTGCGCCAGGCCTTCGGGACGCTGAATGCGCGCCTGGCGGAAGCGCTCGACGGCATCGAGGTGGTCAAGGGGCACGCGAGGGAGGCCGAAGAGGTCGATGGCTTCGAGGCGCGGGCGCGGGTGGTGCGCGATGCCTCCGTGCGCCAGGGCGACATCGAGGCGCGCTTCCTGCCGCTGCTGCTCCTGGCGCTGGCCGAGGCGGGCGCGTTCCTGCATGGGCTGCTGCTTTACCGCCAGGGGCTGCTGGACGTCGGCCAGGTGATCGCCTTCGTCGGGTTGATCCAACTATTCGGCTTCCCGACCTACGTCTCGCTGTGGGCGTATTCGCAACTCTCGATGGGGCTGGCCAGCGCACAGCGTATTCTGGAGCTGATCAACCGCGAGACCGAGCTCGATCACAACCCGCGCGGCCACGCCGCGCCGATGCGCGGTGAGATCGAGTTTCGCGACGTGACCTTCGGTTACACGGATCGCGGCCCGAGCCTGGAGCAGGTGACCTTCCGCGTCCAGCCGGGACAGACGGTGGCGATCGTCGGGCAGACCGGCTCCGGCAAGACATCGCTGGCCAAGCTCGTCAACCGCACGCACGACGTCTCGGCCGGTGCGGTGTGCGTCGACGGGATCGACGTGCGCCAGTGGGAGCTGGGCGCGCTGCGGCGCCAGATCGCCATCATCGAGCAGGACGTCTTCCTGTTCTCGCGCACCATCGCCGAGAACATCGCCTTCGGCCGACCGGGCGCCACGCCGGCCGAGATCGAGGCGGCGGCCAAGGCGGCACAGGCCCACGAGTTCATCAGCGCTTTTTCCGACGGCTACGCCACGCTGGTGGGCGAGCGCGGCGTGACGCTCTCGGGCGGCCAAAGGCAGCGCATCGCCCTGGCCCGCGCCCTGCTCTCCGACCCGCGCATCCTGATCCTGGACAACTCGACCAGCTCGATCGACAGCGCCACCGAGGACCAGATCCAGCGCGCCCTGTTCCAGGCGTCGCGCGGCCGGACGACGATCCTGATCACCCACCGGTTGTCGCAGATCCGCTGGGCCGATCTGATCGTCGTGCTGCGCCGCGGGCGGCTGGCGGCCGCCGGGTCGCACGACGATTTGATGCGCACGTCGGACGCCTACCGGCGCATCTTCACGCGTTACGAGGGCGCCTAGCCATGGGCTTCTTCGACGGCCTGGAAGCCGAGCCCTACGACCGCACCTACCGCGACCGCGACCTGGTGCGCCGGATGGCGGACGCCTTCCGGCCGAAGGCGCGCGCCATCGGCCTGATCCTGCTGTGCAACCTGATCGGCGCCGCCGCCGGCGTGGGCGTCCCGATCCTGATGGCCCGCGGCGTCGACATGATGGTCAAGTCCGGGACACCGGCGGGTATGGCGGCGCTGGCCGCGGCGCTGTTCATCCTGGGCGCCGCCAACTGGGGAGTGAGCTGGATCCGCCGCCGGGTGACGGCGCGGGCCGTCGGCGACGTGATGCTGGCACTGCGCCGCCGGGCGTTCGCCGCTGCTGCCGAGCACGACCTTTCCTTCTATGACGAGCACTCCTCGGGCCGCATCGTCAGCCGCATCACGTCCGACACCGAGGAGTTCGCCAACGTCGTCACGCTGGTCGCCGACCTGATGAGTTCGTTCTTCCAGGCCGGCATCCTGTTGATCGTCCTGGCGCGCATCGAGGTCCGGCTCCTGCCCTGGCTGCTGGTGACGCTGCCGCCGGTGTTCTTCAGTGCCTACGCCTTCCGGCGCCTGGCGCGGACGGTGACGCGGCGCGGGTTCCGCGCCATGGCCAACGTCAACGCTCTTACCAAGGAAGCGGTGAGCGGCATCGCCGTGGCCAAGAACTTCCGCCAGGAAGCCGCCATCTTCACCGAGTTCGACCGGGTCAACCAGCAGTCGTATGCCATCAACGTCCGGCGCGGGTTCGTGCTGGGGATGGTCTTTCCGGTGTTGAACGCGCTGGCCGGGCCGGGGACGGCGCTGCTGTTGTACGCCGGTGCGGTCAACGTCGCCGGGGCGCTGATCACCTACGGGTCGTGGTACCTGTTCGTCACCAGCCTGGACTACTTCTGGGACCCGATGTTGGCCTTCTCGTCGTACTGGAGCCGGATCCAGGGCGGGCTGTCGGCGGCCGAGCGTGTCTTTGCGCTGATCGACGCCGAGTCCGCCGTGGTGCAGCTCGAACGGCGCGCTGTTCCGACGCTGCGGGGCGAGATCCGCTTCGAGCACGTGGGCTTCTATTACAAGTCGAGCGAGCCCGTGCTGAAGGACTTCGACCTGCTCGTGCGTCCCGGGGAGACGCTGGCGCTCGTCGGGCACACCGGCGCCGGCAAGTCGTCGATCGCCAAGCTGGTGACGCGGTTCTACGAGTTCCAGAGCGGGCGGCTGCTGATCGACGGGATGGACATCCGCACGCTCGACCTGCAGGCCTACCGCCGGCAGTTGGAGCATCCCCGGGAGCCGACGGGCGTCAGCTTCCCCCCGGTCAATGGCCGGACTATAGCACAGCCTTCGTCGCCGCGCCCCGTGGGGCCTTCCGAAATCGCCCGTGTGGTATCCTGACGCCGCACACCCCATGACCGTTTCTGAGTTCGTCCTCCCGCAGGCATTGCGATCGGATCGCCGCACGCCGCTGCGCTGGGTGCTGTCCCATGTGCGGCGGCAGTGGTGGCTGTTGATCCTGCTGCTCATCGGCGCGCTGGGCAACGCCTCGCTGGCGGCGGTCGTCCCGGTGATGATCGGGCGCGCCTTCAACGTGATGTTGAGCGCCACGCCGGACCTGCGCCTGGTCGGCACGCTGGCGCTGGTGATCGCCGGCTCGCAGATCGGCCGCGGCGTGCTGCAGCTCGGGCGCAACTTCAGCGCCGAGCTCTCGGCGCAGCGCGTCGAGCGCGACATCCGCCAGGAGCTGTACCTCAGCCTGCTGGGCAAGAGCATGACCTTCCACAGCCTGCAGCCGGTCGGCGACACGATGGCCCGGGCGACGAACGACGTGCGCCAGGTCAACTACCTGTTCAGCCCCGGGCTGAACCTGGTGATCGGCTCGGCCAACTTCATGATCGTGCCGCTGATCGTCGCCCCCACCTATCACCCGTCGCTGGTCCTGATCCCGGCGCTGTACATCGTTGCCTACGGTCTGGCCGTGGCGCAGTACCTGCGGCAGCTCGAACCGGTCACCGAGCGCGTGCGCCAGGCGTTCGGGACGCTGAACGCGCGCCTGGCCGAAGCGCTCGACGGCATCGAGGTGGTCAAGGGGCACGCGCGGGAGGCCGAGGAGGTCGATGGCTTCGAGGCGCGGGCGCGCGTGCGTGCGCGATGCCTCCGTGCACCAGGGCGACATCGAGGCGCGCTTCCTGCCGCTGCTGCTCCTGGCGCTGGCCGAGGCGGGCGCCTTCCTGCACGGGCTGCTGCTCTACCGCCAGGGGCTGCTCGACGTCGGCCAGGTGATCGCCTTCGTCGGGTTGATCCAGCTGTTCGGCTTCCCGACCTACGTCTCGCTGTGGGCCTACTCGCAGCTCTCGATGGGGCTGGCCAGCGCGCAGCGCATCCTGGAGCTGATCAACCGCGAGACCGAGCTCGATCACAACCCGCGCGGCCACGCCGCGCCGATGCGCGGCGAGATCGAGTTCCGCGACGTGACCTTCGGTTACACGGATCGCGGCCCGAGCCTGGAGCAGGTGACCTTCCGCGTCCAGCCGGGACAGACGGTGGCGATCGTCGGGCAGACCGGCTCCGGCAAGACATCGCTGGCCAAGCTGGTCAACCGCACGCACGACGTCTCGGCCGGCACGGTGCTGCGTCGACGGGATCGACGTGCGCCAATGGGAGCTGGGCGCGCTGCGCCGCCAGATCGCCATCATCGAGCAGGACGTGTTCCTGTTCTCGCGCACCATCGCCGAGAACATCGCCTTCGGGCGACCGGGCGCCACGCCGGCCGAGATCGAGGCGGCGGCCAAGGCGGCACAGGCCCACGAGTTCATCAGCGCTTTTTCCGACGGCTACCGCACGCTGGTCGGCGAGCGCGGCGTGACGCTCTCGGGCGGCCAACGGCAGCGCATCGCCCTGGCCCGCGCCCTGCTCTCCGACCCGCGCATCCTGATCCTGGACGACTCGACCAGCTCGATCGACAGCGCCACCGAGGACCAGATCCAGCGCGCCCTGTTCCAGGCGTCGCGCGGCCGGACGACGATCCTGATCACCCACCGGCTGTCGCAGATCCGCTGGGCCGATCTGATCGTCGTGCTGCGCCGCGGCCGGCTGGCGGCCGCCGGGTCGCACGACGATTTGATGCGCACGTCGGACGCCTACCGGCGCATCTTCACGCGTTACGAGGGCGCCTAGCCATGGGCTTCTTCGACGGCCTGGAAGCCGAGCCCTACGACCGCACCTACCGCGACCGCGACCTGGTGCGCCGGATGGCGGACGCCTTCCGGCCGAAGGCGCGCGCCATCGGCCTGATCCTGCTGTGCAACCTGATCGGCGCCGCCGCCGGCGTGGGCGTCCCGATCCTGATGGCCCGCGGCGTCGACATGATGGTCAAGTCCGGGACACCGGCGGGTATGGCGGCGCTGGCCGCGGCGCTGTTCATCCTGGGCGCCGCCAACTGGGGCGTGAGCTGGATCCGCCGCCGGGTGACGGCGCGGGCCGTCGGCGACGTGATGCTGGCGCTGCGCCGCCGGGCGTTCGCCGCCGCTGCCGAGCACGACCTTTCCTTCTATGACGAGCACTCCTCGGGCCGCATCGTCAGCCGCATCACGTCCGACACCGAGGAGTTCGCCAACGTCGTCACGCTGGTCGCCGACCTGCTGAGTTCGTTCTTCCAGGCCGGCATCCTGCTGATCGTCCTGGCGCGCATCGAGGTCCGGCTCCTGCCCTGGCTGCTGGTGACGCTGCCGCCGGTGTTCTTCAGTGCCTACGCCTTCCGGCGCCTGGCGCGCACGGTGACGCGGCGCGGGTTCCGCGCCATGGCCAACGTCAACGCTCTTACCAAGGAAGCGGTGAGCGGCATCGCCGTGGCCAAGAACTTCCGCCAGGAAGGCGCCATCTTCACCGAGTTCGACCGGGTCAACCAGCAGTCGTATGCCATCAACGTCCGGCGCGGGTTCGTGCTGGGGATGGTCTTTCCCGGTGCTGAACGCGCTGGCCGGGCCGGGGACGGCGCTGCTGTTGTACGCCGGTGCGGTCAACGTCGCCGGGGCGCTGATCACCTACGGGTCGTGGTACCTGTTCGTCACCAGCCTGGACTACTTCTGGGACCCGATGCTGGCCTTCTCGTCGTACTGGAGCCGGATCCAGGGCGGGCTGTCGGCGGCCGAGCGCGTCTTTGCGCTGATCGACGCCGAGTCCGCCGTGGTGCAGCTCGAACGGCGCGCCGTTCCGGCGCTGCGGGGCGAGATCCGCTTCGAGCACGTGGGCTTCTATTACAAGTCGAGCGAGCCCGTGCTGAAGGACTTCGACCTGCTCGTGCGTCCCGGGGAGACGCTGGCGCTCGTCGGGCACACCGGCGCCGGCAAGTCGTCGATCGCCAAGCTGGTGACGCGCTTCTACGAGTTCCAGAGCGGGCGGCTGCTGATCGACGGGATGGACATCCGCACGCTCGACCTGCAGGCCTACCGCCGGCAGTTGGGGATCGTGCCGCAGTCGCCGTTCCTGTTTTCGGGGACGGTGATCGACAACATCCGCTATGCGCGCCCGGTGGCGCCGCTGGACGAGATCGAGGCGCTGGCGCGGCGGATCGGCGGGGGCGAGTGGCTCGAGTCGCTGCCCGAGGGGCTGGCGACCGAGGTCGGCGAGCGCGGGGCGCGGCTGTCGATGGGGCAGCGGCAGTTGGTGTCGCTGATGCGCGTGCTGGTGCAGAAGCCGGCGATCTTCATCTTAGATGAGGCGACGGCCAACATCGACCCGTTCACCGAGGCGCAGATCCAGGAGGCGCTGGGGCTGATCCTGGCGGAAACGACGGCGCTGCTGATCGCCCACCGCTTGTCGACCGTCGCGCGCCGCCGACCGGATCCTCGTCCTGCGCCAGGGCGTGATTCTCGAAGAAGGCGACCACGACGGCCTGCTCCGGCG
This sequence comes from uncultured Chloroflexia bacterium, assembly GCA_963777165.1. GTDB lineage: Bacteria > Chloroflexota > Anaerolineae > Anaerolineales > E44-bin32 > DYJB01. Next base: position 117,255 of record CAVZPO010000022.1, read on the forward strand.
CGGCGGCCACTACGCCGAGCTGTACAACACGTATTTCAGGCACCAGGCGTTGGGGTATGTCCCGGAGGGGATGGAGATCGTGGACGGGAGGCTGAGCGTGAAGGGGAGCTGAGGCTCGCCCGCGATTCCTCAGCCGGCCGCCTTCGACATCAAGTCCCCCCCCACCTCCTCGGCGGTTCGACCAGCTTCGCGCACTTGCGACCCCCATTTCGCCAGAGCCAAGATCGGTTGTTGAGCTTCGCTGTAGAATCCGTTGTTAGGCGGCCAGCAGTCACAAGGACTACCAGATGGCGACGATCATTGCTGCTCTCTCGATGTCACTTGACGGCTTCATCGCGATTCCATCGGGCGATGTTGGACCGCTCTTCGACTGGTACATGAACGGTGAAGTCGAGATTTGCTGGCCAGGGATGGGCCTTGTGTCCCGCACGTCTCCCGCAAGCGCCGCATATCTCAGGCAGACCATCGCCGGCGCCGGAGCGTTGGTAGTCGGTCGCAGGGTTTTCGACTACACGAACGGCTGGGGCGGAGACCACCCACTCGGAGTCCCGGTTTTCGTCGTCACGCACGGGAACATCCCAAGGAACTGGATTGCTGACCATCCCGGTGCCCCATTCCGGTTCGTCACCGAAGGAGTGGAGGCTGCCATCTCGCAGGCCACCGCCATGGCTGGCGACAAGGCGGTGGGGGTGAACGGACCAACATCGCTCAGCAGGCGTTGAATGCCAGCCTCCTCGACGTGATTCATGTCGACCTTGTACCTGTGCTCCTCGGGAACGGAATCAGGTTCTTTGAGAACCTGCGCGAACCCCCGTGATGCTCGAGACTCCTACTGTCATCACGGGAAGGCAGGTAACGCACCTAACGTTTCGCGTTCGTCGAGCTGGTTGACTCGTGTTGCAGCAACTTCGTATGGCGCTGAACTGTCCAGTGGCTGTCAATTCGTCGGAGTGAGGTGGCCGCCTAACAACTCGCTGAAGCTGACCCGGCGGGCTGGGCCATAGGGTGGGGCGCCTGGCCCGCCGTAATGCGCGAGAATGACCGGCGGCTCGCCCGCGTCCGCCGGGCAGCTTAGCTCGAGGCCGTTAGGCGCAATTCATCTCCCGGGAGGCACGAAATGTCATTCAGGGAATTCGGTTCTCTCAGCCTCATCGCCATGCTCTTCGTTTCTTCTTGCACGCCGACTGCGCCACCTTCTCCACCTCAGACGACCCCAGTGATTCCTCACGACACTCAGGTGCCATCTGATACCCCCGCCGTCACAGCAACCCAATCGATAACCCCCACGCCAGATGCATCCGATACTCCGCTCCCCTCGCCCACGCCTGAGGGTGGCCCCATCACTGACGACTTCTCCTCTCGATCCGACATCTGGGGCGATTGCGAGCAGTGTGACTGGAAGGATGGCGTCCTGTACTTTGGCCCATTCCTGCCAGCAGGATCGGGGGAGGATCAGATCTTCTACTTAATTTGCCAGGCGTGCGGAGAGAACACATACTACCGGGTTGCCGCTGATGTGACATATGTCGAGGGGTATGGATCCGACCGCACCTTCGGGATCTTGGCAGGGCTGACTTCCAGCAACTTCCTGGGTGCCGCAACAATCACTACGGGACAACATGCTCTTTATGAGACATTCGATTTCGACACCAACAGCTGGGGGGGGACGCCCTTCAGGATGTTTGGCGCAGTCAAGCCAGGGCGTGCCGCTAATCGAATCGAGGTGATTCTCCAAACCGGCATCCACAGTTGGAAGAGCTGACATCTTCGTAACCATCAACGGCACGAATGTAATCGTGCTCTTCGATCAGCCTGTCGAGCCCTCCCGAGTGGGTCTCTATCTTGGCTGGCACTCCGTTGGTGTTCTCTACGACAATTTCGAATTCGAGAGCATCGAATCTGTTCAGTAGTCCACCTTACCCAAAGGGGGGGCAAGCCGCTGAGACTTGGGCGTCCGCCATGCCAGCTTCGTCCTGCATCCTCCAGGAGTGGAATCGAAGGCGGCGTTTGCTCCGGGGCTCGCTAGCATACGACGTCCTCACACGCGGGAATTGCGCCTAACAACTCGCTGAAGCCATGGAAAGTCACCAGGATCTTCGACTGGCCCGGCGGGCGGCGCCTTCGGTGCCATCTGCCTGGCCCGCCGGCGTGGTCTAGGGTAGTGGAGCGGTTGCCCGCTTCCGCCGGGCAGCTTAGCTCGAGGCCGTTGGGCGCACATATGCAATGCGTCTGCTGGCCTGATGTAGACTTACAGGTATGGCACCTCGTCGTCGGGTAGACCTACCCAGACCGACCCCCTTCCTCAGGTGGGCAGGCAGCAAGCGTAAGGCTGTACCATTCCTCTCTGAGTACTGGCGCCCCGAATACTCGCGATATGTCGAGCCCTTCGTCGGCTCAGCCGCCCTCTACTTCTACCTCATGCCCAGCCGGGCCGTCCTTGGAGACATCAACGACAGCCTAATGGAGACCTATAGACAAGTCCGCGACAATCCCCGACGCGTGGCGGGTCAACTTGGCAAGATGAGGACCGGCCCAGTGCAGTACTACCGCTGGCGACAAGCACCAGCCTCAGCACTCGCGCCAGACGTTCGAGCTGCTCGCTTCATTTACCTTAATAGGTTCTGCTTCAATGGCCTCTTCCGCACGAATAGGAGCGGCGTATTCAACGTGCCCTATGGCGGGCACAAGTCCGGCCAGTTGCCCTCTTTGGATGCACTTACTTCTTGCGCGGAACTTCTGAGACGCGCCGTGCTTCATGCATCGCCGTTTGAGGAGGTATTGGAGAAGACCCGTCCGGGCGATTTCGTCTATCTCGATCCCCCATACAAGGTGTCAAGCCGGAGGGTGTTTCATGAGTACGACCCCGCGGGATTCGACGAGACTCAGCTCAAGCGGCTAAGGCAGCAGTTGAGGAAGCTCGACCGATCATCTATCCCCTTTCTCTTGAGCTACGCAGACTCAGATGAGGGCGTCATGCTCGCACGCGGCTTCTCGCACACCTCGATTCTAGTCAGGCGCAACATCTCGGGATTCTCTTCATGCCGCCGCCTCGCCGCTGAGCTCCTGATTTCCAATTGCCCCCCAGTTGCGCACATGTAGCGCGGCCCGCAGGACACCCAAGCAAGGAGCGTGGCCCATGAACCCCTCCACAACAGTTCCGCTAGCCGCCCAGGCCATCGGCGTCAAGACCATTCCCACTGGCAGCCTTGTCGCAAACCCTCACAACCCGAGGATGCTCTTTGACAGAATTCCCCTTCAGATTTTGCGGGAGTCGATAGCCAAAGTCGGCATCCTCGTCCCCCTCACGGTCTACAGGAGCGCGGAGAATGACTCCTTCGTGATCCTTGACGGCCAACGAAGGTGGATGTGCGCGAGCAGGTGGGTCTGACCACAGTCCCGGTGAACGTCGTCGCAGAGCCCACGCTCGTGCAGAACATCGTCACCATGTTCCAGATCCACAAGCTGCGCGAAGACTGGGAGCTCATGCCTACCGCACTCAAGCTTGAGCTCCTTATGCAAGAGCTCGAGGAGCGAAACGACAGGAAGCTGGCTGCGCTTGTTGGCCTGGACGAATCCGTTGTCGTCCGATGCAAGAAGCTTCTCACGTACCCTAGGAAGTACCAAGACCTCATGCTGGACCCCGACCCGGAGAAGAGGATCAAGGCGGACTTCTTCATTGAGCTCTACACCGTCGCCACAGATCGCACAGTGAAATCCTTCGCGTGGTTCTCCCGCGACAAGTTCACCCAGCGCATGCTCGAGAAGTACCTGTCACCTGCCGGTTCCATCAAGGCGGTCACCGACTTCCGTTTGATAAAGCAGCACATCAACAATGCCAGGAAGGCGGGCAAGGCCCGGTCAATCGATCGGCGGCTGAGGCAGTTTCAGGACGATGACGAACTCCCGATCTCCCATCTTTCCATACCATCTGCAAGCGTTGCTGCCACGGCGGCGGAAACTCAAGTCCCCTGGCCGAGAAGTTGACCGTCGCTTTAGGTGCAATCGAACCGGACGACTTCTATGGGGAGGAGGGGCTCTGGGGCGCCCTAGAGCGCCTAGCCGAGGTAATCCGCCATAAGCTCGATGATGCCGGCAGGAGGGCCCGGATGTGAAGCCTCCCCTGCCACCCAATTCGCCCATCGACAAGGCGCGTCGCAAGACGTGGCTCTCTGCCCTCGCCGGCTATCAGGTCCCTGTCGACGGAGCAGGCATCGACGTGTGGCTCGCGCAGTTCTCCCGGCAACACAGGGATGTGGCCGCGAGAGTCCTCGACGCGACTCTCTTCATCCCCCAACGGGAAATGGCCGCGGGTCTGACAGCGGGGCTGCGAGCTCTTCCAGGATGGAGCGACGACCCGGCGGCAAGATCCGGAAGGTGGCGATTCGCGGCATTGTCTTCCAGTGCAGGGGAGAGCGGCGACGCAATGCTTCATCTCCTGCGCCGAGCAGCGGGCCTGTCTCCTGCGACCAACGGCCCACTCTTCATCTACCGAAGTGACATCCCTGGGCAGAGGTTCACCAGCCAAGATGCCCTTGTCCTGGTAGACGACTTCTCTGGGTCCGGCCTGCAAATCACCACGCAATAACAAGAATCCAGAACGAGACACCGCTCACAGTGGTAGCCCATACATGTCTTGGCCCGACCGCGAACGTCTTTTCCCCTGAATGTTCCCACTTTGACCAGGCCGAGAAGGACATCCTGCTTGAGTACTGTGGGATCGCTGAGCCGCAAATGCCCCCACGGATATGGAGAATGCGGCAACCTCGTCGCCTTCGCGCATGGGGTTCCGAACAATTCGATCCCAATCTTCCGCGTCGCCAACAAGCGATGGACGCCCCTCTTGTCCCCCGATCTGACGCTCTGACGCCCTTCATTGCATTGCCCTTCTGTTGCCCGCCCAAGTGCTCTCTAAATCCCCGGCAGGTCACCAGGATCTTCGGCTGACCCGGCGGGCGGCGCCTTCGGTGCCGCTTGCTCTGCCAGCCGATGGAGCGCACAATCCTGCAGGGTTTGCCCGCTTCCGCCGGGACCCTAGGTTCGAGGCCGTTCGGCGGCACAGGTCCAACTTCTGCGGAGGTCTTTCGCAATGATGCATCGCCATAGCGTAGTTCTAGCCCTTGCATTCTTCGCACTCATCCCGATTGCCGTCACCGGCTGCGGCTCGACACCTAACGAGACCGCCGCGACGACCGAGGCCGGAGTTGATGAGGCGGCTCTCCAATGGTCCTCGCCGCCTCTCATGCAGATCGATCCTTCCAAGTCCTACGAAGCGGTGTTCAAGACAGAGCTCGGCGATTTCAGGGTGCGGCTCTTTCCCGATCAAGCACCGATCACGGTCAACAACTTCGTCTTTCTCGCCACGCAGGGTTACTTCGACAACACGACGTTCCACCGTGTGTTGCCCGGTTTCATGGCCCAGGGTGGCGATCCCACCGGCACCGGCGCAGGCGGGCCAGGCTATACCTTCGAGGATGAGTTCGACCCGGATCTCCAGTTTGACAGGCCAGGCTTGTTGGCGATGGCCAATCGATGGGCCAGATACCAACGGAGGGCAGTTCTTCATTACGTACGCCCCAACGCCTCACCTCACCGGCCTTCACACCATCTTTGGCGAAGTCGTTGAAGGTGCTGAAGTCCTCAACAAGCTGACGCCGCGGGACCCGCAAGCCAATCCCGACTTCCAGGGCGATCGTCTGATTTCGGTTGAGATCATTGAAACCGACGGCTAGATGGTGCCCGGGAACGAGCCGCACGAAAACCGCAAGAGGCAGCTCCGAGAACGATCAAACGAGAGGGTTTCGCCACACATGAAGATTCACCTGGTAGACGGTACATACGAGTTGTTCCGAAATCACTTCGGCGCGCCCCCGAAGATGCCCCCGACGGCCGGCAGGTCGGCGCGACGCTCGGGCTGATGCGAAGCCTGTCGATGCTGCTCAACACCCCGGGGGTCACGCACGTCGCCTGCGCCTTCGACCATGTCATCGAGTCGTTCCGCAACAAGCTGTACGCCGGATACAAGACCAGCGCCGGCGTCGATCCGGACCTGCTGGCACAGTTTCCGCTGGCCGAGCGGGCCGTCCGTGCACTCGGGGTGACCGTCTGGCCGATGGTCGAGTTTGAAGCCGACGATGCCCTGGCCACGGCCGTAGAACGCTTCAAGAACAACAAAGCCGTCGATCAGATCGTCCTGTGCTCACCCGACAAGGATCTGGCGCAGATGGTCTCGGGCAAGCGGATCGTGTGCTGGGATCGCCGGCGCGAGATCGTCATGGACGAAGCCGGTGTCGTGGCGAAGTTCGGCGTGCGGCCGCAGTCGATCCCGGATTGGCTGGCGGTGGTGGGTGATTCCGCCGATGGCTACCCGGGCCTGCCCGGCTGGGGAGCCAAGTCCGCCTCCGCGGTGCTTGCGCGCTTCAAGCATCTGGAAGCCATCCCGAACGATGCGGGCAAGTGGCGGGTGAAGGCGATCACGCCGGGGCGCGCCGCACGCCTGGCGGAAACCCTGGCCGGGCGGCGTGAAGAGGCCGCTGCTCTACCGGAAGCTGGCGACGCTGCGTACGGATGCCCCGCTTCATGAGAAGCTGAGCGACCTGAAATGGCAAGGCGCGCATGTTCGGCTGAAGGGATTGTGCCGCGAGCTGGGAGATCAGCGCATCCCGGAGCGAGTTACCCGCTGGCGATAGGAACGACCGATCATGATCGGCCTGTGACCTGGCGGGCGATGTGCATGCCTCCACAGCCGTGGCCAAAGATGCGCGGCATGCACCGCCGCTGACCCGGAGCCTTGGTCGGCGAAGCAATTACAAATGGACATTCGATGAACTACCACATCGTGGTCGAACTCGGACTTCCGTGCCCACTTCGATGGCCGTGTGTACACCCCCTCCGGTCTGCACCAGGATGGGTTTGTGCATTGTGCTTTCGAGATTGCGGTGGTCCCGGTTGCCAATGACTACTTTGCTGGTGCCACGGACCGGGTGCTCCTGCTCGAGATCGATCCCACCAGGCTCACATCCGAAACCCGCTACGAAGAGGCGGCCCCCACCCTCAGCGGCGGATCTTCTCACCTGGCGAGTGCTTCGCAGTTCCCGCATGTCTACGGTCCGATCAATAGGGCGGCGATCACGGCCGTTGGCGTGCTCGGCAGGACTTTGGGGGGCTATGCGTGGCCGAGCCGCTTTCTGCCCCTCGACTTGTTCCTGGCTGCCGATCCGTAGGCTCGCCTCCGACGAAACCGCCCTGGCGACCCGCCAGAATCGACGACCGCGGGGTCTTCGGCCCTAGAAGGACACTAGGGCCTTCGATTGCCTGAGGCTGTTCGGCGCCAGTTAGAACGAGTAAGAGAGGAAGTCAGTGAATGAAGGTGTTCTTAGGGGGTCGCTTCACATCATGTGGGATGAACTTCTGGGAGGATGCGGATGATGAACGAATTGCAGGGGACTGGGATGGCCGGGACTATCCCTGCCCGTGGCGGATGGGTCAGGGATTGGCACCGCTGGGCGCCCTACGCGGCAGTTGCATGGTCCCTCGTCTACGCCGCGCTGGGGGTGTACTGGACGGTGAGCGGGCGCGGATTCCCTTACGCCCCCGAGCTCGTGTCTGGCTTCGCGGGGCCGGTGGCGGGACGGTTCGGGCCGGGCGTGGCTTGGATCGTCGTGATCTCGGCAGGCCTTCCGGCGGCGGCGCTGGGAGTGACGATGTTGCGCGGGGTGCGAAGCAGGGCGCTCCGGCCTCTCTTCATATCCGCCGGAGCACTGCTCGCCGGGGTCCTCCTGCTGCTCATGACCGACATCACCCTGCTGATCAATCTCGCCTACGTCCCCTATGCGGTTGTCGGGCTCCTCACAGGCGCTGAGTTCGGCCAGGTCTACCTGGAGGCTTTGACCCAGTGGACGGCAATGCACCAGTCGCTGTGTCTCATCGGTGGGTTCCTCTGGCTGGCGGGCACCGTCAGCTACGCCCGCCGGAGTGGGGAGGCCTGCCTGTATTGCGGCCGTCGGGATGACCCGGAACAGGGGAACAGCCCCGACCACGCGGCGCGCTGGGGCCGGATTGCGGTGTATGTGGCGATGGTCGTGCCAGTTCTCTACGCCCTCACCCGCTACGCTTGGGCGCTGGGGTTCCCGCTGGGAATCAGCGAGGAGGTCCTGCGCAAAGGCCAAGAGAGTGGCGAGTGGACCTCGGGGCTCTTCCTGGCGACCTTCGGCGTGGTGGGGGCCGCCCTCATGCTCGGTCTGGTACAGCGCTGGGGCGAGGTCTTCCCATCCTGGATGATCGGCCTTGCCGGGCGCCGGGTGCCCATGGCTCTGGCGATGATCCCGGCCTCGATCGTGTCCGTGCTGCTCATGGTGGGCGGCATCAGTATATGGTCCAGTTACGCTCAAATCGCCGAAGCGGCGGTGGGCAGTGGGCAGGATTTCAGCATCGTCGTTGGCCCCACCCTGTTATTCCCGGTCTGGGGCGTCTCGCTCGCTGTAGCGACACTGGGGTACTACTATCGGAGGCGTGGCCCGTGCAGCGTGTGTGGTCGTGGTGCATAGTGCGATTCTGAAAGGGGAAGCGTCTGCTGTTACCCCTTGAGGATCCGGACGCACACCTACCTTGACCGACCATCCCGCCCATCCAGCGTGTGCCAACCCAACAAGCGGCAGGTCGACCGGTTCTTCCGATCCCTGATCGTTGATCCTTCGGGCACTATCTCCATGTGGAGGGAATTGACGCCGGACTACTCGCTGAGGCCCTGGCAAACTAACGGGATCCCGCTAAGGTCGACCGGGATGAACCCTGCCACGATCGCAGGGCCTACGGCAGTGTTCGATCCTGGAAGGACACCAGGACCTCCGGCTGACACGGTGGGCGCACGGATAGAGAAAGCGCGCTGGCCGCACCAAGGGTTCTCGGCATGTCGGCTTGCCATCCCGCGCGGTCGGGGTGGAATTTGTCTTGGTCGCCGGCTGGGCATCCAGCGTGTGCAGCGCTGGCCGCTTCCGTCGGGCAGCTTCCCGTCACGAACTGGCCACTTCGTGGCTCGAGACCATGGGGCGGTGAAGGCAATATCCCTCGCCGATGCCTATTCACGGAGTTCGAGAATGGAATGACCAACGACACGGATCGATTGATCGCCGTCTTGGAAGGGATGAACCCCCTGCGCGAGTCGGTGCTGAGGGCGGCGATCGATGCCCTTCACCTGCCGCGAGGCTCGCGGGGATTGGACATCGGCTGCGGCCTGGGAGATCAGGCCATCCTCCTGGCAGCTGCCATCGGGCCTACCGGTCATGTGACGGGATTGGACATCTCCTGGCCCTTAGTGGATTGCGCTTGCCGGAGAGCCAGCGAGTTGCCGCAGGCCGGTGGCATCGCCTTTCAGCAGGGCGACATGATGCTGCTGCCCTACGCTGCAGGGTGCCTACGACTGGGCTTGGAGCGTCGACTGTGCAGGGTATCCTGCCGGCGACCTGCTCCCCATCCTGAACGGCGTAAGCCGAGTGGTCCGCCCCGGCGGCGTGATGGCCCTGCTCGGATGGACTTCCCAACATTTGTTGCCCGGGTACGAATTGCTAGAGGCAAGACTGAACGCAAATTGCTCGCCTTACTCCCCGTTCCTGGATGATAAGACACCTCGGACGCACTTTCAAAGAGCCACGCACTGGTTCAACCAGGCAGGGTTCACCGGGATCACCTGCACGACTCTCGTCGGCCAGGTGCAGGCGCCTGTGCGCCCCGAGATCAGGCACGCCATGACACTCCTCTTCGACATGCTCTGGGCGGGGTCAATCGCTCAGGCGTCAAAGCCTGACATGGAGGAATATCTCCGATTGTGTTCGCCGAGTTCGCCCGACTTCATCGTTGATGTACCGGAGTACTCTGGCTTCTTCACGTACACGATGTTCACCGGCAGAGTGAGATCGGTCCCGTAGCCTGCCCGACACCTTGCGGGTGCCCTAAGAGGGCGCCCGAATCCAGGCAGCGTCATCCGGGACGAACGATGCGGGCGGCTGGCCGCGGCGGGAGCTTGCCTGGCCCGTCGGCGTACCGTAGAATCCGGCGAGTCGCCTGCTTCCACCGGATGACTGTCTGACCAAGCCCGCAGAACGTCGCCAGGTCCACAGCCCATCCTCCCTGCGGCGCAGATGTCAGCCAGGAAGGCCCGCTCAAGACCGTTGGGCGGATCTCGGCACCCGGGAAGTGTCTGTACGCTTCCCCTCACTGATTCTTCGCAGCTCCGTGCGACCCCCACCAGGAGTCTGGCCAATGACAATCATGTCGATCCGAGGAGTCCCTCTCTTCGTGAAAGTCATCGGACAGGGATATCCGCTGGTGCTCATGCACGGCGGCCCTGGACAGGATTACACCAGCTTGTTGGATCTCAAGGCACTGGCGGATCAGTTCACCCTGATCTTCTATGACCATCGGTGCAACGGCCACTCGATGGGGGCTGACCTGTCCTCCATGACCTGGGAGAACCTGACGGCAGACGCGGATGCGCTGCGCCAGGCGCTGGGCTTCGACAGGTGGGCGGTCCTCGGCCACTCCTTTGGTGGCCAGGTAGCCCTGGAGTATGCGCTCCGCTATCCGCAGGCCCTCTCGCACCTGGTACTCATGAATACCGGGGGCGACAACTGGTGGGTGCAGCAGCACGCGCCGGAGTTGATTGGCAAACGCGGCTACAGTGCCGCCGCCGTGGAAGCGGCTCGCCGATTCTTCAACGGCCAGGTCACGGTCGGCGAATACTTGCCGGCCTTCTTCAAGTTCGCCTGGGCGTACTTCTACCGCGTCAACCTCCTGGCGTTGGCTCGCGAGGTGGTTCTTGGCCCGCGGCCAACGTTACGACCCGAAACCACGATCTTCGGTTACAGCCGGCTGCTGAATGGCTGGACGGTCATGGACCGTCTTGGCGAGATCAAAGTCCCAGCGCTGGTCATCGCCGGGCGCCATGACTTTCTGTTCCCGCCGGAACACCAAGCGATCCTTGCCGATCGACTACCGAACGCGGAGTTGGTACTCGTCGAGCGTGCTGGTCACAATCCGCACATGGAGCGGACCGCGGAAGTCATCCGCGCGATCAGGGACTTCGTCGGAGCACCGAATCCCAGCCCTGCGTGACGGCCCGACGCCTCCCGGGGGATCGCGAGGATCTGCAACCCTTCCAGTCCGTTCCGTTCCCAGCCTACCCACCATGCTCACATCGGCGAAACGTAGGACACCCATGAACACAAAGAGGCTCCTGGTCGGATCCCTGGCCTTTGGCGCCGGACTGGCTTTGGCCCGCAAGCTCTTCGCGACGACCGCGTCCGGCGGGACCGTCACGCGACCGCGCTGTCCTATGACGGCGATCGACGCCTACATCGAACAGCAGATGCATCGCCTGAAGATCCCTGGCGTATCGCTCGCCGTCGTCGAAGGCGACAAGATCGTGCACGTGCGCGGCTTTGGCCGGGCCCGCCCGGGCGGTGAGGCGCCGACGCCGCAGACGCCCTTCGTCCTGGGATCCACGACCAAGTCCTTCACCGCGCTCGCGGTGATGCAGCTCGTCGAAGGCGGAAAGATCGAGCTGGATGCACCCGTCCAGCGCTACCTGCCCTGGTTCCGGGTGGCGGACCCCGAGGCCTCCGCCCAGATGACCGTGCGCCACCTCTTGAACCAGACCAGCGGCCTGCCCATGCTAGCGGGGATGATCGCTCTGGCCGACTTGGACGATGATCCAGGCGCCACCGAGCGTCAGGCGCGGGCCTTGTCCACACTCAAGCTCGCTCGACCGGTCGGAGCCGCCTTCGAGTACAGCAACCTGAACTACAACCTGCTGGGGCTCGTCGTCGAGGCCGCCAGCGGCGAGTCCTACGCGGACTACATCCAGCGGCATGTCTTCGCGCCGCTTGGAATGAGCCACAGCCACACTTCGCAGGCGGCGGCGAAGAGGGACGGCCTGGCGGTGGGCCACCGATACTGGTTCGCACACCCCGTTGCCATACGCGATCTGCCGCTCCCACGCGGATCTCTTCCGTCGGGCCAGCTCATCTCCAGCTCGGAGGACATGGCGCACTACCTGATCGCCCATCTGAACGGGGGCCGCTACGGGAGCGTTCAAATCCTCTCGCGCGCCGGCATCGATGAGCTGCATCGCGGGGTGGCGGAACAGCGGGTGATGGGTGCTTCGGTGGCAGCGTACGGCATGGGATGGTTCGTCACCAGAATCGGCCGGACGACGGTCGTCTCGCACGGCGGCAACGTGCCCGACTACTCATCCTACATGGCGCTCTTGCCGGAGCAGAACAAGGGGGTCGTCCTGCTCGTCAACGCCGACCACTACGGACTGCCCTTCATCCTGATGGAGGTTGGGGACGGTGTGTCCGCCCTGCTTGCCGGCCAGGAACCGCCGCCCATCCGGCTTGGCTTCCTGCCGTGGGTCATGCGCGCGTTGCCCCTGATCCCGCTGCTCCAGACCGCGGGCGTCTTCGCCACCTTGCGGCACTTGCGTCGCTGGCGCCGGAACCCGGCAACTCGTCCAAGCCGTGGCCGCCTGTGGGGGGCGCATCTCCTGCTCCCGCTGATCACGAACCTCTCGCTGGTCGCCGTCCTGGCGTATCTGTGGTCCGGAGGTCTGCTCCGCTACATGCACCTCTACAATCCTGACGTTTCCTGGATTGCCCGGACCAGTGGCAGCTTCGCCGGGATATGGGCCTTCCTGCGCACAGGGTTGGTCCTCGGTGCACTGGGAGGGTCCCCATCTGCACGACCTTCCGTGGATCGGCCCAGCAGAACCCGTGGAGCCGTCAGGCCACACCGCCACAGAAGTTGCTGAAGAAGACATGGCCACTCTGGGAGTCGGATTGCGCCGGTTAGCGGATGGAGGACAACGCAGCATGAATGAGAAGACAGGCCCTTACCAAATCGTCGACATCTCACCGGCGCGCCGGGTGTGGCTGAACATCCTCGAGCTGCCCAGGCCGACGCAGAGCATGTACGGCCTGCTCGAAGTGGACGTTACGGTCGCCCGGCAGTTCATCGCCCAGCACACAGCGCGGACCGGCGAGAGGCTGTCCTTCACCGGTTTCCTGACCCACTGCCTTGCGCGCGCTGTGGATGAGAACAAGGAGGTGCAGGCCTACCGAAGAGGCCGCAAGCAACTCGTCCTGTTTGACGAAGTGAACGTTGGGCTGATGGTCGAACGGCAGATCGGAGAGACACGTGCCCTGACAGGGCATGTCATCCGGGGCGCCAACCACAAGACAAATCTGGAGATCCATCAGGAGATCCGCTCGGTACAGTCCACACCGGTGCCGCCGAGCACAGAGATGCCTGCCTGGTTCCGTTCCGCCATGTCGCTGCCGTGGCCACTCTCCTGGCTGATCAAGGCTCTTCTCAGTTGGGCCACGCGCCGTGATCCGACGATCCCCGTGTCCATGGCAGGCACCGTTGGCGTTACTGCAGTAGGTATGTTTGGCAAGGGCCATAGCGGCTGGGGGCTGGAGACAACGCGGCACTCGCTCGACCTGGTGGTTGGCAGCATGGCATGGAAGCCAGCCGTGGTGGAGGGCCGGATCGAGCCGCGCGAGATCCTCAACCTGACGGTGGTGTTCGACCATCATGTCATCGACGGGGCTCCAGCAGCCCGCTTCACGCGGCGGCTGGTGGAGTTGATCGAGAGCGGGGATGGGCTGGGCGAGACGGCAGATCGCTGAGCCACTGAGTGCTGATCGCAGTGTTTGGATCAGGTGACGGTGGGGTTCGCCCGCTGTCAGGAGAGCATACGATGGCCGACGAAGAAAAACTCGAAGAGCTTCTCAACACAACCCGCGCCGAGATCATGGCCAAGAGTCCAAAGTCATACTCGATCTGGCAACAGAACCGTTCGGTCATGCCGGCGGGTGTAGGGAGCCTTTTCCGGCTGGCGGATCCGTTTCCGATGGTGGTCAAGCGGGCCAAAGGCGCCAGGATCTGGGACGCGGATGACCATGAATACATGGACTGCATGCTGGGCTTCTCGACCATGATCCTCGGCAATGCACCGGACGAGGTCGAGGAGGCGATCCGGGAGGCGTTGCCGCGGGGAACGCACTACGGACAATGCCACGAGCATGAGTATGCGTTCGCCAAGCTGTTCTGCGACATGGTGCCGGGCGTCGATAAGGTGACCTTCTGCAACTCAGGGACCGAGGCAACCATGTACGCGGTGCGGCTGGCGCGAGCCGCGACCGGGCGACCCCTGATCGCGAAGTTCGAGGGCGGGTACCACGGAACGCATGATCTTCTGGCGGTGAGTTTCGGTCGTCCGCGCCCGGGCCCCGATCTGAATGGGCCCGTCGAGGATCCCGCGACACTCCCCGAGAGCCCAGGGCTTGCCGAGGGAGCATGGAAGGACACGATCGTCTTGCCCTTCAATCACCCGGCAGCCTTCGACAAGATCCGGCGTCATGCATCCAGGCTGGCCGGCGTGATCATCGAGCCCGTGCAGGGCGCCGCGGGCACCATCCCCGCCAGCAAGGAATTCCTGTCCGAGCTGCGCAGACTCACACGCGAGATCGGGGCCTTCCTCATCTTCGACGAAGTGATCACCGGCTTCCGTTTGGCCCCGGGCGGGGCCCAGGAGTTCTACGGGGTTACGCCGGATGTCAGCACCTACGGCAAGATCGCCGGCGGTGGTCTTCCCCTGGGCGCCTTAGGCGGAACGGTCGAGGCAATGCGGCTGATGGAATACGATGTTGACCCCGCGGGATCCATCCTCGTCGCCGGAACCTTCAACGGGAACCCTCTGGTCACAGCGGCCGGGACGGCCGTCCTGCGACGCCTGAGCAAAGAACCGCAGCTGTACACACGCATGAACGCGATGGGCGACCGCTTTCGAACCGAGATGAACCGGTTTGCCCAGGAAGGAGACTATCCCGCCACAGCCGTCGGCGTCGGCTCCATGTTCTGGATGCACACGGTGCGCGGACCGGTGAACAGCGTCCGGGATGTGCGCGCGGGGAACCAATTCGCCAATGCCGGCCTGAGGCTGCTGTACCGCAAGAACGGGCTGCACATTGCGCCCAATCATGGTTTCCTGAGCGCGGTTCACACGGACGAGGACATCACCAGGCTGATCGAGATCCACAAAGCCGCGATGGAGGAATTGAGGGCGCAAGGCGTGTGGTGAAGACTGCAGATTGACCTTCCTCGGCCCGCGCAAGACCGTCATGCTGTCGGAAGGCCCTCACAAGTCATCGCTGGAGTGTTTGGCGGTGTCGGCACTTCCACATGGGTCCTGCCAGTATTTGGGTGTGCCCAAGACATGAGCGGCTTGCTTCCTCTAGGGGTTACACCGCGCTGCGCGTCCGATGCCTCCAATCACAAGAGCTCTGCATCTGTCCATCGCGCCGCCCAACAGCTCGCTGAAACCCTCGGCACCCAGCCCCGCCCAGGACGCCCCGCCTACTACGCCCCGCCAACATCGTCCCGCCTACTGCGCCCCGCGAACTACGCGGGGCCTTCGGGGGGACCCCGGTAAGGACTTCCGGGGCGACTCCCGCCCAGTTCGCGGGACCTGCGGCGGCCTGCGGCGGCATTCGGCCCTGGAAAGTCGCCACCACCCACCGCGTCGGCCCCTGGTAAGCCCTTCGGCCCCAGAAAGACACTGGGGTCCGCGGCTGCTCGAGGCGGTCGGGAAGCTGAAGACTATCGGAGGAGGTAGATCATGAGAGAACTCATCGCGCCGCGTTCATCACGCTGGACGGCGTGATCCAGGCGCCAGGCAGCTCCGCCGACCGCTTCCGGGCCATCTGCGCCCACCCATCACGTTGCCGGCCGGGTGCCATTCCCTTCTCCTTCAAGCACGTCGTCAAGTCACGAACGCATCTGCGCGGGATTGGGTGTGACGGTTCAAGGGTACAATTAAGACAAACAAACTCGGAGAATCCCTCCCACAGGAGAACTCGGGGACCATGAACTCAATCCGCCGTACCGCCGTGCTGTGTCTGGTTGTGACAGGCATGTTCGTTTCAGGCTGTGCTCTTTATGCCCCTCCCTCTACTCCAACCGCGTCAGCGAAACCGGCTGAAGAGACGCCTACGGACGTCCCGGCCAGGGCCACGGAGACCCTGCGGCCAACTCAAGGGCCCACCGCCACAGTCTGGCCCCCGGTCTTTGACCCCGGGGCGCTCGGGGATATCCGCGCGCTAGACAGTTTTGCAGCAACAATCAATGAGAAGAATACGGTCAACGGGCAACTGACCGAGTTGACCACCACGATTGGGTATATCAAGGAACCCTACAGCGCCTATGAGGTGACCGAATTCGCTGGCGGGAGCGAAAGGACCTATCAGGTCGAAGGTCGGACGTATCACGTCAATGGCGGAGGGGACTGGTACCTTTCCACACGCACCAATGAGAATGATGTCTTTTTCAAAGCCGACATCCCCGCGGGGAATACCGGGAAACTTGCCGGGGCCAGTTTCGCCGGCCAGGAGGATTTCCAGGGCGTCCCGGCCAATCACTTTGTTTTCGAACAGATTGCTTCGACGTCAGAGCCAAACGCAAGTTACGCGCTGGAAGGCGATTTCTATCTGGCGCAGACTGGCAACTACGTGCTCTATTCGCACTGGAAGGAAACCTCCTCCCAGGAGAACTTCAAGCAGGTCTATGAGGTCACGGAAACTCTGTCTTCGATCAATCAGTTGCCCGACATCACATTGCCCTCCGATCTGCAGGAGATGAAGACGGCCATGGACCTTCCGCTGGAACTCGGCCTGCCCCTTCCACCGGAAAGCGCCCTGGGTGGCATGATTCGATATCGGTCCGGGATAGGTGTCGACCTCTACTCCTTCAGAACCCCCCAGAGAAGCCTTGACGATTTCACGGAGTATTACAGGAATCTGACACCCCAGGACGGCTGGACGGTTTCGCACGTCGGGCATGTCAACCTCCATGAAAGCGATTGCGAATTCTCCCGTGAGTGCGTCATCCTCAAGAAGGGAAGTACACAGGTCGTTCTTTACTACAATGGGACGACCATCCGAGCGGAATTCGACTGGCCGCACCTCTACTCGCCTTTGTAGACAACCCAAGCAGGCGGCGACCGGCCGCGGATCCGACGCGCGGCTGCAGTACAGCCCGCAACAGCGCCACGGAGGGTAAAGTCCGCGACGTATGCAGAATCATCACGCTGGCGAGGTCCCGGACATCGCCGGTCATTGACAAAGATGCGTGTGCCGACGTGAGCCTGAAGATCGTCTGGCTAACCTCAGACCGGGAGAAAGCGTTGCCAGGATCGTGGCGCTAATGTTCGAAGCCCTCCATGATCGCTTCCGCAGTGGATTGGCTCTCCAAGAGCTGAACCTCTAACACAACGGAATCACCAGCCCCCCTGCCTAACAACTCGATGGAACCCTGTACCACCACCCCCGCCCACTCCGCCCCGCCAACTTCGTCCCGCCAACTGCGCGGGACCTACGGCGGGACATTTCGGTGGGGCCTACGGCAGGACCTTCGGCCGGCCAGCCGCGGCAAGACCTGATTCGAAGTACTTTCTGAGCTCTGGCCGGGGGGCTCATCTCTGGGCCGTTTCGCGGCGATGCAGTGTGCGTCGCCGTTTGTGATTGCGATGAAACGGGTATAATTTGGCCCTATTCGTCCGTAAACACAGGGAAGCTCCAAAGTGCTTTCGACACCAGGGTTCGTTCGATGGGGTGGCCTCGCCTTTGTCTTCGGCAACGCGCTTTTCCTGGTCAACAAGCTCAATGAAATGAGCCGGCTATTCTTTGGACGCACGATCCCGGATGTGATCTCCGGGCGGAACGTCGGGCTGATCCTCCTGGGACAAGTGGCCCTCGTTGTTGGTTACCTGGCTTTCTACCGGTTCTACGCTCCGCGTGTGGGCCGGTGGGGCAAGGTTGCGCTCCGACTGTTCACCGGAGGCGGGATTGTCCTGGCCGTCGGGCATGTCAGCTTCATGTCCGGGCTGGCGGACTATCTGCCGGCTTCCATCCTTCCCATGGCCGAGAACCTCTTTCTGCTGGTACTCATCGGGGTGCTAGTCTTGCTCATCGGCCTGATCTGGCTTGGCATTCTGAACTTGCGCCAGCCGATGTTGAACCGCTGGCCGTGGCTGCCGCTGGCCACCGGGTTGATGGGTTTCCTTGGCTTTGTCGTCTTCGGCGGACGGGAGATCACAGCCATCTTCCTCCTCTTCCGCACGCTCTTTGCTCTGGGGCTGATGGGGCTGGGCCTGATGCTCTGGCTGGAGAAGCCAGCTCTGCCCGTTGCGGTTTGATCAAATGGGATTCTTCTACGGGGTAGCGCAGCCTTCATGCCTGGCAGATTGCTCCTGCTGGTGAACAAGCGCCGCCTGCTCAGCCGCTATCGACTTTCGAGACGCATTCCGTATCTTGGTGAGGTTCATCGCAATGCCTAATTCGATTACGGTCGCCGCTTTTGTTGCCGGCCTGGTGCTCGTCATCGCCGCCTTCATCGGCAAGGAACTGAAGATCGCGGCGGTTGAAATGCCGGCGCTCAATCGCGGCCAACGCGTGGTGGTCGGCATCCTGGGAGTCTTTCTTGTCGTGTTCGGCATGACGGACGGCAAGTGGTTCGAGCGGGTCGCCAGCCTGGCACCCGCCACAACCACAGCACCGATGGCCACCTCCGCTCCGGCCGCCGCGGCAGAACTCGTGGCCACCTCCGCTCCAGCTCCCGCCGGCACAACCTCCAGCTGCTTCGCCGAGGTACCCGACGCCGACCGCATCATCGTCCCGATCGAGAACCATCGCCGCACGGACCGCTATTTCGGTTCGGGCCAGCCGCGTGAAGGCGTCATGGTGATCCAGTTCAGCCAGGCGGACGAGATCATCGGTGGCCTGGAGTTCAAGACCCATTCGGGTGGTGTGGGCTTCGACCTGTTGAGCGTCGTGGATGGCGGGTGTAGTCCGATCACCACCTATGAGAACGCCTCGCGGCCCGAGCAGCCCAAAGACGCGCCCTACAATTACGACACGTTGACCTATCGCTTTGACGACATCGTCATCGCCATGGATGTCTCCTATGGCGAGGGAAACGGACAACTCTACTTGCGCGCCGAGCAGACCGCACCCTGACATGCCTTCGGGTCCAGGTGCGATGGGGGCTGGCCTGCGCTGACACGCTCATGACCCACCCGCCCGTCCTTCCACGGCCATCCCGACAAGGCCAGTGGAAGCCAACTCAATCGAGCCGTAGTTCACCCGCCGCAAGTGGCATAGAAGAAGGAGTAAGAAAATGAGAGAACTCATCGTCGCCGAATTCATCACGCTGGACGGCGTGATCCAGGCGCCAGGCGGCGCCGACGAAGACACCGAAGGTGGGTTTACGCATGGAGGCTGGACGCTGCCGTACTGGCACGATGACATTGGCGCTCACTTCTTTCAGGCGATGTCCCAGGCCGATGCACTCCTGCTCGGCCGAAAGACGTGGCAGATCCACGGCGGCGCGTTCGAACCGATGACGGGTGATCCATTCGCCGATGCGATGAACAGCGTCCGCAAGCACGTGGTGTCCACCACGTTGCAGTCCGCCTCGGCCTGGCGTAACTCCAGCCTCATTGGCGAGCATGTCGTGGAAGCCATACGCCAGCTCAAGCAGCAGCCCGGCAAGAACATCCTGGTCGACGGGAGCAGCGTGTTGACCCAGGCGTTGGCGCAGAATGATCTGATCGATGAGTACAGTCTGCACGTCTATCCTCTCGTGCTGGGTGGTGGCAAGCGTTTGTACCCGACAGGGAAGCGCCTCGACTTGACGCTGGTGGAAGTGACGCCCCCTTCCGACCGGCGTCGTGTTCATGCGCTATCGGCGTACCGCAGCGTGAGGTGCCAGGTCTCCTATGCTAAACAGGAGTTGCCGCCAGACAACTCGTTGAAACCATCGAGATCTACCCCCGCCCAATGCGCCCCGCAACTGCGGCGGGACGTGCCGGTCCTCCCTGAGCAGCCCGGAGAAACGGCGCTTCCCAATCGCCAAAGCCTCGTGGATATCCATCTGCTTGCTTTGTCCATGCACGGAGGCGCCAAACAGGATCTTGATCGGCTCATTCGTGAACCGTTTATGGATCTCCCCCGTAGGTACCTCCCTCTTCTCGGCCGGGGCGTGCCAGGGACCTCCACTTCTCGACTCTGAATGACACGTATTCTCCCCCGGTTGGATCAGCCATCAGTTCACTGTATTCTTAGGGAACGGCGGCCGAGGCTCCCGGCCCATCGACCGAACCCAGCCTCAGGCCATTCGTTTCGTCCGGGGGGACGCCCATGCCGAATCCGATTGCACCGTCTCAGCGCACGTCCCTCGGCGGCCGGGGTCGGCAATGGGGGCTGGCGGGCGCGGCGTGCGGCTGTGCCGGCCTCCTGGGTGCCGTGGCTCTCACCTTGGCTGCCGTGGGGTGGATCGGGTTCGACGTGCAGCGATCCACGCCGCGCATTCTGGAAGGGGTCGAGGTCGAGCGCGCCGGCGCCGCCGGAATACGGGCTGACGACCGAGCAACAGGAAACACTCACCGCCCTCGGCCCTCCCCAGTCCTTCTCCATCCTCTTCTATCAGGACACGATGGAGGACGGCTCGGTCTACGACGTGCGCATGGAGACCTGGACGTACTTCGATGCCCAGACCGAGATCACGTTCGTCGACGGATCGCGTGTCGCACAGGACCCTTGGGTCGTCGAAGTCGGGACGGTTCAGCCGGTTCCCTACCGTCCGGAGCAGTTCACGGGCGGGATGACGCTGGCCCAGGTCCTCGCCGCCGCCAGCCTGGACACCTACCTGCTGGTTCCTTTGGAGAAGGAGCTTCTGCCTCAGGGTGAGGTGTACTACGCTGACCAGCTCACCTTCGGGCTGAAGGATGGTGAGCTGCGCTACATCGAGAGCCTACCGCAGGCGGAGGAGGGATAACCTCATGAAGCCACGGGGCTCCTTCCGCACGATCCTCCTGCTCGCCGTCGCCTCCGTGACGCTGGTCGCCGGGGTGCCCTGGCGTCAAGGAGCCGCAGCGACCGACAACCTCGACGACAGCCTGCTCTTGCTGGCGGCGAGCAGGGCGCGCCAGGCTGCACTGCAGGCGACCTTGAAGAGCCCGAATGAGCTCCAGACGCTGGCCGGCGCCTATCGCCAAGTGGGGGGCGCACTGCGCAGCTCCAGCCCGGCCTTGAATCAATCCTTGTACGAAAAGGCAAACCAGTACGACGCACGGGCGAGCGCCCTGGAACGGCGCCGCGCCCGCGGAGGTCCGCTGCACCAATTCGGCCACTTCCTGGGCCGTGTCGTCGGCGGCACGATGGACTTCGTCGGCCACGCCGCCGAGATCTACGTCGAGGGCGAGATCGACAAGGCCATCGACCAGGTGGCCAATGCACCTGCCCGAGCGGTTCAGCGGCAGCTGAACCCCCTGTGGAGAATCCTGGGCAGCAAGCTCGGGGGCGGGCTGACCGGCTTCCTGCGCGAGCCGATCGACCGTGCCATTCAGCGCAACGTCGATCGCATCCTGATCGGACGGCGGCATCGATCGCGGCCGCGCGCCACCGCCCCGGCTCCAGCGACAGCTCCTGACACGCAAACTCCCTCGTCAGCCAGTGTGGGCACGCCGGGCGAGTTCCTGGAATCGGATTGCGCCGTGCCCGGCGTGACCTTCCCCTCCCCCTACATCGGGGACCAAGTTACCGACGAGGTCTTTGACGGGCCCAGCCTGATTTGCGATTTATCGACTGAAG
The DNA here is from genome assembly GCA_963777165.1 of uncultured Chloroflexia bacterium. Lineage (GTDB taxonomy): Bacteria > Chloroflexota > Anaerolineae > Anaerolineales > E44-bin32 > DYJB01. The sequence continues at coordinate 138,956 of CAVZPO010000022.1, forward strand.
GCGCACACGGACTCCCGGTAAGCGCACACATTGGAATCACTGCCTACAAGGCGGATATGCTGGAAGGGTTCTACCAACAGGCGGTAGAGGGCATCCGGGGTTTTGTGGATCAGGCGAACGAGCGGAATGCCATTCCTGATGTACCCCCTGACGCAAGATTTGAGATCACCTTCATCCGGAATGACAATGACGCCTACGTCTTCATGATCACCAGTCAGGCGAACGTCTACGATTGTCTGCTTGGATCCGGATATGGTGAAGAGAAGATAGAGGGCAAGTACCTGGTCAACCTCGGGTTCCAGTCGTGCGAGGGCGACGCTGCGTCCTACACCGCCGCGCTAGAAGACCTCCGGACGGCGGCCTTGGCCGCCATTGACCGGCTGGAAGGCGAGGCCGGCCCGTAGGCTTGTCGGAGTCGACCTCTTCGGCGTGGCTCATTCGGCGGGCCCAGGGTGCATGTGGAATTGCCCGCCACCTCCGGGCAACCTCCCGCTAAGAACGCCCCGCCAACTGCGCGGGGCCTTCGGCGGGACCCCGGTAAGGACATCCGGGGCGAACGGCCTGCGGCGGCCCACGGCGGTCTTCGACTGCTCGAGATCGTTGGGCGGCGTCGATCGCCAAGAACCGCTCAGACCAC
>CAVZPO010000023.1:0-762859 GCA_963777165.1 uncultured Chloroflexia bacterium
CGGGTTTGCCACGCCCGAGCGTGACTGGTTGAACTCCCTCCGGCCCTGGATCGAACAAACCCTCCTCAGCAGTTCGGAAGCCATCCCTTTTCTGAATCACGGGACGACGCGTGCCATGGTTGAATCGGAGCTGCGGTCGCGCGGGATCCTGTCGAGCTACTTGTGGAGGTGCCTGAACGTCATCCATTGGGCTCGAATATTGAGGTGAACTGGAACTGATACGAGTTGCAATCCTGACGGAAAAGTTTCGCGAAAAACATGGGGTACATGGGAAACATGCTGCCGAGGCATATTTAGGTTGGGGTAGATGTGCACGTTGTGACCCTCGATCTGCCCCCCGTATCACCAAATAAAGGATTTCAAGGAAACCTATGATGGCTTTACGGCGAAGGGAGGGCTGGTACCCCGGAACGATCGAAACATATGACGGCTATACGCTTCATGTCCTTCCCCATACGCGGCTGATGGGATACATGCGCATGGGGGCTGGAGGGGAGACTCCTCCACATCAAGCCCGATATGGTGTCCTTCCCTTGCCGCCATCGGATGGATTGCGCTTGGATGCCGCCGGATCAAGCTGTCCTTGAAATACAAACTGTTCGCCCGGGGACCATACGACCACATCGGTCTTCCCGCTGGCCCGGCGGGAATCGCCTGTTTCTCCATCCGGAAAGGATCAGGGGCTTTCTTACCCGCGCCATTCCCGGACGGTTTGTCAGTCTCTTGACGGAGAAGTGCTACGGGGCCACCAAGGACTGTGCCGACATTGCGGTCCGTTTTTTCGGTGTACAGAAAAGCAAGATGGAATTTTGCGCTTCGGTGTCGATACGGAACTTTTTTGCCATTGCCGGGATGAAGACGGGCGCCTATTCTCGCTGAAACTCAGGGAGCGCCTCGGGTTTACCCCGTCTGAATCGTATGTATTTATACCGGCAGGTTCTACCGAAGAGAAGAACCCGCTTGCACTGGCCCAGGCGGTTGACCGTTTCACCGGGATGGGAAAGCCGTATGGGGACTCTTTGTCGGACATGGGGTGCAGGCGGAGGCGATAAGGGCATCGCATGGCTGGTGGTGCATCCATTCGTGCCGGTGGGAAGAGCTCCCCTCGTTTGCCCGTATTCCGACATCGGCGTATCGCCAACCCAGGAATCGACGTCCATGCTTGATGCCGCTGCGTGCGGCCTGCCGCTCATTGTTAATGACACGCTGGTCGCCGTTGTTAAACAGATCGAAGGCAACGGCATCACCTATCGCCTGAATGACGTGGACGACCTGATAAGGGCGTTGCTGGCTGCGAGATTCCGCGGTAAGACAGAGTCTTGGGGACATTGGGGCACTCAGAATGGTAAGTGAATTCAGCTGGACTTCCTTGGCGCAGCGCAGGCTGAAGGATTTCGAAGCCGCCCTTGCATAAGCGGGATGGCGTTATCCTGGAGGCTGGAAGAATGTCGGGAGATGACAAACCGCTCATGCTGAATTTCCGTCGCGATCGTACGCATGAAGCGTGGGTGAATATTGACCATTCTCTACAAGGCTTCACTTATGAGGTTGTGGTTTGTGCGGCCCTTCATCAAGGCATCGAACCCTCCCGGGTACCTTCATCATGATCTTCGTGATGGGATTCCGTTTCCTGACGGATCGGCGGACGTTGTCTATTCCTCGCACGTTCTCGAACATCTTGAGCGCAAGGATGCGCTCCCTTTCCTGCGGGAAATCCATCGGGTTTTGAAACGGAACGGAACAGTGCGCCTTGTCCCGTCCCTGATTTGGAAAAGGCGGTGGCAGCATATGTGCAGGCGTTGAACGCATATCGGGTTGATGCCGGAGATAGCCTTGATAAGCAGAGCATCTCGAGTGGGCGACGATCTACCTCCTCGATCAGATGGTGAGAGAATATCCGGGTGGGGAAATGGCTTCTTGGCTGCGCGAGCACCGCAATACCTCGACTGTAGGCAGTATGAAAGGAGTACTGTGGGGAAATCGCGCACAGCGGAGTCGTTTTGCCTTCAAGACGGGGATAGCCTCTCGAATGATTCGCATGCTGCGCCTCAGGAATTTTTCCGGTTCCGGTGAACTTCATCGGTGGATGTATGACGATGTCTCTCTCTCGTTTCCTTGGTCCGGTCTGGTTATATCGACGTTGGTCGTCTGGTCAGCACACTGGAGAGCCGTATTCCGACCTGGGCAGACTATTTTGGATAGCAACCCGGACTCGAGTCCCCATCAGCCGGACTCCGTCTGGATGGAAGGCATCAAACATTAATAAACGATAGTAATTTTGGATGGGCCTGTATAAGTTGGGTGCGCATGGATTGAAAATACTGCATTTGAGTTCATTTGACTATGGGGATCGCGGCCTACCGCTTGCACAAGCACTTATTAACGTGTGGGCTAGATTCGCGGATGCTCGTTCTTGATTCCCGTTCGAAGGATCAAAGTGTGACGGAATCACCATAGAATTTATTTCAGAAACAGGTTGTAAGGAATTATTATAGAATCTGGCTGAAGATTAGGAACAGATGGGGCTTTTTTTGCCGAAGTCAGCAGATTGTCTCCTAGATAAATCATCTCAAGAATTTCCTGGATGGTTTTACTAATATCATCATCGTGGCTCATTTCTCACCTATTTTTTCACCGTGCGGCAACTCTTTGAACTACAACAAATCACCGGTGCTCCGATCATCTGGTATCTGTTGGACATGGCGCCATTTACAGTAGTCACTACGCGTGGAACTGTTCAGGATATGCCAGAAATTGTGGCAAGTGCCACATCGGTTCAACCGATGAAAACGATTTATCCGGACGTGTATTGAACGACAAGTTGGATATATTTCAGCATATTAACCTGACGGTCGTGGCTGGTAGCGGCTTGCTGCAACGGCAGGCAACGCAAGCGGCATTATTTAAAGGGAAACCTATCGAAAAAATCTTTGCTGAGGCGTTGAACCAACCATCTTTAAACCAGGGCCAAAAAAGAACATTCGACAGAAACTGGGATTGCCTGTAGATCAAAACAGGGTATATTTTTGTCACACGTGAAGACCTTATTGGGAATTATGCGTACCTGAGGGAGGCGCTTGAAGTAGTCTACGGTTATTTTCGCTCCCCGAAAGACGAGACAATTCCCGCGCCATAAATCCGGATTCCTTCGGGCTTGCGGATCAGTCCGAACTCGATTGTGTACCAGTTCAGACGGGCGAGGAACTTCACCCCCTTGTGCTCCATGGCCTCGAGCCCGATACGGCCATATTCGTTCATGTAGTCGGCATAAGCGGGGTTGGTCAGGAGCGGCACGTGACCGAAGACATCGTGAAAGATGTCAGGTTCCTCGAGATAGTCGAGCTGCTCGCGGCTGCGGATGAATGTTCCGGCCGGAAACTTGCGGCTGGCGAGCATCTGAAAAAAGGGGCGGGACGGTATGAGACCGGGAACTGCCACCACCTCCCACCCGGTGATCTGCCGCAATCTCGCGTTCATTCGCTCGAAATTGGGTATGGCTTCGGCGCCGATCCCGAGCGCCTCGAGCCCGTCCAGGTATTCCTTCGCGACGTGACCGCCGAGCGTCCGCCGCTGACGCTCGAACAGCATGCGCCAGATGGTATGATCCTCGGCGCTGTAGCGGTCCCAGCCCTGGTCGATGACGCAATCGTCGACCGTTTCAGCTGTCAAAACGGCATGTCCAGACATCGGTTTCACTTTCGTAGGTCCTAGCGTTTTTCATAGCCGGACCGATGGAAGACGCAACCGCAATCGGCCTGGCGGCATAGAAAATCTGGTTGGGACGGACCATCCTCAAACTCGCGACGAAGACCTTTGGTTTCGTTCGCACGCCGGTCGGAATGAGCTTTGTGCAGCGCAACGATGAGCAGACAGCGCGACGTCTTACGTATCCGGCAACGTGAACACTGCGCAGGGTGCCGCGATGCCGCTGAGCACGTGCTTGCCCAACGGGACCAGCGGAGTGGCGGTCTCGGCGGCGACCGCGCCCGAGATCAGGACCGACCTGCCGAGCGGCCGGAACAGCCCCTCGAGCCGGCTCAGCAGGTTGACTGCCGGGCCGATGGCCCTGAAGTCCAGCCGGTCGACCGTCCCTATATTGCCCCACAAGATCTCGAAGAGATGCAGCGCGGCGACGAAGGGCAGCGGTGACACCCCCCAGCCGGGCAGGAACGGGTCTCCGACTGAGGATGATGGGGGTATCGAGTTAACGAGATCGGCATCGAAAAATTATCGCTGCAGGTCCTATACCCCCAATTGCAACAGGTGGTGCTGAACCTCGTGCTGAACGCGGTCGAAGCGATGGGCTCGGTTGAGGAAGGGGCAAGAGAACTGTCCATCATTACCGAGCAAGACCAGACAGGGGTCCGTCTGGCCGTGCGTGATTCCGGACCGGGCATCGACCCGGACCATCGCGAGCGTATTTTCCAGGCTTTCTACACGACGAAGTCGACCGGAACGGGGATGGGTCTGTCGATCTGCCGCTCAATCATCAACGGCCATGGAGGCCGGCTGTGGGTCGAGGCGAACGAACCGCGCGGGGCCGTGTTTCAGTTCACTGTGCCGGGCGCCGACGGAGAGCTGGACGGTATGCCGACACGGGTCGCGGCAGCGGGTGCGCGAACGGATTGCGCGGCAGGCTCAGGCCTTTGAACGATAGGCAGTCGCCGCGCCGCTTATGCGCCGGCATGTCTCTTTCGGGTCATTTGCAGCCATCGCGGGTAACGCTCAGGACGTCTGCTTTGCCTTCGTCAGCTGACGAAACTAGGCAGCTCGCATATGACCGAGAATGGCCATAAGCGGACTCGCAACGAGCTTCCTCCCGGCCATCTCTCAAGGTCATCTAACTCGTTCGATGCTGTTGCCAATCTCAGTTGAAGGTGTTGTCGGTGGTTGCGATGTTTAGAAGCAAGGGTTTGATGCCTTTAATCATAAAGAACGTGCCTCGACTAATGGGATTTTGCGCAAAGCGACCATGCGCCTCGGTCGAAATCCAAGCTGTCTTACATGTTGACTTCTTAATTGACAATTTGTCCTAGCATCTTACCGTACCTCATTGCGCGCAGGAGAGAGTGATCTCCCTTTCCTGTTGCGAGGATCCAGATCTCTTCATAACAGAGGGTCACATGACCGCTTTCATTATGCGTGTTATCGCAGATCGAGGGTTGACAAGAGTCCTGCTCGTGATCGCGCTCGGACTGCTCGGGTTCGTTCAAGCGACTGGAGTACAGGCAGCGGATGGCGTTGCTGTTCCGGCGAAAGGCCAAAGCCGGATGATCGATGCGATTGTCGCCGCTGGGAAACTGCGTTCAGCGGTTGCCGTTGCTTTGCCGATCGTGGGACAAGACCCGAATACCAACGAGTATTTTGGTGTCGGAATCGAAATTCCAAAGCGTGTCGCGAAGGCGCTCGGCGTCGAAGCAGAGATTATGCCGGCAGGCTGGGACGTGATGATTGCCGGACTTCAAGCCAACCGCTGGGACATGGTGACCGGCGGCCTCTATGCAACGCCGGCGCGGCTCGAAGTCGTCAACATGGTGACCTACGACATCAACGGATTCTGCTACGCCGTTTTGAAGTCGAATGACAAGGTTAATACAGTTGCGGATCTCGACAAATCCGACGTCACTATTGGAACCTACACCGGAACCGGCACGCTTCAGGCGGTCAGCAAGGCTCACCCCAATCCTCGGTACGACACAGTCATCCAGGGGCCAGGTCAAACGTTGCGTTTGGACGATCTGCTTGCAAAGCGTTTCGATGTTGCGCCCTTCGACTCGCCGATTGCCGCGGTGTTGGAGGCAAAATACCCTGATGTGAAGATCATTCCAGACGGCGCCGCTGGTTGCATGAAGAACCCGGACGTCTCGACCCCGGTCGGCCTGGCTATTCCCAAAGACGATGCCGTTTACACGGAATTCGTTTCAAGCGTTATCAAGCAGATGCAGGACTCCGGCGACATGCCCGCGTTGTTCAAGAAATTCACCTCTCCGGAATACATGAAGATTGCTGAGTAGGATTATCTCGATGCTTGGCGGTGCGCGGCAGCTCCTTTACCGCGCACCACCTCATCAGGGGTGCGACGCGGGTTCAATTTGTGCGATTAGGCCACGTCGAACCGGTGACCAGAGAAAACTTTCATGTTCGATTTCACGTCGATCCTGAAATACGCCCCGTTTCTTCTCCAGGGTGCCGGACTTCACCTTGCTGGTCAGTATCGCCAGCCTGTGCATTGGCATGTGCCTGGGACTGATCGTGGCGCTGCTGCGCATGTCCACAATCAGCCCCATCAAATTTGCCGCCGGTTTATACATTGACATTTTTCGGAGCACGCCGCTTCTCGCCCAACTGATGTGGATTTTCTTTGCCCTTCCGATAGTGACCGGCATCACGCTCTCACCGTTCTATACCGGAACCATTGGACTGGGGCTCTACTCTGGATCCTACCTGGCAGAAGTTTATCGCAGCGGCATCCTTGCGATTCCGCAAGGCCAATGGCATGCATCCCGTGCGATCGGCATGAACACCGCGCAGCTGCTGAGACGAATAATCCTTCCCCAGGCGGTTTGGCGTGTTCTGCCGCCGATGGCGAGCATGTGGATCAGCATTCTGAAGGAATCCTCTCTGGTCTCGGCAGTTGGGATGGAGGAATTGACCTTCAGGGGCCAATCACTTGGCAACCTGACGCTCCGGCCCATTGAGGCGCTCACCGCAACTGCATTGATCTACTTTGCAATCACCTATCCTTTTGCTGTCGCCGCAAATGCCGTGCACCGTCGCTATCTAACCTGATTTTGGGGGGAAATCTGCAATACGAATGGCATTTCGAGGTCCTGGCGAAGAACTGGCAGCCGTTGGCCGAAGGCGTCGCCATGACCATTCTCATCAGCTCATTGGCCATGCTTGGCGCGTTGGCAGGCGGCCTCGGCGTAGCACTTGCCAGACTGTCACGTTCTCGGGTGGTCAGAATATTGACTTATGGCTATACCGAGCTCTTTCGAACGACACCGTTCCTCGTCCAACTCCTTTGGATCTTCTATGCATTGCCGCGCCTTGGTGGGCCGGCGCTCACCCCATTCAATGCCGGATTGATTGCGCTCGTCCTCAATTTGAGTGCATTCCTCGGAGAAATTTATCGTGCTGGAATAATAGCCGTTCCCCGCGGGGTGGTGGAAGCTGGCATTGCCTTGGGGTTTACAGGGTTCGACGTAAGTCGTCGGATCACAATCCCGATTGCATTTCGTCAGACTTTGCCGCTGACCATTTCCCACTGGATCACGCTTTTCAAGGAAACGTCGGTACTGTCGATCATAGGAACCGCCGAATTGATGTACGAAGCACGTATTATCGCGGTCGACACCTATCGGCCCCTTGAGGTCTTTACCGGCGTGGCCATCATCTATTTCTTGCTGACCTACCCCCAGTCCATCATTCTCAATCGAATTTATGAAAAGCATCGACCGCAAGAATGACAGTTGCAAGCGCGTCAATCCTCTGCATCCGAGACCTTCACAAGCACTATGGAGCGTTACACGTTCTGCGCGGTATCAACCTCGATGTGAGCCCGGGTGAGGTGGTTGTCATTATCGGTCCGAGCGGTTCAGGAAAGAGCACTCTGCTCCGTTGCGTCAACCGGCTCGAAGATCCCTCCAAGGGTCAGGTCTTGTTCAAGGGCGCGGATATTACCGCCAGGGAGACCAATCTGCCCGCGGTGCGTCGGAGCATCGGCATGATTTTCCAACAATTTAATCTGTTTCCCCACATGACGACCTTGCAGAACGTCATGGAAGGCCCAAGGATCGTATTGAAACAACGCCGCGATGAAGCGCAGGTCCGCGCAGTTAAACTGCTGAAAAAGGTTGGATTGGAGGAGAAGGCCGATGTCATGCCACGGCAGCTGTCCGGCGGACAGCAGCAACGGGTCGCGATCGCCCGCGCCCTGGCGATGAACCCCCAAATCATGCTCTTTGACGAAGCCACGTCGGCACTGGATCCAGAGCTGGTCGGAGAAGTCCTTGGCGTGATGCGCCAACTCGCGGAAGAGGGGATGACGATGCTGGTGGTCACGCATGAGATGGGTTTTGCACGGAGAGTTGCAGACCGGGTGGTGATGATGGATCATGGCGTCATCATCGATGATGGCTCTCCCAGTGCGATATTTTCAGGTTCGACCAACGAGAGAACCAAGCGTTTCTTGGGTGAAATGAGCGAAAGATAGTGCGGAGCCGTGGGGTTAGGGGAGAATGGGAATGTCGAAGATAGAGCAGCAATTGATCTTCTCCAAAGAAGAATACCGAAGGCGAATGGACAAGGTGAAGCGTTTAATGGATCAGAGGGGCCTGGACGTCCTGCTGCTCCATTCTCTGCCCAGCATCCATTACCTGACTGGGTTCCAGACCGTTGCCCTGCGTGCATATAACGGCTTTGTTATGGGATCCGACGGGGAATGCACGATCATCGTCGAACAAGACGAGCAGCATAATGTTCGACAGAACAGCTGGGTTGAGAAGATCGCGACCTATGCCCGTTGGGACGATCCGATCCAGGTGACTTCCGATGTAATCAATTCTGGCGGGCGGCGCGCCAAGCGGATCGGCATGGAATTTGGGAGTTGCTATCTGAATAAGCTACAGTTCGATCAATTGAGCGGCTTACTGGAAGCTGACACGGTCGATGCGACCGACTTCGTTCCAAGCTGCATGTTGTTGAAGTCGCCGGCGGAGCTCTGCTACATCGAGCAGGCTGCAGCGATTACCATAAAAGGCCTCCAGGCAGCTTTGGACCAGGTGGCAATCGGCAAGACCGACAATGATATCGCGGCAGCGGCGTTTAGTGCCCTGATCTCACGAGGCAGCGAGTATATGAGCTCCGACCCGATTGTTTGCGTAGGTCAGAATGCATCGATACCGCACGGGCACTTCAAGAGCAGGCCGGTCCGATCTGGCGACACGGTGTTGCTGGAGATGAGCGCTTGCGTCGGTCGATACTCGGCGCCGCTCATGCGCGCGGTGAGCGTGGGCAAGCCAAACTCGGCCGTCGCTGCAATGGCGAGCGCTTGCCGAAATGCTGTAGAAAGCCTCATCGACGCAATGAAACCGGGTGCGTCATTTGCCTCCGCAGCGGCGAGAGGCAAGGCAGCGTTGCCCCTCACTGCACCCGACGTGATATTCCACGGGACCTATGCCTACTCGATCGGCCTCGGTTTTCCAGGGGTCTCATGGGCGGACTGTCCTTTGGAAGTTCGTGATGGCAGCAAAAGTGAATTCGAGCCGGGCATGGTGTTTCACCTGCCAATGTCGCTTCGCCATCAGGGCATGTTTGGTGTTGCTGTGAGTGAGACTGTAGCTATCACAGACAAAGGCTGCAAAGTCCTGACGGACATGAGCCGCGAGCTGTTCGTGAGGTAGAGGTAATATTCTGTCAGTGGTCTGCGACCCAATGAACGACGCCACGCGTAAGCTTCACATCCATTTGCTGGAATGCGGCGCGAGAAAGAACTCCTTCGCCGCGTCCTTGGTGGTGATTTGTCGAGGAGACGTCATCGAGCGATGGATGACCGGGCGAACCGCTGAATTGGCTCAATCCAGTTACGTAACTGCCGATACCAGGTTCCTTGTCGCTTCACTATCCAAACCAGTATCAGCCACCGCGATAATGCGGTTGGTAGACGACAAAGTCGTCGAATTGTCGACCCCGGTTTACAAGCTGCTGCCCGAGTTCAAGGCGGACGGAAAAGACGAGATCGAAATCCAACATCTGCTCAACCATACTTCAGGTCTTCCGGATATGGTTGCCGCCAACATCTTGCTCAGAGAGCGCCATGCGGACCTGGCAGATTTTTACTTGAACGTCTGCAATTCGCCCCTGTGCTTTCGCCCCGGATCCGATGTCGGCTACCAAAGCATGGGATTTCTCGTTCTGGCTCAGCTGGTTGAGCGACTTACAAGTCAGAAGTTCGCGGATTTTGCGGAGCGCGAGCTGTTCGGTCCCATAGGGATGGCCCACAGTTCATTTGGTGCTCGTGGTGATCTTTCCATCCAGGATACCGTGTTGGTGGATTTGCCCAGCGGTCAGGTCGGCACCAATTGGCATTGGAACTCGGAATATTGGCGGCGGCTCGGGGCTCCGTGGGGAGGACTGTTGAGCACTGCAACCGATCTGGCGGCCTTTGCCCATATATTTGTAAATGATGGTTGTTCGCAATCTGGCAGACGCGTGCTCTCGAGCGCCAATTGCACAGCAATGCTTCGCAATTGGATAGGCAGCATTGCTCCTGTCTGTCCGCCACTCGGGTTGGGATGGTTCATCCGGGGTGAGACATGCGTTTCGAAGCCTGTAGCAGCTGGACCCGACGGGACTGAGGCAGATACCGCAGGTGTTGTCACCGCAAGGGACATTGTATTCGACAGAGCTTTTTTCGGAACCTCCTTCTCTTCGCGCGCTGTCGGCCACGCCGGAGTGACAGGTTGCGCGATGTGGGCCGACCCGGCATCAGGCATGGCGGCGGCACTTTTGACCAACATCCCCTCCGCGCTTAACAATGGAACAATTTCCGGCGCGGCCGACATTATCGGGAAGATGAATATGTGAATCATCCGCAAACTACGGTTCGATGCTGTCCGTCAACACGCGAACTCTGGGATTTTCAATCTGTTCGCCCTTCGAATGCCAGGACCCTGTGGGATCCAAGACCAAGCCGTATTGTCCTTATGCGAAGTTTGACAAATGTCCGTTCCGGGTCATTCGCGTCGATTCGACCGATGTCCGTTCCAGGTCCGGTATACCCCTCTTAACTGCCGTAGGAGCTGTCATCTCTGATCAGCGGCTTAGAGCCCTAAGCGGACAGGTACGCCTATTGCAACTTGTGGAGCGGTTCAACGAGCCTCCGGAAAACGATCAACGATCCAGCTTGAGTGTGGTCACGAAGTTCAAAGCGGCTCGAGTTGCATGCCAAGCGCTAAAAGCTGTTGGTCGGATCCAATATCGCCGGCAAGCTGGACACCCAGAGACAGTCCTGCGCCCGTCCGCATCACCGGCAGGACAAGCGCCGGCCCGCCGGTCAGATTGAAGATCGAGGAATAGGGAGCGAGCTGTGCCATGCGGTCGACATGCAACGAGAGATCGGCGTGATTGGTCGGAAAACATCCGAGTCTCGGTGCGACATCGGTGAGGGCCGGCGTAAGCACAAGATCGAACGACTGCCAGATCCTCGCGAAACGCCGGCAGAAATCATGACCGCGCCGGACTGTTGCCACGAATTGGCGGGCGCTCATTGACCGACCCGCCAGGATGGCAGCTCGGTTGATCTCCTCGAGCGAGTTTGGAATTCCGCCCAAGGGCCAGTCGGCCGCCCCCTGGGCACAAACCTGCGAAAGATAGACCTGCCGCGGAATCAGCCAGTCCTCCGGCTCAAGCAGAGGGGTTACTGGCGAGACCGCATGTCCGAGATCCTGAAATCGGCAGACAGTGCAATCGACCGCCGAGTACGCTTCCGGTGTGAGCAAAATATCGGGCGCAGAATTGGTTAGAACACCGATGCGCAATTTCTTGCCAAACGCAGCTTGGGTCGGCGCCGCATAAGGCGCGCCGGAATCACGACCAGCCATCACCTGAAGCGCCGCCGCCATGTCGCGGATACTCTTGGTGATCACACCCTCGCTCACCAAACCACCATAGATGTCGCTGTGCGTCGGGCCTTGCGGTACCAGACCGCGCGAAGGCTTGAGCCCGACAAGGCCGCAGCAGGCAGCCGGGATACGAATAGAGCCGGCGCCATCGGTCGCATGCGCTATTGGCACCATTCCGGAGCCAACTGCCGCTGCCGCCCCGCCTGACGACCCGCCGGCACTGAAATCGCTGTTGAGAGGATTTCGGGTAGGACCGAACGCTTCCGGCTCGGTCGTCACGTTGAATCCGAGCTCTGGCAGGTTGGTCTTGCCGATGATTTGCAGCCCAGCCGCTTTGAAGCGCGCCGTTAACTCATCATCATAGCGCTGCGGTGGTGCATCGTGAAAAGCTCTGCTGCCAAGGCGCGAGCGGCGTCCCCTGAGTCCTGTCCCGATATCCTTGAGCAAGAACGGTACGCCGACAAACGGGCCCTGTGAGTCGAGGAAGTACTCTGGAGAAGTCATAGAGTTCAATGATGGCGTTGAGCACCGGATTGCATTTGGCAATTTGCGAGCGTGCCGCCCCCATGACCTCGTCGGCGGTGACCTCGCCCGATCCGATCAGTGTCGCCAAGCCCAACGCATCGAAGCGCGCATATTCGTCCGCTCTCATAACGAGTCCCAGCGCCCCTCACCGGCCAGATGAGCGCGAGACTGCGACGAACGCGCTCTAGCGCATCGTGCGGGCGAGCCGTCGAATTCGAAACGGGCAATGAGGACGGGGTGTGTATTTAAATTCAAGACCGATCCATCATAGTGTCAACTTTGGCGAATTCCGACCCGCTGTGCACGTGTGGGGCCGCGTCAGTGTACGCCCGCTACGACGATTGGGCTACTTGGGCTCGGGGTAAGGCGTGCCATCCTTGTGCACGAACCGACCATCCGCGTTGGAACTCATCATGTCAATGTCGGAGCAGATGGTAACGTCGGTGGGCGAGCGCGTGCCGACCTCAAGGTAAAACGCAATCCCGCCCGATTTGTTGATCAGGTGATGTCCATTGCCGGAGCCTTTCGGAAAGGCCGCGCAATCACCGGCTCGCAGCACTGTCTCGCCGCCATCTTCGATCAGCGTCAGTTCGCCTTCGAGTACATAGACGAATTCATCTTCGACCGAATGCCAGTGGCGCTGGCTCGACCAATTGCCCGGAGGCAGGCGCATGAGATTGACCCCGAAATCTGTTAGCCCACCGGCATTGCCCAGCCGCTGTCGGACGCGTTCAGCACAGGGTGCTTCGAACGGCGGCGGATATCCCGAACCATGTGTTTCGGCACGGCGGTGATGTCCATCTTAGGCATGGCAGTTTTCCCAGCAGTCACAACAACTCAGTGAGGCGGGTGGGCACGATTGTTCGTCATCGTCATAGAGAGCGCGAAGCTTTCCACCGATGAACATAGTAGCGGAGAGCCCGCCGGGGCGCTCGCGTCCCCAGCGCCGCGTACAACCGCTTTGCGGGGTGTGGCAGCCAGATGCTCGACCACCGGCGGTCTCATTGCCGTGTTTACCTGCGGGGTTGCCGCTCCCTACCAACGGGCCCGAACTTCCCATCCTATCCACACTCTTGTCCTTGCGACAATTCAATTCAGGCGACATACTCCCGCCTGCCGGGGGTTCGGGCTTGGGGAACGGTAATGCGTATCAATCGGCTGATGCTCACTCAGACTGTTATCGCCATGTCGGTAGCGCTTGGCGTTTGGTATCTGCAAAAGCGTGTCGGCGGCCCGGTCGGCGGCATGATCCCAGGCGTTCTTGGCTTCTGTCTCGGGTGGTTTATTACCCCAGCACTTCTGGAAGACATTGACAGGGTGCGGGGCTGGCTGCTTAGACGGCGGGCTGGGAGGGAGCTGCAGCCGAAGTAATCTGCCAAGGCGCAAGCCCTTAATTTATAACTGATCAGTGTGCTGTTCGGGCCATGCCGCTTGCTCAACAAGAGGAGCGGCACGGCTAGCAGTACGTCGGAATGGATCGGACTGAAGTTCGCTCACTTTCTGAAGGCGGCGGGATAATGAACATCGCTTCTGACGCTGAAGCGATCAGATCAAGCCACTCTCGGCAACTCCCTAACAGCCTGGCGGCGATATTTCCGCCCACCCGCCTATCCAAATTGCAGGCTTGCCACCTCACGATTGGCAAAGTCGAGACGGTCCGCCAGCGTACAGATGATGAAAGTGTGGAATGCGTGCGCAAGCGCCGGATCATCATGGACCATCTGCTCCATGCCATCGCGGGAAAGCAAGTAAACGAGTGTGGGTTCATCGATTCGTACAGACGCGCCCCGCCGGGTCGATCGGTAGAGGCCCATTTCACCCACCACCGTGTGTCTCAGCATGCTGCGCAGGCGGATTTCAGTTTCTTCCGGGGCCTTGAAGATCACGGTGACGCGCCCGCTATAGATGATGTAGAGAGCGTCGGCTTCTTCGCCCTGGGCGAACAGCAGCTGACCCGGCCGGTATTCGACCATCCGCATATACGCTTTCAACCGACTGAGCTGCGGCTCGCCGCCAATCTCACGCGCGAGCCATTCATCCGCAGAGCTTATCGCTTGATCTTGCCCAACGTGCTCGGCCAGCAGCATCTCCTCGCACCATTCGAGCGCAACATCGAGATCCTGAAAAGTCTTACAAGTCGCATCGTGAGGCTGAAGAAAGCCGCCGGAGCGCAGAGCTTGCTCGACCATAGGCGGCAGATCCGAAGCCGCAATGAGAAAACCTTCGCGTTCGGCGAGTTGGCGAAGCTTGAAGAGACTATTCACTGCAGAGGAATCGATCCCCAGAACTTGATGGAAATCGAGGATCACCATGCGGCAAGGCTCGCCTGTGGTCGGTGAAGCCACGATTTGCTTCACGTCTTGCAGCAGGCGATTTGTGCTACCGAAGAACAAGTAGCCGTGTAGCCACATGATCTGTATGCAATGACCGTGGTCGAACAGTTGCTTGCGTTGATCGGGTGGCCGGTCGACGCGACTGCCGTATTCGCTTCGGCTCAGCCCCCGTTTGACGACCCGGATACGGCTTGAGCTGATGGCAAAAATGACACAGGCAGCAACAACCCCCGCTGCAATGCCAGCCACGAAATTCCACACCACGATGACCAGAAGAATGGCTAGAAGCAGCATATACTCGGTCCGTGGCATCCGCCTCCAACCCTGGATCAACCACTCATACAGCACCGTCGCGCCAAGCTGCATCAACATCGCTCCAACGAGCGGAATCGGTATGAGGCCGAAAGCTTCAGTGCCAAAACCGAGCGTGAGAATGCAAACCCCCCCGGTTAAAAAACCGCTGGCGCGTTGCCGTGCTCCGGCGCGATAGCTGAAGAGCGTACGGCTGAGCGACAGTGTGCCGACCATGCCGCCGAGGAAGCCGCTCAGTAGGTCGGAAAGGCCGTTGATTCTGAGCTCCCGGTCGAGATCAACATCGATCCGTGTCTCCACTTCGGTGCCCATTGTGTTTAACAATAGCGTGCTCGCAGTCACCATAATCAGCGCCGAATAGTTCGCGGCTGCCCGCAGCAGCGCCGCCGGTTCAACAAGGGTGATCACTCCCGACAACCATGGATCCGGAATCTCTACACCAGACTTCAGGTCGATGAGCCATTGTGCCTCGCGCGCCGCCTCGAGCGAAACGCCCATTGCGTACAGCACGCCGTGGAAGGCGAGGGTTCCGACCACTAGAAATCCGGGGAATGCCAGAGGGTGCTTGATATGGCGTAACAGCGCAATGGCGATGACAAACACGAACCCGATGGCTAACTGCCAAAGATGTGGCGGTGCGAGCAGTTCGCCTAACGTCGCAAACGAAGGCCGGATCCCGGTCATGACGAGCACCGACCCGGAGATCAGCAACCATCCTGATGCGGTGAGAAAGCCACCCATCACTGGATAAGGAACGAAGCGAATCCAGCCAGCGGTGCGCAGGGCCCCGAGCAGATAGAGGACGAGGCCGGTCAATAGCGTCCCTGCGACGAGCCCGATAAGCACAGTCGGACCGATCGCAGCCTCTTGGCCGCGAGCTGTGAGATCGGCAGCTATGCCAGCAGCCAGCGCCGCCAACACTGCGACCGGCTTCGAGTTCGGGGCCGGCAGTTGCGAACGGGAAGCCGCTCCCGACAGCAAAAACCATGGCGGCCACAGTTGCGGTAACGAGTCCGTATCCGATTCCAACAGGGAGCATTTTGGCCAGCGGCCCTGAAAAGATCAGTACCGCAAAGCTCACGGTCAACGCGATGATGAAGACGGAATTGACCAATCCTGAGATGATGTCCTGTGTCGCAGGCAACCAAGCCAGCCGACCTGAACGCCCCCGTTCCGGCAAAGTGCGGGCGGGCGGCAACCGCTCTCTCTGAACCCCGGCGGCTAAGGTTGTCATGTTGATTTCTCCTGGCGATACAGTCGCCGAGCCTTCTCGACCAAGAACTTGACTGAGGAATTGGCGTTAAGTCGTGGATTCTGTCTGTGGGAAACCCCACGAATTTCGATCTTTATCCGGGTCCAATCGCTCTTTAAGGATTTCGTGCACCTCCGCTGTCCGGAACTTGGCGGAGCACAGAATGATGTCCACAACAGTCAAAGCGCGGAAATGATCTAAGTAAGCAGCATATTTGCAATTCAGAGACCAGTTACCGCACGCAGCCTCCCGGCAGCAGAAACTGAACTGCCCATTGCGGAAAAGAAATATCCGATGTGCCAAACCCCACATTTCGCGGAATTGCCAAGCGATAGGTTATCGAACAAGAACGTTGGTCGAGTGTGATTGGAACAGCCGACGGGAGTTAACAATGGTCACCAGCTCAAATGTCGGCGGAGGTGATAGCGCAACAATCGGGCGTTCGAACGACTGCACATCGATTCGCAGCGACTTAATGCAAATGGCTCGTGGATGGCAGTTTCGAATTCATCGCCGTCGTGAATTGAAGCAATTGTTGCAGATCGGCCCGCATTTGCTAAGCGATATAGGACTAGATCCAGACGAACTTCGCAGGCAGAGCATTAAGCCATTCTGGGAATTGTAGAACCGCAGCTCAGCAACAATGCCCTTGCGCAGTTGGTTGCCCTCTTGCCTTGCTGCTACGCTAATGGCACCGTGTCCGCCCAACGACCGCCGTCAAGGCGTCGTCACTATTCCAGACTTGGTATTTCGGATATTGCCGAGCAGTGTATCGACTGCTTCTCTAAAATCCTTCAGAGGGTTTCGATCGCAAAAGTCGCGGATGAATCGCTGTTGAGCCGCTACCGTCATCGCATTCAGATTGGCCGGACGGTAGTCCTTGTTATTGATCCCCGCTGCTAAATTGACGCCTGACATGTATCCTTGCGCCCAAGAAAAATAGATCATGTCAGCCGTCTTCGGCTTATCCTTGTAAGTGCGGGCAAAAACGGCGCAACTCTTCGTTCCTGCGCCCATACTTTGATATTGCTCTGCTACCGTGACCGGCGAACTGAGCGCCATAAATCCGAGGCAAAGCGCTACTCGTGCTACTGCTTTCATGTGTCTCTACCCACAATTGGCCTACCCACGTCATCGGCTATCGCGGGGTCGTGGTGTTCGGCCTCTTTGCGCAGTTCTGATTTCAAGTCAGCAAGATACCAACGAATCTCTATTTCCTCTTCGAAGCTCCCATGAGTGAAAACATAATCGGCAAGCCCTACGTCAACGAACTGTCGGAGGTGTTGTTCAGCACCGCTGCGTCAAGCGACTCGTTTCTCTTCGGCTAACCGCTTGGCCAGCTTCGCTACGGTCCCCCGTGCCGCACCGGTCGACTTCATCACTGTTGACCAGGGGACGCCCTTGCGAAGCAGTGCAATGATGGCCTTGTTGCGTTCAGTGTCCTCTTTTCGGCCGCGATAAGCGCCGGCCGACTTCGCCTTCGCTATCCCCTCTGCCTGCCGACGGCGTCGGTCTTCATAGTCCTTTCGGGCCACTGCTGCTAAGACATCGAGCATCATGGCGTTGATTGCCTCGAACATCCGGCTGGTGAAATCATCCACGCGGCCGGTCGCCATTGTCCATGAGGTAGGAAGGTCGAGAGCAACGACGCGGACCCGTTTGGATGCGATCGCTTCCTTGAGCCGCTGCCAGTCCACCGCCGAGAGGCTTGATAAACGATCGACCTGCTCGACTAGCAGTACGTCGCCTGGCTTACAGTCGGCCAACAGGCGAAACAGCTCCGGCCGTTTGAGAGAGGCACCGCTCTCGTTCTCGACATAGGCGGCAGCTATTTCCATTCCTCGCTCGCTCACGAAGGCTTGGAGGGCTTCGCGGCCGCGATCTGCATCCTGCTCATCAGTTGAGGCTCGAAGGTAAGCGCGAACGAAACACATTGGACCATCCCCTCAGTCTAATTGAGATGGTCTACTTCTAAGTAGTCTATTTGGAGTCGTCAAGGTGAATTAGTGGACTGGGCACACAAACCGATTTGGGGCGGTCCTCTCGGCCTATACCCTAATTACCTCGCCGGACAGCCCGCTCGCAAGCCGAGATATCCGCAGAGGGCGCAGGTTGACCAGGGCGGCGTGGGGAAGTCATCAAGGCTTTGCAGTGAGTGGCTGGAACGACGCCTCGGACGCTACCACGTCGTATTTCACGACCGCCTGGCAGCGTTGCACCACCTCGCGACACCCCTTCTCAAACAACAAGGCGACCTCATAGGCCGAGTGCTTCTACTACTAATCGCTTCAACTCGTGCCGAAGTCTTTCCCGAACATCTGCATATGCGCGGCTCGCGATCCGGTTTCTTAGCTCAAAGGGGTCCGCTTGCAAATCATGAGCAAGCCGTCGAGTTCGCTTGCGCGTCCACGGAACCCGCCCAATGGATCAGCTTGTGATTGTCGGTGCGAACCGCTTTGTAACTCATCCCAACCAGCCAGGGTAGCGCGTTCTCTGCCCAATATTCGATGAGAAACGACTTCGCCAGCCCGACCGATTGCCGGCCAGAAGAGGCAGAAGTGAGCGCCCTTGGATCTGTGCGCCGGGCCGCTCGCCGGCCAAAGCGAGCAGCGTGGGCGCGATGTCCTGGCAGATGACGAGGTCCCTGATACGCGTGGCTGGCTTCGCTTTGCGCGGATACCGTAACAAGAAGGGCGATCGGATGCCCTCCTCATACGCAAAGCGCCGCTCGGGGCCAAGGCCATGCTCGCCGAAGAAATAGCCGTTATCGCCGAGAAAGAGGATAAGCGTATCATCAAGCTGGCCGCTGCGGCCAAGCGCGTCGAAGATCATTCCAACGCCTTCATCCACCGATGCCATCATGCGAGCCCGTTGACGAATCTCCTCCTGAGTGCCGGCCCCGATTGCTGCCAGAACGGTACGCGAGGACTTGTTCGCTTTAAGCTCAAACGCCCCAGCCCAGGCGGGTTTTGCCTTCGCCACTTCGGCGAGTGAGAGCATGCTCGGCTTCTTGGGGAAGACGGCGTCCCGGTAGAGATCCTTATGCCGCTCGGCCGCTGCTCATCACACCCCCCGAGCGCGGTGGGGATCGACGCCCAGTTCCCCTTTGTCCCTTCGAGATGCGCACCCGTCTCATAGAGCGCGGCGTTAGAACTCGATGAAGAGTTCGTACTCCCGCTCGCCTGCGAACATTAGCTTGTAGCGAGAAACAACGAACGGAAGCTGGCTGGAGAAGACCTTGCTGGTGAGATCAGAAAACGCAACCTCGTCGGTGTACCCGGCCGTCAGAGGGATCAGCGTCAGATCGGTGTCCTTAAGGGTGTTGTCCATAACGGTGCGCACAAACTCCTCGAAGGCAGCATCGATCCCGGGAACGGCTGCCAGCGCGGCCATCTGGGCAGCGTACGTGGGTGTGGTCGGCATCTCGTGCAGCATGTCGATCACCCCATTCACTCCGATGCGGTCGCCCATGAATTGGAAGAATGCGAAGGTCTCGTGGCTCATGTAGATCAGGGAGGTGTCGGTCGATCGGCTGGAGAAGGGAGGCGCGAAACGGTGCTCGTAATTTACGCTTGGGTAGACCAGGTTGCTGAAGTACTCGGCCGTCCCCTCCGACCACCATTTCTGTTCCTGGCGAATTCCCGTCCCAAGGAGTTGCTGAGTGAGGTTCTGGGCCTGGTAACAGTGGAAAACCGCATGGGCTATGCTCTGCCTGTACTCGTCTGGCTCCATGGCCAATGCGGTGGGATAGATGATCACCGGACAGGCATCCGTGCCGGGCCGGAAGGAACGGTAGATGGTCTCGACCGCCATATCCAAGCCCCAACCATCCTGGTTCAGCGTGGTGAAGACGAAATAGATGGGCGGGATTTCGAGGCCGAATTCCTGGAATGTGGAAATAGACTCAGTACCGGCGAGGACCGTATCCAGGTAGTACGGAAACTTGCTGTCATCCCCCTCCCAGGCCAGCGGGTAGAACACCCCGAATTCCGAACCGCCGACACGTTGATAGAAGAAGAGGAAGCACGGGAATCTCGTTGTCGTGCTCTCCAGAGGGAAGCCGTCGGACCAAAGATCCTCACACTTCAGATAGTCTTGGTTTACCGGGGCTGCCACCTTGGGACTGCGGGCGGAGGCCTGCTCGTCCGGGATCGAATACCGTTCGAGTGCTTCCTGGGAAGGGACGATGATATTCAGCAGGCGGTTGAGCTCGTCTTTGGTGGCCTGATCGGTCCCTGTCTGCAAGTATCCACCCGCCATCTGAAGGATGCCGGTGCCCTCGGTCTCAAGGACACCCGGTCCCAGGTCCGCCTGGCTGGCCGGGATCTCACCTGCAAACAGGCTGAGCATGGTCACCAGGCCCGATTCCAGGGTCCACTCGCCGGAGTCGATCTTCGCCTCCAGAAAGTCTGTATAGCCGGATGGCAAAGCCTCGGGCTCCGCGGTCGGAGCTGCAGTGGCGAACACTGGCTCAGAGGTTGCCGTCGGGGCAACGGTACTTGCCTCTGGCGTAGCCGCCTCAGGCGACGCACAGCTTGCCAATGAAAGGATGAAGGCCATAGAGAGTAAGTTCGCGATCGCCTTCTTCACGATTAGCTCCAGTCGTTTCAGTCGATTCGTGGGTGATTGGCGAAGTGGCATTCTTGTGAAAGATTTCTCCCCCAGCCCCGGTTCCCTGCGCGCCGATGCGCCGCTTAAGTAGAGCTATTGTAGCATAATTGTCATAATTGGCACTTGCTGATGGTCCAGCCATAGGTCCCCCTGATGGTCGAAATGGGCCATCGATTTTGGAGGCGGGGTACCCCCCAAAGGCCTGCCGTGACACCTGAGAGAACCGTCTCCCTTCGGTAGCATCCCAGCTGAGGGAGTACGGCCATGGCAATGTCCGGATAGGAGCAGGTAGAATTCCAGTGGGGCCACCCCGCCGTCCGCATTCAGCTTGGAGCCCTCGAATGGAAAGGAGGTCTTTGACCGGGCCTCATCCTGGCAGGCTGCGGATGCTCGCCAGCCGCGGTCGGGGCTCCTGCTCCGGTCCCTTCCGCTGCGGCCGCGTGACTTCATTGCTTGGAGATGCTCCCGTTGGAAGGAGAATTCTCTCGGAGGGGCGGGGGCAGGGGGTGAGCACGAGTGGGGGTTTGCCCTGCGCGCCCCCAATCGATAGCGGATGCCCTGCCGTAGCCAGGTCCGTTCCCTTTGCCCTGCAGGATCTGCAGGTGCGAGCTGAGAGCCTGCATCAACAACTTAGAGGTGAGGAATGTTCGAAGGTGAGAAGTTTGCGTTCATCGGTCCCGGGGTGATGGCGGAGGCGATGCTGCATGGCTTGCTCGATCGTGCCGGGGTCAACCCGGACAGCCTGACCGCCAGCGGCCCGCGCCCCGAGCGACTGCGCGAGCTTGCCGAACGCTACGGGATTGGCATCACCACCGATAACCGGGCGGCGGCGTCTGCGGCGACGGTCGTCGTGATGAGCGTCAAGCCGCAGAGTCTGCCCGGCGTACTCGAAGGACTGCAGGGGGGAATCCCCGCCGGGGCGCTTGTCCTGTCGATCGTTGCCGGCGCGCGCCTGAGCGACCTGGCCGGCAAGCTCGCCCATGCCGCGGCGGTGCGCGCCATGCCCAACACTCCTGCCCAGATCGGGCAGGGGATCACCGTCTGGACGGCCACCGATGCCGTCAGCCCCGCCCAGCGCGAGATCGCCCGACAGGTCCTCGAGTGCCTGGGGAAGGAGATCTTCGCTGCGGACGAGGATGAGCTCGACATGGCGACCGCGCTCTCCGGCACGGGGCCGGCCTATGCCTTCCTGTTCATGGAAGCGATGGTCGACGCCGGCGTCCACCTTGGCTTCCCGCGTCGGATCGCCGAGCAGTTGGTCGTCCAAACGCTCAAGGGATCGGTGGCGTACTACGAGAGCTCTCCCAGCCATCTGGCGCGGCTGCGCAACCAGGTCACATCCCCGGCGGGGACCACGGCCGCCGCACTCTACTACCTGGAGAAGGCGGGCTTCCGGCCGGCCATCTCGCGCGCCATCTGGGCCGCTTACGAGCGGTCGGTGCAGCTCGGGCGCGGGCAGAAACGAGCGCCCGTTGGCCCGGATTGAGCCTCTCGATTGTGAATGACTTTACAAAACAGAGCGGTTCAGTTATCATTCGGCGGTTCATCGCGTAGCGCACGAGGGCAGCAGTGCGCAACCGGCGCGGGCAGGTCCGTCGGGCCGCGGCATGCATGGGGCCGCAGTCGGCGCCTGCCCGAAGAGTCTAACCCCCCGTCCTGGAGGCATGATGACGGACCCGCTCCAGAACCTGTCCTCTGAGCTACTCCGCCAGATCGAAGCGTTCTCCCCGATCGTCGAGATCAAGAACATCGGGACTGTCCTGGAATCCGGGGATGGGATCGCTCGCGTCTCCGGCCTGGCCGACGTGCGCTCTCAGGAGCTCGTCCAGTTTTCCAACGGCGTGATGGGCATCGCTTTCAACCTTGAGGCAGACGCCGTCGGTGTCATCGTGATGGGCGACTATGCCGGGATCGAAGAAGGGATGACGGTCTCCGCCACGGGCCGCATCGCCTCCGTCCCGGTGGGAGACGCGCTGGTGGGCAGGGTGGTGAACGCGCTGGGGCAGCCGATCGATGGAAAGGGGCCGGTGCAGTCGTCCACCTACCGGCCGATCGAGCGCATTGCGCCGGGCGTCGTCCGCCGGCAGGACGTCGACACGCCGGTGCAGACGGGCATCACCGCCATCGACGCCATGATCCCGATCGGCCGCGGCCAGCGGGAGCTGATCATTGGCGACCGCCAGACGGGCAAGACGGCGATCGCCATCGATACCATCATCAACCAGAAGGGCAAGGGCCTGATCTGCATCTACGTTGCCATCGGGCAGAAGCGCGCCGCGGTCGCACGGAGCGTCGCCACGCTGGAGCGCCATGGCGCCATGGAGCACACGGTGGTCGTGGTGGCGGCGGCCGACGAGCCGGCGGCCTTGCAGTACATCGCGCCGTATGCCGGCTGCGCCATCGGTGAGGAGTTCCTCGAGAGCGGGCGCGACGCACTGGTCGTGTACGACGACCTGTCCAAGCACGCCTGGGCCTACCGGCAGGTCTCACTGCTGTTGCGCCGACCGCCCGGCCGCGAGGCCTATCCGGGCGATGTGTTCTATCTCCACAGCCGGCTGCTCGAACGGGCGGTGCGCATGGCCGACCGATATGTCCTGGCGAAGGCGGGCACCGACGGGGACGCCGAGGCGGGTCAGTCCGTCGACGGGAAGGTGTTTGACGGACCCATGGCGCGTCACGACGCCGAGCTGGCCCTTAAGGCCGCCGACGGCTCGAAGGTGCGCCTGGCCAAGGTGCGCGGGTCGGGCGGCTCCCTGACGGCTCTGCCGATCATCGAGACGCTGCTCGGCGACGTCTCGGCTTACATCCCGACCAACGTGATCTCGATCACCGATGGCCAGATCTACCTGGAGAGCGACTTGTTCTACGCCGGCATCCGCCCGGCGATCAACGTCGGCCTTTCCGTGTCACGCGTCGGAGGCTCGGCGCAGGTGCGCGCCATGCGCCAGGTGGCGGGCAAGCTGCGCCTCGACATGGCCCAGTTTCGCGAGGTGGCGGCCTTCGCGCAGTTCGGCTCGGACCTGGACAAGGCCACCCAGGCGCAGCTCAACCGGGGCCAGCGACTGCAGGAGATCCTCAAGCAGCCGCAGTACCAGCCCATGTCGCTCGAGCACCAGGTGGTCTCCCTGTTCGCAGGCACGAACGGTTACGCCGACGCGGTGCCCGCAACCGGCGTCAAGGCATGGCAGGCGGCGATGCTGCGCAGTTTCGAGACCTCCCACGCCGAGCTGCTGGCCGACATCGCCGATCGAAAGCAGATCACAGGCGAGACCGAGGCCAAAGTTCGACAGGCGCTCGACGCCTTCAACCGCACCTGGCAGGCGGTCGCCTGAGTCCGGAGCGCTGAGCGATGCCTTCCGCCCGGGAGATGCGCTCCCGCATCCGCAGCGTCGGCAACATCGCCCAGGTTACGCGCGCCCTGCAGGCGGTCAGCGCCAGTCGAGCGCGCAAGGCCGAGCAGGCGGTGGCGGCCACTCGGCCGTACGCCTCCAAGGCCTGGCAGGTGCTGCAGCACCTTTCGAACCAACCCGGCCGTAGGTACCTGCACCCGCTCCTGACCGAACGCGCCGAACGGCGGCGGATCCTGGTGGTGCTGGTCACCAGTGATCGGGGATTATGCGGCGCCTACAACATCAACGTGGTGCGTTTCGCACTCGATCAATTCCGCCAGGCCGAGGCGGAGGTACGCTACGTGGTCATCGGCCGCAAGGGCCGCGAGATGCTCGTCCGACGCCGCGGGCAGCTGCGGGCGGAGTTCAGCGGCCTGCCGGCCGAGCCGGCCTTTGCGGATGTCTCGGCCATCGGCCGGCTGACGGTGGACGATTTCCTCAGTGGGCAGGCGGATCAGGTGCACCTGGTCTACACCGACTACGTCAACCTGCTGACCCAGATCCCGCGCCAGGTCAAGCTGCTGCCGTTGGAACTCGAAACGCGCGGCGGACGGGTGTCGGAGTTTGCCGGGGAATCGCTGCGACCTTCGGCCTACATCTACGAGCCGGGCGAGACCGAGCTCCTCGATCAGCTTGTCCCGCGCTTCACGGCGCTGCAGGTGTTTCAGGCGATTCTGGAGTCGCAGGCCAGCGAGCACGCTGCCCGCATGGTGGCGATGCGCAACGCCACCGAGAACGCCAAGGAACTGGTCTCGGCGCTGCGGCTCGACTACAACAAGGTCCGCCAGCAGGTGATCACCAGCGACATGTTGGATATCGCCGGCGGAGCGGAAGCGTTGGCACAGACCCGCCGGGAATAGTCCGGCGATTGGACGGAGGCGTGCATGGGTAGGTCGATCGGAACCGTGGTGCAGGTCCAGGGCGGCGTGGTGGACTGTGAATTCCCCCCCAACCAGCTCCCGGAGATGTTCGAGGCTGTGGAGGTCGAGCGGCCGGACGCCGAACCGCTGGTGCTGGAAGTGCAGCGCCACCTGGGCGATCACCGCGTGCGCACCGTGGCCATGGACAGCACCGACGGACTCCCGCGGGGCGCCACGGCCGTGGCCCTCGGCACGCCCATCCTCGTTCCGGTAGGCGAGGCCGCACTGGGGCGGGTGTTCAACGTGCTCGGCCGGCCGATCGACGGCAAGGGGCCGGTGGACACGCGCCTGACCTACCCGATCCACCGCCCGGCGCCGGCCTTCGCCGATCAGTCGCGGCGGGTCGAGGTCTTCGAAACGGGGCTCAAGGTCATCGATCTGATCGCGCCGTTCACCCGCGGCGGGAAGACCGGCGTGTTCGGCGGCGCCGGGGTCGGCAAGACGATCATCATTCAGGAACTGATCCGCTCCATCGCCACCGTCCACAAGGGCAACTCGGTCTTCGCGGGCATCGGCGAGCGCACGCGCGAGGGGACGCAGATGTACCGCGAGATGATCGAGTCCGGCGTGCTCAAGGATACCGTGCTGGTCTACGGCCAGATGAACGAGCCGCCGGGTGTACGGCTGCGCGTGGGTTTGACGGCGCTGACCATGGCGGAGTACTTCCGCGACCAGGGCCGCGATGTGCTGCTGTTTATCGACAACATCTTCCGCTTCAGCATGTCCGGCTCCGAGGTCTCGGCGCTGCTCGGGCGTATGCCGTCGGCCGTCGGCTACCAGCCGACACTGGCGACCGAAATGGGCGAACTGCAGGAGCGCATCACCTCGACCCGCACCGGATCGATCACCTCGATGCAGGCCGTGTACGTCCCGGCCGACGACTACTCCGATCCGGCGCCGGTGGCGACCTTCACCCACCTCGACGCCACCATCGCGCTGGAGCGCTCGATCGTTGAGAAGGGAATCTACCCGGCGGTCGACCCGCTGTCGTCCACGTCGCGCATCCTCGACCCGGTGATCGTGGGCGAGGAACACTACGCCACTGCCCGCGAGGTCCAGCGCGTGCTCCAGCGCTACAAGGACCTGCAGGACATCATCGCCATCCTGGGCATCGATGAGCTGGGCGAGGATGACAAACTGCTGGTGGCGCGCGCCCGCAAGATCGAGCGCTTCTTCTCGCAGCCAATGTCGGTTGCCGAGCAGTTCACGGGCCGGCCGGGGCGTTATGTCCCGCTGACGGAGACCATCCGCGGCTTCCGCGAGATCCTCGACGGCAAGCACGACGACCTGCCGGAGCAGGCCTTCCTGCTGGTCGGGACGATCGAGGATGCGGTCGAGCAGGCCGAGCGGCTGGCCGCCGCGGCCTGACGCGCCGCTTCGGCGACGACGGGAGACCCCATGGCACTGCGGTGTGAGATCGCCACCCAGGACAAGCTGCTCTTCGAGGGGCAGGTCGACATGGTTGTGGCGCCAGGCAGCGAGGGCGAGATGGGCATCTTGCCCAATCATGCGCCGTTGCTCACCACGCTGGGGTTCGGCGTGCTGCGCGTCCGCCAGGGGGCCGTCGAGCACGCGTTTACGATTGCCGGCGGCTTCATGGAGGTCCAGCCGGAAGTCGTGACCGTGCTGGCGGATGTCGGCGAGAACGTCGACGAGATCGACCTGGCGCGCGCCCAGGAGGCCCGCTCCCGGGCCGAGACGATGCTCAAGTCCGTCACCCCGGCCGACGCCGATCGTTACCAGGCGCTCGAGGACGCGCTGCGCCGCTCGACGCTGCGCCTGGAAGCTGCCCGGCGCTACCGGCGCGCGGGGCGGGCCGGCCTGCGGCCGCCGCGCACACCTGAAGAAAGCTGACCCATGGCCCTTTTTGGCCGCGACCTGGGGATCGACCTCGGCACGATCAACACGCTGATCTGCGAAGGCGGCGATATCGTTCTGCACGAGCCGACGGTGGTCGCCATCGACGTCGATGAATTGAAGATCGTCGAAGTCGGGCAGGCGGCGCGCGAGATGGACGGCCGAGTCCCGGAGACCATTCAGGTCATGCGTCCGCTGCGCCATGGCGTGATCGCCGATTTCGAGGTCACCCAGCGCATGCTGGGACACTTCATCGAGAAGGCCTGCGGCCCGACGCGGCTGTTCAAACCGCGGGTGATGATCACCGTACCGTACGGGGTGACGAGCGTCGAGAGCCGCGCCGTCCACGAGGCGGCGCTGCAGGCCGGCAGCCGCGACGTGCACCTGATCCAGCAGCCGCTGGCGGCAGCGATCGGCGTGGGGCTGCCGGTTGCGACGCCGTCGGGCAACATGGTCGTGCAGCTGGGCGGGGGCGTGACCCAGGCGGCGGTGCTGGCGATGAGCGGCATCGTCTCGGCCGATGCCGTGCGCATCGCCGGCAACGAGTTGGATGAGGCGATCGCCGTGTACGTGCGCAAGAAGTACGGCCTGATTATCGGGCAGCGCACCGCAGCCGAAGCCAAGATCCGCATCGGCGCCGCCGTCCCGCAGGACGAGGATCGGTCGATCGAGGTCCAGGGTCAGGATCAGGTGACCAGCCTGCCGCGCCCCGTCGTGCTGACGACGCACGAGCTGGTCGAGGCCATTCAGGAAACGCTGCACCTGATGCTGGCCGCGGTGCGCAATGTCCTCGAACGGACGCCGCCCGAGCTCGCCTCGGACATCATCGATAAGGGGATGGTGGTGTGCGGCGGGACGGCGCTGTTGCGCGGGATGGACAAGTGGTTGACGCGCGAGACGGGCATCCCGGCCTATCTGGCCGAAGAGCCGGTGGCGTGCGTGGCGAAGGGTGCGG
This sequence comes from uncultured Chloroflexia bacterium, assembly GCA_963777165.1. Classification (GTDB taxonomy): domain Bacteria; phylum Chloroflexota; class Anaerolineae; order Anaerolineales; family E44-bin32; genus DYJB01. The sequence continues at coordinate 27,779 of CAVZPO010000023.1, forward strand.
CCAAAGCCTTGACGATGCTCGAACGACTGCGCAGGGCCCTGCCGCCGGTTTAGGACTGATCGAATTGCGATTTTCCACGAGCGGCCGCAAGGCCGCTCGTGCGATTCAGTGGCCGGGTCCGCGGTTCGCGGCGCGACGAGATCGCCCCTGCCTCCAACGCGTGGGCACGTTTTGAGGGCAGATGCCCGGCCCCTACAGGTAGTAGGTCATCTGCTGCAGGCGCAGCACGGGGTCGATGTACACAATCCGGATGTTGGCGGGGAGGGTGATCGACGTGGGGGCATAGCACAGGATCGCCTGGATCCCGGCCCCGACGAGCTGCTCGGCCGCGGCCTGCGCCTGGGGCGCCGGGACGGCAAGCATGGCGACGCGCAGCCCCCGCGCCCGGATCGACTCGGCAATATGAGTCGTGGCTTCGACGGTGAGGTCGCCGATCTGCAGCCCGACCTTCTCGGGATCATTGTCAAACAGGGCGACAATGCGGAAGCCGCGATCGACAAAGCCGGCGTAGTGCGCCACGGCGCGTCCCAGATCCCCGACGCCGACGAGCGCGACGTCCCACACTTTCTCGACCTTCAGGATGCGCTTGAGCTGGGCGACCAGGAAGGCGATGTTGTACCCGGTGCCCTGCTTGCCGAACTCCCCGAACTGCGACAGATCCTTGCGGATCTGAGCCGAAGAGATGCCCAAACGCTCGCCGAGTTCCTGTGATGAAGTGACTTCTTTCCCCTCGGCACCCATTTGGACCAGCGCGCGCAGGTAGAGGGGCAGTCGGCCCACGACGATCTCCGGCACCTGCACTCCAGCCATCCGAACCTCCGGTGCGCCGCGGCCAGCGGCCGACAGGAGAAGGATACTCCTGGACCCGTGGGGCGCAAAGGGCTTCCGCAAAGCCGGAAGGTATAATTCCGCTGTCGGGAAGGAATTGGCATGTTCCTCGATCAGGTCGACATCACGGTCGCTTCCGGTCGCGGCGGGGACGGGGCGATCCATTTCCGGCGTGAAAAGTTCGTGCCGCGGGGCGGACCGGACGGAGGGAACGGCGGACGCGGTGGGCACGTGATCCTCGAGGTTTCGGCAACCCTTAACACCCTAACCGCCTTCCGCCACCGAAGCGCCTACCGCGGCCCCGACGGCGAGCGCGGTGGGCGAAGCGACCGCACCGGGAAGAACGCCGACGACCTGAGGCTGCCGGTGCCTCCGGGGACACTTGTCCGGGATGCAATCACCGGCGAACTCCTCGGCGATTTGACCGGAGCCGGGATGCGGTTGAGGGTCTGCCGCGGAGGTCGCGGCGGCCGGGGCAACGCCCGCTTCGCCAACTCGCGCAACCAGGCGCCGCGTATGGCGGAGCACGGCGAACCGGGTGAGGAACGAAGGCTGCGCCTGGAACTTCGTCTGATCGCCGACCTGGGGATTATCGGCGTCCCGAACGCGGGCAAGTCGACCCTCCTGGCGGCGCTGACCAATGCCCGCCCGAAGATTGCCGATTACCCCTTCACGACGCTGCAGCCGAATCTCGGGGTCGCGAACCTGGACGATGAAACGGCCGTCGTGCTGGCCGACATCCCGGGCCTGCTGGAAGGTGCACACCGCGGCGCTGGCCTGGGTGCCACTTTCCTTCGCCACATCCAGCGCACGCGGGCACTCATCCACCTGGTCGACGGCCTGGCGGACGATCCGATCGCCGACTTCTCGCAGGTGAATGCCGAGCTGGCCCTGTTCGATACGCGGCTCATGAGCCGCCCCCAGGTCGTGGCGATCAACAAGGTCGATCAGCCCCAGGTGATCGCGCGTCTGGCTGAGCTCGAAGCCCGGTTCCAGCAGCTCGGGGTCCGGCCGCTGCGGATCTCCGCCCTCGCCCGCACCGGGACGCGGGACCTGCTGCGCGCCGGCGTGCAGGCCATGCTGCGCGTCGCGCCTGAACCGGAGCCCGAACAAGTGCCGGTGTACAGGCCGGACGAGCAGGCGACGGCGTTTTCGGTGCAGCCCGAAGGCGCGCGGACGTGGCGACTGTCAGGCAAGGCGATCGAGCGCGCCGCCGCCATGACCTACTGGGAGTACGACGAAGCCGTCCGGCGTTTCCAGCGCATCCTGGAGCGGCTGGGCGTCGATGGCGTGTTGCGGCAGGCGGGCGCCAAGCAGGGGGACGTCGTGCGGATCGGGGAGTACGAGCTCGAATGGCAGGACTGACTGGGGTCTTCGGAGGCACCTTCGATCCGCCGCACATCGGTCATCTGGTTCTGGCCGAGGCCGGGCGGGAGACCCTTAAGCTGGATCGCGTGCTGTGGGTGGTGACCGCCCAGCCGCCCCACAAGCCCAACGAACGGCGGACGCCGGTCGAGGTGCGGCTGGACATGGTGGAAGCGGCCATTCGAGGCAACCCGGCGTTCGAAATCTCGCGCGCCGATGTCGACCGGCCGCCGCCTCACTACGCAGTCGATACCCTCCGCCACCTGGCCGCCCTCCAACCCAAGGCTCGTTTCGTCTATCTGATGGGCGAGGATTCGCTCCGCGACCTGCACGCCTGGCACACGCCGCAGGAGTTCCTCAAGGCATGCGAGTCAATCGGCGTGATGGAACGAAGTGGAGCGGAGCCGAATCTGGACGAGCTTGAGAAAGTGCTTCCCGGGCTGTCTGCCCGTGTGAGGTTCTTCCACGCGCCGATCATCGACCTGGCCTCCCATGATCTCAGGCGCCGCGTGCAGTCCGGCGAGTCGATCCGTTACCTGGTCCCGGAAAGCGTGGAAACCATCATCCGCGACCAGGCCCTGTACCGGTGAGCCTGTTCCGCGATCGATCGTTCCGGGCTGTCGTCCTTGGCCATCTGATCGTCGATCTGCTCAACGCCGAGCGTCCTCTGCTCCTGGCGGTTTTGAGCGTCCCCCTGGGCCTGACCAACGCACTGATCGGGCTCGTCAGCCTGCTCCATACCATCAGTGGTTCGCTCCTCCAACCGGTCTTCGGCTGGCTGGCCGATCGCATCGGCCCACGTCCACTGGTCGCAGGCGGGATTCTGTGGATGACCGTCAGCTTCAGCCTGGCGGTCGTGGCGCCGGGACCGGCCGCGCTGGTTCTCCTCATCCTCGGGGGCATTGGCTCGGCGGCTTTCCATCCGGCGGGCGCCATGGAAGCCACGCGTGCCGCTCGGGCACACCTCGAGCTTCAGGAGACAACGGCCGCCTCGTACTTCTTCTTGCTCGGCCAGATCGGATTCATTGTGGCGCCGGCCGTGGGGGGGCCGCTGCTCGATCGTTGGGGGCCGGCCGGGCTGTTGGCCCTGATCCCCTTCGCGCTGCCGACAGGCCTGCTCGCCTCGCGCGATGTAGCCGATCTCCCGCGCGACCCGTCCCCTCCATCGACGGAGCCGTCGCCTTCCGGGACAAGCTTGAAGTTCGGGTTTGCGTCATTCGCCTTCGCCGCGGTCACCGCGCTGCAGTCGTGGGCGCAGACGAACATGGTGACCTACCTGCCCAAGTACTACAGCGACCTCGGGTTCCGGCCGTCGGTCTATGGGTTGCTGGCGGCGACGTTCATGGTCGGGACGGCGGTGGGCGGCCTGACCGGCGGTTGGCTTGGCGATCGCGCCTCACGGCGCTGGATCGTCAGCCTGACGCTGGTCTCGGCCGGCGTGCCGTTGGCGCTGTATCCGTCCCTGGGGCCGACGGCCTGGGGATACGTCCTGGCGCTTGTCTCGGGTGCGCTTACGGGTGCTTCCTGGAGCATCCTGATTGTTCAGGGGCAGAAGCTGCTCCCCGGACGACGAGGCGCTTCTTCCGGGCTGGTCATGGGCTTCGCTTTCGCCTCTGGGTCACTGGGCACACTCCTGAGCGGCATCCAGGCGGATCGGGTGGGCTTCGCACCGGTGTTCCTGTGGACCGCCGCCATCTGTGTGCTGGCCGGGGCGCTCGCGCACTTTGCGCGAATCGAGTAGCGAGACGGCGTGACATGTGGCATCGCCACAGGTCACGCCGTGGGGGGGCATCGACTTGACGGTGACTTTGCCACCCGTCAGGTCGTGTCGAATTCCAGCCGGAGGGTGATGACCTGGTGGGGGCCCGCCGTGAGGCGGACGGTGTTGCGATCGACGAAGGGGAGATCGCGGATGTGAGTCTCGTCGAGCTGGACGATGGCGGCATGGCTGATCGGGAGATACGTCCTCAGGGCTGCAAGCGTCTCGTCGGATGACAGGTTGACCAGGCGCACGATCGCGCCCTGTCCATCCTCGGCGGCCTTCATCGCGGTCAGCTTGAGGTCGGATGAATCGATTGCCAGGAGCGAGACGCTCGCAGGCAATCGGCCGGGGTGAACCGGAGTGACCTCGGCACGCAACCCGGCCTCGAAGATGTCCGCCTCGGGGACCGCGTGACGCAACTCGCCGGAGAACGGGATCAGGCTTAGTTCGAAGCGGTGCGCCCCGCGCTCCTGACCGCCGGGAGTCTCCACCAGCGGACCGGCGGCTCCCTTGCGCGTCGTCAGGTCATCGCGTGACAGCCAGCCAAAGCAGCGGAGCAGCGTCACGCCGATCCGCCCGTCGGGCGCAACGCTTGCCTCCCGGAGCCCGCGGGTCGCCACCATCAAGCCATCGGCGCCGCGGTCGGCAACGAAGTCGCGCATCGGGAATTCGGAGACAGGCTGTTCGGCCCAATCCGTGCCTCCCGGACGCAGAGCGGTCGAGCGGGCAGTGATCTCGTAGGCCCCATCGCATACCGCCTCCGACGAGGGCGTCCCGGTGGGGAACAGCACCTGAAGCCGGTGGTCTTCGGCCTGATTGTCCACCTCGATCTCGAGGTCCAGTCGCGGGACCCCGGGGGTGAGGCTGGCTCGCACCTGGATGGGGAGCGCGCAAGTTTCCTCCGACCGCCGTCCCCGATCGTCGCTCAGCCGTTGGGGGAGCCGAAACTCAAGTCGGACCACCAGCGTGTCGCCGGTCGCTTCATGCAGGCGCTCGACTTGCGGGACGCCGGCAGGCGCCTCGATCGGTTGATCGTCGCCGAGCGGGCAGTAGGTGTATGAGTCGCCACGGTCCCCTCGATCGGAGAATCGCAGCAAACCTGTATACACCCGCCCGGAGCGCTTGTCGGTCAGACGCAGCGTCCCTTCGGCCTCGACCTCGGCGATCAGGCACTCGTTCTCGATTCGCCGGCCGGCGTCCGTCGGCGCGTCGAGTGAGCCGGGCGTTGCCGGGCGCAGCCACCAGGTGCGGAGTCCATGCGCGGGAGTCTGCGGCGGGGCCCATTCAATACGTGCCCGGCTCGCTAACCGGACGAGCAATCGGAAAGTTGTCCGCGATCGATCGGCCAGCAGATCGTCGATCTGATGCCCGGCGGCCACGAACACGCCCGGGTCTGGCACGGAATTCTCCCCCAGGACGACGTCGATCAGGCCGCCACCTGACCGTGGCACGACCGCCACCGCCTCGACCGTCAGGCCCAGCACACGTCCATCCTGGACCATTGAAACCATCCCGCGCAAACCGTCGGCGTCCAGCTCCATATCCGCCAGGTTCTTGTCGAACCGTCGCAGGAGTCGGTAGCCGACTGGCCGGCCATCCGAGTCGACGATCTCGAACTCTGCCAGTCCGGCGGGCAGGTTGAACTCCGTCTCGAGGCGCTGTCGGGCGGGAGCGCCAACCGGGTTGAACACGACCAGTGCGGCCGATGCCCCGTGCGGGGCATGGGTGATCGTGTCGACCTGATCGGCGAGCGAACGCAGGCTCTGATGGGTCAGTTCCTCGCCGATCTGTTCGACCTGGGCGAACCGGCTGCGCATCTCGTCGTGAACGGCGTCGATCGAGCAGCCGCAGATCGAGTCGTGCGGCTGGCACTGCAGGAGCAGCCGCCACGTGCTCCGAACGAGTGGTTGGACATTGCGGATGCGCGGCGTCTCGAGGTGCCCGGTAAACACGGACCGATCCTGCTGCGGGCCGCCGAGCATATCGGCCCAGGCGGCGAAGGGCTCCACCCATCGTTCGAGGAGGGTCTCACAGGCGTGGTTCCGCTGCTTGATCCACGTCCGGCTGGAGAGTACGCCGGGCAGCAGGTGGTGCCGCCTGGGGCTGCGCAATTCGCCGCGGATCGAGGGGATCACGCAGCCGGCCTCGAGTTCCGCCCGCACTGCCTCCAGATAGCGCGGGAGCGTCGACAGGATCAGCGTATCCGGCTGGGCCCAGGCGGTAGCCACCAGGCGCGGGATCTCGGGCTGCGGTTCCTGATGGTCGGTGCCGTTGAGCAACAGGCGTTGGCCGGTGGCGCAGTGCGGGCTAAGTGAATCGCGGCGGGCGGCGATGGCATCGGCGAATGCCTGCGGCGCGGTCGGCAGCCGGGCGGCGTTGTCGTACCCGTCGCGCAGGTACGCGGTCAGCACGCGCGACCCATCAGGCGCCACCCACCACAACTCGCACGCTTCGTCGTCCAGCCCACGGCGGAGTGCGGCGCAGTCGATGCCGAACCCGCGCAGGATCTGCGGCATCTGGCCGATGTGGCCGAATGGATCGGGCAGGTAGCCGACCTCCATCCGGCGGCCGAAACGGGCGCAGTCGTCCCGGCCGGCGAGCAAGTTGCGGATCAGCGCCTCGGGGCTGACGAGGAACTCGTCTGGAAGGATGTACCATGGGCCGATCAGTACGCGCCCGGTTCGAACCCAGTTCTCAAATGAAGCACGTCGCTCCGGCCGCAGGCTCAGGTAATCCTCAAGGACGATCGTCTGCCCGTCGAGGGTGAACGCGCCGAACGCCGGATCGTTCTCCAGCGTGTCGGACAGCAAGTCGAGCAGGTGGACCAGCTTGAGGCGGAAGACCTGGAAGGGCAGATACCACTCGCGATCCCAATGCGTGTGGGGGACGAGGTGCAAGGTCGCCATGGATTCGGGTTGAGGCCGTCAGGCCTGATCCCCGGTGGCCACCGGATGCGAAGGATCGGCACACCATTCGGACCATGAGCCGGGATACAGCCGGGCGCCTTCCAGCCCGGCGACCGCCATCGCCAAGAGGACGTGGCACGCGCTGACCCCCGATCCGCAGTACACAACCGATTGGTCGGAAGGGACGCCGGCCAGCGCCCCTTCCAACTGAGCGCGCAGCGCCGGCGCCGGGAGCAGCCGCCCATCCGCCCCGAGGCTGCGCCGCCATTCATAGGAACGCGCCCCGGGAATGTGGCCGGGCACGCGGTCCAGCGGCTCGACCTCGCCGCGATAGCGCTCGGGGGCGCGCGCATCCAGCAGTCGCTCGGCGCCCAGGACGTCTGCAGCCTGCACGATGCGCTCGGGGTGTGCATGGGGGATGAAGTGGCGCACAGGGCGAGACTCCTCACCTGCAGAGGTGGGCAGCCCGGCAGCTTGCCATGCGTCGAAACCGCCTTCGAGCACCTGGACTTGCGGATGGCCGAGATAGCGCAGCGACCACCACAGCCGTGCGGCGAAGAAGTCCGCGCCCGCGTCATAGGCCACCACCTGCACGCCGGCGTCGATCCCCCAACGCGAGAACACGGCCGCCAGGTCGTCGGGGGAGGGGAGCGGATGACGGCCGTTCCGTCCGGTGAGCGGGGCTGAGAGATCGGTCTCGAGATCCGCGTGCAGCGCGCCGGGGATGTGCGATTGTCGGTAGGCTCCGCGTCCCCAGCCGGGATTGGCCAGGTCGGTCCGGCAATCGACGATCGCCCACGCGGGGTCCCCGAGGTGGGGGGCCAAGTTCGTGCGGCGTAATCATGGGGGAGGGATCGGGCATAAGGCCTCCACGGGACGGCGGCCAGTATAGGTTGGGGCGCCTGCGTGTCAACCAGTGGCACTCAGCGCACACATCCTGCGCCGAGGCGAAGTCGTGTAGGATTGACCCACCACAATGCGCCCTGGAGTCGGACGGAGATGTCTTCGATGCCTGCTTTTCAAGATTACTATGCCGAGGAGTTCGCCCAGTGCTACGGGTGCGGCCGCCTGAACGAACACGGACTGCACATTCGAAGCCGGTGGGAGGGGGACGAGACGGTGTGCACGTTCGTCCCGCGGACGGAGCACACCGCCATCCCGGGCTTCGTGTACGGCGGGCTGATCGCCTCGCTGATCGATTGTCACAGCACCGGCACGGCAGCCGGGGCGGCGCTGCGAGCGCGCGGGGGTGAGCCGGGAACGGCGCCCATGCCGCGCTTTGTCACCGGCTCGCTTCACGTCGAGTACCTGCGGCCGACGCCGCTCGGGCCGACGCTTGAGATTCGCGGGACGATCAAAGAGATCAAGGGGCGCAAGGTCGTCATCACCTCGACGCTGAGCGCCAATGGCGAGGTGTGTGCGCGCGGGGAAGTCGTGGCGGTGGAAATCCCGGAGGGGTTCGGCGCGCCGGGGAGGTAATCCGGCGGAATGCGCGGAGTGCGAAGCGCGTGCGTCTTGTGCCGCCCGCGCGCGTCCATGGGGAAGAGGCGTGCGGGTTCAGACGCAACCTGACGGGTGGCACGCCGCAACCTGGAAACCGAGGCGCCGATTGGGGTTGGCGCTGAGACCTTCCCCACCGGCGGGCCGGCGCCCCACGCGCCGAGGCAGTCCCGGGCAAGCTGCCATGTCAGGTCAAGCGGAGGGCTTACCTTCTTCCGCGCGGGGCGGGCGGGGCAGCGTGCGCTTGAGCTGTTCGAGCGAAACGTTGTTGGCGCGTTTGCAGCGCGGGCAGTGGGCGTCGTAGTGCCCCCCGCCGGATGCCTCCAGCGACTCGACTGCCGCGGCGATCACGTCCTTGCCGATCGCGAAACTCCATCCACATTGATAGCAGCGCAGCTGCATACCTAGCCTCCCTGGGATTCGCGCAGCGATGCCCGCCGCCGGGTGGCAACTACGATCCCGGCCAGGATCATGGCTGCCCCTGCCAGCTTCAGCCCGGAGGGCGTCTCGCCCAGCAGGATCAGGGCCAACGCCGTCGAGCCCAGCGGTTCGCCGAGCAGGCTGATCGAGACGAAGGCCGCCGGCAGGTACCTCAGGGCCCAATTGTACGTCGAGTGCGCCACGAGCTGGGGAATGAGCGCCAGCAACAAGAACCAGCCGTAGGCGGGGGCGGGGAACCCGGTGAGGGGCTGCCGGGCGACCAGGACGATCAACAGCAGCACCACTGCCGCCGAGCCATAGCTCAACGTGATGTACGGGATGAGCTCGAGGCGTGCACGAAGCCTGCGACCGATCATCATGTAGCCGGCGATGGCCGCCGCTCCGGCGAGCGCCAACAGGTCGCCCTTGAGCGAATCGCCGCCAAGCAGCTCGCCCCAGGCTGGGCACGACATCACCCCGGTTGGTGAGGAGCACGCGTCGTTGGCGGCGATCACGAGTGTCCCGAGGAAGGCCAGCCCGATCCCGAGGGCGACCTGGAGGGTAATCCGCTCGCGCAAGAACAGCGGGGACAGCAGGGCGACAAACAGGGGGGCGATCGAGACCAGGACGACCGAACTGGCGACGCTGGTGTAGGCGAGCGATGAGATCCACGTGGCGAAGTGCACCGCCAGCAGCGCGCCGGAAAGCCCGATGACCGCCAGGTCTCGGCGACCGAGCGCTGCCAGATCCGCTCGATGTCGGGCGAGCGCCAGAGGTAGGAGGACGGCGGTGGCGATGGTCATGCGCCAGGCGGCGATCGAAAGCGAGGGTGCGTAGGCCTGGGCGTAGCGAATGAACAGCGAGGCGGTCGAGGCGGCGCAGACCGCCAGCAGGACTGCGGCAACGGGAGACACGCCGGGGCGGTCGGTCTCGGCCAGCGGCTGCCTGTCCATGCTCTCACGACCCCCTAACCAATGAAGCTTGACAAAGACGAGATGAATTGTCTATACTAGCAATAGTCTAGCTTGACCATTCAGGGCGCTCGGCGGTTACGATGGTACCGACGTCAAGAGCCCAGGTCAACCGCAGGGGTTCCTGCTCCAGGAGGATTGAATCATGCCGCACGAACTAGTCACACTCCCGTACGCGTACAATGCGCTCGAGCCGCACATCGACGCCCGCACGATGGAGATCCATCACTCCAAGCACCACGCCACCTATGTCACCAATCTGAACAACGCCCTGCAGCCGCACGCCGATCTGCAGTCTAAGTCCGTCGAGGCGCTGCTCAAGGACCTGGCCTCGGTCCCCGAGGCGATTCGCACCGCGGTGCGCAACAACGGCGGCGGGGTGCTCAACCACAACATGTTCTGGACGATGATGGCGCCGAAAGCCGGCGGCGATCCTAAGGGCGACCTGGCCAAGGAGATCGACTCGGCCTTCGGTTCCTTCGCGGCCTTCAAAGAGCTGTTCGTCAAGGCCGGGCTGGGACGTTTCGGCAGCGGCTGGGCATGGCTGGTGGTCGACAACGCCGGCAAGTTGGCGATCACCTCGACCGCCAATCAGGACTCCCCGGTCAGCGAAGGACTCCGCCCGATCCTGACCGTCGATGTGTGGGAGCACGCGTACTACCTGCATTACCAGAACCGCCGCGCCGACTACCTGGCCGCGTGGTGGAACGTGGTAAACTGGGACACGGTGACCCGTCTCTTCAAGGCCTAGGTGCCTGACGATCCCCATCCTGGTGCAGGTGCCCGGCCTCACAGACCACACGGAGGCTCAAGCGATGACCCATATCATCACCAGTCTGTGCCTGCGCGATGCGGGATGTGTCGATGTCTGCCCGGTGGAGTGCATCGTGCCAGGCAAGCCGGTCGAGCAATGGCCGTGGTACTACATCGACCCCGACACGTGCATCGACTGCGGCGCCTGCATCCCCGAGTGTCCCTTCTCGGCGATCTTCACCGAGGATGAGGTGCCTGCGGCCTATAAGGCCAAGGGCGGTGAGCTCCAGGCGATGCCCGCCGGCACGGCGGGGTTTGACGCCAAGTTCGATGGCAAGAACCATCACGGCGACGCGGTTCACCTGGATCACACCAAGGCCCTGACGGCCGGGGAGACGGTGGACCTGACGCCCGATATCAAGCCCAACTACGAGTACTTCAAGGGCGGACCGGGCTACAAAGCCCTGGAGAAGTAGCTGACCCGGACGACACCACATGAGGGAGCCGACAGGCTCCCTCTGTGATTCCTGCCCCCTGCCTGCCCTCGGGAGGTCCGCAATGGCTGCACCACCTTCCACCCGACCGGAGATCACCGTGCGCATCGAACGGGACTCGCTCGGCGATGTCCACGTTCCGCGCACGGCGTTGTACGGCGCGCAGACGCAGCGGGCGTTGGAGAACTTCCCGATATCGGGACTGCGCCCTTGGCGAGCGTTCGTGTGGTCGATGGCGGCGATCAAGCAGGCCGCCGCGGAAGTCAACCGCGACCTCGGCCTGCTGGATGCCGCCCGGGCCAACGCCATCGCACAGGCGGCGGCGGAAGTGATCGCCGGAAAACACGACGACCAATTCGTCGTCGACCCTTTTCAGGCCGGCGCCGGCACCAGCCACCACATGAACGTCAACGAGGTGCTGGCCAACCGCGCCACGCAACTGCTCGGCGGATCGCTGGGCGAGTACCGCGTCCATCCCAACGACCATGTCAATATGGCCCAGTCCACCAACGACACGATCCCGACCGCCATCCGGCTGGGGTGCCTGGGGCGGATGGAACAGCTGCTGGGTGCCGTCGGTGGGGTGGCCGATGCCCTGCGTTCGAAGGCTGCCGAATTCGATTCGATCGTCAAGTCCGGCCGGACGCATTTGCAGGACGCCGTCCCCATCCGCCTGGGGCAGGAATTCGGCGGGTACGCACGCGCGGTTGAGCGCGACGCCGAACGCATCCGGCGCGCGGCCGACGGGCTGCGCCGGCTTGGGATCGGCGGGACGGCCGTCGGGACCGGACTGAACGCTCATCCGGAGTATCGGGGGCGGGTCGTCCGGCGGCTGACCGAGCTGACCGGGCTCGAGCTCACGCCCTCGGGCAATCTGTTTGAGAGCATGCAGTCGATGGCAGACATGGCTGACTTCTCGGCCAGCCTGCGCACGCTGGCGCTGACGCTGCTGCGGATCAGCAACGACCTGCGACTGCTTGCCTCAGGCCCGACGACCGGGCTGGATGAGATCCGGCTTCCCGCCGTGCAGCCGGGCTCGAGCATCATGCCGGGTAAGGTCAACCCGGTGATGGCCGAGATGTTGGGCATGGCCATGATCCACGTCATCGGCTGCGATACGGCCGTGGCGCTGGCGAGCCAGGCCGGGCAGCTCGAGTTGAACGTGATGATGCCCATCCTGGCGCACAACCTGTTCGAGATGATGCAGGTCTTGATCGGCGCCTGCCAGGCGTTCACCGAGAGGGCGGCGCGCGGCATCACCGCCAATCGCGCCCGCGCCGAAGGCTGGCTGGCCCGCAACCCGATCCTCGCTACCGCCCTCAACCCGTTGATCGGCTACCACGCCGGCGCCGAACTTGTGAAGGAAGCCGGGCGCCGCGGGGTCAGCCTGCGCGAGGTCGCCGCTGAGCACATCGCCCGGGGCGACCTGCGTCACATTGACGACTCGAAGCGTGTGATCACGCTCGACGAGGTCGATGCGATCCTGAAAAACATCCGGCGCATGACGGAAGGTGGCATTCAGGGACGCGGTGCCGGGAGCTAGATCGAGCTTCCCATCCGCGGCAGAGCGCATCTTTAGGGCTGCGGTAATAGGCGCATGAGGCGCACCTGTGGCTCCGACGGATTCGACGTCAATTGCGAGGTCAGGCCGGACAGGCTCTGGAATCCGAGAATCATCGCGGCAGGTAGCCGCAGATCTGCGACCAGCGCCGCGTGCCGTCGAGATCGCTCCGCATATCGTGCACGCCGAGTGCGGTGAGGGCCGCAGCCTGAAGGCCGCGGCTGCGAGCGCCGCAGGTGCACCCGATGGATCCGTCGCGATTGACTTCGCTTGCGCGGTCAGGTGGGCACGCTGAGGCTCCAGGGAGACATCGCGGGAGCGAACCCTCTCAGGCAAGCGGTATAATGCGCGGCGGTGTCCCCGCCCGATCGCCTGCTCATCCCCAACGAACATTGGCAGACCATGCTGGATCACGTCCGGGCCTGCCTGCCGGAAGAGGCGTGCGGCGTGTTGGCCGGCCAGAACGGTCGGGTGAGCCATGTTCGGACCATCGAGAATGCTGCCCACAGCCCGGTCCGGTTCCGCATGCAGCCCCGCGCCCAGGTGCGGGCGCTGCTCGACCTCGAGGCGCAGGGCCTTGAACTGCTGGCCATCTACCATTCGCATCCGTCCGGGCCGTCTTACCCCTCTCCGACCGATCTGGCCGAAGCGTTCTACCCCGAGGCTGCGGCCCTGATCTGGTGTTCTCATTCCGGGCGATGGAGGGCGCGGGCCTTCGATCTCAGCCGACCTACACCCGTGGAACTGCCGCTGGAGATCTTGCCGGCGGAATGAGACACAGTGCCTGAGGGCAAGGGAATGCTCGCTTCCATCGTGTGGGGTTTGATCAGCGTCGCGGCGGGTTACCTGCTGGGTTCGATTCCCACGGGCGTGCTCCTCGTCCGCCTTTCGACCGGCAAGGACCTGCGCCGCGAGCATAGCGGCAGGACGGGCGGGACGAACGCAGCGCGCACCGCCGGGGCATGGGCGGGCATCGGCACGGCGATCGGAGATGGTCTGAAGGCCACCGGTGCCGTCTGGCTGGCGCACGCGCTCACCGGCGGGCAGCCCTGGGTGGAGGCGGCCACCGGCATCGCTGCCGTGCTCGGCCACAACTACTCGCTGTTCCTGGCGGAGCGACGCGACGGTCGGATCCGCCTGCGAGGCGGCGCCGGAGGCGCTCCGACGGTCGGGGCGGCCATCGGATTGTGGGCCCCCAGCGCCCTGTTCATGATCCCCACCGGGGTCGGCGTCTTGCTGTTGATCGGCTACGCTTCCGTGGCGACGATCAGCGTGGGCGTTGCGGCGACGATCGTGTTCCTCGTACGCGCCGCGATCGGAGCCGGACCCTGGGGGTATGTCGTCTTTGGCCCGGTAGTGGTCCTCCTGCTGCTGGTGGCGCTTAAGCCAAACCTGGAGCGCCTGCGGCAGGGAACCGAACGCGTCGTCGGGCTGCGCGCCTGGCGCAAGAAGAGGGCCGAGGCATCCCCCGGCCACGCGAGCCCGCCAGCCTGATCACTCTCGGCAGACCCCAGCATCGTCAGGCGCCGCCGGGCTGACCCCTTCCTTTGAATCCAAACTCATCGACGACGGAAGGCTGTTCCGGCGGCCGTGCCTTTGCGCCTAGCGCCGGTTGCCGGATCGAGCCGGAGTAGAGGTCACGCGGAGGCAGGGGCACCCTTCGACCGGAGGCGGTGGTTCAATGCGAAGCCGCGCCCCGTCGGATCACACGAACAACAGGATCGCAAGCAGAGCGAAGGCGCACACACTGCCGATCTCGATCAGGCGCGCGCGTCCCAGGCGTCCCTGTCGATAGGCAAGGATGAGGCTGACGAGTAAGTATGCCAGCAGTCCCAGGAGCAGTGCCTGGCGCAGGGGCGTGCTCCGCCAGTAGTGCAGACCCCAATCGACCTGCGAGGCGGCCATACCGACCAGGGCGGCGTCCAACCAGGCCGAGGATGCCGGCTCGTCCAAGCGGAGCAGACGCCAGGTGACGCCGGTGACGCCGGCGAACACCAGGGGCAAAGACAGGATGGCGCGTGGGGCACCGACGCGGATGGCAAACAGCGCCCCGATCAGGAGCAACCATGCCAGCGCGCGCAGGCTGATGGCGGCGCGGTCGAAGCGCGGGTCGTCGCGGTCGAGGGCGATGAACTCCGCCTGCACGACGGCTACCAGCAGCCCCGCCGAGAGCGCCAGGCCAAGCCAGAACCAGACGCCGTAAGGAAGCCGGATGACGATCCCGCCCAGGGCGAAGGCGGCCAATCCCGGGATGATCCAGTGCTCGAACGACGGCCGCAGAACTTCTGCCCGCGGGTGGGAGCGGATGATCCAATCCGTCCCAGCCACCGCCAGGCATGCGGCGAGGATCAGCAGAATCGCCGTGGCATTCAGGTCGATCCGGACGGTGATCCCGAACAGCGCCGGGTTGAGCGAGGTTGTGGGCAGCTGAACGACGCGCACGAGGCAGTAGGCGAGCAGGACCAGGGCGGCCAACGTGCTCAGCTTGCGGGGCTCGACGACCGGCGAAGTGGGAGCCATGCCCGCATTCTAGCATCAGCCGGAATGTACTGACGGGATGCCCCATCGCCTACCGGTTCGTCCAGCTTCCTCTTCTGAACAGCATGATGCACCGGTCGTGCGACGGGCGCGAGCCGGGCTGTATAATGGCCGGCGTGATCGCTCTCTACGCGCTCCTCGGCTGGGTATTGGGCGTGGTAGTGAATCTGCTGGCTGACTCGCTTCCCGTCCGGCGCCGACCGCACGCGCCCCGCTGCCCGCGCTGTTCCGCCCCCCGAAAGCTAACCGCATGGTCGTCCCTCGCCGCTCGGGTGGCCGGCAGCGACCGCTGCGCGTATTGCGGCACGGCCCGCGGGATCCGGCCGGTGATCGTCGAACTGGTGGGCACGATCGGGGCAATCCTGCTGGTTCGGCGAGACCCCGGTGTCTCGGCCCTCCTGGCCGGGGCGGCCGTCGGGTTCGTCTTCCTCCTGATCACCGT
Organism: uncultured Chloroflexia bacterium; assembly: GCA_963777165.1. Classification (GTDB taxonomy): domain Bacteria; phylum Chloroflexota; class Anaerolineae; order Anaerolineales; family E44-bin32; genus DYJB01. The sequence continues at coordinate 43,319 of CAVZPO010000023.1, forward strand.
CATCGACATCGAACACCGTCTGGTCCTGCACGTCGTCGTCGTCCCCGCCGCGCTGGTGCTGGGCCTGCTGCAGGCCGTCGACCCGTCGCGCGGCCCGGTCAAGACGCTGCTCGGCGGCCTGGCGGGTGCCGGCTCGTTCTACGTGCTCTACCTGCTGGGCGAGGCGTTCGCCCGATTGCTGGCACGCGCCCGCGGGCGTTCGCTGGATGAAGTCGCCTTCGGCTTCGGCGACGTTACGCTGGCCGGCCTGATCGGGCTGATCGTCGGCTGGCCAGCCGTCGTGCTGGCGCTCCTGATTGGGATTCTGGCCGCCGGCTTGTTCAGCCTCGCCTACGTGCTGGTGATGCTGGCCCGCCGCCGTTACACCGCCTTCACGCCCATCCCCTACGGCCCCTTCCTTATCCTGGGCGCCTCGTTGGTCTACTACGGCGGGCGGAGCCTGTTCGAGTCGGTTTTGCTGCGCTGACCCGCGCCATTGTTACCGTCTCGTTCCAGCCGTGTCGCGGGGGGGCGACAGCCTGGGCCTTGAACCTGCGGTACTACCGGAAGGGCGACCCATAAGCTCCTATAATAGGGCATCGGTAGCGTACGGGCCGTCGGGCCCGGAGTGAGGCATGGCATGAGCGCGAAGAAGCCGTGGTTTCGGCGTGGGCGCGTCAAGAGCAGGGGGCAGAGCCTGGTCGAGTTCACCGTGCTCCTGCCCGTGCTCTTGATCATGATCTCGGGACTGATCGAGTTCGGGATCATGCTCAACTACTACCTCGACTTGATCGACGCCGCGCGCGAGGCGGCGCGTTGGGCGTCGGATGCCGATCCGATCCGCAACCCCAACACCGGGGTCTATACCGATCCCAACACGATCTTCTACACCAATGTTCAGACGCTGGCCAAGGAAGCCCTCCTGGCCGCGTCGGACAATCGCATCGACTGGATCGACAATCCGCTGGATGCCATGGACAACGACGATGACGACTGCACGATCACGATCAACGGGGGCAACGACATCGTGATCTCGGCCTTCGGCATCCGCAACAATGCGGGCAGCCCGGTGGTGGACCGGCGCTTCCCCGCCGGCTACGGCGATAACGGGATCAGCCTGTGCAACAACCGGGTCTCGGAATTCACGTCCGCAGAGATCCAGTCGCGGCTCGACCCCGTGGCCCCGACCAGCGGTCTGGTGATGGTCGAGATCTTCTACGACTACCACATGGTGCTGGCCCTGCCGTGGATCACGGCCTTCGTGCCGAATCCGATCCCGTTGCACGCCTACACCATCATGCCCAATGCCAATGTTGAACCCACACCGACGCCGTAATTCAGGGGACCGACCCATGAGCAACCGCATGCAGCGCGGACAAGCCCTGATCCTGATCGCCCTGGCCTTCGTCGGCCTGGCGGCCTTCATCGGCCTGGCCGTCGACGCCGGCATTCTATTCACCGACGTCGGCCACCTGCGGCGCGCCGTCGATGCCGCCTCGCTCTCGGCCGCCAATCAATTCCGCGAGGGACGCACGATCGCCCAGTTGACGGCGTCCGCCAGCCAGGTGCTGGCCCTCAACGGCATGAACGTCGGCTCCACCGGCGTGGCGGTGGAGACCTGCGACACCAACCCGGGCGACACCGAGCTGTGCTACACCCCGCCGCGCAAGCTCGTGCGCGTGCGTGCCGACCTGCCGGTGTACTTCGCCTTCCTGCCGATCATCGGCTTCAACACCGTCACCATCCACGCCAACGCCATCTCGGAGGCCGCCTCGATCGACATCGTCCTCACGATCGACACCTCCGAGTCCGAGGCCTACGACGCCTCGTGCAGCAACGGGACGGACGATGACGCCTGGGCGGAGATCAATCTCGGGGGAGGCACGGACCGACGGCGTGGCCGATGACGGCTGCGGCGCCAACGCCGGTGGCCGGGGTCGTACGCCGACGACTACATGCGCGACCCGGACAACTGCAATGGACCCAAGCAGTGCCGGCCGTTCCGCGACGTGCAGGATGCGGCCGTCTCGCTGACCGGGCGGCTGCTGCCGCCCTACGACCGCATGGCGATCGTCACCTTCGACCGCAATGCCGGCGTGGCAATGAACCTGAACCACCAGACGGCATTCGGGCTCACCAACGCTCAATACCTGACCGCGTTGGGCACGCAGATCATGGCGCTCGACATCTACAAGTTCCCCGGATGCGCCGGGTACCCCCCGAGCCCGGCGGGCTGCACCTCGACCAACACGGCCGATGGGTTGAAGGCGGCCGGGAACCAGTTTGGGCTGTTCAAGCGGGAAGAGGCCGTCTGGATCGTCATCCTGCTGACGGACGGCGGGGCAAACGCCGCCACGGATTCGCTCGGCGCCTGGATCTGTCCCGGGGGCCCCGGGGTGGCTAACTGGGTCGAGCCGTTCTGCCGCGACCCGATCGCCGCCACGCGCCACATCTCAACCAACGCCTCCTACGATCCGGATGACGCCGCCCGTGATCTGGGCGACTGGGTCGGCTGCCTGGACTCGAACTCCGCGACCCATCCCGGCAGCTGCGCCGCGCTAGCCCCGACCTACGGGCAGGGGGCGGTGATCTTCACCATCGGCCTGGGCGAGCTGGTGACGAACAACACCAACTGCGACGCCGCAACCTGGGGCGGCTCGTGTGAGCTGGATGTCGGCGAGAAGCTGCTGCGCTACATCGCCTCTGTGGGCGACGACGGCAATCCGACCACCAACCCGTGCTCGACCGCCGGAGTGGGCGCCGACTGTGGAAACTACTACTTCTCGCCGACCGGCGCCGGACTGCTGGAGGTCTTCGAGGCGATCGCCTCGCGCATCTTCACCCGGATCACGCACTAAGACCGGGCACCGCCCTGCGGCGCGGCTCCTGCCGCGCCGCTCAAGAACGACTGCAATTATCAGTTGCATAGAAAGGCGATCGCGATGGAAAGGGTGCCAGCCAGCCATCCGCCCGCCACTGACTCCGTGCGCCGCCGTTGGCGCGGCCAGGGAGTGGTGGAGTTTGCCCTCATCCTGCCTGTGATGCTGCTCGTGCTGTTCGTGCTCGTCGAGCTGGCGCGCGTGCTGAGCGCCTGGCTGGCCGTCGAGAACGGGGCGCGCTTCGGCGTGCGCTATGCCGTCACCGGGGAATACGATCTGGCGCTGTGCGTGGACTCGGATGCAAGCGGCACGGCCTGCGACAGCAACCCCGAGCGGGACGCGGCACGCATTCCGTCGATCACCAACGCTGCGCGCGCCGGCTCGGTGTCCATCCTGCGCGATGCCAGCGCCGCCCCCCAAACCCGCGGCTACTTCAAGGTGACCATCTGCTCGCCCCGGGCCGGACGCACCTACTTCCCCGCCGATCCCAGCTCTCTGACCGCGGCCTACTGCAATCCGAGCAATGACGCCGGCGGCCCCGGCGACCGCGTCTCGGTCACCGTCGACTTCGATCACCCGCTGATCGTTCCGATCCTGAGCAACTGGTTTCCGGTCCTGCACCTGACGGCCAAGCGCGAGGGCATCGTCGAGCAGTTCCGCGTGGCACGCGTCGTCGGCCTGCCGGCGACGATCTCGATCCCGACCCTCACGGCAACCAAGTCGCCTACGCCGACGATCTCTCCCACGGTGACCGAAACCCCGACGATCACCGAAACGCCGACCACCACGCTGACCGTGACGCCGACGGCCACGCTCGACTGCTCGCTGATCACCGCCGGTTCTCCGGGGTTGTTGGGCACGTACGCTCTGGGATACGATTACTTCCACTTCGCAGGTCACCAACGGCACGACTCGCACGATCTACCTCACCGGGGGTAGCATGGATTGGACCGAGTTCTACATTGGGCAGTACGCCAACGGCTATCTCTTCCCCAGCCCCACTTGGTATAACCTCGGGATGCATGATCTTTCGTCGCCGTCCAGTGCCACGCCTCCTCTGGGACCGATCGCGCTTCCAGCGGGCGCCACATGGACATGGTACGCGCTGTTCCAGGGGATCTCTGGCCCGCTGTATGGCAGTTACAGCGCAGTGTTGACCTTCGATGGTGTGTGCAACGTCTCGGCCTCCATCGACACCGCCACGCCGACGCCGACGCTGACCCCGACGATCACGCTCACGCCGACGGTCACGCTCACGCCGACGATCACGCTCACGCCGACGATCACGCTGACGCGGACGATCACGCCCACGCCGACCGAGACGCGCACGCCGACGGTCACTTCGCCGCCGACGGACACCTCGACGGTCACGCTGTCGCCGACGGTCACCCTGACGCCGACGCGCACGCTGACGCCGACGATCACGCTCACGCCGACGGTCACTCTGACGCCGACCGAAACCCTGACGCCGACGTCGACGGTGACGCGCACGGCCACACCCACGCCCACCGCGACCCTGACGACCACGCTCACGGCGACGGTCACGCTCACGCGGACGATTACGCCGACGCCGACGGACACCCCGCCGGCCACGCCGACGAAGACACCCACCAACACGCCGACGCACTGCTTCGACTGTTAGGCGGGCTCGCGCTCGGATCGACCTCATCGGCCCCGCCCGCCAGGCGGGGCCGATGCGCGTGACCTGGAGCACACGCGGGGTTCCCGATGTCCGGGCGCCCGGGGGCGTTTGTCCGCCGGAGACGGCGTGGCTACAATCCCACCTCGCAAGCGCGCGGCGTCCGCTCGCGCGAAGAGAGGCACTCGAACGGTATGACCGATGGCGCAGTGAGAGACGCCCTCCGAGCCCGGCCGGGTCAAACGATCCGGCGGCGCTTCGTCGCCTGGTGGCCCTGGGCACTGCTTGCCGTCTCCGTCGCCTACGCCGCTTCGTCCGCCTGGCTCCAGGCATGTCAGCGGGATGACGGCCGTCGGCGCCGCCCTTTCGGTGACGGCCGGCGGCCTGGCGACGGCAACGGTGCTCATTACGCTGGACGTCGAGTGGCGACCCGCCGCCCGGCGCGCCCGGCGGCTTTTCGCCACGGCGTTGTTCCTGTGGACCTTGGCCGAGGGTTACCGCGCCCTGGTGGGGGCATTGGCCGGGACCGCACCGGGGGTGCCGTCGCTGGCCGACCTGCTCCGTCTGGCCGGTTACCTGGCGATGCTGGCCGCCGCTGTCTCGTACGCCGCCTCCGCCGGCGGACGTTACGGCCGGCTGCGCGAGTTCCTCGATACGGCCATCCTGGCGATCGCCGGCACGGCCCTCTCCTGGCTGATCGTCATCCGCCCGGTCTCGATGGCACTCCCAACAAATGAAGTGCTGCTTGGTTGGGCGGCCTTCTCGTCGACCTTCGACTTGGTCCTGGTCCTGATGGCGCTGCGCTTGCTGGTGGGAGCCGCCTCGACCGCAAGAGGCGCGTGGGTTCCTCGTGCTGGCCGGAGCCTTCCTCGCCCTCCAGGTAGGTGACCTGGTGCGCGGCTTCCTCACTCTCGGAGGCGAGATCGGCGTGCCGACCTGGGTGGCAGGTGGGTGGGGAATCGCGGCCGGTTTGATCGGCCTGGTCGTCGTCCACGCGCCGCCGCAGGCGGCCGCTGACCTGCCCGAATCCCGGGTTGCCCGGCCCTTGCGCCAGCGGATGGAATCGGTCCTGCCGATCGCGCTGACGTATGCCGTGGTGGGATTCACGCTGCTCAACTGGCGCCTGGCGGGCGTGATCGACTGGGCCGGGGTGGGGGCAGCGGTCGCCCTTAGCATGCTGCTGGTCGCTCGTCAGGGCGTCATCGGGGGGCAATCCGAGATGCGCCAGTATGCGGCGCTGGTCAACGCCTCGGCCGACATGGCCTTCGTGTGTCAGGCGGACGGGTTGCTGCGACTGTCCAATCCGGCCGCCGCGGCCGTCCTGCGCGTGGACAAGCCCCCGGCAAGCCTTGAGGATTTCCAGGCGACGCCCAAGCCGTCGCGCGCCTTTCTGCAGTCTGCGGTTGACGGGGGGTGGTCCGGCGAGGTCGAGCTGCGCCGTGGCGACGGCACGTTGTTCCCGGCCTCGCTCAGCCTGCGCCCGGTGTGGGATGAACGACTCGGCCGCCCTCTGCTCGTCGGCACGGCGCACGACCTGACCTACATCCGCGAACGTGAGGACGATCTCCGTGCGGCGCTCAGCCAGGTGGCGGTGGCTCGAAGCGATCTGGAGACACTCAACACCGTGCTCGAGCACCGGGTGTCCGAGCGCACGCGCGAGCTGGCCGAATCCGTGGAACGGCTGCACCGGGTGAACCTCGAGCTGCAGGAACTCGGCCGGCTGAAGTCGGAGTTCGTCGCGCTGGTCAGCCACGAACTGCGGGCGCCGTTGACCAACATCGGCATCGGCGTCGAGCTGACGTTGGCGGCCAATCCGGATCTCGGCGCCGAGGTGCACGAGCGGCTGAAGCTGGTGGCGGCGGAAACCGAGCGGCTGGGGGGATTCGTGGAGTCGATCCTGGACCTCTCGGCGCTTGAAGCGGGGCGGTTCCCGCTGCGTCCCGGGCCGGTGGACCTGGCCCAGGCGGCTGCGCGCGTCGCTGCGCGCCTGAGTGCTCAACCCGGGGGATCGCGAGTGCGGCTCGAGCTGCCGGACTCCATTCCGCCGGTTCAGGCCGACGAGCGGGCGATCGAGAGCGTGTTCTTTCACCTGCTCGACAACGCCCTGAAGTACGCGCCCGAGGGCGAAGTGCGGGTGCTGGCGGAGGCCGAGTCCGGGGGAGTGGTCGTCCGCGTGATCGATCGCGGGCCGGGAATCCCGCCGGACGAGCGCGAGCGGGTCTTCGAGATGTTCCACCGTCTGGATGCGCGCGACGCGCGCGAGGTGTACGGCCATGGCCTCGGCCTGCACCTGACTCGCCTTCTCCTGGAAGCGATGGGGGGCCGCATTCGCGCCGACGGTGCCCCTGGCGGAGGCACCCAGCTGAGCTTTTGGCTGCCGCTGGCCACGGACGAACCGTGATCTGCGCCTCGGCCGAGCCCGAGGAAGCCCATCCCCGTGCGAGTTGGCGCCGGCGGCTGGTGTCGAACCGGGAAGCGGGCGGCCTGCAGCGATGGGATTGGCTGGGCATCCGGGCCTTATCCGCACGGCGCGCGGATCGCTTGCGTTGAGAGGCGATTGCGTTAGGCTAGTAGACGGTGGCCACTGAGGGCGCATGCCTGGCGAAAAACTGCTCATCGTAGACGACGACACGACACTCCTGCGTTTCCTGACCGACTATCTGGAAGGGGAAGGCTATGCCGTGCAGTCGGCCGATCGTGGGCAGGCGGCGCTGCGGCTGTTCTATGAGGCGCGTCCCGATCTCGTCGTCCTCGATGTGATGATGCCGGGCATGGATGGCTGGGAAGTGTGCGCCCGGCTGCGGGAATTGGCCGAGACGCCCGTCATCCTGCTCACCGCCAAGACCAGCGAGGCCGACAAGCTCCGCGGTTTCCGCCTCGGCGTCGATGACTACATCACCAAACCCTTCAGCCTGGCCGAGCTCAGGGCGCGTGTCCGGGCGGTGCTCTCGCGTACCTCCGGTCAGCGCGCCGAACAAGGGGCGGTCCTGCAGGTCGGCGCGCTGCGAGTCGACCTCGGGCGGCGTGAGGCGACGGTCGAAGGCCGACCCCTCGACCTCACCCCCACCGAGTTCCGGCTGCTGGCGGCGCTGGCCGCCAAGCCAGGTCAGGCGCTGGCGCAGGCCGAGCTGGTTGAAGAAGCGTGGGGGGCCTATCGCCAGGAGACCGGTAGCGCGCTGCGGCGCTACGTGTGGTTCCTGCGACAGAAGATCGAAGTCGATCCCAACAAACCCACGCGTCTGCTCACCGTACGCGGGTACGGGTATCGCCTCGAGCCCTGATCCGCGGCCAGAGCCGCCCGGTTCCCTGTCCCTCTTTCCAAGAACGCATCGAGAACGTCCCCGCCGCCAGCGTCGCAACGCGTCGGCGCGCCCCGCTGCGCGCGGAGTGGAGGGTGCAAGCCGCGCGGGACCTGGGTACTAGTCGGCCGTCAATCCCCTGTAACAGGACTGTAAGGACAATTCCGGCATCGACCAACTAGACTAGCTATGGCGTAATGGCCTGGCTAGTGAAGGCCGATTCTAGGAGTGGTCATCCATGACCGTCCATCGAGAGCAGGGTGCCAAGAGCAGGGGCCAGGGGTTGGCCGAGTTCGCGTTGATCCTTCCCCTGGTATTGTTCACCATCTTCGTGATGATCGAATTGGCGCGCCTGCTGCACGCGTGGATCTCCGTCGAGAACGGCGCGCGGTTCGGCGTGCGCTATGCCGTCACCGGCGAGTACGACATCGCCTACTGTACCTCGCTCTACGGCGGGCCGTGCGACACGCAGGCCAAGCGGGACGGCGCGCGGCTGCCTTCGATCCGCGACGCCACCAACTCGGGCTCGGTCGGCCTGCTCAAGAACTCGCTGGCCTCCGTCGGTACGCCGGGCTTCTTCAAGATCACGATCTGTTCCAACAAGCCGGGTCTGGTCTACTTCCCTTCGGACTCCAACTCCAGCACCCCCGCCGACTGCCAGCCTCTGGAGGATGGCGGGGGCCCGGGTGACCGGGTGATCGTGACCGTCGACTTCGATCACCCGCTGATCGCCCCGATCCTGAGCTCGACCTGGCCGAAGATCCATCTCACCGCCAAGCGCGAGGGCATCGTCGAGCAGTTCCGCGTGGCGCGCGTCGTCGGCCTCCCGGCGACCATCGCCCTCCCGACCTTCACCGCCACCGTCACCTCGACGGCGACGATCACCACCACGCCGACGCCGTCGCTGACGCCGACGCCGACGCCCGACTGTTCGCTGATCACCGTCGAGAGCGCCGTCCTGAACGGCGACTACTTCGACGTCGTCGTGCACAACGGCAACGCAGCCAACGTGTCGCTGACCGGCGCCTGGCTCGACTGGTACAAGTACTATCCGGGGCAGAACTTCTACGGCGCCGAGTTCGCCGGTTCCTTGTACCGCGACGGCCCGGCGTCGCCGACCTCGCCCAGCCTGGCCAACCCGATCGTGGCCATCCCGATGGTCGCCGGCGGCACCGAGACGTGGCGGGCGTCCTTCATCGGGGTGGGCGGCGGAGGGCTGGTGGGGTCGTTCACCGCCCTGCTGACCTTCGACGGCGTGTGCACCGTCAGCGCCACCTCCGAGCTGCCGACGCCCACGACGACGACGACTGTAACGACGACGCCGACGCTGACGCCGACGACGACGCTGACGCGGACGGTGACGCCGACGACGACGCTGACGCCGACGAAGACATTGACCCCGACGGTCACGCGCACGCCGACGGTCACGCCGACGCCCAGTTGCAGCCTGATCACGATGACGACGATCGCGTTCTCGGGCACCCCGCCAAACATCGTGGCGATGACTGTGCGCAACTCCAATCCCACGACGGTGATACCTGACCGGATCGGGCCTGACATGGACTGCGGCGCCGGGCCTGTCTCTCAACCAGCTCCGTGGCGCGGGGCGAACTTCTGGACCGGCACCGACAGCATCCCACCGTCGACTATCACCGGGCTCAACCTGACAACTCCCGGAGGCGGCGCGACGAGCCAATGGACAGCCCGGTTTGTCGGCTTCCCGCCGGGAGCCGGCCTCAACGGAACCTTCACGGTCGCGCTGGATTTCGGGGGCTGCATTGTGAACGGGTCGATCTCGCGCACCGCACCGACGGCGACGGCGACGCGCACCCCGACGCGCACGGCGACACTCCCCAACACGGCGACGACCACCAGCACGCGGACGATCACGCCTACCGTCACGCTGACCTACACCCGCACGATCACGCCCACGGTCACGCGCACGCCGACCGTCACCCTGACCTACACGCGCACGCTGACGCCGACGGTCACGCTCACGCCGACGATCACGCTCACGCCGACGATCACGCGCACGCCGACGCTGACCCCGACCGTGACGCGGACACCGACCGTCACCTTGACCCCCACGGTGACGCGGACCGCGACGCCGATCACGCCGACGATCACACTCACGCCGACGATTACGCTGACGCCCCTGGCGACGAAGACGCCGACGATCACGCCGACGCCCACCAACACGCTCTGCTTCGACTGCTAGGCTGGCACCTGGCGACTGCACGGAGAGCCGCACCCTCAGGGGGTGCGGCTCTCGCGTTATCGGGATGGTCCCTTCGGCCGCGGCAGTCTCGAGACAAGAGACGGACCCTCTCCCGGTGCCGGTGCCATTGTTCCGGGGGGGCTTCTCGCCGCTCCACTCTCGCAGTCCCGCCGAGGCCGCCGCGGCCCCTTCGTGGGCGGCAGGGGCGAGGCAGTACCCGGGGACTAGGGGGACGGCTCGGGGCGGCATCCTGCGTTTCGAGTATGATTCCCGGCAATGTAGGCAGCCTGAAAGGTGTTTCCAGACCCTTTTCCATTAGACTGGGAGCAGAACGCGATGGACCGCAGACGCGAGGGTTTGACTGATGACGGTCCTGTCGATAAGGGAGTGGAGTGTGGCTGAACGGGAAGGCCCGCCGCCCGGCGGAAGGATCCTGATTGCCGACGATGACACCGATTTCCGCAGCGTGCTCGTTCGCAGGGCGCGGCGGATGGGTCTCGACGTCGTCGAAGCCGGGGATGGTCCGGAAGCCCGGGAGCTGCTCGAGGGCCAGTCGTACGACGCGCTGGTCGTCGACCTGTACATGCCGGGCGCCACAGGCCTGGAAGTGGTCGAACATGCGCAGCGGCTCGACCCCAACATCCAGGCGATCATCCTGACGGCCAGCGCCTCGGTCGAGACGGCCGTCGAAGCCCTGCGGGCCGGCGTCTACGACTACATGACCAAGCCGTTCGAATCCATGGCGGCCTTCGAGCTGGCCCTGACGCGTGCCCTGGAGCATCGCCGCCTGATCGAGGAGAATGCCCGGCTGTTCGCCGAGGTCCAGCGCCTGGCCGTGACCGATCCGGTCACCGGGCTGTTCAATCGTCACAAGCTCAACGAGTTTCTGGACCTGGAGGTCGAGCGGGCGAGGCGCTACGGACGCCCGTTGTCTTTGATCATGCTCGACCTGGACGATATGAAGAAGATCAACGACACCTTCGGGCACCCGGTGGGGGACGAAGCGCTGCGGCGTGTGGCGGCGGCCGTTCGGTCGCAGGTGCGCCGTGTCGATCTGCCCACCCGGTACGGGGGCGACGAGTTCATGATCGTCCTGCCGGAGGCGAAGGCCGACGAGGCGCAGGTGATTGCCATGCGCATAGGCATCGAGATCGAGAAGGGGAGTTTTGACGGCGTCCGGCTTTCGGCCAGCGCCGGAGTGTCTGAGTGGAAGCCTGGGTTCACCACGGTGGAGGATTTTGTCCGCGACGTGGACCAATCCTTGTATCGGGATAAGCGCGGGGAGCAGACGTCCGAAGGCTCCCGCGAGTAAGGGGTACGGGCGCCCTGAGGTGCGGGCCGTGTGTTGCGGCCCAGGTGCCGGGCGCAGGCGTGCAGCCAGGGCGGTGCCCGGCTGCGGTTCTGCACGCCAGCGGGTGAGTGGAGAAGACCGGTGACGGAACAGAGCGACAACGGCTCGGAAGGGACCATCGGAAGCGCCTCGCGCCGGCCTGCGGGACGGGCTGCAGCGCGTCCGCCGCCGGCTGGGAACCCTCCGCGGCCAGTTGATCATCCCCTACGTCCTGTTGACGCTGGTGACGGCCATGGTCGGCACCTACATCGTCACGCGGCTGGTGACCTCCTCGGTCCGCGAGCGCTTTGTCAACCAGATGTACGAGGCCAGCCGCGTGGTGGCCGACGGCGTCGTGCGTCGGGAGCGATCGCAGCTTCGAGCCTTGCGACTGGCGACCTTCACGTCCGGGATGCCCGAGGCGCTTCTTCAGGGCGAAGCGGACCTGGTTGTGGCGTTGATGCAGCCGGTTGCCGTCAACCAGGACGCCGAGGCGCTGATCGCCCTCGACCTGCAGGGGCGCGAGATCGCCGGGCTGACCCTCCCTCCGGGTGAACATGCCTACAAGCGGACGACCGGATCGGACTTCTCCGCCGAGCCTTCCGTGATGCAGGTCCTTTCCGGGACGGCCGACGCGCGTGGCGACAAGTACATCGGGCTGATCACCACCTCGTTCGGTCTCTACTTCTTCACCGCCGCACCGGTCTACAACGCCGCCGGCGACCTGACCGGCGCCGTCCTCGTCGGCAGCCACCTGGACCAGATGGTGCGGGACCTGAAATCCGAATCCCTGGCCGACATCCTGCTGCAGGCCAAGGATGGCTCGCTCCTGACCACCACCATCGCCGAGCCCGATGAGGGCTACGGCGCTGTCCTGCTCGATCCCGGGCAGACCGCCACGCTCTCGACAACGATCCTGTCCGAGTTCGCTATGAGCGGGCGCGAATATCAGGCGGCGTACAGCCCATGGACCGTGCGCGACCAGATCCTCGGGACGGTGGCGGTCGTCCTGCCGAGCAATTTCCTGGTGACCACCGAGTTCGACCAGCCGTACGGTCTTCAGCGGAATCTTCGCGCTGGGAACGGCGGCGATCATGCTGCTCGGGTTCTGGCTGGCGCAGAGCATTGCTCGCCCGATCCTTCGCCTGCGCACCATGGCGCAGGCCGTGGCTTCCGGCGACCTCGAGCAGGAGAGCGGGCTGGAACGCCCGGACGAGATCGGCGACCTGGCCCGGGCGTTCGATACGATGACCGAACGTCTTCAGGCGCGCACGGCCGAAGCCGAGCGCCTGTATACCGAGGCGATCGAGCGCAACCGCCAGCTCTCGGAGATGTATGAGCGCCTTCAGGCCGCACAGCGGCAGCTGGTGCAATCGGAGAAGCTCGCCGCCGTCGGCCAGTTGGCGGCCGGCATCGTGCACGACGTCAAGAATCCGCTGGGGGTCATCAAGGGGCTGGCCGAAGAGCTGCTGGAAGACCCGCTCGAGGGCGCCGGCGCGCTGGAGGCCTACCGCCAGATCCGCGACAACGCCACGCGCGCCAACTCGATCGTGACCGACCTGCTGGTCTTCGCCCGGCAATCGGCGACGGCCATGAGCCGCCGGGACCTGCGCGAAACCATCGAAGGCTCGCTGCGGCTCACCGACTACCTGCTGCGCAAGGGCAAGGTCCGGGTGGAAAAGACGCTGCCGTCTTCGGCGACCTACGCCACCTACGATCCCCAGCAGATCCAACAGGTTCTGATCAACCTGATCCAGAACGCCGTCCAGGCGATGCCCGACGGCGGCGAACTGCGAGTCAGCCTGACGGTGGACGGCTCGACAGCGGTCATCGCTATGAAGGACACCGGCACCGGGATCGATCCCCAGGTGATGCCGCGCATCTTCGATCCGTTCTTCACCACCAAACCGGAGGGCCAGGGCACCGGGATGGGGCTGGCGGTCAGCTACGGCATCCTCACCCGGCATGGCGGCAGCATCGAGGCCGCCAGCCAGCCGGGGCAGGGGACCACGTTCACGCTGCGACTCCCGACGGAACAGAAGCCCGCCGCGGCGGCGAAGGAGTCGGCGGCATGAAGGGCGACCGTGTCCTGGTCGTCGATGACGACAAGGAGTACCAGGGGCTGATGGTCGGCCATCTGGTGCGGCGCGGCTACCTGGTGGACACCGCGCCCGACGGCGAGGCCGGGCTGGTGCGCGTCAAGGCCGAGGCGCCCTACTCTGTGGTCGTGACCGATCTGATGATGCCCGGCATGGATGGGATCGAATTCCTGCGCCGGGCCAAGGAACACGATGCGGCGCTGGAGGTGATCGTCGTCAGCGGCGCCGGGACGCTCGAGTTGGCCATCTCGTCGATGCGTCAGAGCGGCGCCTTCGACTATCTGCCCAAGCCGCTGGACCAGATCAGCGACCTCTCGCTGGCCGTCGAGCGGGCCAGCGAATACCGCCGGATCCGGCTGGAGCGCGAGCAGCTGCTGGCGCAGGTCACCGCCGAGCGCGAGCGGCTGCGCTCGGTGATCGCGCATGCCGGCGATGCGATTCTGGCCGCCGATGCCGAAGGCGTGGTGATCGCCGCCAACCCGGCCGCATGTCACCTGCTTGGCTCCGACAATCTGGTGGGGGAGGAAGCCTGGACGCGCCTGCCGCCGCCACTGGCCGTGCTGCTTGCGCACTGGCAGGCCTTTGAAGCGCAGCGGCCGGCGGTCACCGAAGTGCCGTATCCGGCGTACGCCGTCCAGATGGTCAGCCTGACTTCCATCCCGCGCAGTGAGCAGGAGCAGGGCGGCGGATGGGTGATGGTCGCTCGGGACATCACCCACTTGAAACGGTTGGACGAGATCACGCTCCGCCTGCTGACCGAAGCTGCGGCGCGCATTCGCAACCCCCTGACGCAGGCATTTTCGAGCGTCGTCGAACTGAACGAGCTGCCGGAGGTCCAGGCCAATTCGCACGCCACCGAGCGGGTCGACCGGCTGATGACGCAGCTCGGGAGCATCCGCCGTTGGACCGATGATCTGTTGACCCTGGTCCAGATCGAGGCCGGCAGCGGCATGCGCCCGCAGCCGGTGGACCTCTCGGCGCTGGTGCTGGAATGGCAGGACTCGGCCTCGGCCGAGCAGGTGCGCCAGACCGGCGTGCTGCCCAAGGTCGAGCTCGAGGAGCGCGTCCCGTACGTGCATGCCGACCGCGATCTGCTCGGCAAGCTATTGGACCAGCTCGTGTCGCAGGCCACCTGGCGGTCGCAGCCCGGCATGGAGCTGGGCGTGCGCGTGCGCTACAACCAGGAGCAGGTCTGGCTGGAGGTCAGCGACGAAGGCGAAGTGATCTCCGAGGCCGACATGCCGCACCTGTTTGAGAAGGTCTTCGTGGAATCGCAGGGGCGCTTCGGCCCGACCGGCCTGGAGCTGGCGATGGCCAAGGCGATCGTCGACAAGACCGGCGGGCAGATGTGGGTTCGCCGGCACGAGCCGCGCGGCAACACGTTCGCCGTGTCCTTCGCCCCCATGGGCTGAGGCGCACCGGACGGCGGGTCTGAGGAAAGCGAGTTCGGAATGACGCAAGACATTCAAGGCGCGGAACATGCAGAAGAGCAGGAGCGGCGGCGGCGGCCGTGGTTCCTGCTTCCCTGGATGTTGCTCGTCTTTCTGATCCTGTTCTGCTGCGGCCAGCTGGCGCTGATCTCGAGCCTGCCCGCCTCGGGCGAGAATACCCGTTCCGAGCTTCAGGCAGATTACCGGCCGTGGGCGTTCTTCCCGATGGCGCCGATCGACCCCGGCCTGCTGCTCGAGGCGCTCCAGGAGCTGGGCTGGGAAATCACGCCCATCGCCACGGCGGAGGGCTGCCTGCTCCCCGGGCAGAACTGCGACGGGACGCCCACACCGACGGACGCGGATCCAACGGCCACGCCGGAGCCGGCCACGCCGACGATTACGCCCACGCCGGATATCCCTACGAACACGCCCACCAACGAGCCGCCGACGATCACGCCGACGGTCACGAACACGCCGACGGTCACCAGGACTCCGACTCAGACGCCGACGCCCACACCCCTGGTCTATCCGGTCAAGCTGGCCAACCCGAGCAGCATCCCACCGGGTGCGGCGTCGGTCGATTTCACCATCATGGTGATCAACTACGGCAACCCCACCGGGGCGCAGCTGACCCGCGTCCTCGATACGCTGCCGCCGGAGATGACCTACCGGGCCGGCTCGTGCGTACCGGCGATGCAACGGCAGCGGACAGATCGTGGAATGGGACCGGGCCCGTGGACGATCCCGCAGGGCACGTTCCGCACCTTCCGCTTCACGGCCGATGTCACCGGGACGAGCGGCGGCGAGGTGCTCATCAACTGGGTCCAGGCGGAAGGCTCCAACTTCACGCTTGCGCAGTAACAACCGGCGCGTGACGGTGCAGACGCCGACGCCGACGGCGACACCCGTGAGTATCCCGGTGGCGGGGACGACGATGCCTGCAGAGGAACGGCGTGGAAGATGCCGTTCTGATCGTGGGCGCGCCGGGCCTGCTGGCGAATGACACCGACGCCAATGGCGATCCGCTCAGCGTGCAGCCGACGCCGGTCAGCGGCCCGTCGCACGGGGCGCGTGACCCTGAACGCCAACGGCTCGTTCAGCTACACGCCGGCCGCCGACTACTACGGCGTCGACAGCTTCGTCTACCGGGTCTGCGATCCGACGCTGCTGTGCGACACGGCCACGGTGACGATCACGCTGGCGGCTGTGAATGACGCTCCAGCGGCGATCAATGACAGCTTCGCGGTGTCCGAGGACGTCTTCCACCCGTGGCGCCAAACGCCTTGAACGTGCTCCTAATGACAGCGGGGTTAGGCGACGCCCCGCTGAGCGTTGTTGTGGTGACTGGCCCCGGGGTAGGTCCATTCAATGGAGTGGCGGTCGTCACCGGTAGTCCGGGACCCGCCAGCGGGATCCGGATCCGCTACACGCTCGAGCTGGAACTACAACGGCCCCGACAGCCTTCGTTACAGGGTGACTGACCTGGACGGCCGAATCTCCGAGGCCGATGTCTCGATCACAGTCACGCCCGTCAACGATCCGCCGGTGGCGGCTGCCGACGACGGATACGTTGTCACGGAAGACACGGTCTCTGGATACGGCCCTGCTGCCACTGCCTCCACCGCCCAACAGGTCCGTCCTAACCAACGATAGCGACGTCGACTGTACACCCCCGGCCACGGACTGCAATCCATCCCTGGCGGGCGTCAACCCTCTGACTGCCTGGCCGGCGGTGGTCCAGCCCCCGAACGGGACAGTGGTGATGGGGGTAGATGGGACCTTTGTCTACACGCCGCGGGCCAACTTCTTCGGGGTGGACGTGTTCTCGTACTGGACATTTGATGGTTCGCTGTTCTCTGCTGCGGCGACGGTGCGGATCACGGTGCTGCCGAACTCGAGCGACGTGCCCGACGCCATCGACGACGCCTACACCCGCACGGAGGACACGGCCGACTGGCTTCCGATCTTGATCCAATGACACTCGGCGTGGTAGATATCCCGGTGACGGTAACGATCGTGGATGCCCCAGATCACGGATTGGCCTCGGTTGTGGTGATCAACGGCGCCTCGATCCCGCCGGATATCCGGATCTGGTATGTGCCGGCCGTGAACGGGAATAGCTTCATCTGGGGGGGGCCCGACCAGCTCACCTACCAGGTGTGTGACGTTGACCCCCAATGCGACACGGCGGTCGTGACAATCACCGTGAACGCCGTGCACGATCCGCCAACTACAGTCGCCGACGCCTACAGCATGGTGGAGGACCAACCCGCAACCGACCTGCTGCCATCTGTGCTCGCCAACGACCTGCCTGGCGACGCGCCGATCGACCCGGCGACTGTGTGCATTAATGGGGATTGCTCGCCCCCGACCTCTGTAGCCGGGGGGCAGATAACCGCCATCAATCCTGCAACTGGCGTCATTCGATTCCTGCTGAATGCTAACTGGAACGAGCCCGTCAGCTTCCAATACACCGTGGCCGACACGTCGGGCTTGCCCGGAAGCCGATCGGCATCTGCGACTGTCACGATCAACGTCACGCAGGTGAACGACACCCCCATTGCGGTCGATGATCAAGCGGAAACGGTCCTCGGCCTCCCGGTCAATGTCAACGTGCTGTCGAATGACCTGGGCATTGGTGATACCCCGCTGAGCCTAAGCGTCGTCGCCCCTATCCCGGACCCGCTTCAGGGCGCCTGCACGGTGTTGGGCAACCAGATCCGGTTCACGCCGAACGTTGGCTTCAATGGCACACTCCAGTGTGGCTATAGGGTGACGGACGCCGATCTTGAGTTCGACGAGGCCGTGATCACTATCTATGTCAACCGGCCTCCGACCGCCGTCAACGACAGCGGTCACCGACGAAGACGTCAATGTCGTGATCGATGTCCTGGCGAATGACTTCGACGTAGATGATGGGCTGGATCCGGCAACAGTAACGATCATTCACGCCCCGGATCACGGCGGGAATATCCTCATCAACTCGGGGACCGGCGCGGTTACCTACGAGCCTCGATCCCGGCTACCACGGCACGGACTTCTTCACCTACCAAGTGCGCGACCTGCATGTGCCTTCCGCGCCGTCGAACATTGCCCGGGTGGACATCACGGTCAACTCGATCAACAGCCTGCCGGATGCCTCTCCGGATGCGGCTTCACGCAGCAGGACAGCCCGGTCAGCGATCGATGTGCTGGCCAATGACTCCGACCCCGACGTCCCGCCGGACCCGCTGACGATCACCGATCGTCGACATCCGGATCCCCCGAAGGGATCGTCCACCGGTCAACAACAACGGCACTCCAGGGCAATCCGGCCGACGACTCATCGTCTACACGCCGGACCGGGGGTATGGGGGACGAGACTTCGACTACACGGTGTGCGATCCGGGTGTGGACTGATCCCGGCCCTCGAGGATCTATGGACACGACGACCGTGTCGGTGCGGGTGAACGGGCGGCCGACGGCGGTGAACGACACAGCCACGACCCCAGGAGGTGTCCGACGAAGTCGATGTCTTGGCGAATGACCTCGACCCGACAGCCCACCGCAGGCTGGCGGGTCACTGCCGTCACTTCCCGCTGCACGGTACAGCGGTGATCAACGCCGGCCTGACGCGTGATCTACACGCCGGCCCAGTTCTACCAGGGCAGGCGACACATTCGGCTACACCATGTCGGATGGCGAGGGCGGAACATCGACTGCCACGGTGAGCGTGACCGTTACTGATACCGACGACATGCCGCAAGCCTTCGACGACCCGAGCGGAGGCCCGCTTTCGGTGGGAGAAGGCGCGACGATCTCGATTGACGTTCTGGCCAATGATCTCGGCCTGGGCGACCCGAACTTCTACGGTGACCGTGACGCCGCCGTCGTTCCCGGGCTGCCCGCTCGGCGGGCACGGCGACTGTCAGTCGGCAGCCCCGGGCCCGCGAGCGCGATCCACGTGGACTACACGGCGCCCGTCCTGGAGTGCGGTGGGACGGTCACCTTCGACTACACGGTGACCGACTGTCACGGGGACCCGACACGGCGACCGTCACGGTGACGGTACTGCAGGTCAATGATCCGCCGATCGCACGGGTGGCCAACCCTGACAGTGGGGCGACGCTCGAGGACCCGCTCGTCCCGCTGACCCTCAACGTGGCGCTGAATGACACCGACGAAGAGACGGCCGTGGTGCCGGCTTCTGTTGCCATTGTCTCCTGCCCCGCCGGCGCAACTTGCGTCGCCAACGGCGACGGGACGGTGGACTTTCTCGCCTCCGGCCGACTACCCCAAGCTCGTCGACATCCCACCCTACATCCTGACCTTCACCTACACGATCCAGGACACCCTCCTGGCCACCTCGGCGCCTGGGACCGTGAGTGTGACGGTCACTCCGGTGAACGATCCACCTGTGGCTGACGACGACGGCGACACGACCAACCAGGGGATTCCCGTCACGATCAATGTCGTGGCGGGCGACAGCGATATCGATGGCTCGGTCGTGGCATCCACGGCACAAATCGTCAGCGGGCCAACGAACGGCAGCGTCGCCAACAACGGGGACGGGACCTTCACCTACACGCCCAATGTCGGCCCCTTCCTGACAGACAGCTTCACTTACCAGGTGCTGGGACGACGTCGGTCGATCCTATCGAACGTCGCCACGGTGACGATCACCATCCGACAGCCGGAGCTCGACATCGTCAAGGACGCGCTGCCGGACTGGCCGCGCCGGGGGAGGATGTCCAGTTCTTCATCTACGTCATCAACAACGGGCCGGGCATTGCCTTCTCTGCCTCAGTCTCGGACACCCTGGGAAGCTGCTTCCACTGGGTCGGATCGCCGAGGGTCGGCGCCATGGGCGACTTAGCGATGGCGGAGCCTTCGTGCTTACGCCGAAGGCCCAGGTGGAAGTCGGCGCCGGCTCCTGGGCTGCGACAACACCAATCAGGCAGAGGTGTCGGCGACTGAACGCGAGCACGGCGAGCGACACCGTCGCGGTGACAATTCTGCCGCCGCCGCCCGTTGATGAGTTTGTCCATGATGATGAGTTCAGGCGGAGAGCCTTTGGCCACTTCCGCCGTGCCAACCACAGCGGAGGAGTCGCCAACACCAACCGAATCCCCCACTGCGACGCCCACGCCGACGCCTACTGTGGCGCCGCCCACGGCAGAGCCACCCACGGCAACACCTGAGACCCCACCGCCGACAGCGCAGTCGTCGGCAACGCCTGAGACGCCACTGCCCACAGTGGAGCCGACGGCAACTGACCTGCCGTCGCCTACGCCGGAGGCGTTGCCGCCCACACTGGAGACACCCGATATCGGAGTTGACGACGCCGACACCTGAACCTGCAGAACCTACGCTGGAAGTTGCTGCGCCAACGCTGGAAGTCGCAACGCCGGCGCTGGAGTCCGTTACGCAGGAGCCGGCACTCGAGCCATCTCCTGAACCGGTTACATCGTCGGTGGCATGGCTCTCTTGGGGTCGATCTTCCCGCGCACCCTTGTGGCGAAGCACTTCGGGCGTATATGCTGCCCCGGACGGCTACTGGCTTATGCAACTTCGTGTTCTCCTTTATCGGCCCGCCTGGGGCTTTCCAGGCGCCTCCAACGCCCTTTTCAATGCGATAGTGGATAGAGGGGGATTTCATGGTCCCCACGCCATCCGCCCTTTGGGCGTGCGGGGCTTCGCACCGCAATCCATGCCAGGCCCCTGCACTTGCGGTGTCGGCTTGGGACGGCGGCGGTAGGGATGCTGTGATCCTGGGGGATGACAAAAGGCAATTGCCGCCTTCGAGGCTGGAACCACGCATGAAGGATCTACGTGATAGACGGGAGCGAGCCATAGTCTGCTCTCGGGGCCCATCTCCGGCGTTTGTTGGTCTTCAAAGTCCGCGTGCCTGCCCCGCGGAGCCGGAGAGGAAG
Source organism: uncultured Chloroflexia bacterium (assembly GCA_963777165.1). GTDB lineage: Bacteria > Chloroflexota > Anaerolineae > Anaerolineales > E44-bin32 > DYJB01. Next base: position 64,104 of record CAVZPO010000023.1, read on the forward strand.
CCGCTACGATGAACCCGCCACGCGTCCTCATCGCCGATGACGACCCGGCCCTTCTGGGGCTGATGGTTCGGCGCCTGATCCGCATGGGCCTGCCGCCGGATGCCGCCGGCGACGGCGTCCAGGCCGCGGCGCTCATTCAGGCGAACGCCTATGACCTGATCATCAGCGACATCAACATGCCCGGCAAGACCGGATTGGAGCTGCTCCAGGAAGCCAAGGCGCGCGATCCGAATGTCCAGGTCGTGATCGTCACCGGCGGGGCGACGATGGAATCGGCCGTCCAGGCTCTCAACCAGGGCGCATTCGGCTACCTCACCAAGCCGTTCGACCATATGAGCGTGCTCGAGAACGCCGCCTCGCGCGCCCTCGAGTTCCGCCGATTGACCCTCGACAACCTGCGCATGGCCGAGGTGCAGAAGAAGCGCGGCGACCTGCTGCAGGACGAGGTCGCCGACCGACTCAAGCAGGTCAACCGCCAGGACCGCGAGATGCGCCAGATCCTGGCCACGCTGCCCGAGGGCATCCTGATCGTCGGCGGCCGCCGTGCGGTCGTCCCGTACAACCCCGCGGCACAGCGGTTCCAGGCGTTGGACGCGCAGACCCCCGACCACCCGCTGGCGGCTTTCCTGGATGTGGCGCGCGGTTTCGAGCGGCCGGACCCCCGCCTGGTGTCGCTCGGCGGACGGACGCTGCGGCTCACGGCCGTCGATCTCTCGAAAGACCGCGACCGGCCCGGGCGCATCGTCATTGTGCGCGACCTGACCGAGGAAGGGCGGGACTTCAGCCAGGATCTGGACCGGCCGGTGGTCGGCCTGGCGCAGGGGCTGGCCCATTTGCTGGGTCGGCGTCCGCCGGAAGAAGAGCGCGAGATCCTGTTGGCCATGGCGCGCCAGGTACAGGCGCTGGAGGGGCTGCGCTCGTCGTTTGCGGGCCCTGCGGCGGGCGTGGACCACGCCGCCTGAACCCGTTCGTCCGATTGCAGGTGGAAACGAAAACCGGGCGCCCTTCAGGGCGCCCGGTTGAATGACGGAGGGGCTCTAGCCGCCGGCGGCCGGTGCGGCACGCCGGCCGCGGAACCAGGTGCGCCACTCCTGGTTCTCCCAGACGACCAGGATCGGCGCGGCGTTGAAGATCGACGAGTAGGTGCCGCTGAAGACGCCGATCAGCAGGACGGTGACGAAGTGGTGCGTCGTCACGCCCCCGAAGAGCAGCAGCGCCAGGAGCGTGAACATCACCGTCAACTGGGTGTTGATCGACCGGTCGAGCGTCTGGACGATCGAGTGATTGACCAGCACGTCGTAGCTCAGCCGGCGGTGCAGGCGGCGGTTCTCGCGGATCCGGTCGAAGACGACGATCGTGTCGTGCACCGAGAAGCCGATGACCGTCAGCAGCGCCGTCAGGAACAGCGAGTTGACCTCCCAGCCCAGGAAGTGCCCCAGGATCGCCTCGAGGCCGAGGACCACCAGCACATCGTGCAGCATGGCCACGATGGCGGCCACGCCGTAACGGACGGCGTGATCGACCTTGCGGAAGGCGTAGGAGATGTAGAGCAGGATGCCGAGCGCCGCCACGCCCACGGCCAGGCCGGCGCGCTGGGCGACCTCGGCCCCGATCGCCGGGCCGACGGATTCGAATCGCTGGACGTCCACCGGTGCCGCCGGATTGTGCCGTCAGGGCGGCCACGATCTCGCCCTTGGTGGCGTCGTCCATCGTCTTGCTGCGGATCAACAACCCGTCCGTGCCGACGCTCTGCACGAGCGGGTCGGCCACGCCGGCGTCGGTGTACAGGCCGACGACCTCGGCCGTCGAGGGCAGCGCGCCGGAGGGGAAGCGCAGCTCGAGCAGGCTGCCGCCGGAGAAGTCGATCCCCACGGGCAGGCCCCAGACAATCAGGGCGAGCATGCCGGGCAGGATGACGAGCAGCGACAGGCCGAAGAACCAGTAGCGCTTGCTAACGATGTTGATCATTCGCTGCTCCTAGGCGCCGAACAGGCGTGGGCTCTCGGCCGCCCGGACGCGGTCCAGGACGACGTGCAGGAAGGTGCGCGTGACGGTGATCGCCGTGAACAGGCTGACCATCACGCCCAGGGCCAGCGTCAGGCTGAAGCCCTTGACGATGCTGGCGCCGAAGGTGCTCCCGAACCAGAACAGGATGGCGCAGGTGATCAGCGTCGACAGGTTCGAGTCCCGGATCGACGGCCAGGCACGCGAGAACCCGGTATCGATCGCCTGGTAGACCGTCCGGCCGGCGCGCAGCTCTTCCTTCATGCGCTCGAAGATCAGGACGTTGGCGTCCACCGCCACGCCGATCGACAGGACGAACCCCGCCACGCCCGGCAGCGTCAGCGTCACGGGGATCAGCTTGAACAGCGCCAGCGTCGTCATGGCGTACATCAACAGCGCCAGGTCGGCGAGCACGCCGGGCAGGCGGTAGTACACGGCCATGAAGATCATCACCACCGCCAGGCCGATCACGCCGGCAACGGCGCTCTTGCGCAGCGAGTCCTCGCCCAGCGTCGGGCCGACGGTGCTGCTCTCGACGACCTTGAGCGGGATCGGCAGCGAGCCGTAGCGCAGTTGGACCGCCAGGCGGTTGGCGCCTTCGCGGTCGAAGCTGCCGGTGATCACGCCGCTGCCCTCGGTGATCGACGTGGAGATGCGGGGCGACGAGATCAGCACCTTGTCCAGCACGATGCCCAGGATCTGGCCGACGTGCGTCGAGGTGAAATCGCCGAACGTCTGTTTGCCCTCGTCGGTGAGCACGAAGGCGACCTCGTATTGACCGGTCGTCTGGCTGACGGTCGCCGCGGCGCTCTTCAGCCCGGTGCCCGTCATCACGGTGTGGAAGACCAGCGGCGCCTCGACGGCCGGTGTCGCCGGGGTTGCTTCAGACGTCGGGGTGGGGGAGGGTGCAGCCGGAGCGGCCTGCCCGAAGTCCGTCTCGAGGGCCGTGCCGACCAGCGCAAACGATTGTTCGGCGCTGATCGTGCTCATGTCGACGAACTCGAGCAGCCCGGTTTCCTTGATCGTCGCCACGGCCTGCTCGGGATCGGCGACCCCGGGCAGCTCGACGACGATGCGCCGCGAGCCGGCCACCTGCACCAGCGGCTCGACGACGCCCAGGGCGTTGACGCGGTTCTCGATAATGTCCCGCGCGGTCTGCATTTGCTCGGAAGTGATCACGGACTCGGCCGGCAGATCGGCTTCGAGCAGCACCTGCAGGCCTCCCTGCAGGTCCAGCCCGCGCACGAGCTCGATCTTGCGGTCGATCCCGCCGATGCGGATGCCGGGGTTGTCCGGCCAGACGACCCAGGCGGCCAACGCCGCCAGCACAAGGATCGGGATCAGCCAGCGCCAGTAGTTCCGTCTCATGCCCTAGGTGCCTCCGTATCAAGCACAAGGCCAGCCACGACCGGGCTGCGTGCCCCGGAGGGCTGGCCATCAGCGGCTGATTATACCCCTTCGGGCGGCCGTGGCTCAAGCCCCAGGCCGTCCAGGACCGCCTGCAAGACCTGCTCCGGGGTCAACCGGTCGGTCCCGACGTGCAGGTCGGCGTGCCGCGATGCGTGCTCCAGGCGGCGAAGCTGTTCTTCGTACTCCCAGATCTCCCAATTCAGCCGTCGTCGCCGGGTGCAGGTTTCGAACGAGGCGTCGAGGAAGACCAGCACGTCCGGGCGGGTCAGCTTCTGCCACATCGCCGGGACGAAGGAGTGCTCCTGGGCGATTGCACGGCCCCGCAGGCCGTACTGTGCCAGCCGGGTGGCGAGAGTGGTCTTCCCGGAGCCGCAGGGGCCGGTGATGCCGATCAGGGGGCTTCTGGCGCCGATGTCTGTGGACATGCAGGCGGGCCCACGTGGGCCTAGAGGGGCATTCGAACGCTCAGGCGACGGGAATCATCCCCCACGCGTTGTAAAATGGCGGTGACCAGGATGCTGATGTCATCCGCCGGGCGTCCCTGGTCGAGGCCCACGGCGTGAGCCAGCAACCGGTCTGCCCAGGCGTCCGGGTCGACGGGCCCCTCGGAGAGCATCGCCTCAAGGAAACCGGGGACGTCCATCGGCGTCCCGAGGCGTTCCCCGGCGTGAGTCAGGCCGTCGGTGAAGAGCACCGCCGCCAGGCCCGGCGCCAGGGGCACCTCGGTGATCGACGGACGAATCCCGCGCCGCGTTCCCACCGGCTCGGAAGCGTCGGCCAGGGACCGCAGGCTGCCGTCGTGAATCAGGATCACCGGCACGGGGTTATTGCGCGTGATCACCAGTGTCTGTGATTGCAGATCGATGGACAGGATGTTGAGCGTCGAGAGGACCTTGCCCGAGCGGTAGGTGCACAGGTAGTCGGAGGCGGCGCGAGCGGCCGGTCCGTCACGCACGCCGTCGGCCAGCAGGCTGATGGCTTTGCGCGTGACGGCAATCGAGACGGCCTTGGCGGGCTTGCCCGACGTCTGCCCGTCGGCCAGGACGAACGACAGGCCGCCGGACGGCCGCTCGACCATCTCGATCGAGTCGCCACTCTCGGAGGTGGCATACTTCCCGACCTTGGCGACGGCCACCCGCGCTTCCATGCGTGGGATTCTACATCCGGGTGCATCTTTCTGTAAGCCAACGGCAAGGTATGTCACAGGGTGGGATACACTAGAGTAATGCTGTCGGGGCGCACCCGAAGGCCGGGCGCTCCCTGGAGGAGGCACTCTTGCCGTCGAGTCCCAGCCAGGCCGTTGACTTGGCGAGCGCCATGGACGCCGCCATCGAGGCGGCCCGCGCGCAAGCCACCGCCAGGCCACTCTCGATCGTCACCGAGTATCCAGCTCATCTCCCGGCGGTCCAGGGGGAAGGCGGCTCCGTGGCCGACGCCATCGGCGCCATGATCCGGACGGTGTCTGCCTTCACCGATCGCGGAGAAGTTCGCGTTCGCGCCGAGCTCCTGACTTCGGGGGAAGTGCCGGCGACGTTCGCCGAGGTGGCCGGGCATCCGGAGGGCGTGGTCAAGGGCGGGCCGTGGGCGGTCGTCTCCGTGCAGTCTGCCCAGGGACGGATTCCTGCCGACACGCTGCAGGCACTCTATGCCGGCAAGTCGCTGCGTGCCGGCGGCGCAGAGCCGGTTTCCCTGGCCCCGGTGCAATCGGCGGTGCAGGCCTGGGGCGGCCAGACATGGATCGAATCACAGCCTGCCGGCGGCGCACGCATTTCGCTGGCGCTCCCCCTGCGCGCCGGAAGCGGCCGGGCCGACTGGTCCTCGCTGCGCCAGTGGGTCGAGGCGCACCTGCCCGACGACGGCGCACCGTCCAAGAGCATCGTGCTGCTGGTCGAGGATCCGGCACGCCGCGGACCGCTGGTGGATGAACTGACCGCTGCCGGCTACCGCGTCATCCCCGCCGCCAGCGGGGCGGAGATCCACCCTCTGGCCACCGAGCAGATCCCGGACCTGATCCTGCTCGACCTGCAGGCGCGCGATCCCGGCGCCTTCGAGATTGCCACGGTCCTCAAACAGGACTCGCGCACCCGCGTCGTGCCGCTGCTCTTCCTGAGCTCGGTCGACGATCCGACGCACGGCGTGAGCTGGGGGGCTGTGGACTTCGTCGTCCGCTCGGCCGGGACGGGCGCGCTGCTGTCCACCATCCAGGCCGTGCTCACCGCCGGTCTGCACCCGTCCTCTCGCGTCCTGGTGGCCGAACCGAATGACGCCACCCGAGACCTGATCATCTCGTTGATCCAGTCGCAAGGCTACCGGGTGACGGAAGCGCGCAGTGCGGAGGAAGCGCTGGTGCTTGCCGAGCGGGTGTCGCCGGCACTCATCCTGGTGAACGCTCTGCTGGCCGGCGAGCGCGACTACTGGCTGCTGCGCAACCTGCGCCAGCTGCTGTCTCAGACCGAGATCATCGTCCTGGCGGATGCGCTCACCGATGCCGAGGGGCGTGCCGCCGTTCGCCGCGGGGCGACGGGCTTCAGCCAGACGGGCAAGCTCTCGGATGTCCTGGCCGAGGTCAAGAAGCGGGGCTCCTGACCTCCGGCGCGCCGGGTCTCTTTCCCTTCCCGATCAGCTAGAGGGGTGTCGGTCAGCGGACGACGACGGTCGTCCCGCTGCCTTTCTGCACGATTCGATCCGGCTGGATCTCCGGGAGCGTCCAGCGATACAGCCAGCGGGCTTCTTCGGTGCGCATGTTGACGCATCCGTGACTCTTGGGCGTCCCGAAGTCGTTGTGCCAGTAGGTGCCGTGGAAACCGACGCCGGTCTCGTGGAAGAAGGATACCCACGGCACGCCGGGCAACTCGTAAGCTTCCAGGTTCGCCGTGACATGCCCGTCGCCCATGTGCCGCAGCGGGGTCTTGATGCTCACCCGGAAGCTGCCGGTGGGGGTGGCCGTGGGGATGCCGTTCCGGCGCGGCGTCGAATTGGGGATGCCGCTGGAGATCAACGTGCGCAGCACGAGACGGTCGTCCTCGTAGGCTCGCAGTTCCTGCCGGGCGAGGGAGACCTCGATGCGCTTTCTGCCCGCCGGCACCTCTGGGGAGAGCGGCGTCAATTCTTCATTCGTCACCCGGCGAAGGTGCTCGGCGCGAACGTGATAGGCGATGAGCAGCACGTCGTCGCGCAGCCGGCACCACTTGCGCCCGTCTGCGCCCTCGACAACCTGCTCGACCCAGGCGGTGGACTGATAGTACAGCCGGTAGAGCGGGTCGGAGGCGGGGTCTGGTTCACGGTAGCTGCGCGTGAACGGCACGCAGACCTCGAACAGCGCGCCGTCGGCAGGGATGGACGCCGCCGGTTCGACCGGTTCCCAACGGACGAGCTGAAGATGACCGGAATGCGCGTACCCGTCCGGGACGCTGTACCAGGTCGGGTTGTGCGCAGGACCGTCGTCGGAAATCTCGCGAGCCAGGATCGGGATCAGTTCATCTCGCGTCAGCTGCGCGACCCGTTTCGACCGGAAGGAGGGCTCGGAGTACAGGCCGATCCACGTGACGGTTACGCGCCCGAGCTCTGCCGGATCCATGCCGGGAGGCAGCGGGCGCATGGCGATGCCCGCGCTGGCCAGCGCAGCCAGTTTCAGGAAATCCCTTCGTCCGATGGAGGTTGAAACCTGCATTCGATGTGCGGGACGCATCCTCGATGAACTGATTCTAACTGGTGCCGAGGGCGGCCTCAAGAGGGACCTTGCGCCTGATTGGCGAAGCTGTGAGGGGGCGCACAATCCGTGCCGTGCTCATGCCGGGCTCCGGGTCGCGGGTTCAGGCAGCGCCCCCGAGGCGCAGGGTAGTAGAATCGAAGGAATGAGGCCGGCGGCAGGGTCGGCCATCGGTTTCGATGGCCCGCAGTTCACGCTCGGCGAGGAGAGGCAGACGTGAGATCGGGTGGCAGGATGATCCTCAGTTGGCTGATCACGGCGGCGGCATTGGTGGCTGCCGCGTATCTCGTCCCGGGCATCTCGGTTCGCGGCAATGACGGGCTGGTCGTCGTCCTGGTGATGGCGGCGGTGTTGGGGCTGGTGAATGTGCTCGTCAAGCCGTTCCTGTCGCTGCTGTCGTGCGGTCTGATCGTCGTGACGCTCGGGTTGTTCCTGGTCGTGATCAACGCCCTGTCGTTGTGGCTGGCATCGTGGATCGCACAGAACGTCCTCGGCGTCGGTTTCATCGTGGATGGATTCTGGCCGGCGGTCTGGGGTTCGATCGTCGTCAGCCTCGTGTCCTTCTTCCTGTCGACGGTGCTGATGAAGGACGCCCGCACGCCCAGTCATTCCTGAGCCGCAGCGCGCAAGCGTAGGGGCGATGCATGCATCGCCCCTACGGTCCATTCTTCACCAGACTACGACGGATCGGCTCGACGAGACGGGTCAGGCCCTCAACTCTGAAGTGCACTGCGGGCAGCGCGTTGCCTTCAGGCTGATGGTCGACGTGCAGAATGGGCACTCCCGCGTGGTCGGGGCGGGGGGCGTCTTGGGCGCCCGGGCCTGCTGGGCGCGGGTGACGACCCGGATCAACACGAAGATCACCAGCGCGACGATCAGGAAATCCACCAGCGCCTTGATGAACACGCCGTAGTTGAGCGTCGGCGCGCCCGCCGCCTGGGCGTCCGGCAGGCTGGCGTAGGTGACGCCGGACAGGCTGATGAACAGACTGCTGAAATCCACCCTGCCGAACAGCAGGCCCAGCGGCGGCATGATGATGTCGTTGACCAATGAGGTGACGATCTTGCCGAAGGCTGTCCCGATGATGACCGCGATCGCCAGATCGAGGACATTCCCGCGCAACACGAACGCTTTGAAGTCCTTGAGCATTGCTCTGCCTCCTCAGGCTAAGGCCGGCATCTCGGATTCGGCCGGCTGGGATATGGCCGGTCGGCTACCGCTCGATTCTACATGACCCGGTCGCTGGCCTAGACGCATCCGGCGCCGGCCCAACCCGGATCGCCGGAATTGCGTATAGCCGGACATTTCCACGCCGTATCACGCTCAAACCCGCAGCTCGTGGCAGGGCCCGTTGGAAGAAACGACCAGTGGCTTTGCCCGGTTGCGCGCGGTGCATGACCGGTTCGGGCGAACCCGGTGAGGAAGGAGCGCATGCTATAATGCCGCGAATGCAGGTCGGCCTTCACCTCGCCAATTTCTCCCGCATCAGCAGCGGTGTACCGGCCCTCCGGGGCAGCGCCCCTCCGATACGCACGACGCCCGCATCATTGTGCCGGTGACATTGACCACGTTTCGAGCGTTCATCGCCGTCGATCTCTCGTCCGAGATCCGGACGGAGATCGAGGCGCTTGTCGCCCGCCTCCGGCGCATGCCGGGGCAGGAGTGCATGCGCTTTGTGTCGGCCTCCGGCATCCATCTGACCCTCAAGTTCCTGGGCGACATCCCGGCCGAAATGGGAGAGAGACTCCGGCAGGCGCTGGGGCGAGCCTCGGCTGCGCGGCGGGCCTTCAACGTTCGAATTCGCGGCGCAGGCTGCTTTCCGGACGTCCGACGACCCCGGGTGATCTGGGTTGGGCTGGAGGAACCGCGCGGAGAGCTGAGTACGCTGCAGCGCGCAATCGAGGCCGAGTGTGTCGCCCTGGGACTTCCCGCTGAGGACCGTCCGTTCAGCCCGCACCTGACGCTGGGGCGTGTGAGGCGCGAAGCCGGAGCGGATGCGGCATCGTTCGTCCGCTCCGTGCTCGAGCGCGAGCAAGCGGTTGACCTGGGTGAGATGACGGTCGACTCGGTTCACCTTTTCCGCAGCGACCTGCGTCCAACAGGCGCCGAGTACCGCCGGCTGCATTCGGCCATCCTGGAGGCTGGTCGATGAGCCCTGAGTTTCGGCGACATGTGAGCGCGGTCGTCGGCGCGGCCGACGCATCGGCGGATGAGCTGCAGGCCGATGAATCAGTCGGCAGGCTGTTGGCAGAACGAGGGGTGGTCGTCGTCTGCGGTGGGCGCGGGGGAGTGATGGAAGCCGCTTGCCGCGGTGCGGCCGGCCAGGGTGGGATCACCATCGGCCTGCTCCCCGGTTCGGAGGCATCCGAAGGTAACCGCTTCCTGACGATCGCGCTGCCCACCGGGATGGGGCAGACACGGAACGCCCTCCTTGCGCTGGCGGGGGATGCGATCATCGCCATCGGCGGCGGGCCGGGGACGCTTTCGGAGGTCGGGCTGGCCCTCAAGGCCGGGAAGCGCGTCGTCGGGCTCGGCAGTTGGCAGGTACGGGATCCGCGCGGCCGACCGGCTGCGATTCAAACCGCCTACTCACCCACGCAGGCGGTCACGCTGGCCATGGCGCCACCGGCGCCGGGCCCTGACGGAGGGACATGACCATCGAACCCCTGGAACTAGGACGCGCCCTGACGGAAGCGTTGGCCGAGAAGAAGGGCGAGGATGTCCTGCTGCTGGATCTCATCGGCGTGTGCTCGTTCGCTGACTATTTCGTATTTGCCACGGGGCTCTCGGAGCGGACGCTGCAGGCGCTGGCGGATGACTTGCTCCGCAAGTTCAAGGGGGTCGGGCGCATCGGGCGAGCGCCCGCGGAGGGCGGAGCCTCGAGCGGGTGGATCCTGTTGGACTTCGGCAGCGTTGTGGTCCACTTGCTCTCTCCGGATCAGCGCAAATACTACAATCTCGAGGAGCTGTGGCGCGAGGGGCGCGTCGTCCTGCGCATTACGTAGGTCGCGGCGCAGGCGCACGCCTGCGCCCATGTCCTCATCCCCACACTGTTCCGCTGCAACTTGGCGAGGAATCAACCCGGCCGCTCCCTGGTGAGCGGCCGGAAGCATTCTGGCGTCTGCGTCCCGGGCTCAGGCGTCGAAGATCCAGCGGTCCTGCCCGCGCTCCCAAGCGATCAACTCCTCGGGCTTGAACCACAGGCCGACCTCGTCTTCCGCCGTCTGCGGGGAGTCGGAGGCGTGGGTCAGGTTGCGTCCGACGGTCAGGCCGAAATCGTGGCGGATCGATCCGGGGGCGGCCTCGGTCGGGCGGGTGGATCCCATCGTCTGACGCACGGCAGCGATGGCGTTCGGTCCTTCCCAGACCATCGCCATCACCGGGGCGGACGTGATGTACGCAATCAGGCCGTCGTAGAAGGGCTTGCCCTTGTGGACGGCGTAGTGCCGCTCGGCGAGGGCGCGGCTTACCTGAACGAATCGCGCCGCGACCAGGCGCAAGCCGCGGCGCTCGAGGCGGGCGGTCACCTCACCGATCAGCCCGCGCTGGACTGCGTCCGGTTTGATCAGGACAAGCGTTCGTTCCAAAGCTGCCTCCGCAAACGCCGAACTCGGGGACGTCCCCGAGTTCGGTCAAGAGTCGAACGATGGGGGCGTCACAGGTTGGCCAGGCCGTGTCGGTATGCCTCAACAGCTTCCGCCGCCTGATCGGCCTTCATGTACGCGTCACCCAATGCCTGCCAGAGCTCCGGTCTGTCGGGCAGCCGGCCGACGGCCACCTTCAGATCGACCAGCACCTCGGTCAACAGCGTACGCCGCCGGATCAACGCGCCATACTGTTTGGCCGCGCCCTGCAAGTCGTTGGACGCAATCGCCTGCCGCGCGGCAGCCAGGGTTTCCTGAGCAGACCGGGCGGTCGTGCGGGCCTTCGCCGGTCGGGGTGGAGCCGGCGCTTCCTCCACCGTTGGTTCGGGAGACGGCGGCTGAGCAGCGACTGGCGTCGGTGCCGGCGCTTCCTCCGCCGGTGGTTCGGGAGGCGGCGGAGCAGCGACTGGCGTCGGGGCCGGCGCCCCACTTGGCATGGCAGCCGCAGCGCTCGGTTCGGGAGGCGGCGGGGTTACTGGGACCGCCGCAACAGGCTCAGGGATGACCGGCGCCCGAGTTTCGGCCGGAATGACATCGGCCGGACGCACTGGCTCCAGCGCCTGTGGCACTGGCTGCGGCGCGCGTTCAGGCGCCTTGGGGGCTTCCACCGGAGCGCGGAGCCACTCGGGAACGACGATCTCCGATTCGGGCGCGACAAGACGGTCTGCCGTGGGCTCGCTCGGGCGCATCCAGGTAGGCTCAGGCGCGGGAACCGGCGGAGCGGGCTCGGGCTCCAGCGGTATCGGGAGTTCGCCGAAGGTCTCCTCCGGTTCTACGGGCACGATGGGTGTGGCGGTCGCGACAGGCTCGGCGGCCTTGAGGAGCCAGTCCGGCATCCCGCCGGTCTCTTCCTCCTCGTAGGTGGGTGCCGGCTCGGCCGCCTGCGCTTCATCGGCTGCCGTTAGCAGCCAGGCAGGCGTCTCTTCGACTTCATCGGACGCGGGTTCAAGCTCCTGCGGAAGCGCCGGCTCAGCCGATGGAGCGCGCAGCCAATCCGGAGTCTTCGTCTTCATCGAGACCTTCGAGAGATTCCGCCGGTCCCGGCGGCACCGGTGGTGTCGGACTCTCCACCGAAGCGCGGCGGACCACGGTCGAAGACGCGCTGGTCAACAACCAGTCAGGTGCTTGATCCTCATCAGCGACCTCGGCCTCGGGCGGCTCGACCACTTCGCCCTCGGCTGCCAGCGACCGCAGCCAGTCGGGGACGTCTTCGTCCTCCGCCTCTTCGGATGGCGCAGCCTGAGCGCGGGCCGGTTCAGGCGCTTGATCGACCGGTTGCCATGAGGGTGCCGCCGGTTCCGGCTGTGGTTTGGGCTGGCCAGCCAGCTGGTCGAGCCACTCCATGCCCTCTTCGGCCTCTTCGGGCGGGGCTGGGGGTTCGGGCAGGTCCCCGGGCGGGAAGAACGATGAAGCTTCTGCAGGCGGGCCCTCTTCAATCCCAGCACCCGATCCAGCTTCTTGCCTGGAGGCCAGCGCCTCCAGCCACTTCTGAACATCGTCCTCGCCCAATTCACCGGCCGTGCTGGCGTCCATGTTCCCGACGGGCGGCCGAGGCTCACCAGCGCGCTGGCCCCGATCGCCGCCGCGGCCGGCGACGGCCGTCCGGCCGCTCGGCGAGACGGTCGGTGGACCTGCGGCCTCGAATTCCTTCAGCCAATCCGGCGTCGACGCTGGTTCCAGGGCATCCGGCGGAACGGCCTCCTCGCCGACCTCCCGCAGCCAACCGGTGGTCGCAACCCGGATCTCCGCCCCATAATCCACTCCGGGTTGATCTGCGACGGGCTGTGGGGCAAACCAATCGGGCTCGCCGGATTCTTCAGGCACGGTGGATTCGTCAGGCACCGGGGTTTCGTCGAGAAGGCCCTTGAGCCAATCATCGGTCGCGGTTCCCGGGCCCTCGGGTTCCGGCGGCCGTGCGATGCCTGGCATCTGTTGAACCCAGTCCGGCTCCAACTCAGGCGCCGGTTCGCCTCCGGCGGCCATCTCCTCCAGCCACGAGGGTTGGGGAACTGCGCCAGTGGTCTCCGGGGGCGCCGCTGCGGCGAGCCTTCCCAGCCAGTCCGGCGGTTCGGATGTTGAGGCCTCGGTTTCGCCGGCGTCTTCCTCTGGCCACTCATCGGGTGCGCGCTCGGGAGGCGTCTGCTCCACGGCTTCGGGGCCGCGGCCGACCAGGCCTCTCAGCCAGTCATCGCCTGCTTCGGCGATTTGCGGTGAAGCCGGCGTGGCATCCGGAGCTTCGCCCATTGGCTCGGGTTCGCCGATGCCGCGCAGCCAGTCAAACTCCGCACCCGCTGCGCTTACGGCGGCCGCGGATGAGCCAGCGGCCTTGGGAGCGGGAGTGTCCTTGAGCCAATCAGGCGCGGTTGGTGCGGGCTCCGAAGGTACTGCTGAAGGGGGAGTGCCACCGAGGCCGCGGAGCCAATCGGGTGCCGAGCCTGCGTCTGGCTGGGCTGCGGCCTCCTCGTCCGGTTCGCCGATCCCCCGCAGCCACTCTGGCCCGCCCGAGTCGGACGCCTTGGGCTTGGAGGCGGCGGACGAGGACAGCCCGGCGAGCCAATCGGCCTCGGCCTGTGCCGAGGGCGCAGAGGTGGTCTCAGGGTCGGCAATGGCGCGAAGCCAATCCGGGGCTTCCGTGGCAGACGGAACCTCCGGGGCGATTTCGTCTTCTTCGTCGGGCTCAGGGGGCGGCTGCGTCACCCAACTGGGCGGCTCAGCCGCAATCTGCTCCTCAGACGCCGCTGCCTCAGCAACGCCCGTGAGCCATGCAGGAGGCGCTTCTGCGGCAGGCGGTGGAGCCGCGACAGCCTCGTCCTCACCGAAGAAGTCGCCCTGCGCGAGCCAATCGGGCTGTTCTCCGGCAGGCGGCGCGGGCTCAGGTTCGGGTTCAGGAGGTGGAGCTGGGGAGGGCTGCATGGCGGCTGCCCTGGCACTTCGATCACCCAGCCAGGTGACGATAGTCTCCGTCGCACCTGGAGAAGGTTCCTCGAGCCATGTCGGGACCTCCGATCGCTCCGCGCCTTCCCTTGCACCAGGTGCCGGAGGCGTCGCTGCAGAAGGAGGAGTCAAAGCGGGTTCGGCAGGTTGCTCAGCGCCTTCCCCGAGCCAGTCCGAGGCCGCGGGGCCGGTTTCTTCTTCGGGCATCTGCTGCGGGGCGATGTCCCTCAACCAGTCGGGAATGTCCGCCGGTGCAAGGTCGCCTTCGCCGGCCGTCGGTGAGGCGGCGGCCAACTCGTCGTCCGTGAAGGAGACAGGGCCTTCGACTGCCTCTCCAGATGACTCGCTCCAGCCGGCTTCCCGCATCCAGGAGGGAATATCGGCCGGAGGTTCTTTCGCCCCAGCGAACGGATGGATGCCGACGGCTGGCTCCTCCGTCGAGGAGGGGGCAGCCGGCTGGTCTTCAGGCGATGGGCCAGGAGAGTCAGGGGCAAGCCAGGTGGGAAGTGGGCCCTCGGGCGCGGCGGAAGGCCTTTGCTCCGCGCGCAGGCCGGCTCCCAGTGAGTCAGACCAACTCGCCCGGGGAAGGTTGGGGGTCGCGACCGGGTGTCCCGGTCGCCATTCAAGCTTCAGCAAGTGGACCGAGCCCGGATCGACCGTGCTAGGCTCGACCATGGCGGTTTCGACAAACGCGGCGTATGGGTCGAGCGCCGCCAGGCGGCGGTGGGAGGGCGTGGCCTCGTCTGTCCGACCGATTCCCTGCAGGAAGCCCGCAGCAATGCGGTTCGCATCGCGGCAGTAGGGCAGCTTCTCCAGGATCTGCTGGCCGACCTCGGCCGCCTGCTCCTTCTGATCGGTCCGCCAGTACAGGTTGGCGAGCAGAACCTGCAAGTCTGGCCGGTCCGGGTCCTCTTGAAGCGCTGAGCGCAGCTCAGCGATGGCCTGCGGGTACAGTTCCCCGTGAGCGTACATGCGCGCCAGCGCGCCGCGCGTGAGGCGAACTTTGTGCGGCTCGAGGCCGTCCCGCTTTCCGATCAGCCGACGCAGCTCCTGCTGGATGGCGGGGTTGGCGGGATTGGTCTCGAACGCGCGTTCCATGTGCCAGATGCTGGCGTCGAGGTTGCCTTCGTCCTCGCGGACGATCGACATCCCGATGTGGGCGACGAAATCATCGGGGATGGCCGACAGGACGCGCTGAAACAGATCGGCCGCATCGCCGTAGCGCTTGGCCTCGAGGTATGCCTTCCCAAGCAGTCGGTAGGTGTCGAGGTGCTTCGGGTAGGTCTCGAGGACGTGGCGGGAGTGTGCAATGGCCTCGTCGAG
This sequence comes from uncultured Chloroflexia bacterium, assembly GCA_963777165.1. Taxonomy (GTDB): domain Bacteria; phylum Chloroflexota; class Anaerolineae; order Anaerolineales; family E44-bin32; genus DYJB01. The sequence goes on from CAVZPO010000023.1 coordinate 79,128, forward strand.
CTGCTCGTGCTCGACCAGGTCATCGATCTCCTTGACATAGGCGCGCAAAGCTATTTCGGCCATGTCGATACCTTATGTCACAGTATGCCGCACGTCCAACATTTATGCAAGCGGGACTGCGGTGGCATGCAGGTGGCGCGTGCAAGAGCGATGCCGCATGAGATTCCTAGACCCCGTGAAGCTGGCGCATCCGCTGGATCAACGGGCCCATCTCCGGCTCCAGGTAGCCGCCCTTGCCGAGTTGGTCAGGCGGAGCAGGGAGGCCCGCCAGTGCATGGGCGACGGCACAAGCGCTGCCCGCAAGCGCCTCGGGATCATATCCGCCCTCCAAGACGGCCATGACACGTCCTGCACACACTTCATCTGCCAGATGGGCGACCGCGGCCGCCAGCTTGTGGTAGCCGCTGCATGTCAACTGCAGCTGGCCAAGGGGATCGCGCCAGTGCGAGTCGAAACCGGCGGAAATCAAGAGCAGGTCGGGGGCGAAACGAATGCCGAGAGGGACAATCAACGCGTCGGCGATCTGCTCGAAGGCCTTGTCGCCTGCATGCGGGGGGAGAGGGATGTTCACCGTCATCCCGGCCCCCGGGCCAAGCCCGACGTCACTCAACTGGCCACTGCCGGGGTAGATCCCAACCTGATGGGTCGAGATGTACAACACTTCCGCGTCGGATTCGAAGACGGCCTGCGTCCCGTTCCCATGATGCAGGTCGAAATCGACGATCATCACCCGTCGCAGGCCGAGCTCCTGAGCGTGCCTGGCGGCGAGGGCGATGTTGTTGAGCAGGCAGAACCCCATGGCCCGGCCCGCGGTGGCGTGGTGGCCGGGGGGCCGGACGAGGGCGAACCCGGTCCTCGCTTTACCCTCCAGCACCTGGTCGAGTACGGCGAGCGTCCCGCCGGCCGCTCGTCGCGCGGCGCCCAGTGACCCCTGCGTGACATAGGTCGGTGCGGGATCGATGTAGGCCGGGCCCTGGGAGCACGCCGCCTCTAGCGCGCGCAGGTAGCGTTCGGGATGAACCAGAGACAGGGCCTGGTCGGAGATACTCGGTGCCTCGAGGCGCAGAGCGGTGCCTGCGGGGAGCGTGGCCATGACCTGTTCCAGCCGATCGAATTGGGATGCGCTTTCGGGGTGGCCGTCGAGGTCGTGTTCCGGTGAAGGGACCAGCACGTAACTCATGGGGACGGGGAGCATGTCCTCGGCCTCAGTCTGCATCTCGCCCCCGAGTCCACAGGCGGCGGACAATGTGGGGCGGAATCGATCTCACGCCGGCGGCGTCACCGGCGTTCCATCAGATACAGGGCGCGCGCCGATTCACGAATGGGCTGGCGCGAGACAATCCGGAACGGGCCCGAGAAGGCCTTCTCCAGCCCCGCCTCGTGGTAGTCATCGAAGATATCGGCGCGGAAGGACAACAGCCGCTGGACCTGGCTGTCTTCCTTGGGAACGAATTCGAGGATCAGCCAGCGCGTGAGCCGGCTGAACCACGCGGCGATGTCGGGCAGCGGCGTGTTGTTGGCGATCGCCAGGTGGTGGACGAGCGCCAGGGCGAGCAGGGCGTCGACCGGACCGCGCTCGCGCAACGACATGCGCTCCTCATTCTGCCATCCCAAAGCTGGGCTCGGGTTCGTCAGGTCGATCAGGAGCGGCAGCAGCATCCGCTCGTCCTCCTGGACGCAAGCCCGGTCATTCAGCTCGACGGCGCCTGGATCGGAGTCGATCGACAGCGTGTAGGCGCCCTGGCGGCTGGCGAGCCGACTGAACTTGCCCGTGTTCGCCCCCAGATCCCAGACGCTGCGCGGCCGCGCCTGGGTGAGGAAGGACTCGGTCAGCGAGAGCTTGTGCTCCAACCCTCCGGCGGTGTAGTTGGTTTCCTTGTAGTACGACTGCCAGGCTGTCCCACGCGGTTCCCAGCGCAGTCCGCGCACCGCCGCCTGCAGGTTCTCGATCAGCCCGATGTGCCCGACACGGGTCATGCGCCCGCGGGAGGGCGAGGCCGTGGCATCGGCGTAGCGCCGCTGAGCCCCGGCATGCAGGTGGAGGTGGAGGGCGAGCGCCGGGTTCAAGCGTGTGCGGGCGGGCAGCAGCCGCGAGGCCAGGTCGAGCGGAATGCCGTCGATGTGAACGCGCAGAAGCTGGGAAAGCCGGACGTCCACCAGCGCCATCAGCGCCAGAGGCGCAAGGAAGTGCTGACAAAACTGGCGGTACGCAACCCAGGGGCGGTCCTCGACGAAGCGCTCGAACGACAACGTGTCAATCAACACCGGCCGCGAGCCGCGGAACTGGATGTTATAGGCGCTGGCATCTTTCAGCGACAGCCCGCGCGCCAGGGCACGCTGCTGGATCTCCAGCGTGGCCAGGGCGGCGCGCTTGAGCTGCCCAAAACACCACTCGTAGGGATAGGAGACGAAGGGGATCCGCTCCGGCTCGAGGACCTTGTACGCCTGGCCAGGATCTGCGGGGCTTTCTGCGGCCTCGGTGTGCGGGACAAGCAGCCCGCGCTCGACAAGTTCCTGGTACATGCCGGAGGAGAACAGCAGGTCGTAATCGGGCTGGTAGCTCCGGTTGACCTGGCGGTAGAGCTTGCCCTCTCTGACGAACAGGAAACCCGATCGATCGCGAAACGACGCCGGCTGGCGCCGGGCATCACTCACCGGGCTTGTCCTCAGGCGGGGCGCTTGGCTCGTCCGAGCCCTCCGGCCGACGCGTCGAAGCGGGCCTTGATCTTACTCCACGACATCCGCAGCGCGACCAGGCCACCTAGAATGCCCGCGATCAGGAGCTGCAGGATGAAACTCCCGGAGCCAGGATCCAGGTACGCCGGCGGAGTGGCCAACTGGGCCGTGGCGATCAGAAGGGACGGAAGGTACATGACGCTCAACTCCAATCTCATGTCTGGCGCGACCCACAGCCTCGAGTTCGCGTCGGGGTGCGGGACCTGGCCCGCACCAGGGTGTGCTTGATGTCTCCCCTCGTCATTATCATCCGGTGCCCGACGGACGGCAACCCCCGATTGACAACAGGCTCCGTGGAGGTCAGGACCTCGCCGCTCGATCGCGCCGGGGGGCCGGACCTTGACCGCTCGGGACGCCGGGATACAGAACGCACTGGCCGGTCCCGGCCGACGGAGCGCAGCGCTACTACTACTCCGCCAGCGAAGCTCCGCGGGTCGGCCGCCCATGCCTGGCGAGGTGGGCCTCCAGTTCGTCAACGTGTGCGTTTCGATGGATGGCGCGGCCCAGGTGGAACTGCGTGGCGTGCTCCTGGATGTCGACCACCAGGCTCGGGGCCAGATCTTCGATGGCCGAGTCGATCGCCGCCGCCAACTCCCGGACGAGCTCGAGCACCGCCGCCGGGGGCAACCGCCGGAGGAGGGGGCGGCAGGCGTCGTTGATCACGTCTGCATCCACGGGCGACGGACCGACGCCGTCTTGAGACCAGCGCTTGAGCAGGGTCAGGGCGCGCTGATCCCAGAAAGCGATGTGTGCCAGGACCGCGCCGAGCGTCCATCCGGCGTCGAGCTCGAGCGCCAGGTCCTCATCCGTCAGCCGTTCGATCAGTGCGAACAGGCGAAGGCGAGAGGCCCCGTTGGCAGCCAGGTAGTTCTCCATCCGGTCTCCTCGCAGATCGCCCGTGCGCCGAGTACGGGAACGTTACAGCGTTGCCGCCCGCAGGACAAGCGCCGTGGCGGATAGCAAACCGGGCCCGGCGAGCGTGCCCGGGCCCGGCAATCGTCGGGGAGGAGTCCAGACTCAGTCGGGTTTGGCGGCCAGCCCGGGTGCCGGCCTCTTCGATTGCCAGATCGCCCACCCGAGGACGGCCAGCAGCACGAGCACAATGATCCAGCCGCCCCATCCGAGGTTGCGGTACTGCACGACGACCGGGGCGATGATCACCGACACCAGGTTGACAACCTTGATCATCGGGTTAAGCGCCGGGCCGGCCGTGTCCTTCATCGGATCGCCGACCGTGTCGCCGACGACCCCGGCCTTGTGCCGCTCGGAGCCCTTGCCGGTGTTAGCGGTCAGGTTCCTCGGTTCGTCTTCGATCAACTTCTTGGCGTTGTCCCAGGCGCCGCCGGCGTTGTTCATGAACACCGCCAGCAGCTGGCCGGAGACGATGATCCCGGCCAGGAACCCGCCGAGGGCCTCGACCTGGAAGATCATGCCCACGACGATCGGCGTGACGACGCCGAGCAGCGCCAGGCTGACCAGCTCCTTCTGCGACGCCGTGGTGGCGATCGAGATCGCCTGGCGGTAGTCGGGCTTGACCTTGCCCTCCAGCACGCCCAGACGGAACTGGCGGCGTGCTTCCTGGACGATGAGGGCGGAGGCGCGGCTGACGGCCTGAATGGCGAACGAAGAGAACAGCCAGGGCAGGGCGCCCCCGATCAGCATCCCGACGAATACGCCGGGGATATCGACCCGGATTCCGATGGCGCCGATACGTTCGGCCACGGGAATCCCCAGCGTCGCCTGCGCCCGACCGACGTCGACAAGGTAGGAACCAAACAGCGCCACGGCGGCGATGACGGCCGATCCGATTGCCACCCCCTTGGTGATGGCCTTGGTCGTGTTGCCCACCGCATCCAGGTCGGCCATGATCCGCTGCGCCGCCTGCGTCTCGGGATCGGTCTGGCCGGACCACGACATCTCGCCGATGCCGTTGGCGTTATCGGCGATCGGGCCGAAGGAGTCCATGGCCACATTGTTGCCGGTCAAGGTCAGCATGCCGATACCGGTCATGGCGACGCCGTACAGGATAAACGTCGTGCGGTCGACGCCCTCGACCCCGGGGATCGTCCCGAAGATGCCGATCGAAGCCACGACGGTCATGGCGATCACCAGGATCGACCAGACCGACGATTCATAACCCACGGCGATGCCCTGCAGGATGAGCGTTGCTGGCCCGGTGTCGGCGCCGCGTTTGATCTCCTTGACCGGCGTGTTGTGTGTGCTCGTGAAGTACTCCGTCAGGCGGTCGATCAAGATGGCGAGCAGGACCCCGACGGCCACCGCCAGCGGGGTGCGCCACCAGCCGCCCCAGGCTGCCATCTGCGGGGTGTTCATGTACAGGTAGCCGGCGGCGAAGAACAGCACGGCCGAGATGGCGGCCGAGGACAGAAAGCCGCGGAAGATAGCCGCCATGGCGTTGCCGCTCTTGCCGGGGCCGCCCCGCACGACATATGTGCCGAAGATCGACGACAAGACGCCGATGCCGCGCACGACGAGCGGGAACACGATCCACTCCATGCGCCCGGTGAGGTGCCACAGCGCCAGGCCCAGGATCAGGCCGGAGACGATGGTGACCTCGTAGCTCTCGAAGATGTCGGCTGCCATGCCGGCGCAGTCGCCGACGTTGTCCCCGACGAGGTCGGCGACGACGGCTGGATTGCGCGGGTCGTCCTCTGGGATGCCCGCCTCAACCTTCCCGACCAGATCGGCCCCCACGTCGGCGGCCTTGGTAAAAATCCCGCCGCCGACGCGCATGAACAACGCCAGCAAGGTGCCGCCAAACCCAAATCCGAGCAGGGCATCCGGGGCGGCAATCCCGAGGACGATGAAGATCGACGTCCCTCCCAGCAGCCCCAGCCCGTCGGTCAGCATTCCGGTGATCGTACCCGCCCGATAGGCGATGCGCAGCGAGTCACCGAAGGAGCGTCGGGAGGCGGACGCCACCCGCACGTTGGCCTGGACGGCCATGCGCATCCCGATCTGGCCGACGGTCAGGCTGAATCCGGCGCCCATGACGAACGCCAGGGCGCGCGCCAGCCCGATGATCAGGCGCACCTGCGCCTCGCCCATGCCGGCGAAGCGCTGCATGGCCTCGGGTGTCGGGGGAACGATGTATACAGAAAGGAAGAGGGCGATGGTGAGCAGGACGACGAGCGGCAGAATCGATCGGAGCTGGCGTCGCAGGTAGGCGTCGGCCCCGTCCCGGATGGCGCCCCAGACTTCCTGCATCTTGGGGCTCCCCTTGTCCTCTCTCAGGATCTGGTTCCGCAGGAAGACCGCATAGGCCAGCCCGAGGATGGCCACGCCAAACACAGCCCAAATCGCGGTCTGTTCGAGCGACGTCAGTCCTTGCATCGTCCCGGACCCTCCTTGGCGCAGGCTGTTTTCGCACTTAATGGGGAAATCAGGGCGATTGTACAGGCCGGCACAGTGAGTGTCAAGCGCATGGGCACAGCTAAGCATTCGGTGAGAGACTGGACAGATGCTTGACACGCGCTGCGGGGCTTCTGTATAGTCGTTCGAGGGTGGCCCTCAAGCCCCTGCGGGACCTGAGAGCACACGCCGGCGACTTCCGCCGGGCGGGGTGCTTTTTGTTCGCCCCGTACCCTATGCCGACCATCACCCTGCGCGGGGAGCCTATGATCGAAGTCGAAGGCCTGACCAAGTTCTACGGAGCTTTCCCGGCCATCCAGGACCTCAACTTCAATGCCCGACCGGGAGAGATCGTCGGATTCTTGGGCCCGAATGGGGCAGGCAAGACAACGACGATGCGTATCCTGGCCGGGTACATGCCGCCCACCAGCGGGATCGCCCGTGTGGCCGGATTCGACGTCATCGAGCAATCCCTCGAGGTTCGCCGCCGGGTCGGATATCTGCCTGAGACCGTGCCGCTGTATCCGGAGATGACGGTCTTCGAATACCTGGCCTTTATGGGTTCGCTGCGGCGGGTGCCGGATCTCGACGCCCGTGTGGACGAGGTTCTCGAGCAAGTCGATATGTCGGACCGATCCGCGTCCTTCATTGGAAACCTGTCGAAGGGCCTGCGGCAGCGCGTGGGGCTCGCGCAGGCACTGCTGCACCGGCCCGAAGTCCTGATCCTGGATGAGCCGACGATCGGCCTGGATCCGGCGCAGATCATTGAAGTGCGGCGGATCATCCAGGAACTCGGTCGCGATCGGACGGTCCTGTTGTCCACGCACATCCTGCCCGAGGCGCAGCAGATCTGCGATCGGGTTCTGATCATCAATCACGGCAAGATCGTGGCGGAAGACACGCCCGGCAACCTGCAGGCGCAGCTGGCGGGCGCCGAACGGCTGATGGTCCTGGCCGCGACCACTACGGCCGAGCTCACTCGAATGCTCGCCGGCGTGTCGGGCGTCTCGAGCGTGCGCGCCGGCGGCCGCGAGGGAGAGGTAGAACTGGCCACGGCACCGGGCAAGGACGTCCGGCCGCTGGTGGCGCGAAGCGTGGTGGAGGCCGGCGTCGACCTGCTGGAGTTGCGCACGGCGGGTTTGAGCCTGGAGCAGATCTTCCTGCAATTGACCCGCGAAGAGAACGACGATCAGGCCGGAGGGTAGCGATGCGCAACTTGTGGATCATCGCCAGCCGTGAGTTCCGCCACTACTTCATCTCGCCGATCGCCTACGCCCTGGCGACGATGCTCTATCTGATCCTGGGCGGGATCTTCTTCATCAACGTCTACTTCGGGCTGCAGACCGGCCAGATCAATCCCGACGGCCGGATGGTCATCGGCCCGATGGTGACGATCCTGCTCTTCGCCAGCCCGGCGATCACCATGCGCCTGCTGGCCGACGAATACCGCATGGGGACGATGGAGCTTCTGCTCACCGCGCCGGTGCGCGATTGGGAACTGGTCGTCGGGAAGTGGCTGGGCGCCTACGGCTTCATGGTCGCCATCCTGGCCGTCACCTGGGTCTATCCGCTGATCCTGCACCGCATGACCAATCCCGGGATCGACCAGGGGACACTCCTCTCTGCCTATCTGGGCCTTCTGCTGGCCGTGGCGGCGATGCTGGCCATTGGCGTATTCATTTCGGCGCTCTTCCGCAGCCCGGTGGCCGCGTTCTTCACCGCCCTGGGCGTCATGCTCGGGCTGTGGATCGTCGGCGGCCTGTCTTCGGGCGCAGGGGCGGGCGGCCAGCTGGCGGGCTACTTGAGTTTCGTCGACCACTACTACAACAATTTCTACCGCGGCGTGCTCGACCTGGGAGACGCCGTCTACTTCGTCAGCCTGACCGCACTGGCGCTCTTCCTCGGCACACGCGTCGTCGAAGCGCGGAGGTGGCGATGAACCCCGACGTGCGCCGGCGGCTTGCGCCGTGGGCTTTCATCCTGGCAGGATTGGCGCTGCTCGTCACCGCCGGCTGGGGAGTCGTGAACCGGCAGTTCGACCTGTACTTCCGAATCGGCCTGGCGCTCACCGTTGGTCTCGCTGCCCTGGGAGTACTGCTCGATCCTCAGCGTATCCGTGCCGCCCTCGCCGGCCGCCAGGCCCGGTATGGGAGCAATGCCGTGCTGGTCAGCCTGGCCTTTGCCGGCATCCTGGCCGTCGCCTGCTACCTGGCCTTCACCAACACGCAGCAGATCGACCTTACGGAGGACCGGGAGTACACGCTGGCAACCGAAACGCAGCTGGTCCTGGCCGAGCTGCAGCAACCCGTGACGCTGCTGGGCTTCTACACGCCCGAGGTCAGCCAGTCACGCGACAACCTGCGTCCGCTGCTGGACCAATACCGGCGCAGCGGAGGCGAGAAGGTCAGTTACGAGTTCATCGACCCTCGGGCCGACCCTGTCTCCGCCGACCGCTATGGGGTCACTCGCGACGCGACGATCGTGGTCGTCATGGGCGATCACTCGGAGGTCACCGCCTCGCCGACGGAGCAGGAGATCACGGGAGCCATCGTCCGCCTGGCGAACCCCGAAGAACGCAAGGTGTACTTCCTCACGGGCCATGGCGAGCACGATCTGGAATCGGTCGAGGCTGAGGGCTACAGTGAACTGCGCGACGCGCTGCAGTCTAAGAACTACCAGGTTGCCGGGCTGAGCCTGGTGAGCGAAGCCGAGGTACCGGCGGACGCTCGGGCGGTAGTGATCGCCGGGCCGAAGATCGGCCTGCCGGAGACCGAGTTGCAGCCCTTGCGAGATTACCTCGCGCGGGGTGGGGCGCTGGTCGTGTTGCTGGAGCCGCCACTGGCCGCCGAATCGGCGGGTGTCGACGCGCTGGTCCCGTATCTGGCTTCCGCCTGGGGCGTGGAGGCACGGGAGGACCTAGTGGTCGACCTGCGCTCGAACCTGCCCTTGACGGCGGTGGCCGACCAATATGCGTCGCACCCGATCACCGAACGCATGTCGAATTCTGGTGTCCTACTTCCCCTCGGCGCGCAGCCTGGCAGCCCTCGACGGCGGTCAGGCCAGCCTGACCGATCTGGTCCTCACTGGCGCCAACTCGTGGGGCAAGACCAACCTGGACTCAATTCGCAACGGCGCGCTGGACTATGTGGCGGAGGAGGACACGCTGGGCCCGCTCACCGTCGGGATGGTGGGTGAGGACGGCGCCACCCTGGCGCGGCTGGTGGTGTTCGGGGATTCTGATTTCGCCTCCAACGCAGAGTTCTACAACTACGCCAATGGCGATCTGCTGGTGAACAGCATCGACTGGGCGGCGCGTCAGGAAGCGCTGATCAGCCTGACGCCCAAGCAGAGCACGCCCCGCTTTGTGACGCCGCCGACGACACAGGCCGTAGGGTTGATCTTCCTCCTGACCGTCCTGGTGATCCCGGGTGCTGTGATCGCCACTGGCGTGTCGGTGTGGATCCGTCGGCGACGGCAGGCTTGAGGCAGGCATGATCCGTCGCTCTACCTGGATCTTCCTGTCCGCTTTCGTCGTCATACTGGCAGGCGCCATTCTCTGGAGCCGCTCGAAACCGGGACCTGAGGGGGCGGCCCAGGCCGATGCCACGCCGACGGTGGAGCCGTTGTGGTCGGTTCCGTCGACCGACATCGTAGGAGTGCGGCTGGAAGACCTGCAGACCGGGCTGGTGGTCGAGGTCCGCCGTGGGGACGAACAGACCCCGTGGCGGATGACTGCGCCCGTGGAGGGCCCGGCCGACGCCGCCCGGGTGGAGTGGGCAGTCAACTCGCTGCTCTCCCCACGGCCTCGGGGTACCCTGCCGGCACCGGAAGACCTGGCACCGTTTGGGTTGGCGGAACCGTCGCGACGGGTGACGGTCTTCCTGAGGGACGATGTGACCCGATCCTTCGAAATTGGGCGCATCAGTCCGACCGGTGGGGTGTTCTATGTGGCGGTCCCAGGACGCTCTGAGATCGTCCTGCTCAACGAGTATTCGCTCACAGACGCGCTGTCGCTGCTGGACGATCTACCCTACCCGCCCACAGCCACGCCGGGCGAGGCGCTTCCTCCATCGGTCACGGCTACGCCTGAGCCAACCGGCAATTGAGGTCCGGTCGGGGCCCTGTGCCGACCCCTGGCGCGGTCCAGGGTGTTGGCGCATGCCAGACGCTGGGCGTTTGCGGGAAGTTAATGAAGAGGGTGTAGTTTGGAAGGATAGACACCAAGGCGCGTTGCCTTGACCTAGGTTTGGACGTATTCTGGGAGAGGAATGGCGAAGACGAAGAAACGAAACCTGAAGCCCAAGGCGGGCAAGACGCGGCAGATGGCCCTCCCGATGGAGGACATTGAGGCGCGCCTGGGCGAGCCGGCTCCGGAGGAGCCTACCCCGGAGGAGGAGAACCCGGCGATCGATCAGCTCATCGAGATCGGTCGCGAGCGCGGCTACGTCACGATCGACGACATTCTGGCCTTCTTTCCCGACGCGGAACGGGACCTCGACCAGCTCGAGGAGACCTATGCTGCGCTTCTGGCGGCCGGCGTCACCTACCTGGACGAGGTAGCGGAGACGGACGAGGGGCCGGAGGAAGACCTGGTCGAAGACGAGCGCCCAGACGGCGAGGCGCAAGACGACCTCAGCCACGTCGACGCAGATGACACCGTTGGGCTGTACCTCAAGGAAGTCGGCCGGGTCCCGCTGCTGACCGCCGAGCAGGAGGTCTCCCTCGCCAAACGCATTGAGCGCGGGAAACGGGCGCGGGAGGCGATGGCGGCCGGCCCGACCACGTCGCGCAGGCGGCTGGAGCTTCGCGCGACGGTCGAAGATGGGTGGGCGGCACGCGAACACCTGATCACGGCCAACTCGCGCCTGGTCATCAGCGTCGCCAAGAAGTACATGGGCCGCGGCGTGCCCTTCCTGGATCTGATCCAGGAGGGCAACATCGGGCTGATCCGGGCCGCCAAGAAGTTCGACTACCGGCGCGGACACAAGTTCTCCACCTACGCCACCTGGTGGATCCGCCAGGCGGTCACCCGCGCCATCGCCGACCAGGGCCGAACGATTCGCGTCCCGGTTCACATGGGCGATCAGATCAACAAGCTGTTGCGCGTGTCGCACCAGCTCACCCAGCGCCTGGGGCGCGACCCCTCGATCGACGAGCTCGCCAACTCGCTGGAGGTCACGCCGAAGAAGGTCGAGAACATGATCCAGGTGGCGCGCCGCCCGCTGTCGCTGGAGACGCCGACGGACGAGGAGGAAGATTCCGTCCTGGGCGACTTCATCCAGGACGAAGAGTCGCCCGCCCCGGCGGAACTGGTGACGCTCAACCTGCTGCGGGAGCATCTGCAGGAGGTCCTGAACATGCTCCCGCCGCGCGAGGTGCGCATCCTGCAGCTCCGCTATGGGCTGCTCGACGGACAATCGTACACGCTGGAAGAGGTCGGCCGCAAGATGGGCGTGACCCGCGAGCGGGTTCGGCAGATCGAGGCTCAGGCCCTCAGCCGGCTCCGGCATCCAAGCCACCGCCGGCGCCTGGCCGATTACCTGCACGAGTGATCGTGCCCGAAGATCTCACCGCCCTGCAGCGCAGGGCGGTTTGCTTTCTACCCCGGGGCGAGAGGGCGCCTCCGGCGTCCCGAGCGTGAGGCGCGTGGCCGGCCGGTCCGCGCCCGCCGCAGGGCGTCTGGCGGCGATGGGCCCGGCGTCGCCATTCTTGGGGATGGCCGACGATCTGAATGGCTGTAGAATGGGCCGCTCCGCCGGTCCTCGAGAGGCCGGCTGAGGCCGCAGGACGTCGTCGGATCGCGCGTGGGTCTTCCCGGCAACTGCGGGGAGGGCCTCTCCATCCGCCTGAAATCGATCGCCGCGATCACGTCGCGGGCACGCGGCGGGGATCCTCTGGAGGCCGTGCACCGGTGCTGGGGCGCATGCTCGTCAACGGTTGGCGCAAGTCTCGGCGCGGACGAAGGGCGTGACGGACTCATCTGTCCTCACACCGGCGCGGGTTGCAGCGCCTGCCTCCGGCTGGATGGAGTTGCGCAGCGTTGCCGCCTGGGCGGGGATCAGCGCCCTTCTGTCGATCGTACTCAAGACGTGCTTGCTGGCACTGCGAGCGTTCCCCTTCCATTCAGACGAAGCCATCGTTGCGCTGATGGCGCGCCACATTCTGCACGGTCGGTGGCCGGCCTTCTTCTACGGTCAGGCGTACATGGGCAGCCTGGACGCGACACTCGCCGCGTTGGGTTTTGGTGTGTTCGGCGAGGACGTCCAGGTCATCCGCTGGATCCAGATCCTGCTGTACGCCGGGACAGTCGCCACCGGTGTGTTGCTCGCCTGGCGTGTGACCCGCTCAAAAGCTGCGGCCGTCATCGCCGGACTCCTGCTGGCTATCCCCAACGTGAACCTGACGCTGTACACGACGGTCTCGCTGGGCGGCTACGGGGAGGCGCTCCTCCTCGGTCAGATCCTGCTCTTGCTCACGCTGGTCCTGCTGGATCGGAGCCGCCGTGCGGTTCTGTATGCGGCCTGGGGTTTCCTGGCAGGCATCGGCTTCTGGACCTTTGGGTTGATGCTGGTGTACATCCTTCCCTCCGGGCTGGCCCTCGCATGGCGGGACATCCGCTCCTCGGATCGAAGGGGGCGAGTCGCCTGCTGGTTGGTGACGGGCGTCGCCGCGGCGGTGGGGATGGGCCCTTGGATCGCCGGGGCGTTGACCGGCTCGGCAGGCTCGCTGCTTCGGGAGCTCTTCGGGTCGGCGATCGCAGGTGCGTCGCCCGGCAGCTTGCCCCTGGCCTGGCTTGAACATGCGCGCAATCTGCTCCTCCTCGGCGGGCCGGTCATCCTCGGATTCCGGCCGCCGTGGGACACCCGCTGGCTGGGTCTGCCGCTTCTCCCCTTCGTGCTGGCAATCTGGGCGAGCGTGTTTCTGCACGTGGTGTACGTGCTCGGCCGTCGCGATGCGAATCTCCCAGGACGTTGGATCATCGCCGGCGTGGCCATCACCGCACTTGCAGGCTTTGTCCTGACCTCCTTCGGCGCCGATCCCTCCGGCCGCTACTTCCTGCCCCTGGCGATGCCGATGGCGGTCTTCGCCGGCAGCATGGTCGCCGATCTCCGGGCGCGCACGGACCGGCGGTGGGCATGGGGGATCGTCGCCCTGCTGCTCGGATTCCACTTATGGGGGATCGTCGACAGTGCGTCCCGAAATCCGCCCGGCATCACAACGCAGTTCGATCCCGTTGCCCGAGTGGACACCCGTTCCTATGCCGACCTGATGGCATTCCTGGAGGCGCACGACGAGCATACGGGATACACCAACTACTGGGTCGCCTACCCCCTGGCATTCCTCTCGCAAGAGCGGCTGATCTTCGTCCCGCGTCTTCCTTACCATGAGGACTTCCGCTACACGGCGCGCGACGACCGCTATGCGCCGTATGACGACGTCGTCGAAGGGGCCGAGCGCGTGGCCTACATCACGACCAACCACCCCGACCTGAATGCATCCCTGCGGGCTGGCTTCGGCGCGTTGGGCGTGACGTACGCGGAAACGGACATCGGCGGGTTCCATGTGTTCTATGGGCTTTCGGCCCGGGTCGCGCCTGAGATGATAGGCCTGCCGGCGGAGGGAGAGAGCCGATGAGGCGCCGGAAGTGCGCGCGGCTAGCGGCATCCCGGACCGGCGCGCGTGCCGGGCCGAGTTGCAGTCCCTCCAAACGGGGCCAGCGATTCGAGGACCTCCGGCCGGTATCGGAGGCGACATTGTGTGTGAGCCTGGCTGCACCGCTATACTGTGACAGCCCCTTGGCCCGCAATCGCCTGGGCAGGATCTGAATCGTATGCAGTCATCCTCGACCAAGACCGTTCAAGGCACGCGCAGCATGGCGTGGCTCACGAGCGATGGGGCCTGGCTCGCTGTGCTGTTTGCCACACTTCTGGGGGCGTTTGTTCGCCTGACCCCGGTATTGGCGTACGACTTCCCTCTGAACGATGGCGGCCTGTTCTACACCCTAATCCGGGACCTCCAAGCTGAGTCTTACCAGCTGCCCGTGTTCACAAGTTACAACCACGCATCCATCCCATTCGTCTATCCTCCACTTTCCTTCTACCTTACCGGCCTTCTCTCCGATGTCACCGGCCTTAATCTCCTTGAGCTGCTCCGTTTCCTTCCGTCGCTGGTCAGCATCGCGACAATCCCTGCGACCTACTTGTTGGCCAGGCGGCTGCTCGCGTCTCGGACAGCCGCAGCGATCGCAACCATCTCCTTTGCCTTGCTCCCGACTGCATTCGATTTCATGATCGTGGGCGGGGGCCTCCCGCGGGCACTGGGCTTCCTTTTCTCGATCCTGACGCTGCATCAAGCGGCCGGTCTCTACACTCGCACCAGCAGAATGCGGCTTGCCTCGACTTCCATTCTCGCCAGCCTGACGGTGCTCTGTCACCCGGTGGTCGCGTGGTTTACCTTCTACAGTCTGGTGGTCCTTCTGGTCTTCAAGGCGCCCAACCGGCGCGGGCTGGCGGATTCGGCGATCGTCGTTGCGGGCACGGTCCTCCTGACCGCTCCTTGGTGGGGCACGAGTCTGGCCCGCCATGGGCTCAGCCCCTTCTTGGGCGCATTCCAGGCCGGAACGCGCCCATGGAGCGCCCTCTTGGCGCCCTTCCTGTTCATGCAGACCAACGAGCCCTATGTGACGCTGCAAGCCGTGTTTGCCATGTTGGGCCTATTCCTCAGCTTGCGCAGACGGGAGTTCCATCTCCCTGTGTGGATGGCGGCTGTCTTCTGCCTGGAGACGAGGCTGACGGCAACCTACGCCGTGATCCCCACCGCGCTCCTGGTCGGGCTCGGATACGAAGGGATCGTCCTTCGCGGCCTCCAAGGCGCAGTCGAACGCTTGCAGGCGGCGGCGCAACCCGGGCGGAGTAGCCGCCCCCAGAGTGTTAGCGCAGCTCAAGCCGAATTTGACACGCGCACCGGTGGACGGGTTGGGATCATTGCGTCGGCCTACTTCCTCGTCTATCTCCTGATCGCCGCGTATCTTGCGGCTCCTCGCCAAGCACTGACCGAATCCCAACGCCGGTCGATGCAGTGGATCCGCGAGAACACGCCGGCCACGAGTCAGTTCGCCGTGATCTCCGGGATCGGCCCGGCAGGGATCGACTACGTCTCCGAGTGGTTCCCAGCGCTGACCGACCGCACCAGCGTTGCCACTCCCCAGGGATACGAGTGGTTTCCTGACCAGGTGTTTGACGCCAGGTGGAAGGCGCACTCTGAATTGCAGCGCTGTCAGCGGCAAGGAACCGGATGCCTGGCGGCGTGGGCAGTGGAAGCGCGAATCACGTACACCCACGTCTACGTCGTCAAAACGCCCGGCATCGAGGGCGCAGAGGAGATGGAAGGTCGATTGTATGAGTTGTTGTCTGGAGTTCGCCCTCCTACGTTGCGATCTATGACCAGAAGGATGTTGCGGTCTTCACTTACCGTCCGGTCTCCCCGGGCGCGCCGTGAAGACATCGGTGAAATCGTCTTACCTCAGCAAGGCAAGGATTCCGTGCGGCTCCCGGCCTGGACGGTAGTAGACAAACGTTGCCGCGACCGGAGGCGTCAGGCGCCGTGAACTTCAAGACCCTGGTCTTGTGTATCGCCCTGCTGGCGGTGTTCACCATGGCGGTACGCATCTCGGCCGATACGGATACCTGGTGGCACCTCGGCGCCGGGCGCTGGATGGTCGAGAACCGCCAGATTCTGACGGCCGACCCGTTCTCGCTGACCCGTGCCGGGCAGCCATGGACGAACCCAAGTTGGCTGTCGCAGTTGCTGCTGTACGGCGTCCACCGAGCTGCGGGTCTACCGGGCCTCAACCTGCTGACGGCCCTGATGGTCACGCTGGCATTCGCCTGCGTCTGGCCATTGATGGACTCTCCGGTGCTCCTGCGGGCCTTCGTCCTCGTGGCGGCCGCGACCGCCTCCGGCGTCTACTGGTCGGCGCGGCCCCAGATCCTTTCCTTCGCGTTGTCCGGCGCCTTCCTGCTGCTGTTGGAGAAAGGGCGCGTCCACCGCAGGTTGCTGTGGCTGCTGCCATTGGGTATGGCGCTGTGGGCGAATATCCATGGTGGGTTCGCCATTGGTTTGCTGTTGATCGGAGTCCATCTGGCCGGGGAACTCGTGGACGGCGTAGTGGACCGTCTGGGGAAGGGGGAGGAGTGGAGGGCCATCTGGGCGCAGCGCAGGCAATCGCTGTTGACCCTGGTGTCCCTGCTCGCAGTCTCTGCCGCTGCCGTTTCCCTCAATCCATACGGTCCGCGTCTCCTCGCTTATCCGCTGCAAACGCTTTCGATCGGCACGCTGCAAACGTCGATCAACGAATGGCAATCCCCGGATTTCCACAGCGTGGATTCGCTGCCGTTCCTGGCGCTGCTCCTGGGGGCCATGTTCGTGCTGTCGATCTCTCCCCGGCGCAAGACCGGCAGGGAGTTGGTGCTGTTCGCGACCTTGGCCGGCCTGGGCCTCGTCGCTCGACGCAACATCGCCCTGTTCGCGCTCGGGATTGCGCCGCTGCTCGCCCAGCACGCGTGGGCCATCCTGGCTTCCTTGGATCTGGAACGGCGTTTCGAGTCGAAGCCCGTGCGCGCTGGTGTGGCGCGCGTCGTCAACCTGATCGTGTTGGCGCTGCTGGTCGTCGCCGCCGCGGGAAAGATGATCGAGCCGCTCTCGGCGGCCCGCAACCAGCAGGCCGTGCGGGAGCAGCAGCCGCTCGGCGCGATCGCAGCCCTCAAAGCCGCGAAGCTCCCCGGCCCGTTGTTCAACTCGTACACGTGGGGCGGGTACCTGATCTGGGATGCGTGGCCGACCTACCGGACATTCGTCGACGGTCGAACGGACTTATTCGCCGACGGTTTGTTGTCCGAGTATCTGACCGCCTGGAACGCGGCAGACGGCTGGGAGCAGATTCTGCGCGAGTACGGCATCCGGCTGGCACTGATCGAGCCGGAAGCGCCGCTTGCCGACGAACTGACGTCGGCGGGTTGGCAGGTGCTCTACTCCGACCAGCAAGCCGTGCTGCTCGCTGCGCCTGGCGCACAGCTTGGAGGGTGAGCATGCGGCTGCCGGCTGGGCCCGATGTGCGGGAGGCGCCTCGCCAGCCTGCCAGGCAGGCAGGAGGCATCGCCAGATGTTGAGAGCCCCATGGAACGGCCTTCGGGCCGCCGCGGCCCCGGCGCTCGGGCTTCTGGTCTTCCGGCTGCTGCTCCTTGCCGCCCTGCCGTACGAGGCCGTCATTGCCTATGGCGACCTGCGCCATTTCCACCAACTCGCCCAGCTTGCGACGACCGGCGGCGGGTTGCCGTTCATCGGTCACTGGATCGAATTCCCTCCGCTCTTCCCCTTCCTTTCGGTCGGGCTGAACTCGCTGACCGGAGGCTCGGAGCACGCGTACGTCTACTCGCTTGCCGTGCTGATCGCCTGTCTCGATGCCGCCAACCTCCTGCTCCTGATCCGCTTGCTTACTCACCTGCGTGACGGCGAGAACCCTCAGCCCAAGGTTTGGATCTATTTCGCGTTCCTGTGCCTGCCTGCGCTCGGGTGGTGGACCTTTGATCCGCTTGGCGTGTTCTGGCTCCTGTTGACCTTGGTCCTCGTGTTTGAGTCCGGCTGGGCAGCCACCGGGTTGGTCGCCGGCCTCGGGATGCTCACGAAGTGGATCCCGGGACTGGGGCTGCTCCTTGCTTGGACGCGCTGGCCGAAGCGTCGCGTGGCGCTGGCAGTCCTGGGTGCGGCGACGGTGGTGCTCCTCGTTTGGCTGCCGCTGATTGCCGTGGGGCGCCAGGCCGCCTGGGACTCTCTTCGATCGCAGTCGGCCAAACCGGCGTGGCAGACTCCCTGGGCTCTATTGGAAGGAAGCCTGGGCACGGGGACTTTCGGTGAAGCATCGGGACGCCTCACGCCACTGGTGGTCTCGGACCCCGGCGCGGCGGGACGGTTCATCCCGCGCTGGCTCCCGCCGGTCCTGGCAGCTGTTCTCGGCTGCGTGCTCGCCGCGCGCATGCGCCCGTCCACCCCCCGCAGCGGGATGTCGTTTGTCCTGGTGGGCATGATCCTGCTCTTGCTTGCCTCTCCCGGGTGGAGCCCGCAATGGCTGGCCTACCTCGTCCCACTCGTGCTGCTCAGCCTGCCTCAACCGAGAGGTGCGCTGTATGTCGTAGCCCTCACCTCGGTCGTGATCCTCGAGTGGCCGGTGCTGCTGTCACGCGGCCGCTTTGATCTGCTGTGGTTGACGGTGACGGTTCGGACCGTGGTGCTGGTCCTGCTGGCGGTGGATGCTTGGAAAGCCGCGCGCCGGGATCCGTCGGCGCACAGCACGCAGGTCCCGGCGTGAACACACGCAGCTTCGCCTGGACGACCATCCCTCTGGCCTTGCTTATGCTCGCGGTCTTGGTCGGCCTTGGCGCGGCGAACGTGCGCTTCTCGCAGACCGCACGGGATGCAAATGAGTTCCTGCCGCGTTGGGAGGGCGCGCAAGCCTGGATGACGAGAGGCATGAGCCCCTACGACGCGCAAGTCAGCCTGTCCGCGCAGCGCCGCCTGTACGGGCGCGCGGCGATCCCGGGGCAGGGGGAGGACCTGGCACTGTTCGCCTACCCCTTCCCGACGATGTTGCTGTATGCGCCGTGGGGGGCGCTCAATTACGAGGTCGCCCGCGCCGGCTGGATGACCCTGCTTGAAATCCTACTGGTCGTGGCGGGCTTGCTGGCGGTGCGGCTGTCGGGTTGGCGCCCACCCTCGCTGCTCCTCGCCGCCCTCCTGGCGTTCGGCGTTGCCTGGTCCCCTGGCATCCGATCGATCGTCTCCGGTCACATTGCCGTCCTCGCACTGGTGTTCTCGCTGGCGGCAGCCGCGAGCCTCGAACGAGGCGGGGATGTAGCCGGGGGGATCTTGCTCGCACTTGCGCTCGCGGATCCAATCGTCGGCCCGAGTGTGTTTCTGGCTGCCCTTGTGTGGGCCGGATCAACCAGGCGCTGGCGGGCGATGGGCGCCGCCCTGGGCACCGCCGCTGTACTGTCCGCCGTCTCGCTCGTGGTGATGCCCGGTTGGCCACTTGCCTGGCTGCAGCAGCTTGCGGGTTGGGTCGAGGTATCGGGTGGCTCAGGCGCGGGGAAGGGACTGATGATCCTTCGTTGGGGGTGGGCGCAAGGGATCCTGGCTTCGCTCCTGGGTCTCGCAGTCCTCTGGGCGATCTGGCAGAGTTGGGGCAAGGGCACGCGTTGGTTGACGTGGACGCTGGCCTTCGCCCTTGTCCTCGGAGACTGGTTCAGCCTGTTGGCGCTTGGGACTTCGCCTGGCGTCTACCTGCTGCCCGCTATCGTGTTGATCCTGGCCGGCCTTGGCCGGCGCGTACGGACGAAGGGGGAGTGGGCAGTGGCGGGGGCGTTGGCGCTGATCGGGATCGGATCGTGGATCCCCTACCTCCCGGCACTGGCCGCACAGGCCGGGGGGACGATCGTGGGATCGGTCGGGCACGCGCTGACGGCTTTCGGGCTCCTGTGGGTGCGCTGGTGGGTGACGCGGGGCGAGGAGATACGCGATCTCTCACCGGTTGAAACGAGTGTCGTCATAGCGGCGCAGGCAGCGCGGAAGGGAAGACCGGTTCCAGGTGGCAACGGGCGGTTGGCCCAAGCGTTGGCAGGCGTCGGCCCGATTCTGGCACACCCTGAGTAAGTCCCGCCCAAAGCGCGGGGGAAGGGCGCAGCCCTCATCTCGGCCGGATGGTGGTTGCCCTTCCAGGTGACCGGCTTACGATGCGGCGGGGAGAAAGTGAGCAATTCTGTTGTCTGGTCGTGAGGGTCAACGTGATACCGGTGCGAGCCCGATGAGACGTTGGCAGTGGGTAGGTCTGGCCGCGGTTGGCATTCTGACCGCCGCAACGATGGCGGTCTTCGTGCGCGCCCCGGGCTACATGGATGCGGAATACTATTATTCTTCGGCGGTCGAGATCTCCGAGGGGCGCGGATTCCTGGAACCGTTTGTCTGGAACTATCTCGATGATCCCGTCACGCTTCCCCATCCTTCGCACACATACTGGATGCCATTGACCAGCATCCTGGCCGCTGCCGGCCTGAGCGCTCTCGGGGGCAGCTTCCGTGCGGCGCAGTTCCCCTTTGTCCTCCTCGCCGCCGGCCTGCCGCTCCTTGCCGCCTGGATTGCAGTTCAACTTGGGGCGAGCGCACGACAGGCTGTGCTCTCCGGTCTCCTGGGTGCCTTTGCCGGGTTCTACCTCCCCTTCCTGGTCACAACCGACGCCTTCGCCGTCTACGCCTGGATTGGGACGTTGGCCTTCGCCACCGCCGCCGCCGGGTATCGGGGTCGGAGCCAACTCGCGTGGCTTGCCGCCGGACTGCTCGTTGGCGCGGGCCATCTGGCGCGCGCGGACGGGGTGATCCTGCTCCTTCCTCTCGCCGGGCTGGCGATCGTCTCACCGCGTCGCCGTCTGCCGTCTCTGGCGCTGCTCATCTCAGGCTACCTCCTGGTGATGGCGCCCTGGATGGCTCGCAACCTGTCCACCACCGGTAGCCTGCTCGGCCCTGGCGGTGTGAGGACGCTATGGCTTGCCAGCTATGACGAGTTGTTTACGTACCCTGCGACTGCGCTCAACTACGGCCGATGGGCGGCGCAAGGGCTCGGCGATATTCTCGCCGCGAGGTCGCAGGCATTCGCCACCAACCTCGAGACGCTCGTGGTCGTCGTCGGCAGCGTGATCGTGGGCCCCTTCATGCTGATCGGAGGATGGCGGCTGCGGCGCGAGCCTCTCGTGGCGGTCAGCGGGGTCTACCTTGTGGTTCTCGTGGGCGTCATGACGGTCGCCTTCCCATTCTCCGGCGCCCGCGGAGGCCTGTTTCACTCGAGCGCAGCTCTGCTCCCGATCCTGTGGGCCTTGGCGCCAATCGGCCTGGAGCAAGCTCTCGGGTCGGTCTCCGCCCGACGAGGCTGGAATCCAGAGCGGGCATGGCGCCTGTTCACCCCGGCGATCGTTGCGGCGATGATCGCCATCACCGGCTGGGTGGCCTGGGACCGTGCGGCCGCCGGCTGGCCGGGAGCCACGCGCTGGGAAGGCTCGGCCGACTACCATCGCGCGATTGCCAAGGCCCTGCGAAGCCTCGATTCGTCTCCGGGTGTCGTGGCGATCAATGATCCGCCGGGGTTCTACCTGGCCTCCCATCTGCCATGCGTCGTCGTTCCGTTTGGTGACCAGGCGACCCTTCGAGATGTGGTGGAACGATTCGATGTCGAGTGGGTGGTCTTGGACATCAACCATCCGGCGCCGATGGCCGGCCTGTACGCGGACCCCGAATCGGAGCCATGGCTTATCCTGCGAGGTCAGATCGAAGATCCGTTGGGGAGGCCGGTGTACCTGCTGCAGTTCGCTCCGGAAGTTGGGAGCGCGTTGCCGTGAGCACTCGGGCCGAGAGGTGGATTGCCTTCCTGGCTCTGCTTGCGCTGGCGGCAATCGTATGCGGAGCATTTGCCCTCACCGCCATCGAGACGATTGGCACCGGGTTCCCGCTCGACGATGCGTGGATCCATCAGACCTACGCCCGAAACCTCGGGCTGAGGGGTGAATGGGCATACCTGCCTGGCGTCCCCAGCGCGGGTTCGACATCACCTTTGTGGACCGCGCTTCTCGCCCTCGGCTACCGCCTGGGGATCGGACCTTATGCATGGGTCGAGGCATGCGGTGTGCTGCTGCTGGCCGCCACCGCTTACGTCGGCAGCCGTTGGGTCGGGGCCCGCTCTCCTCACCTGGGACGCCTTTCCTGGGTGGCCGGGGCGCTGCTGGTGCTCGAGTGGCATTTGATCTGGGCCGGGCTGTCTGGAATGGAGACGCTTGCCCAAGCCTTCGCCATCCTGCTCGTGTTCTACGCGCTTGAGGTGCGCTGGCCGCCGTTGGTGATCGGTCTGCTGGTGGGGGCGGGGGTGTGGATCCGGCCAGACGCATTGCTCCTGCTGGTCCCGATCGGTTGGGTGCTGGGTGTCGAGGGGCGGCAGAAGCTCCTTGGCGCCGCGCGCCGGTTGATGGCGGTCGGGGTGGGTGTTGCCGTCCTGTTCCTCCCTTACCTGGGATTCAACCTGATGCTCGGAGGCCAGGCGTGGCCGAGCACCTTCTACGCCAAGCAAGCCGAGTACGCCGTCGGCCTCGGCCGGCCGCTCGCGCTTCGCCTGGCCGAACAATGGAGTGTGGGGCTTGTGGGCGTCGGAGCGGTGCTGGCCGCCGGGTTCGTCGCCTCGATCTGGTTCGATGCGACCAGCAAGCGATGGGCACGGCTTGCACCGGCCATCTGGTGGCTGGCCTTCCTGGCGGCTTACGCCGTCCGCCTGCCGGTTACGTACCAACATGGGCGCTACGCCATGCCCGCCATCCCCGTGCTGGTCCTGCTCGGTGCGGAGGTGGTGCTCACGGCGGTTCTCCGGGCCTCGGGGAAGGGGGCAAGGCTATTGAGCCGCGCCTGGGTTATGGCTGCGCTGGCGACGGCGATCGCGTTCCTGGTGCCCGGGGCGCGGGCGTACAGCCAGGACGTTGCGATTATCGAGACCGAGATGGTCGCTACGGCGCGATGGATTGCGGCCAACACCGAGCGCGGGGACCTGATCGCGGCACACGATATCGGGGCGGTTGGCTACTTCTCTGACCGGACGCTGATCGACCTGGCGGGGCTCATCTCACCCGAGGTCATCCCCTTCGTGAGGGACGAGGCGCGACTGGCCGCGTACCTGCAGGCGCGCGGAGCGGACTATCTGATGACCTTCCCCGGATGGTATCCGCGTCTGGTGGAGGGCCGAACACCGGTGTACCGGTCGACGGCAACCTATGCCCCTGCTGCCGGGGGCGAGAACATGGCTGTCTACCCATGGTGAACTGCGCGCGTTGCCTCGTACAAAGCCGCTGTGCTATACTCGCCGCAATCGTTCCCCCGGGAGGTGGCCCATGGAGACGATCGGCCTTGTCATCGTAGACGACCACCCCCTGTTCCGAGAGGGGGTCCGAAACGTCATCAACGCCGAGCCTGATCTGAAGGTCCTGGCGGAGGGGCTCAGCGGTGATCAGGCCGTTGAGCTGGTCCGAGAACACAAGCCGCGGGTGGCGCTGATCGATGTGAACCTGCCGGGGTTGAACGGCATCCAGGTCACCCGTCAGATCGTCTCCGAGCGGCTGAGCACCACCGTCGTCCTCCTGACGGCCTACGACGATGTGGAACAGATCTTCCACGCCTTCCGCGCCGGGGCGGCGGCATACTGCTCCAAGGACATCCAGGCCGGCAAGTTGATGGACGTCATTCGCCAGGTATCGCGCGGGTTCTTCGTCGTCCACGACCAGGTGTACGACGCCGCCGGCCTGGAGGACTGGCTGTCGCACGGTGTCGAGGCGCAGCGGCGCCCGCACTTGGAAGGCGAGCAAGAGGCCTTTGCCCCGCTTTCGCCCCGCGAAATGGAGATCCTGCAGTTCGTCACGCGGGGAATGAGCAACAAGGAAATCGCCGCCAAGCTGGGGATCAGCCACCAGACGGTGAAGAACCACATGACGGCGATCCTGCACAAGCTGGACGTCGAAGACCGCACTCAGGCGGCCGTCTACGCGCTGCGGCACGGATGGGTACGCCTGCAGGACACGCGCAAGTAAGCGCGCAAGGAAGTGCGCAAGGAGTGCGCAAGAGTGCGCAAGTAAGCGCACATGTCAGTAGGAGGCGGCATGGCTGACGCGGCCAAGCCCAGAGCGAAAGAGAAAGAGAAGGAGAAAGAAAAGGAACAGACCGCGTTGGAGGTCTTTGTGGAGTCGCTCCGCCAGGAGCTTCAGCAGGTGCGGGCGGAGATGAAGGAGATCGGCTTGCTGGTCGAGCAGAGCCAGGGCGAGGTGGAGAAGCTCGCACAGCGCAACGCCTCGATCACCGCGCACGTCCACCAGTTGCAGGCTCACTTTGATACTGTCCCGCGCGAAGACATTCGCGGCGCATACGAAGCTTCGCAGGATGCCCAGCAGCGGCTGTTCACCATGCGCGGTCAGCTGGAGAAGCTGCAAAGCGACCAGGGCCATCTGAAGCGGCATGCGGAGACGATGGCCCGGGCGTTGCAGGTCCTCGAGGGCGGGGTCACGCTGGACCTGTCCGAGGAAGCGGTGAACCTGCCGGCCTCGAGCATTGAGCAGATCATCGAGGCGCAGGAGGAGGAGCGGCGCAAGATCTCGCGCCAGATCCACGACGGGCCGGCGCAGGCCCTGGCCAACTTCATCCTGCAAACCGAGATCGCCATGCGCCTGTTCGACGTGGATGCCGGCAAGGCGCGGCAGGAGCTGACCAGCCTGAAGGCCTCGGCGACCTCGACCTTCGCCAACGTGAGGGACTTCATCTTCGACCTGCGCCCCATGATGCTCGACGACCTGGGCCTGATCCCGACCGCCCGGCGGTATGTGGACGCGTACAAGGAGAAGACCGGGCTTAACGTCACGCTGGTGATCACAGGCACCGAGCGCAGGCTCGAACCCCACCGTGAGGTTCTGGTCTTCCGGGGAATCCAGGAGCTGTTGGGCAACATCCGCGACCACGCGCAGGCCACCCAGGTGAAGGTGATGATGGACGTCGACGCGGCGCAGGTGCGCGTGATCGTCGATGACAACGGCCGCGGGTTCGACCCGGAGACGGCACAGGCCGAGGGCACCAAGGGCCGTGGGCTGCGCACGCTCAAGAGCCGGGTCTCGCAAGTCGGAGGCACGATTGAGATCGAGTCCTCCCCCGGCTCGGGTGCCAAGATCACCTTCTCGATCCCGGCTGGTACCTGAGTAACATCCTCCTCCCTGGTAACGCACCCCTGCGGCCCGCCGAAGCGGGCCGCAGTTTGCCATCGGGAACCTGTCCAGACGAGCTATCGGAAAGAGGTCCTATTGCGCCGCGACCTCCGGCACTTATAATGAGGCTAGCCTGCAACAGAAATGGGGCGATCCTGGAACAGAAGGGAGGTGACGTCCATGTTGTTCGCACCGAAGGAGAGAGGCCAGGGTCTGGTCGAGTATGCGTTGATCCTCGTTCTTGTCGCCGTCGTCGTGATTGTCATTCTTGCGCTGCTCGGTCCCGCCATCGGCAACGTCTTCAGCAATATCGTCGGGAACATCTAGTTGCCACCGGCGGGGAGCGAGGTTTGTCTCGACCCCCGGCCAACCACACGGGAGCCCTATCCTGGATAGGGCTCCTTGTGTCAGGGGTCCCGGGAAGCGTCAGGAAGGCCGCCTGCAGGCGGTCGACTTGACATTTGTTTGCATGCCGGTATCATTCTTGCACGGTCGGGTACGATCCAACCTTCTGGTCTGACGAGGAGGCACCATGCGCCGAGGCCGTATGCTCATTCTGGTAGCCATCATCCTGCTTCTGGGGGTGGCGGCGGCCTTTCTCTTCTTGCGTCGAGCCGGCGGAGGGGACGGTGGAGCGGTACAGGCCACACCCGCTGCCCTTGACCGACAGAACGTGGTCATCGCCGCGCAGGATATCTCCCGCGGCGCGGTGATCCCTGAGAACGGGGTCATCCTGGCGCCGTTCCCGGCAGACGCCGTGGTGGAGACGATGATCACCGGGGACGTCACGCAGGTGATCGGCAAATTCGCGCGGCAAGACATCGCCCGCGGCCTGCCCATCACGACCGGGATGATCACCGACCAGGCAGGCGACCTGCTGGGCACGGGTTCAACGGCGTCGGTCGCCATCCCGCCGGGGTACACGGCCATCGCCGTCCCGATGAACCGGCTGTCCGGCGTGGCCTATGCGCTGCGCGACGGGGACAGTGTCGACGTCATCGGGACAATGCTGATGGTCGATCTGGATGCGGACTTCCAGACCATCCTACCCAACTCGAGCATGATCCTGCTGGGCAACAACGCGGCCCCGCTGACGGGTTATGCCTGCCAGGAAGTGAAGGCGTCCGAGACGGGCCTGGAGTGCATCAACCCGGAAGCGCCCCCGTTTGCCCGGGTGGACACGGAGGAGACGACCGGGACGCAACTGTACGCCAAGCCGTCTGAGTCGCAGCGGCCGCGGCTGGTGACTCAGCGTCTGGTCGAGAACGCCGTCGTGCTGCACGTTGGCTCATTCCCGGTTCCGGGAGCGGAAGGCCAGGCGGCCATCGGCGCGGCGGCTGCGCCCGTGGGTGCGCCTCCGCAGACTACGCCAGAGGTGGCCACCGGCCCGGCGGCGCCGGACATCGTGACGCTGATCGTCACGCCGCAGGATGCGCTGACGATCAACTGGGCGATGAAGTCCGGTGTGGATCTGGTGCTGACGCTGCGCGGTCCCAAGGATGACACTACCACCGAGACCACCAGCGTGACGCTCAACTACCTGGTGGAGAATTACAACATCACCGTGCCCAGCAAGCTGCCGTACGGCATCGAGCCGCGGCTGACGACGCCGATCAAGCCGGTCTTGCCGAACGACCAGCCTGTAGCGACGCCGGCCGCCAAGTAGGCCAGCTCTCAAACCTGGAGCCGCTGCGCGAATGCCTGAGCCGACCGTCCCCACCATCCGCGTCTTGATCGTCGACGACATCGCCGAGACGCGCGAGAACATCAAGAAGCTGCTTCAATTCGAAGCGGATATTGAGGTGGTGGGCGGAGCGCGCAGCGGTCAGGAAGGCATCCAGATGGCGGCCGAGGCCCGGCCGCATATCGCCCTGATGGACATCAACATGCCCGACATGGACGGGATCACCGCCACCGAAGGCGTGATCGAGCAGGTCCCGTTCTGTCAGGTCGTCATCTTGTCGGTGCAGTCCGAACCGGACTACATGCGCCGGGCGATGATGGCCGGGGCGAAGGACTTCATCCCCAAGCCCCCGTCCGGCGATGAGCTGATCAAGACCATTCGGTTCCTGGGCGAGCGGGCCAAGAAGGATGAGGAACGAGCCAGGGTCGTAGCTACCGCCCCGGATATCCGCATCCCGGGCCGGCACGGCGGCACCGGCCGGCTGCAGGGCAAGATCCTGTCGGTCTACTCTGCCAAGGGCGGGGTGGGGTGCACCACGCTGGCGACCAACCTGGCGGTCGGGCTGCACACCGCCGAGACGCCTGCCGTGATCGTGGACACCAACCTGCAATTCGGCGACGTCTCGGTCTTCCTCAATCTGCAGGTGAAGAACAGCATCGTCGATCTGGCCTCGCGCGCCGAGGAGCTCGACCGGGAGTACGTGGAGGAGATTCTGATCGTCCACGGGACGGGCCTGCGGGTGCTGGCGGCGCCGCCGCGGCCGGAAATGGCCGATGAAGTGCACGCCGACCAGGTGCGCAAGGTGCTGCAGTATCTGAAGAGCCACTACGCCTACGTCGTCGTCGATACCCACTCCACCATGGATGACGTGACGTTGGCCGTGCTGGAAAGCAGCGACCTGGTGATCGCCGTGGCCACGCCGGATATCCCGGCCATCAAAGACGCCCGGCTGCTGTTCGACCTGCTGGGAGTGCTGGAGATCCCCAAGGATCGGATCTTCTTCGTGATGAACCGGATGGACCGCAAGACCGGCATCACCCCGGAGGCGGTGGCTGAGAACCTGCGGCGACCGGTGGACGGGGAAATCCCGGTGGACTACGCGACCATCACCAGCTCGATCAACAAGGGCGTTCCCCTGATGCTCGGTGATAAGAGCCGGCCGCCGGCCAAGAACTTCCTCGACCTGATCGGTTCGGTCAAGCAGCGTCTGGTGGCCGAACCGCCCCCGGTCGAAGAGAAGGTAGCGGAACGCCCGCGGCTGTTCAGCCGGTGAAGCCGCACCCAGGATAGGTAGGAGGGGAGACGGTGTCGCTCCTGAAACGAATCGAACAGGGACAGGCCTCACAGCAGCAGGCGGCCCCCGGACCCGGCGGCAGCGCCTTGCCCGGGACCACCCGCATCGCCCCGCCGATCGAGCGTAAACGACCGCCGACCCCGGGCGGGCAGACGTCCCGCGACACGTACTTCGATCTCAAGTCCAGGGTGCAGAACAAGCTGCTGTCCGAACTCGACCCGTCGATGGACGTCAGCCAGACGGCGGAGGTCCGTCGGACGATCGAGGAGCTTTTCGAAAACATCCTGACCGAAGAGAAGATCGTGCTCTCGCGGCCGGAACGCCGGCGGCTGTTCGAACAGATCGTGGCCGAGATTCTGGGCCTCGGCCCGCTCGAGCCACTTCTGGCCGACGAGACCGTGACCGAGATCATGGTCAACGGGGCCAAGAACATCTACATTGAGCGCAAGGGTAAGATCCACCGCGAACCGGTCAGCTTCGAGAGCGACGACCACCTGATGCGCATCATCGACCGCATCGTGGCGCCGCTCGGCCGCCGCATCGACGAGTCAAGCCCGTACGTCGACGCCCGCCTGCCGGACGGCTCGCGCGTCAACGCCATCATTCCGCCGATCTGCCTGGTCGGCCCGACGCTGACCATCCGGAAGTTCGCCAAGATCCCGATCACCATCGACCAGCTGGTCGAGTACGGAACGGTCACGGTCGAGTCGGTCGAGTTCCTCAAGGCCTGCGTGCTGGCCCGCATCAACATCGTGATCTCCGGCGGCACGGGCTCCGGCAAGACGACCTTTCTGAACGTGCTGTCGCAGTACATTCCGGGCGATGAGCGCATCATCACCATCGAGAATGCCGCCGAGCTTCAGCTGCGGCAGGAACACGTGGTGACGCTCGAGTCCCGCCCCCCGAACATCGAGGGCCGCGGCGAGGTTACCATCCAGAATCTGGTGGTGAATGCGCTGCGAATGCGCCCCGACCGGATCATCGTCGGTGAGATTCGCGCCTCCGAAGCGCTGGACATGCTCCAGGCGATGAACACCGGCCATGAAGGCTCGATGACCACCGCCCACTCCAACAGCCCGCGCGATACGCTGTCCCGCATCGAAACCATGACGCTGATGGCCGGGATGGACCTCCCCATCCGCGCCATCCGGGAGCAGATCTCCTCGGCGCTCGAGCTGGTGGTTCACCTGGAACGCATGCGGGACGGCTCGCGCAAGGTGACCCACGTTACCGAGATCCAGGGCATGGAAGGCGACGTGATCACGATGACGGACCTGTTCGTCTTCGAACAGACCGGGTTCGAAGACGGCCGCGTGGTCGGGCGTCTGCGCCCGACCGGGCTGCGACCCAAGTTCATGGACAAGATCGAAGCCTCCGGAATCCACTTGCCGGCGTCGATCTTCGGCGTGGGCGAACGGATGCGGTACTAACCATGCCAGCCTCTTCCCTGGTCCTGTTCGTCGGCGGAGGCCTGGGACTGCTCCTGCTGGTGGTCGGGGTGGTCTCCAGCGTCCTCTCGGGCCGCTCGGTGGTCGAGGAGCGCCTCGGGCGCTACTCCGAGTCGGGCGGGATGGCGAGCGCTTCCTCCATGCAGCTGGCGGCGGCCAAGGTCAAGCGGTCCACGCCGATGGCCGACTGGCTCAACCGGCTGGGTGAAGGCACCGATCTGTTTGACGGGATCAGCAAGAACCTGGCACGGGCCGACATCAAGCTGCGCCCGGCCGAGTACATGGTCGTCATGGTGGCGGTGTCCCTCGGGTTGGGCGCCGTCCTGGCGATTCTGGCCCGGACGCTCGTCCTCGGCATCGTCGGCCTGGTGGTCGGGGTCTTCGTGCCAGGCATTTATGTCAGCCAGGCGCAGAAGAAGCGCCTGCGCAAGTTCGATGATCAGCTTGGCGACATGCTCAACCTGACGGTCAACGGCCTGCGTGCCGGTTACTCAACGCTCCAGGCCATGGAAGCCGTCAGCCGCGAGCTTCCGCCGCCGATCTGCGACGAGTTCCGCCGCGTCGTCCAGGAAATGCAGCTCGGGCTGACGATGGAGGACTCCCTGGATCACATCCTGCGCCGCATTCGCAGCGATGACCTGGATCTGGTCGTCACGGCGATCAACGTGCAGCGCGAGGTCGGCGGCAACCTGGCCGAGATCCTGGACGTGATTTCCTACACCATCCGGGAGCGCGTGCGAATCAAGGGCGAGATCAACTCGCTGACGGCTCAAGGCCGCGCCACCGCCTGGGTGATTTCGGGCCTCCCGCTGGCCCTGATGGCGATCCTGTTCATCGTCAACCGGCCGTACATGATGGAGTTCATCAATCCGGATACGCGCAACTGCGGCATCCCGATGCTGTGCTTGGGCGGCGGGATGATCGGCAGCGGGTTCTACATCGTGCAGCGCATGGTCAAGATCGACATTTAGTGCTGGGACGAGGGAGTATCGCATGAGCATCGTCATCCTGATCGGCGCGGTCCTGTTCCTGGCCATCGGGCTCGTGATCGCCGGCATGCGCGCCCCGCAGGCGAAGGACCCGATCCAGGAGCGGCTGGCCGAGTTCAGCGTGCGCGAAGAGCCGATCAGCCTGGAGGAGATTGAACTCTCCCAGCGCTTCCGCGAGCGTATCATCCTGCCGTTCTTCAATCGCGTCGGGCAGATGGCCTCGCGTTTTACGCCGCAGGCCACGCTGGAGACGACGCGCAAGCGGCTGGAGACGGCCGGCAACCCGATGCAGATGGACCCCGCTTTCTTCCTGGCCATGCGCTTTGTCCTGGGCGTGACCTTCGGCGGGCTGA
The DNA here is from genome assembly GCA_963777165.1 of uncultured Chloroflexia bacterium. Lineage (GTDB taxonomy): Bacteria > Chloroflexota > Anaerolineae > Anaerolineales > E44-bin32 > DYJB01. Next base: position 109,821 of record CAVZPO010000023.1, read on the forward strand.
TCTTTCTGGTCTTCGCCATTACCGGCCGCAATTGGCTCCAGGGCCTCGGCCTCTCGGCGCTGTTCCTGCTGATCGGCTTCTTCTTTCCCGACCTGTGGCTCGGCAGCCGCATTTCCCGCCGGCAGAAGGGCGTCTTCCGCGCCATGCCGGACGCCCTCGACCTGTTGACCATCTGCGTGGAAGCCGGCCTGGGGTTCGATGCCGCCATGTCCAAGGTCCATGAGAAATGGGACAACGACCTGGCGCTCGAGTTCGGCCGCGTGATCCAGGAGATCCGGCTGGGGAAGCTCCGGCGTGACGGCCTGAGGGACATGGCCGAACGGCTGCAGGTGAGCGAGATGACCAGCTTCGTGGCAGCCGTCATCCAGTCCGAGCAGTTGGGCGTCAGCATGGCCAAGGTGCTCCGCATCCAGTCGGATCAGATGCGCGTGCGGCGGCGGCAGATGGCGGAAGAAGAGGCGCACCGGCTCCCGATCAAGATGATCTTCCCGATCGGCATCCTGATCTTCCCGTCGATTCTGATCATTCTGCTGGGGCCGGCGGCCCTGATCCTGTTTACCTCGGAGCTGGGAGGCATCCTGGGGGTCGGCGGATGACCTCAGATCGACCCCGGGGAGGCAGGGGCCTCCCCGGTTGATTTCCGGCACAGGGACCTCAACCCCGGAGCCCGGTGTGACGGCCTCGCGCGAAGACCCTCGACCCCTCAGCCTGGACGCCGGCCGGCGCCTACTCTCCACTTGGATCGATCGGATCCTCGACCTGCTGTTCCCATCGCGCTGCGCCGGCTGCGGCCGACCGGGACCGGTGTGGTGCGAGACGTGTGACGGGCGGCTCCAGCGTCTGGAGGGTCGTGTGTGTGCCCTGTGCGGCATGCCAGCCCATGGCCACACCCGCTGCCGGTCGCCGTTCGACTTTCCCGTGCGGTCCTACGCCCGCTACCGCGGGCCAATGGTCCGCGCACTGCTGCACTTGAAGTACCGCCCAAACGATCCGTTGGCGTCGGTGATGGGAGAGTGGCTGGCGTCGGTCGTGCGGCGCGAGGGCTGGCGCCCGACCGTCGTGCTGGCGGTGCCGCTGGCAGCCGAGCGACGACGCCAGCGCGGGTATAATCAGGCTGCGTTGATCGCCGCACATCTGGCGGCGAGGCTGGATCTGCCCTCCAGCGAGGCGGCTTTGACCCGCATCCGGGAGACGCGATCACAAGTCGGTTTGGATGGGGCGGCCCGTCAGCTTAACGTGGCAGGCGCCTTCCGGGCAGACGCCACAATCCTCCGCGAGTCCCATGTTTGTCTGGTCGATGACCTGTGCACGACTGGCGCCACACTGATGGCCTGCGGCCGGGCGTGCGTGGAGGCGGACGCCCGCGCTGTATACGGCGTGACCGTTGGCCGAGCTGGTTGAGACGGAGACGAGTCCTACGAGACAAGGAGCGATCATGACCGTCAAAGTGGAGATCGGCACCCATAACCTGGAACTCAGCAAGCGCTTGGAAGACTACATCACGAAGAAGGCCTCGAAACTGGACCGACACCTCGAAGAGTTGGAATCGGTCAAGATCGATCTGGCCTACGAGAAGTCGGCCCGCGATTCGGACGATCGTCAGGTCGCCCAGGTGACCGTTCGGGGCAAAGGAATCCTGCTCCGGGCGGAGGAGCGGACCGACGATATCTTCGCCGCCTACGACACCGCCCTGGAGAAGCTCAACCGGCAGATCGAACGCTACAAGGGCCGGCGCCACCGGGGTCGGGGCGACGGGCGCTCGCTGGCCGAGGCGGCCGCCGAACCTTCGGAAACCGAAGCCGTCGACCCCGGCGAGGTGATCTCGCGGCGCAAGGCGTTCCGAATCACACCGATGGACGAGTTCGAGGCGATCGAGCAAATGCAGCTCCTCGGGCACGATGACTTCTTCGTGTTCCTGAACTCGGTCACGCAGCAAGTGAATGTCCTCTACCGACGACGGAATGGGACACTCGGCTTGATCGAGACCGACGTCGCCTAAGCTGGCAGCCTGCGAGCCGGCGGGCGCGCGCCCGCCGGGTCGTCAACCCCAACCGCACCGATGTCCGACCTCGTCCCTGCCGTACTCTTCCTCCCGCCCGCCGGACTCTCGGCGGGCGAGGTCTGGATGGGCAAGGCGCGTCTTGCGGCGTGCCGGGATACCCTCGAACGGCTGCGCCTCACGGGGCTCGCCGGGCCGATCCTCGTCCTGGCGGCCGAAGATGCCGACCGCGCCGTGCTGGCCGGGGACGGAGCCGAGGTTCTGCCTGCCTCCGCTGATGGTGATCCATTCCATTTCGGCCGGTCCCTGGCGGGCCTCACCGCTCGCTACGGAGAGGGGCCGGTCGCCTACTTCGGAGGGGCCAGCGCGCCCCTGGCCTCCGCCCGGCTGCTGAGCGACATCCTGGCGCAGGCCCTACAACCGGCCCGGCCGCCTACAGCGTGGGTCAACAACCCATTGTCGACCGATTGGGCCGTCCTGTCGTCCGCGCGGGGCCTGGAGCGTGTCTCAGGTGCGTTGACGACGGACAATCCACTGGGCTGGGTGCTCGAGCGCGAGGCAGGCTATCAGGTAGTTGCGCTGCCTTCGTCAGCCGAGACGCAGGCCGACATAGACACCCCGGCGGATGTTCTGCTGCTCGCCCGGCATCCGCAGGTGGGAACCGCGCTGCAGGCGTTCCTCGATGACGTCGCGCCGTCCGAACTGCTGGCGAAGGTGGACGCGCTCCGCCGCTTGCTCTCCACGCCGGCCAGCACACTGGCGATCATCGGACGGTCTTCGTCCACCATCTGGCGCGAGATCGAGCGCCGCAAGCAAGTCTGGGTGCGATTGTTCGTAGAGGAACGGGGCATGCTGGCCAGCGGGCGAGCCGAGCGAGGTGAGGTTCGTTCCCTGATCGGCGAATTGCTGGATGACTGGGGCCCTGAGCGCTTCGTCGATCGATTGGCGGGGATGGCGGACGGCGTGATATGGGACAACCGCGTGTGGATGGCTCACCGCGGGCTCTGGCCCAGCGCAGGCGACCGCTTTGCCTCCGACCTGGGCTGGACCGACGAGGTGCGCGCTCCCGAGTTGGCCGCCCTGACGAGGGCGCTGCGCGGCGCTCGGATTCCAATCCTCACGGGCGGGCACAGCCTGGTCTCGGGGAGCTTGATGGCGCTGCTGGAGAGCCTGCCGTCGCAAGATCCAAGCTGAGCGTTTCTGCCCTGTGCGCGAATCAGACGGGCGGAGCCTTTGGCTCCGCCCGTTTAGTTAACGCAGCGGGAGACTGTCTACCACCCTTCGAGGTAGGAGACCCACTCCTGATTCTCTGTCAGATGCGAGCCGAACAAGTAGTGGGCCGAGGCATGCGGCTCCTGAACGGGCCGCAGCAGCACCATGCGTGCCTCCGGGAGCGTACGGCCGCCTTTGCGCAAGTTGCAGCCGGCGCAGGCGGTGACCAGATTCGACCAGCTGTGATCGCCGCCGCGGTGGCGTGGGACGACATGATCGATCGTCAACCGCCCTCCTCGTGTGCCGCAATACTGGCAGGCGAAGCCGTCCCGGCGGAAGATCTCCCGCTTGGTAAGGCGGACCCGCGGTCGGGGACGCTTGATCATGTGCCCAAGGCGGATGATCGAGGGGCGCGGATAGGTCAGTCGGACGGTGTGGACGTAGCCCCGGCCGTTGACCAGCATCTCGGCCCGGCCGGCAACCAGCAGGCCGACCGCCCGACGGGTCGAACACACGTTGAGCGGCTCGAAGTTGGCGTTGAGGACTAGAACAGGAGCGTCCATCGGCCGGGACCAGTGGGGCGGATTATATCACGCCAGACCAACGGGCTGCTTCCGGAGGAGCCGCGACGAGTGCCTCGGGTGCGGTGCATGGCGTATCGCCATCAGATGGTACGCTTGCGCACTTCGGCGCTCAGGAAGTCCAGTGCCATGACCACCACGATGATGGCCCAGATGGCCGTCGCCGCGTGCCGGTAGGCGAGCAGGTTGATCTGTTGACTGAGGTAATACCCGATCCCGCCGCCGCCGACGAAACCGATGATCGTAGAGATCCGCACGTTGATGTCCCAGTGGTAGACGATGAAGGAGATGAAATCCGGGACGATCTGAGGGATGACGCCGTAGATGACCGCTTGCAGCCGGTTTGCGCCGGTCGCCTGCAGGGCCTCGGTCGGGCCACGGTCGATGCTCTCCACGGCTTCGGAGAACAACTTGCCGAGCGAGGCGACGGTGACCACCGTCAGGGCCAGAGTTCCGGCGAAGGGGCCGAACCCAAGCCAGAAGGCGAAGACCACGGCCATGACCAGCGGTTCATAGGAGCGTAGGATGTTGAAGACCGTGCGCGTGGCATAGTAGACCGCCGTCCCGATGCAGCCGCGCCTGGTGATGTTGCTGGCCGCCAAGAAGCTGAGCGGCGCCGCCACCAGGGTGGCCATCGTGGTCGCCAGCAGGGCCATGAAGATCGTGACCAGCATGTTGGCCATCACGTCGTCCAGCGCCTGGCTGGGCTTGAGAGGGCCGACGGGAGTGAGCGTATCGACCAGGATGCGGCTCGGAGTCCCGTCCTTGGCAGCAGCGATGGGGCGCGCCTCCGCCTCCACCACGAAGTGGCCGTTTGCATCGGTCTGGGTCTGGTCGATAGTCCAGATGCGTGCGTCGGCGAGCCGCCAGCGCACCTCGATCTCGCTATTCGCCGCCAGGTCGAACCCCTCGATCGTGAAGGTTTCCCTCTCCGCCACGCACGGGACACTCGTCACCAGGCGCGGGCCGGAGGCAGCCGGCGTACCCTCAGCGGCTGAGCCGCAGGGGATGGGGAAGGCTAGTTCAATGGTGACCGTCTCAAAGTCCCGCGTCACTAGATCGGGCCGCAGAAAATCCGAGACGATCTCGCTCGCCTTGCCGGCATCCCTGAACATGCGCGGGAAGTCGATCCCCGTTGCCCGGTAGGAATAGCCGAATAGAACCACCAGAACGGCGATCACCAGAGCGTTCAGGACAAGCCGTTTGAGTTGGGAAAGGTCCTTCATGGCTACACGAGCCTTTCCCGTAGCTTGGCGCTGAGGTAGTCCAAAGTCATCACGACGACGGCGATGGCAATGACCGCCGCGCCGACCGGCCTCATCTGATTGATCTGGATCCACTGCACCAGGTAGAACCCGATTCCGCCGCCACCCACAAAGCCGACGATCGTCGAGCTGCGCACGTTGATGTCCCAACGGTAGATGGTGAAGGCGGCGAAGGGCGGGACAATTTGCGGGACGACGCCGTAGCGTACAACCTGCGCCCAATCGGCCCCGGTGGCGCGCATCGCCTCGATCGGACCCGGGTCGATCCCTTCAATCACTTCGGAATACAGCTTGGCCAGGGCGGCCACCGAGTGAATGACCAGCGCCATTACGCCGGCGAATGGGCCGAGGCCAACGATGATCACGAAGACTATGGCGATGATCAGCGCCTCGATCGAGCGGATGATGTTCAGGATCGTCCGCACGATGAAGTACACGGCCGTCGTAACCGGGTTGCCGCCCATCAAGTTGCGGGCAGCCAGGAAACTGATCGGGACGGCCAACAGGACGGCCAGGAAAGTGGCCATCAGGGCCATGGTGACCAACTCGAGCATGCCCTGGACGACGAAGCGACCGTTGCGCGAGATCTCGATGCCGCCGAGCGGCCGGCGCTGGTCGAAGTAGATGCGGTGGGTCAGAGCCATGGTCGGATCGGGCTGGGCAATCAGGACTGTGCTGGGCACCCGGATGGTGGTGGTCAGCGATCCGGCGGAATCGGTTGCCACGATCAGCGGCGTGTCCTCGTTCCCCCCGAGCGGCTTGTCGTCGCCGATACTGGTCTCCCACCAGACCTCCGTGTCTGAGTCGGGCCACAGCCCGGACACGGACACGATGACCGTCTCGCTCACGCCGGCGCAGTCCGGCGTGGCGAAGGCCCGCTTGTCGCCGTCCTCCCGGCTGGCCGAGGGCGGAACCTCGGTCGTCGGGCAGGGCACGGTGATCGGTGTCCACATGCGGTTCAATTCGGTGCGTGTCTCGACCAGGTCGGGGTGCAGCATCGGGCGTAGGACCGCCATGGCCCGCGGCAAGCTGGCGGAGCTGAAATCGATCCCGACCATCTGCCAGCCGATGCCGTAGGACGCCACCAGCCCGAAGAAGACCGGCAGCACGACGGAACGAATGCGGCCGCCGGCCGTGCTGACGGCATCCCAGATGTTCCAGAGATAGATCGCCGCCGGCGCGAAAAGCCACGCCGAGTGGCCGTACCAGGCCACCACTCCGGTGATCACTAGAGTGCCGATCAGGATGACGCCCCCGCGATAACCCTCTCGGGCGTACATCTGTCCCGTGCCGGGGAGCAGGGCAGACAGCACCCCGGCCAGGAGGGGCGAGCGTCCTGCACGTTCCTCCTTCATGCCTCGACCTCGAACGATGTGGCGCGCACCTCCTGAGCTTCCTCGCCGTAGATCTCCTTGAACTTGGCGCGGTTGATCTCCTGCGGCAGGCCTTCGAAGACGTTGACGCCGTCCTTGAGGGCGATAACGCGCGTGGCGTAACGGTGCACGAGGTCCAGGAAGTGCAGGCTGCAGATGACCGTCATGCCGTCCTTGTTCAGCTGCTCAAGATACTGCAGGATGGAATGCGAGAGGACCGGATCGAGGCTGGCGACCGGCTCGTCGGCCAGGATGATGCGCGGCTCCTGCATCAAGGCACGCGCAATCCCGACCCGCTGCTGCTGGCCCCCCGAGAGCGCATCGGCCCGGCTGCCGGCCTTGTCGGCGATCCCCACTCTCTCGAGGGCGCTCATCGCCCGCTGCTTCTCGGTCGGCGGCCAGATACCCAGCATCGAAAGCCAGGGGTTGGCGTATCCCAGCCGCCCACTGAGCACGTTGGTCAGGACGCTCGAGCGCTTCACCAGGTTGAACTGCTGGAAGACCATCCCGATGCCGCGGCGGATGTGGCGCAGCTCGGTCTGGGACGCCGCAGTGATATCGACATCGTCCCACAGGATCGTCCCGCTGGTCGGATCGATCAGCCGGTTGATGCAGCGCAAGAGGGTGGATTTTCCTGATCCGGACAAGCCGATCACCACCAGGAATTCACCGTCCTTGACCTCGAAGCTGACATCCTGAAGCGCCTTGGTCCCGTTCGGGTAGATCTTGGTGAGGTGTTCAACACGGAGCATGGTCCACCTGTCGATGAAGATGGAATGGAGCGCAGGCTGCAGTCTGTCAAGGCAACCAGACTGGAGTCCGCCCTCCATTCGCCGCAGGAGACTAAGGAAGAGGGAGGGCAGGTGCCCTCCCTCTCTTGGGACAGTGAACTAACGGTAGCTGTTGATGTCGAAGTGGATCGACTCCAGGTAGACGCGGAATTCATCGTAGAAGGAGTCTTCGACAGGAGCCAGACCACCGATGCTGTAGCCGCCGTCCTTGAGCAGCTGCAGGCCATCTTCCGTCGAGGCGATCTCGACCAGCGCATCGACCAGGTTCTGGCGGACCGTGGGATCCAGCCCGGCGATGAAGGAGACCGTATCGTTCGGGATGATCGGGTCGGAGACGTAGACGATGGCGACCTGTTCATTGACGTCCGGGAAGTCATTGGTGACCGCCGTGCGGGCGTCGACGTAGGCCGCGCCAAAGTCGCAGATCTCGCCGTGCGGGCTCAAGTACACCGACTTGATGACCGTCGGATGGCCTTGCACCCAGGCGCCGGCCAGGGTCTTGATCTCGGTCGTGGCCAGGAGACCGGCAGGCACCAGGTAACCGGAGGACGAGAGGGGATCGGTGTAGCACGGGCGCTTGCCGGCGAACTGGGCCAGAGCGGTCGCTGCATCGCCCGTGTCCTTGCCGGTCGCCTCATCGTAGTAGGACATGAAGGTGGCATCGTCGATGCGGGCCTTGTTGACGACGAACTCGAAGGCATAGTGATCCGCACCGCTGCGCAGGGTCACCAAACCGACCGTGGCGTAACCCTTCTCGTAGGCGACGATGTACGGGACCGTGGGCAGCCAGCCGATGTGCGCATTGCCGGAGCCCATGGCCTCAATCAGAGCGGCGTAGTTGGTCGGGACGGTGACTTCGATGGTGTATCCGGTCAGTTCGGTCATCTTGGCGGCGATCGCCTCACCACCCGCGATCAGCTCTTGGGTGTTGGCGGAAGGTGCGAGGGCCATGATGATCGGCATCTCCGCGGAGCCGAGGGGCACCTCAGTCGGCGGCGGGGGCGGGGGCGGCGGAACGGTCGGGGCCTCGGTGGCCACGGGGGGGGCTTCCGTCGGGGTGGCCTGGGCGCAGGCGCCCAGCAAAAGGGTGGCCACCAGCAGTAGGCTAACGGCCAGGAACAAGCGATTCTTGCGCATCCTTCTTCCTCCTCAAAGATGGCTTGGGGCCGAATCGAACATACGTCGCTGCACTCCTATAGGTAGGGCCTCGCCTCCTTTCAGCACTAGATCAGGGGGTATTCATCATGATAGCGCGAACTCAGTGCCGGCGCAAGAAGGGCGTGTCTTGTCGGATTGGCGACCGGCGCTTACAATCAACCCCCATGCCCGTCCGCACGTACCAAGACGCACTCGATTATCTCTACAGCTTCGTCGACTACAGCCTGGAGCGGAGCTACCGCTATTCGGCGGAGCTCTTCGACCTGGGCCGGGTCCGCCAACTCCTGCATGCGCTCGGTGATCCGCACGAGCGCTACCCGACCTTCCACATCGCCGGGACCAAGGGAAAAGGATCGGTTACGGCGATGATCGCCTCCGGCCTGCGCGCCGCCGGCTACCGCACCGGCATGTACACATCGCCGCACCTGATCCACTTCACCGAGCGGATCCAGGTGGACGGGCAACCGATTCCCGAGGCCGACCTGGTCGCCGGGGTGAGCGAGATCCAACCCTTGGTCGAACAGGTGCCGAACCTGACCACCTACGAGATTGTGACGGCGGTTGCCTTCGCCTACTTCGCCCGCGCCGGGGTGCAGGCCGCTTCGATCGAGGTCGGGCTGGGCGGTCGACTGGATGCCACTAACGTGCTCCTCCCGGTGGTCTCGGTCATCACCTCCCTTTCCTATGACCATACGCAGTTGCTGGGCGATCGACTTTCCGACATCGCCCGGGAAAAGGCCGGGATCATCAAGCCGGGCATACCGGTCGTGACGGCGCCGCAGCAGCACGAGGCCGAGCGGGTGATCGAAGAGGTGGCTCGGGCGCAAGGTTCGCCGCTGGTCCGCGTAGGGCACGATTGGCTGTATGCTCCAGGTTGGCACGATTTGGATGGGCAGACGCTCCATGTTTGGTCGGCGAAGGAACAGCCGCTGATGGATGCATTTGTTGAATCGGCCGGCGGGGAGGAGTGGGTGCCGCCGCGATTTGACCTGCCGCTGCTGGGGCATCACCAGGTCGTCAACGGAGCAGTCGCCTACGCCGCCCTTCGCGTTGCGGGGGAACGAGGGCTGACGATCGGCGAAGAGGCCATCCGGAATGGGTTCCGATCCGTCCGTTGGATGGGCCAATTCCAACTCCTCTCGCGATCGCCGCTGATCGTGGTCGACTCGGCCCACAACCGGGACTCGGCGCTCAAGCTGCGCATCGCCCTCGATGACTACTTCCCCGGCCAGCCGGTGACGCTGATCTTCGGCGCCTCGGCCGACAAGGACATCGAGGGGATGTTCGTCGAGCTGGCGCCGCGTGTGTCCCGCGTGATCGTCACCCAGGCGGCTCACCCTCGGGCGGCCGACCCGCCGGAGGTCGTGGCGCTTGCCCACCAGCACGGGTTGCGCACCGAAGTAGTTTCGCCGGTGCGGGCGGCGCTGGAGACGGCGATCGGCCGCGTGCGGCCCAACGAGGTCATCGTCTCGGCCGGCAGCCTGTTCGTCTCGGCGGAGATCCTCTCGGCCTGGGATGAGATTGCCGCGCGGTTGAAGGCCGACGCAGGCGGAGGGACGCCATGAGCGGAGCCCGCAATCGCTATCCGTCCCTGCCTGCCGAATTGGGCGATCCCATGAGTTGCCGGGCCGACGAGCTGTACCAGATCGAGGATTCCCCGCTGGACAGTGACGGCTGCCTGGAATGTGCCGTCCTGCCACTCCGCGACGTCGTGCTGTACCCCAACATGCTCACGCCGTTGTTTGTCAGCCAGGAGTCGACCTTGGAGGCGATCGAAGCGGCCACGCGCGCCGGCAGGACCATGGTCGCCGTGACGCAGCTCGATCCAGAGGCTGAGACGCCGGGGCCGGGGGATTTCTATACCGTCGGCACCGAGGTGGCCGTCGGGCGACAGATGCACATCCCGGACGGCTCGACCTCCGTGCTGACGCAGGGTCGCCGCCGCATCCAGATCATGGAGCTGATCCCGGACGGAGACGGCTGGCGCGCCCGCGGCCGTCCGGTGGATGAGAGCGCTGAACGCGGCAAGGAGACGACGGCGCTGATGCGCGCCGTGCGTACGCTGTTCGAGAAGTGCGTACAGCTCAACCGCAGCCTGCCCGAGGAAGCCTACGTCTATGCAGTCAACATCGAGGAACCCGGCTGGCTCGCCGACCTGGTCGCTTCGGCCCTCAGCCTGAGCGTGGCGGAGCGCCAGGATATCCTCGAGACCTTCGACCCGATCATGCGCCTGCAGCGCATCAGCGTCATGCTGGGACGCGAGCTCGATGTCCTCGAGCTCGAAGACCACATCCACTCACAGGTTCAGAACGAGGTCGACCGCTCCCAGCGCGAGATGTACCTGCGCGAGCAGTTGAAGGCGATTCAGACCGAGCTGGGGGAGGCCGACCCCTGGGCGCTGGAGTTGACGGAGCTGCGCGAGCGCGTGACTCACCTCGGCCTGCCTGAAGAGGTGGAGGTTCGGGCGTTGAAGGAAATCGCCCGTCTCAGCCAGATGCCGCCGCTTTCGCCCGAAGTCAGCATCCTGCGCACCTACCTGGACTGGCTGCTCGAGCTGCCCTGGACGGAAGCGACGGTCGACAACCTGGATGTCCCGCACGCGGCTGAGATCCTGCACCGAGATCACTACGGCCTGAAGAACGCCAAGGATCGGATCCTCGAATACATCGCCGTCCGCAGCCTGGCGCCCGAGAAGCAGCGGCAGCCGATCCTATGTTTCGTCGGCGCGCCGGGCACCGGCAAGACGTCCATCGGGCGCTCCATCGCCGAAGCGCTCGGCCGCAAGTTCCTGCGCCTGTCGCTGGGCGGGATCCGGGACGAGGCCGAGATCCGCGGCCACCGGCGCACGTACATCGGTGCGCTCCCGGGGCGCGTCCTGCAGGCCATGCGCCGCGCCGGCACGGTCAACCCGCTCTTCATGCTGGATGAGATCGACAAACTGGGACATGACTTCCGGGGCGACCCGTCTTCAGCGCTGCTCGAGGTCCTCGACCCCGAGCAGAACCATGCCTTCTCGGATCACTACCTCGAACTCGCCTACGACCTCTCGCGAGTGATGTTCGTCACCACCGCCAACACGTTGACGAACATCCCTCCGGCGCTGCTCGACCGGTTGGAGGTGATCGAGTTCCCCGGGTATATCGAGGAAGAGAAGCTGGTCATCGCTCGCCGCTACCTGATCCCACGCCAGATGGAGCAGAACGGCCTCGCCGTAGGGGCGCTGGTGTTGAATGACCCGGCGGTGCGGGCCATCATCCGGGAATACACCTGGGAAGCCGGGGTTCGAAACCTGGAACGCGAGATCGGCAAAGTGTGCCGCAAGGTCGCCCGGCGGAAGGCGGAGGGCAAGGTTGGACCGAGGCGCATTTCGCCGGCCGGCCTGGCACGGCTCCTCGGCCCTCCCGACGTCTTGCCGCCGACGCCGGAGAAGGAAGATCAAGTGGGTATGGCCATCGGCCTGGCCTGGACCGAGAACGGTGGCGAGGGGATGGCGGTCGAAGTGCTCCTGATCGACGGCAAGGGGACGATGCAGGTCACCGGGCAGGTGGGCGAGGTGATGCAGGAGTCTGCGCAAGCGGCGCTGTCGTACATCAAGTCCCGAGCCCGCGAGCTCGGGGTCAGCCGTGACCGTTTCGAGAAGACCGACATCCATATTCACATTCCAGAGGGCGCCATCCCGAAGGACGGACCGAGCGCCGGGATCACCATGGCCACGGCCCTCGCCTCGGCGCTCACCGGGAGGGCAGTGCGGCACGATGTCGGCCTGACCGGCGAAATCACGCTGCGCGGCAAGGTGCTCCCGGTAGGCGGCGTGCGTGAGAAGGTGCTGGCGGCCTACCGCCTCAAGCTTCGATCGATCCTGCTCCCGGAGAAGAACAAGAAGGATCTGGTGGAGATTCCTGCCAAGGCGCGTCAGGCACTGGACATTCGCTTTGTGTCCCACATGGATGATGTGCTCGCGCTGGCTTTGCGGCCCGAAGGCAAGCGCCCGGCGGTGCGACGCACCCGCGCCACCAAGCCCACCTCCAAGCCAACCTCCAAGCCCACCGCTCGCCGCCGAACCAGTCGCGCTTCATGAGGCCAACCGAATTGGGACTTCGCCAGGGGCGCGGCAATCGCGGGCTCGTGGTCGCCCTCGCGGCTGCGGGGATTCTTGGAGCCTGCACCCGCGCCTTGGTCCCGATCGGGATCCCGGCGGCTCCCCAGTATGCCACCGCGATCGCCGAGAGTACGCTCGGCGCGGGCGGCATCCTTCCCGGGGGCGGAACCAGCTTCTCGGTGTTCGGCGTGCCTCCGGATGGCCACCTGATAGTCCGGGAGCCGGCGGGGATTTCCGGGACGGTCGTGGCTGAGCTGCCGGCAGATCTGCGGCGCATCGGGCTGACGGGCCTGTCCACCCCGTTGGGGAGTTCGATCTGGGTGGAGATCTCGGTACCTTCCGGGACCAGCGGCTGGATCAACCTCTGGAATCTGACTGAGGACGTTGAACCGCAGGACTTCTGCCAGGACCCGCGGGTGCCGGCGCTGATGGATACCTTCTTTGCCGCCTTGCGCGATCGCTCGGGCGAATTGCTGGCCGAGACGATCTCCCCGCGTCGGGGCCTGGTCCTGCGCCACGATTGGTGGAACGACGAAGTCGTGATTCCGCCGCCCGAGGTCCCGGACCTGATGCAGCGCGTGGACGAGATCGTCTGGGGTGTTCAGCGCGGGTCGGGGGCGCCAATCGTCGGTTCGTTCAGAGACCGGATGCTGCCTGAGCTGGATGCGTTGCTCGCCGGGGAGGCGCAGGAAGCCTGCAACCAGCTGCTCTCCGCCGACACGGGGATTCCCGCCGAGTGGCCCGGGGAGTACGCCCGGATGAACTTCCTCAGCTACCACTTGCCGGCGCCCGACCCAGGGCCGAAGTTCAACTGGCGAAGCTGGGCAGTCGGCGTCGAGTACGTGGATGGCGTGCCGTACGTGGCCATCCTGATCCGCTACCAGGGCGACCTGTAGCCGTAAAACCAACGGCGTCCAGTTCACCGACGGCTGATCCTTCCCTTCCGCCAGGAAGTTCGATCAGCGCTCGGCCTCAGGTCCGTAGAGACTCCAGTACCTCGAGCAGCCGCTGCCGCCATCCTTCGCGTCGCGCCAGCCAGTAGCCACGGCGACTCCTGCGGACATCGGCGCCGAGCTCGAGCGCCTCTTGATCCCCTTCGCCTGCGGTGGTCTGCAGAAGAATCTGGCCGTTCTCGGCTGAGATCGAGTCGACGCCGACGTGCGCCGCCCGAATGCGAACCCGCATCTGGTAAACCAGGTTCTCGACTTCCTCCGGGATCGGGCCGAATCGATCTTCCAGTTCGGCGCGGAGCGTTTCGACTTCTTCCTCGGAGCGGAAATCCGCCAGGCGGCGATACAGGTGAAGCCGCAGGTCGCGATCCGGCACGTAGGCGGCCGGAATGGCGTAGGCCAGCGGGAGTTCGATGGTCACCATCAGCGGGTCGGGGGTAGTGAGTGCCGCGCCCGGCTCGGGGCCGGCGGCATCGGCTCCGCTCTTCAGGCGGCGCACGGCGGCCGCCAGCAGGCGGGTATACAGATGGAAGCCGATGGCGGCGATATGCCCGTGCTGCCGGACGCCGAGAACATCGCCGGCGCCGCGCATCTCCAGATCCCGCATGGCGATCGAATACCCCGCGCCCAACTGCGTGTGCTCAGCCAGGATCTCGAGCCGCTCGCGCGCCTCTTCCGTGGCGCGGAAATGAGGGTGGCGGAAGAAGTACGCGTAGGCGCGAGCCGCGCTGCGCCCGACGCGTCCTCTCAGCTGGTAGAGCTGAGCCAGGCCGAAGGTGTCGGCTCGGTCGACGATCAGCGTGTTGGCGTTCGGGATGTCGAGGCCGGACTCGATGATCGAAGTGCTCAACAGCACGTCGATCTCCCCGGCAGTAAACCGCTCCATGACCTGGGCGAGGTCCTTCTCCGGCATCTGGCCATGGGCGACGGCCAGGCGAGCCTCAGGCACGAGCCGCTCTAGGCGGGCGTGCATGGCCAGAATCGTCTGCACCCGATTATGGACGAAGAAGACCTGGCCGCCGCGGTCCATCTCGCGCAGCACCGCCTGCCGCACCAGGCGCGGATCGTACGGCCCGATGTGGGTCACGATCGGCAAACGCTCCTCCGGTGGGGTGTTGATGGTGGAGATGTCGCGTGCTCCGGTGAGCGCCAGGTACAATGTGCGTGGGATCGGCGTGGCCGTCATCGTCAGCACGTCGACCTCGGTCCGCAGGCGCTTCAGACTCTCCTTGTCGGTGACCCCGAAGCGCTGCTCTTCGTCGATGACCAACAATCCGAGCTCCTTGAAGCGCACGTCCTTCTGCAGCAGGCGGTGCGTCCCAATGAGGATATCGACCTCGCCCCCCACGAGGCGTTCGAGCACGCGGTCGGCTTCCGCCCGGGTGCGGAAGCGCGAGAGCATGTCGACCTCGACGGGGAAAGCAGCCAGGCGCTGCCGGAAGGTGTTGAAGTGCTGCTGGGCGAGCACCGTGGTCGGGACGAGCATCGCCACCTGGCGCCCGTCCATGACGGCCTTGAACGCCGCCCGCAGCGCCACCTCTGTCTTGCCGTAGCCGACGTCGCCGCACACCAGCCGGTCCATCGGGCGCGCACGCTCCATGTCGGTCTTGACGGCCCGGATGGCCTGGAGCTGGTCTTCCGTTTCGAGATAGGCGAACGACGCCTCAAGCTCGCGCTGCCAGGTCCCATCGGGCGGGAAGGCGTGACCCTCGACGGCCATCCGCCGGGCGTACAGATCGAGCAAGTCGCGCGCCACCTCGGCCACGGCCTCCTGGGCGCGCGCCCGAGTGCGCTCCCATTCCTGGCTGCCCAAACGCGAGGCACTGGGCGGAGAGGCGTCGACACCGATGTAGCGAGTGATTCGATCGGCCTGGTGGACGGGGACGAAGAGCTGATCGCCGTCGGCGAACTCCACCAGCAGGAATTCCCGCATCAGGTCATCCAGCGTGCGTTCGACCAGTCCGGCGAACCGGCCGATCCCGTAGTCGATGTGGACGACCCAGTCACCGGGTGCCAGGTCCGAGTAGAACGCCTCGGGGGAGGCGGCTCGCCGGGTGGGGCGCTGACGCGGCTGGGGTCGAGACCAGCCAAACACCTCGGCGTCGGTGAGCAAGTGCACCAGGCGGCCTTCGCCCGGCTCCAGGCGCCAGCCCTCCGAAAGCGCACCCTGGACGAAGTGCAGATCCCCGTCGGCGAGCTCCGTCGGCAGGCGCTCCAGGACAAGCTGCGGGGATCCGGCCTCGGACCAAAGTTCGGCCAGCCGGGGCGCCTGCCGGCTGACGACGACCGTGATCGCGTGGGCGCGGCGCTGCTCCTCGAGATGATCGAGCACCGCATGCAGGTGACCACCGAAGCGCGGGCCTGGCGCAAAGGCCTCGGCGATGTCCCATCCCATCTCGTCCTCGCCGGAGAGCATGCCAAGATCGAGGACCGTCCGGTCTTCCAACACCTCACGCAGTTCGGAGATGGTGACGTAGGGCAGGGGGGAGTCGGGTGGGAGCTCGCCGCGGAACTCCTGCTCGCTGCGCAAGGCGATGGCCTGCTCCTCGAGCTCGCTGACCGCGTCCTCGACGCTCAGGCGATCATCCAGAAGGATGACCGCCTCGTGGGGCAGGAAATCGAGCAGACCGGCGGACCCGGGATTGGCCCATGGCAGGAAAAACTCGCGCAAGCGTTCCCGTTCCTCCTGCGGAGCCTCCGCCGCACCCGGCAGCCACGCGTCCCATTCGTCTTGATACATCCGCGGCAAGCCCTCGCGGGCTGGGGTAAGGCGCACCTCTTCCAGGGGGTCGGTCGACCGTTGAGTCGTGGGGTCGAACCAGCGCAGCGAATCGATCTCGTCGCCGAACAGCTCGATCCGCACAGGCAGCGCCTCTGCCGGAGGCCACATGTCGAGGATGCCTCCCCGGCGGCTGAACTGGCCAGGCTCGGTGACCAGACTGGCAGGCGTGTAGCCCGTGCCCACCAGAAGGTCCAGAAGGCGATCGGGGCGTAGAGCAGCCCGAAGTTTGAGCGTGCGCGAGTTGGCCAGGAAGTCGCGTCGGGCCAGCGTGCGTGTCATCAAGGCGCGGGCCGGGGCGACGAAGATCTGGGGGGAGGGGCGCGGCGGCCCGGCGTCGGGCTGGGCAGGCCTCGGTCAGCGCCGTCAAGGCCACGACCCGCTGTCGGAGAGTTCGCGGCCCCCAGGGTGCGCGCTCATAGAAGAGCGGGTTCGGATCGGGAAACGGATACACCCGTGCGGCGGGCGCCCAGGCGGGCAGCTCTTCTGCAAGGACCAGCAGGCGATCGGGGCGGGGGACGATCATGACAATCGGGCGCTGCAGGTCGGTCGCCAGCGCGGCCGCCAGTGGCGCGCGCGCCGAACGCAGAAGCCGCAGGCTGCCCTGGACCTGTGAGCGGGATTGCAGGTCGTCGACGAGCGAGCGATAAGCGGCTGTGTCGCGCAGCCGGTCGAGCAAGCCGGAGAGGTCCATGCCTACTCGGAGGCGGCGTTGAAGCGCGTCATCGCCGCCTGAATTCCCTCGAGGGCGAAGGTCCGTATGCAGGCGACGGCTCGCTCCACGTTCGAGCTGACGAGATCGTCGTCCGCCGCCCCGAAATCTTGCAGGACGTAGTCTGCCGGGTCCATGGCCCCGGGCGGCCGTCCGATGCCGAACCGCAAGCGGGGAAAATCGTCCAAGCCCAGGTGTTCGACGATCGAGCCAAGCCCGCGATGACCGCCGGTGCCTCCGCCTGGGCGCAGTCGCAGGGCGCCGAGGGGCAGGTCCAGGTCATCGTAGACGGCCAGGATCTGCTCCGCGGGCAGCCGGAAGAATCTGGCCAGCGAACCCACCGACTGCCCGGCGTTGTTCATGTAAGTTTGAGGCTTGGCGAGGATCACGCGGATGCCCTCCAGGCGCGCGTCGGTCACCAGCGCGTTCGCCTGCATGCGCGTGAACCGGGCGTCCAGACTCTCGGCCAGCGCATCCAGGACCTGGAATCCAATGTTGTGTCGATTGCGCCGATATCCGCGGCCCGGATTCCCGAGTCCGATGATCAGCAGCGGTGAGGGCCTGGCGGTCTCGGTCATGGCGAATGCCCGGTGCGCCGGCGGCGATCAGCCCGCCGCGCGGCGCGCGCCGAACCCCACTCGGATCGTGAGGCTGCGCGCCGGGCGGCGTAGAACCCGGCCGCGGCCAGCACTGCCAAGGCCAGGAGACCTCCCGCGAGCAGCGCGTCGCCCACCCGGCTGCCGGACTCCGGCACATCGGCCAGTGCGACGGGTGGGGTGGGTGTGAGGGTGGCGGCAGCGAGGGTAGGCGTGGCTACCGGTGCCTCGGACGACGGCCCAGGCGTTGGCGTCTCGGCGCTGGCGTCGTTCCGGACGCGCACTCCGCGCACGACGGACACCAGCGGGTCGCCTTCGGCCGGCCAGACGCGCAGCCGCAGCTTGTACTCCCCGTCCGTGATCCCGTTTGTATCCCACACGGCCAGGCGGCCTTCGACAACACGGGAACGGTCCTCGTCGACAATCGGGAACCAGGTCTCCGTTGGATCCGCGTCATAGGCGAAGGCCAGATCGAAACGGTCAAAGGCCGGATGGTTCGCCGTCCCCTCCAGCGTCACGACGCCGCGAACCGTTTCGCCCTCAACCGGGCGCGTGATCTCGGCAAACCCCGGGGCTTGCGCGAAGGGACCTGGGGCAGGCAGGGCCCACAGGGTCAAGATGAGCAGGGAGGCAGCCCACGAGTTCATCCAAAGGTCCGGGGTGCGTCGACGACCGGTCAGTTTAACACGCCGGGTAACCTTGGTCAACGTTAGCGCTCTGCGGGGGCGCCGAACAGCCAGTGGGAGAGAACCTGCAAGCCGGACCAGGAGGCGCGGGCCGAGGGTTCACTCTGGGGCCCGATGGGAAGATGGACCGTGCGAGCGTTGACGGTCCGTCAGGGCAAGGGTAGAATGGGTTCCTCGGGCCCGGGCAGGGTGACAGGGCCCGTTTTGTTGCCCAGGTGAGGGATGCCATGGACGACACACTCGGGATGGATGATCTGGCCGACGAGCACGCACCGGAAACGGTCAACTTGCGCGGCACGATGGTGGACACCGTCGAGGCCGACGAGGTCCATATCCACCAGGGCGGGGTCAACCGCGTCTTCGCCGGGGTCGTTGAGATGGACACCGGGGGCGCGGCGACCATTGACGCCGAGACGGTCAGCCTGAACGAATCCGTCGGTCTGGTGGTGCGCGCGGATGTGATCGACGCCAACGAGTGCGGCAGTGGGATCATGGCGGCGCGGGAGCTGAGGATGACGAACTCGCGCGCCGGCCTGGCCCTTGCCGAGCGCGCCGACCTGCAGGACAGCAGTACGGTGATCCTCATCGCCCGGGAAGTGAACGGTTCGGTCGAGACGGTCCTCGACACGCGCGGGGCGATCCTGGCCGGGCTGGTGGCCGGGGTGGCGGCCGGGCTGGTGATGCTGGCCGGCGGGCTGCTCACCCGGCGGCGATCCTGAGGTTCTTCCACCGGTACTACGCCGGTGAGATTGCAGGAGCGAAGGTAGCCCCGTGCGGGGGCAAGAGGCGCTCCGGAGGAAACGATGGCAGAGAACCAGATCAAGGCGGAAACACGCAAGGTGATCGGTAAGCAGGTCAAGCGCCTGCGTCGGGAAGGGCGGGTGCCGGCGGTGATCTACGGCGCCGGCCTTGAGCCCACGGCGATCGAGCTCATGGCGCGCGAGGCAGAGAAAGCGCTGGCGCGCGCCACCGGTGCGACGCTGTTCGACCTCGAGTTGGACGGCGTGACGCACAAGGTCCTGGTGCGCGAGGTCCAGCGCCACTCCATTCGAAGGAATGTGCGGCACGTCGACTTCCTGAAGGTAGCCATGGATCAGCTGATCCGGGCCGAGGTGCCGCTCGAGTTGACTGGCGAGGCTCCGGCGGTCAAGACGCTCGGGGGCGTCCTGGTCACCGCCGTGCAGGCGATCGTGGTCGAGGCGCTGCCGGCGGATCTGCCGGATCGCATTCTCGTCAGTATCGAGGGCCTGGAGAAGATCGATGACAAGATCACCGTGGGGAATCTGACGCTGGGCGAGGGCGTCCGGATTCTGACGTCGGCCGATGACGTCGTCGCCCGCGTGATCTACCAGGTGGCCGAAGTCGTCGAAGAGGTGAAGGAAGTCGTGGCCGTGGTGGCGGAGCCCGAAGTCATCGCGCGCAAGAAGGACGAGGACGAAGAGGCCGAAGAAGACGAATAGTCGTCCCGGCAATGCTGGTCAGCGGAGCGGCGGACTGCCGCTCCGCTTTTTGTTTCCGCCTGCAAAGCCCCGCCACAAGGCCACCAGGTCCAGGGTAATCCGCGCCGTGGCGCCCCAGATCGTCTCACCCAGGTATGGGTCGAAGCTGTAGACCATGATTTCCCGCCCGGGGATCGGCGGCATGCCCTGCTGGCGATGCACGTGGGCGGGATTTGCCAGCCAGTCCAGAGGCACCCCGAACGCGCAAGCCACCTCGTGCGTGTTCAACCGCAGCGGGCACGGCCAGGCGATCCGTCCGATCACCGGCGTCACCTCGAACTGCGTGACCGTGAGGAGCGCCCCGAGAGTCCCGAGAATCTCAACCTGTTCCGGCGGAATCCCGACCTCTTCTTCGGCCTCGCGCAGCGCCGCTTCCAGCGGGCCGTGATCGAGCGGATCGATCCGCCCGCCGGGGAAGGAGACTTGACCACGATGGGCGTCGACCGTCTCGGTGCGCCGGGTGTACAGGACCGACCATCGGCCGTGCTCTTCATAGATCGGCACCAGGACCGCCGCCGGGATGACATCCCATTCCGGCCGAACCGGCCGAGGCTGGGCATCGAGGCGTGCAGCCAGGTAGGTTGCCAGATCGCTCGAACGCTTGGCGCCCTCCCGGTTGGGGAGCCCGCCCATGCCGCGGACGGCCGAGCGCGGTTCGATGGTCGTCCGGTTCCCGGGGTTTGGCGCGCGCCGTGGACGCCGCTGAAACGCGTGGCGGATGGCCATCGTATTGGCTATCCCGATTCGGCCTGCACCACCGACCCGCAGTAGTCGCAGGCGATGGAGTGCGGATCGACCCACTCGACTTCGCCGGGGTGGATGGTCCCTCCGCAGGACGGACACTTTGTCGGCAGTCGCGGCGGCGGGTTCACCGGTGCGGCTGAAGGCTGCACAGTCAGCGGCTGCTGGCCGGCCGAAACGAGCATCCCCAGGAAGGCATCTGCTTCCTGTCCAAAGCCACTGGCCCGAAGCTCCGCGGCGATGCGTGTGGATGCGGCTGCCAGGCGCGGCAGCTGTCCGAAGCGGACCGCGGCCTGCACGCTTCGCTGCAGGTCTGCAACCCCCTCGGCGTGCTGCCCGGCGAGCAGGTAGCTCTGCCCGGCCAGCACGAAGGCCTGGACCGAGCGTGGAATCCCTTCGGCCTCCGCGCGCTCGGCCAGGGCGTGGAACTCGCCGGCGGCGGTGCGGTAGTCTCCTGCCTCACGCCGCGCGTGGGCCAACCGCAGCCGATGGAGTGCCGGGCTCAGGATCGGTCCAAGAATCCTTCGTGACCGCCGGCCTCCGAGCAGTGCCCGTCTCATGCGACGCATGCTTGCCTCCCTGGGTGGGATGAGGGTCAGATGTCTTCGAGGATTTCGGCGTCGACAGCGCCGGGTTCCGAGGTAGACGGGACTGGTGGGACCGAGCCGGGAATCAACGCCCGGGCAAATACCAGATAGCCGGTGTGGGCGACCATTCGATCGACCGGTCGCAGCCGCGCCGGGACGGTCTTGTAGAACCGCAGCATGATCTCGCACGCTTCGATGAAACCGAAGCTGTTCCGATCCAGGGCCTCGATCAGTTCGGAGACCTGATTGGCGGTGGGCAGGATAGCCCCCAGCGGAGCGCCGTTGCGCAACGCGGCGCGTACCTGGGGGAGGTACAAGTGCGGGTCCGGCAGATCCAGGAAGAGCGCATCGGCGTCAGTCTCATCGAATCCTTCGGCGATGTCCCTGTGCTTCAGCGTGACCTGCGCTTCGAGCCCCACGCGTTCGAGGTTCTGACGAGCCAGGGACTGCATGTCCTCGCGTCGGTCGTAGGAGACCACGCGCCCGTGGGGCCCGACCATCCAGGCCAGCGCAGTGGTCAATCCGCCGGACCCTGTCCCGGCCTCCAGGATGGTCCTGCCCGGCCCGGCAGACAGGCGCAGCAGGATATAGCCGAGGTCCTTGGGAAAGATGATCTGGGATTGACGCCGCAGGTAAAGCAGCAGGTCGTGCAGCGAGGGAGGCAGGATCAGAAACGCATACCCGAGGTGGCTGTGGACGTCCGTTCCCCACGGCTGCCCGAGGATCGATAGATGCCGGACGACGCCGTGATGCGTCTGCAGCTCGCCACCCTCGGCGGCGCGGAGGAAGAACGGCTTGCGGTCCCCTCCCAGAAGCAGGACCAGATCCCCTGGCTCGACCAACTTCATCCGTCGCCCTCTTGGGGTCGATCCGATTCGCGCCGAGCGACGACGCGCATCACCTGGCTGCTGGGCAGTGTAACCCATCCGCTTTCCACCCGGAAACCGGCTGCCTCCAGGCGCGCCCGAAATCCGGGCAGCGGGTCGTCCTGCAACGCGATCTGGCGGCCCAGTCCGGCAAGGATGCGATCCAGCCCGCGCCGGCCGGTGATGCGGGCGGAGGGGATGATGATCCAGGCTGCCTGGTTCCGCAAGACTCGAAGGGCTTCAGCGTGTACGCCCGGGTCGACGATGAACTCGGCGGGGAAGGTCGAGAGGATGGCTTCGAACTGGCCGCTGGCGAAGGGGAGCCTGCGGACATCGCCGCGCACCAGCCGCGCGGCGTGTCCGGCGCGGCGGAGCCTGCGTGCAGCCTTGCGCACCATCTGGGGCGAGCGGTCAATCCCAAACATCGGCCGCCCGGCGTCGGCGCGTTCCTTGAGCAAGTGACCCGGCCCGAACGCCATCTCGAGCACGGAGCCTGCCGGTACCTCCATCAGGCCAACGCGCTGCCAGGTTCGCCACTGGCCGCTCGAGACAAGCCAGGCGGCCAGATCATAGCTCCATGCAAACTGCGCATAGAGCAGTCGGCTGGCCCACCACAGGAGCCTCGTCCAAACGTTCACGCTGGCCGCACCAGCGCTTGGCGGTATGTGGGCCGCGCGATCCCGAGCCGCGCAACAGCCTGGAGAATGCGGTCGGAGGTAAGCACTTGCAGCTCGCGTTCCCGGAACTGTGCATAGCTGCTCTCGCGCTGCAGTTGCTCGTCCACCCAGCCCGGGTGGCACATCAACTCCGTTGTCCCGTCCGGTATGGCTGCGAGGATGGACAGCAGGGCGGGGAGTGTTGCGCGATCCGCGTAGAAGCGCGTCACCAGGCCATCGGGAGAGGGCGCGCCGGAGGCATGCAGCAGACGTTGTGCCTCGACGGCGGCGTAGCGGCGAGCAGAGATGGGGAAGCGGCTGAATAGAACATCGTCGCGCGCCGCGCGAGGAGCGGGCGGCCGTACGCCGCAACCGAACTCGACCGCCAGGGCGAGGCAGGCCTCCCACAGGGCCGGAGCGAGGAGCGCAGCGTGATGATGGCTGTCGAGGTGGTCGAGCGTGGCACCGGTTGTCAGGAACGCCTCGACCTGGGCGCGCCATTCCATGGCCACTTGCCGCGCGTCGAGGCGAACGGCGATTGTTGCCAACGCGTCCGGCGGATGGAAGTTCCCGTCCGAGGTGACCAGGGAGGGGACGGTCGCCGGGCTGAGGACCGGCCGCCCGAGGGTCAGGTTGAGGTGGACGCCCAGGCCGAGCGTTGGCGCCTGGCGGCTTGCCTGGGCGACGTCGAGGAGCGCACCGGGAAGATTCACCAGCGCCGTCGTCGTGCTCACCAGCCCGTGCAGGTGCGCCTCGATGATCCCGGCGGAGACGCCGCGCGTCCGGCCGAAATCATCGGCGTTGACGATAAGCGCCCGCGTCATGGAACCAGGACGTCAAGCCGTGCGGGGAGAACCGCGTAGGTCACCGAATGGAGCGCGTGCGAGCGAATCTCGCCATCGACCTGGATCGGCGAGTCCGGCGTCATGCTGATGTGCAGCTTGGTCGTGTGGTGCTGGTGGACGGCCGGATCCTTGACGTAGTCGCCGGAAATGGCTCGTGGGAGCAGGGAGAGCATCTTCAGACGCGTGGGTGCGTAGGCATACACGAACGTCAGCCTGCCGTCCGTCGGGTCCGCCGCCGGCGCCATGCGGAACAGGCCCCCGGTCACCGCGCAGTTGCCCACGCTCACCAGGCTGACCGGGCCCTCGTACCCGCCGTCGTCCCACTCCAGGCGCATGGCCCAGGCCGGCTTCTGATTGATCGCCCGCAGAGCAGCCACCAGATAGCGAATGACGCCGCGCAGCCGGACCATGCGGATGTTGTAGAGCGTGACCATCGGCTCCAGACCCACGGCCGAGTTGTTGTCGAACACCCACTCGTTGGCCATGCCCAGGTCGATTCGCCGCGTCCTGCCGCCGGCAATCGCGCGGGCCATGGCGCCCAACTCCAAGGGCAGGCCGAGGTTGTGGACCAGGTCATTGGCGGTCCCCATCGGCATCAGGCCGAGCGGCCCGAGCACGCCGTCGGGGGAGGCACGGTGCAATCCGTTGACCACTTCTCCGATCGCACCATCGCCCCCGGCGGCAATGATGGGTGCGAAACCCTGGCGCGCGGCCGCCTCCGCCATCGTCACGCCTTCGCCTGGAGCGTTGGTCTCGATAACCTCGAAATCGAGTCCGGCAGCTCGCAGGGCGGCCTCCATCTCCGGGCGGCGCTTCCGTGCCATCCAGCGGGCGGAGTATGGGTTGAGGATGACTTTGGCAGTCACGGTGGTCTCCTGAAGCTTCGGATGTCCGCGAGCTTTCAGTCGAGGAACGCCACCTGCAGACCTTCAGCCGTCAGCCAGGTGATGGCGCGCTCGAGTTCCGCCGACGAACCCGTGGCCTGCAGGTCGAGCCAGCCCTCTTCGATCCCGAGCTGAGCGCCCAGGATATTGACCGTCAGGTCGAACTTCCGAATCAATCGGTGCACGATGGGTTCGCGAACCAGGGAAGGGGGATAGTTCAGACGGAGCGTCCGGGAAACCTGGGGCTCCTTCGCAACGGGTATCTTCGGATCCAATTGGGCGTACCCCTTGACCGTCGGTCGATTCTAGCATCGCCCGGGGGAGGCGTCAAAGCAGCGCCTGGGAGTCAGGCGGCCAGGTGCGGCACGACCTGACCGGTGGCGGAGCCACCGGTCAGGTCGGGTCTGCGCGGGGAGGCGCGTGACAAAAGGTGCCGCCGAGTCCTACAGGCTCGGCCGCTGGGTCAGCGTCACGGGCAATTGAAGCTCGGCCGTGCCGCGCTTCACCTCCAGCGTCACCGTCTCTCCGGGGGCGTGCGTAAGCAGCCGGTTGAGGAACGGGTTGTCGCCGTCAAAACGCGTTCCATCCATCCCGATCACGACGTCGCCCGTGCGGAGCCCGGCCCCGGCCGCCGGGCTGCCGGAGCTAACATCGGTCACGTAGGCGCCGAAAGAAACCTCAAGCCCGTTCGCTGCTGCCAGCGCAGGGGTAATCCACTCCCAGCGGATCCCCAGGTAGGGCCGGGTGACCTGGCCGGTGGCGATGAGCTGCGCGGCGATGGCCTTCACCGTGTTGCTCGGGATGGCGAAACCCAGGCCCTCGGCCGAGGCGCCGGAGAGCGCGCTGCCGCGCACGACCAGGGTGTTGATCCCAACCACTTCGCCCTTCAAGCTGACGAGCGGCCCTCCGGAGTTGCCGCTGTTGATCGCGGCGTCGGTCTGCAGCAGGCCCTCCATCTGGAAGCCGGAGCTCGTCTCGAGGCTGCGATCCTTAGCGCTCACCACCCCGACGGTGACGGTATTGGTCAGGTCGCCCAACGGCGACCCGATAGCGATGACGGTGTCCCCGGCCAGGAGTGCATCCGAGTCGCCGAAGACGGCGGTCGGCGCCGCACCGGGTTCGATCTTGATCACCGCCAGGTCGGAAAAGGTGTCCCTCCCGACCAGCGAAGCCGGCAGGCTTGTTCCGTCGGCCAGGACCACCTCCAGGCGCTGGCTGCCTTCGACTACGTGCGCGTTGGTGATTACGTGTCCCTGGTCGCTGATGATCACGCCGGATCCGGATGCCCGGTTGCCCTGGTCGGTCGGCGCGGCCGAGCCGCCATTCGAACTCGAGATAGTTCACCACGGTTACGACGGACGGCGCCAGCGCAGCGGCGGCTTGCGCCGCCCCTTCGGCCGACTCGGAACCTTCGGCAGACTCAGAGATGACACTGGCTGTGGTACCTGCGGGGATTGGCTCGGCTGGCGTCCGATCCCGCAGCACGAAGTACGCCACGGCGCCGCCGGCGGCAGCGCCCGCCGCGGCCGAGAGGAGCATGCTGACGGCGACCACCAGCGCGAGGACGGTTGTCGCACGGCGAGAGAACGGTGTGACGGACTGCATGAAGGTCTCCTTCCATTACTGCGCATTCGCCTGGATGCTAAGCCCGCGAAGTGAAGGCAAGGTAAGAGCCGACTTAGGAGAGCGTCAGAGAAGTGGCTCCGAGGCCGCGCGGTAACGGCGGCGGGCTGTGCCGAAGGCACAGCCCGCCAGAGAATACGCAGAGAGGGTGAGAGAGAGCTTGCGATTTCCGCTTAGCTTCTGCGGCGGCCCCCCATACCGGCGACCATGCTGGCGAAGTACAGGAGCTGCAGCAGCGCGGCCGCCAGGCCGGCGACGTACGTGAACGCCGCCGCGTTCAACATGGAGTTCACGCCGCTGCGCTCTTCCTCGCTGTACAGCAGTCCTGAGTTGTTCAGCAAGCGACGTGCTCGCGACGAGGCGTTGAATTCCACCGGCAGCGTCGCCAGCGCGAACAACGCTCCGACCGAGAAGACCACCAGTCCCAGCCCGGCGAGTTCAAAGCTGCGCAGGATCAGCCCGATGAAGAGGAGGATCCAGCCGAAGTTCGACCCAATGTTGGCTGCTGGGACAAGCGCGGCGCGAAGCCGCAGCGGGCCGTAGCCCTCGCGATCCTGCATGGCGTGGCCGATCTCGTGGGCGGTGATGGCCAGCGATGCCACCGATGGAACCGTCGCCACCTCCGGAGAAAGGTGCAGCGTCTTGCTGCGCGGGTCGTAGTGGTCGCCCAGCCGGCCCTGCGCCGCGGCCACACCGACGTCCGGCAGCATGGCGTGCGCCAGCAGGCGCTGGGCGGCGTCCTGCCCGCTCAGCCCCAGGCTGTTGCGTGCCCGGCCCCACTTGCGGTACGTGCCGTTGACCCAGGCCTGCGCCAAGGTGACGATCAGGAAAGCCGGGAGCATGAACAGGATGTAGCTCGAATTGATGTACATCGGCGAGAGACCTCCTTACGCGTCCAGCTCGGCCTGCAGGGCCTCGACCGCCCGGTCGAGCTGGGGATCACGTCCGGCGAGGATGTCTTCCTCAGAGATCAAGACCTTGACATCGGGCTCGAGGCCCGCTTCATTGATCTGCCGCTCGTTCGGGGTGTACCAGCGGGCGATGGTCACTCGCACAGCGCCCCCGTCGTTGTCCAACGTGATCCAGTCCTGGACGGAACCCTTGCCGTACGTCGTATCGCCCACCAGCTTCGCGCGGCCGAGGTCCTGCAGCGCGCCGGCGACGATCTCGGATGCGGAGGCCGATCCAGCGTCGACGAGGACGACCAGCGGGATGTCGGTTGCCAGGCCTCCGGCGCGCGCCTGATAGGTTTCCACCCGCCCGTCGCCGAATCGCTCGGTCAGGACGACACCCTGTGCCAGGAACTCGGAGGCGACGTCCACGGCGGTCGTCAGGTATCCGCCGCCATTCCCTCGCAAGTCAAGGATCAGGCCTCGAGGTTCCTGGGCGAGCAATTCCTTGAGCGCCGCGCGAAGGTCGCGCGTCGTCTCGTCGCCGAAGGTTGACAACTGCACGTAGCCGAACCCACCATCCAACATCTTGCCTTCGACACTGGGAATGTTGATGCTGTCACGAACTACGCTCAGCTCGATCGGGTCCGGCGTACCCTCACGCGTGAGTGTCAACAAAACGCTCGTGCCTTTGGGACCGAGGATGCGCTGGATCACCAGGCTCGGATCGATCCCGGTCATGTCTTCCCCGTCCACGCCGATCACAACGTCACCCGCCTTCACGCCGGCCTTCTCCGCCGGCGAGCCGGGGATCGGTGAGACGATCGTCAGGAACTTGCCATCCTTGTCGACCCAAGCACCGATCCCTTCGTACTCTCCGGTCAGGCCGATGTTCGCCTGGCGGTACTGCTCCGGATCCATGTAGGCGGTGTGCTCGTCACCTAGCGCCTCGAGCATGCCGCGAATCGAGCCGCGCATCAGCGCCGTGTCGTCGACCGGCTGGTCAACGTAGCGGGTATGGACCAGATCCCAGGCTTGCCAGAACGGGCCGAACAGCTCTTGAGGGACGGAGTTGGCCGCGGAGCCTGGCGCCGGCCGGGGGGAAGTGCCGATCGCCTGGAAGATGGGCGCGGCGAGCTCGGATCCCAGACGTTGGAACTGCGGGGAGAAAGTGCCCACGGCCACCCCGCCGCCGAATATGCCAACCGCCAAACCCAGCCCGGCCAGAAGCCCGACAACCCTTCCAACTGACCTGTTCATCTGCACACCTCGGACGATCGGCCAAAGGCTAGCATACGATGATAAGCAGACGATAAGCGTGATTCGTTGCGGCCGGGAGGAGACGGCGCCCCTCGGGTCAGGGGAGATGGTGACGGGAGCACCACTCGGCGATCAACGCCGGGAAGGCGTCGGTCCCGGCGGCCTCAACGTAGCGCAGGATGGCGGTCCCATCGAAGGGATAGTCCGGGTGGCAGGAGGTTGGGTACGCGCCTCCCGGAGCCTCGACGACGGCGGTCACGGCCGGTCCGGGGATGTCCGCATGGGCCAGCCGGTCGACGATTCGTTCCGCTGTGACGATCACGGTCTTGGAGACCATGACCACCTCGCGGTCGACGCCCCAGTGGCCGTTGAGCAGGGCGTTTCCGCGCGAGTCCGCTTCGAGCGCATGCACGACGGCGACGTCACAGTGGATAGCCGGAAATGCCATGAGCTCTTCGCCCGAGTATGGGTCGATCACGGTGCGCACATCGGGCCGAAGGGCCGGCAGGTCGGTCCCGATCCACGCCGTCGAGGGCAGGAAGCCCACCCCGGAAAGCGCCGCCCGGATCCCACATGCCAGGCTGGCCTCCGTTTCCTCCAGGATGTCCAGACGGCCTTCGTTGGCGTGCTGCGTGAAGTGGGGCGCGAGGCCGAATGCCTCGAGCCCGACATAGCAGGCGCGCACCTGGCGAACCATCCCGGCCGAGATCAGCAGATCGGTCTCCAGGCCTCCGGTGAACGGCAGCAAAGTCAGACCGCCGGGCTCAGAACTCGGCGGCGAAGCGCCGCATCAGCGCCAGCGTGAAGGCCATCGGCCGACGGTACAACGTCACGCCGCCAAGGGCGAGGCTGGCTCCCGTCGGAACGAGCCGCACGGCGGCGTCGAGATCGATGCGCTTATCGATGATCATGCGTCACCAGGCCGGGAAGCGCTCGCGTCAGGTCGGCGATCCGTTCGATACGGTAGTCGGCTGCCCCGTCCTGCTGTTCCGGGCCGACGAGGACGGTCGTCATCCCCAAGGCGCCTGCCGGCATGAGGTTGCGGGGCAGATCGTCGGCGAGCACGCAGGCGCTCGGATCGGTCTCACCGGCCAGGGTAAGGGCGCGCGTGTACGCCGCCTTCTCCGGCTTGTTGGTCATCTCCAGGGCGAACAGGTCGAGAATAGCGTCAATGTGAGCGGTAACCCCCAGGCAACTCAGGACACGCTCGGCATGTTGGCGGTTGGCGTTGGTGAAGACGATCCGTTTCTGCGGAAGATCGCGGAGCATGGCGGCCAACTCCGGATCAGGATGGATCATCTCCTCGAGCGGGACAGCGTGCACGTAGGATAGGTAGTCGGTCGGGTCGATGGCATGGTGGTGTAACAGGCCATTGAGCGTTGTGCCGTACTCGTCGAAATAGCGGCGGCGGAGCGCCTTCGCCTCTTCGTAGCTCAGCCCCAGCCGGTCCATGACGAAGTCCTGGATCCGGGCGCCGATGGCATCCCACACCCCGCTGGATGGCGGATACAGGGTGTCATCTAGATCGAAGAAGACGACCCGCCATCCCATCAGAACGGATCGTCCTTGGACCACACGCGGATCGAGCTGGCCGGAGGAGGCAGACGACGGCCGCGGACCCGCCACCAAAAGCCAAGGGCGCTCAGGGCAAGCAGCGCGGCGACGCCGGCCTCGCCCCACGCGTGCCGGTAAGCGGCCCAACGCACGATCAAGTAGACACTCGGGACGGGCAGCAGCAGAATGATCCAGCGGCGCAGGCGTCTCTCGCTGCGCACAGCGACCAGCCCGAGCAGGAACAAGACGGTTGCCAGCAGGATGGTCGTCGGCCAG
Source organism: uncultured Chloroflexia bacterium (assembly GCA_963777165.1). Classification (GTDB taxonomy): domain Bacteria; phylum Chloroflexota; class Anaerolineae; order Anaerolineales; family E44-bin32; genus DYJB01. The sequence continues at coordinate 139,703 of CAVZPO010000023.1, forward strand.
TCCACGTGGGCAGTATAGGCTACGCCGCGACGGGGGTGTCAACCCGTCCGGGTTGGCGCGGCACTATAATCCGCCTGACCGGGAGCGGTACAGTGACGATACAGGTCCTGCCTCAAGAAGTCGCTTCGGCGATCGCCGCCGGTGAGGTGATCGAGCGGCCGGCGTCGGTTGTCAAGGAGCTGGTGGAGAATGCTCTGGATGCCGGGGCACGCTCGATCGGGGTGCGCATCGAGGGCGGAGGGCGGATCCTTGTCGAAGTCTCCGACGACGGTGCCGGGATTCCGGCTGCGGAGATCCCGCTGGCCGTCGAGCGTCATGCGACCTCCAAGCTGCGTACGATCGACGATCTGTTCGCCATTCGCACACTCGGCTTCCGCGGTGAGGCCCTGGCGTCGATCGCCGCCGTCGCTCACCTGGAACTGACCTCGCGCGCCCAGCAAGAGACGGGCGGGACACGGCTCCGCATTCAGGGCGGGACCGGGAGGCGGACGGAGGCGGTCGGAGCACCTGCCGGGACAGTCGTCCGTGTCCGCGACCTGTTCTTCAATGTCCCGGCTCGCCAGAAGTTCCTCAAAGCCGAAGAGACCGAACGCCGCCGAATCCTGACCCTGGTGACGCGTTATGCGCTCGCCTATCCGCAGGTGCGCTTCAACCTGTCGCACGATGGGCGCCCGGCCTTCGCCTCATCCGGAAGTGGGGACCGACGTGAGGTGTTGACGGCGGTCTTCGGCCTGGAGGTCGCTCGTGAGATGGTGGCCCTCCCGGAAGCCGAAGGGCGCGGCGTCCGCGTCGAAGGCTTCATCAGCCCTCCGTCGGTGCACCGCTCGAATCGACGCGAGGTCACGCTGTTCCTCAACGGACGATGGATCCAGGACGCGTCGTTGACGGCGGCGGTCGTGCAGGCGTATCAAGGTCTGCTGATGGTCGGGCGCTATCCGATCGCCGCCTTGTTCCTGACCGTGGCGCCCGAATCGGTCGACGTCAACGTGCACCCGGCGAAGGCCGAGGTCCGCTTTCGGGATCCGGAAGTGGTGTTCGCAACGCTTCAGCGCGCGGTGCGGGCGACGCTCCTGGGCCAGGCCCCGGCGCCCGCCCTCGTCCTGCCTGACACATGGGGAGCGGCGTGGAGAGGATCCGCCGCAGTGCAGTCATCGGATCCGGCCTGGGCGATCGCACACGCTGCGGGTCCGGAGGACACCCCGGCGGGGGTTGCTGCACAGACGCACCTGCCGACGGGTGGACTGCCACTGCTGCGCAGCGTCGGGCAGGTGGGCGCCACCTACCTGGTGGCCGAAGGCCCGGACGGTGTGTATCTCATCGATCAGCACGCCGCCCATGAACGAATCCTGTTCGAGAAGCTCCTGCAGGTCCAGACCTCCGGGGCGGCGTCTCAGTCCCTGCTCGAACCGGTGATCGTGGAGCTCTCCCCGGCGGAGGCTCAAGCCCTGGAGGGGCAGCTGGAGGTGCTGCGGGGGCTCGGGTTCGATGTGGAGGCATTCGGGTCGAGCGCCTTTCGCGTCCGCGCCGTCCCGCCGCTTCTCGCCCATCTGCCCGCCGCCCACGCGCTGCGCGCCGTAATCGAGGACTTCGAGGAGGATGAGACCCCGCTGGCCGACGTCGTGGAAGCACGTCTGGCGGCCCGCGTTTGCAAGCGGGCGGCGGTGAAGGCCGGTCAGGTGCTGTCGCTGGCCGAACAGGAGACAGTTGGTGCGGGATCTGGAAGCGTGCGCCATGCCGCGTGCCTGCCCCCACGGCCGCCCGACGATGATCCATCTCTCGGTGGACACCCTCGAGCGGCAGTTTGGAAGACGCGGCTAGCGGCCGCGCAGGCGACGGGCGGTTCTGTGCCACCCTGTGCAGCACCGCGGTCGCGAGCTTCGCCAGCCAGGCTCAGGGAGTGGAGGGCAACCGGACAGTGAAGGTGCTCCCCTGTCCGATCTTGCTGGTGACCTCGATCGTCCCCCGGTTGGCCTGAATGATGCGCCTGGCGATGGCCAGTCCCAACCCGGTGCCGGCTGTCGCCGCCTCCTGATCCGGCACTCGGTAGAAACGATCGAACACGCGCGGCAGGCTTTCCGGCGGGATCCCCCGGCCCGTGTCGGTGACCGACAGTACGGCCAGGGACGGCTCGGCCGAGATCGAGACCCGGACCAGGCCGCCCTTCTGGTTGTACTTGATTGCATTCGTCAACAGGTTTAGGACGACCTGTTTGAGCCGATTGCGATCGCCGTGCACCGGGCCAAGCCCGGCATCGATGTCCGTCTCGAGGCGAATCCGATCCGCCTCCGCCTGGGGGCGGATGACCTCCAGACACTCCCGGACCAGGCCGGCCAGGTCGACCGGCTCGCGCGTGAATCGTGTCCGTCCGGACTCGAGGCGCGCCAGCTCGAGGAAATCTGTCGCCATCTCGTTCAGCCGCCTCACCTCGGTGTAGATCGACTCACCCAGCCTCTGGTGCTCCTCCTTCGGAAGATCGGGCCGCTGGAGCAGGTAGGCGGCGGCCATCAGCGCCGCGAGAGGCGTGCGCAGTTCGTGCACGATCTCCGACACCACGTCGCTTTGCTGGAACAGGCGGCTGTTCTCGATGGCGATCGCCGCCTGAGCGGCCAGCGCCTGCAGCAGGCGTATGTCCTGATCGTCGAAAGGCCCCTTGCGCTTGTTGATCGCCTCGATGACCCCCAGCGTCTTGTACTGTGTCCTCAGCGGCACGCCCAGCACCGACTGGGTGCGGAAGTGTGTCAGCACGTCAAGTTCGCGGAAGAAACGCGGGTCGGTGAGTGCGTTGTCGACCAGCAGCGGTTCGCCGTGGGTGAAGACCCAGCCGGCGATGCTCCTCTCGGTGGGAACGGTCTGCCGGCCCACGCCGGCAGCAAGCTCGTTAGTGGCGGCCTCGAAGTACAGCTGCTGCGATGCGGCGTCGTACATCAGGAGCGAGGCGGCCTCGCAGTCCGTCAGCTCCTGGGCGGCCTCGACGATGCGCTGCAGCAAGTTCTCCAGGTCGAGCCGGGAAGCCAGATCGGTCGTCACTTCCAACAGTCGGGCATAGCGGCGGACGAGCAGCGGATAATTGCGAATCGCCGAGAGCTCGCCATCGGAGCGCCGGTCATCATCAGCCACGGAGCACCTCATCCGCCAGGGGCGGCAGCACGTCGATGACATCCTCGTGCAGGACCACATCGGCGCGGACGTCCAGGTACGTCGGCTCGCGGTTCACGATGATCAGCCGGGCGCCGACTTCCAGCGCGCGCTGCGGAAGCAGCGCCGCCGGAGTGACCTCGAGCGACGAGCCTGCAACCAGGAGAAGATCGCTGCTCGCCAGCAGACGCTCGGCCTGTTTCATGATGCGCTGCGGTAGCTGTTCGCCGAACAGGACGACATCCGGCTTGAGCACCCCGCCGCACGACTGGCAGCGGGGCGGGGTTCCGGTTCGTGCGAACTCGGCCAGCAACCCGTCGGTCGCCGATTGCCGGTAGCACGACCCGCACGTGGCCGTCCTCAAGTGGCCGTGGATCTCGAAGACGCAGACCGAGCCGGCGCGCCGGTGCAGGCCGTCGATGTTCTGGGTGACCACACCGGCCAACCGGCCTGCAGCTTCCAGGCGCGCCAGAGCGAGATGGGCCGGGTTCGGCTCGGCGAGCAGGATGCGCTCGGCCAGCGGCCGGATCCAGGCGAAAAATCCCTCCGGCTGATAGCGGAAGGCCGTCAGCGATGCCACCTGCATCGGGTCGTACTGGTCCCACAGGCCTGAGCCGTGAGACCGGAAGTCCGGGATGCCGGAGGGCGTGGAGATCCCCGCGCCGGTCAACACGGTCGCGCGGCGGGCGGCATGCAACAAATCAGCGGCCTGGCGAAGAGAGGTCACTGGCGGAGCCGCTCCCACGAGACGACCCTGGTCAAGCGAGCTGGAGTTCGGTGGCGATGTGACCGGCGAGCTTGCGGATCTGGTCGCCCACCAGGGTGTCGGGGTGGAGCAGGACGAGGGGCGCTCCATTCTGGGCTGATTGGTGGGCCTGCTCCGGGGCCGGCGAGACCAGCCCGGCGAGCTCGACACCCAGATCAGCCGCCATCTGCTGCCAGGGTATTTGCATGCTGGTCCGCTCGCGCGTCAGGAGCGCCAGACTGATCCGGTGACGGCCCAGACCGCTGGCGGCCATCTCGTCGATCAGATTGCGGGCAATCGTGTTGGACGGATAGATCGGCTCGGCGACCAGGATGATCCGATCGGAAAGATTGGCCAGCGGCATGACATAGGGTCGCAGCCCCGCGCCCAGGTCGAGTACGACGAGCGTCGCCATCGTCGCCAGATAGTTGACAATCGCCTCCATCTGAGGGACGGCCTGCTCGAGATCCGACTCCTTGGGGCGCGACGAGGCCAGCAACAAACGAACGCCCGTGCGGTGGGTGGTCAGCTCGCCGTCGATCGACCGCAGGTGGATATCTTTCAGCGAGCGGGTGAGCAAGTTGCTGAGCCCCACCGGGTTCGGCAGGTTGAGGTCGAGGGCGATCGATCCGCGCCCGGGATTGAACTCGGCCAGGATCACATCCTGGCCGCCGCCGTGCAGCACGACCGCGGTGTTCACAGCCAGCGTCGAAGTCCCCGAGCCACCCCGGGCGCCCAGGAAAGCTACGACCCGAGCTCGTTCGCGGTCCCGGCTGGGCGTGGGGGGCGCCTTGGCCGTCGTGATCCGCGACAGAACGGCCTTAACGTGCGCCGTCAGCTCGGCCGGATGCGTCGGCTTGGTGAGGTAGTCGTCGACGCCGGCCTCGAATCCCGCCACCTTGTCATCCACCATGCTCTTGGCGGTGAACATGATGATCGGGATGTGCGCCAGTGCGGGGTCGGCGCGCAGACGCCGGGTGACCTCATAGCCGTCGAGGTCCGGCATCATCACGTCGAGCAGGATCAAGTCCGGCTTCTCCGCCGCCGCGCGGCTGATCCCCAACGTCCCGTTGCTGGCGACGGCGATGCGGTAGCCCTGGCGTTCAAGCATCAGGCCCACCAGCTTGAGCGTGTCAACATCGTCGTCGATGATCAGGATCTTTTCGGCCATGCGGTTGCCGCCACACTTGCGGTCTGGACAAGCGCGGGCAGTCTAGCATAAAGAGGAACCCCGGGCAAGCGGACGCGTCGGGGGGCGGCCGCGATGCTATAATGCCCTCACACCCGCGCTCATCAACGAGATGCTCTTCGACCTCTGGGGCTTCGACGCGAGCCTTGCGCTAGGACTGCCCGTTCGCTCCTCCGGGTACGTCTGGTTCGCGCTTGCCCTGCTGCTGACCCTGGTGATCGTCCTCCAAGATCTGATCCAGCGTTCCCGCAAAGCCCCCTCGAACGGCAGCCGCCCGCTGCTGTTCCTCCTGCTCCTGCTGGTCGCACCCCTGGCATCGCAATCGCTCATCGTCCACCTCCCCGCGATCTCGGGACTCCCCCTTCCCGGCCAGGGAGGTGCCGCCCCGGCGGCGTCCTTCTCGGTCCTGGGTGCCTTGCCTTGGCTCCTGGCAGGCGGTGCTGCAGGCATCACGGAGGCGGCCCTGGTGGGGTTGGTGGCCGGGTTCGCCACGGCGGGATTTTCCACACACGGTTTGCTGACCCCGGTCCACACTGCCCTGGTTGCGGCGCTGGTCGCCCGGGTTCTCCGGCAGGGATACGTCGAATGGACGGGTCGGGGATTGCGCAGCCCGCTGCTGACCAGCCTGCCGGCTGGCGTCTTGCTGGCCGTATTGGGTGCCGCCGAGCGCGTGACCTACGCCGGGGGCAGCGGGTACGACGCGCTCGAGTACGGCATGTCCTGGCTGCTGCCCGGGACGCTCGCCTTCGTCCTCCAGCTCGGCAGCGCCGGGGTGATCTGCGAGGCGCTGCGGACCATCTCTCCTTCCGCGTGGTACCAGCCCAAGCGCCTGGTCCGCGCACCCTACAACCGATCTCTTGCTGCCAGATTGTTGACCGCCTTCGCCGGCGTCGGACTTGTCGCCGGCCTTGTGCTTCTCTTGGGCAACTGGCTGCTGGCTCAGTCGGCGGCACGCGACCTGATCGAGTCGCAGATGGAGCAGACCGCCGGCGTCGTCGGAGGCGGGATCCCGTTCTTCATCCAAAGCGGTCGGTCGTTCGCACAGGAAGCGGCCCAGTCCTACACCGCCCAGCGCGCGGAAGGCGTTTCCGAGACGGAGGCGCTGACCGCGGTGCTGAGGCAGGTCCCATTCTTCTCACGCCTCAGTACCTTCGATCCGACAGGCCGTCTGACGGCGACCACGTCCGCCGATCCGGCCGAGGCGCAGGCGCTGCTCGAGATCGGCCCGTCGCTGGCGCTTGCCCTCGAGGGAAGTACCCAGGAACACGTCGTTGCTCCGGCTCCGGATAGCTCCGGGGCGCGGTTGGCGTTCATCGTTCCGCTCGCCCCGACGGAGGGTGGCCGCACCGGAGGCGCGCTGGCCGGTTGGACCGACCTGGCGAGCAATCCGTTGTTCCTCCCGATCGTCGAGCGGCTGGAGGCGATCACCGAAGGCGAGGCCTTCATCGTCGATGAGGCGGGGCGCATCCTGGTCCACCCGGATCCCTCGCGCATCCTTCAGACGGCGGCGCTTCCGCCGCGCAGCGGGGCGGCCTCGGCCGTCATCGCCGCCGACGGCACGCGGCAATGGGTGTTGATCCGGGCGGCTGAGGGCTACCCGTGGCAGGTGGTCGTCAGCATCCCGCAGCGAACGATCAACGCACTGGCGGTGCAGCTGGCTACGCGCCTGGTCGCGGTGCTGGTGGCCGTCGGCGCGGTGATGATGCTCGTGCTGTATGCCACCAGCCGTCGCCTGACGCGACCGCTGCGTGAGATGGCGCTGGCGGCAGAGTCGATCGCCCGTGGGAATCTGGCGCTGCCGATCCGGGTGCGCAGTGAGGATGAGATCGGGCGGCTGGCGATGTCCTTCGAAGGGATGCGCCGCAGCCTGCAGGCACGGCTGGGCGAGATGGATCTGCTCCTCGCGTCCAGCCAACGCCTGGCGTCGAGTTTCGATCTGGCCGGGATCCTGCCGCCGATTTTGGAAGGCATCGGCCGACTGCTACGCGCCGATCACGTGCGCGTGGCCTTGCTCGGGCCGGGCGGCGAGCCTGGCACGCCGATGGAGGTCTTCAGCGCCGGGAAGGACCGCGGCAATTGGGCATCGCTGGATGCGCAGGTCGTGGAGCTGGCGCGGCAGCGAGGACGCTTCACCCTCGAGAATCCAGGGCGCGCACGCGCCGTGCTCAACCTTGCTCAGGTGACCGAGCCTCTGCAGGGGCTGGCCGCGGTGCCGTTGCGCGATGAGCAGACGTTCATCGGTACGATCTGGCTCGGCTACCGCCGGGCGCAGTCGCTGCCTCCGGACTCCAGCAACCTGCTGACGATCCTGGCCTCCCAGATCGGCGTGTCGGTCAGCAACGCCCGCCTTTTCCACCGCGCTGAACAGGAACGATTGCGCCTGGGCGCGGTGCTGGAGGCAACCCCGGATGCCGTCCTGGCGACCGACCGCCGCGGGAGGATCACGCTCGCCAACCCGGCGGCGGAGGCGGTGCTGCGCGGCAACGTCGAAGACGTGCTGGGGAAGCCGGCGACCGAGTGGGTAACGTCGCGGGAGGTGCTCGAGCTGCTGCATGCCGGCTCGGAAGTGCGCACGGCAGAGGTCGCCATGGGGACGGGGCGGGCGTTGTTTGCCACCGCCACCGACATTCGCCCGGGCGGGGACGGCGAGGGGGGCCGGGTGTGTGTGCTGTGGGACATCACGCACTTCAAGAAGGTCGACATGCTCAAGTCGGAGTTCGTGTCCACCGTGAGCCATGACCTGCGCGCGCCTCTGACGCTGATGCGAGGCTATGCGACCATGCTCTCGATGGTCGGGGCCATGAACGAGCAGCAGAAGGACTTCGTGCGCAAGATCCACGAGAGCGTCGAGCAGATGACGCAGCTGGTCGACAATCTGCTGGACCTGGGGCGCATCGAGGCCGGGGTGGGGCTCAACCTCGAGACCGTCAGCGTCGACAGCGTCGTGCAGGACGTGTCCGGCGCGTACCAGGCGCAGGCGGCCAACAAGCGAATCTCCCTGGCGACCGACGTGGCCGGAGGAATGCGTCCAATCGAAGCCGACCTGACGCTGCTGCGCCAGGCGGTGGCGAACCTTGTGGACAATGCCATCAAGTACACGCAGGCCGGCGGGCGTGTCACGCTGCGGGCGCGGCAGCACGACGGCCGGCAGATCATCACCGTCGAGGACACCGGCGTCGGCATCGCCCCGACCGACCAGGCGCGCTTGTTCGAGAAGTTCTATCGGGCACGGCGCAGCGAAACCCTCCGCGAAAAAGGCTCGGGCCTCGGGCTGGCGATCGTCAAGTCGGTGGTCGAGCAGCACGGAGGCCGGGTGACGGTGGAAAGCCGGCTCGGGGTCGGCAGCACCTTCACGCTGGAGCTTCCAGCCCGGCTTGCGGGGTAGGATTTCCACCTTGACAGAGTGGATTCAGGCCTTATAATTCTCCCCACGTGATTCTCGGGAATTCACCGGCGGCAGAGGAAGCGCTTGAGGACACAAGGGCCTCAGGCGCTCGTTTTGCGTTGTCAGTCGGGTAGCACGTATGTTCCAGTCCGAGTGGGCCGTGGAGGAACCGGGTGGAATCCAAATCGTTCCGAGCTCTGCGTATCAGTCTGGCGTCGCCGGAAATCATCCTGAGTTGGTCCTACGGTGAGGTGCTGAAACCGGAGACGATCAACTACCGGCGGCTCCGTCCCGAGAAGGACGGCCTGTTCTGCGAAGCGATCTTCGGGCCGACGAAGGACTGGCAGTGCTACTGCGGCAAGTACAAGAACATCCGCTTCAAGGGCATTACCTGCGAGAAGTGCGGCGTCGAAGTCACGCGGTCATCGGTGCGCCGCGAGCGCATGGGCCACATCACGCTGGCGGCGCCGGTGGCGCACGTCTGGTACACGCGCCGGGTGCCGTCGTACCTCGGCCTGCTGCTCGACATCTCGCGCCGCAACCTGGATCGGGTGCTGTACTTCGCCCAGTACGTCGTCACACATGTCGACGAAGAAGCGCGGCGCAAGGCTCTCAAGCGCATCGAGGATGAGATCGGCCGGCTGGAGAAGGAACAGGCCGACGGCCTCAACCAGCGCATCGCCCAGATCAAGGCCAACCGCAAGAAGCGCCTGGAGGACCTGGAGGAGCGCAAGCGCCAGGTCGAGGAGAGCTTCTCCGAGGACGTGGCGGCGCGCATCGATCCGATCATCCGTGAAGGTCAGTCGCTCGAACGCTCGCTGACCGAGAAGCTCGACAAGACCATCCGGGCGGCGATCCACTTTCACGAGACGGAAACGCTCATCGCCGACAAGGGCGAGACGATCACCTCCGACCACATCACCCGCGTCCAGGAAGTGGTCAAGGCGCGGCTGGACGAGATCGAGGCCTCCGGCAAGGAGAAGCGCAACCGCGAGTTGGAGCGCCTCACCTTGCAGGTCGACAAGGTCAAGGCCGAATCGGACATGGCCATGGCCGAGCTGCGCGACGCCGTCGACGACGACGGCTCGACGGCCCGCGAGCAGCTGGATTCCGACCGCGACGAACTGACCGCCATCGCTCCGATGATGTTCCTGGGCGAGACGCGCTACCGCGAGCTCAAGGCGAAGTGGGGCCAGGTCTTCCGGGCCGACATGGGCGCCGAGGCCTTCTACGAAATCCTGCAGCGCATCGATCTGGAGACGCTGTCCAAGGAGCTGTGGGAAGAGTCCAAAACCACGCGCAGCAAGCAGCGCAAGAAGAAGGCCACCAAGCGATTGAAGGTCGTCGAGGCTTTCCGGCGCTCGGGCAACCGCCCGGAGTGGATGGTGATGACCGTCCTGCCGGTAATCCCGCCCGACCTGCGTCCGATGGTTCAGCTCGACGGCGGTCGCTTCGCCACCTCCGACCTGAACGACTTGTACCGGCGGGTGATCAACCGCAACAACCGCCTCAAGCGGCTGGTCGAACTCGGCGCGCCGGACGTCATCGTACGCAACGAGAAGCGCATGCTGCAGGAGGCGGTCGACTCGCTGATCGATAACGCCCAGCGCGGCAAGGCCCTCTCCCGAAGGGGGCGACGCGAGCTCAAGTCGCTCAGCGACATGCTCAAGGGCAAGAAGGGGCGCTTCCGCCGCAACCTGCTCGGCAAGCGCGTCGACTACTCGGGCCGCTCGGTGATCGTCATCGGCCCGCACTTGAAGCTGTTCCAGTGCGGCCTGCCCAAGACGATGGCGCTCGAGCTCTACCGGCCCTTCGTGATCTCCAAGCTGGTCTCCTACAACTACGCCGCCAACGTCAAGGGCGCCAAGCGCATCATCGAACGGGAGCGCCCGGAGGTGTGGGAGGTCCTGGAGGAAGTGATCAAGGACCGTCCGGTGCTCCTCAACCGCGCCCCGACGCTCCACCGCCTGGGGATCCAGGCGTTTGAGCCCGTGCTGGTGGAGGGCAAGGCGATCCACCTGCATCCGCTGGTGTGCGCCGCGTTCAACGCCGACTTCGACGGCGACCAGATGTCGGTCCACGTCCCGCTCTCGTCCAAGGCGGTCGAGGAAGCACGCTCGCTGATGCTTTCCACCAAGAACCTGCTCAAGCCTGCCGACGGCGAGCCGATCGTCAGCCCGTCGAAGGACATGGTGCTTGGCGTGTACTACCTGACGATGCTGGTCGAGAACCGCAAGCATCGCGGGGAAGGGCGCGCCTTCGCCGACATGGACGAGGTCGAGCTGGCCTACGGGCTGGCGCAGGTGGAGATCCACACGCCGATCCGGCTGAGGGCCGAAACCTGGTACGACGACAAGGGTGTCCGCCTGGCCGCGCCGGAGACCCGGATGTTGCAGACGACCGTCGGACGCGTGCTGTTCAACCGAGTTCTGCCGCCGGAGCTGCACTTCGTCAACCGGGTCCTGGACAAGGGCTCGATGCAGAAGCTGGTCGGCGAGGTGTATCAGGTCCTACGCGAAGAGGGGACGCCGACGGTGGTCGACGCCATCAAAGACATCGGCTTCCAGTACGCCACGATTTCCGGGACGACGATCGCCGTCTCGGACATCACCGTGCCGGCGGAGAAGAGCGCCATCATCGCCAAGACGCTTCTGGAGGCGGAGTCGATCAGCCGCGACTACCGCCGCGGCCTGCTGACCGACCAGGAGCAGAACGAGCGTACGATCGCGCTGTGGCAGGAGACGACCCTGACGGTGGCCGCGGCGGTTCGCGCCGCCATGGACCCCTCGGGCAACTTGAGCACGATGGCTATCTCCGGCGCCACCAAGGGCGGCTTCGGTCCGATCTCGCAGCTGGCCGGCATGCGCGGCCTGATGGCCGATCCGGCCGGGCGCATCATCCCGCTCCCCATCCGTTCCAACTTCCGCGATGGGCTGAACACGCTCGAGTACTTCATCTCGACCCACGGCGCCCGCAAGGGCCTGACCGATACCGCCCTGCGCACCGCCGACGCCGGCTACCTCACCCGCCGCCTGGTTGACGTCGCCCAGGACATGATCATCAATGCCGACGACTGCGGCACCGACAAGGGTATCTACATCCGCCGGTCGGACGACGTGGCCGGGCAGGACTACCCGTCGCGCTTGTTCGGCCGCATCACCGCCGCCCGCGTCGTCGACCCGGCCACGGGCGAAATCCTGGCCGAAGGCGGCCAGTCCGTCGACATGGATCTGGCGTTGGCCCTTGGCCGCTCCGGCGTGCAGGAGGTCTTCGTCCGCTCCCCGCTCACCTGCGAGCTGCTGTTCGGGATGTGCGGCCAATGCTACGGGCAGGACCTGGGGCGGGCCAAGATGGTGGAGTTGGGCGCGGCGGTGGGCATCGTCGCCGCGCAGTCGATCGGCGAACCGGGCACGCAGCTGACGCTGCGCACCTTCCACACCGGCGGTGTGGCCGCCGGCGGCGACATCACCACCGGCCTGCCGCGCGTCGAGGAGCTGTTCGAGGCGCGCAAGAAGCCCAAGGGCGAAGCGGTGACGGCCGAGATCGCCGGCACGCTCCACATCACCGTGCCCGGCTCCCCCGAAGGCCAGCGCGTGCTGCGCATCGTCAACAGCCAGCTGATCCAGGACGAGTATCCGATCCCGGGCAACTGGTCGGTGAAGGTCGAGGACGGCGTCGAAGTCCAGGCCGGGGACGTGATCGCCACGCGCGGCGAATCGCAGGTCATCGTCAGCCACACCGGGCGCCTGCGGCTGGAGGAAAAGAAGGCCGTCGTTGCCTACGATCAGGTCGACGAGTTCGAGGTGGAGATCCCGGCCAGCGCCCGCCTGCTGGTCAAGGATGGCGCCAAGGTGGTGGCCGGGGAGCAGCTCACCGAGGGCTCGCTCAACCCGCACCGGATCCTGCGCATCCTGGGCCGCGAGGCATGCGAGCTGTACCTGATGACCGAAGTCCAGAAGGTCTACCGCTCGCAGGGTCAGAACATCAACGACAAGCATTTCGAGGTCATCATCCGCAAGATGCTCTCGAAGGTGCAGATCACGCAGCCTGGCGACAGCGACCTGCTGCCTGGCGACCTGGTCGACCGGCTGCACCTGCAGGCGATGAACGAGAGGATGCTGACCGACACCGGGCAGCCGGCGCGCGGCGCCCAGATCCTGCTTGGAGTGACCAAGGCATCGCTGAACACCGAGTCATTCCTTTCGGCTTCCTCCTTCCAGCACACGATCAAGGTGCTGGCCGGCGCGGCCATCGAAGGCAAGATCGACTACCTGCGCGGGCTGAAGGAGAACGTGATCATCGGCAAGCTCATCCCGGCCGGCACCGGCTTCCCGGGCGAAGAGGCTGTGCTGCATGACGAGCGCCTGGAGCCGATCGCCGTCCCGGCGGTGGAGCCGGAACTCGAGCCCACGCCCGGCGATTGACAGCCGGTGGCGGGGCTGGTAGAATGACCGGACCTGCCCCAACCGGCGTGTTGGGGCGGGACTGCGTATCCCCAACTTCCCCGCCGGCCGGCGCACAGCGCGGGACCGGCGGCGAAGCGAAGCTGGAGACAGGAACATGAGCTACGCAATTGTCGAGTCGGGCGGGAAACAGTACGTCGCCCGCGAGGGCCAGGCCCTGGAGGTCGACCGGCTGTCGGTCGAGGTGGGCAAGCCCGTGGAGTTCGACCGGATCCTGCTGGTGGTGGACGGCAGCGACGTCCGCATCGGCACTCCGGCGGTGCAAGGGATCAAGGTCCATGCCACGGTCACCGAGCACACCAAGGGCACCAAGGTGATCGTGTACCGCTATATCCCCAAGGAGCGGTACCGGAAGAAGCGGGGCCACCGACAGCAGTACACGCGGGTCATGGTGGACGGCATCGGCGAGGCAGGCGAGCGCCCGAAGCCCCCGGCCGCACCGAAGAAGGCTGCCCCCAGGACCAGGAGTGCCGCGCCGTCCGCCAAGAAGGCGGAGGCGCCCAAGCCCAAGCCCAAGAAGGCGCCGAAGAAGAAGTAGGCAGCGGAGCAGGATCATGGCACACAAGAAGGGTGGCGGCTCAAGCCGCAACGGACGCGACAGCAATGCTCAGCGGCTGGGCGTCAAGAAGTACGAAGGTGAATTCGTCCAATCCGGCCACATCATCGTGCGGCAGCGCGGCACGCATATCCATCCCGGCCTGAACGTCGACCGGGGCGGAGACGATACGCTGTTCGCCATCGCCGATGGCCGGGTCAAGTTCGACTTCGCCCGCGGCGGACGCAAGCGGGTTAACGTCATTCCGGTCGAGCAGGCCTGACCTGCCGGTGCGGGGACGCGGCACGGGCTGACTTTCGACCCCGGGGATCAGCCCGCAGGCGCCTCGCAACGATTGCACGGGGAAAGGAAAGCGCATGAAGCAAGGTATTCACCCCAAGTACTTCCCGAACGCCACCGTCGTGTGCGCGTGCGGCAACACCTGGCACACCGGCTCGACGACCGAGATGATCCACACCGACGTGTGCTCCAAGTGCCACCCGTTCTACACCGGGGAGCAGCGCATCGTCGACACCGAGGGCCAGGTGGACCGCTTCTACAAGAAGCTGCAGGCCCGCCAGGAGTACCTGACCGAGGTCGAGACGCGCGAGGCCTCGCGCACTTCGCCCGAGCTGAGCATCCAGGCCCTCGAGCTCGGCGCGCGCGCCGAGGGCGCCCTGGCGAAGGCGGGCATCGCGACCGTGGGGCAGGCCCTCGAACGGCTGGAGCAGGGCGGCGATGAGGCCCTGCTGGCGGTCGAGGGATTTGGGCGTAAGAGTCTGGCCGATTTCAAGCGGCGGCTCCGCGCCCGCGGCTTCTCGCTGCCGGAGACCGAAGGGGAAGCTGCGCCGGCCGCCTGAACGGGTTGCCCCGCGGCTCCGTGGGTGTACACTCTGGGCAGGCGCCGACCGGCGCCTGCCCAATTGTTTTCCCTCCGAATGGAGACGCCGCGATGGTGCATGGGACGGGACACATCGAAGTCATCACCGGGTCGATGTTCAGCGGCAAGACAGACGAGCTGATCCGACGCCTGCGGCGAGCGCGGATCGCCCGGCAGCGGATCCAGGTCTTCAAGCCGAGCGTCGACGTGCGCTACGAGAAGGGGAAGGTCACCTCGCACGCCGGGACCGAATTCGAAGCCACGCCGGTGGAATCGGCCGGCGAGGTCCCGGCGCTGGTGGAGAAGGGGACGACCGTCGTGGCGCTGGATGAGGCGCAGTTCTTCGATCCGGCCGTCGTGGCCGTCGTGCAGCAGCTGGCCGATCGCGGGCTGCGAATCATCGTCGCCGGGCTGGATATGGATTTCCGCGGTGAGCCGTTCGGCGCCATGCCGCTTCTGATCGCCCAGGCGGAACAGGTCGACAAGCTGCACGCCATCTGCATGGTGTGCGGGGAAGCCGCCACGCGCACCCAGCGCTTGATCAACGGCCGTCCGGCTCACTACCACGACCCCGTGGTGGTCGTCGGGGCGAGCGAGATGTACGAGGCCCGCTGCCGGCAGCATCACGACGTGCCGCGGGATTGAGCCATGCAGGATTACCGCGAGTTTCTGGCCGAGATCCTCATCCCCGCCGACCGGGTCCAGCAGCGCATTCGCGAGCTGGGGGACCAGATCAGCCGCGACTACGACGGACAGGATCTGATGTTGGTGTGCATCCTGCGCGGCGGGGTGATGTTCCTCACCGACCTGATGCGCGCCATCACCGTGCCGCATACGGTCGATTTCATGGCCATCAGTTCCTACGGCGCCGGTGCGCGCCAGACCACCGGCCAGGTGCGCATCGGATTGGACCTGGCAAGCTCGGTGGAGGGGCGCAACGTCCTGCTCGTGGAAGACATCATCGACAGCGGGCACACGATCGCCTCGGTCCTCGAACTGCTCGGCGCCCGGCGCCCACGCAGCCTGCGCGTCTGCACCCTGCTGGACAAGGCCGAGCGGCGTGAGGCCCAGGTGCCGATCGACTACTGCGGGTTCGTCATTCCGAACAAGTTCGTGTTCGGCTACGGGCTGGACCTGGACGAGTACTATCGCAATCTACCGTTCATCGGCGTGGTCCAGCCCGAGAAGTTCCTGCACAACTCCTGAAGGCCGCCACCGATGCTGAGTCGTCGCCTGCTCCCGCCGCTCGTCGCGGAGGTCCTGGAGCATCTCCCCGATGCGCCACGCCTTTGGCTGGTGGGAGGCGCCGTGCGCGACCAGATCCTCGGACGACCGGTCCTCGACCTGGACTTCGCCGTGGACGGGGACGCGCGACGGCTGGCGCGCCGCGTCGCCGGTCCCTTGGGTGCAGCCTATTACGAGCTCGATGCCGAACGCGACACCGGCCGCGTCCTGCTCCCGGCAGCCCGTGGCGGGCAAAGCCTGGATTTCGCCCGGCTGCGGGGCGGGTCGATCGAAGCCGACCTGGCGGCGAGGGATTTCAGCATCGATGCCATGGCCGTCTCCCCCGACGCGCCGGAGGTCGTCCTGGATCCCACCGGGGGATTGCAGGACCTGCGCGATCGGCGCCTGCGACAGGCCGGGCCCACGGCCATCGAAGCCGATCCGCTGCGAGCCCTGCGGGGTGTTCGCCTGGCGACCGAGCTCCACCTCACGATCGAACCGAAAACGCTGGCGAGTATCCGGCGTGCGGGCAGCGGTCTGTCGCGTGTCTCCCCGGAACGCATCCGGGATGAATGGATGCGCGTGCTGCAGGCGGAGCGCCCTGGCCGCCCGCTGCGCGTGCTCGATCACCTCGGGCTGCTCGGCGTCGCCTGCCCCGAGATTGAACTCCTGCGCGGCCTGGCGCAGCCCCCGCCTCACGCGTTCGACGGCCTGACCCACACGTTGGCGGTGCTCGACCGTCTAGCCGACCTGCTGGCCGTGCTAGGCCCCGATTCGGAGGAGCACAGGCCGGCCGACCTGACCCTCGGGGAGGCCGCCCTTCGCCTGGGACGATTCCGCGGCGGGCTTGAGGGTTACCTCCGGCATGAGCTCGCGCCCGGTCGCACACGGCGGCAGCTGCTCTTCATGGCGGCGCTGCTCCACGATGTCGGCAAACCTTCCACAGGTCAGCCGGGACCGGGCGGCCGCACGCGTTTCATCGGACACGAGGCCCAAGGGGCGCAGCTGGCGGCCGATCGGGGGCGCGCGCTTCGCCTGAGCAACGATGAGATCGAGTTCCTCGTCTCCGCAATCGAGCACCACATGCGGCCGGAAATGCTTCAATCCGCGTCGACCGTCACGCGCCGCGCCGCCTATCGTTTCTTCCAGGACGCCGGTTTGGCGGGAATCGGGATCGTGCTGTTGTCGCTGGCCGACTTGCTCGGGAAGTACGCCGCTTCACCCCCTCAAGCGGAATGGGCGGGGCGAGTGGCGGTGGCTCGAGGGCTGCTCCTGGCAACCTTCGAAGAGCATGCGCAGATCGTCGAACCGCAGAAGCTGGTCAGCGGGGAAGACGTGATGCAGGCACTAGGGCTCGAGCCGGGGCCGATCGTCGGACGCCTGCTGGAAGCGCTCCGGGAAGCGCAGGCCGAGGGCGGCGTGGAGACGCGCGGCGAAGCGCTGGCGTTTGTCCGCGCCGCGCTGGCCGGCATGCGGGCAGACGGCGCCGGGTGAGACCCGCCCTCCGGCACGTACGTGGACCTCTCCGGCGCCTGCCGAGAGGGGCGGATCCACGGCTGACCGAGGTGTGACGCTAGGGGTAGATCTCGGACAACGCCGGCTCGTACCAGCAGCGGCAGCCGAGCGGCGACGAGCACCCATGAACCGGGAGTGCAGGGACATCATCCTTGGCGTTGTCACGCTCGGCCCTTCGGCAGGCCGGGCACGCATCGTTGGCGACGATCAGCCGGATGCGGCGGACGCGGGGATTGGCGCGCAGCGCCGCCAGAGCGACCGCCGTTTCTGCATGACGGGCAAGGTCTGCTCCGCACTGCCGACAGAAATCGGCCGTGTCTGGGGATTGTGCTTTGCACAGCGAACACGTCCGCACGATCTGTCTCCGTCCGGGGGGGAATGTGCCCGATTGTAGTGGCGATTCGCGGGCTGTCAACCGGAGGCCGGATGCCGCGCGTCATCCTGCACGTTGACCTGGATGCGTTCTTCTGCTCGGTCGAGGAACTGAATGAGCCGGACCTGTCCGGAAAGCCGTTCGTCGTCGCCGGGCGTCCGGACCAGCGTGGGGTGGTGGCTTCGGCCTCCTATCCGGCACGCGCCTTCGGCGTTCGGTCTGCAATGCCGACTGCCCGCGCCGTCCGCCTGTGTCCGACGCTGATCATCGTTCCCCCGAGGCACGGTGTCTATGGCGAGGCGTCGGAGCGCGTCATGGCACTGTTGCGCGATTCCGCCCCGATCGTCGAGCAGGTCTCCGTGGACGAGGCGTTCCTCGACGTCAGCGACGACCCGCGCCCCGGGAGGGAGGTGGCGGCCACGCTCCAGGCGCGAATCAGGATCGAGCTTCACCTCCCGACCTCCTGGGGGGTGGCACCCAGCCGCCTGGTCGCCAAGATCGCCACGGAGGTCGGAAAGCCCAACGGGTTGGTCGCCGTGCCGCCGGGCGAAGAGGCAGCGTTCCTTGCGCCGCTCCCCGTTGGCATGCTGTGGGGAGTTGGGCCGAAGACCCGCTCAAGCCTGGAGAGCCTGGGAGTACTGACCATTGGAGACCTGGCTTCCCAACCGGCTGACCGGCTGACCAGCCTGCTCGGCCCCCACGGCCTGGAACTTGCATCTCGAGCGTTGGGCCGAGACGATCAGCCCGTGGTCGACAGTTATGAGCCGAAGTCGATGTCCAGCGAAACGACCTTTGCCCGAGACGTGCGTGATGGCCGCGAACTCCGCCGGACGCTGCTTCGCCTTACCGAAGAGGTTGGTCAGCGGCTGCGAGAGGGCGGGCTGGCCGGATCGACGGTGCGCCTCAAGCTGCGCTGGTCGGACTTCACCACACTGACCCGGCAGACCAGAGTGCCGCAGCCGACTGACCAGGACGGTGAAATCTATCGGGCGGCCGAGTCGCTCTTCGAGGCGACCTGGCCGCAGGGCCGGCCAGTGAGGTTGATCGGTGTGGGGGTCAGCGGGCTGGGATCGCAAGTTCGGCAGCTCGACCTTTTCGACCGCGGCTGGGAGCAGGATGGCCGTCTGATGCACGCGGTCGATGCGATCCGAGCGCGCTTCGGCCAGCAGGCGCTGCAACGGGCGGCAAACCTGCATGCTGGTACGACGCGGAAACCCCGCGGAGGTGAGGACAAATGACGCTGCTGGGCAAGGGTCATTACATGTGGCAGCTCCCCAATTGCGACGGCGGCTCGCCGTCTGCGATCACTGCCCGCATCGTCAAGGCCGGGATCTCGCACGTCATGATCAAGATTGCGGACGGAAGTCACTGGCCGTACAACATCGACCTCAAGACGAAAGTCGACTGGATCCCTCCCGTCCTGGTGGCGTTGCGCCAGGCCGGCGTGGCGGTGTGGGGTTGGCAGTACGTGCGCGGTGACTATCCGGAAGCAGAAGCTCAACTGGCGGTCCAGCGCGCACGCAGCCTGGGGATCGACGGCTTCGTCGTCGACGCTGAGATCGAGTACAAGAAGGCGGGTAGGGGGGCGGCCGCGCGCCGCTACATGAACACCCTGCGCGCCGGCCTGGGCGACCTGCCGATCGCCCTGAGCACTTACCGCTACCCTCGAACCCACCCGACGTTTCCCTTTGCCGAGTTCCTCGAACAGTGCGACCTGGTGATGCCGCAGGTGTACTTCGAACAGGCGCACGATCCGGAGGCGCAGCTCGAGCGTTGCGTGCAGCAATACCTCAGCCTGAGCCCGGCGCGTCCGATCATCCCTACAGGCCCGACCTACAGCCACGGCGGTTGGCGGCCGACGGCTGCCGAGACCGAACGCTTCCTGGTCCGGGCCAAGTCGATGGGGCTGACGGCGGCGAACTTCTGGGCGTACGACTTCTCCACCCGGACGTCGTTCCTTGATCTGTGGGAGACGATCGCCGCCTTCGACTGGCCGGCGGGTCCGGTCGTGGCCGACATGCCGGAGCGGCTGGTGGGGCGCATCAACCAGAAAGACGCCCAGCTGATCTCGGGCCTGTATCAAGAGAATGCGGCGCACGTGACGGGCCAACGAACGATCGTCGGCCGCGAGGCGATCACCGAGTGGTACCGCACCTGGTTGGCTGAAGGGCTTCCCAACGCCACGTTCCAGGTCACCGGCAAGAGCGGAAACGGATCCACACGCCACTACACTTGGACGGCGAAGAGCGATCGCGGTTCGGTCGTCGATGGGAATGACACACTCGGTCTGCTCGACGGCCGTATTCAGTACCACTACTCGTACTTCAACATCCGCTGAGTCCGCCGAGCTGATCGTCGGCTCGGCCCCCTTCTACCGGCCCCGGGCTCACCGGTGCGCCCTTCAGTCGGCTTCGTGAATCTCCACCGAAGACGTGAAGGTGACTGTCGGGCGCAGCATTGCTTGCACCGGGCAGTACTTGGTTTCGGAGAGTTCGACGGCGCGCTTCACGGCGGATGGATCCAGCCCTCTCCCGGTCAGGACATAGCGCAGGTGCACACGCGTGAACACGCGGGGGTGCGCCTCGGCGCGCTCGGCCTCGGCCTGCACTTGGAATCCGGTGACCGACTGCTGCTTCTTCTCCAGGAGCGAGATCACATCCATCGCCGTACAACCCGCCAGGCTGACGAGCATCAATTCGACAGGTCGGAATCCTTCCTCCTGCCCTCCGACGGCGGCACTCGCGTCCAGGGGGATGCTGTAGCCGCTGTCGGCCGCACCGGAGAAACTCATGCCCGCGGACCAGGTGACGGTGGCGTTCATAGACCTCCTAATTGCCGAGGACGGGAGGGATGGTTTCGTCGAGCTCCCGTTCGCACGTCGCTCCGATCCATCGCGCACGCACGTTCCCCTGGCGGTCGATCAGGAAGCTGCTGGGGAGCGAGATCGTGCCGAATGCGCGCAGCGAAGCCTCGTCGGGGTCGAGCAGGATGGGAAACGTCAGGCCGCTGCGGGTTACGAAGCGCTCGACAGCGTCGCCGCTCTCACCGATGTTCACTCCAAGGATGACGAAGCCTTGTTCACGATATCGTCGATAGACAGCTTCCAGCGCCGGGAGCTCCCTTCGGCAAGGCGGACACCACGTTGCCCAGGTGTTGAGCAGAACAACTTCCCCGGCCAGATCCTCCAGAGTCAGGCGGCCGCCCGAAAGTTGCTCAAGCTCCAGCTCGGGCGCCGGACCGTCCGCCTCTTGCGCCGGAGCGCAGTCGTCATCGCCAGCAGGCGTAAGCGAGGGCACCCGCGGCAGCGCCAGCCAGGCGATGATGGCGATCATGATCAGGGCAACCCCGGCAACCGCCAGGGCGAGGGTCGATCTCCGCGTGACGATGTCCCTCTCCCGTCCCCCGGTCATGGTCTAGCGGGCCCGCTGCGTCAAGCCGGACGCTGAAGGGGCATCCGTACCTGGCTCCGCTACACCGGCCGCCGACCTGCTCGGTAGGGGGCACTTGCGGAGGTGGCGTACGCATGCGTCCCTACTGGGCTCGCGCTCCGGCCAACCCATCCCATTCGTCCATTGAATTGCCGCCCATCAACCCGCCCTGGCCTGACAAAGCCTGGTGGGATTCCGGGGACCACGGCCGCCAACTGGCGGCGATCGGGGTTATCAGGTCGGAGGTCCACTCTCGCCGAAACCACAAACCGGGCAGCGAAGGACCAGGCACCCGTCATACTCCACCCTCCCGAGCCGGCATTCGGGACACCTGCTTCCCGGGCGAAGGCCACGCTGCGCCTTCCGACGCGGAGCATGATCCGTCGCAATCCCGGCGGGCCGGGTCTGACGGCGGTTCTTGCCGGCTGATGCAGTCGCGGGTCGCATACCGGATCTCAGTATAGCGCACGGGCTCTGCCCGCTGGCGATTGCCGACGACGCGCCGGAGAGGTATCCTGCCCGGTATCCCTTGCCGGGGCGCATGAGCTTCTGCGACCGTTCCGGACTCTGGGGCGGAGGCCCGCGTGAGCAGCCTGGTTCTCGAAACGCCCGACTTTGCGTTCTACCTCCGCCGCGATTCCGGACGATGGGACCTCTTTGCTCGCCAGGGTGGCCGAATGGAAGAGGCTGCGTTTGGAGCGCGTCTGCGAACGCTCCGGGGGGACCTGCTCTGGGACGGACGATTGGCGGACGCGGAAGTGACACACCATGGGCTGGAGCGAGGCGCGCATGGGGCGGTGCATAGCGCCCGGCTCAGCTTGGACTACCAGGGCGTCGAATTGCGGCTTGGGTTCGAAGCCTGCCTGGAACAGCCGCTCTTCCTGTGGCAACTGAGCGTGACCAACCACCTTGCGCAGCCGATCGCGGTCGACGCGCTTGACGTTCTCAAGGTTGGCCCGCCCGGAGGACGCCCTTTCTATCGCCGGGGGACGAAGTCCCGCACGACGCCGGGTGCCTTGCGATTGCACGCTGACCCGGGGGACTTGGCGTTCTTTTCCAACGGGTTCCAGAGCTGGTCCTTCGCCGGCGTCTTACAGCCGGGCGATCGAATGCCGCGCACCCGCCTCGGGCCGATCCTGTGGCCGGAAAATCCGGCCACACCGGTTTCGCAGCGCCGCGGCGAATTCGTCTCGCACATGTTTGGGGTAGCCGTGGACCGAACCCATCGGACCGGGTTGCTTTTTGGCTTCCTCTCCCAACGGCAAACCTTCGGGACGCTTTCCGTCCGGCTGGACCGTTTCGCACCGAGCATGCACATGTGGGCACAAGGCGATGGCGTCGAGATCCCTCCCGGCCATTACCTCCAGACCGATTGGGCCTGTGTGCAGCCGGTCCTTCTCGACCGCCCGGATCCACTGGCCCCGTATCTCGACGCCGTGGCGTCCGAGAACGGCACGCCGCGCATCCGCCCCGTGCCGGTCGGTTGGTGCTCCTGGTATAAGTACATGAGGTCGGTGAGACAGGAGGACGTACAGTCGAACGCGAAACGCGCCCTCGAGCTGCGCGACCAGATCCCTCTGAGCCTCATTCAGCTTGATGACGGATATCAGGCGGCCGAGGCGGAGCTCCTGGAAACGAACGAACGTTTTCCCGACGGGCTCGGTGGGCTGGCAAGGAACCTATCGGCGAAGGGCTTCGTGCCCGGCCTTTGGCTTGCACCGTTCATCACGGCACCCCGGTCTGCACTGGCGCGGCGCCGGCCGGAGTGGATCCTGCGCGGCTGGGGCGGACTGCCCGCCAACGCCGGCTCCACCTGGAGCGTGCTCGCGCGCGGCCTGGATGTGACTCAGCCCGATGTGGTGGAGCACACGCGGCGCTTGGTCCAAACCGCCGTCCACGAGTTCGGATTCCGCTACCTCAAGCTCGACTTTCTGTACGCGGGGGTGCTCGAGGGACGCAGGCACGATCCGACGCGAACGCGAGCTCAGGCCATGGATTCGATCTTGAGCGTGATCCGCGAGGCGGCAGGCCCGGAGGTCACGTTGCTCGGTTGCGGCTGTCCCGTCGGTTCGGGGATCGGGGTGTTCGATGCCATGCGCATCGGCACCGACGTCGCCCCGGCCTGGCATCCACGGTACTTCGGCACGGGGGTGTTCTTCCGTCCGGAGCCGACCTTCCCGGCGGTCAGGAACGTCGTACGCAACGTGCTGGCACGCATGCCGCTGCACAATCGGTGGTGGGTCAACGACCCGGATTGTCTGCTTGTGCGTCAGGAGGACACGCACCTCACGCCGGCGGAGGTGCAGACGCTGGCGACGGTTCTGGCCCTGAGCGGCGGATCGCTGCTGGTCTCGGATGACCTGCAGACGCTTTCCGTTGAGCGGCTCGAATGGCTCGGACGCCTCTTCCCACCCTTGCAGGGCCGGGCTTGGGTCCCAGATGCGCTGGAAACTGCCCAACCGTCCCAGATTGTGCTTGAACAAGCCGGCCCTGCGGGACAGTGGTGGCTGATGGCCCGCTTGAACTGGGACGATCGCCCGCGTTCGCCCTCCATCGACCTGCGACACTATGGCGTGCCCGACGCGCCCGCGTACCACTGGGTCGACGCTTGGGACGAACAAGCGGGGACCACGGTAGACCCAGTGTTGCATCTGACGGCCATTCCGGCTCATGGCGTCAGGCTGCTGGCCGTCAGACCGGCAACGGGAAAGCCATGCTGGATGGGGGACACGATTCACGTCTCGCAAGGGCAGGTCGTGCGGGCATGGCATCTGGAGGGCAGGTCGCTGCACGCTCGCCTCGGGATTGGCCGGCCGCGGCGCGGCAGGGCGTGGCTGTGGCTCCCTGGGGCGCCGATGGAGGCGGTCCTCGATCAGGGAACGCTGCCGGCACTGGATTTCGGAGGCGGGGTGTACGCCTTCGACCTCCACACGCAGGCCGAGTTCGGACTTGTACATCCGCTGGTGAGGCCGCGGCAATCGCCCGACCGTGCTCCCCGGCGGACCGCTCAGCAGACGTCCGCTGATCGCATGCTATACTGCGCCGCGGCACGTGGATCAGCTCCTGGATGACCATCGACTCCGCGCTGCAAAGCCTCGTCCTGGTTCTCCTGGCCTGCCTGATCGCCCTGGTGTGGGCAGGCGGGAGAATGGTGCGCGGTTCCGGCGGTTTGCGTTTCTACTCCTTGCGGCGTCAGCGCGTGGCGGCAGGCTGGCGGCTCATCGTGGTCGGGGTCGTCGCGGGCCTGCTGGCGATCTTTGTGCAGGGTTTCGGTCGGCAGGTAGCCTATCGAATCGTCCCGCCCACGCCCTCGATCACCCCGACGCCCACCCGCACCCTCACGCCCACAATCACACTGACCCCGACGATCACTTCCACTCCGGAGGCAACCTCCACGCCGACCGATACGCCCACGCCGAGCATCCCGGAAGCCATGCTGGTGACGTTCCACGAGACGGTCACCCCGGGGACGGCGGCGGCCCTCAGCCCGATCATGATCGCCACGCGGCTGGACGGGTTCAATCGGCCACTGGATGCCGGGGAGGCCTTCACCCAGCCGCCTCGTCGCCTGTTTGGAGCATTCACCTATGACGGGCTGCAGGACGGCGTCCGCTGGACGGCGATCTGGCGTCGGGGAGAGTCGATCATCTGCCGAGAAAGCAAACCCTGGGACGGCGGCACGGGCGGGTATGGCTACACCGAGTGCGCTCCGGAGGCGGGCTGGGCGGAGGGGGACTATGAAGTGCAGATGTTTCTGGGAGAAGCCTGGTGGGTCTCGGCGCGTTTCAGCGTTCTGAGCGCCACGCCGACAGCGACCCCCTAACGGGTAGTCCTCGCCTCGACGGCCAAGCCGAACTCCACGACCGCGTAGAAGGTTGCCTCTCCAGCCCATGGAATTGACAGGCAGCCATGGGTTCGTGCGAGTGGTGCTAGGCGATCGGAGCTTCCCGCTCCTCGCCAGCTGCAGGGGCTGGGATCTCACCCGCTGCTGTAATGCGCGCCGCTTCCCGAACCAGCTGGAGTAGGGCCGGGTACCCCTGGGCAATCGGCCCGATCTCGATCGCCTCGTCCGTGGTGTGGGCCATCTTCCCGCGCGTCAGGCCGATGCACACAGCCGCCAATCCCTGACTCAAAGGTGCGCTTGCGTCCGTCGAGCCGGCCCCGCGCCGCACGTCTTGGATCCCCTGGGCTTGCAGACAATGGATCGCGGCGATGACCAGCGGATGATCGGCAGGAATCCCGCCCCCCGGCCTGGTGCCGATCGATTCGGTGAAGACCTGGACGTCAGGCGCGGCAAGTGTCTCGGCGTGCTTTGCCACGGCCGCCTCCAGCGCCGCGGCGACTTGCTCGTCCTCCGAGCGCAGATCGATCTCCATCGACGCCGACGATGCAATGGCGTTGATGGCCGTGCCCCCTCCCAGGCGGCCGATATTCAGGGTCGTGCGCGGTTGCGAAGGCAACGGGAAGCGCAGGACCTGCTCCGCCAGCCTGATCAGCTCGTGGGTTGCGGAGGGGCGGCCGGCGTGCGTCCAGGAGTGCCCTCCGGGAGTGCGAACGATGATCCTCAGCCGCCGCGCAGGCAGTCCGGTGTGGTACACGTTTCCAAGCGACATCCCCTCGATGACCAGGTAAGCGCTTACCCGGCTGCGGAAGCGTTCGACGAGGGCGCGCATGCCGCGCAGGTTTCCCAGCCCTTCCTCCCCGACGGTCCCTGCGAACCATACGCAGGAGTGCGGGAGCGCTTCCCGAAGGTCGGCGGCCAGCTCGACGAGCGCTGCGACACCCAGGGCGTTGTCGCCGATCCCCGGCCCTCTGAGCCAGTCGCCGTCTCTTCGCGCCGGCCAGACGGCGTCGCGGGCGAAGACGCTATCCATGTGGGCACTCACCAGGATGCCAGGCTTACTTGGCTCCCCCCTGCGCGCCACGACGTTTCCGGTGGGATCGATATGGACTTCGTCCAGGCCGGCGCGCCGGAATTGATCACGCACGAACTCCGCCCGATCTTGCTCGTCGAACGTCGGCGAAGGGATCCGCTGAATCGCGAGAGCTTGGGCGACGATTCTCTCGGTATCCATCCTCTAAGCCCTTCCCACGGCCAGGCGGAGTGCGTGTAGCCGAGCTTGCGGTAGGCCGGGAAGTGCCTCGAGGGCAAAGAGGGCGCCGGTGCCCTCGATGACCAGCGATGACGACACGCTGCCTCTAAGCGCGGCTTCGAGCGGATCGCCTGTTTGAACGAGGCCGGCCAGGAACCCGCCGCAGTACGCGTCCCCGGCCCCGGTGACATCGTTCGGCTGGACCGGGTAGGCCGGAACGTCCCAGCGCTGCCCGGACGTGCCGTCCAAGACCGCCTGTCCGTTGGCGCCGCACTTGATGACGACCATCGCGCAACCCATCCCAAGGAACGCTTCGGCCATCTCCCATACCTGGAGGCGCTGAGGCCGAAAGAACGCCTCCGCCTCCATCAGGCTGGGGAGAAACGCATCCAGACCGTTGAGCAAGGCGGGGAGGTCACGGCGGAACCCGGGATCCATGTACATCAGCGAAGGATCGAGCGTCAACCTCTTGATCCCGAGATGACGAAGGTGGGTGGGAACCGTCAGGTGTGTCAGGTAGTCGCCGGGAGAGAAATGCACGCCCTTGGCGCCACCGATCCAAGCCGGGAGATCGTCCACGCGAACGGCCAGCCGCCCCGGCTCGGCGCGGCGATCCTGCTGAAGCGTGGAATGCTGGTAGCCGAGCAGTTCCTTGGGCAAGGCGTGACCAACGCGCAGGAAGTGCGAGGCCGGGGAGGTGTCCACTCGTTCGTCGGGCGAGAGATAGGCGTAGAAGGTGCGCGTGTCTTGCGGGTCCGGCAGCACGCGCACGCCGTCGAGGTTGAATCCCTGCCCCCGGAGACGCGCGAGCCAGTCGGACGGATAGTCGCTGCCCACGCGGCTGACCACCCCCACCGACGCGCCCCACACCCGCGCCCCGACCGCGGCATACACCGCGTTGCCGCCCAACATGCCGGCAAAGACGCGCCCGTCGTGGGTGATACAATAATCCTGCCGCATGCCACCGACAAAGGCGAAATCGACCGACCCTGCCATGCGTTGCATTATATCGAGCAGGGTGCGGAGGGCAATTGCGCGACTCCCTGACCGTCCAGACGGATCGGGCCCCGGCGTTTGTTGGCGAGGCATGGCCGGCGCTCCTCGACCAGGCGCGACACTCACTCGCGGGGCAGGAGGAGAGCCTCACGACCCTCCTGGTGTGCGGGTGCGGCGATTCGCATTTCGCCGCCCTGGGTGCAGAGTTCGGACTCCGTATGTGGACGGGTCGCCGGGTACGTGCGGCTTCCTCAATGATGGCCGCCCGCTACCTGATGCAGGGCGCCGGAACCGACTGGCTGGTGATCGGCATCTCCGCCTCCGGCGAGGTCGCCCGGACGGTAGAAGCATTGGAGCAGGCCCGCCATGCCGGCGCTCGGACTCTTGCGCTGACGTGCACCCGAAACAGCACCCTCACCCAGACAGCCGATGTCGCGATCGTGGCGGATCTGCCCGAACATCCGTTTGGCCCCGGTTTGATCAGCTACCTCGCCGCGTTACTGGGCGTCCTGGCCATCGGAGCCTCGATGGCGCCGAGCACGAATCGGAAGCGCATCCCCTCCTTGATGGGCTCGCTTCCCGAGCAGATGGCGCATGCTGCCGCTGTGCAGGGCGAGCAGGGAAGGGCGTTCGCCGATGCCGTGGTGGACTCACCGTATGGCGTCTTCCTCGGCAGCGGCCCGGCATACGGCGCGGCCGGTTTCGCGGCGGCCAAAGTCCTCGAGGCCAGCGGACTGGCCTATCATGCCCAGGACGTCGAGGAATGGGCACATCTTGAATACTTCCAGGAGCCGGCAGACACACCGACCTGGATCCTGACCTCCGGGGGACGTGAGGCGACGCGCGTCGACGAGGTCGAGCATGCCGCCCAGGCCGTGGGCCGTCGGCTTCAGGTGACCCGTTGGCTGGGGAACCCGGAGTGGTCCTCGGATGAGCGCGAGGCATTCTCGCCCTTCGGACTGTGGCCCGCACCCGTAGCTTTCGCCCAGCGATTGATGGAACGACTCGACGGGGAGCCCTTCCGCGCTTTCGGTGGTGGGCGCAGTCGCGCAGAGGGTGGGGGCGCCAGCCGAATACGCACGAGCCAGCGGCTCGCACTCAACCGCCGCACCGCGCCGGCGAGTGCCCGGCAGACAGAACCGGACTCCCATTGGCACGCCGCCGGAACGCGGCTATAATGCTTTAAGGTATGCGGCAGCCGGCTTCCGGGCTGCCCGTTCTTTCGCAAAGGTCTCGATGGCGGCTCATCGCATACTGTTGATTGAGAGCGAGCGGGCCAATGCGCCCTCGTTCGCACCAGCCCTGGAGAAGAAGGGATACTCCGTCGCCACTCACCATCAGGTGGAGTTGGCGCTGGCGCGCCTGGCGGACTCTCCTCCGGACCTGCTGATCCTCGACGCAGCCAGCATGAAGACCAGCGGCACGCGCATGAGCCGCGCGGCGCGCGGCGTACTGAATGGTGTGCCCATCGTGCTGGTGGCGCCGGAGGGGACGCGCGCCGATCCCGGGAGCGGCGCAACGCTGACGCTCGTCCACCCGCTCACGCCGCGCAAACTGCTCAACCGCGTCGCCCGCCTGCTTCCCGGGGATGACAGCTTCAACCTCGAACTCGGTCCAATCAAGCTCAACCTCGCTCAGCGCAAGGTGCGCTGCCGAGGGAAGGATGCGCGCCTCACGCCGAAACAAGCGCGCTTGCTCGAGGTCTTCATGCACAACCCGGGCAAGCTGCTGACGCGCGCCACGCTGATCCGGCAGGTCTGGCACACCGACTATACGGGGGACACGCGCACGTTGGATGTGCACATGAGCTGGCTGCGCCGCTCACTCGGAGATGATCCGCGGCGGCCCGGCCTGTTGAAGACGATCCGCGGCATGGGCTATCGGTTGGACCTGCCCGCCGAGGGAAGCGGACGCGAAGGCCGCTGAGGCATCTCCGCGTCCCGCACGGCGCCGGGGGCTCCCAACGGGAGCCCTCATTCGTTCTCCCACCGTGCGCGCCTGGAAGCGGATCGACTTACCCGCCGGGCATCTCCAGGACGGTGATCCCCACGCGGCCATTCCGGTCGACGGCCCGGACCGCCACACTGCGCCCCAGGGAATCGGCTTCGCGCCGGGGCAGCCGATCGGGGAGCTCGGGGCTCCTCCAGGCACGCGCCGCCTGCGATCGGCTCCGGAACAACAGCCCGTCGTAGTCCCAGTCAACCTCCCAGACCTCGACTGCCTCGCGATCCGCAAGATCGCCGGTTGCAGCCCGGACGCCTTCGAGCCGGACGGCTGCCTCCAGACCACTGCGTTCGAGAATGGCGAAGACTTGCAGTTCGGAACCTGCGTCGGGCGAACTCAATTCGAGCAGGTACGGACGGCATTCCGAATCGAGCAGCAGCCGGTGATGAGCAACGTGGCAGGCCAGGCGGGTGTGCGTCGCAGCCGATCCACGCGCGGCCCAGCCGTTCCGCCGCCGCCAGCGTGGTGCCTGAGCCGCAGAAGAAATCGCCCACCAGGCCGCCGGGCGGACTGGAGGCGGCGATCGCCCGGGTCAGCAGTGCCTCGGGCTTCTGCGTCGGGTAGCCCGTCCGCTCGTGGTGCAGCCGTGCGACCACCGGGAAATACCACCAGTCCTCCGGCACCTTCCCCCGCTCGAGATCAGGGACCTTGCCGAAGCCGGCCCGCGGCGATCCCGCAAACGTGCGCAGCGTGGCCGGGTCGTACGGCGTGCGCACGGCGTCAGCGTTGAACGTGTAGGCGTCCGTCTTCGTGTAGACCAGCAGCGTATCGTGCTTGCGATTGAACGCCCGCTGTATCGGAGAAGGTCCGTGATAGACCCAGGCGATCTCGTTCAGAAGCCGCTCGGGTCCAAAGATCTCATCCAGGAGCAGGCGGGCGAAGGCCGAGGCGTGCCAGTCCAGGTGCAGATAAAGGGAGCCGACCGGAGAAAGCAGCCGGTGCATCAATCGCAGCCGGGGCTCGAGCATCGATAGATAGGCCGAGGGTGACTCCCAATGGTCCGAGTAACCGTCGATGGTCTGCCAGCCGAGAGGCGAGCGCGAGTCTTCGCCGCGCCCGACGCGGGCGCGGAAGGCCTTGCCGGTCAGGAATGGCGGGTCGGCATAGATCAAGTCAAATCGGCCCTCGTAGGCCGGCAGCAGGCTGGCCATCACGCCCAGGTTGTCACCCTGGATCAGACGCCGCTCGGCCGGCGAGCCGCTGGCGCCCCCGGGATAGACCTCCGCCTGCGGATACACGACGGCCGCAGCGATCTCCGTTGGGTCGCTGCGGCCGTCCCAGATCAGGCGTGGCTGGGGCAGGTCGCCCCGACGCCGTGTCATGTCGGCGCTACTTGGCCGGGAAGCGCTTGCCTAAGACCTCGTCCAGCGTCGGCTGGCCGATCTCCTGCAGGTCATAGCGGATGCGCTGCGCGGGCTTGTTCAGCTTCAACAGGCGTCCCAGGTCGATCGGCGTTCCGATCAGGACCAGATCGGCGTCCGATCGGTTGATCGTGCGCTCGAGCTCGCGCATCTGCTTGTCGCCGTAGCCCATGGCCGGGAGGACGTTGCCGGTCGTCGGGTACTTGGCGTACGTGGCCGAGATCGTCCCCATGGCGAACGGCCGCGGGTCGATGATCTCGGCCGCTCCGAACCGCTGGGCGGCCACCCAGCCGGCGCCGTAGGCCATCTCGCCGTGCGTCAGCGTCGGACCGTCTTCGACCACCAGCACGCGTTTGCCGCGGATCGCCGCCGCGTCGTCGACATAGATCGGGGAGGCGGCTTCGATCACGATCGCCTTCGGGTTGCGCGAGCGCACGTTGTTGCGCACGGTCAGCACGGCATCCCGGCTGGCCGTATCGACCTTGTTGATCACCACCACGTCGGCCATGATCAGATTGGCCTCGCCCGGGTGATACAGGAGTTCGTGCCCGGGACGGTGCGGGTCCACGACCACGATGTGCAGGTCGCTCTGGTAGAACGACAGGTCGTTGTTGCCGCCGTCCCACAGGATGACGTCGACTTCCGCTTCCGCCTGGCGCAGGATACGCTCGTAGTCCACGCCGGCGTAGACGATGATGCCGCGGGCGATGTGCGGCTCGTACTCCTCCCGCTCTTCGATCGTGCAATCGTGTGCTGCCAGGTCCTTGTAGCTGGCGAAGCGCTGCACAGCCTGCTTCACCAGGTCCCCGTACGGCATCGGGTGGCGGATGGCGGCCACCCGGTAGCCGCGGGCCATCAGCAGCTCGGCCACGCGACGCGTGGTCTGGCTCTTCCCGCTCCCGGTCCGCACGGCGCAGATCGAGACGACCGGCTTGCTGGATTTCAACTGGGTCGACCAGGCGCCCATCAGCCGGAAGTCCGATCCGGCCGCCAGCACTTGCGACGCCTTGTGCATCACGGTCTCGTGGGAGACGTCGCTGTAGGCGAAGATCACCTGGTCGGGCTTGAGCTTTCCGATCAGGGAGACCAGCTCAGTCTCCGGATAGATGGGGATGCCCTTGGGGTATTGGGCGCCGGCCAGTTTGGCCGGGTAGGTGCGCCCTTCGATGTTGGGGATCTGGGTGGCGGTGAAGGCCACCACCTCATACGCCGGGTTGTCCCGGAAGTACACGTTGAAGTTGTGGAAGTCGCGCCCGGCGGCGCCCATGATGATCACTCGCTGGCGGCTCATACTGGTTCACATCTCCTTCGCGGGGCAGGGTGCCTTGTCGTCGATGGCATGCGTCGGCTACATCACCTCCGGCGCGGCGATCGTAAGCAGCCGGAGGGAATTGGCCAGGGTCTGACGGGCGGCGGCGACCAGACGCAGCCGCGCAGCGCGCGCCGGCTCATCGGCCTGGAGCACCGGCACGGCGTGATAAAAGCTGTGAAAGGCGCGGGCCAGTTCGTACGCGTAGCTGGCCATGTGCAGCGGCTTGTACTCCAGCGCCGCCTGCTGCACCGCGGCCGGGAAGCGCGAGATCCAGTCGATCAGCTCGATCTCCGGCCGTTCCTGCGGCTCGTACTTCTCCGGCTGCGCCGGCAGGCTCTCGGCCTTGCGCAGGATGCTGTTGGCCCGCACATGGGCGTTCTGAATGTACGGTGCCGTCTGGCCGTCGAAGCTCAGGGCGCTGTCCCAGTCGAAGACGATGTCTTTGGTATTGTCAACCGATAGCAGAGCATATGCCAGCGCGCCCAATCCCACCTGCCTGGCAACCATCCCGCGCTGCTCGGCCGGCAGGTCCGGGTTCTTCTCGGCAATCACCCCGAGCACTCGGCGCTCCGCTTCCTCGAGCACGTCCATGAAGAAGACGACGTTGCCCTTGCGGGCCGACATCGCCCCGGCGGGCAGCGACACGAACCCGTAGGCCAGGTGGTGGCACTTGGATGCCTGGGGGAACCCCAACAGCTCGAGGATCTTGAACGCCTGCTGGAAGTGCAGGCTCTGGCGCACGTCCACGACGTAGATCGAACGATCGACGTGGAACTGCTCGAACTTCTGCTTGGCCAGCGCCAGGTCCTTCGTCAGATAGAGCGTGGTCCCATCGCTGCGCAGCACCACCGCCGTGCGGTACTTCTCCTTCTTCAGCCCGAGCTTCTCGTCGATACGCACGATCACCGGGCCGGCGGGCCGTTCGTCTTCGGCGACGCCCCGCGCGATCAGCTCGTCGACGATCGCCTTGGCAGGCTCATCCGCCTCGCTCTCATAGAAGAAGACGTCGATGGCGATGTCCAGCAGGGAGAGGATGTCCAGCAGCTCATCCAGGCTCCACTGCCGCGTCCGCCGCCACAGCTCGCGCACCTCCGGATCCCCGGTATCCCAACGCCGGTACATCTCGCGGCGTTCGGCCTCGTAGGCCTCGCGCTGCGCCGCCTGCTCGGCGGTCTCGCCCTCTTGCGCGGTCAGCAGCGCCGTCGCCTCGGCGTAAATCTTGAGCATCCATTGACCACGGGCGTGCACTCCCTCCGGCTCCTGGCCGAGGTGGAAGCGCTGGTACGCCCACATGCACGTGATCACGCCCAGGCCGATGTCGCCGGGGTAGGAGGCGCGGGTGGTGGGGAAGCCGGCGAACTCGACCAGGCGGGCGAGCGACTCGCCCAGCAGCGCATTGCGCGCGTGTCCGATATGGAAGGAATGGTGTGTGTTCGGCTGGGCGTACTCGAC
Source organism: uncultured Chloroflexia bacterium (assembly GCA_963777165.1). Taxonomy (GTDB): domain Bacteria; phylum Chloroflexota; class Anaerolineae; order Anaerolineales; family E44-bin32; genus DYJB01. The sequence goes on from CAVZPO010000023.1 coordinate 172,793, forward strand.
CATCACCTGTTCTGCCTTCGGCTCCCCCCGCCCGAAGTCCGGCCCCCCTGTCAACGCGGACTCGACCACCCGGCCGGAAAACATCGCGGGGTCGACCAGGGCATTCAGGTAGGCCTTCTCAGCCTGCAGCCGGATGAACCCGAACGGCGGCGCGATCTGGTCGGCCACCGCGCGTGCCAGCTCTGCGGCGCGCTCGGGGACGCGCACGGGCTTGCCGGATCGCGCCTCGGCCGCGGCCGCTTGGAAGCAGACCGCGGTGCCAAAGCCCCAAGAGCCTTGAAAAGGAATCGGAGCCCACTCGACGCGGTCCGGAGGCGTCGCCCCCATGGACGTCAGCCGCTCGCGGATCTGATCAGAAAGCGCACCTAGTTCGGAACCGAACACGTCACAGGCCTCGATGCCGGGCGATTATAGCATCCGGTGGAAAGGGCACGACGCACCCGAGGGTGCGTCGTGCAGGTAGAACAGAATGGGGAGGGCCCGGCTACTTGGCCTTCTGGGCCTTGGCCAGCGCCTTCATCAGGCGGCTCTTGCGACGGGCGGCGTTCTTCTTGTGCAGCACGCCCTTGACCGCCGCGCGGTCAAGCTCGCTGGCCGCCTTGCGCACGATCGGCTCGGCCGTCTTGGCATCGGCCGTCACGGCCTGCCGGGCAACCTTCACCTGCGTGCGGGCGCGCGAGCGCAGATCCCGATTTCGAATCCGGCGCTTGACGTTCTGCCGGTTCCGTTTCTTGGCGGACTCGATGTTTGCCAATCTGGCCTCCAATAGCTTCTCTGCACAACCCGTTCATTCTACCCAGTCACACGCCGGTTGTCTAGGGGCTGGCCTCCGCCGGCATCCTCGGCCGTGCCTCGGCCGCCGGCTGCGGCAAATGTCCCCAGGGCGATGCGGGCCTCCGCCCCCGGCTACGTTCGCCATGCTGACCCAGCGGCACTGATCGACAAGGTCCGGTTCGGCAGGGCTGAGGCGATCCCTGACCGCACATATCTGTTCCCACATGCAGTTGGCTGCCATTGCTCGGTGGGTTGCGCATAGCCAGTAGACTTCGCCTACGCGCATCCAGTCGGAGCCAAAGAGAAGGGCCTGCGTCGAAGCAATTCTCCTGTCGAACCACGCCCGGGCTGCATCGCCGGGCAGGGTTGTTTCTCCGTAGCCGGGACGGGACAAGAGCGATGCTGCAAAGAGGCTAGGTCCCTTAAGCGTGTCTGTCCGCCCGCGATCGCAGGGAAGTGCAATGTGGCAGATGCTCAGGGCTTGGCTAGCGTCCCGTAGTCCTGCGCACACACGATGTCGTAGTATTCCAGCTCGGTGGCTTTGTTGGCTTCGGCAAGGGCGGCAGCTTCTTTTCCCATCAGGCGGATGTTATCGACTTCGCCGCTCACTTGGCTGGGCCAGTAGCGCGGCAGGGTCAGCAGGGGGTCACCAGCCGGGCCTTCGGGGAGATAGACCGGGCGCATGGGGTCCCTTGCCTGGGCCTGGGGAATCCAGTTGAACATCAGCGGCCCGCGCGGATTGATCGTGAACCCCACCCGGTAGCCGGCCGCGCGGGCAAACTCCACCGGGCGTTTCGCAAATCCACCCCCCGGCCAGATGATGGCGATCGGGCGGCGGCCAAAGTGGGCCTCCAACTCGGCCATCGATTGCTCCAGTTCCTGGCGCAGGTAGTCGTTGGTCGAGTCGTTGCTCATGGGGAGGTTGTGATAGTAACCGTGCGACTCGACTTCGAAATGACCGCTCTCGTAGTAATGCTCAATTTGCGCCCACAGGTTGGGGTAGGTGCCGGCCATGGGGTCGCTATCCACAAAGGTGGCAGGCTTCTTATCGGTGGTGTCGTCACCGTAGCCGATGGGCCAGGCCAGGCTCATGCGCCAGTTGTTGGCCTCCAGCACGGGCAGGAAGGTGGAAAAGGCCGTGCCCGGGCGGCGATCATCCAGGATCATGACGAAGGAGCGCGGTGGGATTTTGGCGTTGGTTTCGAGGAAGTCGGCCAGTTGGCTGATGGTGATGGCCTCGAAGCCCTGTTCTTTCAGGTCGGCAATCAGCTTTTCAAATTGGAGTTGGGTGATTTCGTTCGGGTCGCTGATTTCAAATCGGGGAATGGCATGGAACATGATGGGGATGACGATGGTGCCGGGGGCGGCGTTGTCGGGGTCCCACTTCATCCGCAGGTACTGGCACGCATCTTCAAGGTAGCTGACCGGCTGGTCGATCGGGTTGAGCCGGGTGGTTTGGTAGGGGCCGGGGAGGGCGGGCGGAGTGCGGATCGGCGTCGGGGTCGGGATGGGTGTAGGCGAAGGGGTGAGGGTCGGCGTCGCGGTCGGGCGCTGTGTGGAAGTTGGCGTCACGGTCGCCGGCGCGGGCTGCATCATCGAACATCCGGCCAACACCGATGCGCAACCGAGCATCAGGGCGGCGCGCAGCGCCGAACGGGCTAGCGGATGGGAGGTTCCTGGGACAGGGCGCATCCGCCAATCATACTGCACCCGGCCCGGTGCTCAGGTGCTCTGAACCGCGCCCAGCCGGGCACCGAGATCGGTGTTTCACCGCACGATCCACAGCGCGGACGGTTTTGACGGCCGGCGGAGGACTACCCGGTGGCTGTCGGCGTCGGTGAAGGCCCAGGCGTCGGGGACGGGCCGGGGGTCACGGTCCGCGTCGGGGTGCGCGAGGGGGTCAGGACGCCCAAGAAGGTCGGCGAGGGGGTCCACGTCGCCCCCTGCGTCGGCACCCGGCCGGTCAGCACCTGCAAATGCTGCTCGGCGAGGGCCCGGGCCTCGGGCGAGGCACCGCCCATCTCGAGGACGTAATTCCAGCTGACGATGGCATCGTCCCGCAGAGGCGGATTGGTCGCCTCGTAGACCAGCCCCAGGAGGACGTAGACGTCGCCCTTGCGGCGCTCGCGGTTTCCGATCTTCCGCTCTTCATTCGCCAGCTTGAGTGCTTCGTTGAGCTGCAGCATCGCCTCCCGGTTGCGCCCGAGCATGTAGTAGGCGCGGGCGAAACCGACATACAGCTCGTAGTTGTCCGAGCCGAAGCGTCGCGCCTGGTTGAATTGCTCCAAGGCCGAGGCGGCATCGTTCTGGAGCAGGTAGTAGTAGCCTCGCCCGGTGTAGGCGGGCGAATGCCGGTCGTTGAGGGTCAGGGAGCGATCGACCGCAACCAGCGCCTCCTCGGTCTCGCCGGTCAGCACCAGGGCACGGCCGAGGTAGCTCCAGCCGAGGGGATCGTCGCTGGCATACAGCGTGTAGGTACGCAAGGGCCAGACCGCGTCGTTGTAAAGGCCCAGTTCATAGTAGCCGGATCCGATCGCCAGGTAGCCCTCGACAATCGTCGGGTCGTTGGCGCTGCCCTCGATGGCATTCTTGACAGCGTCGTCATAGTTCGTTCGTCCGAACTGAGCCTGGCTCAGACGGATCAGGATGAGCGGGGTCACCACGCCGCGATCGACGGCGCGCTGCAGATACTCCTCCGCCTTGTCATACAGGCGCTTGCCGTTGTAATACTCCGCCAGCTCGAGATAGGCCTGCTCGAGGAACGGGTCGAGTTTGTACGCTTCCTCGAAATCCTTCAGGGCTCGTTGGTCGTTGATCGCCTGGAACGCCCGGCCGCGCCCCAGATAGCCGGGGGCATACTCCTTGTCCAGCAGGATGGCGGCGTCATAGGCAGCAAAGGATTGGCGCGGCTGACCGCCCAGCCGGATCGCCTCGCCTCGGAGGTACTGCACATCGGGCAGCCTGGGGGCCAGCTTGGCCACTTGGTCGAAGTAGCCCAGCGCCTCCTCGTACCGCGCGTTGTCCAGCGCCTCGAGCCCGGAGGCGTAGGCTTCGAACTGGTTGTGCGGCGTCGCCCCGGCGACCGGCGTCGGGGTCATCGTGAACGGGACGAGCGCCGAGAGGGGCGTACCGGCCAGCTCGGTCGGGACAGGGGTACGGTTGACCCGTGTGGCGGCCGGCAGCGGCGTCTCCGTCGGCGTTGCGATCAGCGCCGTCTCGGTGGGGGTGGGGCTGATCGGCGCCAGGGCCGGCGGGGGCGCCAGGATCCGGCGGCTGAAGATGCCCAGGGCGGAGAACACCGGCCCGCCGTACACGAAAAGGATCGCCACGGCGACGATCGCCAGGGCGCTCAAGGTGACGAAGCCCCAGTTCATCCGCCGGCCGCTGGACACCGGGGCGATGGCCGAGATGGCCGCCACCTGCCGACGAGGGATGCGCAAGGAAGCCGCCAGCTCGGCATCTGCCGGCTTTCGGGCGCCCAGGATGACCAGGCCACGCATCGCAGCGCGGTTGGTGGGATCGAGCTTCAAGGCCAATTCGAGGCAGTAGACGCGCTCGCGGTCGGTGTCCACGACGGAGCTCATCCAGACCCAGTACTCGGCGTTGGCTGAGTCAGTGCGCAGCAACCGCGAGAACAGGTCCCGCGCCCGCGCCCGATCTCCGGCGCGTGCGGCGGCGATGGCCTCGGTGATCATCGACTGCGAAGGGGTGACCATAGTGACCTGGGTTCGGAGTCTAGCATAGCCGGCCCGCACGGACAACGCCACCCCCCCTTTGGTATAATCCGCCGACATGGACGGCTGGGTCCGCGCCTTGCTCGCCGCTGCGGTTTCCGGAGTCCTGGCCGGATGTGCACCCAGAGGAACGGCGACCGCCCTCCCGGCCACCGCCACCCTGCAGCCCTATCGCTCGACCGTGGCGCCCACAATGGCCGGTGGCTCCGACGCCACCCTCGCGCTCCTACCGACGGCTGGGCCTTCGCCAACCCCACGGGCCCACACCGTCCGCGCCAATGACACTTTCCTTGGGATCGCCCTGGCGTATGGCCTGACCCGCGAAGAACTGTTGGCGGCGAACCCCGGACTTAACCCGGACTTCCTCAGCATCGGGCAGCAGCTGCTGATCCCCGCTCCCGGGGGCCAGGGAACAGCCACACCCATCCCGACGCCCACACCGCTCCCGCTGCAGACTTCAGACCCGCGCTGCTATCCCAGCGCTTCCGGCGGATTGTGGTGTCTGGTGAGTGTCACCAACACAACTGGCAGCCCCGTCGAGGGGTTGAGCGGGCTACTGACGCTCGTCGGATCGGAGGGCGAGCCGATGATGACCGTCGCCGTGTACCCTCCGCTCAACCTGCTGCCTGAGAATGAGGTTATGGTGCTGGCGGCCTACCTCGCCCCGCCGGTGCCGGAATTCTCCCGGGCGGTCGCCGCGCTGACGATGGCTGTTCCTGTACAAGGGGCCGAATCGCGGTATGCGTCCCTGGATTGGTCAATCACTCGCACGCAGCCGAGCGCAGATCAGCTGAGTTGGGAGGTCGCGGTCAGCGTCAAGGTGCCGGCCGACTCCGCCACACTGTGGCGGCTGGCCATCGGCCTATTCGCCCTGGACGATCAAGGGCAGGTGATCGGGTTCGCAAAATGGGAGCCGGCCGACGCTATGCGCCCGGGGGAGCAGAGCGAGGGCAGCCTGACCGTCTTTAGCCTCGGCCCGAGGATTGATCGGGTGGAGGTCCTGGCCGAGGCGTTGGTCGCTCCGTAAGCCGGCGCTGGCGCGAGCTACATACCGCCGGCGAACTGACCGATGGCGTAGCCTGTGCACTGCTCGGCGGCCACAACCACCTCGTAGTTGACGATCTCGCCGGTCCTCAGATCCTCAAGGCGGAGCGCGGCAGCCGTCTGTCCATCGCCGTCCGTCGGCGGGATCACCGGATACACGTCGCCGCCGGGTGCATGCACGACGACGATTGGCGTCACCCCCGACCAGGGCGATCCTTCTGGACGGCGCACCTGGACGCGAATCTGCTGTAGGCCGCCCGTGGGCAAGATGGCGAGATCCGGGAGGGTGGTGACCAATGCCACACCCTCACATACCGCCGCCGGAGGCGTGGCGGTCGCTGCCGGCGCCGGTGTCCCTCCGGGCTGCGCGACGGATGTGGCAGCGTAGTCCACGCCAAGCGGAGCGAGTTGGACGGCCAGGTGCGGAGGCAGTTCGGGCCGGTATTCGAGGACCACGTTCTCGAATCGCTGACGCAAGATCCCCTCGTGGGTCTTGCCCTCCTCGAGGGGCAGGCCGAGCACAGCCTCCGCCCCGTGACCCCGGTAGAAGTTGACGAATGCCCACAAGACGTAGTGACCGGATTGTGGCATGTACAGCCCGACGGTGTCGCTCGGGCCGGTGACCGGCGGGTCGGGCGCGCCGAGCGCCGCGCCCACCGCTCGCAAGCGGACGGAACCCGGGGCATCGCTGGGGGCATACAGCACGGCGTTCGCGAATACCTGCTCGAGCGCGCCGTCGGCAGCGGCGTACGCGCCGGTCAAAGCACGTCCGAACACCGCCTCGCCGCCGTAGGGGTCGAGGAAGAGGGCAAACGGGCGGGCCCGCGCGTCGGGAGGAAGCACGATGCCCGCGGGGGGCCGAATCGCATCACGCACCGCGTAGCCGTAGGCCAGGAACTCGAACTCGCCCGCCGATCCATCTTGCCGCAGGCGTATCCCCACAGCTTCGAAGTACTGCACCAGGTAGCCGTCGCGCAGGACCGCCTCAGCGATCGGCGCACCGGCCACAGGCTCGCCGCCGACCAGGTCATAGCCGGCTTGCAGACGGGGGTCGAGCGCGTGGCCCGTCGCTTCGAAGTAGACCGCCTCGGGCAGCGCAGGCGCCACCGCCGGCGTGGCCAGGCCGAGGGTGTAGCCGAGCGCGCTCAGCGAGACGCGCTCGCCGTCGGGCCGCGCCGGATCGTAAACCAGCTCGGCGTTGGCGAACGCTTGCCGCACCCGCTGGCCGTCCTCGCCGCGCGGCTCGATCGCCGACCCAAACGCGCGGAAGCCGCCGTGGGAGGCCACGAATGCTTCAAACTCGGGAGCGGTGGGGAAAAGTGCGTCGTGGCTCGGCGCCGCTGTGGTGCACGCCGTGACAAGGACAGCCGCAGCTGTGATCAGGAGTCCGATCTGGAATGCACGCGACACGACGCTGATTGCCTCGGACCAACTATAGTCACATTCGGAGGGCCGGGCAAGGTCGCTCCACACGCTCCCCATGGAAGGGCCGAAGGTCAACGAAGCACGACGCAGGGGAGGGTGGGCGCACCGATTCGCATTGTGACTTTCGCACCTACAGCCCTTCCTCTTGCTCCCAACAACGGGGGCACCTGCGGCGCTGCGCGAGAGGGTGCGGGTCGGAGATCCGTATCGGGACGCCCGCCCCCTTCATCTCATCCCAATGCTCACCGACAGCGTGGAGGTTAAACCCCGTAGGCCAGGGAGAGAACGACCCGACTGGTGGCCAATCCAGCTTGCCGATTCGCGGGTTGCCGCGATCTCTGGACGGGATACAATCGGCCCGGTATGGCTGAAGTCCTGCGCATTGCCTCGACTGAACGCTACCGGCTGGCGCCGCTCCTCGATCCGCGTCTGCCGCAGGATGCCATGGTGGCCTACTACGGGCTGCAGCATCCGGCCGATCGCGTCGTGGTCTACGGCTACTATCAAGTCCCCCATGCTCCGAGCGGGTTCCTTGCCTTGGCCCAGACGGGCTACGATCTCTTCCGACCGCTCGCGGTTCCGTTTGTGGGAAGCGCGGCGGCACTCCAGGCACTGCTGAACGTCTCGCTGCAGCGCGGTCGCCCGGTGATGCTCCATCTGCCGGTCGAGCAGCGTGCCTGGGCGGAGGAGGTCGTGGACTTGAGCGAACCGCGCGTCGTTGAGCTCCACCGCCTGGACACAAAGGCGTTCCGTCCGGAGATCAATGTCCTGGTCGTGCCGTGCCAATCCCCCTCGGGGCTGCCGCGCTTTGAGGTCCGATCAGGGGATGTCGTGCGCGCCGGCGCGGGGGTCAACTGGAAGGGCGACATGTTTGCCGAGGTGTATGTCGAATCGCAACCGGAAGCCGCCGGCCAGGGCCACCGGCGATCGGCGCTGGCGGCCATCGCCGGTCAGCTCTTGTCGGAGGGCCGGTTGCCGGTGTACCAGGTGAGTGAGGGGGATGTCGCCGCACAGGCCGAGGCGCACTGGGTGGGCTTTCGCCGGACCGGCGAGCGCAGTCTGCTGGCGCAGGCGCTGTTGCGCGATCCGGGCGGGACAGCGGGCGAGGCGAGGTGACGATGATCCGTGCGACGTGCTCGTTCCCACCCGGCTTTCTTTGGGGCGCCGCCACCGCCGCGCACCAGGTGGAAGGCGACAACACCAACAACGATTGGTGGGACTGGGAGCAGCAGCCCGGGCACATCCTCGATGGTCATCGCTCCGGCAAGGCCTGCGACTGGTGGGGTGGGCGCTGGGCAGAGGACTTCGATCGCGCGGCGGAGACGGGCCAGAACGCGCACCGGCTGTCCGTCGAGTGGTCACGCATCGAGCCCTCACCGGCAATGTGGGATGACTCGGCGCTCGACGCGTACCGCCAGATGCTGCGCGGGGCACTTGCGCGCGGGCTGATGCCGATGGTCACCCTGCACCACTTCAGCACTCCGCGATGGCTGGCCGAGCGCGGTGGCTGGCTGTCGGACGACATCGTAGCGCGCTTCGAGCGCTTCGTCCGCAAGGTCGTCGCTGCCCTGCACGATCTCACCGGCCTGTGGGTGACGATCAACGAACCTAACGTCCTGGCCTACTCAGCCTACGCCGGCCGCGATTTCCCCCCCGGCGCCGGCAGCATGCCCAAGGCAATCCGCGCCCTGCGCAACGCCGCTCGGGCGCATGCGGCCGCCTACCGCGCCATTCATGAGCTCCAACCCGGTGCGCTCGTTGGGCTTGCCCATCACTATCGCGGCTTCACCCCCGCCCGGCCGGGAAACCTGCTGGATGAACAGATCGCCCGATTGCGATCGCGTGTGTTCAACGAGACCATCCCGCGCGCCGCAGTCGACGGTCGCTTTCACGTGCTCGGGCGGAGCGAACGGCTGACCGGTGTGGCCGGGACGCAGGACTTCATCGGGCTCAACTACTACACCGTCGAACGCTGCTCCTTCGATTTGCGCCGGCCGGACCAGCTGTTCACCCACGGCTTCTTCCCCGCCGGCGCCGATCTCAGCCCGACGGGTTTCATCGCCAATGAGCCCGACGGATTCACGCGCGCCCTGCAGTGGGCTCGGAGCTACGGGCTGCCGATCTACATCACCGAGAACGGCGTCGAGGACGCCGACGATCGAATGCGCCCGCGCTACATGGCAGCCCACATTCATCGGGTGTGGAAGGCGGTCAACATCGGGACGCCGATCCGCGGCTACTACCATTGGTCGCTGGTCGACAACTTCGAGTGGGAACGCGGCTGGACGCAACGATTCGGCCTTTGGGGGCTGGATCCGGAGACGCAGGCGCGCTCGCGCCGGCCGAGCGTCGACTTCTACGCCGAGATCTGCAAGGCGAATGCGCTCTCGTCGGACATGGTCGCCGCTTTCGCGCCGGAAGCCCTCGAGCGATTGTTTCCCTCGCACGGTCCGGAAGGGCTGGAGATCCAGCGTGGCTGAAGGTGGAGTCGAACGGCAGGGACGGGCCGCGTTACTCGGACGCCGAGTCCGGCGCCTGGGAACTGCGGCCGCGCTCCTGGCGCTGGCCATCGTCCTCCCTCTGCCCTCGTCACCTCAGGCCGAACTGCCTCCCTTCCGGCTGCCGTTCGCCGAGCCGCCGGGGCCGGATACATGGTTGCTCGGCCAGCTTTACGGCAACACGATCTTCGCCTACCGGGCCCGTGCAGCGACCTACTGGGCGGGGCAGGGAATCCACTTTGGCGTCGACTTCGACGCAGCCTGCGGCACGCCGGTGCTGGCCATCGGGGATGGCACGGTCGTGGCCGTCGACAATCCCTACCACGGCGCCGGGCCGCACAACCTGATCATCGACCACCCCAACGGGTATGGCTCGCTCTACGGGCATCTGCGCCAGCGATCGCAACTGCGCATCGGCGATGAGGTCAAGGCCGGCGACCCCATCGGCGTGGTGGGCGACCCCGACCTGACCTGCGCCTCGCGTCCGCACCTGCATCTCGAGATTCGGAGCGCACCGCGCCACGATCACGCGTACAACCCGATCGCGCTGATTCAGGCCGACTGGGAGAGGATCGCGCTGGCAGGAGGCCTTCCGCAGGCGTTTCAGATCGACGGCGACCAGCCGACGCGTTGGACCGACATGGCCGACCAGCCCACGATCAAATTCGGGCAGCCGCTGCTCAACAACTATGCGACGACCTGGCCGCCTGACTGGTGAGCTCCGGCTCCGCGTGATTGCCCTGACCGTCGGCGCCGCTGCCCTCGGCCTGCTGGCGATTCTTGCCTCGGCGCGCCATCCGCCTGCGCCGGCGATCGGCGCCGAGGCCGCTGCGCGAGGCGGCCTCCTGCGCTCCACCGAGGTCGGGGGCGGCGGTCCGACCCCGACGCCGCTTGGGACGCTCGGGCTGTCGCGCCTGACCGACCCGGACTGTTGCATCCCCATCGGCTGGACGACGGATTCGCGATCGCTCCTGGTGCTCGCACAGGCCTCGGCGGAGGATTCGGCCCACGTGCTCGCTGTACCCGTCGAGGGAGGATCGACTGTGGTTGCGTGGGAGCGGCCTGCGGCCTTCTCTCCGGACGGCTCGCTGGCGGTCGAGGCGGAGGGAACGCGAGTGCGCGTGACTCGTCGGGTGAATGGCGAGAGCTGGACAATCGACAATGATGGCCGAGAACTTCGGTTCGACTCCGGCGGGGGCCAGGTGGCTTGGGACGTCACCTCCAAGGGCATCGCGCATCCCGACGTGCGCGAGCATGCCCTGTGGGTGGGGGAAGTGACGGGCGCCGGGGAGCGAGTGCTGGCGACGACTATCGGCGGTGGGCTGGTGGGCTGGGCGCAGGGCGACCGGGCGCTGGTCGCTACCGGCCGAATTGGCGCCGGCGGGCAGGAGGGCATCTGGTCGATACCGCTGGACGGCTCGGACCCGATCCTGATCCACCAGGTTCTCCGGCCCCGTGACGTACTACTCTCGCCAGCCGGGGGTTGGGTGGCGTTCTACGCCGCCTTCACCGGCGATCCAGGTCAGAACGGGCTCTGGGTCTTGCGGATCGATGGGAGTTCGATCTCCAAGGTCACTCCCTTCGGCGCGTACCGCTGGCGGGACGAAGGACACTTGCTGCTGATCCCGTTGACCGTTGCGCAACCGCCTTCGATATTCGAGGTTGATCCGGCTGCCGGGCGTGCCATTCAGTTAACCGACCCGATGCTCACTTCGCTCCTGATCGCCAATGCAGACTGGCTCGTCTCCCCCGACGGAACCCGAGTGGCGTTCACGTCCTGGGCGGACCGGGCCGTATGGGTGCTCAAGTTGCCTGACGGCTAGACCGTTGGAGGCTTCCGCCCGCTGCGGGTAGCTCCTACTGATCGGACTGTGGAGCGCGGCATGCGCGGTCGCGCCGGCGGCGCTCCCACAACCTGTTCTTGAGTTGACCGCCACACACGTCCCGCCTCCCGATGAAATCGACCCTCTGGCAGTCTGGATCGAGGCCGACCCGGCTCGGCAGGTCGTCGTTCTTCACGCGGGGGGCGGGATCGTCTCGAGCCATGCCGCTGCCATCGGACGAACCGACGACGGCAGTGTGCCTATGCCACCGGGGTTGTGTCGGGTTCAGATCCTGCATCTGGCGGCGATCCAGAACGTTCCCGCCGTATTTGTCAGCGATATCGTCTTCTACGATGCGTTGAACGGGATCGGCCTGCATTCGATGCCGATGGACACAGCCGGAATCTTGCTCGATGCGGCGCTCGGCGAGCCGGCCATGGCCGGCTGGCTCAGGGTGGGCGATTCGACCGCAGTTTGTCAGTTCGCCAGGTTTGGCATGTGGGTCTGGGTTCATTGGAACGAATGTCCGCGGATCCACGTCTCAGATGGCCAGCCACCCGTCGGGGGGTGAAGAGGCAGTGGTCCGCATGCTATAATCCCGACGCCGGCCCCGGAGAGGGCCGGCGAAACGTGGAGAGGTAGCGTAGTCTGGTCTAACGCGCGCGCTTGGAAAGCGCGTGAGCCGCAAGGCTCCGTGGGTTCGAATCCCACCCTCTCCGCCAGTTAGGAGAAGCAGCCAAGTGTTCAAGTGATAGCGAAAATCGCTAAAGCGCTGGACGTTTCAATCGAAGATTTGATATAGCAAAGAGGTCCATTATAAGAATTGACAGAAAGGAAAGACATTATGGCAACAATCAATCCTTACATCAACTTTAACGGAAATGCCGAAGAAGCATTTACATTCTACAAATCTGTATTTGGTGGAGAGTTCGCAAGGATTACTCGTTTCAAAGACCTATCAAGCCCTGAATTCCCCGTAGCAGATAATGAAGCAGATAAGATCATGTATATTGCTTTGCCTATTGGCAAGAACATTCTGATAGCCAATGACGTTCCAGAAAGTATGGGACGGGTAAACGAAAACGAAAATAGATCAAAAATCTCAATCAGTGCAGAAAGCAAAGAAGAAGCAGAGAAGCTATTCAACGGACTTTCGGCGGGTGGGAAAGTAGAAATGCCAATTGAGGACAGCCCTTGGGGTTCCTATTTTGGAATGTTTAGAGACAAATACGGAATTGAATGGACAGTGGATTTTGATCCAAAAAAATAGAGGACAAGAGTAACTGAAAGAATTTGCCGCCAAAGAAAAACTTGAAATCGTCCTTTCCGCTCCGGTTCAAGGCGAGGCGGGCGGAAGGGGGGTGTGGGGGGAATTCCGCCCGCCGAGCCCAGCCAGTTCCGTTCGGATATTTTCAAGACAGACACCGCCAGCCGACACCGCGCGAGCGGTGTCGATTTCTTGACGGCAGGGAACGACGGCGCGCCGCCACCGGTCACGCCGTCGCGGATTGCGGGTTGACAGTCTCGAGGGCAGGGCGGTATGCTGGCCGCGAGCGCTCGGGCGGGTCCGGCGCGGCGGAGCCCTTCGAACCCCGTCAGGTCCGAGAGGAAGCAGCGGTAAGGGGGTGTCTCCGGGTGCCGCCGGGTGCCGGCCCGGGCGCTCAACTCCAACCTTCGCCTGCCCGAACCCCGCCAGTTAGCTCGACGGCTGTAGATCCGCCCACCGGCGCTCCGGACTCCAGCACCTCGAATCAAAGGCCGGGGCATCGCCCCGGCCCGTCTGCATTCTTCGCCGGCTCACGGCCGGCTAGCGGCTCACCCCTCAGGTGCTGGTCGTGCACGCGGCGGAGGCAGATGGACTTTCCGTGCTCGCCATTCGCCGACGCGGCGATCAGCGACAGCCGCTTGCTCACCTGCCCGCTCTTGCACTCCGGGCAGATGACAGTTTTCGGCCGTGAGGTCAAGAACACTAGCTCCTCGAACCTCGTCCCGCAGGCTCCGCAGTCGTATTCGTAGATCGGCATCCGCGCCTCTTGGGAAATTGCAATCGGTCCAATCCTTTGGACGAAGAGAACCAGCGAAGGTTACATGCAGACCGGGCGCGAGACCCGGGTGGTATACTCGCCGCCAGCCATGAATGCGCTCGGCTGGGTCCGGAATCGTCCGCTGGGGCAGGTGATCGCCGCTGCAGCCGTGTTGGCGGCGTTGGGTGCGGTGATTGTCTACCTGGGGACCGCCCGCCGCGTGACTCTCGTCGCCGGCGGCGTGGAGCGAACGATCTACACTCACGCCGCAACCGTCGGCGGCGCGCTGCAGTCCGCTGGAGAGACGGTGACCTCATCCGACTTCCTCCAGCCGGCCGCGGACACGCCCCTCCGGCAAGTCGATCGGATCGAGTTCCGACAGGCACGCCCAATCCTGGTCCAGTCTCCCGAAGGCGCGGAGTGGGTGACCACAGCGGCATCAACGCCGACAGATATCTTGGCCTCCGCCGGCTTGCGAAGCTTCCCATCTGACCGGGTGTGGGCCGATGGGATCCCCGTCTCCGAGCCCACGTTGCCTCTCGAACACATGCCGAGACGCTTGCGACTTGATCGCGGCCGGGCACTGGCCCTCAGCCAACCCATCGGCACAACTGAAATCTGGTCTTCCGCCAGCACGTTGGGCGAGGCGCTGATCGACGCGGGCATCCGCCTGCGGCAGGGTGACTCGATTGCCCCGCGCGCGCAGGCTCGGCTGACGGACCTCGAGCTCGGCTGCCTACCTGCCGTCGCGCCCGATCGAGGTCACCGTCGACGGAATCACGCTACAGGCGATGGCGGCCGGACCGACCGTCGGGCAGGCGTTGGCGCAGGCCGGGGTCACGCTCGCGGGGCTGGATCGATCGAGCCCGTCCGCCTCCGAGCCCCTCCCCACGAGCGGGGAGGTACGCGTCGTCCGCGTGCGCGAGGACGTGCTTGTCGAACAGGTCCCGGTCGCGCCAACGACGACGCCCGAGTACAGCGCGGAACTCGAGCTCGATACGCGGGAGGTCATCGACCCCGGTGCGTACGGTATGCAGGCGAAGCGCGTCCGAGTTCGGTTCGAAGACGGGGCGGAGGTCAGCCGCACGGCGGAGGGAGAATGGCGGGCCGTCGAGCCCCGCCCGAGGGTCGTCGCCTACGGGACCAAGATCGTCCTCAAGACGCTCGAGACCGAGTATGGCCCGCTTCAGTACTACCGCGCCGTGCCGGTGTATGCCACGTCGTACTCGCCGTGCCGTTCGGGCGGGGGCCGCTGCTACCCGGGAACGTCAAGCGGCAAACCAGTGCAGCGTGGGGTCATCGCGGTCACACGCGACTGGTATTACGCGCTTGGCTGGGGCATTCCGGTCTACATCCCCGGGTATGGCACCGCCACGACCGAGGATATGTGCGGTGGTTGCCGGGGCCTCTGGATCGACCTGGGGTACTCGGACGACGACTGGGTGACATGGGCAGGCTACACGACGGTGTATTTCCTCGCCCCCGTCCCGCCTGATGTGCCCGTGATCTTCCCGTGAGCGTCGAGGCGCTGCACATCCCCTCAACCTCGAACGATTTCGTAGATGCACGCGCCGTCCTGCGCCGGCACGGCCTGCGTCCGGACAAGCGGTTGGGGCAGAACTTCCTGGTAGACCCGGCGGGCCTTGAACGCATCCTCCAGGCGGCGGACTTGGGGCCGAGCGACATGGTGCTCGAGATCGGTGCCGGGGTAGGGACGCTCACCGTCCGCCTGGCGCGCGTGGTCCGCCAGGTCTGGGCCGTGGAGCTCGATGCGAGGTTGATCCCACCTCTGACCGAGGTCGTCGGTGGCCTGGCGAACGTGCGCGTGATCCAGGACGACATCCTGCGCCTCGATCTCACTCCGCTGACCCTGCACGGGGCCTTCCGCGTGGTCGCCAACATCCCGTACCAGATCACCTCGCACCTGCTTCGCCGGCTGATGGAGATGCCGCACGGGCCGGATCGCGTCGTCCTGACGCTGCAGGCGGAGGTGGTCGATCGCATCGTGGCCACGGCGGGTGAGATGAGCCTGCTGGCGCTAAGCGTCCAGGTGTACGGTGCGGCACGGCGCATGGCAGGCATCCCGGCCGGCGCGTTTTTCCCCGAGCCGCAGGTCGACTCGGCCGTACTGCGAATCGACCGACATCCAGAGCCGGCGATCCCGGCGGAGATCCTCCCGGCGTTCTTCCGTCTGGCGCGCGCCGGCTTTCAACAGCGACGCAAGCAGCTGCGCAATTCACTCGCCCCCGCCGTTGGCCAGCCGGCGGCAGGGGTCACGCGCATGCTGGACCATGCCTCGATTCGGCCGGAGGCACGCCCGCAAGAGCTGACCTTGGTGGACTGGGAGCGGCTGGCGCGAATTCTGGTAGCCGAGCAAGGGGAAGGATCGACGTCAGACCGTGCGGGCGTCTGAGGCGCGGCCGCCGGGCCGCCGGGCAGGCGTCAGCTTCCGGTGCAAGAGGAGCACCTGCCACACGCGCAGCGCGGCCTCGATCTGGATCCGGAACGACATCTTCGACTGCCCGATGCGGCGGTCCTCGAAGTAGATCGGCGCCTCAGCCAGCTCATACCCGAGGCGCTGCGCCACGTACGCCATCTCGACCTGGAAGACGTAGCCGTTGGATCGGATGCGGTCGAGCGGCATGCCGAGCAGCGCCTCGCGCCGCCAAACCCGGAAGCCGCCCGTGCCGTCGCGCACCTGGAGGTTGAGGATCAGGCGGGCATACGTATTGCCGAAGCTGGACAGCAGCTTGCGCCCCGCGCCCCAGCGCCGGTCGACGCCGCCCCCGGGGACATAGCGCGACCCGAGAACCACATCCGCCAATTCGAGCATGTCGAGGAAACCCGGCAGGTAGTGGGGGGCGTGGGAGAAGTCGGCATCCATCTGCCCGATGGCCTCGGCACCCGCGTCGAGCGCGGCGCGGAATCCGGCGATATAGGCAGAGCCAAGCCCGAGTTTTCCCGGGCGATGGATGACACTCAGTTGGCCGGGGTGTTGGCGGGCCAGGTTTTCCGCCAGATCGCCGGTGCCGTCCGGCGAGCCGTCGTCGACGATCAGGAGGCGCGTTCCCGGAAGCGGAAGGTCCCACACGGCGCGGGCCAGGGCGGGGAGGTTATCTGCCTCGTTGTAGGTGGGTATGACGATGGTCAGGGCGCGCATGGGAGCTCAGTCGGCGGGCTTGGGGAGGCGGAAGGAGCAGGCGGTCCCTCCTTGGGCGATACACTCGGTTTCCTCAAGGCGGGTCGGCTCCCCGCCGAAGAGCCAGTGGACACATTCGTCGAGCAGACCGGCAAGTGCAGCACACGCCGGTCCATCTTCCGCCTTCCTTCCCCAGCACGCCGGGCAGCGCTGAATGTGGAAGGAGAATGACTCCCCGTCATCGGAGACCGAGCACAGCTGGTCACTGGCCTGCGAGAACGCCTCCGCCAGGGATTGCAGGGCAAGTTGGAGCTTCTCGGTGGGGGTGATCGCCCGCGTCGGCAGATCGACCAGCGGTTGGAGCGCCTCCAGGCGGGTCATCAACTGCGGGAAGGCCGCCCATCCGGCACGGCGCGCCAGCCCACGGCCGCCCCGCGGCCCGTAGAGATCGTCGAGCGCGGCCAACAGGGCGGAGAACTCGGCGAAGTCCACGCCCCGCTCGGTGTCGTCGGCCGGCAGCGCCGTAATCCAGGCTTCCAGCCCGGCGCGATTCAGCAAGGCACTCACGCCGTTCTTGCCCATCAGGTTCTCGAGCTCAAGCAGGAAGATGCGCGCAGCGAGGTTCGGGTAGCCGTAGCCGCTTTTCGGGATGGACGTCACCGGATCGACCCTCGTCCTCGCCTACAGCAGCGCGGCCAGATCTTCAGCCGTGCGGCGCATGTCGAGGAACAGCAGGCCAAGTTTGGTCTGCGGACGGGCCAACACCGTCAGCACGGCCTCGGTGCCGACGGCCATCAGGATGACGAATCCTGTCTGGCCCTTGATGTAGACCTGATCGAGCTTGCCGCGTCCGAGCTCCGAGGAGATGCGCTCGCCCAGAGACAGCATGGCGGCCGACATGGCCGCCACGCGGTCTTCTTCGACCGAGGCCGGAAGCGCGGAGGCCATCGTCAGACCGTCGACGCTTACAACCGCCGAGGCTTCCACATCGGTCGTGGAGGCCTGCAGGTCGCGCAGGCGATCGACCATCTGATCGGTGCGGGTCTTGGGCAAGGAGCAATCCTGCGGCAGGCTGGCGAGGAATGTAGCACAGGCGAAGCGGCAGGTCAAGAAAGCCTGGCGAGATACGCTCCCGCACGGTGACTCGGGGGGAGTCAGAGGCACGAAAGCAAACCCGGCGCCGAGACGCCGGCCTTGATTGGGTTTCCGGGGATGGTGCCGCGCCCCTCAGGCGAGGCGTGCAGGCAATCGTCAGGAGGAGGGCGGCTCGTTGCGCGGCTCAGGGGTGGACGCCGCTCGCCCGAGACGTCGGCGCACGAAGGCCCAGGCTTCGTGCCGGTATTCGCGCCATATGTGGATCATGCTGGGCAGGGCCGAGATCAGGATGACGACAACGATGATGATCAGGAAGTAGCGGTCGATCCCCGGGATGGTTTCTCCCAGGAAGTAGCCGGCGAGCGTCAGCCCCGTCGCCCACAGGACCCCTCCGGCGATGTTCCAGGTCACGAATCGCAGGTAGGGCATCTCGACCGCCCCGGCGACGATCGGAGCGAAGGTGCGGATGAAGGGCATGAAACGCGCCAGCACGATCGTCTTGCCGCCGTGTTGTTCGTAGAACGCCTTGGCTGCCAGCAGGTTCTTGCGCCGGAACAGGAGAGAGTTCTCACGGCTGAAGATCGGCGGACCGACCTTCTTGCCGAACCAGTACCCGACGTTGTCGCCCAGGATCGCCGCCGGCGCCAGCGTCACGAGCAGGACCCACAACTTCAGGTCGCCGTGTGAGGCGAGCAGCCCCGCCGTCAGCAGCAGGCTGTCGCCCGGCAGGAAGAAACCGAAAAACAGTCCCGACTCGGCGAAGATGATGGCGATCAGGCCGAAGTAGCCGACCGTCTCGATGAGTTGGATGAGATCGAAGCCCATGCATCACACCCTGTGGTTGGAGATGAGGGGTCAGGCAACCCCGCCATTCTACCCCGGGAGTGGTCCGTCCGTCGCCGATCCGCTCCGTGCGATCTCCGCCCGCCGGAGCCGGATGGCGCCGAGCGGGAGGCCGACGAGCGCCGTCAGGCTGAGGGTGGTCAACAGGATCGGCGCGCCGCGCACGATGAGCATCTCCAATCCGCCGGGCAGCTCCAGGGCGCCGATCTCCATATTGACCTGCACGATCCCAAGCCCGATGGCGGTGGCGTTCCATGCCGCGTGCATCCCCACCGACACCAGGTAGGCCAGCGCCAGGCGCCCCCACCGGCGGCGGCCGGCGGCCACCTGAGAAATGCCCCAGCAGGTGATCGCCGCCGTGAAAGCGTGCATCAACGATGCCCCGCCGCGCCCGATCATCGTCGTCAACCACGAAGGATCCGGCTGAGTCAGGAAGAGCGCCTCGAAGAGCGCATAGCCCGCGCCACCCACTGCGCCCCCCACGAATGCTCCAGTGGGTGACAGCCGTCGGGCGATCGGGAGAACGGATAGGCTCTTGACCGCCTCTTCGATCAGGGGCACCAGTCCCGAGACGTATCCGAACAGGCTTACGAGTACCCAGGGATGCAGGAACAGCCGCAGCACCGTCTCGTCCGTGGTGACGCCCGGAGTTTGTGTTCCCTGGAGCAGCGGCTCGGCCATCCGCCGGATGTCCGGCGACGAAGCCAATCCGGCGACGGTGATCGCGACCACAGGCAGGAGGGTGGCGACTTCCAGGACGATGGCGACGATCGGCATTCCCCACAGCCCAACCAGGAACTGCGACCACAGGCGGCGCAGGGTTATGGCTGCGCCGCTGCTGTGCACCAGCAGGACGGCGAGGGCCACGGGCAGGACAGCCGTGGCGATGTGGACCGGGATGGCGATCAGCATTAGATCAGGGCGCGCCAAGATCCAGGCGCCGGCCAAGAGTGCGAGGGGGAACGCCAAACCGACGGCGGCCGGAAGCCAGGCCGCCGTCGGTCGCATCGGCGGATCGGGCGGACGGCCGAAGACCCCACGCAGCCCCAGGACGATCGCCGGGACCCCGGCCAGGGCCATCGCCAATAGACTGCCCGAGGCCCAGGTCCCGAGCGCGGCCGCTTGCGAATCGCCTTGGGAATACGCCATCAGGGTCACTGCCAGCGTCCCAAGGGCGCCGGACAGATTGAGGCCGGTGCCTGCCAGTCCGACGACCAGCAGCGCGAGGTCGAGGCGTGGGACGGGAACCGCGGACTTGGTCACCGGACCTCGATGATCACGTCAAGAATGACAGCCTGCGGTTCGATCAGCAGATCGGTGAGGGGATCGCGTGCCAGGAGCGCGTCGAACAGGTCGAGTCCGGACACCACTTGCCCGAGGACGGTCCGCGCGCCGTCGTACATGGGAAGGGCCGTCAGCGCAACGAAGAACCGGCTGCCGTTCGTCGATGGATCGTCACTCGCCACTCCGACCATGCCCGGTCGATCGAAGGCAAGCGCCGGAGTGTACTCGAGCTGGTAGGAGTAGCCAGGGGATCCGAAGCCCGTGCCGCTCGGGTCGCCGAGCTCGACGTACTGTCCACGCACGACACGGTAGGCGGGGGTGTCGTCATACCACCCGTTTCGCGCCAGGTAGACGAAGCTGTTAACTGCCTGCGGCGCGCTGTCCTCATACAGGTCGATGAGCACGTCGCCCACGTTGAGGTGCAGGCGTGCATAGTAGTCCGCCGCGGGATCAAGCGTCATGGGGGGCGGGGAGGCGAATTGGCGTCCGGTCAACAGGGTCAGGCGAACATTGGCCTCCAGGTTTTCGAGCGTCGGCGGCAGCAAGAACAGGTCGCGATTGAAGAACAGGAACGGTGTGCCGGGGATGCCTGAGGCGACGGCCTGGTTGTAGGCCTCGGCGACATCCGGCTCAAAGCGGCGGGAGCGGAGATCTTCCAGGAGCTGAGCGGCGTGTACGCCGGCGCCCGTCGCGGCCCGCCCAAGCCAGGTGACAAACTGCTCCGGGGTGAGGGCCGCCCATTCGTCGTAGCGGGTGAAGAGCAGATCATGCATCTCCCAGAAGCGGCCCTGCTCGCCGGCCGCTGCGGCGGCTTGCGCTGCCAACGACGACTTCTCGCGGATCGTGAGCAGCGGGAAATCGCGGAAGATGAGGCGGATGTCGTCCGGATGCATGGCCAGCAACTCGGAGATCACTCCCGCAAGGCCGGCGCACGTCGAGCAGTCGAAGTCGGAGTACAGCAGCAGCGTGATGGGGGCGTCCGCCGGACCGCGCGCCCAATCGGACTCCGAGATGGGAGCGATGGGGGCCAGCGTCGGTAGCGGCGTGATCGGGATCGGCGAGGTGGTCGGCGTGCCCGGTGTTGCATCCGGATTGAGCGGGATCGGCACCCAGGCGGTCGGCACCGACGTTGGCGTCGACACGGCCGGTGCACACCCGCCCAGCACGAGCGCGACGAACACGAGCCACGTGCCTCGGGCGGATCGCTGCGTGATGCGTGGGCGGGCGTGAGGCAGATCAGGCGTCGTCATGCGCTTCCATCCGCGGACCGGCGCCATAGATTGTACCCTTGGCGTGGAAGGCGAAGTCCTGGTTCCCTTGTCACCCCTCCGGCGCAGGAGTATCCTTGCCCGCGGGGGTGGTTGGGTCCCGGTGGGCTCCCCGGTCTTCAAAACCGGCGGCGGGCCGTTCAACGGGCCGCGGTGGGTTCGAACTCCCATCCACTCCCGCCTTTGGTTTCTGGTGGTGACCATGCAGACTGAGACGGTTGCGAGTGAGACCCTTGCGGAGCGGTTGTTGCCCGCTGTCCGGCGTGTGATGCAGGTGACCGACTACACGCCGGGCGGAGCGGGGCTGAGTTACGCGGCGCGTTATCGCGGCCGCCTGGTGGTCGGCTCGCAGCAGGCCTATGACCAGCTGGCCCCTGCCTTCCGCCAGGAGGGGATGACGCTGCTCTTCCGGCTCGAAGAAGGGCAGCACGTCGTGCTGGCACGACAAGGCGTCCCGGTCGGCAGGACGGCAAGCCCGCGCGTCAATGTATTGATGTTCCTGTTGACCGTGCTGAGTGTGCTGCTAGCGGGTGAACTCTACGGCTACAGCGGCCCCTTGACGCTGCGGGGATTGATCCTGAACCTTCCCTCGGGCCTTCCGTTCGCCGTCAGCCTGCTGGCGATCCTGACGGCCCACGAATTCGGGCACTACCTGATGGCGCGCCACCATAAGACCGAGGTCACGCTGCCTTTCTTCATCCCGTTCCCCGGCAGCGTGTTCGGCACGATGGGTGCCTTCATCCAGATGAAGGAGCCCCCGCGCGATCGGCGAACGATGATGGACATCGCGTTGGCCGGCCCGGTCGCCGGGTTGGTGGTGACGATCCCCGTGCTCTTGCTCGGCCTGTGGCTCTCGAAGGTGCAGGTGCTGCCAAGCGTTCCGAGTGAGATCGGCGTGCTCGAGGGCAACTCGCTGCTCTACCTGCTCGCCAAGTGGATGGTCAAAGGCGAGTGGCTGCCGTCGCCGGCGACGTTTGGCGGCGTGGCTCCGGCGATCTATTGGCTGCGCTACATGCTGACCGGCTTGCCGGCGCCCCTGGGCGGCCGCGATGTCTTCCTGAGCCCGGTGGCATGGGCGGGGTGGGCCGGGCTCCTGGTGACGGCGATGAACCTCATCCCTGCCGGACAGCTCGACGGCGGTCACCTGATGTATGTGCTGCTCGGATCGCGCGTGCGCAGGCTCTGGCCGTTCCTGGTGGGTGCGCTGGCCCTGATGGGGTTCCTGTGGCAGGGGTGGTGGATCTGGGCGGTGCTGCTGTTCGTCCTCGGGCGCGTGCACGCGGAGCCGCTCGATCAGATCACGCCGCTCGATCCCCGCAGACAAGTCCTCGCCTTCGCCGGATTGGTGCTGTTCTTGCTGGTCTTCGCCCCGGTCCCTCTGCGGACGTTCTAGCGCCCGATTTTTCGGCGAGCTACGTCACGCCAAGAGGCCCGGTTCAACCTGTTTCGGAGCGAGCCTCAGGGGAAAAGAAAACCGGTCCCTTGCGGGACCGGTTGCTTAGTGTTCGTACGCCCGCCGGCCTTCGAGCAGCAGCGCCTGAACTTGGCGCGTGACTTCATGGACCGGTACCTCGTCCACGGCTGCCCATTCTTCGTCCAGCGCCTCGTGGGCCAGGCGGAGCAGCGCGGCGCTCGACTGGCAGAGTGGTTTGTGCCAGGCGTGGGCGGTGAGATCCCGAATGACCTCACACCGGGCGCGCAGCGTGCCCGCTTTCAAGCGCTCCGACACCTCGAGCTGTCGCTGCCGATGGTCGGCGGCGAGGGGCGCCGGCCGGCTGCTGAGCAAACTGCGGTAGCGCGACAGTTCACCCCTGGCCGTCAGCGGGCGAAGCCCGCCGACGCTCCCCTCGACCGGTACCCAGATCGTGCCCTTACTGAGCATGATCTCGTAGTACAGGCGTGTGGACCCCGCGTCGAATTGACGGGTTGCTAGACGAACGACCCTTCCAACTCCATGCAGGGGATGTACGACCCGGTCGTTGACCGCGAATGGCATACGCTGCCTCTAGCGACGATGCTTGCCGCCGCCGCGTGAATCACCGAACCCGCCACGTGAGCCGCCAAAGCCGCCGCCCCCGCCACCACCACCGCCGCCGCCACCGAAGCCGCCGCGCTCTTCGCGTGGGCGAGCCATGTTCACCGTAAGGTCGCGGCCGTTCAGCGCCTTGCCGTGGAACAGGGTGATGCCCTTCTGGGCCTCTGCCTGCGTGCTCATCTCGACGAAGGCGAACCCCTTGGATTGACCCGTGTCGCGGTCCTTGATCAGGGCCACCGAAGTCACGGTGCCGGCCTGGGCGAACATCGTGCGCAGTTCGTCCTCGGTCGTCGAGTACGTCAGGTTCCCAACATACAGCTTGACATCCATGCGATCGGCTCCTCAGTGTCCGGCGGAGAGCCACAATGCCGTCGTTCCCATATGTGGGTCTGACGGCATTGGAGCCCGAAAAACCGGCAATACGATTGGGGATATGTTACCACGGATTCGATCTGCGCGCGGACGGGGTGGGGGCCTCGCCGGCACGCCCTGTCGTGGGCTCCATGGTATGCTGGAGCCGCAAGGGTGATTCAGCATGCAGGCCTTCCTGATCGCCAACGACTCCGACGAGCGCGAGGTGTTGACCTTCGTCCTGCGGCATGCCGGGCTGGCCGTCTCTCCGGGCACCGATCTTCCGCGAATCCTCACCAATTGGTCCGAACTCCCCGCCGACCTGATCGTCCTGGCTTTCGACGCGCCGGGCCCGGCGCTCGAGCAGGTGAACGCCATTCGGGCCGTCACCGAGATCCCAGTCATCATCCTCTGCGAACCGCCCAGCGAAGAGCAACTGCTCGGGCTGTTGCGCGCCGGTGCGGATCTTGTCCTTGCCCGTCCGGCGGCGCCGCGCCTCGTCGCCGAGTACGCGCGTGTTGTGCTGCGCCGCAGCGGCGCCATTCCGGCTTTCATGCTGCCGCGGCTCGACTTGCAGGAGATCTCGCTCGATCCGGCGACGCGCACTGTCATCGTTGCCGGACGGGAAGCCTGCCGCCTCACGCAGCTTGAGTTCCGCCTGCTCTACAGCCTGATGACCAATCGCGACCAGGTCGTCCCCACCGAGGTGATCGTCGAACGCGTGTGGGGCTACGCGGGCGAGGGGGATCGCGACCTGGTGCGCGGTCTTGTCTCGCGGCTCCGTCACAAGATCGAGCCTGATCCCGATAAACCACGCTTCATCGAGACGATCCCCGGCATCGGCTACCGCTTCTGCCTCGAACAGCAGTAATCCACTCTCAAGCCCACAGTTCCGAAATTCGCCCTGCCCATGTCCATCTGCGATCCAACCCGGAGGCTGGTGACGACTGCCGGCGACGTCCGAATCGTCATCTTAGGGCCCGGCACGGATCGGCTGGAGAACAGCCGGCCGAAGGCGGGAGGCGGTGGCCCCCCGGCAAGACACGAGGAAGACCATGACCGCCAGCCGTATCCCCTTCCTGGGCGCGTCCGCCATGGGTTGTACAAAGATGGTATGATATGGGGGCTGTTTGTACGGACTTTACACATTTGGACAATACGGTTTGCGCAGGAAGGCGATAAGGTTTCTCCTGTACGAGCACGTGAAGCTGCATTGCCAGGAGGAACATGCTGCAAGCTGCCTGCCCGGAGTGCCATAGCCAAGTGGACTTCGAATCCGCTCCCAAACTTGGAGAGCGCACGAAGTGCACGGCATGCCGGGCGGCACTCGAAGTCGTCAAGCTGCGGCCCCTCGAGCTCGATTGGGCCTTCGAGGAGCCGCTGCCGAAATCGAGTCGTCTGGAGGAGTCCGTAGCCTGAGATGCGATGGGCCGACAACGCCGCGCTGCAGAATCGTGCAGCCTTTCCGTGGAGGGCCATCTGCGGAAGCGGAATGGCTCTCTCTTTAGAAACTCGAAACCCACACCTAGGTGAGATGAGGTCAATCCGATGAGAACGTACGAAAGCACGCGAGCGCACAACAAGAAACCTCCGAGTCCCAGCCGCCTTCGGCCGCCGTGGCGCATCGCGTTGGTGGCCAACCTCAAGGATGAGATCGACTGGGGTCCGGACGCGCCTTCCGATGCCGGCTCAGAGTTCGACCGACGCGAGACGATCGAGGCCCTGGCCGGGGCCATGGAGGAGGACGGGCACTGGGTGACGTTCTGCCGTGCCGATCAGACCCTCCCCGAGGCGCTGGTCAACCTGCGGCCCCACATCGTTTTCAACATCGCCGAGGGACTGGGCGGCGACGGCCGCGAGGCCCAGGCACCGGCCCTGTGTGAACTCCTCGGCATCCCCTACACCGCCTCGCGAGTCCAGGCCAACGCCATCTCGCTTGACAAGACGCAGACCAAGCGAATCTGGCAGCAGGCCGGCCTGCCGACGCCGCGATTCTTCGAGGCGCGTTCGGCGGCCGACGTCGATGACGCCGGGATGTCCTACCCGCTGTTCGTCAAGCCGGTGCGCGAGGGCACGGGAATGGGCATCGACATGGGGGCCATCGTCCGCACGCCCAAGGCGCTGGCCGAGCGTGTCGCCCGGACGGTGGAGGCCTACAAGCAGCCGGCGCTGGTCGAGGAATACCTCCCCGGGCGCGAGTTCACCGTCGGCTACATCGGCAATCCGGGCTTCCCGGCTGTCCGCCGGCGGCCGTGGCTCTATGACAATGATGGCTACCACTTCTTCCCGATCATGGAGATCGACTCCGGCGTGAGCGTCTCTCCCGGTGTCTACGGACATGATGCCAAGGGGTACGACATCGGTGCGCCGGGCGCGCCGGGCTACATCTGTCCGACGAACATCCCGCGGTCACTGCGGGCGCGTTTGATCGAGTTGACGCGCAAGGCGGCCGAGGTCCTCGGCGCGTGCGATGTGTCCCGCGTCGACTTGCGGCTGGATGCCCATGGTGAACCCAGCCTGATGGAGATCAACACGTTACCGGGTCTTAATCCGGAAGTGAGCGACCTGTGCATCGTGGCGGCGGCGGAAGGCATGCCGTATCAGGACCTGATCACCGAGATCCTGTACCTGGCGGCCGAGCGCAACGCGCTTCCCTTCGAACTCGCTGATGTATGCCGACGTCGGTCCGCACGCGCTGGCGCAGCCTGTCCCGCGCGGCCCGATCGTCTGGGGTCTGGCGGAAGACGAGTAAGGCATCGGACCGGACCACCGCGGCCGCATGCTTCGGGAAGGGCAGCGCCGAAGCATGCGGCCTTGCGATTCACCATTTGGGGCGCAGGCAGCACCGCATGCCGCGCCCGGTCCCGATCGAGTGTCGAGGAGGCCTCCGACCCAAGCCCGTGATCGGCACTTGATGGCCCGGGATCGAGGGGCAAGGGGAGGCGCGACCAGCCTGGGCGGCCAAGTCGGCACTCCGGCTGCGCATAGCCCATCCGATGTGACGGTGAGGCGGCCACAGGAACCCGCCAGCCGGCGGTTTGGCACGCGAGCGGCAATGCGAGCCGGAACTCGAGATCGGCCGGCTGTGCCTCGCGGACCCAGCCTCCGTGCTATCCTTAACCCCTGCCCGCAGGGAGACCGGCCTGCGGACCTCGAGGAGGCAACACATGGCGAAGCGAGTCTTTCCTTCCAAGCGCGCCCCGGCCTACGCTGACGTCCCCGACGATCAGTGGAACTCGTGGCGCTGGCAGCTCAGCCACCGGTTGAACAGCGTGGAGGATCTGGAACGGATCCTGCCGCTGAGCGAGAGCGAACGTAAAGCGCTGAGTGCCCCCGGGCTTTTCCGGGTGGACATCACGCCGTACTTTGTGTCTTTGATCGACCCCGACGACCCGGCGGACCCCGTCCGGCAGCAGGTCCTGCCGACCGCTGCCGAGATGGTGCCGTTCACCGGCATGATGGAAGACTCGCTGTCCGAAGACGAGCACTCGCCGGTTCCCGGCCTGGTGCACCGCTACCCGGACCGCGTGCTGATGCTGGTGACGACACAGTGCGCCTCCTATTGCCGCTACTGCACGCGCTCGCGCATCGTCGGCGATCCGAAGGAACAGTTCTCGCGGGCCGAGTTTGAAATGCAGCTCGATTACCTGCGCCGCACGCCTCAGGTGCGCGACGTCCTGCTCTCCGGGGGCGACCCGTTGACCCTGGCACCGAAGCTGCTCGAGGAACTGATCGGCCGGCTGCGAGAGATCGAGCACATCGAGATCATCCGCATCGGCTCGCGCGTCCCGGTCTTTCTGCCGATGCGCGTCGACGCCGAGCTGACGGCGATGCTGGAGAAGTACCACCCGCTCTGGCTGAACATCCATGTCAACCATCCGAACGAAATCACCTCTGAGCTGGCGGAAGCGTGTGACCGGCTTTCAAAGGCCGGCATCCCGCTGGGCAACCAGTCGGTGCTGCTCGCCGGGATCAACGACTGCGTCCATATCCAGCGCCAGTTGGTGCAGGACCTGGTGCGAATGCGCGTCCGCCCCTACTACCTGTATCAGTGCGACATGGTCGAAGGCGCCGGCCACTTCCGCACCCCGGTGGCCAAGGGCATCGAGATCATCGAAGGGCTGCGCGGCCACACCTCGGGATACGCCATACCGACGTTCGTCGTCGACGCCCCGGCCGGCGGGGGCAAGATCCCGCTGATGCCCAACTATGCGCTCAGTCAGAGCGACTCTCGCGTGGTGCTGCGCAACTTCGAAGGTCTGATCACCACTTACCAGGAGCCGGCCGAGTACAAGCCGCACGATGCCAGCACCTGCGCCTATTGCCGCTCACGGCGACCCGAGCCGGGGCAGGCCGGGGTGACCAGCCTGCTGGATGGCGAGCAGCTTGTCATCAAGCCCGAGGGGTTCGACGCCGTCCACAGCCGCGGCGGCGCCGCGCACCGATTGCGCGCCGATGCCTCCAAGTGGCAGCCTCACGGGATCGGCGCGCCCCCGCCGTCCGAGGAGCCGCCGTCTGTTCCAGTCCGCAAGCCGATCGAGGAGAAGGCCGGAGACTAACCGGCGGCGCGGCAACACATGAAATGGAAGACGGTGCGGGCATTGCCCGCACCGTCTTGGTTCCCGCCCGGAACGCGGCTGGCTTGATGAAGAGTCCCACCCTCCGATGGTAGGGGCGAAGCATGCTTCGCCCCTACGTCACGCGAAGAAGGATCTCTGCCCGTGGCGGGGCATAGGTGTCATGAGTCCATGCGCCGATGGGAGTGACGGGCGCGGCACACCGTGGCCTTGACGGCGCGTGGGTCAGAACGGGGTGCGAGACGGCATGCTTCGCGCCTGCGTCATCCGGAGGCGACTCCGGCCCGCGGTTGGACCCGTTTTGCGTATGTGCGCAGATCGATCCGGTGTGCGGGAGGGACGCCTTGCCCAGTGCCCGGCGTACAAATCGCGCGTGTCCGAGACGAATCCTTATGACGGGCGCGGCCGTGGTCGCCGCGATTTGGGGGCCTCAACCGGCGATGATGCGGCCCATCGGTTCGAGGGAGTACCCTGGAAGAGCGGCCACGGACCGGCGAAACTCCTGGTCGTCGAGAAGGTCGAGCAGGGGGCGCAGGAAGGGGCCGTCGTAGTGTTCGCGTGGAATCACCAGGTCGTAGCGTTCGCTAAACAGCGGCACGAAGCCAAGCGAGAGCGCCTCGGCCGCGGCGCGTATCCCCAGACCGCACGCCGCGCGCCCTGAGGCTATCGAAGCTGCCACGGCCAGGTGGGTGTACTCCTCGTGTTCGTAGCCGCGAATCGAGGCGGCGTCGATGCCGGCTTTTTCCAGGTGGAAATCGAGCAACACTCGCGTCCCGGCGCCTCGCTGCCGGTTGACGAACGGCACGCCCGCCGCGGCCAGATCGGCCAGCCCGGTCAGCCCATGTGGGTTGCCGGGAGCCACGATCAGCCCCTGCTCGCGCCCGACGAGGCCGATGACGACCACCGGTGTCTGGGGCAGATACTCACCGATGTAGCGCAGGTTGTATTCGCCTGACTCGGGGTCGAGCAGGTGACTGCCGGCGAGGTGGGCTTCACCCCTGCGCAGTGCAACCAGCCCGCCGAGGCTGCCGACGTTGGCCGAGGCCAGGCGGCGACCGCGCCCGGCCAGGAACTGCGCCATCAGGTCGAGGGTCAGGTCGTGCGAACCGAGGGCGACGATCGTGCGCTCAATCTCGTCCGGGCGCCGGTACAGTTGGACGCGCACCAACTGGCCGGCCTCAAGGCCTTGCGCGCCAGCCGGGATGCGCACGATGCCATCGGCGCGGACCATCGATGTCAGGACCCCGGCGCCGCGCGCCAGCGGGGCGGCGATCAATCGACGGCCGACCCGGCCCACGGTTACACGCAGGAATTCCTCGTCCCCGATGGACGAGTGCACCTTGCGGGTCATGACCGCCTCGATCTCCCCCGGCGCGGACGGGGTGCGGCCCAGCCATCGCTCGATCAGCGGCTGGACGAAGATCTCGCCTGTCAACGCGGCGGACACCGGGTAGCCGGGGACGCCGATCGCGGGCAAGGTCCTTCCTTCGACTTCGATCATTCCCAGGATCACCGGATGACCGGGGCGTACTGCGACGCCATGGACCAGTACTTCGCCCAAGGAGGCGACGACCGAGGCGGAGAAATCCTCCGAGCCGGCGGATGATCCGGCGTTGATCAGGATCAGGTCCGCGCCGTCGGCGGCGGCCCGCCGCACTGCGGCGGTGATCTGTACCAGGTCATCCGGCACAATCGTCAAGCGTCGCGGCTCGCCCCCCCAGTCGCGCACCTGCGCTCCCAATACCAGCGAATTGAACTCGATGATCTGACCGGCGGTCGCCGGGCTGCCCGGGGCGACGAGCTCGCTTCCGGTTGGCAGGATCGCAACCCGCGGGCGGCGGCGGACCAGGACGTCCGCGTATCCGCTCCCGGCGAGCGCTCCGAGATCGACCGGACGCAGGATGTGTCCGGCGGGAAGGACAAGTTCGCTGGCGACGATGTCTTCGCCCATGGGGCGGATATGCGACCAGGGGACGACAGCGGCCCGCAAACGGATCGACAGGAGTGTGGCGCGCCGTCCATCGCCGATCGGCTCAGCGTCCTCGATCGGAACGACTGCATCGGCCCACCCAGGCAGGGGGTCTCCCGTGTCGACGTAGACGGCCTGGTCTCCGAGGCGAAGCTCAACCGGCGAGCGGTCATTGGCGCCACGGGTGGACTCCGCGCTGAGCGCGTAACCATCCATCGCCGACGCATGGTAGTTCGGCGATGACTGGCGGGCCCAGATCGGCTCGGCCGTCACACGCCCCAGAGCTTCCTCGAGCGGGATTGATTCTCCCGGGAGTGGGCCGGAGAGGCCGGCTGCCGTCAGCGCCATCATCAGCCGATCCCAGGCCTGGGCGAGCGGGACGTCGTGGAGGAAGACGTTGTCAGTCATCGGGGCGGCGCCTAGAAAAGCAGGACCTCCACCATTTCCCCGGCGGCCAGCCCGTTGGCGTCCGTGGGGACGCGGACCAGGCCATCCGCGCGGACGAGGGTGAAGATCAGATTCGACTTCCCGAAGACCGGCTCGGCGTCGAAGGAGCCCTCATCTCCCGTCACCCGCACCGGGACATAGTCCTCTCGGCCGGCCTCGGAGGGGATGTTCATCATCAGCCGCGCGTGAACTCGCGGGGAGAGGCGCGGCGCCCGCAGCCCAAGCATCCTGCGCAGCAGCGGGGCAACGAACAAACCGGCGACGACCAGCGCGCTCACCGGGTTCCCCGGGAGGCCGATGACCGGCTTGCCGGAACAGACCGCCAGGATGGTTGGTTTGCCCGGCTTGAGCGCCACGCCGTGAGCAAGGACGCCCGGAGGGCCAAGGGTGGCGATGATCTCGGAGGTAATGTCGCGCGTGCTGACCGACGAGCCGGCGGTGATCAGAACGACATCACACGCGGCGTGAGCCTGGCGCGCCGCAAGCTCGAGCGCTTCGCGCTGGTCCGGCAGGATACCGTACAGCACCGGCTCTCCGCCGGCCTGGGTGACGACCGCCGCAAGCGTGTACGTATTGACGTCGCGCACCTGACCCGGCAGCGGATCGACCTCCGGTGCAACGACTTCGTCGCCGGTAGACAGGATGCCGACAAGCGGGGGGCGGACGACACGGACGCGAGTGAACCCAAGCGCCATCAATCCGCCGATCTCCTGTGCCCGAAGCCGAGAACCGCGCAGCAGGACGGTCTCCCCGGGTTGGACATCCTCCCCGACCTGCAGGACGTTCATCCCCGGTGCGGCCGGGCGCAGGATCTCGATCTCGCCCGGACGCGAGACTTGTGTGTCCTCGACCATCACTACCGCGTCCGCGCCGGCGGGGACCATGCCTCCGGTGTGGACCAGCGCCGCCTTGCCGCGTGTGAGCTCGAGCGTGGTCAGCGCGCCCATCGGCACCTCGCCGGCCAGGCTCAGGTATGCCGGCAGGCTGGCGGAGGCGCCGAAGGTGTCGGGGGCGCGCACGGCGTAACCATCGACCGACGAGCGCGGGAAGGGCGGCAGCGCGTGGGGGGCGCGCAGGTCTTCGGCCAGGACGCGCCCGAGCGACTCCTGGGTTGGGATGCTTTGTTCCCCGAGGCCCGCGCCTTGCGGCAGCGCGTCCAGCAGGTGAGCGAGGGCATCGGCCGGGGTTTGAAGTCGCAGGAATTCTGGCATGTTCAGCTCAACAGGAACCCAGTCAAGATGAAATAGGCCGTCAGGACAAGAAGGGCGGTGGCGATGGAGACCATGGTGCGCCAGTGAGGCGGGTAGCCATGGCGGATGCGCTGCATCTGCCAGATCTGCGCCGCGGCCAGCGGGAGGACGATCGCGCCGCCGATTCCGATTCTCGAAGGCAGGCCGCCGGCAAGGGCCGCCGCCAGAAGCACGGCGGCCGCCAGGACGGCAGCGTCGTGAAGCCGCATCCCGGTCTCCCAACCGATGCGCACGAGCATCGAGCGCCGTTCGCGCAGCAAGTCGCCGGCGTATTCGGGGAGCCGTCGCGTGATCAACATGGCAAAGGTCAAGGCGATCAGCGGCGCCGTAGCGAGCCACACCAGGCGATGCAACTCGCCGGTTTGAAGTGCGAAGGCATACGACGGCACGAGTCCGGCCAGGCCGATCGACGCTGCGAGCTCACCGTAGCCGCTGGTGGCAAGACGCAGCGGCGGGACGCCGTAGGCGAAGGCGAGCATGATCCCGATCCCCAGCAGCAGCCATGAACCGAGGGGAGCCCCACGCTGCACGGCAAGGCCGCTGAGCACGATTGCCAGCAGCCCGGCGACGATGATCGCGGCGTAGAGCGGCACCTTGCGGGAGGCGCTGGCTGGACGGGCGGCATCGGCCTGAGGAGTGCCGACCGGTTCGGAAAGCAGCGAGAAATAGACCTGCAGGTATTGGCCCACAAGCAAGACGGCGGTGACCACGAACCATCCAAGGAGCAGCCGGGCCCGATCGATGGGCAACCCGAGGTAGTCCGCCGCGGCGGCGCCGATGGAGTAGCACAAGGTCCCGATGGCCAGCCAGCCCGGGTTCGAAAGGCGCACGAAGGAGAACAGAGTGGACCGAGTCATGGCATTCACGGATGGACACGTCACCAAGGCGGGCGGAAGTGCCGAGGAGCGACCTGCCTGGCCCTCAGGATAGCGCGAGGCCTGCATTCCTTCAAGGGAAGAACCGGGTCGACTTCCGAAGGCCACCCGACTTGAAAAGTCGAGCGCGGTCATAGCGAGACGAACTGATTGCCCCCGTCGACGAGCAGCGCTTCGCCGGTGACAAAATCGTTCTCAAGCAGGAACCGGACGCTGCGAGCAACATCGCCGGGCGTCCCGCTCCGTCGCAGGGGGAGGGAGTCCCCCAGCGTTCGCCACCGGTCGTCCGTCATCCGATCGGGCTTGAGCACCGGGCCGGGGACGACGGCGTTCACCCGGATTTCCGGCGCCAGGGCCAGCGCCGCGACTTGAGTGAGAGCGAGCACACCGGCCTTGCTGATCGAGTGGAGAGGGAAGCGCGGCCACGGTTGCAGGCCGGCGATGTCGGCGAGGTTGACGATCACACCGCCGCCGGCACGTCGGATCCGGATCGCGGCCTGCTGCAGCACGAAGAATGCAGCCTTGAGGTTCAGATCCATCGTCGCCTGCCAATCGCTTTCCGAAGCGGTGAGGAGATCGCCTGGGAGCATGACGGCGGCGCTGTTGATCAGGGCGTGCAGGGGCCCCGCTCCGTCGATTTCTTCGAACAGGCTCAAGATCTGGTCGTGGACCCGCAGGTCGGCGCGCAGCGCGAGGGCCTGGGAGCCGAGGCGCCGGATGGCGTCACACGTATCGGCGGCTTCGGCATCGGACGCGTGGTGGTGCACGATTAAGTGCGCCCCGGCATCGGCGAGCTCAAGGGCAATGGCCCGGCCGAGGCGCCGCGCCGCGCCGGTCACCAGGATCGTTCTTCCCGAGAGATCCATCGGCCGCCGAGGTCAGGGAGTCGGAGGGGTCGGCGCGGCAGGGGCCTCGAGTTCGGCACGCAGCCGCTCGGAATACGCCCGGACCAGGTCCTGCAAATCGAATCCGGGCTGCGCCCCGCGCGGCACCAGGAGGGCGATATAGGCCGCACTTGACCCCTGACGCAGGAGGACGACCTGCGTGCTGTATCGGGAATCGTGATACAGGATCGTGCCCTCCGCGGCAGCACTTGCGGTGCCGATGTCGGCGAAGCCATCCAGCGCCCGCGACGAGCCCTCCAGGCGCCCGAGGACGCCAGCAAGGACTTCGATCAACGTCGTCGGCGTTTCAATCCAGCGGGCGAATCCTTCTTCTTCGGAGGGCGTCCCGAGCAGGGCGGCGACGGAAATCACGAGGGTGCCGCCGGTGGGATCCTCGAACATGGCGATGGCTTGTGGTTGGAGGACGCCGGCGGCGAGGATCGCCGGGGACAGGCCGTATGAAATCGGCTGGCTGGGGGCATAGCCCCCCGGCAGATCGGACAGTCGAAGCGCGGGGACCTCCTTCTTTGGTGTGTCGGTTGCGGCCTGCTCCGGTCGGGTGGTCGGCTTGGCCGTGGGCTGGGATCCCGACGGCGGAGTCGGTGTCCAGACCGGGGGCAAAGCGACTCCGATGGGTGTGAGCGTCGCGGCGGGCGCGACCGCCGTCGGCGCCGCGCCGAAGGGAAGCGTGCAGGCGGTGAGCAACAACATCCAGGGGAACAGGCTCAGGCGTTTCATAACACCTCGCAAGACAGTCTAACGCCGGAAGAAGTTCGAGACAAAGAACCAGACGTTGGCCGGGCGCTCGGCCAGCCGGCGCATGAAGTACGGATACCACTCGGTTCCGTAGGGGACATAGACGCGCACCGGGTAGCCTGCCGCGGCGAGTTCCCGCTGCAGGTCGGAGCGAATGCCATGCAGCATCTGGAATTCGAGAGCCTGCTTCGGGAATCCAATGTGCTCGGCGTACGCACGGGCGGCGGAGATGCGCTTCGCGTCGTGGGTCGCCACGGCGGTCACGGGTGGAACGCGCCCGTCGGCCGAGACGCTCTCAGCGCCGCCTGGGCGCGCGGAATCGATCATCAGGCGCACCAGGCGATCGTAGGACGAGTCGACATCCGCCTTCCGCGGGTAGGCAAAACTGGCCGGTTCCTTGTAGGCGCCTTTGCACAGGCGGATTCGGCAGCCTTCGGCCAGCACGGCGCCCATGTCCTTTTCCGTCCGGTACAGGTAGGACTGAAAGACCAGGCCGACGTTGAGCAAGCCTTCCTTCCGCAGCGTACGCCACAGCTCGATCGTCCGGTCAACGGTCGAGGTATCCTCCATGTCGATGCGGATGAACAGGCCGCACTCCGCCGCCCGCCGGACGACGCGCCGGACATTGTCGAGGC
The DNA here is from genome assembly GCA_963777165.1 of uncultured Chloroflexia bacterium. GTDB lineage: Bacteria > Chloroflexota > Anaerolineae > Anaerolineales > E44-bin32 > DYJB01. Next base: position 207,523 of record CAVZPO010000023.1, read on the forward strand.
ACAGCTCATAGGACACATTCAGACCGAGTTGCGATAGCTTGAGCGAGGCGTTGGAACGAATGCCGCTCTCGCAAATCCGGGAGATGATAGCCAGGTAGTCGTCGGCAGACCGCACCGCCTCCGCCTGCGTCGTGACCAACTCGCCGAGGTGATCAAGGGTGGCGTTCAATCCGGTGGCATTCAGCTTGCGGACAGCCTGGATGGCTTCGTCCAGCGTCTCGCCGGCGACGAACCGCCGAGCGACCGTGCGCGACAGGCTCCACGCGACGATCAAGCTGCGTGCCCAGCGGGCTTTGGAGAGGTACAGGAAGATGGATCGCAACACAGGCACGCTCCCATTCGATGGGGCCGGGCGGGGCACCGTACCGGAGGAGGTCTCGATCCGCTTCCGGGGGAGGGTGACACGCCGGCGGTCGAGTGCGGACGGGGGCGAATTGTAGCAGGAAATCTGGAAGCGCCAAGTCGGGTGGTAGAATGCCGGCCCGATGGACGCCACCCAACCGCACGTCGTTGACGCGAGCCCGCGCGCCGCCCTGGAGGCCGCAGACACCACCGCGCCCCACCGCAGCTCGGCTCCCATCCCGCGGCTCGGGCCGTCGGAGGGGATGGAGCCGGATCGAAAACCGCGCCGATCTCGGCGCGGCGCCGTCCTTCTGGGGTTGGCCTTGGGCGTGTGTACTGCGCTCTACCTGATGGGCCCCTGGCGAACCACCGTACTCTTGCTGGGGATCGACCGTGCGCCGGAAGGGACGGCCGTCGCGCGCAGCGATACCATGATCTTGCTGACCATCGTGCCGCCGGCCGGGTACACCGGGATACTCTCGCTCCCGCGTGACATGTGGGTGACGGTCCCCGGGGTGGGCGTGAATCGAATCAACACGGCGCACTTCTTCGGCGAGTCGCAGGCTGCCGGATCGGGACCCCGGCTGGCGGTTGACACCGTCCGCCACAACTTCGGGCTGGACGTCGACGGATACGTGCGGCTGTCCTTCGCGGGGATCGTCGAGTCGGTCGATGCGCTTGGGGGCCTCGTCGTCGATCTCCCCACGCCGATGTCCGGCTACAGCGCCGGACGTCACCGGCTGAACGGCACGCAGGCGCTGGCCTTCGTTCGCGACCGGGCGGGCAGCGACGACTTCTTCCGCATGGGGAGGGGCCAGCTATTCTTGCGTGCTGCACTGCGCCAGATGGCCAACCCGCTGACCTGGCCGCGCCTGCCGCTCGCCGCAGCCGCGCTGCTGCGATCGCTGGATACGGACCTCCCGCCTTGGGAGTGGCCGCGCCTCGCCTTCGCCCTGGTGCGTTCGGGCGCGGACGGGATCGATGGCCGGACGATTACTCGCGAGATGGTCTTCCCCTTCCAGACCGACCAGGGGGCACAGGTGCTCGAGCCGAACTGGGAACGAATCAATCCGCTGTTGATGGAGATGTTCGGCCAGTAGACCTCGGCACCCGCTACCGGGCCAGTAATGCCGCGAAGCTCGCAACGTGGGCTGGCAGCATGGCCGAGGTCTTCCTGAGAACCGGCCGAGTTACATTGATGGTAGGGGCAGGGCATGCCGCCCCCTACGGCTGATTGTGTTGGACTGGCCTTCCTCCGGGACGAGATCGCAACGAGCGGGCTATGGTCCCAATCGACTTGAGGCGCGGCGTCGTCTGCCGTTGGTCCTGCTCGCGGCTGGTGACCGCAGGCCCGGACTGCGAGGTCCGCACGAGCGTCGCCTCATGGGCGGAGGATGCAGCCTAAACGCCGCGGCGACATGCGTCGTGAGCGCGGGTCTCATGCCGTGGCCTCGCCCTTGGGCTTGTAGCCGCAGGCTTTAGCCTGCGTGAACCGGACGCAGGACGAGTACCGTGCAGGCCATTGCCTGGCGTGTTCGGTCTGTGGACGGTGTGCAGTCGGTTTACGCGCTTTTTGCAGTGCGGTTGCACGCCCATGGCCTGGCCGTGACAAGGTGAGTTTGTCCGAAGGACCAGGATGATGATGGCTGCCAGGTTGAGATGTGGACTCATAGTCCTGGTTGTCGTGGCCGGGCTGGCGACGGGCTGTACGCGTGGAACGCAGCTCCGCATCCCGGATCCGACGCAATCACCCGCACCGAACGAGGGATCGCCGGCGGTTGAACTCGTCGCCGCGCTTGTTGTGGATGGGCGCGAACGATCGTACCGGCTGCACATCCCTCCCGGCCTGGTGCCTTCGGCACCGTCGGCGCTGGTGGTAGGGCTGCACGGAGGCGGTGGAAACGGCGCCAACTTGCAGGCCAAGGTCGGGCTGGATGCCATAGCCGACCGAGAGGGCTTCCTGGTTGCCTATCCGGATGGGAGCGGCAGGCTCGACGATTACCTGCTCACCTGGAACGCGGGCAACTGCTGCGGCTACGCGCTCGATGAACAGGTGGACGACACCGCCTTTCTGCGGGCGATGGTCGCCGACATCGCGCGGACCTATTCGATCGACCCCCGCCGCGTCTACGCCACGGGGATGTCGAACGGCGGGATGATGTCGTACCGACTGGCGTGTGAGGCGGCGGACCTGTTTGCCGCCGTAGCACCCGTGGCCGGGGCGCTGAACCTGGAGTCGTGTGAGCCGTCCGAACCAGTCTCGGTGCTTGCCATCCACGGGACCGCCGACCAGCATGTGCTCTTCGAAGGCGGCGCGCCGGCGGTCACGGTCGATTCACATCCGCGGATCGACCCATCGGTGCATTACGCCATGACCTATTGGGCGATGCGCGATGGGTGCTCGCTCGAACCGAGGCGAAGCCAGGCGGGCGTCGTCGTGCATGAGGTCTACACGGGATGTGAGGCCGGCGTGGCCGTCGAGTTGATCGCCGTCGAGGGCGGCGAGCATGCCTGGCCAGGGGCGGTCAAATTCTCCCCGCAGGGCGACGAGCCATCCCAAGCCTTGAACGCCAGCGAGGCGATCTGGGATTTCTTCGAGGCACATCCGAAGCCCCTCGCACCCTGAACGATGAGTCAGGGTCCGCGCGGCGCCCGCCCCGCGCGGGGCGGCCACGATCCGCCCTGTCTGCCGGACTCCGTCCGCCGGCTTCCAGGTGGCCCCGCAAGGCGTGTCTGAGCGGCGGCGCATCCTTCGCAGCTCATTGGTCGGACGGAATCAGTCCAAACGGCACATTGCCCCGACCCTGCCGTAACGCCTAGAATCTCCACGGACACGCGTCCCGCGTCGGAGGTAGTTTCAGGTATGCGGCAGACTACGGGAAGGTTCCTAATCGGATTGACGATCCTGGGGGTCAGTCTCCTGTCGGCCGCCTGCCAGCCCCTGGCGGCGCTGCTGGCGACCCCGACCCCCACGCCGACCGAGACCCCAACGGCGACGCTGACCCCCACGCGCACGGCGACGCCGACGGTCACGCTTACGCCGACGATCACCCAGACGGCAACCATCACGCCGACGCCCACGATCACCGAGACGCCGACGCCGACCCTCACCCCGACATTCGACTTCCCGGATGTGACCGTCAACCAACAGGCGCACTGCCGCTACGGCCCGAACAAGGCCTACTTGCACGCCGGGGACCTGTACGAGGGAGACCACGGCCTGCTGTGGAACCGCAACTACGACGGCTCCTGGCTGTGGGTGCGATTCGACAAGCTGTGGTACGCGTGCTGGGTTTCCGCCTCCGTCGTCCAGGTCGACGGAGACATCATGTCCGTGGTTACCTACATGAATCCTCTGCCAAAATCGACGCTGTACGGCCCGCCGGAGTGGGTGAACGCCGAACGACAGGGCGACGAAGTCGTCGTCACCTGGGCCAAGGTGAACATGACCGAGGATGACGACCGAGGCTACTTCCTGAAAGTGCACGTGTGCCAGAACGGCTACCAGATCGATGTCCTGGCCGCCACCATGGGGACGAGCTACACGTTCACGGACCAGGGGGGGTGCGAAAACGACTCCGGCGGGCAAGTGTATACCGTCGAGAAGCACGGTTACACTGGGCCCGCAGAGATTCCATGGCCGGACTGAGCCGGGAAGCCGGGCAGGCCGAGGCACATGGCGGGCACGCGAGGCGATCGTCTTGACACCTCCGGTCGCTGCGGTAGAATGACGCTGCTGGCCCACTAGCTCAATTGGCAGAGCGGCTGACTCCCAACCTATTGCGGCTCGTGATAGAGCAAGAGCAGGTGGGCACACCACACAACGCGGGCCACTAGCTCAATTGGCAGAGCAAGCGCCTCTTAAGCGTTAGGTTCTGGGTTCGAGTCCCAGGTGGCTCACCACACCGCGACGCCCGAAAGGGCGTCGATGTGTTCTTGGCGCCAGGACGGATGCATAAGCCGGGACCGTGCGTTTCCCGAGACCGAAATCGGAAGCGGTAAGCGACCGGGATCACCGCGCGCAGCCCGCTGCCCGGCAGGGTAGCGCAAGGCCTTGGTGACCAGCCCGCAGCCTCGGTCCGCTCCGACGGGCGTCCCAACGGAAGTGCCCGTGGCCATGCGGCCTGGGCCCGCACAACGAGCCGCAAGGCAATGCATGCCGCGCCACTCTCCGGCCGACTCCGGCGACCTGATCGCTCAGACTGGCCCCTGCGGCTGCGGGCCACCCAATCAGAGGGTGCACCCCATCGCGGGCATTCGCCGGCCGCTTGACCGTGCGCATGTCGAGAACCGTTTCGCGTAGAATCTGCTGAGGCAGCGCACGATCTCTCAGCCAACCCGGCAGGCACGCGCCTCAAGATCCTATCGAAACGCCGCCTGCCGGCTGCGCCGTCCGGAGTGGTCGAAGGCATGGACCACTTGGGAGGAGCCCGACCATGACCACCCAGACCCTGACCCTGGACAAACCCCGCTACACGATCAAGGCCCCCAGCCATCTCTCGCCGCGAATCGCCTGGCTGCGCGACTACTATTTCCAGGGATTGGGGCGCTCCTGGAACAACGAGTACACCTCCTGGACCACGGGAACGCCGTGGGATTTCCAGTTCAACGAACTCACTTTCTACATCGTCCCCGAGACCTATGCTTTCCTTCAGACCTTCCGGTCGGCCTTCCAGCAGGTGGCACGACGCGTCGAGCTCCATCCGGAGTTCTGGACATGGACGCTCCCTGAACGACGGGCGTGGTTCAACCGCGAGGTCATGGTCCGCTGCCTCCCCCGGGAGGTCCTGCCGGGAGACCTGGTGGCAGGAGGTCGGTTCAACGTTCAGACGTCGGCTTGCCTGACGCGCGCGGAGACGCGGGCGCGGGATCGGCGCGTCTACGGATCGCGGGGCAGCCGGGCGGCCATGTTGTGGTTCCACAACCACGGGTATGGCAATGCCGGAGCGACGTCCGGCCACTTGATCCCCGACTATGGACGGATCGTCCAGCATGGGTGGAAGGCGGTCTATGCTGAGCTCGAGGCGGCATTGGCGGCACTCCCCGAGACGGAACGACGCGGCATCCATGGCGGGCAGCTGCGGGCGATGATGACCGCGGCGACGATGCCGCGCGATCTTGCGGCGGTGTACAGCCGGGAGTGCACGCGCCTGGCCCGGGACGAGGTCGACCCGCTGCGGCGTCAGGAACTCGAGCACATGGCCGACAACTTGCGGCGTGTGCCGTGGGAGCCGGCGCGCACCTTCTGGGAGGCGATCCAATCCCTGTGGCTGACGCACATGCTGGTCATGGCCGACGAGAACTACCCCGGACCGGGCGATTCGTTCGGCCGCATCGACCAGTACCTGCTCCCGGCTTGGGAAGCGTCCTTGGCCGATGGCATGGACCGGGAGTTCGGCAAGGAGATCCTCAAGTGCTTCTGGCTGCACTGCAACACGGCGTACGACGGGATGATCCGCACCGGCGGCCATCAGGGGATCACCGCAGGCTACGGGCAACTGCTGACACTCTCCGGACTGGGGCCCGGCGGACGAGACATGACGAATGACCTGACCGAGGCCATCCTCGACGTGATCGACGAGATGTCCCCCATCCTGGAGCCCAAGCCCAACGTCCGGTTGCACCGCGGCTCGCCGGACCATCTGCTCGATCGCCTCGTCGACATGATCGCCTCCAGCCAGGGCTCGCCGTTCCTGCTCAACTTCGACGAGCGATCGATGGCCGGGATGATGCTGCAGGCCCGACGATCGGGCGCCGAGGCGCTGATCCACGCGGGCAACGTCCATGACTACGCACCGGTCGGCTGCCTGGAGAACACGATGGTGGGCAACGATCGTTCCGGCACGGTGGATGCCAACCTGAACCTGCTCAAGGCGGTCGAGCTGGCGCTGACCGGCGGATACGACCTGGTTCCGTACACCGATCCGATGACCGGCAAGACCGAGGCGCGTCGGCGCTGGGGGGCGGGGACGGGAGATGCCACGCGATTCCAAATGTGGGACGAATTCTGGGAGGCCTACACGGCCCAGACGCACGAGATCGTGCGACGCATCGTCGCGCTATACGAGCAATCGGAAAGCCTGCGGGCGGAGTACGCGCCCACGCCCTACGTGTCCTGCCTTGTGCGGGGCTGCGCGCAGAAGGGGCTGGACATCACGCAGGGTGGGGCAGAGCTGGGGTATGTGACGATCGAAGCGGTGACCTACGCCACGACCGTCGACTCGCTGCTGGCAGTGAAGTACCTGGTGTTCGATGAGAAGGCGTGCACGATGGCGGAGCTGATCCAGGCACTGCGCGACAACTGGGTAGGACACGAAGTGCTCCAGGCACGGGCCCTGCACAGGGCCCCGAAGTACGGCCGGGATGACGACGAGGCCGATGCGCTCGCCCACCGCGTGATGGAGCTGTGGACGGACGAAACCTGGCGCTATCGAACCCGCTCGACCGGCCGGCAGTTCCGGCCCGGGATGCTGAGCTGGAACTACTGGGTTTCCGACAGCTCCATCCTCCCGGCCAGCCCGGACGGGCGCCCGCAGGGCAAGTTCCTCTCGAACGCATTGTGCCCCTCCAACGGGGCGGACATCCATGGCCCGACGGCGAATGCCAACTCGGTGGGAAAGGTGCTGGGGGGCAAAGCGGCGGACGGGCGCGGCGACTGGGAAGGCTACCTGAACTTGCTGCCGAATGGCGGCAGCCACACGATGACCTTCAACCCCTCGATGCTCCGTGACTCCGAGCACCGCCAGAAGTTCAAGGCTTTCCTGAGGGGCTACGCCGAGAACGGCGGCAGCGCGCTTCAGGTCAACCTGTTGAATGCCGAGATGCTACGCGAGGCACAGCAGCATCCGGAGGAGTACCGCCACCTGCTCGTGCGCGTGACCGGTTACAACGCCTACTTCACGACCATCGGCCGCGAGCTGCAGAACGAGATCATTGCTCGCGAGAGCCACCAGATGCGATGACGCGCGGACGCGTCCTCGAGCTTCAACGCCTGTCCACCGAAGACGGCCCAGGGATCCGTACGACGGTGTTCTTCAAAGGCTGTCCGCTGTCGTGCGCCTGGTGCCACAATCCGGAGGCGATCTCCGCGGGACTTCAAACCCAGTGGTTCGCCGAGCGCTGTCTAGGATGCCGATCGTGCGTGGACGCCTGCCGCAATGGCTGTCTTCAGATGACGGACACCGGACTGGTCGTCGATCGTGCCCGCTGCCAGGCATGCGGCGATTGTGCGCGGGCATGCCCGGGTGGCGCGCTGGAAGCGATGGGGAGGATGTTCTCGGCGGAAGAACTGGTGACGGAACTGCTCAAGGATCGCGCATACTTCGACGCCTCCGGTGGCGGGGTGACGCTTTCGGGCGGCGAGCCGACGCTGCAGCCCGATTTCGCCGAGGCCGTCCTGCAGGGTCTGCGCACCGCCGGCATCCACACGGCCCTCGATACCTGCGGGCTGTGTCCCCCGGCGTCGCTCGAACGGCTGCTGCCCCTGACCGAACTGGTGCTCTTCGACCTCAAACTGATCGATCCTGAGGCGCACAAGCGCCTGACGAAGGCGCCGAACGACCGCATCCTGCACAACCTCGAGCGCGTGCGCGACTTTCGCGATGGCACGGGTAGGGCGATCGAGATCTGGATCCGCACGCCGCTGATCCCCGGCGCGACCGCCGGGGACGAGAACCTGTCTGCCATCGGTCGCCATCTGGCCGACCACTTGCCAGGCCGAGTCACGCGCTGGGAGCTGTGCGCATTCAACAACCTGTGCCGGGATCAGTACCGTCGGCTGGGGGTGGAGTGGGCCTACGCCGACACCCCGTTGATGACGGCGTCCGAAGTCGCCGCCTGCCTGGCGACGGCGCGCGCCAGCGGGCTCCACGCCGAGATCCTCGCCACCGGAGCCGTCCTCGGCACGCAAGTGCCCCAGGAGTGAATCATGCAGCCCATGACCGTCCGCTCTTTCTCCGACGAGGACCTTCAAGCCACCCGGCCGGCGCTCAAGATCGGCCTGCTGGCAACGGTCACACCCGAGGGCCAACCGCATGTGACGATGCTCTCTACGCTGATGGCGTGCGGGACGAAGCAGCTGTCGTTCGGACAGTTCACGGAAGGACAATTCGAAGCACAACCTGCGGACCAACCCGCGTGCCGGCTTCATGATCATGGGGCTGGATCGAAGGCTGTGGCGCGGGACGGCATCCTTACACGCACACGCAGCGACATGGGGCGGAGTTCGACTACTACAACAACGTCCCGATGTTCCGCTACAACGCCTACTTCGGCGTGCACACCGTCTACTACCTGGACCTGGTCGGGCACACCGGCCGCCAGCCGCTGCCCATGAATCGGATCGTCTTCGCTGCCGTGCAGACGATGATGGCTCGGACGCTGGCGCGTCCCTCGGAGGGCGCCGAGATCTTCAACCCGTGGACGCGCGCATTCCTCAACAAGCTCGACAACCTGAAGTTCCTGGCCTACGTGGGAGAAGACGGCTTCCCGGTGATCATCCCAGCCGTCCAGACGCAGTGCCTCAATGCCCGGCAACTGGCTTTCTCGACTTCGGTTTACTCCGAAGAACTTGAAGTCATTCCCGAAGGGGCGAGCCTGGCCGCATTCGGGTTGGCGCTGACCATGGAAGATGTCCTGCTGCGGGGCGTGTACCTCGGGATCCAGCGGCGCGGAGGGGTGCGCGTCGGCCTTCTGGATGTGGAATGGGTGTACAACCCGATGCCTCCGGTTCCCGGACAGGTGTACCCGGCTACGGCCTTGGAGGCCGTGAGCCAGTTCTAGGCCTCGCGCCTGCTGCCCTTGGTTCCGGCGCAGGGCTGGTCCGGCCCCGATCTCGCCCTGTTGCCCGTCTGGGGAAGCCTCTGCCAGCGGGTCGACGGGGACGCGTGAGACGACATCAACCGGTCGGAAGTAGGAGAGATGACGACGGACTCAGCCAACGAACTTCGAGAAGTCCTGGGCCACTATGACCTCGGTACCCTGCTGAAGAGCGCGCGGGACGAGCGCGGCACGGTCAACACCTCGTTCGTCATCGACCTGGAGAAGGATGGTGCTCCGAAGCGGTTTTTCCTTCGACGCTATAAGGCCGGCATTCGGCCGGAGGAGATCGTCTTCGAGCACGCACTCATCGATCACCTGACGGCGCGCGGCTCCTGCCCGGTGGCGCGTGTGCACCGGACGCGAAGCGGTGCCAGCTATCTCCGGCTCGGCTCCCCGGCCGCCGAGAGCACGTTCTACGCCGTCTTCGATTACCTGCCGGGTGAGGATCGCTACACCTGGGTCGATCCGCGCTGCACGGTCCGCGAGCTGCGTGGCGCGGGGAGGCTGCTGGCGCAATTCCATAGCGACGTCGCTTCCCTGAAGGCACCCGGTCGAAGGGCCGAACCCAAGATCACGGAGCTGTTGACCGTGATCGGAGGCGCCTGGGAGGAGTGCCTCGCCCGGTCGGGCGATACGGCCTTCGATCGGTTCGCCGCGCTCCACGACAGGACCATACGCGAAAGTCTTGAGGAAGTTGCGCGTGCCCTGGGTCGTGCCGCCGGTCAGCTGCCCGAAGTGATCGTCCACTCGGACTACCACCCGGGCAACCTCAGATTCATGGGGAACGAGATCTCCGGTCTGGTGGACTTCGATTGGGCTAAAGTCGATCTGCGCGCCTTCGATGTCGGGCTGGCCGTGTGGTACTTCTGTGTGTCATGGCAAGGGGGGTCGGACGGCCGCGTCCGGCTTGGGGCCACACGTGCCTTCCTCGAGGGGTACCAGCGACGCCTGATCGAAGGGGCGGATATCGCTCCGCTGTCGGCCGCCGAACTCGAATTCCTCCCGCACCTAATCAGTGCCGGGAACCTTTACGTCCTGTACTGGGGGCTCAGGGACTACCTCAGGAAACCCGTCGATCCACAGGAGTACCTGATCTACCTGCGCCACAGCATCGCCTTCGCCCACTGGTTCGAGGAGCCCGGCCACCGCGCAAGCTTGACCGATGCGCTGCGTGCCTTGCCATCGTCGGGCGGGCAGCTCCGGACGGAACTGGCAGGAGGGTGTGATGGGATAGGATCGGCAGGCGATTGATGCCGCCTGATGGGCCGCGGATATCCTGCCGGCGGGCAAACGAGCGGAGCGGGAAAACAACGAAGTCCTGCACCGGGTGCCGGTGCTACAGGCAGAACGAACAGGAGGGACCATGACCGGTTACGTTGGCCCAATCGAGAAAGAAACGGAGAAGAACAAGTACTTCCGGAAGGTGCTGTTCACCGGTAAGCACGCGCAGCTGGTGGTGATGTGCTTGCAGGGCGGGGAGGAGATCGGCAATGAGGTCCACCCCGACGTCGATCAGTTCTTCCGCATCGAACTGGGTTCGGCGACGTTCGTCTTCAACGGGACCGAGAAGCACACGGTTGAAGCTGGCGAGGCGGTCCTCGTCCCGGCCGGGACGCATCACAACGTGATCAACACATCCTCCGCCAAGCTACTTCAGCTGTACACCATCTACAGCCCGCCGAATCACCCCGACGGAACGATCCACAAGACCAAGGCGGAGGCCCTGGCGGCCGAGCACCACTAGTCCTACGACCGACTTCCGAAGTCGGCAGGACTTCGGAAGTCGGGAAACTGGGCAGATCAGATCTCAGCCAATCGGCACCTGGTGGGCAGGGTTCTGTCTGTGCCGATTGCAGTCGAGGAAGCGCGCCCGGTGCTTGCACCGGCGTGCGACCCGATGCCCGCAGATGCACCGCGTCGCAAGGCGATTGACAATCCGGCCATTCGGGGTAGAATATCGCGCCAATCTACTGGATCGGGCGGCACCGCTCCTTGGGGAGCGGTGTTTTCGTGCCGATCGAAGGAACAAGGTTCAAGTACGATATGCAGTTCACCGATTTCAACGTAAGCGCGCCGCTTGCCCGCGCGATCGCAGAGCTCGATTTCGAAGCTCCCACTCCCATCCAAACTCAGGCCATCCCCCCCGCAATGGAGGGGCGAGACGTGCTCGGCACGGCACAGACCGGGACGGGCAAGACCGTCGCCTTCCTGCTGCCGGCCTTGGAGCGCCTGCTCAAGGGGACGGCCCGCCGCGACCCGCGATTGGTTGTGCTGGCACCGACGCGCGAGCTGGCGATTCAGATCGCCGGAGAGGCCGACCGCGTCGCCCGGTTTACAAATCTGCGCACGCTCGTCGTCTACGGCGGCTCACCGCTGGGCAAGCAGGTCGATGTGTTGCGCAAGGGCGTCGACGTACTGATTGCCACACCCGGACGACTCCTGGATCTGGCGAATCGCCGGGCCGTCAGCTTCGAGGCGGTCGAGGTGCTGGTGCTCGACGAAGCCGACCGCATGCTGGACATGGGATTCCTGCCCGACATCGACGATCTGATCCGGCGGATGCCCGCCGATCGACAGACGCTGCTCTTCTCGGCCACCATGCCGCCGACGATCCAGGGCATGGGCTACCGCTACATGAAGAACCCGGTGCGCATCGAGGTCGACACGACTTCCCGCCCTCCGCAGACGATCGCCCAGCGCCTCTACCCGGTGCCGCTCCACCTCAAGACCTCCCTGTTGGCGGCGCTGCTCAAGGGCGAGGGCGTCGATAGCGCGCTGGTATTCACGCGCACCAAGCAGGAAGCCGACGTCGTCACGCGCAGGCTCGATGAAGCCGGGTTCGCCGTGGTCGAGATGCACGGCGATTTCAATCAGAAGGAAAGGCTGCTTGCGCTGGAGCAGTTCCGCTCCGGCAAGGCCGCGGTGCTGGTGGCGACCAACATCGCCGCCCGCGGTCTGGACATCGACGGCATCTCGCACGTGGTCAACTTCGATGTTCCCGACGAAGCCGACGACTACGTCCACCGCGTCGGGCGAACGGCGCGCCAGGATGCCGATGGGATCGCCTGGACGCTGGTGACGCCCGAGGATGAGCCGCTGGTCGCACGCATCGAATTCCGCCTGGGCAGGCCGGTGGAACGCGTCCGGCTGGCGGGCTTCGACTACGATGTGCCGTCGCCGGATTGGGCCAAGCCATCGGCGCGAGCGTTGATCAAGAACGCCAGCCGCGGCCAGTCCTCCATCGATCGCTGGAAGGCAATCACGCGCTGATCGTTGAATCCCAGGAACAACCAGGGCGGCCCGATCTTCGGGCCGCCCTTTGCGTTCCCCTGCCGTGACGCTTTCCCAATCGCGCACCCCAGGTTGACGTCGCAGACGCTGCGCACTCGGCTGCGGAAGACGCAGGTAGGCCGTCATCCCACTCCAGCGAAAGGCGGCGGGCCGCACCTGCCCTCGCGCATCGGCGTTAGATCGGCGAGGCGGAAGCCTGGGAGCAGGCTAGCGTCCGCTCAGCAGGTTGCCCAGGATATCCCCGCCCATACCGGCGACGCCTTTGCGTTCGTCGGTCCGGCCGAAGCGCGCCGCGGCCAGGATCCGGTCGGCCAGGCGCGAGAACGGAAGGCTCTGCAGGTAGACCTTGCCCGGGCCGGTCATCTTGGCAAAGAACAATCCCTCGCCGCCGAAGAGCACATTCTTGAACCCGCCGATGAACTGGATGTCGTAGTCGACCGTCGGGGCGAAGGCGACCAGGCAGCCGGTATCGACTCGAAGCGTCTCATTGGCGGCCAGCGTCCTCTCCAGGATCGTTCCGCCGGCGTGGAGGAAGACCAACCCATCGCCCTTCAGCCGCTGCAGGATGAATCCCTCGCCGCCGAAGATCCCGGCGCCGAGACGCTTGGTGAAGGCGATCTCGACCTCGATCCCGCTCGCCGCGCACAGGAAGGCATCCTTCTGGCACAGGAACGTCCCGCCGACCGCCGTCAGATCGAGCGGGATGATCTTCCCCGGGTAGGGGGCGGCGAAGGCCGCATGGCGTTTGACGCCGGCGTTGTTGGTGAAGGAGGTAATGAAGAACAACTCACCGGTGAAGGCGCGCGAAAGGCCTTTCAGCAGTCCGCCTCCGGTGGACGTGGCCATCTCGATCCCGTCTTCGAGATAGGTCATGGTGCCGACCTCGGCGCGAACGGCCTCGCCGGGATCCAGCTCAATCTCCACCATCTGCAGATCGTCGCCGTAGATCTTGTAGTCGATTACGTCCGCCATCCTCTCACCTCCATGTGGGTCTGTGGTTCCTGCAAGCATAGCACGCCCCTGTTGCACGGGGCGCCGCAATCGGATTTGGCCCGGTACCGAGGTCCCCCCTCCAATGTCTTGCGCCGAGCATGGATCGCGTGAAGAATCGGAGGCATGCGGCGTACACTCCTCGCACTTCCCGTGGTGGGTCTCGCCTGTCTGGCAGCCGGCTTCGGGTTGGGCATCGTCTGGGCGGCCAGACCGACACCGACCCCCGCGCCGACTTCAACTCCCACGATCACGCTGACGGCCACGGCTTCCCCGACGAGTACGCCTTCTCGGACGCCGAGCCAGACACCGACCGCGGCACCGACGGAGACGCCAACTCCCGAGTACACCCCGACGATCACGCAGACGCCTGCGAATACGCCGACACCGACGGCGACGCCCGAGCTGCGCGGACGGGTGCTCGAGCAGGCCAACTGCCGTTACGGGCCCGGTGCCGCTTACCTGTACGAGTGGGGACTGTATCCAGCGAACCGGGTGACGGTCCTTGGACGCAACCAGGACGGTTCGTGGGTGTACGTCGACCCCTGGACCTACGTCGACTACTGCTGGGTGAAGACCTCCTTGCTCGAACTGAACGGCGATGTGTTCAGCCTGCCGCAGATCGCGAGACTCTGCTGCCGTACACCGAGTTCTACTATCCGCCGCAGAACGTGAGCGCCACACGCGAGCGGCGATGAGGTCACCGTCTGGTGGGATCTGATTTCCATGAGCCTGGATGACAACCGCGGGTACCTGATCGAGGCGGAAGTGTGCCAGAACGGGCAGATGATCTCCTTGGCCATCAACCCGTGGGAGCCTCCGGCGGTCATCCAGGATGAGGCGGGGTGCCTGCAGCCTTCCAGCGGGCGGATCTACACCGCCGAGAAGCACGGCTACACAGAGTGGATCCTGATCCGGTGGCCTCCACACGCCGGAGCGACTTCGACACCGGCTCCCCCGTAATCGCACGTCCCTGGCGGATTCCGGCCTGCACACGGAGAAGACCGGACCGGCGTGGTGCTCGGACGCGATTCGGCGCGGGATGAGAATGTCGAGGCTCGCGTTGCAGTCTCTCGGCCACCCGACGCACCGCCTCATAAGTCGTGCACCCGCTCCATCGCCGGAGAGTCCTCGCACTGCAAATCCACGGCTTGGCGGCATAACAAGGACGCCCCCGGAGGGGCGTCTTTGGCGGACAAGGACGCAAAGCGTACGGCTACTCGTCGGCCGATGTCCAGGTGACCTCGAACGTCATCCCCCAGCGCCAACGCGGGTCGATCCCTGCCGGCAGAATGCGCACTGTGTAGAGTACGTCACCGCCCTGCAGCCTGGGTGCAGCACCGATCTCCATCACCGTCCCGGCGAAGACCTCGCCGGGGAGCGCATCGGCTCGAAGGATCACGGCGTCGCCCTCGGCGATCTTGACCACCTCGAGTTCCGTCAGGTCGGTCGTGTCAATCGTCCAGGCGCCGGTATCGGCCAGCAAAGCGACTGATGTCTCTGGGCCAACGCTCTGCTGGAGCTCGGCCGGCAAGTCAACCACCACACCATCGAAGGGCGCCCTCAAGTCGAACCGATCCAGCGCCGCCTGGGCGGCGGCGAGTTGGGCATCGGCATTCGCCAGCCGGGATGCTGCCAGGGCGGCCTGATCTTTGTCGGCGCCGTCCTGGCTGTTCTCGAAGGCGTGGCGCGCTTCGGCTTCCTGTGCCTGGGCGAGATCTAGCGCCGCCCGGACGCCGTCGCGTCGCTCGCGTGTCTCGTCGAGCCGGCGAGATGCCTCGTTGAGATCCTCCCCTGCTTGCTCCAGGCGGTCTTCGGCATTGGTGCGCGAGGCGTTGTCCTCCGCCAGATCCTTGTACTTGTCGAACTCCTGCTGCGCGTCCTTCAGGTCCTCCCGGCGGTCCTCGAGCCTGGCCTGCGCGTCCTCGATGTCACGATCCAGGGCATCGAGGTCGAGCTGTTCCCACGCACGCTGAGCCTGGGCGCGCTTCTTCTGCGAGGCGAGGTAAGCCTGCCATGCCTGCGCGTGTGCCTGGGGGGCCGTGCGCTCGAGCGCCTCGGCGCCCTGCCGGGCGGCGGTGAGTTCCAGTTCCGCGGCGGCGACGGCGGCTTCGGCCGGCTGCCGGTCACCGAGTCGGATCAGGACCTGGCCCTGGGTCACCGGGTCACCTTCTTCCACCAGGATCTCGTCGATCCGGCCGCGGGACGGGAAAGCCAGTGCCTCGGACCGGGCCGGGACGAGGTTGCCTTCGGCAATGACGATCGCCTCCGGTGTGGGCGGCAGAGCGTCGGCCGACGGGGTGGGGGTGGCGGCGCCGCAGCCTGCGAGCAGGGCGGCTCCCAGCAGTGGAAGAAGTAGTCGGAAGCAGGTCTTCATCGGGAACTCCATAGCCGCGCAGCTCGGGACACGGCTGCGCTACTCATAGGCGAGCACTTCGCGGATAGTCAACCGCGCCGCGCTGCGCGCAGGCAGGACGCTTGCCACGCCGGAGAGCGCCAGGACGATGAGCAGCCACAACCCAAAGCCCTCCAGCGTGAACTTGACGTCGATGGGCGAGCGAAAGATCGCCAGGCTGAGGATCGAGGAGAGCAGAACCGTGATCGGGAAAGAGAGCAGGACGGCCAGGATCCAGGACAGGCCGCCGATGACCACGCCTTCGACGACGACCAGGCGCAGGATCTCGCGGTCGGTGGCGCCGATGGAGCGCATGATCCCGATCTCGCGCGTCCGCTCGAGCACATTCATGCCCATGGCGCCGGCCAGCCCCATGCTGCCCACCGAGGCGGTGAGCAGCGCCATGATCAACAAGAAGGTCACCAGGATATCCAGGCTTTCCGAGGCTGTCCGCAAGGTGGACAGACCGGTGCGCGTCTCCCGGACCTTGTAGCCTTGGGCGCGGAAGTGCGCATCGAGCAGTTCGCTCATTGCCTCCTGCTGGGCGGGGGCGTGGTCCAGCGTCACCACGCGGTACGACGACGAACGATTGGGGATGCCGGTCAGCACGGAGATGGATTCGTACGTCCCGTACGCGAATGTTCCTTCCTGGTCGGTGAACTTGAACAGGCCGACGACTTCCCAGGGCTCGATTTCCCCGTTGATCTCCAGGCGGAGGCTGTCTCCCGGGCTGAGTCCGGGGAACTGCTCGAGGATCGATTCGCTGACGGCGATGCCGCGACGATCGCCGGACTTCAGCCACCGGCCGGCAACGAGGATGGGGGAGACCAGTTTCGAGTTGGCGGGGGGCGCCAGGATGGTCAAGTTCTCGGCGACGGAGTCGTCCGGGAAGAGCACCTCGGCGCCGGCAAAGGCCCAGCCCTCGACATCCGCCACGCCCGGCACCTGACGCGCGACCATCTCGATCTCGCTCAACCGGTAAGCCCGGTCGAAGTCGATGGTTACGTCGGCCAGAAAGTACTTGCCGATCTCGCCGATGTACTCATGCAAGCTGACGCGCACGTTGAATACGGCGATGAAGATGGCGCCGCCCATGGTGAGGGTGAACAGCGTCAGCGCCAGCCGCCGCTTGCGACGGAAAGTATTGCGAATGGACATCAGCAGCGGGCGTGGGAGATGGATGCCGCGGCGGGCGAGGGCTCCGGCGAGACGTGCCTGCAGGGCGGGCCGAGCCGAGGCGGTGGACGGCTTCGCCGTCGCGGGGTCGAGCGTGAGGTCGTTGGACAGGGCGCGCTGGACGGAGATGCGTGAACCATTGAGGACCGGCGCCAGCCCGACGAGGATCGGCACGGCCAGCCCGACGATGACCTGGATCCCAAGCGCCAGCGGCACGAGCCGGTAACCGAGCAGGTTGAAGTTCATCTTGCCGGCGATGAAAGCGGCCAGCCCGTAGGCCCCTTGGGCCCCGAGCGGGATGGCGATCGCCAGTGCGATCAGACAATAGGCCAGGATGAGGACGATGTACAGGGCAAAGATCTGCTGGCGCCGGCCGCCGACGAGCTTCATGACCCCGATCGGCCGCAGGTGCTGGCTGAGCAGGGCGCTGAGCGTGTTGGCGATCAAGGAGCTGCTCAGGAACAGGATCAGGACCCCCAGCGCGCCGAGAATGCCAAGGATGGCCTGGACCGTCGAGGACATCGGATGCTCGTGACTCAACGCCGTGCGCGTGCGGACCACGGTGACGCCGTTGGCCTGCATGCGATCTTTGAGCTCACCCGTACTCTGGCGCAGGTGGGCCTCATCGTCGCCCCCTTCGACCAGCGTGATGTACAGGCGGTTGAAGGCCTGCGGCTGGTGAAGGTAGGGGAGGCTGTCGGTGTGAATGAAGGCGAAGGGTGGAGAAAGGAAGTCCCCGGCGCCGGTGGTCTGGTCCTGAACGATGCCCGCGATGCGCAGCGATCGGACGCCGCCATCCTGAAGCTGAACCTCGAGTTCGCTGCCGACGCTGGCCTCGAGTTCCCCCAGTGCCTTGCGCTCCAGCAGGATTTCCTTCTTGACGGCAGCGCCGGCGCCCTCGAGGACCGTGAGGCGATTGATGCGCTGCGCCTCGAAGTCGTCGACCGCGACCAGGTCGAGGACCTTCCATACGGACGTTCCGGGCAGGCGGACGCGTGCGCTGAACACGCGGCGTCCCTCGGCCTGGCGCACCCCGTCCGCCCCGGCCAGGTTGTCGACCACGGTGGAGTCGAAATCTGAAGCGCGAAGCTCGATGTTCATCGGGTTGTTGGCGGAGTACGAGGCGCTCATGTCCTGCGAGATGATGACGTACGTGCCGGCAATCACCCCGATCGAGAACACGCCCACGGCGATCGAGACGACGACCAGCGCGGTGCGCAGCCGGCTATCGACCAGGTCATGCAGGACCTTCCGCCAGCGGGGGCGAAGGTTCATCGCCGACCCTCGGGCCGCCGGGCGTGCCGCCGATCGACGGCCCGGTTCTCGCGCAGGCGCGCCTCGACCGTGTCTGCCAGCGAGTCCGCCGTGAGCGGTGAATTGGCCAGCAATTGGCGGAAGGGCTCAGGGCGCAGGGTCAGCAGGTCGACGGGGCCATCGGGGGCGGCGCGGATGCTGGCGATCGATTTTCCGCCGCGCAGCAGCTCGATCTCGCCGAAGTAGTCTCCCGGGCAAAGCCGGGCGATGGTGACATCGCCCCGGCGCCGTCCGACCAGGACCACTTCGACACAGCCGCGCTCGATCACGAACAGGGAGCCGACGCTTTCGCCCTGACGCACGATCGTGGCATTCGGCTGGTAGGAAAGCCGCTCGACGTCCCGAGTGGCCTCGAGCATCTGACGGTGGCCGAGATGGGGGAAGGCGCGGGCGATCGTCTCGTTCACCAGTTCGCCATCGGAGATGATGACCGTGCGCGACGTGCGCTCGGTGAGCGACGGATCGTGGGTCACCATGGCGATGGTCTTGCCCTGCGAAGCCAGGCCGTCGAACAAGTCGATGATCACCGCTGCGGAACGCGAATCCAGGTTCCCGGTCGGTTCGTCGGCGACGAGGAGGGGAGGGTCGGTCGCCAGCGCTCGGGCGATGGCGGCACACTGCTGCTGGCCGATCGAGACCGCCGCCGGCAGGCTGTGGACGTGGCCGTGCAGGCCGACGCTCTCGAGCAGACTTCGGGCGCGCACCGGGCGCTCGTCAAACGCATAGGCGCCGACGTAGTCCATGGGCAGCATGACGTTCTCGAGCAGGGTCAGCATCGGCAGCAGCTGGAAGAACTGGAAGACGATGCCGACGTTGCGGCCGCGCCACAAGGCGCGCTGGCTTTCGCTCAGGCGATAGATTTCGGCCCCGCCCACAAGCACATCGCCGGAGGTGGGGAAGTCGATGCCGGTAATCATGTTCAGCAGGGTGGACTTGCCGCTGCCCGATCGACCGACGATGGACACGAACTCGCCGGGCATGAGCCTCAGGTCGATGGCGCGCAGCGCGTCGAAGGAGCCGGCGGCATTGGAGAAGGTCTTGACCACCCGACGCAGCTCGATCATCGGGGTGAGGGCAGAAGGCTCCGGGAGCGTCATCGGCGGGCTTTGCGGCGGGATGGAGTGGCAGGTGCGAAGACGGGGGGCGTCTCGGGGACGAATTCCCCATCCGCCAGGTACAGGCGGCGGCTGAAGCGCGGCGCCAACCCGTGATCGTGCGTGACCATCACGATCGTCCGCCCCTGGGCGACCAGGCTCTCGAACAGGTCGAATACGGTCTCGGCGGTGACCGAGTCCAGGCTGCCGGTCGGCTCGTCGGCGACCAGCAGCGGTGGGTCGTTGGCCAGGGAGCGGGCGATGGCGACGCGCTGCTGTTGACCCCCCGAGATGGAGCTCGGGAGCTTGTGCGCGTGCTCTTCGAGGTCGACCAGCCGCAGCAGCTCGAACGCCTGCTCCCGGCTCTGCCGGCGCTGGTAGCGCCCGGTCAGGTCCATCGGGAGCATGACGTTCTCGAGCAGCGTCAGCATCGACAGGAGTTGGAAGGATTGGTGAACGACGCCGATGGTGCGCCCGCGGAACAACGCCAGGTCGCTCTCGCTCAGGTCGTGGATAGAGACGGCGTGGCCGTTGGCCCGGACGACGACTTGGCCGGAGGTCAGGTGATCGACGCCGGTGATCATGTTGAGCAGGGTGGACTTGCCCGCGCCCGACTTGCCGATGACGCCGACGAACTCACCCGGGAAGACTTCTGCGCTGACGCCGCGCAGCGCCGGGAAGCCGCCGTCCGGAGTGGGATAAACCTTGGCTACGTCGCGGAGCGCGACCAGCGGCCGCCGGTCGGGCGCCGCTGTGGAAGGCCGTTCTCGTTTGTTCTCAGGGCGGGATGTCAAGATCGGAGCGCTCTGACGACTAGGGGTTTCAGTCCAATGCTACCACACCCGGCGTGTCGCTCCGAGAGGGAGATAGGTCACACGAGATAACCTCGAACGATGGTCCCGATCCGTGGGGATAGACCGAGGATTCGACAGGGCAAGTCTCATGCCGGTTTCATCGAGCGGGGAGGAGACCGCACTTCTGCGTAGCGCGGACCCTGGAATAGAGCGGCCGGCTCATCCGAGCCGGCCGTGAAAAACTGCGGAGCACAGAGTGGGACGAGCCTTGGTCTAGGCCGCCGCACCTACGGACCGAAGCGGAAGCTCAACCGTAAAGGTCGATCCCTTTCCCAGGGTGCTCTCCACCTGGATGGTTCCGCCCATCAGCCGGACAAGATGTCGGGTGATCGCCAGACCAAGCCCGGTGCCGCGCGTCTTGGTGTTCGTGGACCCGTTGCTGAGCTGCCGGTAGGCTTCGAAGATCGATTCGCGCTGGTCTTCGGGGATTCCGAGCCCTGTGTCCCTGACCAGGGCTTGCCAACGATCCGCGCCGCGGCGCTCGATCACGACCTCCACCTCGCCCTTCTCCGTGTACTTGACTGCATTGCCTGCCAGATTCACGAGAATCTGTCCGATGCGATGGACATCCCCCAACAACGTTTCGGGCATCCCCGGCTTCGCCTGGAGTGACCACTTCAGTCCCTTCTCCGCCGCGGCTTCAGCGCACGAGGCCTCAACCGTCTCAACGAGCTTTGCCAGCGGGAAAGGCTCATCCACGACGTCCAGTTGACCGGCTTCGATCTTAGAGAGGTCGAGCAGGTCGTTGATGATGCCCTTCAGATGGCGGGCCGAGTTGAAGACATGGCCCAGTGCTTCACGCAGTCTGTCGGTCAAAGGCCCGTACGAGTCATGCAGCGCCAGATCCGTAAAGGCGATGATTGCACTCAGGGGCGTGCGAAGCTCGTGGCTGGTCCGGGCCGTGAATTGGGACTTCATCTCGCTCGCGGCCTTCAGCTTGCGATTGGCTTCAACGAGATCATACGTGGCCTCGTCTAGCGCCTTGCGTAGGTCGGCTGTGACCAGCTGGCTGACCAGAGCCATGAAGGCCAGCGCCGCCACGACCATGAGGGCAACGAACGCCTCGGCCAGAGGCAGGCTCAGGGTCGCGACCTGTGTTCCGGAATACAACACGGCCAGGCCCGCAATGAAGACCCCGGAGGCGATGGCCGCAATGATGAAGGAGTGGAGCGGGGGGAGGAAGAGCCCCGAGATGGCGACGAGCAGTAACAGGCCCGGGGCCAGGATGGGCGAGAGGCCTCCGATGGTCGACGTGTTGACCCCGATGACGATCATGAAGTAGGTCAGGAAGATGTAGCCTGCCAGGTCAGTTCTTCCCGAACGGCCCCAATGTCTCACCAGCAGGGTCACAAATGGACTCAGGAGAAGGATGAGCCAGGCATACAACAGCTGCGAAGAGTAGTCGAGCACGAGCAGAATTCCCACGGTTGCGTCGAGGGCGATGCTAAAGTAGAAGGCGAGCGTGGCCACCGAGGCGATGATCCGCCCGCGACGAGTGCGTTCGATGATTTCGTAGGGGGATCGGGCGGGGAAGCGTTCTCTGCTAGCCATGGTGGTTTCCTTCGCCTGCCCCCTTGCGCGCGCCGACAATCCCGGCCGGCGTCACGGGTCTCACCACA
This sequence comes from uncultured Chloroflexia bacterium, assembly GCA_963777165.1. Taxonomy (GTDB): domain Bacteria; phylum Chloroflexota; class Anaerolineae; order Anaerolineales; family E44-bin32; genus DYJB01. The sequence continues at coordinate 229,418 of CAVZPO010000023.1, forward strand.
ACACCCGCTTCCAGGTACCAGCGCCGGTAGTCTTCGCCCCAGAAGAATCCATGCGAATCCCGCTGACTGCGGATGACCAAGTCCAGGTAAGGATTGACCAATGGTTTGGTGGCCTGCGCTCCGAGGATCATGCCGCCCGGCCGGACGACGCGGACCATCTCGTCGATCGCCTTGCGCGGGTCGGAAGTCCAATGGAGCATGAATTGGGAGAACACCGCGTCGAAGCTCCCATCGGCATAGCTCAGGTCGAGCACATTGCCTTCCTCGAATACCGGACGATTGGCTTCCGTGACAGCGGGGTGACCCGGTGCAATCCGGTTGAGTATGCTCCCGAAGTTGTCCCTGGCCAGGCCGACCATCTTGGGCACGCGGTCGACGGCCGTGATCCGAAGGTCGCCCTCGAAGAGCAGCCAGAGCTCCGCCGTCTCAAGGCCGCTCCCACAGCCGACTTCCAGAAGGTGCTTACCCCGCAGCCACTCGAAGTCCCGCCGGGGGAGGGCAGCGAACACCGCCGAGCGAATCGCTGAGTAGATCCCGGTTCCCAGGAGTGTGTTGAAGCGGTCCGAGAGCGAAACCTCTCCCCGCTCGAAGAGCTCGGTCACGCCGACCCGTTCCTCACGCAGCCGATCGACAATGCTGTCCTTCAGACCCTCCGCCAGCGTCACGTAGGGCTGGATATGCTTGGGTGTCGCCGCCAGAAGCTCATCGAGCTTCGGCAGCGTCACCTTTGGGTTGCGAACGTAGCGCCCATCAGCGGCCATGATCACATTCTCGCGGTCCTTGGCCAGGTGCTCCAACACCTCGCGGGTATAGCTGCTATCCGCCAGGCCGAACTCGGCCAGGATCTCACCGTAGGCCCTGGAGTCCCTGAGGAACTCAAACACGCCCATGTCGTCCAGGGCTTTGATGAGGTAGAACCTGAAGAGCAGGTCGCCCTGGCGGCCTGCCCGGCGCGCCGGTCCAATGCTGGTGACGATCTTCCACCAGGCTGAGAGTATCCCCATCCCTCGCCCCCGGCGCGCAGCATGGTTTCACCGCGCAACCAGGTATGGTCGCATGAAACGTATGAATTCGTCAACCTCGATCGGCTTCGGAAAGTAGTCATCGCAGCCCGCCGCCAACGCCTTCTCGCGGTCGCCGACCATGGCATGAGCAGAGACGGCAAGGATCGGGACACGCTTGAATCGCGGATTGCTGCGGAGCGACCGGGTGACCTCCCAGCCGTCAAGCTTGGGTAGAGCCAGGTCCATCAGGATCACATCCGGCGCGTATTCGTATGCAAGTCGGATCCCTTCGTGACCGTCCTGCGCCACCCAAACATCACGCTGCCCGAGCATTAGTTCCAGGATGCTCTTCAGCGCAGCGACGGTGTAGGCGTCGTCCTCTACGATCAGGATCCGCTGCCGCGGTCCCGCCCGGGCAGTCACCCGGGGGCGTGGGCTGTCCTTCAATGTTTTTTGGACCATCTCGCCACCCTCTCCCGGCCACAGGGGCACGCGTTCTTGCCCCGCTGGGCCTGTGTCGCGAACTGCTCGATTGCAGGAAACATGCCAGGCTGGCCAGTTCGCGTACGCTCAGAATGCACACGGGATGTGCCTGGCGCATGCACTTAGCTCAGGCACATGACCCATTGAACTTGGCCCACCGATGGGGCCCGGGACGCCGTCCAAGCCTGATAAGGAAAGGCAGACAAGCAACTCAGGGCCCTTGCGCCACCGCAGGAGTGGAAAGCCGAGTCCCAGGGGTCGTGTTCCGTCGCGCTTTCGAAAGGTAATGCGGGGCAACCATGGCCCATGCCCGAAGGGGCATGGGAGCCAAGCGGGCACTTGGCCCGACACCTCCCGTCTCGGCCGTGACAGACCGCAGACGCGGGGATAGAATCATTCCATCGCGAGGGTGGAGGCAGGGATGGTACGCCGGCTGGTTGTGCGCGGGAGTTGCCTGTTAATCATCGTGACCATGCTGGCGGCGTGCAAGGCCCAGCCTGGCCTGCCCGAGCCGACGGGGACGACTCTTCCGCCTACCGCTGCCCCGACCGGTACGCCGACCGAAACCATCGAGCCGACACCGGTTGAGCCGCAAGCACCGACCCCCGACTTCCCGACCCCCGCGGCAGCGCCGATGGCGCATTTGCGTGCCGGCGAGCCGCTGACCATCCAGTCGATCAAGATGGTGAGCCTTACTGCCGGATGGGCGATCGGTCGTGCCGGCGACAACCTCGACCGGGTCCTTCGAACCTCCGACGGCGGCGTGACCTGGGTCGACGTCACGATTCCGGAAGCCGCGCCGGACCCGGAGCAGCCGCGACGCGGCCTCGGCTATTTCGTAGACGAGCTGAATGCCTGGGTGGTCTACACGGGGGTGTTCGGCGATCTGGGATATGAGCCGGCAATCGTGTGGCGCACTCAAGATGGCGGCAAGAACTGGCAACCCAGCCGGGGGGCTGAGCCTCCCGCTGTGGCGGAGTGGTTCGAGCCCATCGCCCTCGGATTCAACGCGCAGGGTTTCGGCTGGCTCTTGATGGGGGTCGGGGCCGGCATGAGTCACCAGTACGTGGCGCTGTACACCAGCCAGGATGACGGCGTCAGCTGGACGCGGGTGCTCGATCCCTACTCGGACCAGCCCGTACAGAGCTGCCCCAAGTCCGGCCTCGAGTTCGCTGGCTCGTCCCTCGGCTGGATGGCGCGAGACTGCGCCGGCCTGATCGACGGCATCACCCTCGAGGGCACACGCGACGGGGGGCTCACGTGGGCGACGCTCGACGTCCCGGCCCCAACCTCGATGCCGGAGGGGTATGCCTATCCATTCCTGTGCACGGCGCATTCCCTTCAACTGCCGACCACGAGCGAGGGCAGCTTCGCCGTCTCCTGCCGTCAGTATCTGGAAACCCCGACCGCTGCCGGTGAGGACGTGGCCGATGGGCCGCACACACTCTACCGGACGGGCGATGGGGGCAAGACCTGGAGCCTGCAGGACTACCCCGGGGGCGAGCTCCTCTGGCAGGATGACCAGCGCGGATGGGCTCTCGGGCGCGACATCTATCGGACCGTGAATGGGGGCACGACCTGGTCGTTCGTCCACGCCGTGAATTGGGATGGGCAGTTCAGCTTCGTCGATGATCTCCACGGGTGGGCCGTGGCGCGCGATGAACAGGAGATAGCGCTGGTCCGGACGCAGAACGGCGGAACCAGCTGGTCGATCCTGAAACCCATCAGTGCACCGTAATCCGGCGTGAGGCGGCGCGGATGAACCGAGCGGAAGGTCCCTGGATCCGGGATGCGCACGGACGACGTCTGATCATGCGCGGGGTCAACCTGGGGGGCAGCTCGAAGGTGCCGCTCGTCCCCGACGGCGCCACGTATCGCCGTGACGGATTGTTGAGCCACCGGGAGGCGTCTTTCATCGGGCGGCCATTCCCGTTGGATGAGGCCGACGAGCACTTCCGCCGTCTCAAGCGCTGGGGCCTTACCTTTCTTCGACTGCTCACCACCTGGGAGGCCATCGAACACGCCGGTCCGGGTCACTACGATCATGACTACCTCGAGTATCTGGTCGCCATCGTGCGCAAGGCCGGCGAGCACGGCCTGTCTCTTTTCATCGACCCACACCAGGACGTATGGAGCCGCTTCAGCGGCGGGGATGGCGCTCCGGGCTGGACCCTGGAGGCTGTCGGCTTCGAATTGCAGAACCTGCATGCGTCCGGCGCGGCGTTCCTGCATCAGGAGAACGGCGACCCTCTGCCCCGCATGATCTGGCCGACGAACAACAATCGGCTGGCGGCGGCGACGATGTTCACGTTGTTCTTTGGCGGGAACGATTTCGCTCCCCGCACGCTGGTCGACGGCGAACCCGTTCAAGAGTTCCTCCAGCGTCACTACCTGGACGCGGTCGCGCAGGTTGCGCTGCGTCTGCGCGGGCTCACTCACGTCCTCGGCTACGACACACTGAACGAGCCCTCGGCGGGCTACATCGGGGTCCGTGATCTGGCGGCGGTGCCGGGCCCGCTGCGATTGGGCACTGCCCCCAGTCCGTTCGAGTCGATGCAGCTGGGAGAGGGCGCCACGCTCGACCTCGCTACGTGGGGGATTCGGTGGCTGGGCGTTCGGCGCATCGGACACCAGCTTGCTAACCCGCGTGGCGTGCGCGCCTGGCGCGAGGGGTCGGGGTGTGTGTGGCGCGAGAACGGTGTATGGACGAAGGCCGCACAGGGCGGGCCGCAGCTGCTCCGGCCGGACCACTTCCGGCGCATTCGTGGCCGTGAGGTGGACTTCACCACGGACTACTACAAGCCGTTCGCCGTGCGGTTTGCGAACCGAATCCGGCGTGCGGATCCTGACGCCCTCGTCTTCCTGGAATCGGAGCCCGGCCAGCTTCCGCCGCGTTGGGGCGCAGACGATCCATCGGGAATCGTCTGGGCGCCTCACTGGTACGACGGGCTGACCCTCGTCCGCAAGCGGTACTCGCCCTGGCTGGGATTGGACTTCGGCGACACGCGGCTCGTGTTCGGGAGGGATCGCGTCCGCCGTTCTTTCTCCAATCAGCTGGGCGCCCAGCGTCGCGGCGCCGCGGAGCGCCTTGGCGGCGTGCCGACGTTGATCGGTGAGACCGGCATTCCTTTCGACCTCGACGAGAAACGAGCCTATCGGACCGGCGATTTCCGCAACCAGGCGCGCGCGCTCGACCGCACCATGCAGGCCGTCGAGGCCAATCTGCTCTCGGCGACCCTCTGGGATTACACCTCCGATAACACCAATGCCCGCGGTGACCAGTGGAATGACGAGGACTTCTCGGTCTTCAGCCGAGATCAGCAAGTCAACCCTCAGGATCCAAACTCCGGGGGCCGGGCCTTGGACGCACTGGTCCGTCCGTACCCCGAGGCCGTGGCCGGGGATCCGAGGGAGATGAGATTCGATGCGCGGACGGGCGAGTTTCTCTTCACCTTCGAGCATGACCCAGACGTCGCCGAGCCTACGGTCGTCTTCGCGCCGCGGTGGCAGTATCCACAGGGCTGCCGCGTGATCGTCTCCGATGGTGAGGCCGAGGCACACCCGGACGAGCAGCGTGTCGTCTACCGGCACAGCCGCGATCGCCTGACCCACACCCTGCGCCTATCTCGCCTTCGTTGACCCCAGAACCGCAAGGAACGTTCCGGGGGTGGCGAGCCGGTTCGGTTGTTGCCGGAGGACCGGCCCTCGGCATGGGGCTGACGGAGTACGCTCGTTCCCGGGCGCGCGAGGCGTGGTCGGCGACGGGTTCCCGCGGTCGGAGAGGGAGGTGGGCATGGCGACCATCTTGACTTGCTACGGGGGTGTGGAGGAGATCGGCGGGAACAAGATCCTGCTCGAGAGCGCCGGCCTGCGTGTGCTTTTCGATTTCGGCAAGGCCTTCGGGCGATACGGGGCGTACTTCGACGGCGTGTTCGTCAAAGAGCGCGTGACCCGTGGCTTGCTGGATCCGCTGGCGCTCGGCTTGGTGCCTCCGCTCCGCGGGCTGCTGCGCGAGGATCTGGTCCCCGTGCTCGACCCCGGACTGCTGAATGTCACCGAGATTCCACCGGAAGGTCGTCGCCGGTTGACGCGCCACGCGGTCGATGCCCAACCCGAAGCGTCCGAATCGTTTTGGCGATTCTTCGAGCACTCCGGCAAACATGCCTACCGTGATCTGCGGCGCGACGGCGCACCCCCGGTCGACTTGATTGTCCTCTCGCATGCACACCAGGATCACATCAGCGACCTGGAGTATGTCTCCCCCGGCGTCCCGGCCGCCTCGTCGCGCATGACGGCTTTCATCAGCAAGGTGCTGCTCGATACAGGGCCGGCGGGCGTGGGCGGCGCACCCTTCATTCTGCCCAGGGTGCCGGACACGCGCGGCCGTCTTGTGGCGGAACGTGAAGCCGCCACGGCGCGGCCGTGGTGGTTCCTGGACGGCGACCCACAGGGAGAATCTGGCGAAGACCCCCTTGAGACCGCGGCGGCCTTCTGGTCCGCAGCGCCTGGACGTCGACTAAGCACGGAGTCGGCCTCCCCGATTGGCGGCCTGCATATGCGTTCGTTCCCGGTCGACCATTCGCTGTACGGAGCGATCGCGGTCGCAGTGGAAACGGAAGTGGGCTGGATCGGCTACACAGGCGATCTGCGATTCCATGGCGCCGGCGGTGCGCGCACCCAGGCGTTCGCGGACGCGCTTGCCGGCCTGAGACCGGCCGCGCTGCTGTGCGAGGGGACGCGCCTGCCGGGCGGGGGTCACACGACGGAAGACGAGGTGGAAGGGCGTTGCCTTCAGGTCGTCCGTCAGGCTGCCGGCCAATTGGTCGTCGCCGATTTCGCCCCACGCAACGTCGAACGGCTGATGGCGTTCGCGCGCATTGCCGCATCCACCGGCCGCCGGCTCCTTCTCCAACCCAAGGATGCCTACTTGCTCCGTGCGATTCAACTGGCGGACCCGAGCGCGCCCGACACCCTCGGCATGCCGCACCTCGGCGTCTACGATGATCCGAAGGCCACGGAGCAGAAATGGGAGCGGTTGGTGCGCGATCGATTTCAGGGATCCATTTGCGGCCCGAGGGATGTGACCGCCCACCCGGGGGAGTACCTGCTTGCCTTCTCCCTGACGGATGTGGCGGACATGCTCGACCTGCAGTTGCTCCTCGGATCGCGCCCAGGAGGCATCTACCTGTTCTCGAACAGCCAGGCGTACGACGAAGAGCAGATGGTCGATCTAGTTCGCCTGTGGAATTGGACCACCCATCTGGGCCTGGAACTCGTGGGGCTTGAACCGGCAGCCAAAGGCGCGCGCGGCGAGGTCACCCAGGTAACCCCGGTCAATGGATTCCACGCCTCCGGCCACGCCGGCCAGGCGGAGCTTGTGCAATTCGTGCGCGACGTCCGACCCAAGGTGCTGATCCCCATCCACACCGAGGCCCCCCGGATGTGGCCGGAACTCCTGCACGGGCTGGACGTCCAGATCCGCTACCCTGCGTACGCGACGCCGCTCACGCTCGAGTAGCGCCGTCTTGGGTCTACAGACAACAGTCGAGTCGACCGCGAAGCCAGAGCGAAGACAACCGTATCAGGAGCGGGCTCCCGGGGCGTCGGTTCCGCCCGCGGCCTTATGCGCCTGAGGGTTCTGCGGCCGGCGTCGATGCGGCCAACCGGGCGCGGGAGGCGGGGTGCAGGAGCAGAAACCCGAGGACGGCGGCGAAGGAGAGCAGACCCGCCGCGTACCACACCAGGTTCGGGTTGTAATGATCGAGGATCACCCCGGCGGCCAGCGGGCCGATGGCGGACGGGATTCCCCACGACAACCCGGCTATCGCGATGTAGCGGCCGCGCATTTCCGCCGGCGCGAAGCGCGCCACCAGCGCCTGCGAGACCGGGATGATGATCATTTCCCCAACGGTGATCACCAACATCGCCGCCACGAAGGCCGGGTAGGTGGACACAAACCCGTAGGCGCTGAACCCGACCATGTAGAGCGCCGTCCCGGCCGCCATCATGATCATCGGAGGGTAGGGTCGAACCCGGCGCGTCACCCAGAACTGCATCAGGACGACGAGAAGGGCATTGGCACTCATCATGAACCCGTAGCCCTGCGTCGGGACTCCGTGGACGTCGCGCAGGAACACGGACAGCGTCGAGTACATCTGCAGGTAGACCAGGTTCATCAACGCCGCCATGAGCACGAAGGCCACGAAGGCACCGTCCCCGAGCACGCGGAAGTACCCGGCAAAGGTCGCGCCGACCGACTCGCGTTGCGCCGTCTGACGAGCCTCCGGGCGGGTCTCGGGCAACTTGCGGAAGACGATCGCCGCGGTGATCAGGCTGCAAACGGCGTCGAGGGTGAACAGGAGCAGGAACGATCGGGAGGCGAGGAGTCCGCCGATGGTCGGGCCGACGATCCAGGCGAGATTCCCGACCACCCTCAGAATCCCAAACCCCTCGGCGCGCTGGTGTTCGGGCAGCAGGTCGGCAACCATCGCCGCGTGCGCCGGACCCGCGACGTCGGAGAGCAGGCCCACGACGACGGCCAACACATAGAACGTGGTCAGCCGGCCGACGAATCCCATCGTCAGACTGCTCAGGGCGCTGAAGATCAGGCCGAACAGGACAATCCCCTTGCGGCCAAATCGATCGGTCAATGCGCCGCCCAGCATGCTGCCGGCGAAACCCGAGACGGAGAAGATCGAAAACAGCAACCCGGCTTCGGTCATGCCGACGCCGAACCGATGGGTGACGTACAGCGCGAAGAATGGGTTGAGGATTGTCCGTCCCACGCCGTCGACAAACGACGCGCCTACCAGTATCCAGAACCGGCTGGGGTACTCGTGGTAGGTGGACTTCAGGCGACTGAGCATCGGGCCGTCCGGTGGATCGGTCTGTCAGATGCGGGTGTCTTCCGGCACACGGGGGGATATTCTACCTGCTGTCGCTCCTCCGACATGTCTGCCGGCCAGGGTGCAGCTGCCGGGTGATCCGGTGTCTTCGTCCGCCCGAATCGCAGTGAACCTGGTCTCGGCCCCCACCGAAGCGCAGCACTTCGTCCGGAGGGTGATCCTGCGGGCGACTCAACCACTCGAGAGCCCATGCGCGGTGGGCTCGAGGTCTCGTAGTGTTCGGAGTGCGTACGAATCAAACGAGCCCTGCCATCCGGCAGGGCCCGTGGAAGGTGGCGGCTCCCTCAAGGTGCGGGTTCGAGGCTGGTGATGGACCCGAAAGCGTTGACCTGCAAGTTCCAGCGACTCCCGGTCGAGAAGTCGGAGTACTCCGAAGCGCTCGACGGCGAATACGTGTAGCGGCCGTCATCCGTCTCGAATACGACGGAGTAGCTCTCGGTCTGCTCGCCCTGGCGCTCATCGACGGCCAAGGACATCGACGGCCAGGCAGGACTCCCGCTGGCGCCGCTCGAGACGACCGTGTCGATGACCGTCCAATCCTGGATGGTATACGAACACATCTCGTCGTAGACCTCATACACGCAATCCTGGACCACCTCGCCATATCCACTCCCGGTATCCAGCGTGTAGGGTGTCCCGCACACTTCGGTGGAGTTGGCGACCGGATCTTGTGAGGTGGATCGGTGCGCCTCCCGGCAAGTGCCCAGATCGGCGGAGCTAGGTATCTCGTCCCGCCAAGCCTCGCGTTCCACTGTGCGCAGTGCCTCGACGGCCACACTCCGTTCCCACGTGACGGAGTCGACTACGCCAGTCACCTCGGTCTTTCGGCTGGCTAAGAGCAGGGCGGCAAGCGCCGCCAGGCCGCACAGCCCGGCCAGGATCAGAAGCAGGACCACCAGTGGGCGGCGCGCAGGGCGCGTGGAAGAGGTCGGGGAAGCGGCCGGGGCCGGAACGGCATCGGGTGCGAGGCTGGCGCCGCAATTCGAGCACTTGAGCGACGAGGCAGGGTTGCTGGTCCCGCAGCGAGCGCAGGCGATGGGCGCGGCGGGCTGTGAACGAAAGGCGCCGGCGACCACGCCGGCCTGGCGCGCTTTCGCTCCCGCCAGATCGCCTCCGCATGCGCCGCAGAACTTGGCGTTCCCCGCGTTCCGCCCATTGCAGTACGGACAATGAACGTCCGGCCCTGCCTTGGCGCGAGCAATCTCCGCCGCATCCGTCAGCAGCTTCTCCTCCGGAGCCTGCTCAAATGGAACATCCGATGGCTGCGGTGCTCCGCAGCCGTTGCAGAACTTCTGCGGGCCCGGGTTGCGCGTCGCGCAGCGCGGGCAGTTCCAGAGCATGTTGACGTAGCCGACCGTCTTCTTGGTCATCGCGGTGTGGCTCCCTGAGGGCTGCGGCATTGCGGCTGGCCCGGCGAGATATGTTGCGCCTGCCGGGGCTTCGCCGCGTCGGGCTCCTGCGCGCCTGTCAGCCGTCGAACCGTATTGTAGACCAGCGGACGCCGGGCGTGAATAGCCGAGCGCTCGGACGGGCGGAGCACGGTTCGGTGGCCCGGCGCGTACAGCTGCGTCGGAGACGTCCGGCCGAATTCGCGGTGGCCGACCCCGCATCGCCGGTGCGCGCGCCGCGTGGGATGAGGGCCGTGCGCATCGATGGCAGGCGCCGAGCTAACCGGACGGCCCATCCAGGGGAACTACTCCGGCTCCGGGGCCGTGTGCGCGCAGGATTGTGGACGAGTCCGCCGAGATCTGGGGTCGCGGCCATCCGCCCGGTGCACCGGCCCCCTCCGGCGACTTGCGCTCGACAGGTTCGGGCGATGCGTTGTGGGTCCTCATGGCGCAGCGCGTCATCCGGACTCGAGCGCGATCGGCGCGTCCGCAGTTCTCCTGCCGTGCGGAGATCGAGCGACGAACGCAGATAACGCGTCGAACACCGCGCGTACATGGCAAACGGCGACGGACGCGCGCTTTCGCGCACAGGCCGCGGCGGAGCGAGGGCACTCGGTCGGTGCCGACTTGCCACGCGCTTGCGAGCGGCGGTCCGCGCAATGCGCTTTCGCATGCATGCGGCTGCGAATGCGCGCGCGAGTGTGTTCGCCGCGTTGCGCGCCCTCGAATCCGACCGCGCGGCAGCGCGACGACACGCGCCCCCGGCCCGAAATTGGTGGTCCTTTACCCTTGCGCACTTGACAGAGTCCGATACACTAGCGAAGGATTAATGTGCGAACGTGAATGCTGGATGATGATGCGCGTTGACGATGCAAGTGATGCAATCAAGATGGGGATGCAAGACCCGCGCATGATGCGCGCCGTGTGCGCGCTGCGCGCGTATGCTCGGAGAGCACGCGCCGTGAAACGCGTGGATGCCCGAGGCGGACGCGCAGAAGAGGCACAGAGATGACCGCCGACGATCGCACGGATCTGCCGGTGCTCTTGATCCACAACATCGATCCGGAGTGGCCCGAGCCGGATGCCACCGACGCGCGCAGGCAGGCGTTGGATGTCATCAAAGCTCTTCGCCGCGTCGGGCATCCAGTCACCTCAGTCACCATCCGCCAGCCGGACTTGCGGCGACTGCTGCGTCGCTACGCGCCGGAAGACTTCGTGGTCTTCAACTGGTGCGAGGCCCTCCCGGGTGTCGAGCACTCGGAGCCGCTGGTCGCTCGACAGCTGGAGGAACTTGGGTTCACTTTCAGCGGCGCTTCGTCGCGCGTGCTGGAGTTAAGCTGCGACAAGGCCCGCTCGCGCGAGGCGATGATCCGCGGCCACGTGCCCGTGCCGGCGGGACGGATCTTCGAGAAGTTGGACGGCGCCAAGTGGGAGAAGTTCCCGGCGATCGTCAAGCCGGTGTTCGAGCACAGCAGCATCGGGATCTCTGCCGAGTCGGTCGTCAAGAATCGGACCCAGCTGCGCGCGCAGCTTCAGTCGGTGTTGGAGGATTTCGGTCCGGCGCTGGTCGAGGAGTTCATCGACGGTCGCGAGTTTCGAATCGGGGTGTGGGGGAGCCGCAAGCCTGCCGCCCTGCCGCCTGGGGAGATGGACTTCCAAGAGTTCCCGGAGGTGCAGGATCGATTGTGCACCTACGATGCGAAGTTCTCGCCGGGGTCAGAGCACTACGAGCGAATCATCTTCCGGCTGCCGGCACCGCTGACCAGAATCGAAGCCCGTGTGCTCGAGCGCGCCGCCATCGCCGCGCACCGTGCGATCGGTTCACCAGACTACACGCGCATCGACCTGCGGCTGCGGGAGGGTGTGGCGTACGTATTGGACGTCAACCCCAATGCCGATATCTGCGCAGATGCCAGCATGGCGCTCTGTTCCCAGGCGGCCGGGATACCGTACGGGGCGATGCTCTCGCGCTTCATCAACCTGGCCGCCACCCGCCACCCGCGCTTCGCGCATCAGCGCCGGGCGCCCGCCCGGCCCGATCGAAGCCCGGTGCAGCTCCCTCTCGGTTTGAGGGACTCTGCCCCGGCGGCCATCCTCAGCGACTGAGCCTTCGGCGCTCCTCCTCGCTGCGGGGCGCGGCAATCACGCGCCACGGCCTTCGAAGCCCCTAGTGGATTGTCAGCGTCGCCGCGGGAACACCGCAAGCGCATGCCGTGACGCGCCGCTGCGCTCCTCAGCCTGGCTGACCCAGGCTGGCCCTACCTTCTCAAGTGGTGTTGTGATGCGATCGGGCTGACGCGTCCCGGTTCAGGCGGCGATGGGTCGCCGATGTCCCGGGGGTTTCTCCCAGCGCGAGGTGTGTTCGTCGATCTGGCGCCGGGCGGCGCTGAGCAGCTGTGCCATGCGCGTCTCGCGCGGCTCGTCAGCCGGAAGGCGGGTGAAGGTCACCCGCGGCGCCAGCCCCAGGGGAGTGCGCAGCAGCATCTGCAGCCCGACCTGGACAATCTCGGCCACCTTCTGCCGGTCGCGCCCCGTCCGCAAGAACGGGGAGAGCGGGTTGCGCAGCGCGGCTCGCGTCAGGACACCACTCACGATCGAGACGACGACCTGCGCCTGGGGAACCCGCCGCAGGACCACATCCAGGCTGTTGGACCACGAGCCAAGCGCGTCCGGCGCGCCGGGAAGAACGGCCGGGTCCGGCTCGATGTTACCGCCCGGGAAGATCAAGACCGCGCCACCATCCGACAGATGGTGGATCACCGACCGCACCACGCCCATCCGGCCCTGGGTGTCATCGCGCGGCACATAGATCAGGTGGCGGCTGAGTTCCGGAAGGTGGCGGAGGAATCCAAGCCCGCTGGCCACGACCTTCAGATCTTGCCGGGGAATCTGCGAGGTGATGGCCAGGACATCGACCGATCCGGGGTGGTTGGCGGCGACGATCAGTGGACCGTTCGCCGGGATCGCCTCCTCGCCATCGACCTCGACTTCGCTGGCGAACATGGCGACGGCCCAACGCGCAGCACCGTCCAGCCCCCACTGTGCGACCTTCTGGTCGAACGCCGCGCCGAAGGCAGCGAAGCTACTGGCCGTCCGTTGAAACAAGGACTCAAGGAAACCGCGCCAATGCGCTTCGGGAGGCATACCGAAGACGCCGCAGATCTCGTCCAGTGCCAGGCGGGTCAGGCTCTCCTGAGGACTTGGGGTGCTGTTCACGGAGCAGCCTCGAAGGAGCGGCGATCTCCTCCATTATACGGTCACATACCCGGCTCCGTCTACACCGAGGCTTTTGGTGCCCCGGCCGGTCGAACGCGGCTTGTCGCGGGTGCCCACTGAGCCTAGAATCGAAGCAAGTGGCGGCGCGTGGGGCCCGCCAGGCGAGAGGAGTCTCGGATGACGATCGTGGTGGAAGGCGCCGGATTGACCCTCGAGCAATTGATGCGGATCGCCCGCAACCGGGAGAAGGTGGAGTTGCAGCCGCAGGCGCTGGAACGGATCCGCGCATGCCGCAGGATGCTGGAGGCGAAGATCGAGGCGCACGAGATCATGTACGGTGTGAACACCGGGATCGGGGAGTTCTCCGAGATTGTCTTGAACGATGCGCAGGTGCGGGAGTTCCAGCGCTACCTGATCTATAACCATGCCGCCGGCATCGGGGACCCGGCGCCCGAAGAGCACGTCCGGGCGGCGATGGCCAGCCGGATCAACGTCCATGCACACGGCAATTCCGGGTGCCGCCCCGAGATCACGCTGACCCTGGTCGAGATGCTCAACAGAGGCGTGACGCCCGTCGTCTGCCAGAAGGGTTCGGTGGGCGCCTCCGGCGATCTGGCGCCGATGGCGCAAATGGCGCTGCTTCTCATGGGGGAGGGGGAGGCCTTCTATCAGGGAGAACGCCTCCCTGGCCGCACAGCGATGGAGCGAGCCGGCATCCGCATTCCCGATCTTCAGGCGCGGGACGGCCTGGCGACGATCAACGGCTCCAACTTGCTAACCGGCATGAGCGCGCTGCACCTGTACGACATGCAGCGGTGGCTGAAGCAGGCAGAGATCGCCTGCGCCATTTCGCTCGAAGCACTGCTGGCCAACATGAAGCCCTATGACCTCCGCCTCCATCAAGTGCGGGGGTTCCCCGGTGCTATGCGGTCTTCCCAAGCGATCCTGAAGTGCATCCAGGGGTCGGATCTGGTAACCGGCAAGCTGAAGAGCAAGGTACAAGACGCGTACTCCATGCGCTCCACTCCCCAGGTGATCGGAGCGGCGCACGACGCGCTGGCCTTTGCCAGGACCCAGGTGGAGATCGAGCTCAACGGTGTGGGGGACAATCCGATCTTCTTCCCCGAGGACGGTCTGACGCTGACCGGCGCCAACTTCCAGGGGACTCCGGTGTCGCTGCCGATGGACATGGCCGGCGTGGCCATCACCATGGTCTGCGTCCTGTCGGAACGTCGCCTGAATCGGCTGACCAACCCTGCGCTCAGCGTCGGCCTGCCCGCCTTCCTGACCAAGGGAGCGGGCATGTTCTCCGGCCTGATGCTCAGCCAGTACACGGCCGACATGTTGATCGTCGAGCAGCGGCTGCTCTCAGCTCCTGCCTCGGTTGGCTCGATTCCTGCAGCCGCCGATCAGGAGGACTTCGTCTCGATGGGCATGAACACCGCCCTGAAGAATGGCCAGATTCTGGACAACGCCTACGGCGTGCTCGGGATCGAGTTCATGGCGGCGGCTCAGGCGCTCGACTTCCGAAGCCATACGCCGGGCAGGGGAGTCGAAGTCGCACGCGAGATCATTCGCAAACACGTCGCCCATCTGGACGAGGATCGGCCGTTGTATCCGGACCACATGGCGATGAAGGAACTCGTCCAGAGCGGTGAGATTCTGGAAGCGGTCGAGCAGGCGATCGGCTCACTAGGGTAGTGGTACCGAACGGATCGTCGAAGGGAGATTGGGGGACGCATGGCGAAAAGGATCGCAACGCTTGAGCAGCTTGCCGCGGCACTGAAATCGGATCCCGCCCTTGCAGCCCAAGTAAAGGAAGACCCGGCCAAGGCGATCGCCGGCCTGGTGGCGCCCCTGCAGTCCGATGTATGGATCTACCGCATCGTCGTGGGAGCATTGGCGCTGGCGATCCTGGGTGCGGTGGGCGGGGCGATCGTGCTGGCGATGAACGGTCGGCCGATCCCCGAGGTCTTGCTGGCAATCGGGTCCGGCGCGGTGGGAGCGCTGGCCGGCCTGCTGGCGCCGAGCCCGGCAGGGCGCACGGGATGAGCGGGAGTTTCGCCGCAGGTGTCGAGTGCAAGCCAGGTGTAAGCCTGCCGCCTGTGGGAGTGTGTTAGCGTGATAGCGAATGCGGTCGCCGACGGCCGCGCGGGGCGCGCTGTGGACGGCGGGAACGGCCTTTCCGGCGGGAGGGAGCTGAAGCATAATGGACGCGGCAACCATGCGCGGGGTTCGCGAGGACGCAACGCAGCCCCACGTTCGACAGGACCGGGGACCGAGCATGCAGCGGGCGCCGCTTAGGGCGCCGGCGCGCGATTGGAATGAGCTGCTCACTTTGCGTACGATTGCCGTAGCCAACCACAAGAGCGGGGTCGGCAAGACCGCCACCGTGCACGCGCTCGGTGCGGCGCTTGCCGAGCGCGGCCGCCGTGTCCTGCTGGTCGACCTCGACCCTCAGGCTACGCTGACTGCGTTCTGCGGCGTCGAGAGCGCCGCCGGCACCAGCATGGCCGAGGTCTTCGGCGGCGCGCTTCCGGGTGTCGTGCCCCTGTGGGACACACTGCGGGAGGTCGTTCCCGGCCTGTATCTCTTCCTGGCGCCGTCGGATCTGGCGTTGGCCGCGGCCGAGCTGGGGTTGATCTCGCGCATGGGCCGCGAGGACGTGTTGCGAAAGATCCTCAGCACGGTGGCCGACGATTTCGACGTGGCGATTCTCGATTGCCCCTCGAGCCTCGGACCGCTCAGCGTCAATGCGCTGACGGCGGCCCAGGCGGTCCTGGTCCCCACGCAGCCACATATTGCCGATCTGCGGGCACTTTGGTTCTTCCTGGCCACCCTCGAGCAGATCAAACATGAACTCAATCGCAACATCGAGACGCTCGGAATCCTGGTGACCCAGTACGACTGGCGGCTCCCGCATCATCGCGCCGCGGTGGACGCCATGCATGCCGCGCGGCTCCCGGTGCTTCAGGTCGGCCTGGGCCAGCCGGGAGCGCCAGTTGCCGGCAGCGCGAGCGGTTCGGCGGACCAGATGCCGACCTACCTGGCCTCCAACCGTGAGGCCCAGGCGGAACTGGCCGACATGGTCGAGCGCTGGCTCGATTTCGAGAAGCCCCTCGGGAGCCCCTGATCGCAGCCTGCCACATGCAGAAACAGCCGGCCCGGAGGCCTAGACCCGCCGGGCCGTTCCGTACTAACGGCCGTCCAGGCCGCGTGAGGTACGAACCTCCCCGGATTGGGACCTGCGGTTTGTTGCGCGCCCGGTTGCGCTGGGTGTAGACTTAGCCTGCCCGGTGGGGGTAGGCTAGAGGGACTCCATGCCGTCTGACCAGAAGCGCGTCGTTTGCATCGAAGACGAACCCGAGATGATCGACCTCGTCCGCCTGATTCTCGGCCGGAAGGGGTTCAACGTCATCGGGGCCAACGGCGGCATCGAGGGCCTTGAGACGGTGCGCCGGCTGCGACCGGACCTGATCTTGCTCGACCTGATGATGCCCGATATGGACGGCTGGGAGGTCTATCAGCAGATCAAGGCTGATCCGGCGTTGCGCGAGATCCCGGTTGTCGTGGTGACGGCCAAGGCGCAGTCGATCGACAAGGTCCTCGGGCTGCATATCGCCAAAGTCGACGACTACATCACCAAGCCCTTTGGGCCGCAAGAACTGCTGGAAAGCGTCGAGAAGATCCTCGGGCCCGGCCAGTAGGGGCCTCGTCTGGAGCAGGTGAATGGGCGGCGCGGGGATAGCTCCCGCGCCGCTTTCAATTGCCGTGTTCCTCAACCTGTGGCGCCCGGAGGCGCAGGCAGATGGCACGCTGGGTGGAGATCCGCAATCACACGCAAGGCAGGGCGGTGATCCGGGCGCGCTGGTGCGCCTCGTTCGCTTGCCGCCTCCGAGGGCTGACGTTTCGACGCCGGCTCGCGCCTGGCGAAGGCCTGTTGCTGGTGGAACGAAGCGCGGGCCGGACCCAGACCGCGATCCACATGGCGATGGTCTACTTCGCTTTAGGGGTTGTCTGGCTGGACGAGCACCGGCGGGTGGTCGACGCGCGACTCGCACTGCCATGGCGCATCTACGTGCCCACGACAGCTGCACGCTATGTCCTGGAAGCGGACCCCGGGGTGTTAGAATTGGTCGCTCTCGGGGATGAATTGGAGTTCGTGGATGCGCCCGGCGAGTAGGAGCTTCCTGGTCTTCGTCTTGCTTGTCCTTGGGCTGGCGCCCGTGCCCGTTGCGGCTCAGGCGTCGGGCCCGGTTTACGTTGTCCAGGCGGGGGATACGTTGTGGGGGATCGCCCTGATGTTTGGGTTGGACGCCGCGCAGTTAGCCGACGCCAACGCGATGACGCTGAATGACCCCCTGGTCATCGGCCGGGAAATCGTAGTTCCCGGTTTCGAAGAGATCAGCGGCGTGTTGACCACTCGCCCGGTAGACTTCGGGGAAACCGTGCGGAGCCTCAGCCTCCGACACGGCCTGACGATCGAAACGGTCATGCGGCTCAACCGCGTGGTCAACCCGGGGCGGCTGTTCGTGGGCCAGGACGTGATCTTCCCTCAGGGTCAGGGCGACGGGCTCCTGATCCCCGAATCTGCAACGCTGCAGGTTGAAGAAGGGGAGACGGACCTCGAGCTCTCGATGCGGTCCGGCTTCAGTTCCTGGGCGCTCCGCGCGATCAACGCGCGGACCACACGGATGTGGAGCGTGCCCGGCGAGCGGCTCTCGGTACCGGCGCCTGGGCGCCCATCCACCGGGCTCGATATTCATGTGGAGAGCGTGACCGTTCAGCCGCTGCCCGCGCGTCAGGGACGGACGAGCGAAATCGAAGTGCGCATGCAAGGCGCAGATGCGCCGCAAGGTTCGCTCGGCGAATGGACGCTTGGTTTCCACAGCCTGGAGCCCGGCCGGTGGATCGCGCTCCAGGGCGTGCACGCGCTGGCCGATCCCGGGATGATCGACCTTTACCTGAGGCTGGGAGGAGCCGCCGGCCACCTGGCGCAGGAGTTCGTCCAACCGGTTTACCTGGCGAGTGGCGACTATGGATTCGATCCGATTCTGAATGTCCCCGACGAGACGATCGATCCGGAGAAGACCCGGCCCGAAGATGAGAAAGTGGCGGCGCTGGTGGCTCCATTCACGCCCGAGCGCATGTGGGATGGTCCGTTCCTGTACCCGGCGGCTTACACCGAGAGTTTCCCGTCGCGGTTCGGCTCCCGACGCAACTATAACGGGACCGGGTACCTCTACTACCACGCCGGGCTGGATTTCTACGGCGGGACAGGGGCGGAGATTACCGCACCGGCTCGTGGGCAGGTGGTATTCGCCGATGCTCTCACCGTGCGCGGCAACACGACGATCATCGACCATGGTTGGGGCGTCTATACGGCCTATCTCCACCAATCGGAGATCAGGGTCTCACCCGGCGATATCGTCGAGGCGGGACAGATCATCGGCCTGGTCGGTGCCACCGGCCGCGTCACCGGACCGCACTTGCACTGGGAAGTCTGGGTGGGAGGCGTGCCGGTCGATCCGCTGGAGTGGATTGAGACGACCTACCCGTAGTGTGGGGAGTTCGTGGGAGGGGGCTGGGTCAGGCAGGTGAGTCGGGGGTATCCAGCACGCCCGAGTTGTACTCGGCGATGACCTGGCGAGCGAGGGTCTCCTGCTCTGCACGGACCATGAGCTCCACCCGCGCCAGACGACCGACACTGAGCGAATAGGCGGACAGGGCCGCCTCGTGAGACAGCTCGACCTTGACACCCGCTGCCTCCAGCAGCCCGCGCAGGATCTCAGCCTCGATCAGACCGGAGACCGTCTCGACGCAGATCAACTCGTTCGGCACGTAGACCCTCGTCATCAGGCGCATGTAGTATAATCCGTCTACCTTTCCCCTGGAATGCTTCCCCCGACATGCTGTCTGCTTCTGCAAGCGCCGCCGACACCATCTGGCCCGACCTCAGCCTGTCACCCAAGGACCTCGAGTTCATCGACAACCTGCTGCTCGACCGGGAGGTCCCGCTGACGACCCGCGAGATGGCCCTGTCGCTCGTGGCGCATCGGATGGAGCGGCGGGCGCGCGAGGCGGAACAGGCGCGATCCATGGAAATGCCCGTCTATTCCCCGGCGGCTGCCTTTGAGGTGGGCCAAGAAATCCGCTTCGCCCACCTGGATAACCTGCGTGGCAAGGTTCTCTCCGTTCGATCCGGGGCCAATCCCGATCTGGGACAGTTCGAGGTTATGCAGGTCGAGCTCGAAGGAAGCACTGCCCTGCGCGAGTTCGCCATGCGGTTGCCGAACCATGCCCTAGACCACCAGCCCTCGGAATCGGATGCTGCGGATGAGGCGGAAACGCCGGAGTCCGTACTCAGCAAGTACGGCCCCAGGATCGAGAAGCGGCTGCAGGACCAACTGGCCCAGGCGCCGGATATCGTCCGGATCGCGGGGCGCTGGTTCCCGCGAGCACTGCTGGCCGAGATCCACAGCGGCCACCTCAA
Source organism: uncultured Chloroflexia bacterium (assembly GCA_963777165.1). GTDB lineage: Bacteria > Chloroflexota > Anaerolineae > Anaerolineales > E44-bin32 > DYJB01. The sequence continues at coordinate 248,907 of CAVZPO010000023.1, forward strand.
CCTGGCCGAGGCGGTGCTCGATGTGGCCGGCGGGGGTCCGCTGCCGACCGAGGATCTGCTCAAGGAACTCGGCATGCCGCCAGGGCTGGATCCGCTGCTCGCTCGATTCTCGCTGGACTACGCGTTGCAGACCGACGAGCGCTTCGACGAAGTCGGCCCGGCAGGTGAGGTGCTCTGGTACCTGCGGCGGCTCGAGCCGCCGGAGGTGCTGTATACGCCTCCGCGGCTCGAGCCGGCGCCCTTCACGCCGCAGCCGATCCCCCTGACCGAGTCGCTGCGTCAGCTCGAGCGCGATTTGGATGACGAGCTCAGCCCTCTCGACTCACCCGAGGGTGAGTCGGAAGCGGTCACTCTTCCGCTGTTGTTCTCTCACTGGCGGGTGGGGACGCTCCCGCTCTCCTCCCGCCTGCGCCCGCTGTTTCCGACAGCGTATGAAGCCCCGCGCATTCGCTTCATCCTGGTGGACGGCCACACGGGTGACAAGTTCCCCGGGTGGGTCGTTCGCCAACCTCGTTATGTCATCGGTCTGGAGCAGTGGTACCGACGGTATGACGTCCCCGCCGGCGGACTGGTGCGCGTTCGCAAGGGCCAGGCGCCTGGCGAGGTGGTGGTGGAAACGATCGACCGCCGCCGACGAAATGATTGGATCCGGACGGTCCGGGTGGACTCCGATGGGCACATTGGGTTCAGCATGCTCAAGCAGGCGGTGGGGACCTCGTTCGACGAGCTCATGGTGATCGGGCTCTCCGATCCCAAGGCTCTCGACCAGGCCTGGCTGCAGGGTTCCGAGCGGCGCATGACCCTCGAGCGCCTGGTAGCGCAGGTGTTTCGCGAGCTGTCCAGGCTCAACCCGCAGAGCGCGGTGCATGCCCAGGCCCTCTACTCCGGGGTGAATGTGATCCAACGCCTCCCGCCGGAGCCGATCTTCCAGGAGCTCCTGACACGCAAGTACTACGCGCACGTCGGCGATTTGTACTGGCGATTCGATGACTCCGCCTGGAGCGCGGCATGAGCCCCATCGATGCGGAGCACGCCCGGCTGCTGGTGCGGCCGACCGTCGACACGCGCTTCCATATCGATTTCGGTTGGTGGGAGAAGGCGGAGCGCGACTGGGAGGTCTACCTGCGCAGCCACCTGTGCGAGCAGCACAAGGCGGCGTATGCGGAGCTCGAGACCAGCTCGATGGTTGACTCGGTCGACCCGGTGACCGCCGAGGTGACGCGCGTCCCCGGAATCCAACACATCGTGATCAGCCACTGCTCGCGCCTCCCGGATTACATCTCGCCCCAGACGACGCTGGTGCATGCCGTATTTCGGGTGTTCCTGGCGAACGGGAACACGCCGCTGTCGGCAGCGGAGCTGGGGGCACGCCTCGGCCGCCCGGCGCTGACGATCCTAAAGACGCTCTCAGGTCCACGCGTGTACAAAGGCATTCGCCCCACCACGGCGGATTGACCCGCCCCCAGCTTAAGTCTAGAATGCGGGGGAGCCCCTGTAGCTCAATGGACAGAGCAGCGGTCTTCTAAACCGTTGGTTGTGGGTTCGATTCCCGCCAGGGGCGCTGGCGGCCAACTCCGGGCGTCTTGTGACGCCCGGAGTTGTTGTTGCGAGTGCGGAATGCGACTGGCGGTGAGCTACCCCGAGGACAGACGCCGTGCGCGCGTTGGGGGGGGCTAGCCGGCCGGCTCGCCGCCGGGCGCTTCCTCGCCAGGCGCCGCCAGCGCAGGGGGAAGCTCGAGGACCTCGGCCACTTCGACCAGGGCGACTTCGAGGCAGAACTTGGCGCTGTTCAGCCTGCGCAGCGCGTGAGCGAGCTTCTTCTCGCTCTCGACGACGCCGCCACGTTTGAGGCCCTTGCCGGCGATCTCGAATTGAGCACGCACCTCATTCACCCGCAGGTACAGCTCGGGGAACTCTCCGACGACAATGCGCCGCATGCGCGTAGCCAGCATTTCAAGATTCTGCCGCTGCGCCTCCTCCAGGCTCGCCCGCCCAGGCACATCTGCCGACCTACCGCCTCTTCCGAACATGGCATCACCCCGAAACCATCTGTGAGCAGCCCCCATCATAGCATCTTGGGCAGACAGTCCGGGACTTGACCTGTCCTAAGGAGATCGACAATTGCCGGCAGGCCGGGCTCCGGAGGCATCCTACGGATCGTCGCGTGACGGGGCGACCACGGTGGGGTCCCAGGCATCGGCCGCCGGAGGCGGATGCGGCGTGTCTCCTGGTGCAGGGGCATCCTCGACGGGCGGATGTCCGGACGGGGGCGCTCGTCATGGCAACCACATCCAAGTGGTAGGTGCCAAGCGCCTCTCGAACGGCCCGATACTCACCTTCGCGGCGAAGGACTTCCTCGGTCTTCATGCTTCGTTCTCCCCGGCTGAATGGCGTGCGTTCGTGTCCCCAGGATGGTAAGCGCGCACCCCCACACCGGCATCCCTTGAGAGGGGGAGCCCAAGGTGGGAATATTACACGCCGAGAGGGGGACCAACTCTCTGACAGGTTGCGGTTCGCCTCGACCGTGAGACCGAGCCTATGGTGACTCCGAGCAACCCCGTCAACGCCTACTTCGTGCAGGCGTCTCTGCAGTTCACCCTATTCCTTAGGTCTCTTCACGGGTCCTTCACAACTAGCCGGTATGGTGGAGACCGGCGCGATATTGCCATCCGATCGATAGCCGGTCCCACCGCACCGCAAGCGCCCACTTACAGTTGGGTTCCCCTCAGCACTGGGATTGGCGCTCGGGGCGGAAGTAGAATCGGAGCAGGTCCCAGCCCGGGCCAGACCGTGAGCCCGCGGTCAAGCGTTGCGTTGCAGGGCTCAGGGCGATCGCGCGGCAGAGACACGCAGGCACGGCGGCACGCCAGGTGAAGAGATGGCCTCCACGATCCTGATCGTCGAAGACGAAGTCGAGCTGGCGCAGGTGTTGCGAGATTATCTCGTTAAGGCCGGCTTCCGGGTGCAGCTTGCCACCAGCGGCGCGGCAGCCGTCTCGACCTTCCGCCATTCACCGGCCGACCTGGTGGTGCTGGACTTGAACCTGCCGGGGCTCGATGGGCTGGATGTTGCCCGCGAGCTGAGGCGCACCTCGCAGGTGCCGATCATCATGGCCACGGCGCGCGTCGAAGAGTCCGATCGTCTGGTGGGGCTCGAACTCGGCGCCGACGACTACGTGATCAAGCCCTACAGCCCGCGGGAGATCGTCGCCCGTGTTCGGGCTGTCCTGCGCCGGGCCCAGGGGGCGCCGACGCCGCCGGATGTCGTCCGGGCGCGTGACGTCGCCGTCGATCGGATTCGCCATCAGGTCACCGTCGGCGAGAAGAGCGTCGAGCTGACCCCGATGGAATTCGAACTCCTGGCGGCGCTGGCGGCCCAACCGGGGCGAGTGTTTACGCGGGCCCAGCTGCTCGAGGCGACGCAGGGCAGTGCGTTCGAGGGCTATGAGCGAACGATCGACGCGCACATCAAGAACCTGCGCGCCAAACTCGAACCCGATCCGCGCCAGCCGCGCTACGTGCTGACTGTCTTCGGGGTTGGCTATCGCTTCGCCGAGGAGTAGGAGTCGACCATGCGTCTCAGTCTGGCCTGGAAGCTGCTGCTCGGCTACATGCTGGTGGTGGCCGTCAGCATTTCCACTTTCGCGCTGCTCGCCAACCGTTCGACGGAGCGCGAATTGCGCCTGATGATGGGCCAGGCGCCCGAGGGCACCGCCCTTGCGGCCGAGCGTCTGGCAGCCTACTACCGGGGCCGCGGCTCGTGGGAGGGCGTGGAGAGCCTGTACCCGGCGATCCCTCACGCGGGCGGCATGGGGAGGGGCATGCAGGCCGCCATGGGTGTGCCGGCGGTCGTGGATTCACGCGGCCTGCCACTCCTGGGTGGGCTGGCGGGTCCGCAGGACATTGGCGGGGCGACACCCATCCTGGTCGATGGGACCGTTGTCGGCTACATCTTCCCCCCCGCGGCGTCCGGAGCCGCGCAGGCCGAACGCGAACTGGTCGCCCGGGTCAACCGCGCGATTCTGCTGGCGGCGTTGCTGTCCGTCGGCACGGCGCTGGCGGGAGCGGCGCTGTTGACGACCGGAATGCTCAAGCCGGTGCGAGAACTAACCGGAGCGGCGCGTGCCCTGGCTGGAGGCGACCTGGCGCGGCGCGTCCAGGTGCGGACACGTGACGAGGTCGGCGAGCTCTCGGAGGCCTTCAACCACATGGCGCAGAGCCTGCAGCAGGCGGAGGCTCTCCGGCGCGATATGACCGCCGACGTCGCCCACGAGCTGCGCAACCCGCTCGCAGTGATGCAAGCGCGGGTCGAGGCGGTCATCGACGGAGTGTACGAGCCCACGCCTGCCAACCTCCAGCCGGTGCTGGAGCAAACACGTCTCCTCAGCCGTCTGGTGGAGGATCTGCGAACGTTAGCGCTGGCGGACGCCGGGCAACTACCCCTCGAACGCACCGAGATCGGACTGCCGGGGCTCCTCGAGCGGACTGTGGACGGCTATCGCGTCCAGGCACAGGCGGTCGGCGTCGAGCTTCGCCTGACGCTGCCCGAGGCATCCGAAGTGCGCACGCAGGGCGATCCGGGCCGGATCGAACAGGTGGTGGGGAACCTGCTGGCCAATGCATTGCGGCATGCGCCGCGAGGCACCACGGTCGACGTCCGGCTCGAGGTCAAGGCGGGCAAAGCCAGGATCGAAATCGCCGATCAGGGTGAGGGCATCTCGAGCGAGGCGCTGCCGTTTGTCTTCGAGCGCTTCTATCGGGCCGATCGCGCCCGCTCCCGCGAGCACGGCGGAACCGGGCTCGGGCTGGCGATCTCACGCCAGATTGTGCATGCGCACGGAGGGACGATCGTCGCCGCGAATCGTCCCGAAGGTGGAGCGGCGTTCACCGTCGAGCTGCCCGCCTCGAGCGCTGGCGGGACACCCGATGCTCCGTAGACAATCGCCAAGGAATCAATCGTCCTGACGATCACGCAGTTGGGGTACCCCCTCTACTGCCCGAGCGCGCTGCTTTGGTTGCATGGAAATCTCCGCCTGGTCACCGGAGAGGCACACGGCTTCCGGTCGTGGGTGACGAGCCAAAGTCGTGGATCAGTGCTTGTGCGGGTGGCTCTTTATTCAGGGGGTGAGTCTACGGCGGGTCAGGACTCCCCGGCCAGGGCGTGTGCCCGCCGCCACGGCGGCAGGTTCTCCTTGTCGGCCAGTGCCTCGCGCAACTCGAAGATCTGATCGCGCAGGTTGGCGGCCTTCTCAAACTCGAGCGCCTCGGCGGCGGCCCGCATCTCCCGCTCGAGGTCCTTGATCAACCGGGCGAGCTCGTCGCGCGGGACAGCCGCCGGCGTGAAGGCCCGATACTCGCCGCGCGGCTCGGCGGCCACGCGAGCGGCGACCTGATCGGTCAGATCGCGCACGGCCTTGACGATGCTGAGCGGCTCGATGCCGTGGGCCAGGTTGTAGGCCACCTGCTTGGCCCGGCGCCGCGTGGTCTCATCCAGCGCCTTGCGCATCGAGTCGGTCATCGTGCCGGCGTACATCAGCACCCGGCCTTCGACGTGGCGAGCCGCCCGGCCGATGGTCTGGATCAGCGCCGTGTCCGAGCGCAGAAACCCCTCTTTGTCGGCGTCGAGGATCGCCACCAGCGAGACTTCGGGCAGGTCGAGCCCCTCACGCAGAAGGTTGATGCCGACGACGACGTCATACACCCCCAGGCGCAGATCGCGCAGGATGCTGACGCGTTCCAGCGTGTCAATCTCGGAGTGCAGGTAATGGACCTTGATGCCGAGCTCGCGCAGGTAGTCCGAGAGGTCCTCGGCCATGCGCTTAGTGAGCGTGGTCACCAGGGTCCGCTGCCCGTGCTCCAACCGCTTGCGGATCTCGCCCACCAGGTTGTCGACCTGCCCCTCGACCGGGCGAACTTCGACCTCGGGATCGACCAGCCCCGTCGGGCGGATGATCTGCTCCACCACCTGCGAGGCGATCCCGAGTTCGTAGGCCGCCGGGGTGGCCGAGGTGTAGATGACCTGGCCGGTGCGGGCATCGAACTCCTCGAACGACAACGGCCGGTTGTCGAGCGCCGATGGGAGCCGGAACCCGAAGTCGACCAGAGTCTCCTTGCGCGATCGATCGCCGCCAAACATCCCGTGCACCTGCGGGATGGTCATGTGACTCTCGTCGATCACCAGCAGATAGTCGGGCGGGAAGTAGTCGACCAGCGTCCAGGGCGGTGAACCGGTCGGGCGACGATCGAGGTGGCGGCTGTAATTCTCAATTCCAGCGCAGTAGCCGACCTCGCGCAGCATTTCCAGGTCGTAGCGTGTCCGCTGGTCCAGCCGCTGCGCTTCGAGCAGCTTGTCCTGGGAGCGCAGGTGGGCGAGCCGGGCTGCCAGCTCGGCCTCGATGTCGACCATCGCCGCGTCGAGTTTCTCGCGTTCGGTGATGAAATGCTTGGCCGGATAGATCGAGACCTCGTCCAGCCGGGCCAGGATTTCGCCTGTCACGCGGTCGAACTGCACGATGCGCTCGATCTCGTCCCCGAAGAAGCTGATGCGCAGCCCAAGCTCATCGTAGGCCGGGATCACCTCCAACGTATCGCCGCGCACGCGGAAGGCCCCCGTGTGCAGGTCCATATCATTGCGCTCGTACTGGGATTCGACCAGTTGACGCAGGACGGCGTTGCGCCGAACCTGCCCGCCGACCTTCAGCTCGACGACCACGCTGCCGTACGCATCCGGGTTGCCGATGCCGTAGATGCATGAGACCGAGGCGACGACGATGACATCGCGGCGCGAGATGACGGACGTCGTGGCCGAGAGCCGCAGCCGTTCGATCTCTTCGTTGACCTCCGTCTCCTTCTCGATGTACAGGTCGTGTCGCGGGACGTAGGCCTCGGGCTGATAGTAGTCGTAGTACGAAACGAAGTACTCGACGGCGTTCTCGGGAAAGAAGTCCTTGAATTCGGCGTAGAGCTGGGCGGCCAGCGTCTTGTTGTGCGCCAGGATCAGCGCCGGCCTCTGCGTGCGGGCGATGACGTTGGCGATGGCGAAGGTCTTGCCCGTCCCGGTCGCCCCGAGCAGCACCTGGTGCTTGAAGCCTTGCTGCAATCCGGCCACCAGAGATTCAATCGCCTCCGGCTGATCGCCTGTGGGTTGGTAGTAGGAACGAAGCTTGAACTCGGGCATCTCCGCCTCGAACAAATGGGCTACGATTCTAACACGACTGCGGGGGACAGAGGCGCCAGACTAGTTCGCCATCAAGTAGATCGGGTTGCTGAGGATCCAGGTGCGAAGCCGGCCGCGAAACGGACGACGAACCTCGACGCGGTAGGCGCCGGGCTCGCTGACCGTGTGAACGGCGGCTTCCGCAGAGGGCCAGCGCCGGACCAGCGCGCCATGGCGGATCAGCCGGATCTCCGCCGGGCCAGGCAGGTGGACCTGGAAGGTCGCACCGAAGCGGCACGCAAGGGCGTCCCCCATCGAGGCCTCCCCCTGATCGGCGCTGGCGGTGAAGCGAAAACCGCGCGTCGATCCCGGCCGGTCATAGCCGACGAAACTTCGACCCTTGCGCAGCGCGTCCGCCAGACGCCTCCGGTCGGCCTCGACATCCCCGGTCAGGGGCTCCTCGCACAGGATGTGAGTGTTGACCGCCCGGAAGAGGAACTCATAGGGGAGGATGATCCGGTGGAGGGGACCGAGGCGGACAGGCGTCCCGTGCGCATCGGCACCTCCGATGGCTGAGACCCGGCGGCCGGCCGCCAGGAGCGCGTCCCAGCGCGCCACCGCCTCCGGGTACGGACCGATGGGGCTGAGGTCCGGAAGGTAGGCGTACCACAGGGCCGACAGGATCGACTTCAGATGCCCCTTGAACTCGCTCATCGTGTTCCAGATCTCGACCCCAAATGTGCCGTCCAGATCCTGTTCCACCCACGAGAGGTCGGGCTCGTCGAACCGCGCTGCCTCCGGATCGACGATGTGGGCGAGGTAGCTCAGGCCGCCGGCGTCGCGCACGGCGTCGAGGAGGCGTTGAGGCCGCGAAGCCAGCGGCGCGAGCTCGCGCCGCGCTTCGAGCACAATCATGTGATTCTTCTGCGGCACGCGGATCTGGTCGTGGATCTCCTCACCGGCCAGCAGCAGCACTCGCCGTCCATGTCGGTATCGGTAACCGTCAAGCCCTTGCGCGTAGACGTTGTGATCGGTGATCCACACGACGTCGAGTCCGGCGTCGAGGGCCGCCGCCGCGACCTCATCATGCGTGGCCTCACCGTCGGAGTAGACCGTATGCGCGTGCGGGTTGCCGATGTATTCGTGCATGGCAGGCTGGCTCGCGGTCGGGAAGGTCAGTCGCTTGCCGATGGAGGACTAGAGGGGCGATTGCGCCCGGCATCGCCGGGGGTGATCAGCTGGGCGCCGGTCTGCGCGCAGACACCGATCAACTGCTGCCGCTGCGCCGAGGTAAGGGGGGCCAGGTGTGTCACCACGGCCACGACCCGCTCTTCGAGCAGCGAGCTCAGCAGTTTGCGCCACGCCGGGCCGGCCGGTTGCTCATCGACCAGGATCTCGAAGTCTTCTGCCCGGAAGGGCGAGCCGAGAAGTCCCTCCAGGGAGCGGCGATAGCCATTGTCCTGATGAAGCCAACGGAAGGATGTGGACGCGTCGGGACGGTCCAGCGGATGGTGCTGGATGACGTAGACCAGGACGGTAGGCGAATTTGATGTGGAGGCCATGAGGCATTGCCGACTCAGGCGTCAGGATAGCACACGTCCCCAGAGCCTGCAATCGGGATCCACACCCCAAGTGTCAGATCGTGGGTCGGGGTGGGTGTAGGATTGGTGGCGCGTGGCTCGCCGGAACCCGCTGAGCCGCCTATGGAGCTAAGCCCGTGAGGCATCAGAAACTCATCCTGGCACTAACTCTCGCGCTCGCCGGCTGTAACCTGCGCGGCGCGGACATCGGCCCGGGGAATGCGCCGACGACCGATCTTGAGGCGACGCGTCAGTCGCTGGCCCCCATCGGGGAGGTCTTGCTTGTGCGCGTCAACCATGACCGCGACGTACTTGGCCTGCCGGGGCTGACGCCGTCGCAGGCGTTGGACATGGCCGCCGGGCTGAGGGCCGAGGACATGCTGACCCGCGGCTACCTTGGCGCGATCGGCCCGGGGGACACCTCGGTCCCCGCACAGGACCTGATGGCTGTCGCCGGATACCGCGGACGATTGGGTGAGTTGACCTATGAACACCTTGGCCCACTGGACTCACTCGTCGACGCCACCCTCGGGGCGTGGATCGCCAGCGACGCACATCGGGCGCTGCTGCTGGACACGGATTATCAGTACATGGGAGTGGGTGTGATCGGCGAGGCCGATCGGTGGATCGTGGTCCTGGCATTTGCCGAGCAAGGGCCGTAGGGTGCCGGGGAGGGTGTGATGGACAATCGGGAACTTGCCGAGACCTTCGAAGCGATCGGGGACCTGCTTGAGATCAAGGGCGAGGTGGTCTATAAGGTCCTGGCTTACCGCAAGGCGGCGGAGTCGATTCGCAGCCAGAGCCGGGCGGTCCAGGATCTATGGCGCGAGGGCGAGCTCCGATCGATCCCCGGGGTGGGGGAGGCGCTGGCGACCAAGATCGATGAACTGCTCCGCACCGGAAAACTCAAGTTCTTCGAGGAGTTGAAGCGCGAAGTACCGGTCACGCTCGTCGAGGTGCTGCGGGTCGGCGATGTGGGGCCGAAGAAAGCGGCGCGCTTCTGGAAGGAACTAGGAGTCAAAGACCTCCCCGGGCTCGAGGCCGCCGCCCGCGCCGGCCGGCTGCAGGGTATGCCGGGGATGGGGGCGCGTTCGGAGGCTCGGATCCTGGAGAGTATCGAGGCGCTCCGTGCCCGCCAGACCGGACGAGTGTCGATCGCCAGGGCGCTGCCGGTGGCGGAACACCTGCTCGAGTCGCTGCGAGCCGTCCCCGGGGTCGTGGCAGCCGAGATGGCGGGCAGCCTGCGCCGCCGGCGTGAGACCGTGGGCGACATCGACCTGCTGGTAGGCGCCCAGCGGCCGCGAGACGTGATCGGCGCCTTCCTGGCGCTGCCGGAAATCGGACGCGTGCGGGGCCAGGGCGATACCAAGGTCAGCGTTGAGTTGGCCAATGGACTGGCCGTTCAATTGTGGGTCCACCCGCCGCAGCACTTCGGGACCGCGCTCCAGTACGCCACCGGGTCCCAGGCGCACAACGTGCGCCTGCGAGAGCTTGCGCAATCGAAGGGGCTGTCGCTCTCCGAGCACGGCTTCAAGGCGTCAAGCGGCAAGATGCGTGAGTGCGCCGACGAGGCCGAAGTGTATGCGGTCCTCGGCCTGCCGTGGATCGCGCCCGAGCTGCGCGAGGACCGCGGCGAAGTACAGGCGGCCATCGAGGGGCGCCTGCCGGAGCTGCTCACCTTGGCCGATATCCGCGGGGAGCTGCACGCGCACACCGATTGGTCCGACGGCTCCAACACCCTTGAGGAGATGGCCGAGGCGGCCGCAGCTGCCGGGCTCGAGTACCTTGTGATCACGGACCACTCGAAGAGCCTGGGAGTCGCCAACGGGCTGACGCCCGAGCGCGTACGACAGCAGCGCCGGCAGATCGAGACGCTGCAGCGAAAGCTGGGCGACCGACTGCGCCTGCTCCACGGCACCGAGGTCGAGGTGCTTGCCGACGGGCAGCTCGACTTCACCGACGATGTCCTGGCGGCGTTCGATCTGGTGACGGCCTCGGTGCACTCTTCGTTGCGCCAATCGCGTGACCGGGTGACGGCTCGCATGCTGGCCGCGATCCGGAACCCACACGTCGACATCATCGGCCACCTCACCGGACGAATGATCGGCACGCGCGACGCCGCGGACCTGGATCTGGAAGCGGTGTTCCTGGCGGCCGCGGAGCAAGGCGTGGCGCTCGAAATCAATTCCCATCCCGAGAGGCTCGACCTTAACGACGTGCATGCCCGCCGGGCGACCGAGGTCGGCTGCCTGCTGGCGGTCAACACCGACGCTCATCGGCCCGAGCACTTCGACCTGCGGCCTTACGGCATCGGCATCGCCCGCCGGGCATGGGTGACCCGTGCCAACGTGGTCAACGCGTGGGGGGTAGAGCAGGTCTTGCGCTGGGCTGCTGGACACGCCCGCTGACTCCGCGGACGCCTTGACGCAACTTCCTTCCTGCCGGGGGGTTGTAGCCCTCGGGGAATCCCCCACGTCATTATCATCGCAGGGAGGAGCCCACGTGTCCGCAATCGCCATCGTCACCGACAGCACGGCCTATATCCCCAACGATCTCCTTCGCAAGTATGGGATCCACGTTGCCCCGCAGATCCTGATCTGGGGGGAAGAGACGATCCGCGACGGGGTCGACATCATGCCCGAAGCGTTCTATGAACGGTTGAAGACGGCGACGGTCATGCCGACGACCTCGCAGGTGACCATCGCCTACTTCCACGAGTTGTTCCAGAAACTCGCCGCCGAAGGCAAGCAGATCCTGGCCATCCTCGTCTCCTCGAAGCTGTCCGGCACGATCTCCTCGGCGGTGCAGGCCAAGGAGATGCTGCCAAAGGCGCAGATCGAGATCGTCGATTCCTTGAGTACGGCCATGGCGCTGGGTTTCCAGGTACTGGCGGCGGCGCGGGCCGACGAGGCCGGGAAGACGTTCGCCCAGGTGGCGGAGGTCGCTCGCAGCGGAGCGGCACACACCGGGATCGTCATCGCCGTCGAGACGCTTGAGTTTCTGCACCGCGGCGGGCGGATCGGGGGCGCGGCGCGGCTGTTGGGTACGGCGCTGAACCTCAAGCCGGTCCTCGAGCTGGTCGACGGCCGGATCGAGCCGGTGGAGCGTATTCGCACCAAGGCCAAGGCCCGTGCCCGCCTCCTCGAAATCGTCGAGGGACGGGTCAAGGGCAGGCCGAACGTGCGGGTGGCGACGATCCACGCCGCCGCCCATCAAGAGGCTAAAGAGCTGCTCCAGCTTGCCATCGAACGCATGAACCCGGTGGAGGCGATCATCGCCGAAGCCAGCCCTGTCGTCGGGAACCACGCCGGCCCCGGGACCGTCGGCCTGGCTTACTGCACTGACCTGTAGGCCACCCAGCCTGAGTTGGGGTCAATATAGAGAGGGGCGGCGCCCGCGCCGCTCCTTTGCGTTGTCAGGGTTGACAAGCGGGGCGGCTTTGGGCTAGAATACGGACATAGTAGGTCGGGCTTGACTAATTACGCCTGACTAGGTGGCCGGTGGACCGAGAACTGCTCCTGTTGGGCATCTTGCGGCGAGAAGCAATGCACGGCTACCGTCTGGTCGAGATCGTCGAGACCGGGCTGCGCTCGTGCACCGACCTCAAGAAGCCGACCGCCTATTTCCTGCTGGGCAAACTGGCGCGCGCCGGCATGGTGACGCGGACGCGCACGCGGGAGGGGAAGCGGCCGCCCAAGTGGGTGTACCGCCTGACGCCCAAGGGCGAGGACAACTTCCAGTCCATGCTGCGCAAGAACCTCGCCGAATTCATCGCCCCGAAGAATCCCGGCAGCGCCGGGTTGGCTTTCGTCGATGCCTTGCCTCTGGTGGAGGGCGCGTCAGCTCCTTGCGCAGCGCATGGCGGCCCTGGAGGCGTACGCCGCCATCCCTCCTGCAGGTGCACCCGAAGCGGCACAAGGGCTGGTGACCTCGCTCGAACGAGCGCATTTGCAGGCGGAGCTCACCTGGCTGCAGGAAGTGCTGCGCAATGGCCCGGGGCCCAGGGGCAGCGGCTGGTGATCGGCCCATTGCGCCAAGCGAGGGCGCGGGGGATGACGCCGCGCGGTGAACTCTTGGATCGGGGGAGCCCCGCGTCGGTGCCGGCCCCTCGGAGCCATGAAGGGTGGTTGACGGCGCGTAGTCCTGCCTGCGTCGCCGGGGGTCAACCTGGTTCGGCAGGAGCGGCATTCAGCGAGGTGTGCGCCAAGTGAAGGAACGTACCGTCTTCGCGATTGCAGTCATCACGGTCGCCTTGCTGGCGGCCGGTTTCTGGGTGGCCCAGAATGTCAACCTCATGCCGGCCGAAGGCTCAAGCCGTGCAGTACTGGTTGACCAGCTGTTCCATGTAATGCTCGGGATCGCAGCCGTCGTGTTCCTGCTGGTGGAAGGGCTGCTGCTCTACTCGGTCCTTCGGTTCCGACGGCCGAAAGGTGACGACACGGACGCCGTCGCCGTCCACGGCAATCGGGCGCTGGAGATCGTCTGGACGCTCATCCCGGCGCTGATCGTGGTCGTCATCGGCTTCTATTCATTCCGCGTGCTGGCCGCCAGCGAGACGCGCGACGCCGACCCCCTGGTGGTCAATGTGCACTCGCGGCAGTTCTCATGGTCGTTCGAGTACCCGGCCTCAGGGGTGACAGCCCCCGATCTGCACCTGCCGGTGGGACGGCAGGTTCGATTCCTGATCACCTCCGATGACGTCATCCACTCCTTCTGGGTGCCGGAATTCCGCGTCAAGCGCGATGCCACTCCGGGACAGCTGGCCGAATTGCTGGTGACGCCGACGCTGCTGGGGAAGTTCCCTGTGCGCTGTGCGGAATTGTGCGGGGTGGGGCACGCCTCGATGGGCCTGACCTCGCTCGTCTTCGTCCAAACCGAGGCAGACTTCCAAGCGTGGCTCGACGCACAGTCGGCGCTGCCATCGGATCCGATCGCCGCCGGGCGGCTGCTGATGGGCCGCTATGGCTGCATCGGATGCCACACTCTCGCCGATGCCGGCGCAGTGGGCGTCGTCGGGCCCGGCCTGGATGCCCTGTCCGACCCCGCCGTGCAAGCCGGCCTGCACGGCGGCGACCTGCGGGCCTATGTCGAGCAATCGATCGTAGATCCATCGGCCGTCGTGGTCGCGGGATTCACGGACGGCCTGATGCCGAAGGACTTCGCGACCCGCATTCCCGCCGGCGAGCTCAAGATCCTGGTCGATTATCTGATCGCGCAGAAGTAGGGCAGGCTGCGTGATGGCAGGGAGACAAGACACGATGACGGCAACTGCTTCGACGACAGCCGCCCCCGCGTGGCGCCGCTATTTCGGCTGGAGCACCGACCACAAGGTGATCGGCGTTCAGTACATGGTGACCAGCTTCTTCTTCTTCCTGGTCGGCGGGTCGATGGCGGGCATGATCCGCACGCAGCTCCTGACCCCGGACAGCACGCTGGTCTCGGCCGAAGCCTACAACCGCCTGACGACCAACCACGGCTCGATCATGCTCTTCCTGTGGATCCTGCCCGTGCTGGCCGGGCTGTCGAACTACCTGATCCCGCTGCAGATCGGGGCGCGCGACATGGCCTTCCCGCGCCTGAACGCTCTGTCGTTCTGGGTGCTGGTCCCCGGCGGGCTGCTGATGCTGGCAAGCTTCTTCGTCGGTGCGGCGGAGGCCGGCTGGACAGCCTACGTCCCCTTGTCGGTTTCCGGGCCGGACGGACAGACGCTGTGGGCGATCAGCGTCATCCTGCTCGGCGCCTCGTCCATGATGGGAGCCGTCAACTTCGTCACGACGGTCTTCACCATGCGCGCCCCCGGCATGTCCTTCTGGCGGCTGCCGCTGTTCACCTGGTCGGTCCTGGCCACGGCGATCCTGACCCTGACGCGCCACGCCGGTGCTGACCGCCGGGCTGATCCTGATCGCGCTGGACCGTGTGGTGGGCACTCTGTTCTTCAGCGTGCCGGCGGGCGGCGACCCGATCCTGTGGCAGAACCTGTTCTGGTTCTACTCGCACCCGGCGGTGTACATCATGGTCCTGCCGGCGATGGGCGCCATCTCCGAGATCTTCCCCGTCTTCTCCCGCAAGCCGATCTTCGGCTACCGGATGATCGCCCTCTCCAGCCTGGCCATCAGCCTGCTGGGGCTGACGGTCTGGGCGCACCACATGTTTACCAGCGGCATGGACCCGCGGCTGCGCGTCCCTTACATGATCAGCACGATGATCATCGCCGTGCCGACCGGCGTGAAGATCTTCTCCTGGCTGGCGACGATCTGGGGTGGCAAGATCAGGCTGGACACGCCGATGCTGTTCGCCCTGGGCTTCATCTCGATGTTTCTGATCGGTGGGATCACGGGCGTCTTCCTGGCCGCCATTCCGATCGATCTGCACGTCCATGACACGTACTTCGTCGTGGCCCATTTGCATTTCGTCCTGTTCGGGGGAAGCGTCTCCGGCGCGTACGCCGCGCTGTACTACTGGTTCCCGAAGATCACCGGCCGCAAGTACGACGAGCGGCTAGGCAAAGTGCACTTCGTCGCCAACTTCATCGGCACCAACTTGGCGTACTTGCCGATGTTCCTGGCCGGGCTGCTGGGCATGCCCCGCCGTGTGGTCAATTACGACCCGCGCTTCACCACGCTCAACCAACTCGCTTCGCTCGGTGCCTTGATCCTGGCGGCCTCGGTCCTGCCGCTGCTCTACAACTTCATCGTGAGCTGGGTGACCGGCCCGCGCGCCGGGGACAACCCATGGCGCGCCAAGACGCTTGAGTGGAGCGTCAGCTCGCCTCCGCCGGCCCACAACTTCGACACGCCTCCGGTTGTCACCGGCGAGCCGTACGATTTCGGCGAGCCGGCGCACGGATTGCCCGCCATGTCTTCCGCCGCGGCGGCTGACTGAAGCTTCAGGAGACTCAGACCTATGACGACGCACAGCGGGCTGCACGCGGAGGACTTCCGCTCCGGGCACGAGCTTTCGCTCGATCACCGCAAACTCGGGATGTGGCTCTTCCTGGCTTCCGAGGTGATGTTCTTCGGCGGCTTGATCGGAACCTACCTGCACTACAAGGCGACCCTCCTGTCGCCGGAGGCCGCCGCGCTCAATCCCCTCCTGGTTGGAGCCAATACCTTCGTCTTGCTCACCTCGAGCCTGATGGTGGTCCTCGGACTTGAGTTCATCCGCCAGGGCAACCGGCGCCGGTTGGTGGCCTTCCTGGGAGCTACGGCGCTGCTGGGCGCCTTGTTCCTCGCCGGGCAGGCCTACGAGTTCGCCAGCCTGGCGGCCGGCGGGATTACGCTCACCAGTTCGGTGTTCGGCTCGAGCTTCTTCACCCTCACCGGGTTCCACGGCCTGCACGTCTTGATCGGTGTGGCCTGGGCTCTGTTGACGCTGGGCAAGGCGGCTCGCGGGCAGTACTCGGCCGAAGACAACATGGGGGTCGAGGCCTTCGGGCTGTACTGGCACTTCGTCGATGTCGTTTGGATCGTGCTGTTCACGATCATCTACCTGATCTGAGGCGCAGGCATGACAATCCTCTCGACCGAAACCTCTCGACCGGTTCACGCCACGCGGCGGTACGTCGTCGTCTTTGCCGCACTGGCGGCCATCACGCTGATCGAGATCGGCATGAGCCAGGCTTCGCTCGCCGCATCCCTGGCGACGGGCTTATTCCTGGTTTTCTCGCTGACCAAGGCGGCGCTCGTGGTGATGTTCTTCATGCACCTGCGGGATGACTCGCGGATCTACACCGCGATCTTCCTGCTCCCGGTCGTCCTCGTCCTCGCCTTCTCGACGCTGATGCTGATGAGCGCCGGAGGGCATTGATGGCTATTGCCGCAGCTGTCGGGCCGGAGCGGATGAATCTGGCTCGAAGCGCGCCGATCCTGGCGGTGGCGGGCGCGGCGGGCGTGGCGCTGGCGCTGACGCCCTGGCTGCACCTCTCGCCCGTCGCCCTGACCGCGGGCATGCTCGCGCAGGCGGTGCTGCTGCTGGCCGTCGTGCGGCGCCAGACTGTCCGCCATCCGTCGACTCTGCGCACGTGGCCCAGCTTCGCCGCCGTCCTGCTCTCGCTCCTCGGCCTGAGCTTCTCGACCAGTGGCTCAACTGCAGTCCTCGAGCGCGCGGGGCTGTGGCTCTCGATCTTGCCTCTCGCTTCCACTTCACTTCTGGCCATGACTGCCTGGCGCGAACGGCGCACCCACCCATCGGCGGCGGTCGTCTCGATCTCCGGAATAGCACTCGCGTCAGCCTTCCTGGCGGTGCGAATGGCAAGTGGATCCCCGGCACTCCTGGGCGTGACCGCCGGGCTGACATGGGGGGTGATGCTTGCTGCGATCCTACTCAGGATTTCGGAGCCGGCGGCGGTTGCGCAGATCGACGACACCTCCGCAACGTGGCGCGACTACCTTGCGCTGACCAAGCCGGTGATCGTCGTACTGCTGTTGGTCACCACACTTGCTGGGATGGTGGTCGGAGCGGGGGAGTGGCCGGGGGCGAGCCTGATCGCCTGGACAATGCTGGGCGGCGCCCTCTCAGCCGGGGGCGCCAGCGCCCTGAACCAGTATGTCGATCGCGATCTCGATCGCCGCATGCAGCGCACGCAGCGACGCCCGTTCCCCTCCGGCCGTCTTGGTGAGGCCGAAGGACTTGCCTTCGCAATCGTCCTGTGCGTCGCCGGATTCTATACGCTGGCCCTGGCCGTCAACCTGCTCAGTGCACTGCTTTCGCTGGCCGGAATGCTGTACTACGTGGTCCTTTACAGCCTGGTGCTCAAGAAGACGACCACGCAGAACATCGTTGTCGGGGGCGGCGCCGGCGCCATCCCACCGCTCGTCGGCTGGGCGGCGACGACGGGTTCGCTCAGCATGGGGGCATTCTTCCTGTTCGCCGTGATCTTCTTCTGGACGCCGCCCCACTTCTGGGCGCTAGCGCTGTTGCGCCGCAAGGATTACGCGCGGGCAGGGATCCCGATGTTGCCCGCTGTCGAAAGCGAACGGGCAAGCGCGTGGCAGATCCTGCTCTACTCCATCCAGCTCGTTGCTCTGACGCTTCTGCTTCCGCTGGCCGGCGCAGGCGGCGCCCTGTTCCTGGTCTCGGCGGCGGTGTTCGGCGTAGGCTTCGTCGCCTTCGCCTGGCGGCTGTGGACCCACGGCGGAAATCGCCTGGCCCATGGACTGTACCGCTACTCGAGTATGTACCTGGCGCTGATCTTCGCCGCGCTGGTCGTCGATACCCTCTTACGAGCCTGACAGCCGAAGCCTGACGCCGGCTAATTGGATTGGCTCCCACGATCCGGCCTACTTAGGAGATGGAGAGTGTCGCCGGTGGGGAGGCAAGGCAGGGGAGCGGCATGCTGCGGCCCTCTGCTGCCATGGCCGGGGATCAGACGACATCGGCTTGGGGCGGCCGACGGCCGGTGTAGGCAAACGCCTGCCCAGTATGGTTTTTCAACAACATTGACTAGAAGCGGTTTCATAACCGCCTCAGGGCAAGCAGTAGACACGCTACATGGAAGAAGGCTAGGTACATCGTCAAGTGTCGCTCCCAACGCACCAGCAATCGGCGGAAGTCACCCAACCAGGCGAAGGTCCGTTCGACCTTCCAGGGCCTGAGGTAGCGGCGCAGCTTGCGGCCGGCCTGAGTGGCCCGCTTCTTCCCATTGCGTCGGTGCGGCGCGATCAACTCGATGTGGCGCTTGGCCAAGCGAGCGCGCATAGGATCGCTGTCGTAGGCCTTGTCGGCAATGATCCGCTCGGGCTTCTGCCGCGGTCGACCCGGCCCAGCCCGCGGCATGGCGATGGTCGCCAAGGTCGGCTCCAACAAGTTTGACTTCCGCTGGCGAGGCCGAGTCCAGGTGGACTCCCAAAGGAATACCTTGGCCGTCGACCACCACCATCCATTTCGTGCCTTTCCCCCGCTTGGTCTTACCAACGCCAGGCCCTCCTTTTTTGCGGAGGCGAAGCTGCCGTCGGCAAAAGCTTCGCTCCAGTTGAGTCGCTTCCGTTCGTCTTGTGTCGCTAGGAAGGCGCACCAGACATCCAACCGAACATCCTGCTCTTCCCACAGTTGCAAGCGGCGCCAACAAGTGGACGGGCCCGGGTATTTGTCGGGCAAGTCCTGCCAGCGCGCGCCGGTGCGCAAGATCCATTGGATCCCTTCCAGACAGGGCCGAATGGGCGCCCAGGGATGCCCGCCCTTCCCGGACTTCGGCAACGGCGGTGGTGACGGTTCAATCAGCTCCCATTGTCTATCGGTCAGAAGTGGCTTTCGTCGGCGGCTCATACCAGTACCTCCGACTACCATGAGCCACACGTCGATGATTACGTCAATCCGCCCAAATGGGTTGTGAGGCCGCTTCAAGTGTAGAATCACTATTCATAATGAACGGACGCACTTCAAGCAGTTCGAATGCATCGCCCAAACCATGCGCGCCTATCAGCGACTACTCATCCATGGCACACGGTGACCAACAAGGAAGCGTCCCAGGTCTACGACAAGGAGCATTCATATGGATACCGCGATCAAAACGGCGGTCTGGCAGCAGTTCGGGGCTGCGATCGACATGCTCGATGATGCCGTGCGCGCCTGCCCGGACGAGCTTTGGATCGCTACCTTATGGAACGAACCCGATCGTCAACAGGAGTTCGCGACATTTTGGTATCGTGCGTATCACACGCTGTTGTGGCTCGACTTGTACCTGTCCGCCTCACCCGCGGAAGATTTCACCCCTCCGGCTCCGTTCTTGCCAGATGGGCTGCCGGAAAAACCATACACGAAAGACCAACTTCGCGCGTATCTCGAGCATGGTCGCAGGAAATGCCGGTCCACCGTCGAAGCCCTAACCGACGAGCGTGCGCGCCAGCGCTGCAAGTACGAGTGGGTCGATGTGAGCTTTTTTGAGTTGCTCCTCTACACGATGCGCCACGTTCAGGAACACGGAGCGCAGTTGCATATGTCCCTGGGGCAGCACGGTATTGCCGTGGATGATTGGGTTCCGATAGCCCACAGCTGAACCCGCCCATGCCGACCGTTGACCTCGACACGGCCCGCCGCTTCGTCCTCGGAAAGGATGAGTAATGAAACCACTTCTAGGCTTTGGGAGCAGGGCGATCGTCCCGGCCCCTGCTCTTCTTAAGCAGGGAGGTCGTCAGGGTACGTTGCCCGGCCAACGCGCGGGCCGGGACACCCTGTCCACGGGTTGCTGCTCGCTCGCGGAGAAAGTCGCAGGTTCAAGGACCGGCCGCAGGCCGGGGAGCGCGCCCGGCGGTCCGCACGTAGACCAAACCGAAGAGCAAAGCGATCGCCAGCGGCACGCCGGCCAGCACCCACATGGCGATGTTGGCCGTCCCTCCGACCCGCTCGGCGAAGCCGGCAACGCCGGAGCCCAGCGGGCCGTCAATCGTCAGCGTCACATTCCAGAATCCCGCGGACGTGACCGGCAGGTGGATGGCGTAGTTCCCCGGCACTTGTGCTCCTCTACTCGTCGCAACACCTCCGACGGGGACCCCCATTCCATCAGCCGGCGCAGCCTCAACTTGAACTAGAAGGTCTCCCTGAACGGCGCCGGCCAGGTTGCGCACGCCCACCTCTACGAACAGGTCGCCGACCTCTGTCGGGCCGGTGAAGGCTTGGACGACGTACGGCCCGGCCTGCACGCCGGTCAGTCTTACACGGTACATCCCCTGGTACGCCATTCCATGATCATGTTCGCTTGTGTGAGCCGGCGTCGGGCTCGATCCGCCGTCCCCGGGACGTGGGGTTAGGACGCGAACTGGGAGAGCCGCCGCCCCGAACCATATGAGGGCGAGCAGCAATCCAGTCCCGAGGGCCAGGCCGGCGATGCCAAGTGGTTTGCGGTAGTGTGTGACCGGCGCCGCAGCGGTTGGTTGGGTTAGCAGGTAGGCCGACAGCGCCATGGCCGTCAGGCTGAGGATCAACCGAAGTACGTGCCCGGCGCCCGGGCCGGTGGAGGCGGACGCGGCATCGAGACAGGCAAGGGCCGCTGCCCCCGCATTGACGCCCACGCCGAGCCACTCGATCCGCGGGTTCGGACGGAGCATCAGTCCAGTTCCCCACAGAACCAGGGCCAATCCGAACAATCCCACCAGAATAACGGATGCGTTCTCATGGCTAGCTGCAGCGGGAACGCTTCCGAGGGTGAGGACGCCGGCAGCGACCCCGGCGTACCCGGAGAGCCAGGTGGCGAAGGCAAGGTTCCTGGTCTTCATCGGACGGTCATGATGGTTGGCCCAAACCTGACCAGTGGAAGCGGCGCGCCCGCAACGGGCAGCCGAGTCACGCGGCAGACTCCAGAATGCTCTTCAGGTCCGCGAGGATATCCTCTTTGGGAATAGACAAGTCATAGCTGGTGACCAAGCGGCCGTCCGGGTGGATCAGATAAAGTCGCGCACCGTGGATGATGTCAGAGTGCTCATCCCCGCTTTCGGGTGTGGCGGCCAGCACGCCGTATGCCGCCCGCGCTTGGGCGAGCTGCTCATCCGATCCCGTCAGCCCGTAGAACCGCAGGCTGAACCTATCCAGGTACTCCCGAAGAATGGCAGGCGTGTCATAGTCGGGATCAACGGTAACCAGAACGAGATCCACCCTCTCGCCAAGGGTGCCAAGCTGGTCGATTGCCCATCTCGAGTTAGCCAGCGTCAGGGGACACTCGTCCGGACACCGCGTGTAGCCGAAGTACACAAGCACGGCGTGTCCTTCCAGGGTGGAGATGTCAAAGGGCGTGTCTTCGGTGTCGAAGAGTGCGAGCGCGGGTGCGGGTGTCGGGGAGGGGTAAGGGCTGCCGTGCAAGCCCCGCATGGGCTGTGTGCACGCCCCAAGGAGGATTGCGAGGGCAAGCGCGGTCCGGATGCGGGAATTGGCAGATTGCTTGTTCATGATCGTGATTCTAACATTGCCGGCGCCGCATCCCGACAGTCCATCCAGGCTGATGGATTGCGCACTGTCCAAGCGGGCACCGGTCAGGAAGCGCACGGCCGGCAGGAACATTGTCGGATTCGACCGACACTCACACCCGCACTCCCCGTTTCCTCATCACCACCGACGACAGGAGATCGCCTTCGCGTGCGTGAGAATTGTGATGCGGCTCGAGATGTGAGGCGCAATTCTGAACTCTGGCTGTCGCTCCCTCTCCCCATCCCTCTTCCCCCACACACCGGGAGACCTCCGGCCCTACGGGAGAATGTGCTCTGCTCCCTCCCCCCGAGGGACCGTAGGTGCCACGTAGTTGGGGGCAGAAGGGAGGGGGATGAGGGGGAAGGCGGATTCGCGGCTCGTCATCCCGACACCAATTCTCCGTCCGCCAGCGGAGCCCCGGATTGCGCCGGCCCTGGTGAGACGGCGCGGAGGGCATCATCGCTCGCGGGTGTGGGGGTTGTGAATGCTAGCCGCGTTCGGTGTACGCTTAGGCATCGACGCAAAGGCAACAAGCGCGGCGAGTAGGCAGAGGTGCAGCACTAGAACGAACCACACGGAGGTCAAGGTGGATTACCGTAGGCTGGGGAAGGCAGGGCTCAAGGTCTCGGAGTTGTGCCTGGGCACGATGCAGTTTGGCTGGACGGCCGATGAGGCGACTTCGATCGCCGTACTGGATTCGGCATTCGAAGCAGGAGTCAACTTCATCGATACCGCGGACATCTACTCGCGCTGGGCAGCGGGGAACCCCGGGGGCGTCGCGGAGGCGATCCTTGGGCGCTGGTTGGCGGCGAACCCGGGACGGCGTGCCGACCTGGTCCTGGCAACCAAAGTGCGCGGGCCGATGGGCGACGGGCCGAACGACGCCGGGCTATCCAGAGTCCATATCCTGAACTCGGTCGAAGCCTCCTTGCGACGCCTGGGCACGGAGACGATCGATCTGTACCAAACCCATTGGCCCGACGATGACACACCGATCGAGGAGACGCTGGAGGCGATGGACTCACTCGTCAGGCGCGGGTTGGTGCGCTATATCGGGTGTTCTAACTACCCGGCGGCGAAGCTCGTGCAGGCATTGTGGGCCGCCGACCAATCGGGGTTGGCGCGCTTCGACTGCCTGCAGCCACACTACAACCTGATGCACCGGTCTGAGTTTGAGCGGGAGCTGGAGTCCGTCTGCCGTGAATACGGTCTGGGGGTGATCCCTTATAGCCCGTTGGCCGGAGGGTTTCTGACCGGCAAATACGTGCCTGCGGAGGAGGTCCCGGCTGGAAGCCGCGGCGCATCGAGCCGGAAGATCCAGGGGTACGTTCGGTCGCCCAGGGGATCCGGTGTGTTGGAGGCGCTCTCCCAGGTGGCGAAGGAGCGGGGTAAGACCGTCTCGCAGGTGGCACTCGGCTGGTTGCTCAGCCGTCCTTCGGTGACCAGCCCAATCATCGGCCCTCGATCGGTCGAGCAACTTGCAGACAACCTGGGAGCGGCAGGCCTCCGGCTCGATGAGCAGGAGTGTCGGGTGCTGGAAGAGGCCTCGGCCTGGAACCTGGAGGCCGAGTAGGGCGGCCCGCCTGCCAGCGAGGCGGATTGTGAAGCCGATCTCCTGAGGCATCCACATCCAAACTCGTCGTCCTCGAGGTGAGTCCGGCCTCCCACTTGCGCTTTTGCACTTATGACAAGTGTTGGGCTATAATTGCGTCCACGAGCGGTGAACAGCGGGGCGGGCGCCGTGGACGAAGCGATCGAATCCTTCCTCCGTCATCTTCAATCTGACCACGGCCGGGCCAACAACACGGTCCTGGCGTACCGCGCTGATCTCAAGCAGTTTGCGGCTGCCCTGGATGAACTCGCCGGGCGGAAGGTCATCTTGAGTGAGATCAACGGGGACATGCTCGCCAGGTACGCCGCCTGGCTTGGCGAGCGCGGCTACCGTCCGGCCACGCTGTCGCGCAAGATGGCAGCGGTGCGTTCCTTCCTCGAATCACATAACGTTGCCGGCTCCGAGACGGTGCCTGAGTTGGCCGACGCACTCCGCCCGCCTCCGGCGCCCCGCCGGCAGCCGCGGCTGCTCTCGCTGGATGAGGTTTCCATGCTCCTGGCCGCACCCTTGCGGAATGGGAACCCCCGGAGCGTCCGCGACGCGGCGCTGCTGGCGGTGCTGTACGCGACGGGTTTGCGAGCCGCCGATGCCGTCGGTCTCTCCATGGGAGACATCGATGTCCCGGAGGGACTGCTCCGTCGGCCGTCGAATGCCGGTGGCTGGATGCCTCTGGGCCCGGCGCTCCCCGTCTTGCAGCGATACATCGAAGAAGCACGGCCCCAACTCGTCCATGAGAACGACGTTCGCGCCGTGTTTGTCAACCAGCGGGGCAAGCCGCTCAGCCGCCAGGGATTGTGGCTGATCGTCAAGCATTGGGCAGCTGCCACCGGGCTGGGCGAGAAAGTCTCTCCGCACAGTCTCAGGCATGCCTTGATCCAGCACTTGCTGGCCGAAGGGAAGTCCAGACGCGAAATCCAGCACGTGCTGGGCCTGCGCAGCCCGAACGCGATTCGAGCCTCGATCAAGGAGCCGGCGGCATGAGCCAGGATCCGCTCGTGGGCGAGGCCCTCACTCAAGCGATGATCGACCGGGCTACGGCCGCCGTGCGAGCCCGCTCGAACATACGACCTCGCATCGGCCTGATCCTTGGCTCTGGGCTTGGCGGCCTGGCAGATGCCGTGCACCAGTCCGAGGTCCTTCCGTATAAGGAGATCCCCGGTTGGCCGATGCCTACCGTCGAAGGCCATGCCGGCCGACTTGTCCTTGGGTCCCTCGAGGGCGTGCCGGTGGCCGTGATGCAGGGCCGCGTCCACTACTACGAAGGCGTCCCGATGCCCCTCGTCGGCCTGCCGGTGCGCGTGCTGCAGACGCTGGGGATCGACATTCTGATCGTGACCAATGCCGCCGGGGCGGTCAACCCGGCCTTCATCCCGGGCGAGTTGATGCTGATCACCGACCATATCAACCTGCTCGGGATGGCCGGCGTCAGCCCGTTGCGAGGTCCCAATCTCGATGCCTTCGGGCCGCGCTTTCCGGACATGAGTCAGGCCTATGACCGTGAGCTGCTGGAACTGGCGCGCTCGGTCGGCGCCGCGGATGGCCTGCCCGTGCGTGAGGGGGTGTACATCTGCCTGGCCGGACCGGCGTTCGAGTTGCCGGCCGACCTGCGCTTCCTGCGCGCCATCGGCGTAGACGCCGTGGGCATGTCGACCGTCCCCGAAGTCGTCGTGGCGCGTCATGGGGGGACGCGCGTGCTGGGCGTCTCCGGCATCAGCAACAAGGCCAACCTCGACGGCGCGTCGACCACGACGCACGCCGAGGTCCTGGCAGCCGGACAGGTGATCGTGCCGCGGCTGACGGCCCTGCTGCGCGGAATTCTGCGGCGCCTGTGATCGGGTGGCTGAATGGCTGAGGCGCTCCTCTTCCTGGAGGAGTATCAGGGCTGGATCTATCTGGCACTCGGGCTGGCGGCGCTGATCTACCTGCGCGTGACCTGGCGCTGGTACCAGTCCAGGCGTTCGACGATCTTCTCCTTGGAGCGCGAGCAGGCAACAGAACGCCTGACCCGGTCGGCCACCCTGCTCGGCCTGGCGATCACGCTCCTCCTGGCGACCTTCGCCGCCACGACCTTCCTCGGACCGGCCATTCCGGCCAGTGAGCGCCCCACGCCCCTGCCGACGGTTTCGTTGCTCGGTACGCCGACCTTCTTGCCGGCCGGTGACGAACCGCTGATGACCTCGACGCCTCTCCCCCCCGTTACGGTTGACAGTGCAGGTTGCGCCAACCCGCAGGCGACAATCCTCACCCCGACGACCGGGGAGTCACTCACCGGGATCGTCGAAATCACCGGGACAGCCGACATCCCGAACTTCGCCTTCTACAAATACGAGTACATCAGCCTCACGCCCGGCGCAGTCTGGAGAGCCATCCAGGCAGGGACAGCACCGATCCAGCAGGGCGACCTGGGGACATGGGATACGCAGCTCGTGATCCCGGGTGAGTATGCCCTGCGGCTGGTGGTCACCGACACGGTGGGCAACGCCCCCCAGCCGTGCGTTATTCTGGTGCGCGTGCTGCCGTCGACGGAAGCCTGAGGGAGCGATGGACCAACTGACGGTGCGGCAAGCTATCTCGAGCGATATCCCGGACCTGGCCAAGCTCGATCATGACTACAGTTCAGACCACGTCTGGCAGATGAGCGTCACTCGCGGGCCCGAGGAGGTGGGGGTCGTGTTCCGCGAAGTGCGTCTCCCGCGGCCGATGCGCGTCGGCTACCCGCGCGACCCTGCGCGGCTGCCGGATGAGTGGACGCGATGGCCGGCGCTGCTCGTCGCCGAGGCAGGCGAATCGCGCCTCGGATACCTGGCGATGACACTGGGCCCGGCGGCCGGCGCCGGCTGGGTATGCGACCTGGCCGTCGGATCGCTGCACCGCCGGCAAGGCGTCGGCACGCAGCTGCTGACCTACGCTCGCGACTGGTGCCGACAACGCGGACTGTCGTCGATGTTCCTCGAGATGCAGAGCAAGAACTTCCCGGCCATTTCGCTGGCCCGCAAGTTGGGCTTCGTCTACGCCGGTTACAGTGACCGGTACTATGCCGACCAGGATATCGCCCTGTTCTTCTGCCTGGGAGTTCTGAGAGGGCGCGGGCCGCGCTTGGGCCTGCCGCCGGGTTGCCATGAGCGTCGTCTTCTTCTCCGCCCTGCTGGTCTTCGGCCAAATCCTGAGCGCCGGGAACTCGATCACGGCGTTCTCGCTGTTGCTTTACGCGCTGACGTTCAACCTGCGAGAGCGCGTCGCCCGGACATTCGCCCTGGTGCTGGCCTGCATGACGCTGGTGTATTTCGGCGACGTGCTCGCCGGGCTGGCCACCCATGACGTCGACCTGGAGTTGTGGCTCCGGCTGCAGTGGGTCGGCATCAGCTTCCTGCCGACGACCGCCCTGCATCTTTCGGACGCCATCCTGTCCTCGACCGGCCGTCCCTCGCGCGGCCGCCGTCAGTGGCTCATCCGGCTGAGCTACCTGGCGAGCGGCGGGGTGCTGATTCTGGCGGGCACAACGCCGCTGCTGGCCGGAAGCCTGCAGCGCACCGACCGGGCCGGGATGCTGGAGCCCGGACCGCTCTTCCCGCTGTTCCTGCTGTTCTTCGCCGGCGCGATGGCGATCACAGCGACCAACTACCTCCGTGCCTACCGGCGTTGTCTCACCGCCGACAGCCGGCGGCGCATGGGCTACCTGGCGGCGGGGTCGCTGGCACCTATCCTGGGCGGCTTTCCCTTCCTGATGCTTGGCGGTCCCGCGCTGGCGTCGATCCCGTTTGTCTTCTGGGGCGGGTTGGCGATCGTCAACATCGGCGTGGCGATCCTGCTCGTGCTGATGGCATACGCGATCGCGTATTTCGGCGTCAGCTTCCCCGACCGGGTGGTCAAGGCACGGCTGTTCCAGTGGATCATGCGCGGTCCCGTCGTCGCTTCGTCGGTGTTGGCGGTGACGGTCGTTGTCAACCGGACGATGCAGCTCCTCGGGCTCGGGTACAGCGGCGTGGTTCCGTTTGCCATGGTCGCCAGCCTGCTCCTGCTCCAATTCGTGATCACCTTGATCCGCCCGCCGGTCGAACGCTGGCTGTTCTACGGCGAAGACCGGGAGGATGTGGCCCGGCTGCATTTGTTGGAGGAACGCCTGCTGACGACGGGAGATCTGCGGCAGTTCCTGGAATCCGTATTGAACGCCGCGTGCGATGTCACCGGTGTGCCAGGAGCGTTTGTCGCCGCGCTCGGCCCGACCGGGCTCGACCTCGAGGTCGCCGTCGGCCCTCAGCCCGCGCTGCAGCCAGGGGAAGACGTACCGTCGATGCTCCGTCCCGAGCAGCGGCGGGAGATCCCGCCCCTGGGCGCGGTCTTCACCTGGGAGGGCTGCTGGCTGATCCCGCTGCATGCCCGGGAATCGATGGAGATGATCGGGCTGCTCGGGTTGTGGGCGACCGACCCGGCGCAGGTCTTCCCCGAGGCGCAGGCGGAGGAGCTTTCCGTGCTCGCTGAACGGGCGTCGGTGTCTCTGACCGACCGCTTGCTGCAGCGGGAAGTCTTCACCACGATGGACCGCCTGGTGCCGCAGGTGGAAGCGATCCAGCGCATGCGGGTCGCGGCCCGGTATGCCGGCGTCCAGGCGCTGACCGCGCCGGAGGCCGAGCTGCCCCCGGAAGCTGACCTGGTCAACATGGTGCGCGAGGCGCTCGGGCACTACTGGGGCGGCCCGCGCCTGACCGCCAGCCCCTTGCTGGCCTTGCGCGTGGTGCGTAACGCGCTCGACGAGCATGAGGGCAACACAGTCAACGCCCTGCGCTCCATCTTGCGGCGCGGGATTGAACGGACACGCCCGGACGGTGAACGGCGCTTCACGGGCGAGTGGATGCTGTACAACATCCTGGAGATGAAGTTCCTCGAGGGCCGCAAGGTGCGGGATGTCGCCCTGCGGTTGGCGATGTCGGAGGCCGACCTATACCGCAAGCAGCGGCTGGCCATCGAAGCTGTCGCCCAGGCAATCGCCGAAATGGAGCGTGAGGCGGCTTCCCGGAAGCCGGGGCGTCCCGGCAGGCGATGAACCCGCACAGCAGGCGCTTGCGTCGGCTGTCGAATGGAGTATTCTGGTTCGTCGGCTAAGGGTACGAGAAGTCAACATGTGAAAAGAGGGTATGGGCCATGGGGATGGGGAATGAGCGGGGGGGATCATGGGAGGAGGGCCCGCCTCCCATGGATGAGGGTTGGTGGGCATCCGTTCTGGGGGAACAGGAAGCTCAGGCGCCGCCAACGCGACCGCGCTCGGGCGAGCTCGGGATCGACCGCACCAACTGTCCGGGTTCGGCCGAGGACTGGTCATGGGCGCGGGAGCTCTACGAGTTGGACGACACGGTCGAGCTGCCGGCTATCGGCTACAACCGCGGCGGGCTGTTGGTCCAGGCCCGCGGGCTGCGCGGTTTCGTCCCGGTCTCGCACCTCGTGGATTTGCCGCCGGCCGGGGAGGGGGCAGACCGATCCGAACAGCTTGCGCGCCTGGTAGGGTCCACGTTGTGCCTCAAGGTGATCGAGTTCGATCCGGAGCGCGGCCGCCTGGTGCTGTCTCAGCGGGCGGCGCAAGCTGGCCCGGGCTGCCGGACGGCGCTCCTTGCGCAGTTGCAGCCCGGCAACCGAGTTTCCGGCGTTGTCACAAACATCACGCGCTTTGGCGTCTTCGTCGAGCTGGGAGGCGTCGAAGGCCTGATCCACGTGTCGGAGCTCTCGTGGGGCAGGGTGCGGCATCCCTCGGATGCCGTATGCTGCGGCCAGTCGGTGGAGGTGAAGGTCCTCTCGGTGGATCGCGAACAGGGGCGGGTCGCTCTCAGCTTGAAGGATCTATTGCCCGATCCCTGGCTGACGGTCGAAGACCGATACCGGGTCGGCGAGGTTGTGGAAGGCGTGGTGACGAATGTCGTGCGCTTCGGCGCCTTCGTCGGACTGGAGCAGGGGCTGGAAGGCCTGATCCACGTTTCGGAGTTCGGGGAAGGGAGCTTTCAGCACGCCCGGAATATCCTCCAGGAAGGCGAGCAGGTGCGGGCGCGCGTCGTTCATATTGATGGCTCCGAACGCCGGTTAGGGCTGAGCCTGCGTTTGAACGCGCAGGACGAACCGGGCGCCCCCGAGGCACCCGACGCGGCCTCCGAGCGGGAGGCAGTGGCATCGCAGTGACCGGGGTCGCGAGACACCGCATGCCGGGCGCGGCTGCCTCGCGCCCGGCCTTCTTTTGTGGGGTCGCTCGATGATTGGACGCCCGGGGGAGGTCCCCCCTTCGAAGCCTAAGCGCACCCCCTTGGCCGTTGATGACGGGCGCGATCTGCTGGAGCGCCTGCGCGATCCGGCGGCAGACTTGGGCGCGCTAGGCTTGGGAGCGGCAGGGTTGCTGGCGCTCCTTGCCCTCCTGGGCGCGACGCGTGGCTCGCTGGCCGTCGACCTGGCAACGGAGCTCAAGCGTTGGCTCGGATGGGCCGCCTGGCTGGTCCCGGTTGCGCTCGTCCTGGGCGCCATCTACCTCACCCGCCACAGGATGGGCGTGGGCACGCCAGTCGCCTGGCGCAAGATCATCGCCGCCGAGGTGGCGCTGGCGGGCGTGCTCGGCCTGTTGGCGTTGATCAGCGGGACTAACCTGCCGGCGGCCGAAGCCGGGGGCTGGGGCGGAGTGGTTGGCTGGGGGATCGCCAAACTCCTGACCGACGCGTTCGGGGCGATCGCCTCGGCGGTCGTGCTTTTCGTGATCACGGCCCTTGCCGGCCTGCCGCTGGCGCGCGCAATGCAGGCCTCGCTTCTTGCGTCTCGGCCGAGCGGCGACTTCCCCGCGGCCGGCGTACCGGCGTTCGAGGCGCCGGTCGCTGGCGAGGCCGTAGCGGAGGCGGGTGCGAAGCCGGCCCGGCTGCCGCGGGAGTTCCGCAAGACTTTCACCGTCTCGGACACACTCACCGAGAAGCCCGTTCGGCCGGCGTCCCGCGATGAGCGCCTGCCGCCGATGGATTTGCTGGAGAGTGGCGACACGGCGCGGGTGACCTCGAGAGAGATCAATCTGACAGCCGGGTTGATCGAGAAGACGCTGGCCGATTTCGGGTTGCCGGCCAAGGTGGTCGATTTCCGCTCCGGCCCGGCGGTAACGCAGTTCGCCGTCGAGCCGGGTTTCATCGAACACCCGGGAGATGAAGAGGGGCGCGCAAGCAGAAGGTCCGCGTGTCGCAGATCTCCGCCCTGGCGAGCGACCTGGCCCTGGCGCTCTCCTCGCCGACGATTCGGATCGAAGCTCCCGTCCCGGGGCAAGCCTACGTCGGGATTGAGGTGCCGAACCGTCGATCGGCCATGGTGCGCCTGCGACCGATCCTCGAGTCGGACGCCTTCCAGTCGATCGCCTCGCCGCTGGCGATCGGGCTGGGACGCGACGTCGCCGGCGCGGCCGTCGCCGCCGACCTGGCGGGCATGCCTCACATGTTGATCGCCGGGACGACCGGCTCGGGCAAGTCGGTGTGCATCACGGCCATCACGGCCTGCCTGGTGATGAACAACACGCCGGAAGATCTGCGCCTGGTGATGATCGACCCCAAGATGGTCGAGCTGGTACGTTTCAACGGACTGCCGCACCTGTACGGCAAAGTGGAAACCGATTTGGAGCGAATCGTCGGTGTACTGCGCTGGTGCACGGCCGAGATGGACCGGCGTTACAAGCTCCTGGAGGAGGCCCGGGCGCGCGACCTGGAACTCGTACAACAAGAAAGCCGGGCGGCGGCCGGGGGCGGAGAAGCTGCCGCGGATTGTCGTACTCCTCGACGAACTGGCCGACCTGATGATGATGGCACCCGATCAGACCGAGCGCACGCTTGTGCGTCTGGCGCAGATGGCGCGCGCCACCGGGATCCACCTGGTGGTCGCGACCCAGCGCCCGAGCACGGACATCGTCACCGGCCTGATCAAGGCCAACTTCCCGGCGCGCATTTCGTTCGCCGTTGCCTCCGGCGTCGATTCGCGGGTCATCCTCGACACGCAGGGAGCGGAGACGCTGCTCGGCCGCGGCGACATGCTCTTCCTCTCGGCCGATTCCGCCGCGCCCCAGCGGCTGCAGGGCGCCTTCGTCAGCGACACGGAGATCCAGCGCCTGGTCGATCATTGGAAGGGCGAGGCTGCGGCTCAGTCGGAGGGTGCTCCGGAGCGGCCGGCGGAAGTCCGTCCGCCATGGGAAGAGATTCTTCGCGCCCGGCGACGTCCGATGAATCGGACGACGTTCTGCAGCGGGCGATCGAGCTGGTCAAGCAGACCGGGAACGCCAGTGCCTCGATGCTCCAGCGCCGGCTTCGCATCGGCTACCCGCGTGCGGCGCGCCTGATGGACGAGCTGGAGGAGCTGGGAATTGTAGGGCGGTCACAGAGCGGAGGGCGCACGCGCGAGGTCCTGCAAGGCGAGGAGGACTCGGAGGACGAGTGAGAAGGCGGCTTTCTTGACGCTCGTTTGCATGCGGGTTACGATAGCCGCAGGTCGAGGTGGAAGGTGGTGGGATGCAGACAGAAGAGACGGTGCGCACGCCCCCTCTGACCCTTTCGGATGCGCTCCGCATCCGGTTCAAGGGACTGCTGGACGGCGTCGCCGGATTCCTCAACCGCCTGGGCTTGATGCCGAACACGGTGACGCTCGCCGCGCTGCTTGGCAATCTGGTGGCCGGCGTGATGCTTGGCTACGGGTGGTTCCTGGGCGGCGGGCTCCTCGTTCTGGTCATGGGCGCGCTGGACTCGATCGATGGGTCGATGGCGCGTCTGCGGGGCGAGCGATCGGATTTTGGCGCCTTCGCCGACTCGGTTTCGGACCGCTATTCGGAACTGGCCATCTTTGGCGGGTTGTTGGCGTACTACTTGAACCGCGGCGACGACCTGATGGTGATGGCCACCTTCCTGGCGACCGCCGGCTCTGTGCTCGTCCCCTACGTCCGGGCGCGGGCCGAGTTGGTCGGCTTTCATGCCAAGGGTGGTTTGATGGGCCGCTTTGAGCGCTACCTGGTGCTGGCGCCGACCTTGATGCTCGGTGCGCCCTGGCTGGGTATCGGGTTGATCGCACTTCTGGCGAACCTCACCGCCGTCCAGCGCATCTACTCCGTCCGCCGACAGGCGCGAGGGCAGAATGTTTGACGCGTACGGCATCCATCTTGGCCCGCTGTACTTCCGCTACTACGGGATGATCATCATGTCCGGCGCCGTGGTCGGCGCCTTCATCGCTCGACGCATACTGTCCAAGCACGAGAAGGACCCCGATCTGGTGTGGGATGCCTTGATCTGGGTGCTGATCTTCGGCGTCATCGGCGCCCGCCTGTATCACATCTTCACGCCTTCGCAGAGCTTGCTCGACGCCGGCATCGACACGCACTACTACCTGACGCACCCGCTCGATATCCTGCTCACCTGGAACGGCGGCCTGGGGATGCCGGGCGCGCTGATCGGCGGCGTGTTCGGCATGTATGTCTTCGCCCGGCGACGCAAGCTGGTGTTCTCGCACCTGCTGGACGCCGCCGCGCCTGCAGTCGCCATCGGTCAGGCAATCGGCCGCTGGGGGAACTTCGTCAACCAGGAGCTGTACGGCCCTCCGACGGACCTGCCCTGGGGCATCCCGATCAAACCGGCGAATCGACTGGCTGGCTACGAGAGCTTCGAACGCTTCCACCCGCTCTTCTTGTATGAATCCCTGTGGAACCTGCTCAATGCAGTCGTGCTGTACTTCCTCTGGAAACGGTACGGCGATCGCCTGAAGCCGGGCGACCTGTTCCTCGTGTACCTGATCGGCTACCCGGTGGGCCGTTTCCTGCTTGAATTCCTACGTCTGGACTACGTGCCGATGGCAAGCATCAACCTCAATCAAGCGATCATGCTGGTCACGGCCTTGGTGAGCGGCGGCGTCCTGATTTGGCGACACCGCAGGTCTGCTTCTCCTCCGACGGAGTCGAGCGCGTGAGGTTTGACCGTGCAAGGATGACCAGGCCCGGCCGGAAGCGGCCGGGCCTTTCCATTCCCACGCCCGGGATAGCTGGGAGAGGGGTCCGATTGTTGTCGACCAACCCGACTGCTATAATCTGGAAACGGCCATGGAATACGTCATCGAAACCCTCGGGCTGACGAAGCGATTCGGCGACTTCACCGCCGTCTCCGACGTCACGTTGCGAGTGCGACCCGGCGAGGTCCTGGTGCTCCTGGGGCCCAACGGGGCGGGCAAGACCACAACGACACGCATGTTGGCCTCGATCCTGCCTCCAACCGAAGGTCAAGCGCGCATCGCCGGCTTCGACGTCACCACGCATGCGGCGGAAGTCCGGCGAAACATCGGCCTGCTGACCGAGCACCACGGCCTGTACACTCGCATGCGGGCTGGCGAGTATCTGGCCTTCTTCGGCGGCATCTACGGCCTGTCGGTCCCCGACTCGCGGCGCCGCGCCCGGGACCTGCTCGAACAGGTTGGGATGCCCGGCGTGGTCGACCAGCGGCTGGGCGAGTTCTCCAAAGGGATGCGCCAGAAGCTGGCACTCGTCCGGGCGCTGCTGCACGACCCGCCGGTTCTGCTGCTGGATGAGCCGACCTCGGCGATGGACCCAGCCAGCGCTCGTCTGGTACGCGACAGCATTCTGAAACTCCGCTCGTCGCGCCGCGCGCTGGTCGTCACGACCCACAACCTGGCGGAGGCCGAACAGCTCGCTGACCGGATCGCGATCATTCGTCAGGGCGCAATCGCCGCGCAGGGGACGGTTCAGGAGCTCAAGCTGGCCTACGTAGGAACGCCGATCATGGAGCTCCGGGCTGCGCGTCCGCTGGACGGTGCGGTCCGGTTGCTCCCCGGTGATCTGAAGTTGGTGGCCAGCGGAGACGACTGGCTGCGCTATCAGGCACCCGTCCCGGCCGAGGCCAACCCGCGCGTCCTGGCGGCGGCAGCATCTGCCGGCGTGCCGGTGATGATGCTTTCCGAAGTGGGCCGAAGCCTGGAGGACGTGTATTTGCGCGTCGTCGGCGCGCCGGCTCCACGAGGCGAGGAGTAGCGTGCAGGCAACGCTGGGCCCTCCGCGCCGGTTGCTCCCAGGCGCCTGGATCATCGCCCGCCGCGAGATCCGTGACCAGCTGCGCGACTGGCGCATCCTGGCCCCCATCGTCGCCCTGACCTTGTTCTTCCCGGCGTTGATGAACTTCACCGCGCGCCAGGCAGTGGACTTCGTCGCACGGTATGACGCCCCCATCATCGGCGAACGGCTGATCCCCTTCTTGCTGATGGTCGTCGGGTTCTTCCCGATCTCGATCTCGCTGGTGATCGCGCTGGAGAGCTTCGCCGGCGAACGCGAGCGCTTGTCGCTGGAACCTCTGCTCGCCACACCACTCTCGGACGCCCAGCTCTACCTGGGCAAGGTTGCCGCCTCCCTGGTTCCGCCCCTCGGGGCCGCCTATCTGGGGATCGGCGTCTACCTGTTTGGGTTGTGGCGCGGGATCGGCTGGACAGCGCCGGCGCCGCTGCTGATCCAGATCCTGATGCTCACCACGGCGCAGGCGGTCGTCATGGTTTGCGGGGCGGTCGTGATCTCGTCGCAGACCACCTCGGTGCGCGCCGCCAACCTGCTCGCGTCGTTCATCATCGTTCCGGTCTCTCAGCTGATCATCGGCGAGAGCATGATCATGTTCTGGGGGCAGTACACAGTGCTGTGGTTTATCGTCGCCGCGCTGCTGCTGGTGGCCGTGGTCCTGACGCGCATGGGGCTCCACCTGTTCAACCGGGAGGAGCTGCTGGCGCGTGAGATCGACGTGCTCGATCTGCGTTGGGTCGGGCGCACGCTTTGGACCGCGTTCCGCGGCGGTGCGCATTCGGTGTGGGAATGGTATGGCGGCGTCGTGCGGCGCTCTTTGCCGCCGCTCATGCCGGCGATGCTCCTGATGGCGGTGGCGCTCACCACGGCGTTTGTCGTCGGGGTTCGCCTTGCGCCGCTCTATGTCCTGCCCTTCCAATCATCGACCTTCGAGGCGCTCCCGGACAACATCGGAGAGCAGCTGCAGAAGTTCGGCATGATGAGCGCCCAGGGGTGGTGGTGGATCCTGCGCAACAACCTGACGGCTCTGGCGATCGCCGCGCTGCTGGGAATGTTCACCTTCGGGGTAGCTTCAGTCATCCTGCTGATGGTCCCGATTGGAATCGTCGGCTACCTCGCCGGGAACCTGGCCCTCGCCGGACAAAACGCCGGCCTGTACCTGGCGGCCCTGGTCCTGCCGCACGCAACGTTGGAGGTCCCGGCTGCGATCCTGGCAGGCGCCGCCGTTCTGCGCCTCGGATTGGCGGCTGTCAGTCTGCCGCAGGGGACCTCGCTGGGCGAGAGCTGGCTCAAGGCTCTGGCTGAGTGGGCCAGGATTGGGCTTGGCCTGGTCCTGCCGCTGTTGATTGGCGCAGCGATGCTCGAGGTGTTCGTGACCCCGCGCGTCGCCGCCTGGCTGCTCGGAGGCTGATTCGGATGGCCCGCCTGGTGATCCTCGGCACGGCACACGCCCTGCCGGACGCCGATCACGACAACACCCATCTGGCGGTGGTTGGGGTCGACGGCATCACGCTGGTCGATTGTGGAGGCTCGCCGACGCTGCGCTTGCGCCAGGCCGGGCTCGACATGGCGTCGGTCACCGATCTGATCGCCACGCACTTCCATCCCGATCATGTGTCAGGCATTCCTCTGCTCTTGATGGGCATGTGGCTCTCGGGTCGCCAGACCCCGCTCCGCGTCTACGGCCTGCACCACTGCCTCGAGCGGCTCGAAGACATGATGGGCTTCTACCAGTGGCACAACTGGCCGAACTTCTTTCCGGTGGCGTTCCATCGCCTCCCCGAACAGGAGGGCGTCGTGGTGCTGGAGCGCAGCGACCACCGCGTGCTGTCATCGCCAGTCCGCCACATGGTACCGACGATCGGCTTGCGATTCGAAGGTGTTCCTGCCGGCCGATCGGTGTGTTACTCCTCCGACACGCAGCCCTGTCCGGCGCTCACCCGGCTGGCCGCGGGGGTCGACGTCCTGCTGCATGAGTCGTCCGGGGATGGCCTGGGGCATTCGTCCGCCGCGCAGGCCGGCGAGACGGCCCGGCAGGCCGAAGTGGGGCGCTTGCTGCTGATCCACTACCCACCCGATCGCAGACAAGGGCTGGTCGAGCAGGCGAGCGCGGCGTTCCCTGGCGAGGTGCAGCTTGCGCAAGACTTGATGGAGCTGCCATTGTAGGGATCGCCAAGGCCAACGAAAGCGGGGGCGGCCCTGAGGCCGCCCCCGCCGTGCGTGTGACTGACTGGTGTCCGAGGGTCAGGCGGGGGTGGGGCGAAGCGTGGCGTGCAGGAAGTGAAACTCGCCGCGGGCCGGCATCAGGTCGACGATCTCCAGCACGATGAACTCGCGCCGACCAAGCGTAATATGATCCCCGACCGCCGGCTTGTGTTCGGTATTCAAGATCGCGCCCGGGTGCGTCTCGCCGACCACGACGTAGCTGACCTTGTAGATGGCGGTCATCGGGCTCCTCAGCGGCCGGTCAGGTGATAGTGGCGAAGCTTGAACGACAGGTCGGCTGCCATATTGCGCATCACGATGAAGCCCAGGTGATGATTGGCCTCGCACAGCCTGTTGAAATCGTCCCGGTCGATCGCCTGGATCAGCGTGTGATCGGCGATTGACTTGACGGTCGCCGAACGCGGGCCATAGTCGACCAATGCCATTTCGCCGAAGAGTTGCCCGCGGCCGAGGTGCACCACGGTGCGCGGGGCGGGGTTCTGGCCGGAGGGATTGACGACGACCTCGACGAACCCGTCGCAGATCACGAACAGCTCGCCCCCGGGCTCACCCTGGGTCGTGATCACCTGCCCGGTGCGGTATTCACGCTGCGTGCAGATTCGGGCAACGTCGGTGAGCTCCGGGGGTGTCAGTCCCTCGAAGAGCTCGACCTTGCTCAGAACCGGCCACAGGTCCATGGGCTCACCCTCCTGCGACGTTCCCGTCCGGATGAATTGTAGTGCAGGCGCGGCCTGGAGCAACCGGCCGCCGGAACCCAGGGCTGCCGTTCGCCGAACGGCGTTGTGGTAAGATATGATATCCGCCAACCCTCGCAAGGCCCCCGAACATGAAGACCGTGACCCTGCAGACCGTCGAGCCGTTGCGCCTGCTGGGTGACGACGAGTCCTGGCCGCGCCACTCCGGGCTGCCCGCCGGATGGCACCTCACCCGGCGCTCCCACCTATGGCGGCCTCCCACGGATGCCTATGAGACGGAGGACGCCTTCATCGTGGTCGTCGAGGCGGCCGGTATGCGAGGGGCGGAGTTCTCGGTGACCTTCGAGCGTCAGATCCTGTGGATCCACGGTTCGCGTGGCGATGCCGGCGGATCGAAGGCCTACCACCAGATGGAGATTGCCTACGGCGAGTTTGAAACCGGCGTGCACGTTCACGCTCCGGTCGACGAATCCGCCATCGAGGCGTCCTACAACGATGGATTCCTGCGTGTCATCCTACCTAAAACTCATCCCCGCCGCATCCCGCTCGAGCCAGCTTCCTGATCCGGCAGCGCCGGATCGTGTGAGCCCAGAGGGCCCTGTCCTGGCTGCTGCTTCTCTGTTCCCGCTCGGACAGCTCGGAATGCAAGCTCCCGACGAACCCGAAACCCCGGCGCCGCTGATCATCGTCCAGGAAGGTGGCCCGTTGCGGGAGCCTTCCGGACTGGGGCCGGATCTGACGCAGCTCCCGGAGGAGCTGCCGATCCTGCCCCTGCGCGGGCTGGTGGTCTATCCGCATACGGCGGTCCCCCTGACCATCGGGCAACCGAGGTCGATCAAGCTGATCGACGACGTCGCCGGCGAGAAGCGGTTGATCGGGCTGGTCGCGTCACGTAACCCGGAGCTCGAACAACCCTCCCCGGAAGACCTGTATCGCTACGGGACGGTCGGATCAATTCAACGGCTGTTCCGTGCGCCGGATGGAACGATCCGCATGATCGTCCATGGGTTGGCGCGCTTCGAGCTGGGGGAGTTCACCAGCCTGGAGCCGTATCTAGTCGCCCGCATCCACCTGCGGCCGGAGGTGGTCGAGGAAGGCCTCGAGATCGAGGCTCAGGTACGCGCCGCCAAAGATCAGTTCCAGAAAGCCGCCGAACTCGCCCCGACGCTTCCCCGCGAGATCGTGGCCAGCGTAGTTCTGCTGGAGGACCCGGTCCACGTCGCCTACACGATCACCAACTATCAGCGGATGGATCTGGAGGAGGCAGAAGCCATCCTGGAGGAAGACAGCGTCCAGGCCAAGCTGCGCAGGCTGAACACATTGCTGGGCCGCGAGATCGAGGTGCTGTCGCTCGGGCAGCAGATCCAACAGGAGGCACGCACCGAGATCGAGAAGGTCCAGCGCGAGTACTTCCTGCGTGAGCAGTTGAAGGCGATCCAGCGCGAGCTGGGCGAATCCGATGAGCAGGCAGTCGAGGTCGAAGAGTTCCGCAAGCGTATCGCCTCGGCGGCGATGCCCGAGGAGGCGGAGAAGCAGGCGCGCCGGGAGCTGGACCGCCTGGCGCGGTTGCCGACCGCCGCCGCGGAATACGGCGTCATCCGGACGTACCTGGACTGGCTGGCGGCCCTGCCGTGGGGGAAGGTCTCCCCGGACAATCTGGAGCTGACCCACGCGCGCCAGGTGCTGGACGCCGACCACTTCGGACTGCAGGACATCAAGCAGCGCATCCTCGAGTACCTGGCGGTGCGTAAGCTGCGCGTCGAGCGCCCGTCGACGGACGAGGCTCCGGTGCAGGATGTCATCCGCCGGGAGCGCGAGGGCGTGATCCTGTGCTTCGTCGGCCCCCCTGGAGTGGGGAAGACCTCGCTCGGACGATCCATCGCTCGGGCCATGGGCCGCGAGTTCGTCCGCATCTCGCTGGGCGGCGTGCACGACGAGGCGGAGATCCGGGGCCATCGCCGGACGTATATCGGCGCGATGCCCGGGCGGATCTTGCAGGCCTTGCGGCGGATCGAATCGCGCAACCCGGTCTTCATGCTGGATGAGGTGGACAAGATGGGGAGCGATTTCCGCGGAGACCCCTCCTCGGCGCTGCTCGAAGTCCTCGATCCGGAACAGAACCGCGAGTTTCGCGATCACTACCTCGAAGTGGCCTTCGATCTCTCGCAGGTGATGTTCATCACCACGGCCAACTGGCTCGAGACGATCCCCGGCCCGCTGCTCGACCGGATGGAGGTCATCCAGCTTTCGGGCTACACCGAGCTGGAGAAGCTGGCGATTGCCCGCAAGTACCTTCTGCCGCGGCAGATCCGGGAGAACGGACTGAAGGAAGGCGAGGTCACGATCCTGGACGAGGCGTTCCACAAGGTCATCCGCGCCTACACCCGCGAAGCCGGCGTGCGCAACCTGGAGCGCGAGATTGGGAAGCTGTGCCGAAAGGCGGCCACCCGGATCGCCGAAGGAACGCAGACCGCCGTCGAGGTCAACGCCGAGGTAGCCGCCGAGTACCTGGGCAAGCCCCGCTTCCTGGGCGCCGAGGAGATGGCCGAACGGACTTCGCTGCCGGGCGTCGCCGCCGGCCTGGCGTGGACGCCGACGGGTGGCGAGGTCTTGTTCATCGAGGCCGCTGCCATGCCGGGTGGCAAGCAGTTCCTGCTCACCGGCTCCCTCGGCCAGGTGATGCAGGAGTCCGCGCGTGCCGGCCTATCGTACGTGCGTTCGATCTCCGGCCAGCTCGGGATCTCCGAGAAGTACTGGGCGTCGCACGACATCCACCTGCACATTCCGGCCGGCGCGGTCCCGAAGGATGGGCCCTCGGCCGGCGTGACGATGGCCGTGGCCCTGGCTTCGCTGGCCACCGGCCGCCCGGTGCGGCACGATGTGGGCATGACCGGAGAGATCACGTTGCGCGGCAAGGTGCTTCCGATCGGCGGCCTGAAGGAGAAAGTCCTGGCCGCCCACCGTGTGGGCCTGCGCCGCGTCATCCTTCCGCGGCGCAACGAACCTGATCTGGACGACGTGCCGTCGGAGGTCAAGGATCAGATGGACTTTGTCCTGGCGGATACGGTGGCGGATGTGCTGGCGGCCAGCCTCGAGCCGAAACGCGTGGACCGGGCACGTCCCTCCCGCCGCAAGCCTGCAGCGGGCACCGCCGCGCGCCGTCGCACCCCGCGGACGAGAGGCTAGAGCGCACTTGGCGCCTGAACCGGCTCCCCGCGCAAGGATCCTGGTCGTGGACGACGATCAGATCATGGTCTCCCTCCTGCACACGCTCCTGCAGCTGGACGGCTTCGAGGTCCTCGGCGGACTGCCCGATAAGCCGTTCCTCGAGGCGGCGCGCGCCAGCCGGCCGGACCTGATCCTGATGGACGTCTTCCTGCGCGGGACCGACGGCCTGGACCTGCTGACTCAGCTGAAGGCCGACCCGGAGATGTCCGGGACGCCGGTGGTGATGTGTTCCGGCATGGACGTCGGCGAACAATGTACGACCCGGGGAGCGCAGGCGTTCTTACTCAAGCCCTACTCCCCGGATCATCTTCTGACAACGATTCGGGCGTGCCTGGCAGAGCCGGGTTCGCCCAAAGGACAATCCTAGAGTGACCAAACGAACAGAGCGCGGGTCCGAACGACGCTGGTGCGTCGGCGACCTGCACCTCCATACCCCTGCCTCAAGCGACTTTCAGGAGTCCGGGGTGAACTATCTCGATCTCCTGCGGCGGGCCGAAGCCCGCGGCCTGGACATCATCGCCTTCACCGACCACAACTCGACGGCCGGCTACCGGACCATGCTGGAGGAGATCCAGAAACTCGAGCTCCTTGAAGGGCTCGGGCGGCTGACGCCGGATGAGCGCGAGCGGCTGGCCGAGTACCGCAGGCTGCGCACCAAGGTCCTGGTCCTGCCAGGCTTCGAGTTCACCGCGACCTTCGGTTTCCACATCCTGGCCATCTTTCCTCCCGACAAGTCGATGCGCGAGCTCGACCACCTGCTGCTCAGCCTGCGCATCCCCGCGGACCAGCTGGACCATGGCTCGTCGACCGTGGGGGCCACGTCGGATGTGCTGACCGCCTACCAGATGATCCACGAGGCGGGCGGCCTGGTGATCGCCGCGCACGCCAACTCGGCGAACGGTGTGGCCATGCGCGGCTTCTCCTTCGGGGGCCAGACCAAGATCGCCTACACGCAGGACCCGAACCTGCACGCGCTCGAGGTGACCGACCTGACGCAGGGGGGCCGCCGATCGACGGCGACCTTCTTCCTGGGGACCAAGCCGGAATATCCCCGGCGCATGCATACCATCCAGGGATCCGACTCCCATCGCCTGCGCACCGATCCCGAGAACAAGAAGAACCTGGGCGTCGGAGACCGGGCCACGGAGTTCCTGCTGCCGACGGTGAGCTTCGAGGCGCTGAAGGAGCTCTTTCTGAGCAACGACTTCGCCCGCACGCGACCGCACAAGGCCGCCGCCGACGAGGCCTACGACTTCATCCTGCAGGCGCGCGACGAAGGCCCGAGCATTGTCCAGGGCTTCCACGACAGCATGGCCCAGCGCGGCGGCGCACGCTATGCCATCATCGCCGACGTATGCGCCCTGGCTAACACCAACGGCGGT
The DNA here is from genome assembly GCA_963777165.1 of uncultured Chloroflexia bacterium. Lineage (GTDB taxonomy): Bacteria > Chloroflexota > Anaerolineae > Anaerolineales > E44-bin32 > DYJB01. The sequence continues at coordinate 290,723 of CAVZPO010000023.1, forward strand.
ACGTTGTATATCGGCGTGACGGCCGACCCGAAAGTCCCGCCGGTCGGCGTCCAGAATGCCGCCTCGCAAGCTGCGGTGCTCGAGAAGGAGATCAAGAGCCGCATCTCTCCCGTGCTGACCTGCGATGTCGATACACAGGAGACGGGGGGCAAGTCGATCCTGCGCGTGCTGGTGCCGCGCGGTGACGATCCGCCCTACGCCGTGGATGACAATAAGATCTACGTGCGCGAAGAAGCGGAGACCGGGCTCGCTATCCGCGACGAGATCGTGCTCCTCGTTCAGCGCGGTCATAAGCCTGCCGGGCTGCCGACACCCGTGCCCGCCGCCTCGGCGGCGGAACCGGAGGCCGGGCCGGCAGCCGAGGCGCGTGCCCCACATCGGGCGCCCGAGGGAGCTTCGGATGCGCCTCGTACGGGGGTTGAAGTGGTCGGGGTCGAAGAGCGCGACGGAACGCGCTACTACGCTATGCGCGACCTGCGGAATGGGAACCTGGTCAAGAACGTCACGCGCTCCTCGGCCCGCCGGCTCTGGCACTACGCCATCACCCAGTTCGAGCAGCTCCCTGCAGATCTGAACAGCGCGCGCCTTGCCTGGCAGGCCGATCTGGCGATCCTGTCCGAGCAGAAGCGCGGCAAGGGACGGCGCTTCGACCTCGGCCAGCGCACGGCCGAAGGCACCCGGGTCTACTTCGGCGTAACCGAGGACGGGATCCACGGCGAGTGGAAGCGGCTGGTGGGCGGCGAGGCCGAGTAGCCGCCGTTCAACTCCACAGGACCGCCAGGTATGAGCTCGCCCCCCCAGAGCGCTGACGACGGCGTCCGACTGCGGACCTTCTCCTTCGACCGGGATTGGGAGGCGGTCCGCGCGCTGTGGGCGCGCTGCGGCCCCGGCGTCCAGTTCTCTCGGTCGGATGAGCCGGCGGAAATCCAGAAGAAGCTCCAGCGAGACCCGGATCTGTTTCTGGTTGCCGAACGCGAGGGGCACGTGATCGGCGCGGTGATGGGCGGATTCGACGGCCGGCGCGGGCTGGTCTACCACCTCGCCGTGGCGCCTGAAGCCCGCCAACAGGGGACCGGCGCGGCGCTCATGGCTGAGCTCGAAGCACGACTGAAAGCCGAGGGCTGCCTCAAGTGCTATCTTCTGGTCACCCGCGAGAACGCCGACGTCCTGGCCTTCTATAGCGCCCGCGGGTGGGATGTGATGGACTTGTACCTGATGGGGAAGGTGCTCGAATGAAGGTCGCCATTCTGACGATTTCCGATCGCTCGGCGCGCCAGGAACGCCCGGATGCCTCCGGGCCGGCGCTGCGCGAGCGCATCGAGCGTGGCGGTCACGCGGTGGTCCAGACGGCCGTGCTCCCTGACGAACAGCCGCAGATCGAGTCTCGGTTGCGTGACTGGGCGGATCACCATGCGGCCGACCTGATCCTGACAACGGGGGGGACGGGCGTGGCGGCGCGAGATCGGACGCCGGAGGCGACGCTGGCGGTGTGCGAACGCATCGTCCCGGGCATCGCCGAGGTCATGCGCCAGGCGGGTCTGTCGAAGACTCCGCACGCGATGCTGTCGCGCGGAGTTGCCGGCGTTCGCGGAAGGGCGCTGATTGTGAACCTTCCGGGCAACCCGCGAGCGGCCGTGGAATCCCTGGAGGCGGTGCTGCCGGCGCTGCCACATGCGGTGGAGCTGCTCTCCGGATCGGCCGATGCCGAGCACGGGCATCGCAAACCGCCGGGCGCCATCGCCATCTGAGCCGCATGAGTGGGGTCAACGCAGACGCGGGCCCGACGGCCCGCTTCTGATTCCCGCCGCCATCTTCTGGCGCCTGCGAGCGTCCCGAACCTCGCCCCGACTTCGTCTGGGCGCCGAGGGCGAGATTCCCCAGTGTCTCCAGGGATCTCCGGCCGCCCGATCCCCGCACCGGCAGGGCGGGATTGGGGCTCGAATGCCGCTGGGTGTCTGCGCGCCCCGCTAGTAGACCGTCTCGCGGGAGAGGATGAGCAGGGTCAGGAGCGCACTCCGACCGAGCTTCTCGAGCTTGGCCGGATCGATCATGTCTGGAGTGTCCTGCGGCGTGTGTGCCGTCTGGTCCGAACCGTCCCACGACAGGTTGAGCGTCATGGCCGAACGCTCCCCGAAGCCGGCGCCGACCGGCATGCCGAAATGCGGGCCGCGCCCGCGGGTGGTGGATTTCAAACCGAATTCATCGGCCGCGTCCTGGAAAAGTTGGACGAGGCGGAAGCTGCTTCCCGTGCCGATGGCCGCCTGGTTGAGCGTCCCGGCACCCACGCCGCTCAGCTCGATGACCGCCTCGACCGTCAGCGTGTTGAACCCGATCTTGGCGTTCATGACCTCAACCAGCGACAGCCCCTCGTACCTTTCGCCGCCTGCCCAGGCAATGAACAGCACCGTCTTCTCCGGCTGATAGGGACCGGCCACCATCTGGCGGGCCATCTCCAGCATCATCGCCACACCGCTGGCATTGTCATTGGCGCCGGGATAGAGCTGTCCGTCCGGCAGGATCCCAAGGCCATCGTAGTAGGCGCTGACGATGATCACCTGCTGGTCGAGGCCGCGGCCTCCCGCCTGCCTGATCTCGGCGCCCGTGCCGGGGAGGACGCCTAGGACGTTGATGTATTCCCCGCTCTCGCGTGTTCCTTCGGCGCCGTTGATCTTGATCCGCACTTGTGCGCCCCGGCCCGTGGTGCCCAGCGTGGCGCGGGGAAGGGTCTCCCGCATGGCCTCCAACTCGGCGAGGCTGCTTCCCGCCGTAGCCAGAAGTACGTCGGCCGTCTCTCGAGAGATGAGAAGCACCGGCACGGAGGAGGCATCGACGTTTCTGCCCATCAGGTTGCTGGCGGGAAAGAGATACTTGCGCTCCACCCGCTCCGGGTTCTTGGGTACGACCAGGGCGACCATGTCGCTGCGGGAGGATACAGGGCACCCGCTGCCTTCGAGAATGATGGCGATGCCCGTCTCGTCCTGGAGCGGGCTGACTTTCTCCTGGGTCAGGTCGGTGCCGCTGCCGAGCGTGCAGCCGAACACCGGACCGCTGAAGGTCGTGCCCCACTGCTCGTCGATCCCCATGTAGCGCGACGTCGGGCTTTCGGAAAAATCCTGCCGGTAGGTGAACGCCTGGACGACGGCGCCGTCGGGGCCGATCACCTCGAGGATCGGGACTTCGGTGACATGGAATCGGGGGCGGACCAGGGATTGGAGGTAGGTGTTGCCCACTCCGGCCGGGAACAAGCCGACGGATTCCATCCGTTCGGCGATGTACTCGGCGGCGATCCGCGCGCCGGGCCTGCCCGTTTCGCGGCCTTCCGCGGCAGGCGAGGCTAACGCAGCAATATCGGCCTGCACGCCGGCGGCATCGAACTGCGCGGCGGCATCGCGGTACTGGGCGCGCGGGGAGGCGGCGCTGACGATCATGCCCACCATCAGCGCGCCGGTGCCGGCGAGCAAGAGCATGTTGCGGTTGAGCAACCGGCTGAGGTTGATCCGTGTGTCGTCGAGAAGACGCCGCAGGCCCTCGCCCCACAGGTTGAAGGCGATGATCGCCAGGAAGAATGCCAGACCGGGGTACCAGCCGAGCCATGGGTAGGCCCGCCACCAGTTGCGGATGTTGGCCAGCAAGGCCGCCCATTCGGGGACATCGGAGAAGTAGTAGTACACCGGGGACATGTTGGCGGCCTCGGCAATCGTCGCCCGGAAGCCGCCCCCCATGAAGACGTTCAGGAAACCGAGCTCGGCCAGCAGCATGAGCACACCGGCTGTCTCGAGCGACGCCGCCACGACCAGCGGCCCAGTCATGTTGGGCAGGATCTGGGTGAGCAAGATCTGATCGGCGCGCGCCCCGATCGACCGGGCGCCTTCAACAAACGGCTGAGCCTTGAGACGGATGACCAGGCCGCGAGTGAACTGGGCGATCTCACCCCAGCCGACCGCACATAACGCGATCACGAAGATCCAAAAGCCCTGCTGGATACCCATCCCGTAGATCAACAGCAGCGCAAACAGCGTCACCGGGAACGCGGCCCAGATTGCCACGCCGGCGGAAAGCAAACGGTCCAGCCAGCTGCGCTGCCACCAACCGGCGATCACGCCCAGGGTCGTCCCCAGGAGCAGCCGCGCCAGCGTGGCGATGATCGCCAGCGACATCGTCCGACGCGCACCCTCGAGCACCAGGGCCTGGATGTCGCGGCCGATTGCATCCGAGCCCCAGGGGTAAGTAGACGACGGTGCGAAGGGAGGGGAGGCCAGCTCGCCCTCGATCATGATGATGCTGTGGGTCTCGTAGGCACTGGCCGGCGACCACGATCCACCCCACACAGCAAGCGCCAGCATGCCAGCCAGGAGCAGGGATCCCAGCAGGAACGCAGGGTTGGATGCGACGAGGCTTAGCGCCCGCCACCGTCGACCGGCGCCAGGCGCCAGCGCGGGGGCTTCGGCGGCGACGATAGCGTGGGGGGCTAAGGCGCCGGGGACGGCTTGCCTGCGCTTCCAGGCGGGAAGCCGCAGCCGCAGGCGCAGGCCGCGGGCGATGTCCTTCAGCGTGTCGATGGTTTCGGTCAGTCGTTCGCCTGGCGTCGCCCGTTCGAGACGCTCCTCCTGGATTGCGTCTTGCCGCAGCCGGGGATCGAGCAGCGGGTAGACGACGTCGAGCAGAGAATTCAGGACCAGGAAGAGAAGTCCGAGCGCCAGCAGCAGGTCCAGGATCAGTGTATCCATCCCGAGGTCGAGTGCCGTCAGAAGCGTCATCCCCAGGCCCGGCCACAGGAAGAATGACTCAACCACCGGAAGGCTGGCCAGCGAGAAGCGCAGGCTGGTGCCGATCGCGGTCAGGACCGGGATCCAGATGTTGCGCATGGCGTGGCGCCAGACCGCGCCTCCCCGGCTCAGTCCCTTGCCGAGCGCAGTACGCACGTAGTCCTGACCCAGCACATCGCTGAGCGAGACATACGTGACCTGAGCTACCTGGGCCAGAGGCCGCATGGCCAACACCAACACCGGCATGACCATGTGCAGATCCCATCCGAAACCGGTCGGCGGCAGGGGTGCGGTGCCGGTCAGGCGGTAGATACGGAAATCGGCGACCCAGAGCAGCATCGCAAGCAGGAAGCTAGGTGTGGATACGCCGAGGATCGCCAGGGTCAGAATAAGCGCCGAGCCAATACGCCGGCGCCGGGTTGCAGCCCAGACACCCAGGGGTACTCCAACGGCCGTCGCCACAAGCATGGATAGGAAGAGAAGTGCCGCGCTGCGCAGGAATGCCGTGCCGGCATAGGCCCACCACGCTTGGGTCACCTTGTGCATGTAGTAGGTGGCTGGGTGGCGTAGGAGGTACTCCACGACCAGGCGGAAGGCCTCGACCAGGGCGGTGAGCGGCTCGGCCGGCATTCCGGCATACCCGCGTTGGGCCATCAGCAGGGCAAAGGAGGCCAGGTAAGCGATTCCAAGCAGGATCAGAAGCGAGGTCAGGATTCGCTGGTAGGCGATCCGGCCCGCCACGCGCCACGCTCGCTGGGGGGCAGGTTGTTCACCGGCCGCCGCGCCGAAACTCGCGGCAGGCACCTGAGTGAGCGGTTCCTTCTCCCCAACGGGGGGCCGGCGCGCCTGCCCAGCGGCGGCCTTCAGCGTTGTGGTGAGCGCTTGCCGCAGCCGGGGGCTGTTTGGTGCGAGGGTGAGTGCGTGCTCGAGGTAGGAGCGGCGCCTGGCCGGCGGAGAGAGCGCGGCCAGGACAATCCAGGCCAGGTCACAGGACGGATCGCGGCCTAAGGCTTCGAATGCCAGCCTGCGGGAGGCGGCGCGGTCCCCTTGAAGGAGGGCCTTGCGTGCCTGGGCGGCTACCAGTCCGGCAGCGGTGGGTGAAGTGGAGTGCGTCATGGGCTGACCGGTGTCCTGGAAGGCCATGCCGGAGACCGAGGAACCCGGGGGCGTGAGACGCAGGCCGCCGAAGGCCCCTGCCGTTGACAGCGGGCGGGAAGTCAGTCTCTCGCCGGAAGGATACCACCGGCATGTTCGTTTCGCCTGGCCCAAGTGGCCCAAGCGTCGCATACCTTGACTTGAAAGGTCGAAAAGGGTATGATATGTCGTGACCCCCCCCAGGGGGGCGGGGATAGGGATGATGGATAAGACAGACACGCTGCGACGCTTGCGGAACGTGGAAGGACACCTGCGCGGGATCGAGCGGATGGTCGACGAAGATGCGTACTGCATCGACATCATCCGCCAGATCTCGGCCGCCCAGGCGGCCCTCAGCCGCTTGAACAGCCGTGTGCTCAATGAGCATCTGCATTCGTGCCTGATCACGGCAGTCCGGGGGGAAGATCCCGGCGAACGTGAGCGGGTCTTGAAGGAGATCGGCGAGGTCTACGAAATGGCCTCGAAAGTCTAGCGGCCACAGGCCGGGAGGAATCTCATGTCGACGGTGACGTATTCGGTTCCGAACATCCATTGCGGGCATTGCGTTCACACGATCACAACCGAGCTCAAAGAGCTGGCAGGCGTGCAGGACGTGAAAGCCGCCGCCGACACCCGGCAGGTTGAGGTGCGGTTCGATTCTCCGGCGACGGAGGCAGCGATCGAGTCGCTGCTGGCCGAAATCAACTACCCGGTTTCGAAGTAACCCCCGGGAGCTGGAGGCACGACTTGGCGGAGTCAACCCGCACGGTCACGCTGCCGATCACCGGCATGACGTGCGCCAATTGCGTTGGGACCATCGAGCGCGGGCTGCGCAAGCTTGACGGCGTCGAGGTGGCGAACGTCAACCTGGCGTCCGAGCGCGCCAGCATCGCATTCGACCCGACGCGCCTCGCGCCGCAGGCACTGGTGGAACGGATCCGGCGCGCCGGCTACGACGTCGCGCTGGGCGAAGCGACGCTGGCGCTGGCGCGCGTCGGCGACAGCGCAGATGCCCAGCGGCTCGAGCGCGCCCTGCAGGCACGCGAGGGCGTCGAGTTGGCCGGCGTGAATCTGGCCACCGAGACGCTGCGTGTACGCTACATCCCGACCTTGGTCAGCCAGGCCGATCTGCGGGAGGCGGTCCGCGCGGCGGGCTTCGAGCCGCTGGAGTCGGACGGCGACCTGGTGGATGTGGAGCAGAAGGCGCGACAGGAGGAGATCGAACGGCAGCGACGGCTGCTGCTCGTCGGCCTGAGCCTGACCGTGCCGCTGTTCCTGATGGGCATGGGGCGCGACCTGGGGCTCGTCCCGCACGATCTGGCGCACGCGGGTTGGTACAACTGGGTGATGTTCGCGCTGGCGACTCCAGTGCAGTTCGTGGTGGGGGCCCAGTACTACGTCGGGGCCTTCAAGGCGCTGCGCAATGGCTCGGCGAACATGGACGTGCTGATCGCCATGGGCTCGTCCTCGGCCTACGTGTACTCCCTGGCAATCCTCTTCGGGCTGATCGCCGGCCACCTGTACTTCGAGACGGCGGCGGTCATCATCACCTTGATCCTGCTGGGAAAGTTCCTCGAGGCGCGAGCTCGCGGCCGCACCAGCGAAGCCATTCGGCGTCTGCTGGGGCTGCAGGCGAAGACGGCACGCGTCGAGCGTCAGGGCGTCGAGCAGGACGTGCCGGTCGATGAGGTGCTGCGGGGCGATATCGTCCTGGTTCGTCCGGGAGAGCGTGTCCCGGTCGACGGAACGGTCATCGAGGGGCGGACAGCCGTCGACGAATCGATGATCACCGGTGAGTCGCTCCCGGTGGAGAAGGCTCCGGGCGACGAAGTCATCGGCGCCACGCTCAACAAGATGGGCGCCATCCGCTTCGAGGCAACCCGGGTGGGCAAGGACACGGCCCTGGCGCAGATCGTTCGGCTGGTTCAGGAAGCCCAGGGCAGCAAGGCGCCCATCCAGCGGCTGGCGGATCGCGTCTCAGCCGTGTTCGTGCCTGCGGTCATCGGTCTGGCGTTGCTGACCTTCGCCGGCTGGTTGCTGCTGGCGCCGCCTCCGACGGGGGAGACCTCGGCCTTCACCCGGGCGCTGATCAACATGGTCGCCGTGCTGGTGATTGCCTGCCCGTGCGCGCTCGGCCTGGCGACGCCTACCGCCGTGATGGTCGGGACGGGGAAGGGCGCAACTCTGGGAATCCTTTTCCGCTCGGGAGAGGCACTCGAACGCGCCGGCGCCCTGACGACGGCCGTGCTCGATAAGACAGGGACGATCACCCGGGGTGAACCGGTCGTGACCGACATCGTGACCGTCGACCCCGGTTGGACAGACGACGAGGTGTTGCGCATGGCGGCCTCCGCCGAGCGCGGCTCGGAGCACCCATTGGGGCAGGCGGTTGTTGCCGCCGCCGCGGAGCGGGGGGTTGCGACCGAACTGCCGGAGCGATTCGAAGCGGTCGCCGGCCAGGGAATCGTCGCTCAAGTGGCAGGGCGGCAGGTGCTTCTGGGGAGCGGACGCATCCTTGAAGCGCGCGGCGTCGCGGTCGACGCGGCGGCCGGGCCGATGCGCCGTCTCAACGCCGAGGCCAAGACGGCGGTGGCGGTCGCCGTGGATGGGCGGGCCGTAGGTCTGCTGGGCATTGCTGACACGGTGAAGCAGGGATCGGCGGAGGCCATCCGCGAGCTTCAGGTCCTTGGGCTGCGTGTGTTGATGGTCACCGGCGACAACCGGTCGACCGCCGAGGCGATCGGCGGCCGCGTCGGGTTGCCGCCCGAACTCGGTGCGCGCGGAGGTCCTGCCGGGCGACAAGGCGGCCGTGGTCAAGGCGCTGCAAGCGGAGGGACAGGTCGTGGCGATGGTCGGCGACGGAATCAACGACGCCCCGGCGCTGGCGCAGGCCGACGTGGGAATCGCCATCGGGACCGGCACGGACGTGGCCATTGCCGCCGCGCCGGTCACCTTGATCAGTGGAGACCTGCGCGGCGTCGCTCGTGCGGTCCAGCTCTCCCGTGGTACCATGCGCACGATTCGCCAGAACCTGTTCTGGGCGTTCTTCTACAACATCATCTTGATCCCGGCGGCCGCGCTTGGCTACCTGAATCCGATGCTGGCGGCGGGGGCGATGGCCTTCAGTTCGGTCTTCGTCGTAACCAACAGCTTGCGGCTGCGGGGCCTGCGGCTCGCGGGCGAAGGACGATGAGACGAGTGCGTCGTCCGGAGTGATCGTCCCCATGAAGGACGCGGAGCGTGGATGAGTCCTGAGAACGTGACCCTTGGGCTGGCCTTCCTGGCGGGCCTGGCTTCCTTTCTATCCCCCTGTGTGCTGGCGCTGGTCCCAGCGTACGTCGGGTATCTGGGCGGCCGGTCGATCGGTCCCGGCGGCGTGACCGTCGAGAATCGCTGGGTGACCTTCACGCATGGGGTGGCGTTCGTCCTCGGCTTCTCGATTGTGTTCGTCATCCTGGGCGCCGCCGCCTCGGCACTCGGCGCCTTTCTCTTTGATGCCCGGCAGTGGCTGGCCCGAATCGGCGGCGTGGTCGTCATCTTGTTCGGCCTGCACATGCTGGGTGTGATCCACATTCCCTTTCTCGATTTCGATACGCGCCGCCAGGTCCGGCCGGATCCCAGGCTCGGGTACCTGTCGTCGATGCTGATGGGCATATTCTTCTCTGCCGGCTGGTCGCCTTGTGTCGGGCCGGTGCTCGGCGCCGTGCTAACGCTGGCGCTCAACAGCGCCAAGGTGACCCAGGGGGCGGTGCTGCTGGTGGCCTACTCCGCCGGGCTGGCGATCCCGTTCCTGCTCGCGGCCCTGGGGATCGGCCGGGTAGCGGAGCTGATGCGGCGTCATGCGCGCCTGCTCCAGGGGATCTCGATGGCAACCGGCGTGATCATGATCATTCTGGGGATCATGCTGCTCACCGGTACGCTCGCCCGGCTTGCTCGCTTCGGCCTGTTCGTCGACTTTGGCCTTTAGGAGGGTCCTTGCCGGATAGACGGGCCTGGTCCTTTCTGGCGATCGGCGCGCTGTTGGGGCTGTCGGCCGGTCTCGTCGCCTGGGGAGGCTTTCCCGAACCTCGGACCGTGGCAACTCCTTCCGGGGCGACCGCACTGACGCCGGTCGCCGCACCGGTTGTAGGGGGGCTCGCTCCGGACTTCGAGGCGGTGGAGATCTCCGGCGGAGATTTCCACCTCGGCCAGGCGCGCGGGCGGATCGTCGTCCTCAACTTCTGGGCGACCTGGTGTGAACCCTGCCGGGCGGAGATGCCACTGCTCGAGGCCCGTTCTCGTGGACACGAGCCGGAGGGGCTGATCGTTGTCGGCGTCAATTTCGATGAGCCGGCCGACCTGGTGAGTGCCTTTCAGGCTGAGTTGGGATTGACGTTCCCGATCGTGCTGGATCCCGGTGCTCGCATCCAGGCCCTCTACCATGTGCTGGGGTACCCGACGACGTTCTTCGTCGATGGTTCGGGCGTGATCCGGTTCATCCACATTGGCAGCATGGACGAAGCGCAGCTGGACGGCTACCTTCGGGAAATGGGGATGGGGTGAGATGCGAGTGACGTTGTATGGCCGGCCGGGTTGTCTGCTGTGCGATAAGGTGCGCGACGAATTGCGCGCCCTGCAGGCGCAAGTGCCACACGAGCTCGTGGAAGTCAACATCGAATCGGATGCCGCGCTGCTCTCCCGTTACATGGAGCAGATCCCGGTGGTCGTGATCGGGCCGTACACGCTGCGCGCTCCGATCACGCCGGCCGACTTGCGCGTGGCGCTGCAGGCTCACGCTTCGGCGCCCTCGCCGACCGCCTCCGGCTCACAGAGCCCGCTGGCCCGGCCGGCTGCGGTCCGGACCAACCGCAGCGTGCTCTTCATCTCGCGCCACTGGTTGGCACTGTTCAACCTGATGGTCCTGTTGTATGTCGGTCTGCCCTTCATGGCGCCGGTGCTGATGAAGGTCGGAGCCGAGCGGCCGGCGCGCTGGATCTACAAGGCCTACTCGCCTCTCTGCCATCAGTGGGCGTTTCGCAGTTGGTTCCTCTTCGGCCCGCAGGCGGCTTACCCGCGCGCCCTGGCTGGGACCGCGTTGGTCCCACTAAGCACGGCGACTGGGTTGGATGAGTACGACCTGGTGGCGGCGCGGGCGTTCGTGGGGAACGAGCAGGTTGGCTACAAGGTTGCGTTGTGCGAGCGAGACGTGGCCATCTACGGCGGTTTGCTGCTCGGTGGGCTGCTGTTCGCCGGAGTCCGTCGGCGCTTGCGGCCTCTTCCGATCTGGGCCTGGGTGCTGTTCGGTGTTTTGCCCATCGCGCTGGATGGCGGCAGCCAGCTCCTCGGTGCGTTCCCCTTCCTCTCCTTGCCCGTCCGCGAGAGCACGCCGCTGTTGCGCACGTTGACCGGGCTGGCCTTCGGCCTGGCGAATGTCTGGCTGGCCTACCCGTATGTCGAAGAGAGCATGGACGAGTCACGTGCGCTCTCGGCGGCGCGGCTGGCCGGGGTTCGGTCCCCCTGAGGCGCGAGCCCCGTCGGCGCAGCCTCACATGGTAGACTCCGCGCATGCCGTTCCGTGCTGCGAGTGACCTGCGCCTCTTCTCCTTCGAGACCCTGAACCTGCCAGGCCTCAAGCACGCAGTCTTCACGCGGCGCGGCGGTGTCAGCCCCTCGCCCTGGTCGTCACTCAACCTCGGCGGTACGGTGGGGGACGAGGTCCCGAGGGTGCTCGAGAACAAGCGCCGGGTGCTCGACACCTTCGAGCGCACGGCGGAAAGCCTGCACGAGGTCTGGCAGGTGCATTCGGCCGACGTCGTGGACGCCCGCGAACCGCGAGGGCAGGCTGCCTTGCGTCAGGCGGACGCGATGATCACTTCTAATCCCAGTGTGACGCTGCTGATGCGATTCGCCGATTGTGTTCCGGTCCTCCTGTATGACCCGGGGAAGCAGGTGATCGGGCTGGTGCACGCCGGCTGGCTTGGTACGGTCCGCAAGGCTGTTGTGCACGCCGTGCGGGCCCTGCGAGCGAGTTACGGCTCCCACCCGGCCGACCTCCTCGCGGCGCTGGGGCCGTCGATCGGGCCCGATCACTATGCCGTGGGCGAGGACGTCCTGGGGGCCGTGCGCGAGGCCCTCGGTCGATCGGCCGAAGAGGCCTTGACGATGCGCGCGGGCCGCGTCCACCTGGATCTGTGGCTGGCCAATCGTCGCCTTTTGGAGGGCGAGGGTGTGAGTTCGATCGAAGCAGCGGAATTGTGCACCGCCTGCCACCCGCAGGACTGGTACAGCCATCGAGGCGAAGCCGGGAAGACGGGGCGGTTCGGAGCGCTGATGGCGCTGTCCGTCTAGCGAGGCATGAGACACGAGGATGATCTCGGAGTCCGACCTGGGGACGAATTTGCGGGCGGTTCGAGCACGGATCGAGGCGGCCTCCCGGCGAGCGGGGCGCTCGCCGGAAGAAGTGCGCTTGATCGCGGTCACCAAGAGCCATCCGGCGGAGCTCGTCCGGCTCGCCTATCGTGCGGGGTTGAGAGACTTCGGCGAGAACCGGGTGGAGGAGGCGCGCGAAAAACAGGCCGCCTTGGCGGAGCTGGTCGATGCACGCTGGCACATGATCGGGCATGTGCAGAGCCGGAAGGCCCGCGAGGTGGTCGGGTCGTTCTCTCTGGTACACTCGCTCGATCGTTTGAAGATCGCCACGTTGCTCGATCGTCTGGCATCAGAACGCGGGCTTCGCTTGCCGGTTCTGCTCGAGTGCAACATCTCGGGCGAAGCGACCAAGGATGGCTGGGATACCTCCGCACCGAACGGGCGGCCGGATTTGCTGGCCAGCATGCTGGCGGCGTCGCAGCTCCCGCGGCTGGAGGTGCGAGGCTTGATGACCATGGCGCCATGGACGACGGATGAGGCGGTGCTCCGACGGGTTTTCCTCGGGCTGGCGCGGCTGCGGGAGGATCTGGCGGCCGCCGGCGCGGGGGCGCTCCCCGAGCTGTCGATGGGGATGACCGATGACTTTGAGATCGCCATCGAAGAAGGTGCTACTATGGTGCGCATCGGGCGGGCCCTGTTCGGGGATCGCCCGACGGGAGCGGCCTAGTTTGCCCCGGACCGGCTGGAGGATGGCCCTAACGTGAACGGTTTCGTATCCGCGATCCAGTTGATTGTGAACGGCCTGACGCTGGTTGTGTTCGTCGACGTGTTGTTGAGCTTCGTGCTCAGCCCGTTCCACCCGCTGAGGAGCGCCCTCGACTCGTTTGTCGATCCCATGCTGGCGCCCATCCGTCGGGTCATTCCGCCGGCCGGGGGACTGGACTTCAGCCCGGCGATCCTGCTCATCGTCCTTCAGATCCTGGGCCGAGTGCTTGTGACCTTGCTTGTCTCGGCGGGGTAGAAGCATGCGAACCTTCAAGCTTCACAGCGGGAAGTCGGGTGCGGCGCTCACCTTGAGGGTCACGCCGCGGGCACGGAAGACCGGGTTCGCCGGCATCCTCGAGGACGGCATTCTGCGCGTGCGCGTGGCGGCCCCGCCGGTGGAAGGCAAGGCCAACACCGAACTGCTCACCTTCCTGGCGAAGGTGCTGGGCGTGCGCAAGAATCGGCTCGAGATCATCGCCGGCCAGCGCGGGCTGGACAAGATCGTCTCGGTCCTGGATCTCTCGGCCGAAGAAGTCCAGGCCCGAATTCATGCCTGGATCGGCGCGCAGGAACAAGAGTAGGCCAGCGCGTCGCGGCACCCAGGCTGGAAATCACCGCCGCCGGCCATGGCCGGCGGTTGTCGTTCCATGAGGCGAGCCTGATTTGGACCTAGGCGCGCGAGGCGATCGTCATTGGGAGCACCGCCGACGGCGCGGTCAGCCGCCACAGTGCTTCATAGCCCGCATCACGCATCTGTGGGTCTTCGGAGCGCAGCGCCGCCGCCAACTCGAGGTTGAACTCCTCGCTGCCCGTACCGGCAATGGCTTCGAGTGCCGCCAGCCTCTCTTCGGGGGTTCCGTTGGAGAGGACCTGGCGCGTCATCTCCAGGGCCGGCCTGCCCGGGGCGACTCCCAACCCTTCCCGCGCGGCGTAAGCGACCAGCCACGGGACCTCGGCCAATTCATGCACCGGCGGATGGATCGTCCACGGAGGGTTGTTGCGCCTTTCGGCAGCTTCGGCCGCCGCACCGCGTACGACCCATTGCCCATCCTCGACCTGAACCTTCTCGAGCACTTCTAACGCCCAGGCCTCGGGGACGCGGCTCAGACCGAAGACCGCCGCGCGGCGGGTGAGCAGGTTGTCGACCTCGAGGGCATCCTTGAGCATGTTGTAGCCCTCGTCAGGGTGGCAGGCGAGCGCCTCGCCGGCCGCCAAACGCACACCTTCATCCCCCTTCAGCAGTGCGTGTCCGAGGCCTTCGAGCGCCGGCTGTGTCCCGACCGCCCCCAGACCCAGGCAGGCCGCCTGGCGGCACAGGAGGTGAGTGTCGCTCTCTACAAGTTTCAGCAGCGGCTCGACGGATTCCTCATCCCGCAGTCCCCCCAGGCCGAGCGCACCCAAGATCCGGCTGCTGGGTGCATCGGAAGCGAGCAGGCGACGGAAGAGAATCCCCACGCTCGCTTCGCGCGACAGAACCAGCGCGTGCGCGGTTCGCAGGCGCAACCCGTACGGTCGTTGGACATCGTTCAACACGGTGGCCAGCGCGCGTAGGACATAAGGCTTCCACGGCGCCTTGGCCGGCGCATCCTTGAGCCAGCGCGCGCAGAGCAGCAGATGCTGCGCCAGCGGGTCATCGGAGGCGCGCAAGTGGCGCTCAGCCTCCGAGGTAACGTCGCCCAACGCCGCGATCCAGTGAGTGCACGCGTCCGCCGGCGGCCAAGCTTCCAGGAGGGCGGAATCCGGCAGGCTGGCCTGTACGAACCCGCGCGCCGCCAGGTAGGAGCCGAGCGCCGGCTGCGCGAAGGTCACCCGCGCGCCGAAACGACGCGCCAGAACCCCGGCGTCGATCAGATCGGAGACCGGGGTGCCGCGTGCCAGGAGACGCTCAGGGAGACAACCGGAACGCTCCTTGATCCAGGTCATGCCAACGACCTCGGTGACCTGTCGCTCGTCGGGCGAGAGGAACCGAGCCAGGTAGGCCTCGATGCATTCGGCTGTCGTGCCGCCCCGGGCATCTCCGGCGTACGCGGCCCAGACGTGCAACGTCGCCTCCAGCGGTGTCAGAGTGCGGATCGATCCCAGCAGCCAGCCGCTGATCAGGGCCGGGTCGAGCTCCCCAATCCGGTTCTTCGGAAGGCCGGGCAGGACGTACTTCTGCCAGCCCGCGCCCCAGCGACTGAGGAACAGACGGTGCTCATGCTCGGACCATGGCGCAAGCGGGACGGGCGCCAGGCCGGCGTCCACCATACCGTCGTATCCACGCGCGGGACCTGCAGCCACCACTCGGTTTCCAGCATGGGCAGCGATCAGGGTCTTGACCCATGCTGCAACGGGGACGATCTCCTCGGTTGTGAGTTCATCGAGGCCGTCCAGGAGGAGGAGCAGCCGCCCTTGGCGTGCGTGGTTTCGCATATATCCAGGAAGGCGAGCAGCCAATCCACCGGAGACGGTCAACTGTGCAGCATCAATCAGAGGATCGAGCGGGTCCCGTATTTGCCGGTCGAGGCGCAGGTCCCCGGCATGTACCAGCACAGGCAGCATCTCGGCGCCGAGGCCGGCCTCGGGGTGGTGCTGGGCCGAGCGCAAGGCAAGGTAGGCCAGGGCGGTCGATTTACCGCTGCCGATGTCGCCGGTGAGCATGATATGCGAGCCGTCGGCGAGCGCTTCCGCCAGCGACAATGTGGGGGCACGGTAGATGCCGGAGAGTACGTTGGCGTCCGGCAGGCTGGGCAGGACGGTCAACGAGCCTTCCGGCAGGGGATCCGCGCGCTGGGGATCGGCTGGCGCGGGGGGTGCAAGCAGGCGAGGAGGGACGGCGATCTCCTCCAAGGCCAGGATCGCCCGCGCCAGGTGAAGCGATTCGACCCGACGGATCAGTTCCTCGCGGTAGCGGTCTTTGGCTCCCGCCGTGAAGCCCTCGCCGACGGTTCGGGCACGCTGCTGGGTCCAGCTCGACGCGGCCAGCAGCGATGGAAGGGAGCGGCGAGCGCCCCAGGCGATCAGCAAGCCGAACAGTATTCCGAGGACGAACTCGGGCCAATCAAACCGCCAACCGAAAAGCTGAGCAAGCATCGCGCCTCACCCTGCGTACAGGATCCGACCGCACTGAGGGCAGCGGAAGAGCTCTGCGCTGTTGCGGACCGTCTGGCTTTCCGACGCCGAAATCCCCACGCCGCACGCGCTGCAACTGCCGTCCTTGAGGATGGCCAGCGCATTACCCCCCATACTGTCCCTTAATCGAGCGTACAGCGCAAGGTCCTTTTCGGCTACCCCGGACATGGCGGCTTCGCGCTCGATCGCCAGCGTATCCAACCGGGTCAGGATACGGGCGCGTTCCTCGGTCCAGGAAGCCTGCTCCGCCATGAGCGCGGCCTCTGACAGGGACAGGGCGTCAGCCGCACGGCCGGCTTTCTTCTCCTCATCCTCAAGCACAAGCATGGCTTCCAGGAGACGTTCTTCGAGGGTCGCCAGATGCCGCTTCAAGGAATCGACGTCGGCCTGCAAGTCCTGGAGTTCCTTGGGATTGTGGACCCCGCCGCCGTAGAGCGACGCCTCGGCATGCTCCACTTTGGAGCGTTGCGAGCCGAGCGTTGCCTCGGCATCCTTGACGCCCGCCAGGGCCGCACGCAAGGCCTCCCGAGCCTCTTCGTCGGCCGAGCGGGCTGCCCGGACAAGATCCGAGCCACCCAGGAGCCTTTCGATTTCGGCCAGCCTCGCCTGTCCGCGGTCGATCGATTGGTCGATGTCTTGAAGGCGGTGCAGGCTCGAGACCCGGCTCATGCGGTCATTATAGACTGCCGCCCCGTGGCCGCCAACCAACCACCCGCCTGGTCCCCAGCCGCAAGTGCCGCCGCCCTCCGCTCCCCCCCATCAACGGCGGCCCGCTCACACCCGAGATGGTGCCGGGACCTGCAAATCTCGTCCCTGGTTGTCTCGATCCTCCTACCCATGCCCCGCGTTTTCTGCCGTGACCTCAGGAGGCCACGGCCAACTCCAAGCATTCGATGAATGCAGCCCCGACCGGGGTCGGGCCAAGGGGGATCGGGAAGGGGCTTACAACGGTCCTGTCACGCTTCAGGGCGGCATGGCGAGCGGACCTGCGGCGACGTACAATTCGCTCATGAACCAGCGTGACCGATGGGTGGCAATCGGGCTGGCGGCGGGCGTCGCCCTGGCAACGCTCCTGCCGACGTGGATCGCCCACCAGATGGCCCCTCCGGGTCACACGTTCGCCGGCTTCCTGCTCAACCCCATCGACGGCTTCAGCTACCTGGCCAAGATGCGTCAGGGATTCGACGGCGGGTGGCAGTTCCACCTCCCGTATGCCGCGGAGCCAGGCGCCGGAGCATTCCTCTTCACGTACTACCTTCTGCTGGGCCACATCGCTCGAGTGCTTGGTGCCGACCTCCTTCTGATCCTGCACGCTGCGCGCGTTGCGGCCGCCGCATTGATGTTCGCTGCCATCTATCGTTTCCTGGAGGAGTTCGTCGCCGAGCGAGGCGAGCGGTGGTTCGCCTATGCGCTGTGTTTGGTCGGCGCCGGCTGGGGTTGGATGGGAATTGCCTTCGGATTCGTGGCCAGCGATCTGTCGATCCCGGAGAGCACGCCATTTCTTTCGGCCTACGCCAATGCACATTTCCCGTTGGCGGTGGCAGCCTTCATGGGCGCCGCCGTAGGGGTTCTCGGCGGAAACGCCGGGAGGCCACGCTGGGTCCTGGGTGCGTTGATTTGCGGCGCCGGCATGGCACTCGTCCTCCCGTTTGTCCTCCTCCCAGCGGTGGCGGCGATGCTGGCCGGGATCGCGGCGCTTGCCCTCCAGGAGCGCCGGGCCGGCGCCCCGAGCTCCGTGCGGCGGCGGCTGGTGGCCCTCGGGGCGTTTCTACTCGGAGCAGCACCTTGGGCGGCGTATGACCTGTGGTTGCTTCGGACGCGCACTGATCTGGCGGCGTGGAACGCTCAGAACCAGACACCGTCCCCGTCGCCCGGCGCCTACCTGCTCGGCTTCGCACCGTTGCTGCTGCTGGCCGCGGTTGCAGTCGTGGCCGACCGTCGCCTGAAGAGAATCACGACGATCCTTCTCGCCTGGGCGATCGTTCAGGCGATCCTTTTGTATGCGCCTTTGGCCCTCCAACGCCGACTCTCGCTGGGTCTATTCGTCCCGCTTGCCGCCCTGGCAGCAATCGGGTTGTCGATCGCGGCGCGACGCGGCGCCTGGCGCCGCCCCCTGGCGACGCTTGTGCTGGCCTCCGTCATCCCGACCAACCTGATCGTCATCGCTGCCGGACTGGGTGGAGTCCTTCGGGCCGAACCGCTCCTGGTTCAATCGAATGACGAGGCATGTGCGCTGCAGTGGCTGTCCGAGAACGCCGCGCCGGGTTCCCTGGTGTTGGCCGGGGAGACCGTGGGCAACCGGATCCCGGCCTTTGCAGACGCTCGCGTCGTCTATGGTCACCCCTTCGAGACACCCAACGCCTCTGCCGAGCGTGCCTTGGTGGAGTCGCTCTTTGCAGCGACGACCGACCTCGATTCAGCGATGGGGGTCCTCAAGGCGCGCGCAGTTGACTTTGTGTACTTTGGTCCTGAGGAGCAGGCGCTCGGGCCCGCGTCATGGCCGAGCCAGCTCCCGGCGGCAGTGGTATGCGGTCGTGTAACCCTGGCGTCCGTTCCCGCGCCATGAAGGATCGAAGCCCGGTTTGGATGGCGCTGGCGGTGGCCGCTATACCCGCACTCGGGCTGGCGGCGCTCGTGTTCGACCCGACTGGGTTCCCGTTCTGGCGTGGCGGGGCCTACTCCGACCTGCTCGTCTCGCATTGGCCGATCTCGGCATTCATTCGCTATTCGATCATCACCTGGCGACAGATCCCTTTGTGGAACCCGCTAATTCTGAGCGGCATGCCTCTGGCCGCTGATCCGCTGGCAGGGCTCTGGTACCTTCCGAATGTCGTGGGCTGGGCCCTGCCTGGAGCGCTCGGGTTCAATCTACTTTTCTGGGCGCATGTCGCGCTCGCTGCGTGGGGCGGGATGAAGTTGCTGCGCGCGGAAGGAGCCTCGGCGCCGGCGGCAGTCCTCGGTAGCGTGGTTTTCGCCGCGACGCCCAAGCTTGTCGGTCATATCGGACTGGGGCACCTTACGCTTGTCGAGGCAGTTTGCTGGACGCCCTGGATCCTGTATGCAGTCAGGCAGGCAATCGAACGCACGCACGAGCCCTCCGGCCGTGCGGGGCGCTATGCGCTCGCGGGCGCATTGCTGGGGATGATTGCCTTGATCGACCCACGGTGGATCATCCCTCAGGGGCTGCTGAGCCTGGCTTACGCAGGCAAGTGCCTTGCGCATAGCCATGATTGGCGAGCAAGGGTGGGGCTTGGCTGGAGACCGGGAGTCATTGCCGCAGCTATTGGCCTGGGTTTGGCTGCACCGGTCCTGATCCCGCTGGCGGAGCTTCTCCCAAGGACGACCCGATCGACCATGAGTTCCGGAGCGGCGTTAGACGTATCGCTGCCACCGGAACGGATACTCGGAACGATCATGCTCCAGGCAGGTGGGTGGCCCGAGACCCAGAGCTACCTTGGAGCCACCGTCATTGTGTTGATCGCCTGCGGTGCGGCCATCAGCCTGCGCAAAGGCCGATTCTGGACGGTGGTCCTCCTGGTCGGGATGCTTCTAGCGCTTGGTGCGTACACTCCAATCTATGGATGGGTGATGAGGGTCATTCCAGGGATGGGGACGATGCGCGTTCCGGCGCGCTTTCTGTTCGTCGTCGCCCTGGCTGCAGCCATGTTGGCCGGTCACGCGGTCGATCGCATACGTCAGGCCGCAGAGGATACCCGCGTCGCACGACGAGTCAGGCTTGTTGGCGCAGGTGTCGGAGGGCTGGCCCTGGCGCTATCGCTAGTCGTCGTCGTCCTTCGCCTCGGCGACCCCGGCGCGGGTGGGTCGGAGCTTGCCTGGGCGAGCGTGGTGGGTGGCCTTCTCAGCTGCGCTCTGGCTGCGAGCGTCGGCGCAGGGCTGGGAAGACCGTCGGCCGCGCGCTTCTCCGGAGCTGTGGTCATGGCCCTGGTCGCCCTGGATCTCGGCTGGGCGAATATATTCACCCTCGAGGCCCGGCCGGCTAACTCGGAGCTCTCGACCGCCGCCTGCGGCGTCGCCGGCCGGACCGACGCATTCGGAAAACACCGGATCTTCTCGCCCTCCTACAGCTTGCCCCAGCAGGCAGCGGAGCGCTGCCACCTCGAGCTCGCCGATGGCGTCAGCCCACTCCAGCTCACGGCCTATCGTGATGCGATGGCCGCGGCGACAGGGTTCTCGATCGAGCCTTACAGTGTGACGCTGCCGCCATTCCCGGACGGCGAGACGCGTTCGGATTGGGGCCCAACGATCGATGCCGGCGCGCTGGGGATGCTGAACGTTGATCGCCTGGTCTCGGACTTCCCGCTCGAGGCCACCGGGCTGTCGCTCCTGGCGCACGAGGATGGCCAGTGGGTGTATGGCAACACGCTTGCCCGGCCGCGCGCCTGGGTCGAAACGGCTGGTGACGAGACCGGGTGGCGACCCGTGGAAGAGCTTACGTGGACGCCGAATCGGATCCGCATCCTGGCTGTGGGGCCGGGCCGGCTGGTGCTAAGCGAGATTGTGTACCCCGGCTGGCAGGCCCAAGTCGACGGTGTGCGAGCTCCGATTGGGACGACCGCCGGGATCCTGCGATCCGTGGATCTGCCCGCGGGCGCGCATGAGGTGATCCTGACCTTCGTCCCCGCCAGCGTGTGCGTCGGGCTGGGATTGGCAATCGTCGCCATTCTGGCGCTTGCCCTGTTGAAGGTGCGCCGATGACACGCGGGGAGAAGCTCTGGTTGCTGGCAGTCAGCATCGCGCTGGCACTGGTGACGACACTCCCCTTCCTCCTGGCGTACGAACGACAGGGGACCGACTTGCGGTTCACCGGATCGCTGTTCGCCGTCGAGGACGGCAATTCGTACATCGCCAAGATGCTGCGCGGCGCCGAAGGGGACTGGCTGTTTCGCTCCCCGTACACTGCTGTCGAGCAGGCGGGCGTGCCCGCCTTCCTCGGTTACCTGTTGCTTGGGAAGCTGGCCTCAGGCAAGGGGTCTCACGAACAACTCGTCGCCCTCTTTCAGCTCGCCCGCATCCTGGCCATCCCGCTCATGGTCTTCGCCACCTACCGCTTCGTGTCGAGGTTCGTGGTCGAAGTGCGCTGGCGAAGGTGGGCGACGATTCTGGCGATCGCAGGCGGTGGCTTGGGCTGGCTGGTGCTCCTCTCCGGCAGCAGTTCATGGCTGGGGAGTCAGCCGCTTGAGCTGTATTCGCCTGAGACCTTTGGATTCCTGGCGGCGCTGACCTTCCCCCACCTGTTGCTGGCGCGCGCGTTCTTGTTGCTCGGCCTGGATGCCTACCTCGAATCGACGGCCCGGCCGCGTGCGGCGTGGTCCGCCGCCGGATGGCTGGTGCTGCTGACGCTAATGCAGCCGCTTTCGGTCGTCGCCGCGACCGCAGCCATTGGAGCGCATCAGCTCCTGCTGTTCGGCCGCGCCGCCGCCAGTCATCAGAAACCCGGGATCCTCCACTCTTTGCGGCCGGCCGCGATCGCCCTTACGGCGCCCATTCTCTTGTTGGGAGGTTATGGGTTGCTCTTGCGGCGAGACATCTTCCTGCAGACATGGGCGGCGCAGAATATCTTGAAATCGCCGCACCCGGCGCACTACTTGCTGGCCTACGGCCTGCTCCTGCCGTTCGTGTTTCTCGGTCTGCGGGGCGTGTGGAGGCAGGAACGTGGCGACGGTCTGATGCTGCTGGGTTGGGCCGTTCTCCTTCCAGTTCTAGCCTACGCGCCGACGGTGATTCAGCGCAGGTTACCGGAGGGCGGCTGGGTGGTGCTGGCGATCCTGGCGGCGATCGGATTGGGGGGAGCGCGCCTGAGTGAATTGGGCCGCTGGCGTCTTGCGGGCATAACCCTCGCGCTCAGCATGGTTTCACCCGCGCTGCTGCTCTTCGGCGCCTTCCGTGTGGCGGCGGGTGGCCTGACGCCCGCATTTCGGCCTGCGAATCAAGTGACGGCATTCGAATGGCTGGCCAAGAACGCCGAATCCGGGGCCGTTGTGCTAACCGCCTTTCAGACTGGGAACGCGCTGCCTGCGTGGGCGCCCGATTTCGTCGTGATCGGACATGGACCGGAGAGCGCCGGCCTCCAGACGCTCACGCCGCGGGTCGAGTCCTACTTCGCCGATTCGGGTTCCGGCACGCAGGCTGTTGCCTTGCTGCAGGAATTCGATGTCGGCTATGTCTTCGTCGGTGATGCGGAGCGCGCGCTCGGATTCGACACCGCTCACCTGCCCCCGAATCTGACCGAGGTCTACTCGGAAGGCGAGGTCGCGGTCTACCAGGTCGGAATGGATCCCTCTGAAGAAGGGTGCACGCCTTTCACTGAAGTCTCTGCGCCAGTCACTGCCGCCAATGCATTCATTCGGGTTGAGGTGCCGGCAGCGTGGTAAGGCGGATCGCCGATCGCGTTTTGTGGTTTGTCGCCTTAGGCCCAATGCTCTTGCTGGGCCCGGGCCTCCTGCAAGGGCGGGTGCTCTTCTGGGGTACCCCGCTGCTTCAATTCGTTCCCTGGCGGATGTACGCCCTGTCTGTCTTACGGCAAGGCTACGTGCCGCTCTGGAACCCGCTGATCGGGATGGGCGCACCACTGCTCGCCAACTACCAATCCGCCCTGGTTTACCCACCTCATCTGTTGCTGCTCATCGTCGACCCGGTCTGGGGCTCGGGACTGCTGGTCTTGCTGCACCTCGTGTGGGCCGGGATTGGCATGGCGCTGCTGGCTCGAAGGCTGGGGATGGACCGGCTCGGGCAGTGCACAGCCGGCCTGGCCTTTGGCCTTTCCGGTTACCTCGTCGCCCGTTCCGGCTTCTTCAGCATCAACGCCACGGCGGCGTGGCTTCCATGGATCATCCTGGCGGCGGATCGCATGGCCGATGCACTTCCCGATTCACTGGATTGGCGCACGCGCATCCGCTCGTGCGCCCCGCTGGCGGTCGTCCTCGCATTCCAGTGGACGGCAGGGCATGCGCAGACAGCCTGGTATTCGCTGGTCTTGCTCTTGGCATGGGTTGTCTGGCGGTCGATCGGGAGGGACGGCTGGCGCCGGCTGGTGATCAACGGTGCGGGGCTGGCGGCCGCGGGCGCCGCTGCCTTCGCGCTGGCGGCTCCGCAGCTTCTGCCGACGCTCGAGTACCTCGCCCAGTCCTACCGGGCACAGGCACTCGACGCCGAGATGGCCCTGACTTACTCCTTCTGGCCGTGGCGCTTCCTCGGCCTTCTGGCGCCGTCGATCTTCGGGAGTCCGGCGTCGGGCGACTACTGGGGCTACGGCAACTTCTGGGAAGACGCGATCTACATCGGTGTCCTCCCGTTGCTCTTGGCCCTCTTCGCACTCGCACGTGCATTCCGGCGCCGTGGTCCCCACATCGGACTGACGTTGTTCCTGGCCGGCGTGGGAGCAGTTGCGATCGTCCTGGCGTTGGGGAGCCACACGCCCGTGTTCCCCTGGCTGTTTCGCACGATACCGACCTTCAGCCTGTTCCAGGCTCCTTCTCGTTGGATGCTGCTGTTCGTATTCGGGCTGGCGCTGCTGGCGGGCGCGGGTGCATCCGCCTGGAGAAAGGTGGAGGGACGAGCGCTTTACTGGTCGAGGCTGGGCACTGCCGGTGCGGGAGCGGTTGCGGGAGCTGCCTGGCTCACCCGGCTGATTCTGCCTGCCGTCGAACCGACGTTGATCCGGGCCATGTCTATCGCCGGAGTGTGGTTGTTCCTGGCAGGTGCGCTCGTGCTGATGCGCGGCGAGCAAGCAACTGCCCGGTGGACGGCCGCGGTGGCCCTGGTCGTATTGGCAGACGTGGTCCTTGCGGGCATCGGGCTCAATCCAATGGCCACCACCAATCTCTACCGAGGGACGAGCATGCTGGCTGAACGCGTCGCCGACGGCCACCGCATCTACCTCCCGGCGTCGCTCGAGCAACAGGTGAAGTTCGATTGGGCCTTCCAGTTCGACCGCTTCGATACGCTCGGCGATTGGCGGGCGGTCCGGGAGTCCGGGCTTCCAAACGTCACGCTGCTCGACTCCATTCCTTCCGCCTCGAACTTCGACCCGCTGCAGCCGGCGCGCTGGGTCGAATGGATGAAGATGCTCCAGCGGAGCGGGTACCCCGAGTCCCTTCTGCGATTGATGGACGTCGGCTGGTTGGCCGAATCCAAGCTGTCAGCCGACATCCCCGTCGAATACCGTCGCGTAGCAGGCGGCACACGCGTGCGGCTTGTGCCTGAGGCGCAGTTCGTGGAGTCTGGCGCGGCGGCGATCTCTGCGGTCAGCGATGGCAGCTTCGACCCGGAGGCAGTTGTCATCGTGGAATCCCGGAACGAGGAACCGCCGCCGGCCTCGGGGGGGGGCGGGACGGCACAGGTAGCTCCCTCCCGGGATCCAAACCGGATGACCGTCCAGGTCGACGCCCAGGGTGCGTCCTGGCTGCTCGTCTCCGACGTCTGGTATCCAGGGTGGGAGGCGCGTCTGGATGGGGAGGCGATTGCCATCCGGCGCGGTGACTACCTGTTCCGGGTGGTCCCGGTCCCGCCCGGCAAGCACGTGGTCGAGTTCTCCTATCGACCGCGGTCCTTCCTGCTCGGGTTGATCCTGGCCGCGGCGGGACTCTTGGCCCTGACGGTGGCAGGTCTCTGGACCCGGGCGCGCCCAAGTGAGCAGGAAGGCCGAGCCTCAGCCCCACCCGCGCATTGATGCCCGGGCGCGGTAAACTTGATCTCCGGAGCACACCACACAGACCAAGACGCTAAGGGAATGACGATGCAAGTTGTTCAGGGAATCAGCGAGCGTCTCCTCGCCAACGTTGAGCAGGTGATCGTGGGGAAGGCGGAGGTCATCCGTCTGACCATCATCGGCCTGCTCTGCCAGGGTCACCTGCTGATCGAGGACGTGCCGGGCACGGGTAAGACCATGCTGGCCAAGAGCCTCGCTCGTTCGATCGGTGGGACTTTCAATCGGATCCAGTTCACGCCGGATATGCTGCCCAGCGACGTGACCGGCGTCTCGATGTTCAACCAGAAGACGGGGGAGTTCGAGTACCGCCCCGGGCCGGTGATGGCGAACATCGTGCTGACCGATGAGGTCAACCGTGCCACGCCCAAGACACAGTCGGCGCTGCTTGAGGCGATGGAGGAGCGGCAGGTCACCGTCGACGGGGTGACGCATCCAGCCCCGTCGCCCTTCATGGTGCTGGCCACACAAAACCCGATCGAGTATGAGGGCACATTCCCGCTGCCCGAAGCCCAGTTGGACCGTTTTCTTCTGCGGATCAGCCTCGGCTATCCGTCGCCGGCAGAAGAGATCCGGATGATCGAGGCACAACAGCTTGCCCACCCGGTCGACAGCCTGCAGCTGGCCGTCTCGATCGATGAGCTTCAGCAGGCGCAGGCGGCCGTACGTCACGTCACGGTCGCTTCGGAGTTGAAGCGCTACATCCTGGAGATCGTGACCGCCACGCGGCGCCACGAGGACGTGTATGTTGGCGCCAGCCCGCGGGGCAGCCTGGCCTTGTTCCGCGCCGCCCAGGCGCGGGCGGCGGTCCTGGGCCGAGAGTACGCCGTCCCGGACGACGTCAAAGCCGCGGCTGTCCCGGCCCTGGCGCACCGGCTGATCGTCGGCTCGGCCGCCCGGGTGCGCGACGTCGACACGCGTGCCGTCATCCAGGAGATCCTGCGCTCACTTCCCGTCCCGGGAGGCGAGATCGGCCGATGACCGACCGCGCCCGCGGGCTGGTGCTCGTCTTCGGCGCCTGCGGGATCGCCGGCCTGATCAGCGGCCGGACGGTCTTCTTCAACCTGGCCTATGTTTGCCTCGGCCTGCTCCTGATCTCCTTCCTGTGGTCGCGCACGGCGCTGCGCGGCGTGTCGGTGACCCGGCGGCCGGGCGGATCGCGTTCGCAGGTCGGGCGGGCCTTTGAAGAGGCGATCACGCTGGTTAATCGCAGCCGGATTCCAAAGCTGTGGGTCGAATTGCGCGACGAGTCGGAGCTGCCAGACCACCGCGCCTCGGTCGTGATGGTCGGGATCGGCGGGGGCCGCGAACGTTCGCAGCTGGTCCGCACCTACTGCACGCTGCGCGGCAGGTTCCGTCTGGGGCCGGCGCGGCTCTACGCCGGTGACCCCTTCGGCCTGTTCCCGGTCTCACGTCCTATCCCGCAAGTGCATCAGCTGGTCGTGCTGCCGCTGGTATCTCCGCTCCCGTCGTTCCCGCTGCCGTCGGGCAGGCTCCCCGGAGGGGTGGCCGTCACCGAGCCCACGCACCAGATCACGCCCAACGCCGCCGGGGTGCGCGACTACCTGCCGGGAGACGGCTTCAACCGAATCCACTGGATGTCGACCGCTCGCCGGCGGCGGTTGATCGTCAAGGAATTCGAGCTGGACCCGCTGGGCGATGTGTGGCTGGTTCTGGATACAAGTGCCTCCGCCCGATGGGAGCTCCCGAAGCAGGAGCGCCCCACACGCGAGAGCCCGTTGCTGCCGCGGCGGATCAGCCTCCCGCCGTCGACCATCGAATACGGTGTCTCCTGTGCGGCATCGCTGATTCATCATTTCCTGCGACAGGACCGGTCGGTGGGCCTCCTCGCTTACGATCGCATGCGTCACAGCATCCAGCCCGACCGGGGCGCCCCGCAGCTCATCCGTGCCCTGGAAACGCTGGCGGTGCTCGATGGGGCAGGTGAGACGGCGGTCGAGGATGTGCTTCGGATTGAGGACACGCACTTGACCCGCGGGGCAATGATCCTGGTCGTCACAGCGTCGACCAGCTCACGGCTCGTGCCGGCCTTGCGCGGGCTGCGTATGCGCTCGCTGACGCCGGTTCTGGTGCTGATGGCCTCCGCCTCCTTCGGCGCTCCGGAGGACAATGCCTCCCACATGCAGGAAGCGGGACGCGCCGGGATCCCTGCTCGCCTGATCCGCTGCGGCGACTCGCTGGAAGCCGCCCTCTCCCGGCCGGCGACACCCGCAGGGTTGCGCCCAGCCGCCTGAGTTCCGTGGAGCGACGATGAATCGACGTGCCCTGCTCTTGACCGCGTTCACCGCCGGCATGACGAGCCTCGGGATCGAGCTGGCAGCCGCGCGTCTGCTCGGGAACGTTTTCGGGACCAGCAACCTCGTGTGGGCCAACATCATCGGGTTGATCCTGGTCTACCTGACGGCGGGCTATTTCCTAGGCGGCCGCTGGGCCGATCGATCGCCCTATGCGACGACGTTCTACCGCCTGGTGGTGTGGGCGGCGTTTTCGGCGGGGCTCATTCCGATCGTGGCGCAGCCCGTGCTGCGCTGGGCGGCAGGCGCCGTCGAGGACTTGAACGCGGCGGTCATGGCGGGGTCGTTTCTCGCCGTCCTGATCCTCTTCTGTATCCCGGTCACGCTCCTGGGCTGCGTCTCGCCTTTCGTGATCCGGCTCCTGATGAAGGATCCGACTCGTGCCGGGCAGGTCTCGGGGCAGGTGTATGCCGTCTCGACACTCGGGTCGATTCTGGGGACGTTCCTTCCGGTCTTGTGGCTGATCCCGGAGATCGGCACGGCGCGCACCTTCCTGGCTCTCAGCGGAAGCCTGCTCCTGGTGGGGCTGCTCGGGATGTTCACGGTCGATCGCCGCCAGGCCCTGGCGCATGGTTGGATGCCGCTCGTGCTTATCGGGCTTGCGGCATGGGCGCTCAGCGGCCCGATCAAGGCCAGTACCGGTCAGCTCTTCGAGGCCGAGTCCGCCTACAACTACATTCAGGTGCGGGAAGTCGGTGGCGTTCGATATCTGCTGCTCAACGAGGGGCAGGCGGTCCACTCGGTTTACGACCCGACGGGAGCCCCTACTTACGGGACCTGGGACTACTTCCTGGCTGCACCCTTCTTCAATGCGGCGCCGTACACGCCGGATCGCGTCGAGCGGCTGGGGATCGTGGGACTGGCTGCCGGGACGATTGCCAAGCAGTACACGCAGGTCTTCGGTGCCGTCCCGATCGACGGCTGGGATATCGATCCGGAAGTCATGCAGGTCGGCCGAGAGTACTTCGACATGACCGAGCCGAACCTGCAGACCTTCGCGCAGGACGGCCGGTGGGGTCTCGAACACAGCGGGCAGGTCTACAGCGTGATCGGCGTCGATGCCTATCGCCCGCCCTACATTCCATGGCAGTTGACGACGCGTGAGTTCTTCCAGATGGTGCGGGAGCACCTGACGGCCGATGGCGTGCTGGTCATCAACGTCGGCCGCACGCCGGACGACCGCCGCTTGATCGAGGCCCTGGTCGGGACCATCGGATCCGTGTTCCCGAGCGTGCACGTCGTCGATGTCCCGGGCACGTTCAACACGATGGTCTACGCCACCGTGCAGCCGACGGCGGCTGAGAACCTCGAGTTCAATTTGCGGGTGCTGCGGGATCTCGGGGCGCCAGCACTTTTGCTGGACGTGGTGGCACGCGCCGCGGCCAACCTGGCCCCGACGCCTGCCTCCGAGATCGTCTTCACCGACGATCGGGCTCCGGTAGAAACACTGGTGAACTCGATCGTGATTCGATTCGTCCTGGCCGGCCAACTCGATACCCTGTCGGTGGAGTGAGGTGGATATGGTTGAACGACGGAGCTCGGGGCTGTGGGAGCGGGCCGCTCGCGCCTTGCTGTTGCTGACCCTGCCAGTCGCGCTGTTGCTGACCAGTGTGCGGCTGCTCCTCACGCCGGCATTTGTGCGGTTGGACTACGCCGTGCCCGGCTTCCCCCAGGATGCCTACGGTTTCAGCACGCCGGATCGGATCTCCTGGGCTGACGTTTCCCTCGACTACCTGCTGAATGACGAGCCGATCGCCTTCCTGGGGGAACTGAAATTCGACGATGGGGAGGCAGTCTATAACGAGCGCGAGTTGAAGCACATGCTTGACGTGAAGATCCTGGTTCAGCAGGCGATGGGCGTCTGGTTGGCGGCGCTTGCGGCAAGCTTGGTGCTTCTACTGCTGATCGGGCAATTCGCCGGCTGGGATCGGGCCTTGCAGGCTGTCCGGTCCGGGGCGCGCGCGACTCTGGTGGTGATGGGCGTGCTTCTGGTGCTGATTGCCGCCGCCTTCCAGTTCGTCTTCGTTGGGTTCCATCGGGTGTTCTTCCAGGGCGACACCTGGCTGTTCTTGTACAGCGACACGCTGATTCGCCTGTTCCCAGAACGATTCTGGCTGACCGCTTTCGTCGGCATTGTCCTGGGGACGGTGGGGCTGGCGTGCGTATTGTGGTTCGTCAGCCGGGGCAGGCTCCGCCGTCGGCCTGTCGCGCCGTAACTGTGGGGGGCTCTCCCGATCGAACGGGGAACACAGCGCCCGGTCGAAACGGCCGGGCGCTGCTCTTTAGGATGTGTGCCGTGGCGCGGTTCAGCCCCCGCGACAGGGGGCGGATCTAGGCGCCGAACTTCTCCAACCGCAGGGCATGTGCCAGCATCAATGGCATGGCGTCGGTCGCCAGGAAGGTGCCCAGGCCCCCGTGAGCGCAGGCGGTCTCACCGAATCGTGTCTGGTCGTCGGTTCGGACCGTGGCCGGGGCCCAAAGCAGGAAGGGCACCGGGTGCCACGAGTGGGCCTTGAGTTTGGCGGGTGTGGAGTGGTCTCCGGCGACGACGAGCACGGCCGGCCCGAGCTTGAGCAGACCGGGGAGCGCGGCGTCGACGCCTTCGATCACGGCCGACTTGGCGGCGAAGTCCCCGTCCTCGCCGCGGCTGTCCGTCTTCTTGATGTGGACGAAGAAGAAATCGAAATCGTCCCACGCCCGGGCGACCGCGGCGAACTCGTCCTCCGGCTTGTCGCCCTCGAACTTGAGCACCGTCATGCCGACCAAATCTGCAACCCCCTTGTACATCGGATAGGCTGCAATGCAGGCCGAACGCACGCCGAAGGTCTCGGGGAAGGATGGCAGCCCGGGATCGGTGCTGAAGCCGCGCAGCGTCAGGGCGTTGGCCTTGGGCTGATCGGCGATTGTCTTCCGCGCTTCAGCGATCCAGGCATTGAATAGTCCGGCCGTCTTCTTGGATCCGGCCTTGGTCGGGCGCGCCTCCAGCGGCGCCACGCCGGTGCGCTGAGGATCCGTGTCGGCGATGTCGGGCTCCAGGCCGGGTCCGCGCATCACGACGGCGAAGCGGTATTCCTGCACGTGCCGCACTTCGACCTGCACGCCGGGGATCCGGACTTGCGCCAGCCTCTCGACCAGCGGAATCGCCTCGCCGGATGCGATCCGTCCTGCCCGGCGATCGGTGATCATTCCCTGGGCGTCGACGGTGCAGAAGTTGCCTCGCGCCGCCACCTCGCCCTTGCGTACGGCGATCCCGACGCCGACGGCTTCGAGCACGCCGCGTCCGACGACGTACGTCAAGGGGTCATATCCGAACAGCCCCAGATGGGCGGGTCCCGACCCGGGGGTCAGGCCGGGGCGGATGGGGATCGTCTGCCCCAAAGTGCCCTCCGTCGCCAGACGGTCGAGATTGGGCGTGTGCGCCGCTTCGAGCTCCGTGGGGCCGCCGGGCTCGAGCGGCAATCCTCCCAAGCCGTCCAGGACGAGCAAGATGATCTTGCCCGGAGCCTCGCGGCGAAGCTCGCGCATCAAATTGAAATCTGTCATACGGAGGTCCTTTCCGGCACAGGGGCAGGCCGATTCATGAGAAAGCCCCCACGCCCGGAGGGCAGGGGGCCCCTCAGGTTCAGGTCCGGGATTAGACGATAGCGGTCTGATCGCCGTCGGGTGCGAACAAGTGCATGTTGTCCATGTTGAACACGATCTGCGTTTGCATGCCGGCACGGGCGTTGGTGCGGGGGTCGACGCGCCCGACGAAGCTCGACGTGCCGGCCAGCAGGTGCAGGAAGATCTCGTTCCCCATCAGCTCGGTAACATCCACCTGGACGCCGGCGGGAGCAGCGTGGATCCCCGGCGGTGCGAATTGAGGATCGTGGATGTCCTCCGGTCGGATGCCAAAGACCGTCGGCTTGCCCGCGTAAGGGGCGAAGCGGGCCACCTTGTCCGGCGGGACGGGGACCTGGAAGGCGCCGGCATCGACGACCAGGCCGCCATCGACTTTCTCAAGCCGGGCGTTGAAGAAGTTCATCGCCGGAGACCCGATGAAGCCGGCCACGAACACATTCGCCGGGTGATCGTAGAGGTGCTGCGGCGTGTCGAGCTGCTGGAGCAGGCCGCTCTTGATCACGGCGATTCGCGTCGCCATGGTCATCGCTTCCACCTGGTCGTGGGTGACGTAGATGAACGTCGTCTCGAGACGCTGGTGGAGCTTGCTGATGTTGGCGCGGGTCTCGACCCGCAGCTTGGCATCCAGGTTCGAGAGCGGTTCATCGAACAGGAAGACCTTCGGTTCGCGGACGATGGCCCGCCCGACCGCCACGCGCTGCTTCTGGCCGCCGGACAGCTGGCGCGGCTTCCGGTCGAGCAGGCTTTCGATGCCCAGGATCTCGGCCGCTTCCTTGACCCTGCGCTTGATCTCGGCTTTGGGTGTCTTGCGCAGCTTGAGGCCGAAGGCCATGTTGTCGAACACGGTCATGTGTGGATACAGGGCGTAGGACTGGAACACCATGGCGATATCCCGGTCCTTCGGGGCGACGTCGTTCACCATCCGGTCGCCAATCAAGATGCGGCCTTCGGAGATCTCCTCCAGGCCGGCCAGGAGACGCAGCGCCGTGGTCTTGCCACAGCCGGACGGGCCGACCAGGACCAGGAACTCACGGTCCTGCACGGCCAGGTTGAGATCGTTGACCGCGATGACGTCCCCGAAGCGCTTCGAAACATGCTCGTAGGTTACGCTTGCCATGGCGCTGCCTCCCATCGTTATGTTTGGTGACGACATTATACATGTGACATCGAGACGACCCAAGTGCTGAATGTTCGTTGACTGAGCTATTTAAGTCTGATATAGTCCGCTTCGTGGCTGAGACCGTTCCGGCTGGCCCCCGACCGGATCGGGGGCCAAACCATGTATGGCGCCAGTGGCGCCGTTGGCTTGAGCCCGGGATAGGAGTCAAACGCTGGCTCCTGCTGATGGTCCTGGGGACCGCCCTGATCGGTTTGGGGCTGGCCTACATCCTCCTGGACATCTACCGGGCCAATCCCAATTCGAACCTTCTGGCGACGATCAGCCTGACGGCACTGCCTCGCTGGGCCAGGGCGGTCCTGCTCGGCGCGGCCGGTTTGGCCTGCCTGCTCCTGGGGGGCTTCCGCCTCAACCGCACTCTGCTGGCACCGTTCATGCGCCCCGGGA
The DNA here is from genome assembly GCA_963777165.1 of uncultured Chloroflexia bacterium. Taxonomy (GTDB): domain Bacteria; phylum Chloroflexota; class Anaerolineae; order Anaerolineales; family E44-bin32; genus DYJB01. The sequence continues at coordinate 323,072 of CAVZPO010000023.1, forward strand.
GGCCGGTGGTCGACGCGATCTCCGAGCACCGCCGGCTGGGACGGGGCCCGAAAGTCGTTGCCCTGGGCGGTGGCAACGGCCTGGCGACGCTGCTGCGCGGCCTGAAGGAACACACGACCAACCTGACCGCCATCGTGACCGTCGCCGATGACGGCGGTTCGTCCGGGCGATTGCGTCGCGACCTCGGCCTCCCGCCTCCGGGAGATGTACGCAACTGTCTGGCCGCCCTCTCGGATGACGAGGACCTGCTCACGCAGCTCTTCCAGTATCGATTTATGGATGGCGGCGATCTCGAGGGGCACTCCTTCGGCAACCTGTTCATCGCCGCCCTGGCCGGCGTAACTGGAAGCTTCGACCGCGGCGTGCTCGAGGCCGGGCGCGTGCTGCGGATCCGCGGCCAGGTCCTCCCCGCCACCCTGTCGGACGTGGCGCTGGTAGCCGACAAGACCGCGTCGGTGGATGCGCACGAGGTTCGTGTCTCGGGCGAGAGCCGCATCCCGACCTTCCCCGGACGGATCTCGCGCGTGCATCTCGAGCCGGGCGAACCGCCGGCGTTTCCAGAGGCCATCCGGGCGGTACTCGGGGCCGACATGATCGTCATCGGCCCTGGCTCGCTCTACACCAGCATCCTGCCCAATCTCCTGGTGCCGGATCTGGCCGGGGCGATCCGAGCCAGCCGCGCCTTCAAGGTCTATGTCTGCAACGTCGCCTCCCAACCCGGTGAGACCGAAGGCTATGATTGCGGCCAGCACCTGGCGGCGCTTGAATCCCACATCGGCGCCGGCCTGGTGGATGGCATCCTGGTGAACACCTGCATCCTGCCCAATCTCCCGGAACGGGTTGTCCCCGTTCCTCTGGCAAAGGAATCGAGTCTGACAGTCCCAACCTTCCCGGCCGACGTCGTCGACCCGGAGCGCCCCTGGAGGCATGATTCGGAAAAACTGGCCCACGTGCTGCTGAGACTGCTCGAGGAACGAACCGGGCCGCTCGACATGGCCCCGATCGACCGCGCGCAGTCACCGGCTCATCTCAACTGATCTCACTCTCCACAGGAGAATCGCAATGGCTACCCGAGTTGGAATCAATGGGTTCGGACGGATCGGCCGCCAAGTGCTTAAGGCCATGCGGGATTACTACCCCGACAGCCTGGAGGTCGTTGCCTTCAACGACATCGGCGACCTACCGACCATGGCGCACCTGCTCAAGTACGACTCGAACTACGGCCGCTTCAACGGCAAGGTCGAGGTGGGCAGCGACGGCCTGGTCATCGACGGCAAGACGATCAAGGCTTTCAAGGAAACAGACCCCGCCAAGCTGCCATGGAAGGACCTGGGCGTGGAGATCGTGATCGAGGGCACCGGGCTGTTCACGATCAAGAAGGACGGCGTCAACAAGAAGGGCAAGGAAGTCAAGGGCGCCGAGAACCACATCACCAAGGGCGGCGCCAAGAAGGTCATCATCACCTCCCCGGCCGAGGGCGAGGACCTGACCATCGTGCTCGGCGTAAACGAGGGCCGCTACGACCCAGCCACGCACCACGTCATCTCGAACGCTTCGTGCACCACCAACTGCCTGGCACCGGCGGTCAAGGTCGTGCACGACCGGTTCAAGATCCTGCGCGGCTTCATGACCACCATCCACGCCTACACCAACGATCAGAAGATCCTGGACCTGCCGCACAGCGACCTGCGCCGGGCTCGCGCCGCGGCGTTGAGCATCATCCCGACGACGACCGGCGCGGCCAAGGCGCTCAAGCTGGTGATCCCCGACCTGGCCGGCAAGTTCGACGGCTACTCGCTGCGCGTCCCCACGCCCACCGTCTCGGTGGTGGACTTCACCGCCGTCATCGAGACTCCCACGACCACCGACGAACTGCGCCAGGCGTTCCGTGACGCGGCCGCCGGCCCGCTCAAGGGCATCTTGGCCGCCATCGACGAGCCGCTGGTCAGCGTCGACTTCAAGGGCGATCCGCACAGCTCGTCCGTCGATCTGCCATTCACCTCGGTGCTTGGCAAGGAGAAGGGCGACTTCATCAAGGTTGTCACCTGGTACGACAACGAGTGGGGCTACTCGGTCCGCACGGCCGATCTGGCCAACCTGGTTGCCTCGAAGCTCTAGCCTGACGGCTGCCCCTCCCGTCCCCCCGTCCGTGCTGGGCGGGGGGACGGTTCGCGGGAGGACCCCATGGATAAGAAGACCGTACGCGACCTCGATCTCAAGGGGAAGCGCGTCCTGATGCGCGTCGATTTCAACGTCCCCATGAAAGACGGCGCCGTTACAGACGACAAGCGAATCCGCGCCTCGCTTCCCACGATCCAGTACGTCCTGGAGCAGGGAGCTTCCCTGATCCTGATGAGCCACCTCGGCCGCCCGAAGGGCGGCCCGGATCCGGAGTTCAGCCTGAAGGCGGCGGCCGAGGTGCTGGGCAAGCTTCTCGAGCGACCGGTCCGGATGGCCCCCGATTGCGTCGGGCCTGAGGTCGAGACCATGGCCAGGGCGCTCAAGCCCGGCGATGTCCTGATGCTCGAGAACGTGCGCTTTCACAAAGAAGAAGAGAAGAACGACCCGGACTTCGCGCGCCGGCTGGCGGCCCTGGGCGAGGTCTATGTGAATGACGCCTTCGGCTCTGCCCACCGGGCGCATGCCAGCACGGAGGGCGTTGCCCGATACCTGCCAGCCGTCTCCGGCTTCCTGATGGAACAGGAGCTGGAGTACCTGAGCAAGGCGACCGACAACCCGCAGCATCCGTACATCGCCATCCTGGGCGGCGCCAAGATCAGTGACAAGATCGCGGTGATCGAGAACCTGCTCAAGAAGTGCGACCGGCTGATCATCGGCGGCGGGATGGCGAACACGTTTCTGGCGGCCAAGGGCTACGCTATGGCGGACAGCCTGGTGGAGGCCGATGCCGTTGAGACCGCCCGTCAGATCCTGGCCAAGGCGGGGGACAGGCTTCTCCTGCCCGTCGACGCGGTGATCGGGGACAAGTTCGAAGCCGACGCCGCCACGCAGGTGGTAGGCGTCGACAAGGTGCCCTCGGGCTGGCGGGTCATGGATATCGGCCCGAAGTCACTGGAGGCCTTCCAGGCCGCCCTCAAGGGCGCAAAGCTGGTCGTCTGGAATGGGCCGATGGGTGTGTTCGAGTTCCCCAAGTTCGCCGAAGGGACGTTTGCTCTGGCGAAGTACCTGGCCGAGGTCGGAGCGATCACGGTCATCGGCGGAGGCGACAGTGCCAGCGCGGTGAAGAAGGCCGGCGTGGCCAAGAAGATGACGCATGTGTCGACGGGCGGCGGCGCCTCGCTCGAGTTCCTGGAGGGGAAGATCCTTCCGGGTGTTGCGGCGCTCAACCCCAGGTAGAGCTCGCTGGAATGACGAACGCAGTCCCCGCCATAGGCGGGGACTGCTCGCGAACTCGTGGCGGCAGGCTTTCAGTTTACGTGCAGTTTGCGGATGGTTGTTGTCCGGGTCACATCGATTGTCTATAATGGGCGCGCCTGAGGTCAGGAGCGTATGCCATTCTCACCCGGTGAGAACGTCGGTCCGTATCGCATCATCGAGCAGCTGGGTCAGGGCGGTATGGCCACGGTGTTCAAGGCCTATCACCCCGGCCTGGACCGGTTCGTGGCGATCAAGGTCATGCACCCCGCCTTCAAGCAAGACCCGACGTTCCTGGCACGCTTCCAGCGCGAGGCCCGCGTCGTCGCCAAGCTCGATCATCCCCATATCGTCCCGATCTACGACTACGCCGAGCACAACACCAATCCTTACCTGGTGATGAAGTTTGTCGAGGGGGAGACGCTCAAGGCGCGGTTGAGCCGGGGCCCGTTGACGCGCGATGAGGGGTTGCGCATCGTCGATGCCATGGGAAAAGCGCTGGGCTATGCCCACAGCCGGGGGATTTTGCACCGCGATATCAAGCCATCGAACATCCTGCTGTGCCCCGACGGTTCCATCTACCTGGCGGACTTCGGCCTGGCGCGAATTGCCCAGGCCGGCGAATCGACTCTCTCGAGCGAGATGCTTCTGGGGACACCGCACTACATCTCCCCGGAGCAGGCGCGAGGGGAGCGCAATCTTGACGCCGGGACCGACATCTACTCGTTTGGCGTCGTGCTGTACGAGATGGTCGTCGGTCGGGTGCCGTTCAATGCCGACACCCCGTTCTCGATCATCCACGACCACATCTACACGCCCCTGCCCTTGCCGCAGAAGATCAACCCGCGCGTCCCGGACAGCGTGCAACGCGTCCTGCTCAAGGCGCTGGCCAAAGAGCGCGCCGACCGATACGCGACGGTCGAGGAATTGGCTGCGGCCTTCTTGAAGGCCGTTTCCGCACCGGCGCCAGGCCCGATGTCCGCCGACGGGGTCGAGACACTTATTGGGCCGCCGATCCCAGCGCCGGCCGCTCCCGGACAAGGCACCGGCGGCGGCGAGACAAGATCGGGAGGCGCGCCTCCTCCTGCAGCCGTGCACGCGGAGCGAGCCCCTACAGCGGCCAAGCCTCCTGCCGGTCGGAGGTCGGGCCGCAAGTGGTTGTGGATCGGCGCCGGCGTCGGGCTGGTGATCCTGTGTCTGCTGCTCTTTCTCGCCATTGCCAGCAATCAGGGTGGCGGTGGTACCGAATCGCCGCCGACGGAGCCCGCCCCCGCCTCGGCACAGACCGACGAGGCGCGTGATCCAGGGATGCTGGCTGCACGCGCCACCCTCGCTTCCAGCCCGGATGACCCGGCGGCGCGTCTTGCGTTGGCGGAAGCCGAAGCCCGCGCCGGTTTCCCGCTTGCGGCGTCGCGTGAGTATCGCAAAGCCGGCGACCTATTCATGCGAACACGGGCCAGCCTGCCGGCAGCCGAGGCGTACATGAAGGCCATCCAGTATGCCGGTGGCCCGGAGAAGGCCGATGCCGAGCTGATCGACTCAGCGCTCCACGCCGCCTTCCTGGCGGGGAGTGAGGATCCACCTGCCACGCTTGCCCTTCTGGAACAGGCGGTTTCAGAATATCCAGAGTGGCCACCGCTGCCTTCGCTGGAAGCACATGCCCACATCGCCCAGGGTGACATGAACCGGGCGCGGGAGATGGTCGACAAAGCACTGAGGCGCGACCCGAAGGATGGCATGGCGCTGGCCGTACAGGCTGAATGGTTGAAAGCAACGGGGGACGATGCCGGAGCCCGCCGGTCTGCAGAAGATGCCAAGGCGACCGGGACCCTCCCTGAGTGGATGCTTGCGGCGCTCACCAACGCCCTTGCCCAACCGCCAGACACGAAGTTGATTGCGATCGGCGGCGAAGGCATCGGCCCGGGTTTGTTCACCGACGCACGGAGCCTGGGGATCGACGATGCGGGCCGGATCTACGTGGGTGAGTACGAAGGCGGGCGAGTGCAAGTGTTCGACGCCCGGGGTAAGTTCCTCACGCAGTGGTTCGCCGACCGCGAGTTTCCGCTGCGTGGAATGGCCGTGCGGCGTGATGGCGCCGTCTATACGGTGCAGGCGGGGGAGATCGTCCTGCGCGATGGGATGACGGGCAGTGCGATCAGCAAGGTTGCCTACGCGGCGGGGAGTCACTTCGACGATATCGCCCTCGTCCCCGACGGGCGTGTGCTGACCGCCTGGTATGGGAACCGGGACGATCTGGTCGTCTTCAGCGCTGCGGGGGAAGCGATCCTGTCGATCCCCGAAGCGGTCAGTAAACAGACCGGAGAACCGGAACTCACCCTGCGCGTCGCGGCGGATGGCCAGGGAAACTTGTGGGCGCTGGGCGTGTTCAGCACGGCGGTCTTCCACTTCGACGAGAAGGGCGGGTTCGTCAATCGCTTCGGAAGCCCGGGCGATGAGTCCGGCCAGCTGCGCGCGCCCATGTCGATCGCCGTCGATGGAAAGGGTCGCGTGTACGTGGGCGACATGTCGGGCGTACAGGTCTTCAGGAGCGATGGCCGCTTCGTCGGGCGGATCGAGGTCGAGGGCCCGCCCTATGGCGTCTTCATTGACCCCGGAGGGCGACTTTGGGTAGCGAATGGGACCCACGTCCGCCAGTACGAGGTCGCCCTGCCGTGAAGTGAGTGGGGCAACCCGTTCGAGGCTCAGGCGGTTCCTTCCTTGATGACGGGCGCGCCACAGCCAGGGCTGCCCAGGTATCCATGGCAGAGGGTACTCCCCGGCATTCCTGACGGGCTCCCCAAGCCCGTATGATGCGTCACCCGAGGTGCAAGCATGGCTTCCCGAATTCCGATTGTGGCCGGCAACTGGAAGATGAATACCACCGTGGTCGAGTCCCTGGCGCTGCTCGAGGGGTTGCTGCCCGGGCTGGTATCGATTCCCGAGGTCGAGCGGGTCCTGTGTCCACCCTTCGTGTCGCTGGCGGTCATGGCGCCTCGGATGGCCGGCACAGGCATCGGGCTGGGGGCGCAGACGATGCATTGGGAAGATGCCGGCGCGTACACCGGTGAGATCTCGCCTGTGATGATCAAGGCGCTGTGCGGCTATGTCATCCTTGGGCATTCGGAGCGGCGAGCGTACTTTGGCGAGACCGATGGGACGGTCAACCAGCGCGTTCAGGCGGCCTTCCGCCACGGCCTGACGCCAATCGTGTGTGTCGGTGAGACGCTGGCCCAGTATGAGGCGGGCGAGACTGCTGAGCTCGTGCAGCGCCAGGTGCGAGAGGGCCTGGCAGGCCTCACCGCGGCGCAGGGTGGCCGGTTGGTGCTTGCCTACGAGCCTGTTTGGGCGATTGGCACGGGGCGCGCCGCCACGCCAGAAGGGGCGAATGCTGTAGCGGGCGGCGTCATCCGGGCTGCCTTGGGTGAATTGTTCGGCGCTGAGACGGCGTCTACGATTCGAATCCAGTACGGTGGAAGTGTGACTGCCGCCAACGCGGCGACGTTCTTCTCCCAGCCCGACATTGACGGCGCCCTCGTGGGCGGGGCCAGCCTGAAGCCGAACGAGTTCCTGCAAATCGTGACGGCTGCCAGGGCGTGACCATCGACCTGCCGGCGCTCGCCGCTTGGTTTGCGGCTTCGCTGGTGGTGTTGATCGCCATGCAGCGCTGGATGACCGGGTCCCTGCAGCGGCTCCTCGTCCGGCTGCTGGGGAGCCCACGCCGGGCGCTGATGGTTTACGCTTTTCTCCTGCTTCCGGGTGTCACACTGCACGAAGCCAGTCACTGGCTCTCAGCGCGGCTGCTCGGCGTGCGCGCAACTTCCTTTTCCCTGCTCCCCCGGCTCACTCGCAACGGCAACCTTCGCCTCGGCTACGTCCAGACCGAAGCGGTGGATCCCGTGCGGGCATCACTCATTGGCGCCGCGCCCTTGGTGGCGGGCACGGCGGTCCTGTGGCTCTTAGGCCCGCGGGTCCTAAGCTGGGACGTGCTCGGGCAGGCCGCTGTCCAGGGAAACGCCGGGGGGCTCCTGGATGGCCTTAAGGCGGTCACGCGGATACCTGCATGGGGGTTGTGGCTCTACCTGGCGGTGGTGGTCAGCAATACGATGCTGCCATCGCGGGCCGATCGTGCCGCCTGGGGATGGGTGGTAGTCGCCGCGCTCCTGACCGGCGGCAGCCTGCTGCTGTTCGGCTGGGGGGACGCCGCGGCGAACCTGGCGCACGCGCCGTTGCGAGCGATCCTCACCTACCTGGGGGCCGCCTTCACGCTGACGGCCGTGCTGGACATGATCGTGGGCCTCCCGCTCTGGATGCTGGAGATTGCGCTTCGGCGAAGGGGCTAGGCCGTTCCAAACTGCCGGTCGCCGGCATCCCCCAGCCCGGGAACGATGTAGCCGATTTCGTTCAAGTGACTGTCGACAGCGGCGACGTGGATCGGAACGTCCGGGTGGTGGCGGTGGAGGTTTTCGATGCCCTCCGGCGCGGCGATCAGGCCGACGAACTTAATCTTGGTCACCCCCCAACGTTTGAGGATATCGATGGCGGCCACCGCCGAGCCCCCGGTAGCAAGCATGGGATCGAGCACCAGGCAGACGGAGACCGTGGGGTCGACGGGCAGCTTGTTGTAGTACTCAACGGGTTTGAGTGTCCGTTCGTCCCGATACAGCCCGATATGCCAGACCTCCGACGACGGCATGAGCTCCCAGATCCCGTCCACCATTCCCAGGCCGGCGCGCAGGATGGGCACCAGCCCGATCTTCTCGCGCAGCACGGCGCCCGATGCCTCACCCATCGGCGTCATGACGCTGGCCGGCACGGTCGCCAGGTCCTGAGTTGCCTCGTAGACGATCAAGGCGGCGATCTCCCGGATCAATTCGCGGAACTTCTTCGGGTTGGTCTCGCGGTTGCGAAGCTTCGTGAGCTTGTGGGCCACCAGAGGGTGCGGCGAGGCGAAGACATTGCTGGGCATGGGTCTCTCCATAGTCGGGCGAGTTCGGTCGGGCGGCCTCAGTCCAGTCGCCGGATGACCAGGGCGGTTAGGTCGTCGCGCAAGTACGGTTCGTCGGTGAAATCGGAAACGCGGGTGGCGATGCGCTCCGCCAGGGCAGGCGCATCCCAGTCGCTGGAGCCGAGGACCAGCGCCTCCAGCCGCTGAGGCCCGAAGAACTCGCCCCGCGCATTGAACGCCTCGGTCACTCCGTCCGTATACAGGACGAGCAGCGATCCCGGGTCGATCGTGAGCGAGTGGGTCTGGTACTCGACGTCGGCCTCGATCCCAAGCACCATCTGGTGCTCCTCGAGGAAGCAGCACCGCTTCCCAGGTTCGAAGACCATCGGCGGATTGTGCCCACCGTTGGCATACGTCACGCTGCCTGTCGCCGGCTCCCAGACCGCATAGAAGACCGACACGAACATGTTGGCCTGGGCGTCATTGATGATCAGGTTGTTCAGGCGGGTCAGGGTCAACCCCGGGTCGATGCGGTTGATGGCGACCGAGCGCAGGAGCGTGCGAGACAGGGCCATGAACAACGCGGCCGGGACGCCCTTATCGGCCACGTCGGCGATGGCAATCCCCCAGCGCGCCCCTTCCGCTCCCGGCTCCAGTGGCACGAAGTCGTAGAAATCCCCTCCGACCTCGCGCGCCAGCCGCCAGGTGATCCCAATCTCCCAACCGTCCGCCGTCGGCGGGTGTTTTGGAAGGAAGCTCTCCTGGATGCTGCGCGCCATGGCCATCTCACGTTCGAAGCTGCGCTGCAGGGCGACGGTTTCGACCAGGCGAGCGTTCCCGAGCCGGAGTGAGATCTGATGGGCGATGCCGGCGAGCAGCGCCGGCCTCCGCCCGCTGAGTTCCTGCCCTTCCATCAACAAGGCGCCGAGGAGCTGCCTTCCGTCGCTGAGGGCCAGGGCGATGGCGTCCCTGGTTTCGAAGTGCTCGGCCAGGTGGGGGGGCAGCGTCGTGGGGTAGGGCGTCTCCGAGGGGAGTTGCGGGGCATCCAGGCCGATTTCCGAAGGCGCGATGCGCAGGTCCTCGTGTTCTCCCTTGAGCTGGCGCTGGAGGCCGGCGGCCGGACCGACCCGCAAGTTGCCGTCAGGGTCGGGAAGAAGCAGTATGGCCCACGAGACGCCGGCCAGGAGAGTCGCCAGCCGCAACACCGCCTGCAGCGCCACATCGGTGTCGCCGGTCTGGGCAGCATGCCGGGCGACCTCGAGCAGCACCGTCGTCACCCAGGCCTCTTCCTGCTGCTGAGCGAAGTTGCGCGATTCGAGCATCGCCAGCGCCAGTTGGGCGCCGATCGTCTCGGCCAGCTCGATCAGTTCAGGTGGGGCCGGCTCGCCTGAGACCTGGTTCAGGTCCAGTGTGCCAAGGAAGTGATCCTCGGCGCGCAGCGGGACGATCAGATGGCCAGAGGCCCCCGGCGACTCCCCGGGGACGGACCCTTCCGCCCATGCAGCATCGATCGATCGGGCGTGGGACTCGGAGAGCCAGGCCGGGAGAGGAATCTCCAGGTTTTCGGCGACCTCCTCTTCCAACGATGACGCGCGGAGCCTGAGTTGATCGACGGCCCGTTCGTACACGCGGACCGTGGTTCCCTCGAGCGCCTCCGCCGTCAGGTTGACGATTCCCATCACGAGCTCGCGGATGGGCTTGCGGGCGGTGACCAGACGGGAGATCTCGCGGAGGAGTGCCATGTGCAGCGTGCGGTAGCGGACCTCCGCGTGCATACTGGTCAGCGCCAGGCGGATGGTCAGGGCAGCGGCAAGGACCTGCAGCAAGCGCAGATCGCGGGCGCCGAATGCCTTGCGTCGCCGGCTCTGGATCGAGAGGACGCCCAGCACCTGGCCTTCCATCGCCAGCGGGACAAACACGCCGGAGCGGGGCGGGTCGGCGGCGTCGTAGCCGGGGCGCGCCGGCAGCGCCTCGCGTTCGGCGGCAAAGTCCTCAACCAGGAGCGGCTGCGCGCTGTCGCGAACCCACCCGACAATCCCCTGGCTCTCATCCCGCAGGTCGAAGGCCTGGTTATCCTGCCGTTCATAATCCCGGATCCAGATCAATGTCCGGTAGGACCTTTCCTCGAACACCCCAAGTTGGAAGAAGTCCGTCTCCAGGAAGCGGGCGGCCTCTTCGTAGGCGACTTCGGCAAGCTCTTCCGGGTCGAAGTGAGTCTGCCCCAGGCGCGCCGAAAGCTCCCCCAGGCGCGAGAGTTGCTGCTCGTGTTCGCGTTCCAGACGGACATGCTTGCGAGTCACCAGCCAGGCATAGGCCGCCAGGGCCACCAGGAGGATCAACGCCGGCAGCAGAATGTACGCCAGGTCGATCGGGGAGGCTGGCGTGGGCGTCATGGCGGTGCTAACCCGGCGCGCGCGGTACGCGCTTGCGCATCGTGAGCCTGTTGACGCCCGCACGCCTGAGGTAGGAGACGCGGTCCATGACTCGATGAATGATCAGCAAGCCCAGTCCGCCGACGGGCGGGTCATCCTCGTCCCAGGGCTGCTGCCGTGGGCGGCGGGCCGGATTGAACGGCGGGCCCGAGTCTTCGAGGCGGACGGAAAGCTCGCCGGGGGAGTCGGTAACCGCGATGCGGATTTCACCGGGCTCGAGGGCGCCGTAGCCGTGCTTGACGATGTTCTCGCAGGCCTCGGCCACCGCCAGCTGGCATGCATAGTTGGTGGAGTCGTCGAAGCCGGCGTCCCGCGCCCCGGCCTCAACGCAGTCGCAGGCAGCTTCAATCTGGTCGAGTTCGACCCGGGATCGTCAATCGGCGAATAGGCACAGTAGCGTCAGAAGGAGGCGACCGCCGCCTCGCGTGTGGGGTGGACCTTGAACAACGTGTCAACGCCGGCGATGGCCAGAGACGAGGCGGCGCGTTCCGACGGCTGTGCGACACACAACTCCCCGGTACCTTTGCAGGCCTTGTAGGCATTCACCAGGACGCGCAGCCCGCTCGACGAGAGGAACTCGACCCCGGCCATATCCAGCACCAGGTTCCGCTTGCCCTTGTCGATCAGCGCTTGCAGCGCGGTCTCGAGATCTGCCGAGGTGGAGGAATCGATCCGGCCGGTCAGGGTCACGACGGCGGCGCGCTTGTACTCCAGGATCTGCATCTCCATGACCTTCCTCCTATAGCGTGCGTTGGACGATGTAGGCGGCGAGCTCGGACAGGGCATCGCGCTCCCGACAAGCCGGCAGAGCTGCCAGCGAGTCCTGGGCGCGGCGCACGTAGGCGCGGGCTTCGTCCAGCGAGCGGGCGATGGCATCCGAGGTCCGCACCTGCCAGATCAGGTCTTCCAGGACGGAGGGGTCGAGACGCCGCTGCAGGATGGCGTCGATGAAATCGTCATCCACCGGCCGGCTGTCGATGGCGAGCAGCGCCGGCAGGGTCAGCAGCCCCTGTCGCAGGTCGCTGGCGACCGGCTTGCCGACCTCCTCCTGATTGCCGACGAAGTCGAGCACGTCATCCACAATCTGGAAGCCCACTCCCAGGTTGTAGCCGACGTTCTTGGCCAGGGCGACCTGAGACGCAGGGGCGCCGCTCAGCACGGCCGCCGCCTCGGTGGAGACCTCGAAAAGCGAAGCGGTCTTGGCATAGATTCGTTCGAAGTAATCCCGGCGCAGATCGCCGCTGCGGCTGCGAAACAGTTGATTGATCTCGCCGCCGACGATGGTCATCAGCGTCTCGGCGAACATCTCCATCACCATCAGGGAACCGGTCTGGGCGGCCAGGTGCGCGGCGCGGGCAAAGATGTAGTCGCCGGTCAACACCGTCGCCCCCGGCGTCCACTGCGCGTTGAGCGTCGGTGTGCCGCGCCGGAGCAAGGCGCCGTCGATCAGATCGTCATGGACGAGCGTGGCGGTGTGGAGCATCTCGATGGCGGCGGCCAACGTGACGGCCCGAGTGCGGTCGCCCCCGAACAGCGCCGCCGTCAGCAGCACGACGGTGGGCCGAACGCGCTTGCCTCCCGAGGAGAGCAGATGATCGATGGCGCTGTCGAGCGCCGCGTGGTGCTCACCGATGCGGGCACGCATCCGCTCCTCGACCTCGTCCAGCGAGGGGCGCACCAAATCAAAGAAGGTCGCGGTTCGTGTGGTCATGCATCCAGCCAAACAGTCGGGCCGCATTGCCCGAGGTCATCGACGCGACTGCGGACGCGTCCAGGTCGAGGGCGGCGGCCAGTCCACGGGCAACCAGGGCGACGTGCGCCGGCTCATTCCGGCGCCCTCGGTGGGGCACGGGCGAGAGATAGGGCGCGTCGGTCTCGACCATCAGCCACTCGGTAGGAACGCCGCTCAACGTCCGGCGCAGATCATCGGCCTTCGGGTAGGTCACCGGACCGGCGACGCCCAGCAGGAAGCCGAGGTCGACGGCGCGCTGTGCATGCTCGAGGTCTCCGGAGAAGGCGTGCAGCACGCCCAAGGCGCCCCCGTCCGGGTGTCCGGAGCGCTCCCTCCACGCTTCGAGCTCGGCGAGAATCTCCGCCGTCGCCGAGCGGCTGTGGACGATCACGGGCAGGCCGTGCTCTGCCGCCAGATCGAGCTGAGCGCGGAATGCATCCGTCTGCGCCTCCCGGCTCGCCAGATTACGATAGAAGTCCAGGCCGGTCTCCCCGATGGCGACCACGCGCGGCGATCGCGCCAGGGCGTGGATCTCCGCCCGGGCTTGCGCTGACCAAGCCTCAGCGTGGTGGGGGTGCACGCCGACGGCGGCGTATACGCTCGGCCAGTGCTCAGCCAGTTCCACCGCCCGGCGACTGCTTGCCAGGTCGATGCCCGGGACGACGATCGTGAGAACCCCCGCCTCACCGGCGCGCTGCATGACCGCCGGCAAGTCCGCCTCCACCTCCGGCAGGTTCAAGTGGCAGTGCGAGTCGACCAGCCGCAGGTCGGTCATCGCAGCCCGAGGATCCGCAGTCCGTCTTGGAGAATCGGTTGGACCCGATCCTCGAGCGTGGTCTCGCAGTACACGCGCACGATCGGCTCCGTGCCTGAGAACCGGATCAGGAGCCAGCCTCCGTCCTCCAGACCGAACTTGTACCCGTCAAGCGTATTGTGGCCGGTGACCCGCAGACCCCCAATGGTCTTCGGATCGGCCTGTCGGACGGCCTGTTCGCGCGGCGTGCGCTCCTCCGATGGCAGGGGGGAATCGATGCGGTCGTAGTAATGCGCGCCGACCTTGGCGAACAGCTCCGCCACCAATTCCGAAGGACGTCGACCCGTGCGGACCATCATATCCAGCAGGTAGAGGCCGGCCAGGATCCCGTCGCGCTCCGGGACATGGCCGCGGAACGCGTATCCCCCGGACTCCTCGCCGCCGATGAGCGCGTCGACCTCCAGCATCTTGGGGGCGACATACTTGAAGCCGACCCCGGTCTCATAGACAGGAACGTTGTACGCCTGTCCGAGCTTGTCCAGCATCGAGGTGGTCGACAGGGTTTTGACGATCGGGCCGCGCAGCCCCAGGTGTTCCAGCATGTAGTAGGCCAGCAGGGCGAACACCCGCAGCTGGTTGATGAACTGCCCGTGCTCGTCGCCGGCGCCGATGCGATCCGCGTCTCCATCGGTGATCAGGAGCGCATCGGCGTGTTGATCCAGGGTGGTCTGAAGGCCGACGTTGATGTTAGGTGGGATCGGTTCGGGTCGGCTCATTTCCGGGAAGGAAGGATTGCGGGTGTTGTGGATCTCGGAGATCTGGATCCGGCCGCCGCCCAGAAGCCGGGGAAACCAGCCGGCGCCGTTCCCCCACATCGTATCGACCACGACGTGCAGGCCGGAGCGGCGAAGGGGTTCCAGGTCGACCATGCGGCCGAGCTGCTCGGCATAGGCAGGAGCGGCGTCGAAGCGCTCGATCTTGCCCTGAGAGATCGCCTGGGCGATCGGGATTCGAGGTGTCGAGAACCCTTCCGGCGGGATGAGCGCCTCGATGCGTTTGAGCCCGGCGGGATCGATCGCTCCGCCCGAGACGATTGCGCACCTTGAAGCCGTTGTCGTCCGGTGGGTTGTGGGATGCAGTGATGTTGACTGCCCCGGCGGCCTGGTGGTGGCGGACCGCGAAGGAGATGGCTGGGGTGGGGGTGGCGCCGTCGGTCAACAAGACGTGCAGGCCATTCCCGGCCAGCACCTCGGCCGCCGCGGCGGCGAAATGCTCGGAGGCGAAGCGCAGGTCGTGGCCGACAACGACCGGCCGGGTCTCGCCCTCGGTCTCCAGGACGTAGGCGGCAAAGCCGTGCGCGCAACGCCGCACGCTGGCGTAGGTGTAGTCGTCGGCGATCCGCCCGCGCCAGCCGTCGGTGCCGAAGGTAATGCTGGTTGCCGACATCGTGACCCCGCAAGGAACTCGCCCGCCGCCCGGACGTGGGCTGTGGAGGCACGGCGCTGCGAAGACGGCGGGCAGCTCCGCCTCCGGCCGGGGGCCGACTGTCCGCCATTATACCGTGATTGGCCCGGCCCCCGCGCTTCCGCCCGCCGCCTTGTCTCTCGCCAGCGCGTGTGGTATGATCTTCCCGTTGCCACGCCCCCTGCGGGGGGCGTGCTTTCCGCTCCCGGCCCATGCTTCCCGGCATGTGGATCGGGGGCAATCCCGAGGAAAGGAGGGTGTCCCATGCGCAACTACGAGCTCGCCTACATCGCTGACCCGGATCTGGACGAGAGTTCCCTGACCGCACTGGAAGAGAAGGTCAAGGGCTGGATTGATTCAGCCGGCGGAAGCGTCGTTCAGGTGGACCGGTGGGGGAAACGCCGGCTCGCCTACACGATCAAGAAGCGCCACGACGGCCACTATTTCTTCGTCCAAGCCGCCATGCCAAACGAGGCCGGCGCGATCGTGGAGCGCAATCTGCGCCTCACGGAGCAGGTCCTGCGTTTCATGATCACGCTGCAAGAAGCGGCCTGACCGATCGCGCCGTTCCTCCGTCCGTCACGGGGAGCAGGAGGCTGGGATGAGCCGAGGCTTGAACAAGGTCATGGTCATCGGCCACCTGGGCAGGGATCCGGAGATGCGCTACACGCCCTCCGGCCGTCCGGTGACAACGTTCTCGGTGGCGACGACCCGCGCCTGGCACTCCTCGGATGGCGAACGGCACGAGGAAACCGAGTGGTTCAACGTCGTCGCCTGGGGCAGTCTGGCCGAGATCTGCAACCAGCACCTGCGGCGGGGCCAGCAGGCCTACGTCGAAGGCCGGCTTCAGACCCGTCATTGGGATGACGCCGAGGGGAAGAAGCACTACGCCACCGAGCTGGTGGCCAAGGAAATCATCATGCTGGGAGACCGCAAGGAAGGCACGACGACGGCGTTCGTCGCTGCTCCCGGCGAAGACGAAGGGTACCCCTTCTAAGTTCACAGTGCAGGCCGCGGGCATGGCCCACGGCGGCAGGAGAGTGAGTGTTGAGCGACGAGATGGAGATGGAGAGCGATGAGGGGCAAGGCGGAGGAGAACGCGGTGGCCCACGCCGCCGGTTCATCCGCCGACCGCACGTCTGCCAGTTCTGCACCGAGCGGACCAAGGCGATCGACTACAAACAGACCGAGCTTCTGAAGCGCTTTGTCACGGAGCAGGGACGCATGCGCAGCCGACGCGAGACGGGGACATGCGCGAGGCACCAACGCATGTTGGCTCACGCCGTCAAGCGCGCCAGGCACATCGCCCTGCTGCCATTCCAGGCGGAACGCTTCCGCTAAGCTGTCCGTCCTTGCGGGCCGGGGAAGAGAGCCTCCCGGCCTGCTTTGCATGGCGAGGAGTTGACTGTGGCGAACGATCGGCGGGGCATACCCCGCGTGACGAAAAAGCACCTGGCGCGCGCACAGCGCGAGCGCATCATGCGCAATTGGATCCTGGCTGCTGCGGCGCTGGTCGTGGCGCTGGTCGGGGGCTTGCTGGTCTACGGATGGGCGGAGGAATCGATCCTCAACCCACGGCGGGCGGTGGCGGTGGTGAATGGGGAGGAGATCTCCAGCGCCTACCTGCAGGCGCGCTACCTCCTCGGTCGCGAAAGCCTCCTTGGCCAGGCAAACCAGATCCAGCAGCTGAAGCAGATTTTCGGCACCGACCCATCCTTCACGGCCAGCCTCGACCAGCAGCTGAGCCAGATCGAGAACATGCTTGCCGATGTCCCAAGCCTGCGCCGTTCGGTGTTGGATTCCGTAGTTGACGAGACGCTGATCCGGCAGGAGGCGACGCGGCGAGGCATCGTCGTTTCCCCGGAGGAAGTGGATGCGGCCGTGCAGGAAGCCTTCGGCTTCTACCCGAACGGCACACCCACGCCTGTACCCACCTCCACGCCTGGGGCGACGAGTACACCCGCGGCGACGCTCTCGCCGACCGTCGGGCCGAGCCCGACCCTCACACCCACCCGGGCAGCCTCCGCCACGCCGACCTCCGGGCCAAGCCCGACACCCCTGCCGACGGCTACGCCTTACACCCAGCAGGCTTTCACGCAGGATCTGGCGACGTATGTCGAAAGCCTGAAGACTGGCGGCGTAACCGAAGCCGATTTCCGATCCCAGTTCGAGGCGCGCCTCTATCAGGACCGGCTCGAGCAGGCGCTCCAGGCCGAGGTGACTCCCGAGCAGGAGCAGGTGAACGCCCGCCACATTCTGGTGGCGGATGAAGCTGCGGCGCAGGCGATCCTCGGCCAGCTCCAATCCGGGATGGCCTGGGAAGTGCTGGCGGCCGAGCTGTCGCTCGATACCTCGAACAAGGACAAGGGCGGCGACCTGGGCTGGTTCGGGCGCGGCGCCATGGTTCAGCCGTTCGAAGACGCAGCCTTTGCCGCCGCAGTCGGCGAGACCGTCGGCCCGGTGAAGACCGAGTTCGGCTGGCATGTGATCCAGGTCCTGGGCCATGAGATGCGCCCCCTGGACGATGCCTCGTACCAGAGCGCAAGGGCGAACGCCCTGGGAATGTGGCTGGCTGACGTGCGCACCGGCGAGGGGGTCGTGATCCCTGACAACTGGTTGGATTTCCTGCCGGCTGGGTAATCCACTCGAACCCCACCGTCCATGACTCCGGGAGGCCCGCTCGTCGGGCCTCCCGGTATTTTCGCCCGTGCCCTCGGCGGAATCCGGCGAGAGATGTCCCCTTGATGGGCAGGTGGAGCAGCGGCTATACTGAACGCGGTGCACACCGTATGAAGCTCGAAGGCCTCCTGCGCTCGCTCTCCCCCGATCTCATCCCGGCCGACCGGGAGCTTATCAAGCGGGCCTACAAGGCGGCGGAGCAGGCCCACGCCGGCCAAACCCGGGCCTCGGGCGAAGCGTACGTCACCCACTGCGTCGCGGTCGCCGGGATCCTCGCCGGGCTCGACGCCCCGGTCCCGGTGATCGTCGCCGGCCTGCTGCATGACACCGTCGAGGATACCTCCCTGACGCTGCCCCGGCTGCGGGAGGACTTCGGGGCGGAAGTGGCCTCCCTCGTCGACGGCGTCACCAAGCTCACCCAGCTTCCCAGGGTGAGCGCGCATGACGGACGACCGAAACGCGAACGCCCTACGAAGAGCGAGCTCGCCAAAGAGACGCTGCGCAAGACCTTCCTGGCGATGGGGGATGACGTGCGGGTCGTGGTCATCAAGCTTGCCGACCGCCTGCACAACATGCGTACCCTGTCCCACCTCCCGCCAGAGAAGCGTCAACGCATCGCCCGGGAAACGCTCGAGATCTTCGCCCCGCTTGCGAACCGCCTGGGGATCTGGCAGGTGAAGTGGGAGCTCGAAGACTTGAGCTTCCGCTATGTCTACCCGGAGAAATACAAAGAGATCGCTGATCGGGTTGCGCCGAGGCGGGTCGACCGCGAATCGGAGCTGGGCGCCATCAGCAAACGGGTGCGCAAGGTGCTGAAGGACGGCGGCCTGGAATCGGAAGCCGATGGACGTCCCAAACACCTGTATTCGATCTTCCGCAAGATGGAGCGCAAAGACATCCCGTTCGAGGGCGTGTTCGACGTGCGCGGCGTCCGGGTGGTGGTGCCCACGGAGACCGACTGCTACCAGGCCCTGGGACTGATCCACGCCACCTGGAGGCCCGTGCCGGGCACCTTCGACGACTACATCGCAACGCCCAAGGACAACTTCTACCAATCCCTGCACACGGCCGTCATTTACGATGACGGCCGCACGCTGGAGGTGCAGCTCCGGACGCCTGAGATGCATCAGAACGCCGAGTTTGGGATCGCGGCGCACTGGCGCTACAAGGAAGGCCGCAAGAGGGACGAGGCGTTTGAGCAGCGGGTCACCTGGCTCCGGCGGCTCATGGAATGGCGCCATGACGTCGAAGACGCCGGCGACTTCGTCGACGCCATGAAATCCGACGTCTTCGAAGAGCGCGCCTATGTCTTCACTCCCAAGGGCGACATCATCGACCTGCCGGCCAACTCGACGCCCATCGATTTCGCCTATCACGTGCACACCGATATCGGGCACCGCTGCCGGGGCGCCAAGGTCAACGGCAAGCTGGTGACGCTCGACTACCGGCTGCAGACCGGGGACTCGGTGGAGATCCTGACCGCCAAGCGCGGCGGGCCCAGCCGGGACTGGCTGACCCCGACCCTCGAGATGGTGCGCAGCGAACGGGCGCGGGGCAAGATCCGCCAGTGGTTCAAGCGCCAGAACCGTGAGCAGAACATCTCGCACGGTCGGCAGCTGCTGGACAAGGAACTGCACCGCCTGGGTCTGGAATCGGTCTCGTTCGAGCAGTTGGCGCGCGACCTGGGCTTCAACGTCGTCGATGATCTGCTGGCCGCCGTGGGCTGCGGGGACTTGCACCTGGGCAGGGTGCTGGCCGGGATCGTCGAGCGCGATATCGAGTCGCTGGGCCTGCCGCGGCCGCTGCCACCGTCCGAGGATCGGACGACACGCGATGGCGTCACCATCCTCGGCCTCACCAGCGTCCTGACGAGCATGGGGCGCTGCTGCAAACCGGTGCCGGGAGACCCGATCATCGGCTATATCACCCGCGGTCGCGGGGCAACCATCCACCGGCGTGATTGTCCGAACATGCTGCGCATCAAGGATCGCGAGCGGCTGGTCCAGGTCGGCTGGGGGAGCGCGCGCCAGACCTACCCGGTCAGCGTGCGCATCCAGGCCTATGACCGCGATGGCCTGATGCGGGACGTGTCCACGCTGGTTACCAACGAAGGCATCAGCATGTCGTCGGTCAACGTGGCGACCAAGAACAGCCTGGCGACCTTCGACCTGGTGATGGGGATCGCCGACCTGTCGCAGCTCAGCCGGGTGCTCAACCGGCTGGAGGCCCTTCCCAATGTGCTGGAGGCACGGCGGCTCCGGCCGGGGTAGCGAATGGCGAGGTGGTATAATCCGCCGCTGCCCACGGGGACAGGGGACTGCATCTGGGGGGACGTCATGGAGAGACCGGGGGGCAACCGGCCGTCGACCATGCCGACCCTCCCGTCCCAACCTTCCACCCGCCGAGTAAACCATGACCCGTTCATCCATCCCATCTGACCCCGCCAGCCGGCGCCCGACTGTCAATTGGTGGCTGAGCCTCGGCCTGACGCTGCTCGGGCTGGGAGTCTCCGCCTACCTGACGTGGGTCAAGCTGACCGGCAACACGGCGTCCTGCGGGACCGTGGGAGACTGCGAGTCGGTCAACAACAGCCGCTACGCCGCGATCGGCGGGGTGCCGATCGCGCTGTTAGGCGCGCTGAGTTACCTGGCTACTCCTGGCGCTACTTCTGATCGAGCACCGCCGTCCGTACGCGGCGGAGACTGCCCGCCTGATGGTGTTCGGCGTCAGCCTGATCGGGACGCTGTACTCCGCCTATCTGAGTTACCTCGAAGTGGCCGTGCTCAAGGCGATCTGCCCGTACTGCGTGGCCTCGGCCATCGCGGTGACCGCCGTCCTGGTCCTGTGTGTCCTGCGGCTGCGCTCGGCGGACGCCGACGCTTAGAAGGAGACTGCAACCATGCCCCGGATTCGTTGTCGCTATGTGGATTGCGTCTTCCTCGAGAACGGGTACTGCGGCGCGGCAGCAGTCGAGATCGATCCGGACGAGGGATGCCTGACGTACTCCCATGTCGACGATGTTCCGGCGGATGAAGAGTGGGACGAAGAGGACATGGAGGAGCTGTGGGAAGAGGAGGACGAGGAGCTCTACTCGGAGGAGGAAGAGGAAGAGGACACCTTCGACGACGAAGACGTGTAAGCCGTCTTCCTCTCGCCAGCGGCCGGTAAAATAACTGGCGGCGCTTCCTGTAAGGAAGCGCCGCCGGCTTTTCTTTCGAGTGCCGCCTTACTTGATGCGGTGCTGGAGCGTGCGGGCCAGGATGTCTTCCTGGTCGCGTCGGGCTGGCTTGCGCTTGAGCGGAGCGGGTTTCGGCGCCTCGGGCGCAGGGGGCTCAGCCGCAAGCTCGGAACCTTCCATCGCCCGCCGCAGCGCGAATTCCATCGCCGACGGAATGGCCTCTGCCGGCTCTTCGGGCTCAGCCTCGATCGCCTCGGGTGCCTGCTTCATCGTCAGCCGGATTTGGCGCTTGGTGCGGTCGACCTCCAGGACGGTCACGGACACCGTGTCGCCTTCCTTGGCAATCTGCGCCGGATTCGTGACGTACTCGTTACTCATCTCGCTGACGTGCACCAGGCCAGGCCGCTCGGCGCCGATATCGACGAATGCGCCGAACTTCTCGATCTTGACCACCGTGCCCTGCGTTCGCAGCCCGCTTTTGATGTCCGCCCACTTGAGCAGCACCGGGCGGACCATGGTCAGCTCAACCCGCCCGCTGGCGGGGTCGACCTTCGAGACCCAGACCGCGACCGACTGGCCGGTGCTGACCACGTCTTCGACCCGGTTTACGCGTTCCTTGCGCAGGTTCGAGATGTGGACCAGGCCGTCGCGTTCGGCGCCAACGTCCACGAACGCGCCGAACAGCTCGACTTTGGTCACCGTGCCCTGGAGCTCTTGACCTACCTGTAGCTCGGCGAGGGGGCGGCGAGATGCCGGGTCAACGGACCGATCCACTAGACACCTTCCTGAATTCGATTTGCGCCTGGGGGAACAAGCAGGCGAGATTATACCATGGCTGCGGGGCTAACCGTCCTGGTCGCCCTCAGATCCCTCGGTGCGGGCGCGTCGGGCCAGGACGTACCAGCGCTCGATCCCGCCGAAGCGATCGCTCGGGTCGACCATGGGGCCGAGGGTCACCCCCTGCATCTGCGCCGAGACGGCGGTGGTGTACACCGGATGATAAAGGAACAGCGAGGGCATCTGGTCCTGGAACCGGTACTGGAAGCTGCGGTACAGCTCGGCGCGTGTCCCCAGGTCGGGCGTCGTGCGAGCCTGCTCCAACCAGATGCTCGTGTTCCGGTCGTTGAAGCCGCTGTAGTTCTGTCCGCCTTCCGCCTGCGAGTCGTGCCAGAAGGGGTAGGGGTCGGGGTCCGGATAGCGCGACAAGTCGAGATCGATCAACGCGGCCTCAAAGGCGCGCGGCTCCAGATATTCGGTCAGGATCGCCGATGCGGGCGCAGCCGTGAGCGTGACGACAACCCCTATGCGTCGCCAGTACTCCTGGAGCGCCTGTGCCACCACCTGATGAGCGGGGTCGTCGGGGTAGACCAGCGTGAATGCCAGCGGCAGATCTTCGCTGGAGCGGACATACTCCGGCGACCCCTCCGCCGCGCCGACGGGCGTCTCCCACCCGGCTGCGTCCAGCAGCGACGCGGCGCGCTCTGGGTCGAAGGGCAGGGGGACGAGCGATTGCGAGAACGCCCACGTGCCAGGCAGCACCGGTCCATTGGCGATCACCGCCTGGCCGCCAAAGGCACGGTCGATGATCGACTGCCTGTTCACGGCCAGGAGCAGCGCCTGGCGGACGCGTTTGTCGCCCAGGAAGGTCTTCTCGGGATGCCGCGTGTTGAGGAATACGACCCCGGCGCTCGGGAGCCGGGCGGAGTAGATATTCGTCTCGGGATCGGCGAGGAGAGTTCGAAGCGTGTCGCCGGACGGCGCAGCGACTCCCTGCACGTCGCCGGACTGGTAGGCTTGCAGCGCCTCGGCTTGGGAGGCGAAGAAGTGCAGGTCGATGCGCTCGAGGTACGGCGGCTGACCGTAGTAGTCCTCAAACGCGGCCAGGCTCACACGCCGGATCGTACCACTTTCGACCTCGAAGCCGACAAAGCGGAAAGGGCCCGTGCCGATCGGCTGCAGGTTGATCGGGTGATCGACCAGATCGCTGGACGATACTCCGCGCAGCAGGTGATCGGGGAGCAAGCCGAGGGAGAGATAGTCCAGGAAAGGAGCGAACGGCTCTGGCAGCTTGAACTGGACCGTGCGGTCATCGATCTTCGTCAGCTCGATCTGCTCCCACATCGCATGCAGATCGGCCGGTCCCGGATAGTCTGCATCCTGGAGCTTCGAGAAGGTGTAGATCACATCGTCCGAGGACACGGGAACACCGTCGTGCCACTTGGCTTCGGGCCGCAGGGTGACCGTGTAGTTCATGCCGTCGGCCGAGATGGCCCAGTTCTCAGCCAGATCGGGCTGCGGGGCCCCCTGGGCGTCGAAACGGACCAGCCCGGTGTAGAGCAGCCGGTCGATGTCGCGATCGACCTGGTTGTACTCGTCGAGGACGGGGTTAAGGCGTACGGGAGAACCGACGATGGCTTCGGCGTAGGTGCCGCCGCGCACCGGCTCCGGCGCCACCTGGTCGGGGCCCGGCACCTGGGTCAGCAGCAGTCCGGCGATCAGGACCAGGCCGCCCAGGGCGATGATCAGCTGCCAGCGCAGTTTTCCCATGGATGGGCGCGCAGGGGAGGGCCGGCGCCTAACTCACCAGGACGACGCTCACCAGCGTGATGGCGAAGAAGACGAGGCTCAGCACGATGGTCAGGTTGAAGAGCAGGCGCTCGATGCCCCGGCGCGCGTGGTAGCCGTAGCCACCGTAGTCGCCGCCGCCCAGGCCCCCCAGGCCGGCGCCGCGGCTCTGCAGCACGATGATCACCACCAGCGTGATCGACAGGACGATGATTGCCAGATCCAGGTAAGTCCGCACGGTTCCTCCCGCGATTTCCCTAACCTTTGAATTATACCAACCTTCGGGCAACCCCTCAATCGACGGCCTTCCTGCCCGGACCGGCGGCAGGCACCACCCCGGCCAACCGACCCCCGGCGGCGCTAGACGGATGTGGACGGGGTCTCCAGACCGGCGTGGAGGTACGCCTCGATGAACCCGTCCAGGTCGCCGTCGAGCACGGCAGCCGTGTTGCCGCTCTCATGTCCGGTCCGGTGATCCTTGACCATCTGGTAGGGATGCAGGACGTAGGATCGGATCTGGCTGCCCCACTCGTTCTTGACGTGATCTCCCTTGAGCTTGGCGATCTCGTCCTCCTGCTTCTGCCGCTGGACGTCCAGCAGCCGGGCTCGGAGAACTCTCAAGGCATTCTCACGATTCTGAGTTTGGGAACGTTCGTTTTGGCACGTCACGACGATGCCGGTCGGGAGGTGTGTGATGCGGATGGCGGTCTCGTTCTTCTGGACATTCTGCCCGCCGGCGCCTGCCGACCGGTACGTGTCGATCTTCAGGTCGGCCGGGTTGATCAAGACTTCCTCCGCGGCATGCACCTGGGGATAGACCTCGACCAGGGCAAAGGAGGTGTGCCGGCGGTGGGCGGAGTCGAACGGGGAGAGGCGAACCAGCCGGTGCACGCCGCGCTCGGCGCGCAAGTAGCCAAATGCGTACTCGCCGTTCACGGCCAGGGTGACGCTCTTGACGCCCGCCTCCTCGCCTTCGCTGCTGTCGAGCAGCTCGGTGGCATAACGGTGGGTCTCCGCCCAGCGCAGATACATGCGCAGGAGCATGGCGGCCCAATCCTGTGAGTTGGTCCCACCGGCCCCGGCATGGATGGAGACGATGGCGTCGTCCGAATCGTAGGGCCCGGAGAGCATGGCGTTGAACTCGCGCCGGTCCAGGTCGGCGCGCAGCGAGGCAGTCTCGGCGGTCAGGTCCGCCAGCAGGCTCTCATCGCCCAGGGAGGCGAGCTCGAGCGCTTCCGCCAGGCGCTTCTCCATCCCGCGCCACGCATCCACTTCGCCGCGCAGCTGCGCCATGCGGCGCATGATCTTCTGGGCCTGCTCGGGGTCATCCCAAAGTGTGGGGGATTCGGAGTTCGCGTTCGAGCCGGGTGAGTTCGTCCTGGCGTTTGGCCAGGTCAAAGACGCACCAGGAGACCCTGGAGGCGATCCTCCAGGAGATGCAGTTCGGCGATCAGATCATCCATGGCTTGGGTCCCGGGCCCTGGCCGAGCTTGGCGGGGGCAGGCCTCTATTCTACCCGCCCCCGGCGGGCTTGTCAGCCGCCCGGGAGCAGCGCTTCCACGTACGCTTCGGCATCGAACGGTTCCAGATCGTCCGTCCCTTCGCCCAGGCCGACATACGAGATCGGGAGGCCGAGGCTGCGGTGGACGGCAAGCGCGATCCCGCCTTTGGCCGATCCATCCAGTTTGGTGAGCAGAATCTCGGTGACCCCCACGGCCTGGGTGAAGGCACGCGCCTGCGTCAGCGCGTTCTGGCCGGTGGTTGCATCGAGCACCAGGACCACGTGATGGGGTGCGCCGGGGACGACCTTACCCGTCACGCGGCAGACCTTCTGCAGTTCGGCCATCAGATTGTGGCTGGTGTGCATCCGACCCGATGTGTCGACCAGCAGGGCGTCCACCTGCCGAGCGAGGGCCGCTTGCGCCGCATCGTAAGCCACGGCGGCCGGGTCACTCCCGGGCTTGCCGGAGATCACATCAACTTTCAGGCGCTTTGCCCAGAGTTGAAGCTGCTCGTCCGCCGCCGCGCGGTAGGTGTCGGCTGCGGCGAACAGGACGCTTCGCCCCTGGTGCTGGAGGAACGCAGCCAGCTTGGCTGCCGAGGTGGTCTTCCCGGATCCGTTCACGCCGACCAGCACGTACACGAGCGGACGGGGGACGGGCGGGGGGGCCTCGGCCGGGAAGGCCTCGGCTGGCGCTGCAAACTGCTCCACGAGGGACGTGCGCAACGCGGAGCGCAGCTGCTCGTTGCGCGTCAGTCCTTGGGACACGGCCTTGGCGCGGAGTGCATGCACGATCTCGGCGGTCAGCGCCGCACCGACGTCTGCCTGGATCAAGCCCGACTCGAGCTCCTCCCATGTTTCCGCGTCGATCTCGCTCGTTCCGAGGAGCTGCGACAGGCGCCCCAACGCAGCGCGGCGAGTGCGGTCGAGTGCCTCTTGCCACTTCGATCCAGCCATGGCGGGCATTCTACCATTGCGACTTTCGCAGGGCGGCGTCCGATACGGGAATCCCCGATCGTGGAAGTGCGAGGGGTCTGCGGGGTGCCAGCACGAAGCCCGCGTGCTGGACGGCGTAGCAGGCTGGCGTTCGGCGCCGGACAATTCCTACAGCATCGACTCGATCGTGGAGCGAGCCGCCAGCGATCCTTCGCTTTCGCCGAGCGCCGGACAGGCCGCCGTCTCCGCCGTATGCTGCAGGAGCGCAAACGCAAACGCCATGCACGTTGGAAGCCCGCAGGCGCGGCAGTTCGTCTGAGGCAGCAAATGCCAGACGTCGAGGGGGCGGGGAGCCTGCCGCCGCGTCTGCATGGCGACGAGCTCCTCCCGCTGGTCCCAGGTGGCATTGATGGCGTCCGCCAGGACGTTGAGCAGCCGGATGCCTTCCTCCACGTCCTCCACTTGGGTGATGAGCACCTGTTGGTCGGTCAGCGTGATGAAACCCTCCGCGCGCCGAAGGGTCACAGACGGCAGGCTGGGATTCCACGCGAGCAGGTTGGGGAGGCCGGCAAGGTAGGGGAGAACCGGGGTCAACTCCCGGGATGGGCGGCCGACGATGATCATCCGCTCCGGATTGGCAAGGCACGGCTGGGTGCGTTCGAAGGCGATTGAGGCTAGAAACGCCATGCTCAATTCCTCTGAGGGTTGCCGGGTACAGTATGGATGCCCGCACCGGGCACGTCGATCATCACCCTTCAACCGCCCTCCAACAACTCTTTGGCCTTGCCCTTGAGATGGCACTTGAGGAAATCTAGAGCAGCCTCGGCATCGTCATCCATCAGGATGCGCGTCAGCTCGATCAGCTCGACGTCCTCGAGGACCAATGAGATTGCCCTGGTCGACCTGAACATGATGACCTCACTTGGCAAAGTGCCCAGCCGAATGGGCAGCCGCCGGCTCCCATTCGTGAGGGACCATCCCGGGTGCGCAGCGCCCAGTTCCCGACCCTGCCGGCAGACTCGGCCTTCCTACTGGCACCGGATACAGACGTCGGTCACCCGGTTCGTCCAGAAGATCAATCCGCACTTCGGGCAGGTAGCCTCACGTAAGCCGTCGTTACGGGCCGCCGGCCTCGGTCGTAGCTCGGGTGGCAGGCCGGCGTAGGGGTCGCCGCAGCAACAGCCGCCGGGCTCGACGTTCACCTCGTCTTCAGCCTCGCGTTCGTCCGGCGCGTCCATGCCGCACGCTCCTTACGATCTGCATTCTGATCGGTACCGGCGGCAGATTAAGCCGCCGTGCGCAGATCTTCGCTTCGCGCCCGCGCCCGATCAGGCTTCGGCCGTCCTCGCCGCAATCCGAAACCCGCGGCGGGCGCCGCCGCAAACCAATCGGCGAGTGCCGGGAGCCCCGATCACTCCCGCCATCAGCCCAGATCGCACCGGTCGATTGCCGGCCGGCGGAGAGCGTCCGCCCTCGGCCGCTTAGGCGATCGTGGCCGGCGCGCGAGCGGTCCCGTTCCGGAAGTAGCGCCGCTGGAGGGCGAAGGCCACATTCACCAGCCCGATCATCACCGGCACCTCGATCAGCGGCCCGATGACGGCAGCGAACGCCGCCCCGGAGTTGATCCCAAACACCGCCACCGACACGGCGATGGCCAGCTCGAAGTTGTTGCTGGCGGCGGTGAAGGCCAGCGTGGTGGTCTTCGAGTAGTCGGCCCCGATGCGCCGCCCCATCCAGAAGGAGACCAGGAACATCACCACGAAGTAGATGATCAGCGGGATGGCGATGCGCACGACGTCCAGCGGGATGGCGACGATCAGCTGTCCCTTGAGGCTGAACATCACCACGATGGTGAACAGCAGGGCCGCCAGCGTTAACGGGCTGATGCGCGGCACGAACTGCGTCTCATACCACTCCTTGCCCTTGGCGCGCAGGAGGATCAGCCGGGTGAGGAAGCCGGCGAGGAACGGGATGCCCAGGTAGATGAAGACGCTCCTGGCGATCTCGCCGATGGTGACATGGACGGCGCTGCCTTGCAGCCCGAGCCAGGTCGGCAGCACGGTGATGAAGACGTACGCATACACGCTGTAGAAGAAGACCTGGAACAGACTGTTGAAGGCGACCAATCCTGCGGCGTACTCGCTGTCGCCCTTCGCCAGTTCGTTCCAGACGATCACCATGGCGATGCAGCGCGCCAGCCCGATCATGATCAGCCCCGCCATGTAGTCCGGGTAGCCGCGCAGGAAGACGACGGCCAGGACGAACATCAGGATCGGGCCGATGACCCAGTTCTGGAGCAGGGAGAAACCCAGCACCTTCCAATCGCGGAAGACGTCGCCCAGCTCCTCGTAGTGCACCTTGGCCAGCGGCGGGTACATCATCAGGATCAGGCCCAGGGCGATCGGGAGGTTGGTCGTGCCCACCGAGACGGCCTGGTTGAACCTCTCCACCGCCTCGGGAAAGAGATACCCCAGGCCGACGCCGACGGCCATGGCGAGGAAGATCCACAAGGTCAGGTAGCGATCGAGGGTCGAAAGTCGCCGGGTCACACCGGCGGCGCGCTCTGCCATGGATGCCTCCTGGCTCATGCTTCGGGAGTTGAACTCAGCGCCGAGACCACCCGGCGGCGGATATCGTCGCGCACCGAACGGAAGACTTCCATCACCTGTGCGTCGGTTCCCGTGGCGCGACCCGGATCGGGGAAGCCGATGTGAAGGCGCTTGCCCTTCCCGAGCCAGATTGGGCACTCCTCGGCCGCCGAATCACACACGGTCACGACGAGGTCGAACTCCGCCTGGCGGAATTCGTCCACGGACTTGGAGCGGCCCTGGTGATGGATGCCCGCTTCCGCCAGCGCCGAAAGCGCCATCGGGTGGACGGCCCCCGCCGGCCTGGTACCGGCGCTGAAGGCCTCCCAGACGTCGCCCAGGTCGTAGTTGACGATGGCCTCGGCCATCTGGGATCGGCAGGAGTTGCCCGTGCACAGGAACAAGACCCGGCGGCGCTTCATGCTTCAGCCCACTGCGTCGGCCAACCAGGTCGTCACTTCCGCCTGGGTGGGGATGCGGCCGCTGCAGACCACCTGTTCGTTGATCACCAGCCCGGGTGTGGACAGGATCGGGTACTCCATGATCTTGCCGTAGTCGGTGATCTTGACGAAGTCCGCCTCCACGCCGAGGCCGGAGGCAGCCTGACGAGCGATCGCCTCGACCTTCTTGCAGTTCGGACAGCCGGAGCCCAGGACTTTGATGGTCAGCATCTTAACCCCTCCGATCGAATGGACGTGCTCATGTGTTGCTGAAACGATCAGTCGGCGGCGGCCGGGTGCGGCTGCTGCGCGCTTCGGCGTCCTGCCACGTACAGCCCGGCGGCCAGGAGGGCGAGGAAGGCCGCCAGGTAGACGACGATCCGCCCAAGGCTTGCGCCGTCCACCCAGGAACCGTAGATCAGGCCGGCAGCCGTGCTGAAGAGTGCGACCCAGGCTACATACGTCCAGGCCTTCGTCCGGCCGATGATGGCAGCGAGCAACAGGATGCTTTGCAGGCTGAGCTCGGGATCGGCCATCAGGTAGGCCAGAAGCGGGCCACGGTGCATGCCCAGGCGCAGGAACATGTTGGCGATCGGCACTTCGACCAGCGTCGGGAAGTACATGAAGACCCCGAAGCCCACGCCGGCCAGGTTGCCCAGCAGCGAATTGCGTCCGGCCAGCGACTCGATCCACTCCGGACGGATCAGCTCGCGCAGGATGCCGACGATGAACACCCCGACGAGCAGCAATGGGAAGATCTGCTTGACGAACCGCCAGGACTCCCACAGCCAGTCGCGCCGCTCGTGCTCGGTCAGGCGCGTGCGCGCGAGCCAGCTTAGGGCGATCAGGGCCAGGAGGACAGCGAAGAACTTGCCCGGGAATCGCAGGAGCAAGCCGCCTCCGGCCGGCTCCATCCCGAGCGCGGCGACCAGCAAGGTCAGCGCGATCAGGCCAAGTGCAATTCCTGTCCAACGATTGGAGCCTTCGAGCACATTCTCCAGACCGCGCCACGCGGCCAGCCCGATCAGCACCAACAGGGCGATGAGGACCAGCCCCTGCGCCGTCACCCCCTCCTCGCCGCGGGCGGCGTCAAAGGGAATGATGCGGAAGAGCGCCTGCTCCAGAGCGTCGATGCCGCCGATGGGCAGCGTCACCTGCGCAACGGTGTTGGTGAGCAGGCCGATCTTGAGCGTTCCGGAGAGGAGCAGGGCGATCAGGACCAGAAGGAAGATCACCGTCGCACGACGCACGCTGCCGCGGCCGGCGAAGAGGTCATCGGTCTGGCGGTCATGATCCACGTCGGCCTGGCGGAAGATCAGAGCCATGATCAGCCCGATGCCGATTCCGAACGCCAGCGACAGGAACAGCCGGGCAAAGGCCAGGTCGGCGCCGATGGCGACGCCTGTGTAGGCCAACGCCAGGATGTTGCCCGCGGGGGCGAAGAACAGGAAGGTGATCGCCGGGCCGATGCCGGCGCCCTTCTTGTAGATCCCGGCGAAGAGCGGAACGATCGTGCAGGAGCACACGGCCAGCACCGAACCGGCCATCGCCGCGGCTGGATAGGAGACGATCTTCGGCGCCTTGCGCCCCAGGAAGCGCGTGATCAACTCCTTGGGGATCAACGCCGAGAGGCCGCCGGCAATGAAGAAGGCCGGCACCAGGCACAGCAGCACGTGGGCTGCCAGGTACGCGGCGAGATTGCCGAGGCCGCTCTGCACGAGGTGTGCAAGCGTCGCCAGAACGCTCACGCCAAGATCCCCCATCGCAAAGGAGCGGGGCTGGGCCCGGTCCGGACGGTCGCTGTCCCGCGCCTCATCCTTCGCTCCGAGGTGCGGCCGACCGGGCATGACGGTGAGTCAATTCGGCCAGCGGCTGGGCGAGCACGACGCAGCGCGGGCAGGAGCAGGCACCCGGATCGCCCTCGGGGACGCCCAGATGAGCGGAGCCGGCAAACTGGCGCACGAAGTCGATCAACTCGCCAACCTGCGGCCGGCGGGCACGGTAGTAGACGTACGGGCCCATGCGCCGCTCGGCCACCAGCCCGGCTTCGCGCAGCACGGCCAGCTGCTGCGAGAGATACGCCTGGCGCATCTTCAGCCGCGCCTCCAGGTGACAGACACACGCTTCTTCCTGCGCCAGCACCGACAGGATTTGGAGGCGGATGGGGTGGCCCAATGCCTTGAACAATTCGGCCTCGCGGACCGGCAAGCGGCGGGTCGTCATATGCACACTCCTGCATATATAGTCTCACAAAGCGGAATGCCCGGCAGGGGGAATCCGTCACCCGTGGCGCATGTGTTCTGACACTCAGCTCGGGGCGCTGGGGGTGGAGGCTGGCGCGGAAAACGAAAAGGCCCCGGGAACCGGGGCCTCAGGCTGGGGGTCGAGGATTCGAACCTCGGCATACGGATTCAGAGTCCGTTGTCCTACCACTAGACGAACCCCCAAGGCACGCGAGATTCTACCATAGGCGCGCGCGCCGAGCGACGTCAGCCGACCATCGCCTCCAGCCGAGAGGCGACGCCGGCGATGCGCGCCATGACGATGGGCTTTCCGATCACGGCCATGCTCTCCAGGAGTGGGGGGCTGACGGGCTGGCCGGTGACTGCGAGCCGGAGCAGCCCGAAGAGCGCCCCGGCCGAGAGGCCCAGCTCCTCAGCCAACGCTCGGAGCGAAGCCTCGAGGGTTTCGTCGAAGGCCGGCGCGGCCTCGATAACCTTCAAGGTGCGCCGCGCCGCGGCAGCACCCTGTGCCTGGCTCGAGGCCCTTGCCGGGCAACATCTCGTCCGCCGGTCGGACGTCGTCACGGAAGAAGAAGCCGGCGACCTCGACCGACTCCTCGAGGGTGCGGATCCGCTCGCGGATCAACGGCGCGATCCGCTCCAGCATTCCAGGCGCCGGCGTGAGTCCTGCCTCCTCCAGGAACGGAAGCAGGCGCCGCGCCAACTCGTCATTAGGCAGCGCTCGAATGTACAGGCCGTTGAAGTGGTCGAGCTTGCCGAAATTCACGGCCGCCGGGCTGGGCGTGAGCTTGGCGAGCGAGAATTGGTCGATCAGGTCGGCCATGCTGAACAGCTCGGTGTGGTCGTCGTAGGACCAGCCCATCAGCGCCAGCCAGTTGACGACCGCCTCGGGCAGGTAACCCAGGTCGCGCATGTCGAGCGGAAAGATCGAGCTCACGCCGCCCTTCGGATCGACGGCGTGGCGCTTGCTCATCTTGCCCTTGCCCGACGGATTGAGGAACACGGACAGGTGCACCCACACCGGCTGCTCCCATTCGAAGGCCTGGTAGATCAGCACGTGCAGTGGAAACGTGGGCAGCCATTCCGAGCTGCGCAGGACGTGCGTGATGTTCATCTCGCGGTCGTCCACCATCGCCGCCAGGTGATAGACGGGCAGGCCGTCGGACTTCATCAGGATGAAATCGTCGAGGTCGGCGTTCTCGACCGTGATCGGGCCGCGGATGTGGTCGACGGCCGTCGTCTGGCCCTGACGCGGCGTCTTCAGGCGGACGACGTACGGTTCGCCGGCATCGATGCGTGCCTGCGCCGCGCTCGGCGCCAGCTCGCGGCACAGCCCGTCGTAGCGCGGAGGCTGCTTGTGTTTCTGCTGCTCCTGACGCATCTGGGCCAGCCGCTCGGAGGAGCAGAAGCAGACATAGCCGTGCCCGCGCCGCACCAGGTCGTCGGCGTAACGCTTGTAGATCGCCTTGCGCTCCGATTGCCGGTAGGGACCGTAGGGACCCCCCACATCGGGACCCTCGTCCCATTCCAGTCCCAGCCACTTCAAGCTGTCCATCAGCTCGCGCTCGGCCTTCGGGTCGAAGCGCTTCTGGTCGGTGTCCTCGATGCGCAGGATGAACTGCCCGCCGGTCTGGCGCGCCAGGAGATAGTCATACAGCGCGGTGCGTGCCCCGCCGATGTGGAACCGGCCGGTGGGGGAGGGGGCGAATCGGGCGCGGGCGGGAGGGCTGGAAGGCATGCCGAATCTCCGGTGGACGAGCTTAGAGCTCGATGCGTTTGTGTCGCAGGATCACGCTCTCCACCATGCCGATCCCCAGCAGGCTGGCGACAAGCGAGGATCCGCCGTACGAGAAGAAGGGCAGCGGCAAGCCGGAAACCGGCAGCAGCTGCAGGTTCATGCCGATGTTGATTGCCGACTGGAACATCAGCAGGATGGCGACGCCGTAGCAGATCAACGCGCCGAACTGATCGCGCGCCAGCCGGGCGGCGCGCAGGCAGCGCAGGATGATGAACATCAGCACGGCCAGCAAGGTGGTGGCGCCCACGAAGCCGAACTCCTCCGAGAGCGCCGAGAAGATGAAGTCGGTGTGGCGCACCTTGAGGAATCGCAATTGCGTCTGCGTGCCGTGGCCGTACCCCTGCCCGAACCAGCCTCCGGATCCAATCGAGATCAGCGCCTGGTTGACGTTGTAGCTCTCGCCGAAATGGGCCTCGGGATCCGGCAGGATGAACGAGACGATGCGCTGCATCTGGTAGCGCTGAACGAACAGGAAGTCTTCACCGGCCACGTAGCCCGTGGTGAAGTAATTGACCAACAGAGGCGAGAGCAGCAGGAGCACAAGCCCGGCGATGGCCAACAGCACCAGGAAATGCCGCAGCCGCGCGCCGGAGGCGAACACCAGCGCCACCCAGATAACTCCCAGAACGATCGCCGTGCTCAGGTCGGGCTGCAGGAAGACCAGCACCACCGGGATGCCGGTGAGCACCAGGCTGCGGAAGAAAAAGCGGAACTGGCCGATCTCGTGCTGGTGCCGGGCGAGATAATCCGCGACGACGATCACCATCAGCATCTTCGAGAGTTCGGACGGCTGGATCAGGACGATGCCGACATCGAACCAGCGCGCCGCACCGAAGCCGACGAAACCGGCCGCCAAGATCAGCCCCAGTAACACGAGCACGACGACGTAAATCGGGCGGGCGACCGCCGACCAGAAGCGGTAGTCGACGGCGGCCACGAGCAGGATGACGACTAGGCCGAGCAAAGCATAGATCATCTGGCGCGGCACGAGCCCGGCCAGGGTCTCGTTTCCGGCGATGGCCGACTGGATCATGGCGACGCTGGCGATCGTCAGGGCGGCGACCGCCGCCAGGAGCCAGACGTCGAAGTGGCGCCAGACGCGCGAAGAAACCTGCACGCCTAGCGCGACTCCCTGCGGCGGGCGCGAGGCGGCGCCAGGGGGATGTCGGCGACCAGCCGCTGCTGATGGCGATCCTGCGTCAGCGTGATGTTCACTCGCCCCGTGTCGATCTCAATGTGGCGCGACAGGGTGGCGATCAGGTCATCCCGGAGGGCCTCCAGCTTGCCCGGGGGAAAATCGGCCCGATCGTGAATCAGCACCAGCTGGAGGCGCTCTTTGGCCGCCCGGGCACTGCGGCGGTCGCCGCGCAGCCGATCGAAGAAGCTCATCATGCGCCTCCTGGTCGGACGATGCGCGACAGGCGGCCGAAGAATCCGTCCTTGGCCTCCAGGCTTTCGAACGGGACTTCTTCGCCGTTCATCCGACGGGCGATATCGCGGAAGGCCTTGCCGGCGCGGCTCTTGGGGTCCAGGACCGCCGGCGTGCCCTGATTGGTTGCCACGGTGACCGACTCGTCCTCGGGCACGATGCCGATCAGGTCGATCGCCAGCACGTCCAGGATGTCGCCGGTGGAGAGCATGTCGCCGCGCTTGACCATCTCGGGCTTCACCCGGTTGACGATCAGCTTGGGAGGGTTCTTCTCCTCTGCCTCCACCAGTCCGATGATCCGGTCGGCGTCGCGCACCGCGGAGACCTCCGGGTTGGTGACAATCAGGACGAGGTCCGCCGGTGCGATGGCGTTGCGGAAACCGCGCTCGATCCCGGCCGGCGAGTCGATCAACACCCAGTCGAAGTCGCCGCGCAGCTCCTTGACCAGGCGTACCATGTCGGCAGGCGACACGGCCGTCTTGTCGCGCGTCTGGGCGGCGGGGATCAGATAGAGATCGGCCAGGCGCTTGTCCTTGATCAGCGCCTGACGCAGTTTGCAGCGACCTTCGACCACATCGACCAGGTCGTAGACGATGCGGTTCTCGAGGCCCATGACCACGTCGAGGTTGCGCAACCCGATATCGCCGTCAATGCAGACGACGCGGTATCCGGCCGTGGCCAGGGCGACTCCGAGATTGGCGGTGGCAGTGGTCTTGCCAACGCCTCCCTTCCCGGAGGTGATCGTGGCAGCTTTGGCTGTCATCCAGTGCTCCCGTGCTCGTCCGCTTTGCGGCGGTGCTCATCGATCCACTTCTCGGCGACCAATTGTCCGTCTTTCAGCCTGGCCATCTCCGGCTGAGCCGTACCGCGCCGCTCCGGGGAAATCGCAATCTGGCCGGCGATCCGCAGCTGTGTGGGCGCCAGGTCGAGGGCGCACACGACGGCTTCCTCGTTCCCTCCGGCGCCTGCGTGCACGACTCCCCGCAGGCGCCCCCACACGATCACATCCCCTCCGGCGATGATCTCGGCGCCGGGATTCACATCCCCGACGACGACCACATGACCGGCATAATGAATGTGGTGCCCCGAGCGCAGCGTGCGGTGGACCAGGGCGGCGTGCTCACCCGGCAGCTCGGTCTCGATCGGCTCGTCCTCTTCCCGGGCCCGCTGGCTCGGGCGCCCGAGGTCGAGCGCCAGGCCCAGGTCGGCTGCAGCCGAACGGGTCACCTGGGAAGTCCCCAGGATAGCCCACAGATTGACGCTGCGGCCCGCCAGCAGGTCGCGCAGGTGCCCGAGATCCGCCGCACCGAGATCGCGCCCTTCGAGCTGCAGCGCCAGCCGCGCTCCCTTGAAAAACTCGCCCCCCTCGTCGACCGTCAGCAACAGCGACGCCAGGGCCTCCTCCCACGGTCCTTCGGGAACGTGGACCAGAAGGCCGTCACCGACGCCTTTCACCGCAAGTCCGCTGTTCATGATGACCTAACTGTGGGATTATAGCACGCCCACCCGCTAGCTCTGGCGGGCGGCGTCGATGGCTTTCAAATTGAAGTAGGCCTCGAGGACCTGCTTGACTATCGGCCCGGCGGTGATGGCGCCTTCGGCGCCGTTGTACACGAAGGCCACCACGGCGATTTCCGGGTTCTCGTACGGGGCGAAAGCCGCGTACCAGGCGTGCGTGGGCCACAAGCCGGGGATGCACAACCCCTTGTCATCGGCGACCTTGTCGCAGAACTCCCCGGTGCCCGTCTTCCCTGCGGAGGAGATGTTTTCGAGCTGGGCGTAGTCTTCGGCAGTGCCTTCGGTGACGACCATGCGCATGCCCTGGCGAACGAGCTCAAGCACCTCAGGCTGCACGTCGACATCGGGAGTGAACTCACGCGTTTCGAGCTGGGAGAGGATGCTTTCCGGCAGGTCGCGGCAGCTGCCGATCTCTTCCACGGGTGTAATCGCTCCGTCCAACAGGTCCCACAAGACACACGGCTGTACGGCACGCAGCGTGTTGCCCTCGCCGTCCAGCACCTCCTCGACCAGGTGGGGCCACATTACCTTGCCGTTGTTGGCGATCGTGGAGACCGACGTGAGCACCTGGAGGGGTGTTGCCAGAACGAATCCCTGGCCGGTGGCCGTGTTGTAGGTGTCGCCGGTCGACCAGCTCTCGCCGAGCGTGATGCGTTTCCAATCGCGGCTTGGGATCAGACCGCCCTCCTCGGCCGGCAGTTCGAGCCCCAGGGGCGCTCCGTAGCCGAGGGCGTAGGCATAGCGGGAGATGTCGTCGATCCCCAGCCCGCCATCGCGGATTTGCTCGCCGGGGAACCCGCCGCCGACCTTGTAGAAATACACGTTGCAGGAAAACGCGAGCGCGTGCAGGAAATCAACCCGGCCATGGCCATCTCGCTTCCAGCACACGAAGTCCTTGGCCTGACCAGGGTCGTTGGGGAAGTACGCGTTCTGGATCGTGATTTTCCCCGGGTCGACGATCGTCTGCTGCGGGGTAATCACCCCCTCGTTCAGCGCGCCAACCGACGTCACCAGTTTGAACGTCGAACCCGGCGGGAAGGTGGACGAGATGGAGTGATTGACGAGCGGCTTACCCCGCTCGTCTTCAATCAGCGCCTGGTAGTAGTCCTGCGGGATGAACCGCGCCAGGCGATTGCTTTCATAGGTCGGCAGTGTGACCAGCGCCAGGATCTCACCGGTCTGCGGGTTCATGGCGATGACCACGCCGAGCGGCGTTCGGATTTCGCCGGCGAAGCGGTTAATGAACTCCATGCGGTTTCGCAGCGCCGTGTCGGCGGCCGCCTGCAGCCGGGTATCGATCGTCAAGCGCAGGCTGCTGCCGGGTGTCGGCTGCCGGACCTCCCCGACTTCCCGCAGAGGCCGGCCGGCGACATCTTCCTCGACCTGCTTGAAACCGTTGCTTCCGGACAGCACCGCCTGGTACGCGGCCTCGATCCCGGAGTAGCCGATGCGGTCCCGATCGGACACGAAGCCGAGTTCTTCCAGCTGCTGGGCCAGGGAGGCGGGGATCGGGCCGAGGTACCCGAGGATGGCCGAGGTCAGTGCACCGGTGGAGTAATTGCGCACGGGCGCGGCTTCGATGCTCACGCCTGGCAAGTCGCCCTGCTGCTCGCGCAGGACCCGCGCCACGCTCTCGCTCACGTCACAGGCGATCGGCCAGGCCTCGTAGGGTGCGATCGAAGCGCGCTCCTCCACCAACTGGCGAACGCCGCGCCCGGCGACGCAGCGGGCGGCCTTCTCGCCTTCCTGACTGATCGGGACACCGGTCAATTCAGCCAGACGGGCGTAGATCATTTCGATCTCGGCTTCACTATCGGGGAGATAGGCCGGGGTGACCATCACGTTGTACGCCGGCAGGTTGCGGACCATGAGCGAGCCGTTGCGGTCGTAGATCACGCCGCGCGGCGCCGGCAGGCGAACGTTGGTGATGCGGTTCTCGCGCGCCGCTTCCAGGAAACTGGCGCCCTGCAGGATCTGCAGATTGAACAGCCGGGCGACAAAGGCGAAGGCCACGAGGGCCATCGCGGCATAGGTGACGGTCAGCCGCCACAGGGGGATCTTGCTGCCTTCGGCCGGGAGGAGCCTCATCCGATTTCAACCTCAGGTGGGACGAGCGCACGCTTCAGGCCCGTGGCCAGCTGCGCTGCCGGGATGGCCAGCAGCATATTGAGGAACGTTTCGGGGAGCAGGATCCGCGATGCCAGGCTGGGGACATCGACGCGCGCTCCGACGATCACCGATGCCAGAAGCATGTAGGCCGAGAAGAACAGGGATGCGGCGAAGACCACGCCGAGCGGGGTCAGCAGGTGGGCGCCCCATAGCCGTCCTTCGGTAAGGGATACCACAAAGGCCACGAGAACCATCGCTAGTCCCGTGCTGCCCAGAGGGAGCGCCGAGAGGAGATCCAGGAAAAGTCCTCCGGCCAGGCCGAGCACCATCGCTTCTTGAGAACGTCCGGTAAGCGCCCACGCGACGACCGCCACCAGCACGAGATCGGCACGACCGTCAGCCAGGCGAAGCTGAGAGGCCACAGCGGATTGCAGAATCGCCAGCAGCGCCATCAGGGGGAGCCCGATTGCATAGGCCATGGGAGAATCTACGATCCGCCGCTCGCGACCGGCACGGGCTGGAAGCTGGTGATCACCAGGACGATCTCCAGGTCCTCAAAGTCGACTCCCGGCTGGAGGACCGCTTGTTGAAAGAGCTCGTAGTCGCGGGCGCGGATGCTCGCCACCTGGCCGACGGTGATGTCGGGCGGATAGCCGCCGCCCAACCCGGAGGTCAGCACCAGCTCACCGGCGGTGATCTGAACTCCTTGATTGACCTGGTCCATCCACAGTTCCCCGTTGGGTTGGGCCACCGTAATGCCGTCCGCCCTTGAGTTTTGCAGACGAACATTAACCGCAGATTGGGGATCGGTGATCAGCTGGACGCGGGCGGCAGTCGGGAAGGCTTCGACGACACGGCCGACCAGTCCGCGGGCGGTGACCACGGGCATGCCGCGAGCAATTCCAGCATCGGTGCCGCTCCCGATCCAGAGGGAACGCAGGTAGGGACTGACATCTCGCCCGATGACGTTGGTCGCCAGATAGCGGCTGTCGGGGTTCGACCGGGCGTAGTTGAGCAGCGCGCCGAGGATCTCGGCCTCCGCCGCCTGCTCGCGCAGCGTGATCACTTCTCGCTGGAGCTGAGCCACTTCCGCCTGGAGGTCGGCGTTCTGCTGGCGCAGGACGGCCACGTCGCTGGGCGCCGCCAACAGATTGCGCAGGGTGGTGAAACGGACCGCGATCCATTCCTGCGCGGCAGCCACGGGGACCAGCGCTGCCCCTCGGATCGAGGTCAGGAACCCCGAGAGCGAGAGCACCAGCAGTGCCAGTGCCACCAGCACCAGGATTCCGGCCGCCAGGCTTCGCGAGGAGGTCGTTTCATGGCTTGCGCCGGCCGCGGGGGTGGATCAGACCGTGCCCCGATCGAGGCCGGTCAGGAACGGCTTGTTGGCGTCCAGATCCTCCAGGATCGACCCCGCGCCGCGCACGACGCAGGTCATCGGGTCGGAGGCGACCCAGACGCGCATCTTGAGTTCATTGGCCAGCCGCTCGGGCAGCCCCTGAAGCTGTGACCCGCCGCCGGCCAGGCACAGCCCCGACTCCATCAGGTCGGCGATCAACTCGGGCGGAATCTCGTCGATGGCGTCCCGGATCGTATCGATGATTGTGCGCACCGATCCGGAGAGCGCGTCGCGGATCTCGACCGACGAGACCTCGATCGCCTCGGGCAGTCCGGAAACGAGATTGCGCCCGCGCACCGTGACCGTATGCTCTTCCTTCAACGGGTACGCAGATCCGATGGCGATCTTGGTCCGTTCGGCCATTCGCTCCCCGGTGAGCAGGTTGTACTTATTGCGCACGTAGTTGACGATGTCCTGATCCATCTCGTCGCCGGCGACGCGCAGCGAGCGCGAGACGACGACGCCGCCCATGGAGAACACCGCCAGCTCCGTGGTGCCGCCGCCGATGTCGACGATCATCGATCCGCGCACTTCGCCCACCGGCAGCCCGGCGCCCAGCGCCGCAGCCATCGGCTCCTCGATTAGATAGGCTTCGCGGGCGCCGGCAGCCATCGTCGCATCGTACACGGCGCGTTTCTCGACCTCGGTGGCCCCGCTGGGAATGCCGACCACCACCCGCGGGCGCGGCACGGGCACGATGCTCTGTTCATGAGCCTTGCCGATGAAGTACTCGAGCATCGCCTCGGTGATGTCGAATTCGGAGATCACGCCGTCTTTGAGCGGCCGGAGGGCGACCACGTTGGGCGGCGTGCGGCCGACCATCTCCTTGGCTTCCGAGCCGATGGCCAGCGGGCGCTTGGACTTCTTCTCGATCGCCACCCACGAAGGCTCGTTGATGACGATGCCCTTGCCGCGCACCAGGACCAATGTGTTGGCCGTGCCCAGGTCGATCCCGATGTCCAGCGAGAACAGGCCGAGAAGCCAGTTCAGTGGATTGAAGGCCAACGGGGAAGTCCTCCTGGGGCTCGGCGGTCGCCGGAAGGCAGGCTCGGGCCCGACTTCCCGGCAGGACCATGGGCGATTATAGCATAGGGGTCCCGGCAGGCATCCGGGGCGGGGAGAGAACGCCGTGAATCACCCCGGCGCATATAATCCTGGGCATCAGCCTGCACCCCCGACCGACCGGGAGGACGGGAATGGTCACCAGGAAGGCACGGTCCTCGAAGGCCGTGAAGGAAGCCGCCCCGAGTGAAGTCGATGAATTCCTTGCAACGCTGGAGCATCCACGCAAGGCCGAGATCGAGGCGGTCAGGGCCATCCTTCTGGGCGCCGATGCGCGCATCCACGAGAGCATCAAGTGGAATGCACCCAGCTTCTCAACGACCGAGCACTTCGCAACGTTCAACCTGCGGCCGAAGGATGCCGTTCAAGTGGTCCTTCACTTCGGGGCTAGAGTTCGAGCCCGCTCCCCGGAGATTTCGATCTACGATCCATCCGGCATGCTTAAGTGGGTCGCCAAAGATAGATGCATCGTCGTCCTGATGGACATGAAGGAAATAGAATCCAAGAAAGGTGCGCTCAGATCGATCGTGAAGCAATGGATCAGGCAGATGTCGTAGGACACGAAACCCAAACGCAGGGCCTGGAGTGGGTCACGCCTCGATTCCACGGAACCCCCGCGGCGGCTGGTGAACCCAAGCGATGGACGTCCTGAAGGCGATTGAAAGCGAGTTGGAGACCCTCGGGGTCTTGCTCCCCGGGGAGGGTGTACTTGTCGGTGTCTCGGGCGGCGGTGACAGCGTATGCCTGCTGCACGGCCTGGTCAGCCTCGGGGTTCCTGTCATCGCCGCGCACCTGGACCATGGCCTGCGACGCTCGAGCTGGGCCGATGGGCGGTATGTCCTGCGCCTTGCGGCTTCGCTCGGGGTTCCGGCGGTTGCCCAGCGGATCGAGCCGGGGAGCTTGGAGGCGGGGCCGGGTTCGCTCGAGGATCACGCCCGCAAGGCGCGCTACCGGTTCCTCGCTTCGGTCGCCCGCGACTATGCATGCCGAACGATCGCCGTGGGCCACACGCAGGATGATCAGGCCGAGACGGTCCTGATGCACCTGTTGCGCGGATCCGGGACGCGCGGGCTGCGGGGAATGCGCCCGGCATGCCGTCTGGATGACGTCACCGGCGAGCCGCAGGATGCAGACTTGCGGCTCGTGCGACCGCTGCTCGGGGTCCCCCGGGAGACGACGCTGGCCTACTGCCGCGAGCGCAGGCTCGCGATTCGCACCGACCCCACCAACGAACAGACGGTCTTTCTGCGCAACCGGGTTCGCCTGGAGCTGCTCCCGCTCCTGGCCACCTACAATCCGGCCATCCGACAGACGCTGGCGCGCACAGCCGACGTCCTGGCAGGCGACGCGCAGGCGCTGGAATCACTCCTCGGTCTCGTCGTGCCGGAATTGGTGGGGCCACCGGCACCGGACAGCGTGCAGGTTGATCAGGAGAAACTGCTTGGCCTTCCGCCTGGCGTACAGAGGGTCATCCTGCGTGAGATCCTGTGTGACCTGAGCGGCGAGGGAGCCGAAGTGGGTTTCCAGGCAGTCGAACGGGCGCGTGCCTGTCTGCGTTCGGAGCGCTGGACCTCTCTACCGGGCGATGTCGAAATGCGGGCCGAAGCTGGCAACCTCGTGTTCTCCAAGGGAGGTGCTCCTCGACCCTCTGCCGGGGCCCATCCGCAACTCGAGGCGCCGGCCGAGGTGCGCCTGCAGGCTCCCTTCAGCATCCAGTTGAGGGACGGATGGAAGCTCGAGGCGGCCGAGGAAGCGGCCGCCAAGGGAACTCGCACCTATCGCACCGATGCGAGATGGGAGACGGCCTTCGACGCTCAGGCCTTTGGCCTGGATGTCACCCTCCGCGCACCCAGGCCAGGAGACCGCATGACGCCGTTCGGCGCGCCGGGAAGCAAGAAGCTTTCCGACCTGTTCCAAGAAGGCAGAGTCCCCGCGGCCGCGCGTCCCCTGTGGCCCGTCATTTGTCAATCGGGTTCGATTGTCTGGCTGGTTGGCCTGCGTCGGGCAGAAGTCGCGCGAGTCGATGTGCACACGCGCCGGGTTCTGAGGCTCCGGTTGATCGCGCCCGGGGCCTGATCCCTGACTGCCTCCCCCCGCGAACGCCTTCGGCCAGACCGGCACGCGGATACGCCCGCTCGGCAGGGTCGAACGCAGTTGCCCCGGCCCGATCTCGACCCGCGGGCCGCGCCCTGTTCGGACCCGACACCCCCCATTTGTGACGCTGTCCGGTCGTAGCGCACGCAAGTCTCCATGGGTAGGGGTCTCGGAAGTCGTGCTCGCCGAAGGACGCTTGACTCGGGTGGATCAGTCTTGTTAGAATCTTGTCCTAGAAGAGGGCACGCTACAACCGAATACAGGGAGACCAGCGTATGGGTCTCAGCTTCGGCTGAGACTACGAGGCGGAGGTTCCCTGCCGCGGGGCAGGGCTAACCCGGGAAGATCCGGGGAAAATCGAGCGATCAGCGGAAGCCTCCGGAGCTCGCCACAAGTTCCTCTCTCCCTTCCAGAGTACTGCGGCGCGAAAACCGTTCGGTGACGGGCGGGACAAGTGGCGCAGGGTGGCCAGGTGCATGCGTCCGTACGCGCGCCTGTCGATTCTGGAAGGGCGTCCGTCTGAGCTGCGGTCCCGACCGCGCACAGGGCACGCCCGGCGTGCCCTGTTTGTTTTTCGGGCGCGGGTCTCGGCCACCGCCAGCACTTCCGGGCCGAAGGGATGCAGATCAGGAGGAGCGCAGCCATGGGACACGAGATTGAGAAGCGCGTGGTCGAGGAGAACGTCAAGTTTGTCTGCCTGCAGTTCACCGATGTGACCGGGGCGGTCAAGAGCGTCG
Source organism: uncultured Chloroflexia bacterium (assembly GCA_963777165.1). Taxonomy (GTDB): domain Bacteria; phylum Chloroflexota; class Anaerolineae; order Anaerolineales; family E44-bin32; genus DYJB01. Next base: position 366,050 of record CAVZPO010000023.1, read on the forward strand.
ACATCCCGGCCGGTCAGCTCGGGCGCGCCCTCGAAGATGGCGTGTGGTTCGATGGATCATCGGTGGAAGGATTTGCTCGCATCCAGGAAAGCGACATGCGCCTGATCCTGGATCCCGAGACCTTTGCCGTGCTCCCGTGGACCCAGCCCGAGCGGCGGCGGGCGCGTGTGTTCTGCGACATCTACCGTCCGGATGGCGAGCCGTTCCCGGGAGACCCGCGCGGTGTACTCAAGCGGGTCCTCAAGCGGCTGGAGGGGCGCGGCTGGCACTTCAACGTCGGGCCGGAGCCGGAGTTCTTCCTCCTGCGGCGCAACGGTCCGGAGAGCATCCACCCCGTGCCGCACGACATCGGCGGGTACTTCGACTTCTCCGCCTCCGACGAAGCGCAGCGTGTGCGCGGCGAGCTGATGCTGGCGCTGGACGGCATGGGGCTGGAGGTCGAGATGGGCCACCACGAGGTGGCCCTCGGCCAGCACGAGATCGACTTTCGCTTCGCCGACGCACTGCGGACGGCGGACAACGTCGTGACGCTCAAGTACACGGTCAAGGCCCTGGCCGCGCAGCACGGGCTGATCGCTACGTTCATGCCCAAACCGATCTTCGGCATCAACGGATCGGGGATGCACTGTCACCAGTCGATCTTCGATGCCAAGGGCAAGAACCTGTTCTTCGATGCGCAGGACGCTTTCAACCTGTCACCCACGGCCTACGGCTTCATCGCCGGGCAGCTGGCACATGCCCGCGGGCTGGCCGGCGTGGTTGCCCCGACGGTGAACTCGTACAAACGCATCGTGCCGGGATACGAGGCGCCGGTGTATGTTTGCTGGGCACAGATCAACCGCTCGGCGATGATCCGCATCCCGCGCATGACCGCCGGGCGGGAGAAGTCGGTTCGGGCGGAGCTCCGCTGCCCGGATCCCTCCTGCAATCCTTACCTGGCCTTTGCCGCCATCCTGGCGGCGGGGCTGGACGGGATCGAGAAGAAGACGGCCTGTCCGCCCCCAGTAAACAACATCAACATCTACGAAATGGACGAGGCCGAACTATCGAAGCTCAGTATTCGCCAGCTCCCAGGGTCGCTACCGGAGGCGCTGCAGGAGCTTTCGGCCGATCCCGTGTTGGTCGAAGCGCTTGGCGAGGAGGCGTTCACTGCCTTCCGGCGCGCCAAACAGGCCGAGTGGGAGGCCTACCGGATCCGCGTGATGGACTGGGAAGTGGAGAAATACCTGGAGGCCGCGTAGCCTGTCAGGGAGTGTCGCCTGTCGTCGATTTGCCACGATCGAGCGCACGCCCTCAGGGGCGTGCGTTCTCGTCTGGGCCGGCCTCGGCCGCCAGGCGCGTCCGGACTGAGTCCCAGGTGCGGCAGAAGGAACACGCGTCGCCGGACGTCGTCGGCTGGCCGCAGGCGGGGCAGGGTTTCAACTCGGGGCCGGGGGCCGAGGCGGGGGCCTGCATGAAGCCCGCCTGTCGGGCCTGAAGGAACGACAGGTAGAAGGACAGCTTGATGCCGGGCCGCTCGGACTCCATGCGGCTGAGGACGTCCTTGTAATAGAGAGACGTGGCCCCGTCGGCGTGCGGGCACTCCTCATAGATGTAGTCGATGCCGCGGAGCAGGGAATACGCCGCCGTCTCGCGTTCGTACAGGCGGCAGAAGGGCTTGACCTTCCGCACGAACCCCGGCTCGGCATCGAGCACCGGGCCCTGGCGCGCCAGGTAGCCGGTTGCCCAATTCAGTGTGTTGCCGAAGAGCACCGCCACCTCGTCGTCCAGGTTGTGGCCCGTGGCGAGAACGTCGTAGCCCAGGTCACGCGCCAGGCGGTTCATGATGTGCCGTTTCGTCAGCCCGCAAACTGAGCACGGCTTGTGCATCCCGCGGTGGGTCAACCGGGCGGCGGTCGGGATGGAAGCGCCCAGAGTCGCCGGCACGTCGACGACGTGCAGGCGGAGGGCGTGTGCGTCGGCGAACGCGACGGCCTTCTGGCCTGAGAGGTTCGAGTATCCCGTCCCGTGATCAATGCCCAGGTTGATGTAGAACCCGTCGGCCTGGTATCCCAGCCTGCTCAGCACGTCCCACAACGCCAGCGAGTCTTTGCCTCCCGAAACGGCGACCAGAATGCGCTCTTCCCGGGTGAACATCCGGTACTTCTCGATGAAGCGTTGAGTCTGTTCCGGGACCCACTCGAGGAAATGCTCGGCGCACAACGCCAGTCGATGCTGGCGCATATTGAGAGCGGCCTTGGCGCCGCACTTGCGGCATTTCACTCGGAGAACCTGTGCGGTGGGGAGGGGGCGAGCTGCATTGCGCCGCCCGAGATGACTGCCACCAGGCGGATGCGATCGCCGTCGCGGATGAGTTCATCATCGGTGAGCAGCTCACCGTCGCGGGTGGGCAGGACGGTGTCCGGGTTGATACCGAGCTTCTCCAGCGCATGCCGGATGGTCATGCCGGAGGAGATGGGGTAGGTCTTGTCGCGCAAGGTCAGCTCGGCGGTCACAGGATGCCTCGATTGCATTCTAACGGCCCGCCGTCCAAGACGTCAATTGCTGCATCGTGGACGGGAGGGCTCTGCGCCTCGGCCGAGGGATTCATGCGACGAGTCGCAGGCATTGGCGGCGGCGAGCGAACAACGCTCGGTGCCGGTTGGCGTCGACGAAGGAGGGCCGCCGCGAGACTGTCATGCACGAAGGGACAGGTCTCGATATGCCCGATGCGCATAGCCACAACTGGACGCACCAGATGCGGTCGGACGGGGGTCCGGCTAACTCAGCGTTGGCGCGGCAGGGGCGGCGGGTTGGAGCTCGCTCTCGCGCTGGCGCATGGCCGCGAACGCGGCCAACGCCACCTCGATCATCCCCGCGTCGGGCTCACGCGTGGTCAGTCGCTGGAGCGCCAGGTTAGGCGCGATCAGCGGCCTCATCCACGGCTTCGAGCTCCATCGGGCAGTCAACCGGATGTACTCGTATGCCAGCATCGCCAGCAGCGGCACGGCGATTACGCGGCTGGCCATGCGCACGCCGAAAGACATCGGCGGAAGCAAGCTGAAGAGGACGACCGAGAAGATCACCAGTGTCAGCAGGAACGCGGTCCCGCAGCGAGTGTGCTCGCGCGGGTGTTCGGCGACGCTCTCGACGGTCAAGGGTGCACCGGCCTCGAAGGCATTGATCGTCTTGTGCTCGGCACCGTGGTAAGCAAAGACGCGTCGGATTTCCTCCATCCTGCCGACGGCCCACAGGTACGCCAGGAGCAGGCTCAGGCGGGTCACGCCCTCGACCAGGTGGGCCCATCCTGCCGCCAAGCCCAGAAATCGCTCGGCGGCCGCGGCCGCCGCCGCCGGCAGCACAAAGAACAGCGCGATGGCAAAGGTGAACGAGACGACCATCGTCGCCGCCATGTGTGCCGGTTGGATCGGGCGCTCCTCACCGGCCTGGACGTTAGCCGAGAATGCCAGGGCGCGCATTCCGAGCGCCAGCGAGTCCCATAGGATCAACAGCCCGCGCAGGAACGGCAGGCGCGCCAGTCGGCCGCGGTAGGCGGCAGGGAGGGCCTGTTCCTCGAGGACGATCCGCTGATCGGGAGCCCGCACGGCAACGGCACAGGCGCGGGCGCCGCGCATCATCACCCCCTCCAGGACGGCCTGGCCGCCGTAGTTGGGGAGTCGCTCGGCCGCCGCGCCGGAGGGCGTCATGCGTCCCCTGCGGCCAGAACCAGGTAGTGGATGAAGGCTTCCACGCCGCGCCGGAAGTTCGGAAGGTGCAGCTTCTCGTTCGGCGCATGCAGGTTGTCGTCCGGCAGACCGAAGCCGAGCAGCAGGCTGTCGACCCCGAGGATCTCCTGCACCAGACCCACGACGGGGATGCTGCCTCCCTGGCGGGTGAAGATCGGTTTCTTGCCCCACACCTGTTCGAGCGCACGTGTGGCGGTGCGCGCTGCGGCCGAGTCGCGTTCGACGATCGCCGGGCGGCTGCTGGCGTGCTCCAGCAGCTCCCAGGTCACCGTGCGCGGCAGTTGCTTTTCGAGGTAGCGACCCAGCGAGCGGAGCACCTGGGCCGGATCTTGATCGGGGACGAGGCGCATCGAGAACTTGGCCATGGCCATCGAGGGCAGAACGGTCTTCGATCCCTCTCCGGTGAATCCCGAGAGCAGGCCATTGACATCCAGCGTTGGGCGGGCGGTGGCGCGATCGGTCGGAGCGTATGCCGCCTCGCCGCCTCCCAGAGCGGGAGCACCGGTGTGTCCCAGCCACCAGTCGTCGCTGCGACTCACCTTGCGCGCATCAGCCCGCTCCTGCCTGCTGATCGGCCGCACCTGATCGTAGAACCCGGGCAGGGTGACGCGCCCCTGCGCGTCGTGCATTCCGGCGATCACGCGGCACAGCACGTTCGCCGGATTCTCGACCGCACCGCCGAACTCTCCGGAGTGCAGATCTCCCGCCGGACCGTGGACCCGAAGTTCGAAGTAGGACAGGCCGCGCAGCGTGTACGTGATCGAGGGCACGTCGGGCGCCTGGATTCCGCCGTCGCCGTTGAGGCAATACGTGCAAGCCAGAAGGTCCTTGTGCTCCACCATGAAGCCGCGCAGGCTGGGCGACCCGATCTCTTCCTCCCCCTCCAGCATCACTTTCAGATTGACCGGGTAACCGCCGCTGTGCGCCAGAGACTCGAGCGCCTTGAGGAACGCAACCAGTTGACCCTTCATGTCCGACGCCCCGCGCGCGAACAGGTTCTCGCCCACGACGGTCGGCTCGAAGGGCGCCGTCTTCCACAGCTTGATCGGATCGGGGGGCTGGACGTCGTAGTGCCCGTAGTAGAGCAGCGTCGGCTTGTCCTTGCCGGCCTTGAGCCACTCGCCGAAGACCACGGGATGCTTCGCCGTGGGCATGATGCTTACCCGGTCGAATCCCAGGCGGCGCAGTTGATCCGCCAGCCACTTCGCCGCGCGCTGCATGTCGGCACGATTCTCGGGCAGGGTCGAGATCGACGGGATCCGCACGATCGCCTTCAGGTCCTCGAGGAAGGCGGGCGCGTTCTGGCGAGCATAGGCGATAGCTTGTTCGATCATGAATGCCTCACGATGAGTGTCCCGGGCTCAGCCTGGCATGGCTGCGCTGAGGGCGGAGAGGGAGACGTCGTAACGATGGCGCGTGTCGCTGTGGCCGCCGTCGAATTCCTCGTAGCGATGGCGGATCCCGAGCTGGGTGAGCCTGCGGGACATCACCCGGCACCCGAGATGGATGGAGTACTCGTCATGGTTGCCGCAGTCCAGGTACAACAGACGCAGGGAGCGCAGGCTCTCGGCCTTGTTGGCCAGGCGTTCGAGGGGATCGTGTGACCGCCAGCGTCGCCAGACACGCGGGCGAAGCTCGCCGGTATACGGATCGACGGGCCAATCGAAGCCGAGCGGGTCGCCGCGGTTGGGCGAGTACGCCGCAGCCATGGCCGCCGTCTCCATCAGGCGTCGAAATGCATCGTCCTTGGGCGTAAAGGAATACGGGTCCGCCAGCGCCGCACTGACGTTGACAGACGCAAGCAGGTCAGGAAGCTGGCGCAGGTCGTCGGCGTAGATCTTGTCGAAGCCCTTGTCCCCGGAGTGATCCGCCACCAGCCCGAAGACCTGCGGGTGATCCATGGCCGCCGTCAGGGCCCCAAACCCCCCGGACGACTTCCCGGCGATGGCGCGGAAACCGCGGGCGGCGCGCGTCTTGAACCGCGTATCGACCATGCGCACGACTTCGAGCAGGTATTGCTGATAGCGGCCCGTGCCGGCGGAGTCGATGTACTGCGATCCGCCGTACCGATTGAAGCCGTCGGGCATGATGAGGACCATCGGCCGACATGCGCCCGTCTCGATCAGACGATCCATCCGCTGCTGGATGTCTTCTTCCCACGGGCGTTGATTGAGGAACGACCGGCCGGTGCCGGAATATCCAGCCAGCAGGTAGGCCGTCGGAAAGCGCGCATCGCTGTCGTCGTAACCGGGCGGCAGATACAGCCACACCGGGCGAGTGGCCGGGTCGCCCAGCGGGTTGCCGCGCAGGGCAGCGCTCTCGAGCTCCTCCACAACCACTCGCGATACAGCCATTGGTCAGCCTCTCGGGAAGGGGATTATAACCGTCCGGAAGCAACGGCCAAGAGCAGGGACAGCGGCACGTCCTTGAGAGAGATCCGCTTCCGTGGTAGTCTATTTGGACTATTCCACGCAGGTTTGCGTCGCCACCTGCTGAAGGGACCGCGCCCAGGCGCCGTCGTGCGCACGCCCGAACCAGCATGCTTCCGATCCCGGATCTCCCCGACCTGCGGGTCGTTTCGCTCCAATCGCTCGTGCTCCACGAACGGATGGACCCGCGCCGTGCGCCGCCCCTGGTCGAGGCGCTCCGGGCGGATGGGGTGCTCAGGAATCCGCCCATCGTTCACCCTGTCTCTCAGCGGTCGGAGCGATTCGTCGTCCTGGACGGGGCGAACCGGACGACGGCTTTCAAGTTGCTCGGGATCGCGCACATCCTCGTGCAGGTCGTCCATGCCGGGAATACCTCGGTTCAGTTGGAGACCTGGAACCATGTGCTCTCGTGTCTGGCGCCACGAGGGCTGACCGAAGCGCTGGAACGGTTCCCGGACCTGACCATCATCGCCTCGGAGCCGGACCGGGCGGCATACAACGTCAGCGTAGGGGCATCCCTGGCTTATGTGTCGCTGCCGGACGGTGGGGCGCTGGAAGTGGTCGGCGAAACGCGACCTCTGGACTGGCGCGTCCGGAACCTGAACCTGCTGGTGGACGCCTACCGCGACCGCTGCCAGCTGGCGCGCACTACGGCCCGCTTTGCGAAGGGCCTGGAGCGTGTCTTCCCCGACCTTTCGGGGCTGATGGTCTTCCCACGCTTTGAGCACGAGGAAGTCCTGCAGGCGGCTACTGCCGGCTGGCTCCTGCCGGCGGGCCTCACTCGGTTCGTGATCTCGCCGCGGGCGCTGCGCTTGAACTATCCGCTCGAGCGGCTGCAATCCGACCAGCCGATGGAGACCAAGCGCGCGGAGCTCACGGCGTGGGTTCGCGAACGGGCCGAGGCGCGCCGTGTCCGGTATTATGCTGAGTCGACTTTTCTGTTCGACGAATGAGGCTCCCCTGAGATTCTCCCGGAGCATGCGGCGGTCCCATCCGGCGCGACTCGACGCCGATCAAGGAGTCGGAAGGTAACCGATGGATATCGAATGGGCTGACGAGAAGGCAGTGCCACTACCCCCGGGTGATGTCCGGTTCCTGCGCATCACCGCCGAGCCGTACGAGGATGGGCGACGGATCAAGTTGTCCTATGAGCTGACCCCGTTCCAGAAGCGGCCGAACCTCGAGATCCGTCTGGAAGACGAGCAAGGAGGGGAGCTCGGCGCGATCTCGATCATCGAGACGATGACCCCCCGGTTCAGCCTGACGGCGCACCTGAGGTCGGACGCGCCGGCAGACGGACGCCTGCAGGTGCGTTCGGTCTTGGGGTATGACGATCAGCCCGAGGTTGACCGCGCCGTGACGCCGGTGGAGCTTGCGGAAGGCCAGTCCTACCCGGGGTGAACCGGATCGGCGGCTGGATTCTGGGGGCAAATGGGGCTTGGGCCACGTTTCCCACTCTCCGTCCTGAGGGGAGAAGCCCTATAATGACTGGACGGGTGGGCGTCGCGTCGGGGTCGGGCAGCCGCTCCCAGGCCACTCCGGGGTACGGCCCCGGCATGCGGACGCCGGCCCCCGGCGACGCCCGGACCACCGATCGAGAAGGCCAGGCTTGTAAGGGATGCCTAGGCTCGATCCATTCTTCAGGCACGCGATCACGCCGCCGGCGTTCGACCAGGCGAAGCTCCACCGCGAACGCCTGGTGGACGCGTTGCACGCCAACGTCACCAGGAAGCTGATCGTCATCGCCGCGCCCTCCCGGGTACGGCAAGACCACGCTTCTGGCCGATTTCCACCATCACACCGACATTCCTACCTGCTGGGTCCGTCTGACCGAGGCCGACACGGACGTGATGCGCCTGGCCAGCCTGCTCCAACACTCGCTGGAGAAGCGCTTCCGCCGGCTCCGCGACCGCCCTAATTTGAGCGCGTTGGCCTCGGCTTCCCCGGCGGCGCTTGCCCGGTCGTTCGCCTCCGCCATCGAGACCTACGTCGGCGAGGCCTTCGTCATCCTGATGGACGATGTCCACCTGGTAAACGATTCACGACCGGTGCTTGAGTTTCTGGATGAACTGCTCGCCTCACAGCCTGGGCAGGTGACGCTGATCGCAGCCGGACGCGAGGTTCTGGATATCTCGTTGGCCCGATTGATGGCCGAAGGCAGCCTGGCCGGCTTCGGTCCACAAGACCTGGCCCTGACCTCGGGGGAACTGGCGGAGGTTTCCCGCCTGCAGCTCGGTGTGAATCTGGATGCGGCCGGCGTGGAGGCGCTGCTGGAGGAGACGCGCGGCTGGGTCACCGGCGTGCTCCTTTCGCGGACGTTAACCGACGGCATGCTGCGAGGCATCCGGGACACCTCGACCCCGCTGGTCTACGAGTACCTGGCTTCCGTGGTCCTGAACCGAGAATCGGATGACGTGCGCAACTTCATGCTCGAGGCGTCGCTCCTGCCGGTGATGACCGCCGAAGGATGTGACTCGGTCCTCGGGCGGAATGATTCGGGGCGCATGCTCGGGCGTCTCTCGCGCTCCGGCCTGTTCCTGCTATCGGCGGGTGCCGGGTCGGCTACCTACGAATTCCATCCGCAGTTCCGCGAGTTCCTGCTATCCACGTTGGGAGCGCGCGACCAGCGTCGCTTGCTTGCGCTGCGAGAACGGTCTGCAGCGTGGCTTGAGGGTTCGGGGCAGGTCGAGTTGGCGGTTCGGCTGTATTTCGAAGCGAATCTACCGAAGAGAGCCGCAGCACTGGCGGAGCGCTCCTCCTGGCCGATGCGACGCGCCGGCCGGTTTGCCACACTCGAGGACTGGACCGAGCGGTGCATCCGATCGGGCCGTTCGACGCCGTGGCTTGTGTTCGAGTTTGCAAGCGCATGTGGCGAGAGGGGGCAATTCGATCGCGCGCTCGAGCTGCTGGACGAACATCTCCTCGCCGAGGGTGCAGGCGTACCGAGACTGGTGCTCTTGCGGGCGCATATCCTGCGCGGCCTGCTGCTGTACGATGCCGGCCGGTACGCGGAGCTGGACAAGGCCGTTCAGGCGCTGCGAGGCTTGAAGCGCACCTCCGTCAGCCCCTCGGTGCGCGCCGAGTCGCTGCGGCTTGAAGCTTGCTGGCACGCCAGCCGGGGTGACCTGGAAGCCGCTGAGTCGACCGCACTGAAGGCGGCCGCCCTCCTGGAGACGCTCGACAACCCGCACAATACGGCCTTCGCCTGGCAGGACGTCTCGCGTTATCAGTTCCTGCGGAGTGATCCAGCTGGGATCGTGACCTCCATCACGCGGGCGCTGAAGATCCTGGATCGGGACGGGGCGCCGGGGCCGGTGAGTGCCGCGTACAACAACCTGGCCGCGGCGCTGCATTTGCAGGGCGAGTTCGACCGCGCTCTGGATGCATTCGCTCACGCACTGCGCGCCGCGCGGCTGGGGAACGCGGTGCACCTCGAGGCGATGATCCTGCTCGGAGAAGCAGACTTGTTTTCCGACCTGGGGTTGGCTTTCCAGGCCGGAGAACTGTACGAACAGGGGTTGGCGCTCGCCACACAGATCGACCGGTCCGATCTGGTGGCCTATGGCTGTCTGCAGACCGCCGCGCTGCACCGCCGCTCAGGCACGCCGTCCATCGCTGCGGAGTGGTTGAAACGGGCGGCCGCCGCCGAAGGGCGCGCAGAGGCCCCCGTCGCACACAACCTCGAACTTGCAGCGCTCGAAGTACTGGTTACGCCTGCCAAGGCCATGCGCAGGCTTCAGCGGCTGACCGAGAAACCTGCCGGGCTTGCCCCGGCCGAGAAGGCACGTGCCCTCTACCTGAAGGCACGTTGCACGCAGGCCCTGGACGGGGAAGATGTGGCGCAGGCGGCTTACGATACCTGCCTGGACTGGATCGCGCGCTCGTCGACCGAGCAGGTCGTGGCCTCCGAGCTGCGCCCGGACCTCGATGCCCGTCGCCTGCTGGAGGCTCGATTCTCCGCACACCCCACGGCGAGGCGACTCCTCGAGAGGGTCCACACCATGGAGGCTCACGCGCGCCTGTACGACCCGCAGGCCCGAGCCGAGGCTCAGGGAGCACCGATCGAGTTCCTGGCCCTTGGGCAGTCCACGATCCGGGTCGCCGGCAGGCGCTCGGACGGGCTGAAGCCCCTGTCCCGCGAGGTCGGCTTCTATCTGCTCGACGCCGGCCCCGTCGAGAGGGATACGCTGGTGGAGACCTTCTGGCCTGAGCATTCGCCCGGTCGCCAGACGGCAAACTTGCACATGGCCGTCTACCAGCTGCGCCAGCTCCTCGGGAAAGACAGCCTGGCACTGGAAGGAACGTCCTACTCTCTCCGGCCTTCGCGTGGGCTCGAGTACGACGTCCGGCGCTTCGAGCGTTCAGCGGCTATCGCCGAGCGTCTGCCCGCCGGGGACCCACGGCGGATGTTCGCATTGACCGAGGCGGTCAACTCCTACGGCGGTGCCTTCCTGCCGGAGTTCGACTCGGGGTGGGCGGTGGTCCGACGCCGGCAGCTTCTGTCGCACTACCTGGACTTGCTGATCGCCGGCGCCGAGGAATCGCTGACACGCAACCAGGTGGCACGGGCGGCACAACTTCTGCGCGAAGCGGTGACTCACGAGCCTCTACGGGATGACCTCTACGAGCAGCTCATGCACGCCCTGCATCGAATGGGCCGCCGCAATGAGATCGTCGAGCTTTATCAGCAGTATGTGCGGGCGCTATCCGACGACCTGGGGCTCGACCCGCCGAACCGGCTCAGTGAACTCTACACCCGCTTGATCTCCTGACCCCAAACCGAAGCGGCTCTATCGGCCTGAAGGGGCTCCGGCTGTGCCATTTCTGTTCCCCGGCGTAGAGAATCCGTTGAGAGGTGGCGTGTAGTATGGAACCGAGTGGAGACAAGTTTCACCAAGGAGGGTGCCATGACTGGTGTGCGCTGTGCAATTCCGGCGGGCGGATCTGGCGGCGGCCATTAGGCGGCCCTGACAGGTTCGAGCGTCACGAACGTCTTTGCACTTCATTGACAAGTCGCCGGGCAGCGAGGCGCAGGTCTTCGCTGCCGCTTGTTTTCTCCAGCACCGGCGCCTGCGGTCCAAATCTCTTCGGGAGGACAACATGTCCATGCAAGCGCTTAACCACCTGGTAGCCCGTTCGATCGTTGACCCGTCGGTGGTCTCGGCTTTCGGCGCCGGGCACCTGGACCCGATCCTGTGCGACCTGGGGTTCAGCGGAGAACTCCGCACCAGCCTCTCGGGCCTGCAGGCCTCGAGCTGGGCCGAGTTCGCTGTCCTGGCGTACCGGGCGGTCCAGGCATTCGAGGCGCCGGTGAGCCGCTTCCAGCTGCCTTCGCCGCTGGAGGGCCTGAGGCGCGATGCCGACAACGTCGGGCGCGAGCACGTTGCATGATTCTGATCGCCCCGGAAGAGCGCCGGTGGCTGCTGCGTAATCTGGCGCTCGGACTCGTGGAATATCTCGGGGTGGCGGAGCCGCCGGTTCCGGTGGAAGCTCTGCTGCGCCATCCGCCGCGCATCCTGCATGAGGATCTCGGAGTGGTCGAGATGTACTCGAACCTGTGGGATGCGACCTTCGCCCGGCTGCCCGATCAGCGCGGAAGCATCTTCGTGCGGATCGATCTGCCTTCACGCGAGCGGCGGTTTGCACTGGCGCGCGAGCTTCTCAGGGCGTTGGTGACCAGCGAGCATGGGCGAGCCATGGGCTTGCCCGAAATCCTCCTTCCGGAGCTCCAGGAGTGCGCCGAGTATTTCGCTCGCCAACTCCTGGCACCGGAAGCGCTGGTCGCGGCCTACCGGAAGCGCGGCGGCGGCGCGGCTCAGTTCGCAGAAGCGTTTGACCTGCCGGCGCCCGTTGCGGCGTCGCGCTGGGATGACGCCTCGCTGCTGAACTAGGCCAGGGGCCGCCACCAGCCCGATAGAGCCGCCGTCAGGCGGCTCAAGGCGCGTGCAGGACGGGGACCCTAGGGTCCCCGTCCTGCTTTCCTGTCTGGCATCACCCTTGCAGGGGCAGGGGAGGGGACTTGCCCGATAGGTATAATCTCCTGCGAAACCCGATGGCTAATCCCGTGATCCCCCCTCCCGAAGCTCCGGTCCCGCCCGCCGAGTCGCGCTACGGCGGGGTGCGAAGATGGGCCTTCCGCATCTTCGTGTTCTTCGTCATCCTGACACTCGCCGGGTTGGGTTGGGCGCTCGCTTCGCTGCGACCGGAGGCTGCCGCGCCTGCCGGAGATTCGGGGACCGCCAGCGGTATAGGCGCCACGAAAAACCCCGAGCCCGGTGCGACCGCTATCTCCCCCCTCGCCGCGACGCGCAGCACCCCGGATGGGGTCCTGATCTTCGCCCGTCGAAACGCCGGTCGAACACACTTGTGGGCGTTGGTGCCCGGGGATCCGGCGCCTGTCCAACTCACCTTCGGAGATTGGGACGATCGCGATCCGTCCGTCAGCCCCGATGGCAGCCGAGTGGCACTCGCCTCTCGCCGTGAGGGCAGCTGGGATCTGTTTCTTCTCGACCTGCCAAGCGGGGAAATTCAGCGCCTCACCGATGCCGGCGGTTATGCCGGCCATCCAACCTGGTCGCCCGATGGCCAATGGATCGCGTACGAGGGCTACCAGGACGGGGATTTCGACATCTGGATTCATCCCGTCGGGGGCGGGCAGGCAGACATCCAACTGAGCCATCCCGGGATGGATATCTCGCCCGCGTGGGATCCGGTGTCGGGTCGGCGGATCGCATTCGTGTCGGATGCAGCCGGCGCCGCGGATATCTACCTGGCGAACCTCGACGACCCCGACGAACGGTTTGTCAATCTGACGCGCTCGCAAGGGCCGGCGTTCTCAGATCCGACCTTCAGTCCGGATGGCTCCCATCTGGCTTATACACGTCGACTCGATGGACTTCGGACCATCCTGGTCCACGACTTGACGAACCCGTCTCAGCCGGCGATGGTCCTGGGCCCCGGAGAGGAGGCTGCGTGGTCTCCCGACGGCGGCGTGCTCTTGGCTGTGCTGATTTCCCCCACGCAGGAGCAAGTGATCGGCTACTCGATGACCCGGACCGAAGCAATTCCGGCCGGCCTGGCGCTGACGGGCAACGTGTCCAGCCTCGACTGGGCGCAGTCCGGAGGGGTCTCTTTGGCGAGCCGCGCCCGGCGGCGGCGCGGCGGCTTCGGCGACGATGGAGATCAACCAGAGCGTCAGGCTGGGACTGGTCGATCTCCAGGGAGTCACCGCACCCAGGCCGTCCCTGGTGCAGGGTGTGGATCTGGATTTCGCCGACCTGCGGTTGCAGGTGGCTGGGGCAAGCGGTTGGGACCTCCTGGGGACGTTGCAGAACGCGTTCGTCGGGATGAACGATCCGCTGCCCCCCGGCTTTGCCCATGAGGACTGGCTGTATACCGGACGGGCATTCGCCTTCAACGCGGCCGCGTATCAGGCCGGGTGGGTCGAGGTCGTCCGTGAGGATTTCGGCGGGGAGACCTACTGGCGGGTCTACGTCCGCGCAAGCCGCCAAGATGGCAGCCTGGGCGAGCCGCTGCGTGCTCGGCCTTGGACCTTCGAGGCGCGCTACCTGGGCACCCCTGAGGTCTACGACTCGGGGGGACTCCGAAAGCACAATCGCCGACGGGCTACTATGTCGACTTCACCGAGCTCGCCGAAGATGCCGGGTTTCATCGGCTTCCGGCGATGGCGAACTGGCGGACGTTCTTCCCCGGAGCGCGGTTCAATGAGTTCGCCCACTCCGACGAATTGAGTTGGCTGGATGCGATGCTGCTGATCTACCCTCCGGAGGCGATCATCACCCCGACGCCCTTCCGGACGCCGACGACCACGCCGACGCTTACCCGCATGCCGACGGCCACGCCGTGGTGGTGGCGCTGGCTGACGCCTCAGCCGACGCGCACCCCGCCGGCGACCCGGACGGCAACGCCGACCTCGGAAGTCGTCGTCACGCCGACGCCATGAGCGTCCAAGGGCGGCTTGCGGTTCTGATCGGGCTGGCGTTGGTGGCGGCCTCGTGCGCCGCGCCGCCCGCGACGCCCGCGACAAGCGATTTGCTGACGGACGAAGCAGAGCCGCTGGCGACCGCCACACAGGTCGCGGCCACGCAGATTTCGATGCTGCCCGCCGCGACGTTGGCCCAAATCGATTTCCCGACGCCGGGCCCCAATCCTGTCTCAGCGTGGCGTCCGCCGCCGTACCCGGTGCCCCGAGCTGTCCGGCCCGAAGATCACTTCTACTTCCTGCGCCCGATTCCTTCCGGCAACGTCAACTGGCCGCACCCGCGCTATCGGTACGGCAACACCTTCTTCGGGGAGGAGAGCATCCACACCGGCGTCGATCTGGATGCTGCCCGTGGGACGCCGGTCCTGGCAGCTGGGAGCGGAAAGGTCGTGTGGGTTGGTTTCGGCTTGTACTCCGGAACCAACAATCCCAATGACCCGTACGGGCTGGCCATCTTGATCCGGCACGATTTCGGGCATGACGGGCGGTTGATGTACTCGGCCTACGCGCACCTGGAACGGGCTGACGTCTGGCTGGGACAGCGCGTGGAGGCCGGCGAAGTGATCGGCCAGGTCGGGGACACCGGGAATGCCGAGGGACCGCACCTGCATTTCGAGATCCGCTTCGGCGAGGACGGCTACTTCACCACGCGCAATCCGGAGTTGTGGATGGTGCCCCCGGAAGGATGGGGCGTCCTGGCCGGCCGGGTCTCGGACAGCATAGGAAGGCCGCTGGCCGAGCAGCTCGTCCAGATCTTCTCGCTCGAGAGCGGACAGCGCTGGGACGTTTGGACGTACGCGCCCGAGACCGTGCACCCTGACGATCGCTACGGGGAGAACTTCGTCATCAGCGACTTGCCCGCCGGGCCGTACGAGGTCAGGATCGACTTCGCCGGCCATACTTCTTTCGCCCAGATGCTGGTGCTCGCCGGCCAGACCAACATCTTCGAGTTCAACGGCCGGAAGGGGTTCGTCGTCGAGCCAACCCCAACCCCCGGAACTGGCTTTACTCCACCGACCTCCTGAATCGAAACGCGAACTCATGAGGATCGCAGGCCTGGTTGGGCGGTCGCTGCACGCCGTCCCGTCGGGCGTTGATCCGGCGCTGGGGTCGGCCGCGCGTGCCGGCTTCCTCCGTCAGCGCGAAGACGGATGGGTGCTGTTGCCGCTCGGCGCTTGTGTTGTGGATCGGATGGCGGAGGCCTTGATTGCCGGCGTCGGATGTCAGACTGCGGAGGTCCTCCTGGCCGAGGAGGCGGACCGCCGTCAGGTTCATGCGGCCTGCTCAAACCGAGATCCAGAGGTATCGCCAACTCCCGTTGCGTATAGCCAGAAGATGGGGATGCGAAGGCCACCGTGACCATGCATCCGGCCTGACACGTGCTCGGGTTCAGGTGGACTTGGTGGGTGCATTTGCAGAGCTGGGTTCGCTCGCAGGCTTCATCCATACGGCGGACGAAGGGCTCAAGCGGATAGCAAAGGCGAGCGGGGTCACTCTCACCTCGGTGGCCGAGGTTGCCGGCGGCCGTGCGTGGCTGGTGCCAGGCGAAACAGGGCGGACCGTGGTGCTGAGCGCTGCGTCACATGTGGTTCGACGTGCGCGCGCGGGGCGGCCCCGTTCGAGCGCCAACCCCTCGAACCGAGTCCTCGCTGCGAGCGTGAACGCGTCCACACACCCGGGGCGACAACCATCCGGGCGCTGGCCGAGACGGTCGGCGTGGGAGGCGAGCGGACAATTAAGGCACTCTCTCTGAGCACCGAGCGGGGCGAGTTGACTTCGCCGTCGTGCTCGGAGACCTCGACGTCAGCCTCGTCAGACTGGGCTCGGTTGTCGACTCGATCCAACTCCGACCGGCATCGGAAGTTCAGATCATCAACTGTGGTGTGGTGCCTGGCTTCGCCTTCCCGATCGGCGTGGCTGTGGCGGGGTCAGCTGAACCGGAGGGCGTTCGGGTCATCGCCGTTCCGTCGGTCTTCAGCGGTACCGACTTCGCCGCCGGTGCGAGTGAGGCCGACTACCATCTCATTCATGTTGATCCTCGGCGCGATCTCGCAAAGACCCAGGGAGCCGACATTGCATTGGCGCCGCCGGGCGCTCGTTGCGCCACGTGCGGTTCTCGACTGACCGAACATGGTGGGACGATCATCGCCCGCTGGTCACCTTTGCCCGCACCGCCTTTCGCGGGGGTGAGCGGCGGCGAGGAACAAGGCGCGGCGGCATGGTCGACGATCGATCTGTTGGCAGCTCTTGAGCAGGTAGTTGAAGCGTGTGCGGACGAGAGCGGGATCGCTTGGCCGGCGATGTTGGCGCCGGCCGATGTTCGCGTTGTGGATCTCAAGGCGACTGAACCCGCCAAGCACCTCGCCGGCGCCCTCGAAGCCCGGGGCTTGCGTGTCCTGCTTGACGATCGGCCCCCGCGGGCGGGAGAGAAGTTCACCGATGCCGACCTGATCGGATGTCGACTCCGGCTGACGATCAGCAAGCGCATTTTTCAGCCTGGCGGGGGGTGAGCTGCCCGGCCGGAAGGGCGTCAACGCGTCAGTCGTCCCGTTGGCGGAGATCCCCGACCTGTTGACGCCCGTGCGGCCGCACTTATGTCTACTTAAGTTGACAACTTGGATGGCCGCATGCTATTCTTCGCCGCCGGGGCGGAGGCGAGATGATTCGAGAGCGTGTAGCCGACAACGTGTATGTCTTCACGAGTGAGCTTTACGCCCAGGTCAATGCTGGGGCAGTCGTCGGCCCGGACTTCTCGGTCGTGATCGACACCCTCGCCTACCCGGAAGAGACGCGTGAGATTCGCGACTTCGTCGAGAACCGGCTGGGCAGCCCCATCCGCTACGTGATCAACACGCACCATCACGCCGACCATTCGCTGGGGAACTGGTGGTTCAAGGGCGCCGTCTTTGTCGGGCATCGGCAGACACGCGGGCTGATGGACACCCGCGGCCGCGAGAGCCTGGAGCGCGCCCGCCAGACCAGCCGCGAGCTCCGCGAGGTGGAACTGGTGCTGCCTGATGTCGTCTTCGACCAGGGCGAGCTGAACCTGCGCGTCGGCAAACGCACGCTCCAGCTTCTGCCGCTCCCCGGTCACAGCCCGGACGGAATCGGTGTGCTGGTGCTTGAGGATCGGGTCTTGTTTTCGGGCGACGCCATGATGCCGCTCCCCCATCTCGTCACCGGCGATCTGGAGGCGATGACCGCCAGCCTGAAGCGCATTCCCCGACTGAAGCTCGAGAACGTGATCCAGGGCCACGGCGAGGTGATCTTGCGCGGCGAGATTCAGAACGCGGTGCGCTCGAACCTGAATTACATCGCCTGTGTCCGGCGAGAGGTGACACGCGCCTCGCGACGCAAGGACCCGGGCGCCTATCTGGCTTCGGTGACGATCGAAGAGTGCGGGAAATCGCGCATCCTCCTCGGGGGATATGCCGAGGATCTGCACCGCCGCAACCTGACCGGGGTTTACCGCACGCTGTACGGCGAGGCATGAGCGCCGGCCGGGTGCGATTTGTTCTGATGTTCGACGGCGGCAGCCGGGGCAACCCGGGCGCGGCTTACGGTTCCTTCCGCCTCCAGCGCACAGCGTCCCCTCCACATCCTATCCGCCGTCTGACCTTCGGCCACGGGACGAACAACGAAGCCGAGTACAAAGCGCTGCTTGCCGGATTGGAAGAGCTCGGGAGACAGTTGGCGCGCGACGGCTTGCGGCCTGCCGACGTGGAGCTCGAGGTGCGCGGGGACAGCAAGCTGGTGTTGGAGCAATTGCGAGGTGCCTGGCGCGTGCGCAACTCGCGGCTGGCCACGCTGCACCGCCTCGCAGCCGAGCTGCTGGAGCCGTACGCGCATGTGCGCCTGGTTCACCAGGACCGCTCACGGTCGGTGCGTGTCCTCGGGCATTGACGCGCTGGTGGACAGGCGACATCCGCCCGCCCGATAATGTCCACGGATGACTTCCTTTGGTCAATGAAGGTTCGTATGCACTCGACAATATCCCGAACCGACAGCAGGCATTCCTCGGCGCAGGTTGGATCGGCGGCCGCGGGCGGTTCTACTTTCGGTGGCTCGCGTGCGTGGGGTTCGTGAGGGCTCTCGGCGGCACGGGGCGGGAGAACGGCGGGCGGCAGATCGGCTTGCGCGCTGTGCCCACTCCGAGTAGCATCCCTGCCACAATCCTGACGTGAGGCCTCATGCCCGCTCATCGCGTCCTGCTCGCCATCCTCGGACTGCTGCTCGGCTCCATTGCCTGCGGGCTCCAAGATAAGCCCGTAGTCACTCCGCCCATCGCAGACACGCCTTCCCCTGAGCCACAAGTGGCCTCGCCGGTCAAACTCGACCTATGCACGCTGCTGACCGCTACCGAGGTCTCCGACGCGCTCGGGGAGGTGGTCGAGGTCCGGCCGGGATTGCAGACGAGTGCGTGCAGCTACGCGACGACAAGCAGCACGCAGCCCAAGTCCGTCGCCGTGTCTGCCGCCCAGGGCGGCCAGGCGCGCGACCTGGTGCAGATGGCCGCCAGCCTCGGCCTTCTGTTTGGCGGCAACGCTGACTCGCAGCGGATTGCGGATGACCTTCAGGCCAACGCGGCCAGCATGAGTTTGCAGGAGGTGGTCGAGAAGGCCAACACCCTCGCGGTTCCGCTCGGCTACGCATTCTCCGCTGCAGGGACGCAGGACCTGCCGGCCATCTGGGCCTGGAACCCGATGGGGGCAGGCTCGCTTCAACAGGTTGATGGTGAGACGTATCTGGCAGTGAGCGTGATCGGGCTCGATGAGCCCGCGGCCAAGTCGCTCACCACGACCTTGCTCGCACTCGCGGGAGAGCGTCTGCCAGCGGCTTTCACCATCGAGCTCGCCGAGAGCCTGCGCGTGGAATTCACTGTACAGGCGCCGACACTGGCGCCCGAACCCACGCCAACGCTTGTCCCGCCGGCACTAGCGCCCCAAGGCACACCAACACTCGTCCAGTAGACACTCTCAACCGTCTGGGTTGCCGATGGTCAGTCCCGCCGCGCGGCGCGCATCGATGCAGGCACCGGCAGGAGCCTGGCTGAGGTCACCGAAGCCGACACGTCGGCCAACAAGTGGGTCTGGAGAGGGGCACCGGCCCCGGCGTGTCCACTGCCGCCCTCGGGCATTGACCGGCCCGTACCGCTGTGCGATAATCGACCGACAACTGATCGGTGGGCATTGATGGAGACGAGTACGCCCGATCGGCGGTGACAGCGAGCCCGGAGAGGGTGGAAGCCGGGCGGCTGCAACGGGCGGAAAATCCCTCCGGAGCTGCGATCTGAACCCGCCGCGTCGTCGGCGAAAGTAGGGGAGCCGGGCTCGCCAGCCGTTACACTGTGCGCAGGCATGGCCGCCGGGTGCGGCCGCACCTGACCGAGCGCCCCCTCCCGGGGGCAGCAGGGTGGTACCGCGGGAGTGAGCGTCCCTCCTGCCCCTGTCGGGGCGGGAGGTTTTTGTTGCCGAGCGAGGCGAAGATGACCGATCTGCTGTACTACCAGGACGCCTATGTGAAGGAGTTCGATGCGGTCGTCACCGCCGTGTCGGCCGACGGCATCGAACTGGACCGGACGGCGTTCTATCCGGGCGGCGGGGGACAGCCATCGGACGCCGGCTCATTGAAAGCCGGAGGCAGCGTGTGGACGGTCGAGTCCGTACGCAAAGCGGAGGGGCGCGTCTGGCACCGGGTGGGCGCCGACTCGCCCGGTGTGGGGCAGGCCGTCCAGGCTGCGCTCGACTGGGACCGCCGCTATGCGCTGATGCGCACGCACACGGCGATGCACATCCTGTGCGGGGTGATCTGGCGCGATTACGGCGCCAGTGTCACGGGCGGCAACATGGAGCCACTCCAGGGGCGGATGGATTTCGAGTTCGAACGCATGCAGCAGGACCTGGTCCACGAGATCGAGGCGCGCATCAACGCCGAGGTGCAGGCCTCTCGGCCGATCCGTACCCGGTCGCTGCCGCGGGCGGAGGCGTTTGAGATTCCCGATCTGATCCGCACCAAGATCAACCTGCTGCCGGAGGGCATCCGAGAGGTGCGCGTGGTGGAGATCGTGGGCCTGGACTTGCAGGCCGACGGTGGGACGCATGTCGCCAATACGCGTGAGGTCGGCCCCCTGCGGGTGGTCGACTACAAGAGCAAGGGTGCCATCAACAAGCGGCTGGTCGTGGCGCTCGACAGGTGAGGTGAGCGATGTTCAAACCGGTAGCGAGCCAGGTCGACTTCATCGCCCAGGAGCATGAGGTCCTGCGATTCTGGGCGGACTCGCGGGCGTTCGACAAGCTTCGGGCGCTGCGACGCGACGCGCCGGCGTGGTCGTTCATCGACGGCCCGATCACCGCCAATAACCCGATGGGCGTCCATCACGGCTGGGGCAGGACCTACAAGGACCTGTTCCAGCGCTATGCCGCCATGCGCGGCTTCGCACTTCGCTACCAGAACGGTTTCGACTGTCAGGGTCTGTGGGTCGAGGTCAACGTCGAGCGGGAGAAGGGGTTCCGCTCCAAACGGGATATCGAGACCTTCGGCCTGGCGGAGTTCGTGACGTTATGCAAGCAGCGCGTGCTCAACTTCGCCGCCGTGCAGACCGAGCAAAGCGTCCGCCTGGGTTACTGGATGGACTGGAACGAGCCGGCCGATCTCCGGCGCCTGCGGGATGCACTCGGGCAGGACCCGATGGCTAGGCTCACGCTGCCGGGGCCGGACGGCGCAGTCACCGATACCGTGGAAGGCCTGGTCGGGCGGCTGGGATTGCCTGAGCTCGGCGGATCGTACTTTACCTTCTCCGACGAGAACAACTACACCATCTGGCTGATGTTGAAGTCGTGCTATGAGCGCGGCTGGGTGTACAAGGGCCACGACGTCATGCCGTGGTGTGCGCGCTGCGGCACCGGGCTGAGCCAGCACGAGATCGTCACCGAGGGCTACCAGGAACTCACCCACCCGAGCATCACGCTGCGATTCCCGCTCCGCGACCGTCCGGGCGAAAGCCTGCTCGTGTGGACGACGACGCCCTGGACGCTGACCAGCAACGTCGCCGCGGCCGTCGGGCCCGAGTTGGACTACGTGCGGGTGCGGCAGGGCGAGGAGGTCTTCTACCTCAGCCGAGGGACGCTGCACATGCTCCAGGGGCCCTACACCGTGGAAGGCGAGCTCAAGGGACGCGAGATGGTGGGCTGGCCCTACCTGGGCCCGTTTGATGCGCTCCCGGCGCAGGTGTCCAGCGGCGCACCCGAGGCGCACCGCGTCCTGCCCTGGGACGAGGTGGGTGTGGACGAGGGCACCGGGATCGTTCACCTGGCCCCCGGCTGTGGCGCGGAGGACTTCGCCCTGGGGAAGACCTACGGCCTGCCCGTGATCGCCCCGCTGGACGAGGCTGGGATCTTCATCGAGGGGTTCGGCTGGCTGACCGGCCAGTCGGTGCACGATGTGGCGGCGCCGATTTTCGACGATCTGCGAGCGAGAGGCCTGGCTTACCACGTCGCCGACTTCACCCACCGCTATCCGGTCTGCTGGCGCTGCTCGAGCCAACTGGTCTTCCGTCTCGTGGACGAATGGTTCATCTCCATGGGGGCCCAGCTCGACAAGCCCTACGAACAGGTGACGGAGGCCGAGAAGCAGCACAATCTGCGCTACCAGATCATGGAGGTCGTGGCCGACGGGACGCAGTGGCACCCCGACTTCGGGTTCGACCGCGAGCTGGACTGGCTGCGCAACATGCACGACTGGATGATCTCCAAGAAGCGCTACTGGGGCCTGGCGCTGCCGATCTATGAGTGCGCGCGGTGCGGGCACTTCGAGGTGATCGGGAGCAAGGAAGAACTGCGCCAGCGCGCCGTAGCGGGCTGGGAGGACTTCGAGGGCCATTCGCCGCACCGGCCGTACATCGACGCCGTCGAGATCGCCTGCGCCAAGTGCGGGGCGCGTGTCCGCCGCATCCCCGATGTCGGGAATCCATGGCTGGATGCCGGCATCGTCGGCATGAGCACACTGCGCTACCGGCACGACCCGGAGTACTGGCAGCGCTGGTTCCCCGCCGAATTGATCAGCGAGAGTTTCCCGGGGCAATTCCGCAACTGGTTCTACAGCCTGCTGGCGATGAGCACCATCCTGGAAAGGAAGGCTCCCTTCCGTCACGTCTTCACCTACGGGACGCTGATGGCCGAGGACGGCAGCGCCATGCACAAGTCCTCGGGGAACATGATCGAGTTCAACGAGGCGGCCGACAGCATCGGGGTCGACGTGATGCGCTGGCTGTATGCCGGGACGCGCCCGGAGAAGGACCTGCCCTTCGGCTACCACCGCGCGGATGAGGTGCGGCGGCAGTTTCTGATCCCGCTGTGGAATGTGTATGCGTTCTTCGTCACCTATGCCAACCTGGATGGATGGACACCCTCCCGCCCGCAGCACGGTGAGCTACCGCTCCTCGACCGTTGGATTCTCGCCCGGCTGAACGAAGTCGTCGGGGAGGTCGGCCAACGGCTGGATTCCTACGAGCCGAATCTGGCCGTGGCGGCATTGGATGTGTTCCTGGATGATCTGAGCAACTGGTACTTGCGCCGCAGCCGGCGTCGGTTCTGGGCCAAGGCGGGATCCTCTCAGGCGTCCGATGCCGAAAAGGACGCGGCCTACACGACGCTCTATCAGGTGCTGACGAGGTTGGCCCGGGT
Source organism: uncultured Chloroflexia bacterium (assembly GCA_963777165.1). GTDB lineage: Bacteria > Chloroflexota > Anaerolineae > Anaerolineales > E44-bin32 > DYJB01. The sequence continues at coordinate 388,887 of CAVZPO010000023.1, forward strand.
GCTGGCGCCGTTCGTGCCTTTCGTCAGCGAAGTCATCTACCAAAACCTGGTGCGCTCGGCGAATCCGGACGCGCCGGAGAGCGTGCATCACTGCGACTGGCCGCCAGTGGACTTCGAGCGGATGGAGCCACAGCTGACGCGCGACATGGCCCTGGTGCTCAAACTGGTTTCGCTGGGCCACGCGGCGCGCAGTCGTTCAAACCGCAAAGTCCGGCAGCCACTCGCCGAAGCGGCGTTTTCGGTCCCGAGCGCCGAGGAGCGCCGGGTGGTGGAACGCCACGCCGGTCTCATCGCTGACGAGCTCAACGTTAAGGCAGTGCGGCTGTTGGATGCTGCGTCCGAAGTGGTCGATTTCCGGCTGAACCCTCTGCCGAAACAGCTTGGCCAGAAGCATGGTTCGCGCTTCCCGGCCGTGAGGGCGGCGCTTTTGGCACTGGACGCCGAACGCGCGGCATCCGAACTGCTCGCCGGGAGGCCGGTGTCCGTGGTGGTGTCGGAAGCGCCGCTCGAGGTCCTTCCCGAAGAGGTCGAGGTTCGCCTCGAAGCACACGCCGGGCTTTCAGCTGCGGCTGAGGGCGCGTATGTCGCCGCTCTGCGTACGGAACTGACGCCCGACCTGGCGCGCGAGGGACTGGCGCGCGAGCTGGTGAGGCGCATCCAGGATCTGCGCAAGGAGTTCGGGCTTCCAGGTGCAGGATCGGATCAACGTGGAGTATGCCGCGGGTCCGCGGCTCGAGGAGGCGATCGAGGCCCACCGGGACTACATCGCCGGCGAAGTGCTGGGCGAGAGCCTGCTGGCATCCGCGGAGCCGGCCGGCGAGTCGGTCGTTGACCTCGAGTTCGATGGAGAGCATGTGCGCGTCGGCCTCCGGCGCATCTGAACGTATGGGCGGGCGCCGGGTACGGTACAATCGATAGCTGCAGGGTGGGGAGGCGATTCTTGGGACGCGTGCGCGACACCATGATCCTTCTCGGGTGCTCGGGATTGATCGTGGCCCTCGATCAATGGACGAAGTACCTGGTGCGATCGCAACTTGGGGTCGGCGAGACGTGGATGCCGCTCCCCTGGCTTGCGCCGTATGCGCGCGTCATCCACTGGAACAACACCGGCGCGGCCTTCGGCCTGTTCCCGTCCGCCAGCATGATATTCACCGTCGTGGCGCTGCTGGTGAGCGTGGCGATCCTGTTCTACTTTCCTCGGGTGCCCTCCGCCCAGTGGCCGCTGCGTGCGGCGCTGGTCCTGCAGTTCGCCGGCGCCTTCGGGAATCTCATTGACCGCGTGGTGTTGGGAACCGTCACCGACTTCATCTCCGTCGGCACGTTCCCGGTCTTCAACCTGGCAGATGCCAGCATCTCGGTCGGCGTGGCGGTCCTCGTCGCCGGAATGTGGCTGGAAGATCGCCGCCGGCCGCGCGATGCAGGCAGCTCGGGCGAGGCAGGAGAGACCCCCCGCCCGGATCGCGGCCTGACTGAGCCTCCGACGGGGTGAACGAAGAAGCGTTCCAGATCGAGCCGGCGCTCGTCGGCGCCCGACTGGACGTCGCCATGGTCTCGTTTCTACCGGCACTCAGCCGGACCCGCTCGCAGGCGCTGATCCACCAGGGTGATGTGCAGGTCAACGGCAGCGTGGCGATGCGTCCGGGCCTGCGGATGGAGGCGGGCGATCGGGTGCTCGTCCGATTGCGTGAGCCTGCGCCATCCGCACTCCAGCCAGAACCGATCCCCCTCGACGTGGTCTTTGAGAATGGCGACGTCCTGCTGGTCAACAAGCCAGCGGGGCTGGTCGTTCACCCCGCGGCCGGGCATGCCTCGGGGACGCTCGTCCACGCCGCCTTGGCTCACGCGCCGGACCTGCAAGGCATCGGGGGCGAGATCCGACCGGGCGTCGTGCACCGTCTGGACAAGGACACCTCGGGGTTGATCCTCCTGGCAAAGAACGATCTCGCTTACCGCAGCCTGCAGCAGGAGTTCAAGTCGCGCACCATCTTGAAGACGTACCTGGCGATCACGGACGGCCATCCGCCGACGCCGACAGGCAGGATCGAGGCGCCGATCGGTCGCGACCCGCGCTACAGGCAGAAGATGACGGTCGTCGGCGCCGAGAAGGGGCGGGCGTCTTCCACCGCATACCGAACGCGGGAAGCCTATCGGGACGCAAGTCTGCTGGAGGTCCAACCGGAGACGGGTCGAACTCACCAGATCAGGGTGCACCTCGCATTCCTGGGCTGTCCGGTGCTGGGGGATCGAGTCTACGGGCGACGGACACCGAGTCTCGATGCGCCAAGGCAGATGCTGCATGCCTGGCGGTTGCGTGTCCTCCTCCCCGGCGAACGGGAGCCGCGGGAGTTTGAGGCCGCGCTGCCGCAGGATTTTGAGTCAATTCTGGCTGCGCTGCGCGGCACGCTACCTGGCGCGTAGTCGGCGCCCTGGGGGAGCAGGAGGAGGCGGGGATGGAATGGGTGGACTTGCGCTCGGACACGGTGACGGTCCCGACGCCGGAAATGATCGCCGCGATGGCCGCCGCCGAAGTCGGCGACGATGTGTTTGGCGATGACCCGACGGTCAACCGGATGGAGGCCATGGCCGCCGAACGGATGGGCAAGCAAGCGGCAGTGTTCGTCCCGTCCGGGACGATGGGCAATCTGGCTGCGGTCCTCTCCCATTGCCAGCGCGGCGATGAGGTCATCCTGGGGGATCAATGCCACACGTTTAACTACGAGGCGGGTGGTGTCGCCGCGCTGGGGGGTGTGCATCCACGCCCGATCCACACGCTGCCTAACGGTCAACTCCCGCTCGAAGCGATCGAGGAGGCCGTGCTCCCAGAGAACGTGCACTTCCCGACCACGCGCCTGATTTGCCTTGAGAACACTCACAACCGGTGCGGGGGCGCCGTGCTGGACGAAGCATACACGGTCTCGGTGGGAGAGCTGGCGCGCCGGCACGGGTTGAAGCTCCACCTGGACGGGGCGCGGATCTTCAACGCCGCCGCGGCGCTCGGCACGACTGCGGCTCGGCTGGCTGCGCCGGCCGACTCGGTGACATTCTGTCTGTCCAAAGCGCTGTGCGCGCCTGTCGGATCGGTGCTGTGCGGGGACACCGAATTCATCCACCGCGCCCGACGCATCCGCAAACAGCTCGGGGGAGGCATGCGGCAGGCGGGCATCCTGGCTGCCGCGGGGATTGTCGCGCTGGAGAAGATGGTCGACCGACTCCCCGAAGATCACCGCAGGGCGCGTGACCTCGCTCGGGGGCTGGGGGAGATCCCGCTTGTGATGGTCGAGGATCCGAATCCACCCTCGAACATGGTTTACATTCGCCTGAGGGACGAGGCTCTGTTGGACGGGTCCGGCTTGCAGCATGCCCTCACGCGGTCGCGGGTCAAGATCAGCCCGGTCAGCGCCCGAAGGATCCGTTTGGTGCTGCACTATTGGATCGATGACGAGGGCGTCACCCGCGCCGTCGATGGCGTCCGGGGTGCGTTGGCCGCTTAGACGCGCGGTCGTCGTTTGCCTTGACGCCCGTTAAACCGATATGGTAGACTGACGGCTGCGTGGGGGTGTGGTGTAGCGGCCTAACACGCTGCCCTGTCAAGGCAGAGACCGAGGGTTCGAATCCCTTCATCCCCGCCAAACCGCCCGGCCGAGTGGCCGGGCGGTGCCCGTTCCTGGTCGGACGCGTCCGAGGCGGGGTCTACGGACCCGCGGCAATAGCGATTGGGGCGACGCCCCAGGCCACCGTGGGCATCAACTCTCCGGTGAGCGGATCCAACTGCAGGATGCCGCACTCAGCGTTGGTCGCCACCCAGAGAGAGCCTCCGGCGGTCGCCTAGGTCCATGGGTCTGCCGCGGTGTGGAACGTGACTGCCAGCGTGTTCGCGGTCGGATCGAAACCCTGAACGCCGTCCGTCATGGCGACCCAGATGCTGGACGCCGTCAGCCGACCCGGCTGCACCTCGACCGGTTCACCCAATGCGTCGGAGATCTCGACGGCCGAGAGAGGCGAGCACGGATCGAGGGCGATCGGTGTGGCGACAGCTTCCGGCGTGGGCGAAGGAGAAGGCGATGGCTGCTCTCCAGCGCCGGGCTGGCCCTGTCGAGGACATGCGATCAGGCCAAGGAGGAGTGGAGGGAGGGCGAACCAAGTGCAAGCGCGGGGTACGACAGCCTCCCTGAATCGAAGTTGGGGCTTATGCTACCCTTGGCGGCAAGGTCGCCCAACGGAGTCGAACGCCGATGGCTCCAGATGAGTCTCGAGCGGAATCAGATAGCCTGGCCATCGGACTGCGCCGTGCGACCTCACCGAGCAGCAGCCCCGTCGGTTGTCCATGTTTGATCCGGATGCCGATGGGCGCGCGCAAGATCGCGAGGCGGCGGTCGTCCGTCACCGAGTATGCGCGAGGGCGGGGCGCAGGCCGGCTTGACACTGTCAGAAGCGACGTGGTATTCTCGCCGGGCTGTGGGATGGGGGCGCGGCATGGGGGATGAGAAGGCATACTGGCTGGCGTTGAGCCGCGTGGGCGGAATCGGCGCCGTGAGATTCCGGACGTTGCTCGGAGCCTTCGGCAGCATCGAGGCCGCATGGCAGGCGACGCCCGAGGCGCTGCGCGAGAGCGGCATCGGGCCGGCGGCAGTGGCGGCGCTGGTGGACGGTCGACGACGGATCGATCCCGAGCAGGAATTGGCTCGCGTCGTTGAGGCCGGTTTCGAGGCGCTGACCTGGTTGGACGAGGGGTATCCCGAGCGGCTGCGGGAGATTGCGCAGCCGCCGCCGGTGCTCTACGCGAACGGGAGGATCGAGGCACGTGACCGCTGGGCGGTGGCGGTAGTTGGGACGCGCAAACCGACAGCCTACGGGATCAGCGCCGCGCGTGACCTGGGACGAGTGCTGGGAGCCAACGGCGTGCTCGTCGTCTCCGGGATGGCACGCGGCATCGATGCCGTGGCGCATCTGGCGGCGCTGGAGGCGGGCGGCAGGACCGTGGCGGTCCTCGGGTCGGGCCTCGACCAGGTGTACCCGCCCGAACACCGCACCCTGGCAAGCCGCATTCGATCGTGCGGAGCGGTCGTCAGCGACTACCCGTTGGGGACGAAGCCGGATGCGGCCAACTTCCCGCCGCGCAATCGGATCATCTCGGGCCTGGCAGCCGCGGTGGTCGTGGTCGAAGCGGGCGAGGGGAGCGGGGCGCTGATCACGGCGGACTTCGGCGCGGAGCAGGGACGGGAGGTCTTTGCCGTCCCGGGGAGCATCTACAGTCGCTCGAGCCGCGGATGTCACCGGTTGATCGAGAATGGGGCCCGGCCGTTGATCGCGTTCGAAGATGTGCTCGAGGCGTTGAACATGGAAGCCGCGGTCATGGCGGATCATGAGCCGGAGCGGCTCCCCGAGGATGAGACCGAGCGCTCCGTCATTCGATGCCTCTCGGCCGAGCCGGTTCACGTGGACGAATTGCACGCGCTCAGCGGGCTTCCAGTGGCGACTCTGACGGCGACGCTGGCGATGTTGGAACTCAAGGGATTCGCCCGGCAGGTGGGCGGGATGCACTATGTGCGCCTGCACGAGCCCGGGAGCCCGTACAGGGTGGACTGATGCCTGGAGAGTTGTTTGCGGTCATCATGGCGGGAGGCGGCGGGACGCGGCTCTGGCCGGTGTCTCGGCGGGAGCGTCCGAAGCAGTCCCTTCGGCTCCTGGGCGAACGCACTCTCTTCCAGCTGGCTGTCGACCGGCTCCGGCCGCTGATCACGGTAGAGAGGATCCTGATCGTCACCGGCGCGGACCAGGTGGAGCTGCTTCGCAGCCAGGCGCCCGAGCTCCCGGCCGAGAACTTCGTGGTCGAGCCGGCGCCGCGTGGGACGGCTGCCGTGGCCGGATTGGCGAGCCTGATCGTCGAGCGCCGATCGCCGGGCGCGGTGATGGCCTGTCTGACGGCGGATCACTCGATCGCCCACCCGGAGAGGCTCTTGGCCGCTCTGGAAGCGGCGCACGCGCTGGCCCTGGACGGCGACCTGGTCACGCTGGGGATCACGCCGGCGTATGCCGCGACGGGCTACGGCTACATCGAACGCGGCGAGCCGCGCGGCGTCTACCACGGCCTTCAGGCTTACCGCGTGAAGGCGTTCAAGGAGAAGCCGACGTCAGACCTGGCCCAGGCGTACGCGGCCGACGGCGCGCACCTGTGGAACTCCGGCATGTTTGTCTGGCGCGGAGATCGCCTGAGGCAGGAGATCGCACGTCAGATGCCCGAGCTCGATGCGGGCCTGCGGGCCGTTGGTGCGTCTCTCGGTCCAGCCGGAGACCCCGAGGTATATACCCGTGCCTGGAAAGCGCTGCCCACGCAGACCATCGACTTCGGCATCATGGAGAATGCCGCAAGCGTGTCTGTGATTCCGGCTGATGAGCTCGGTTGGTGCGACATCGGAAGTTGGGATCGGTTGTTCGAGGTCCTGCCGCCGGACAAGGATGGTAACCTGAGGCTCGGGCCAGGCACGCCACTGCTGCTCGAGTCGCACGGTACGCTTGTCTACGGTGATGACGCAGCGCGCCTGATCGTAACGCTGGGCGTGGAAGACCTCGTCGTGGTCGACACGGGCGATGTAATTCTGGTATGCTCTCGGTCGAGGGCCGAAGAGGTTCGCAAGATTGTGGACCGGCTGGTGTCGGCCGGTCGAGTTGAGTACACGTGATGGGAGAGATGGGTGGAGGCATATTGCGTTCGGTGTAAGGTGAAACGTGAGGTCGCTCAGGGTCAAGCGATCTTCACCGCCACGGGCACGCCGGCAACCAGAGGAGCGTGCCCGGTTTGCGGAACGGGGCTGGTGCGCATGGGACGAACCCCGGCGCATGAGGGGTTGACGCCGCCGACGGTTGACCGGGCCAAACGCGCAGCCAAGCGCGAGAGCAAGCGTCGAGGCAAGCTGGTGATCGTCGAGTCACCGGCCAAGGCGCGCACGATCGGACGTTACCTGGGCAAGGGATATACGGTGCGGGCTTCGGTCGGGCATGTGCGCGACCTGCTTCGTTCTCAACTTTCGGTGGATGTCGACAACGGCTTCACCCCCAAGTACCGGGTCCCCAACGAAAAGAAGGAAGTCGTCAAGGGACTGACCGCCGAGGCGGCCAAGGCCGAAGAGGTCTTTCTGGCGACCGACCCCGACCGGGAGGGCGAAGCGATCGCCTGGCACCTGATCGAGGCGGCCAAGATCGATCCCGAGCGGGCGCGTCGCGTCTCGTTCCACGAGATTACACAGGCGGCGGTGAAGGAGGCCTTCGAGCACCCGCGGCCGCTCGACCTGCACCTGGTGGATGCGCAGCAGGGCCGGCGCATCCTCGATCGCCTGGTGGGCTACAACCTGAGCCCACTGTTGTGGACCAAGGTGCGCAGCCGCCTGTCGGCCGGGCGCGTCCAGTCTGCAGCGCTGCGAATGGTCGTCGATCGGGAACGGGAGATCGGGAAGTTCGTCCCGGTGGAGTACTGGACGATCGACGCCGGGCTCCAGTCGACGGAACACCCGCCGTCGTTCCGGGCCCGACTGGCGCGCATCGACGCCGTCACCCCCGAGCTTCCCTCCCAGGCCGTCGTCGAGCCGGTGTTGGAGGACATGCGCCGCGCCGGATACACGGTGTCAGTCGTCAAACGGGGTTCGCGCTCGCGCCGTCCCTCGCCGCCGTTCACCACCAGCACGCTGCAGCAGGACGCCTCACGCCGCATCGGCTTTACCGCGCGTAAGACCATGGCCATCGCCCAACAGTTGTATGAGGGCGTCGACCTCGACCAGCATGAGCCGGTCGGCCTGATCACCTACATGCGCACGGACTCACCGCAGGTCTCCGTGCAGTCGCAGGAGGAGGCCCGGCGGTTGATCACAGAGCGCTACGGGCCCGAGTATCTGCCGGATGAGCCGCCGATCTACCGCGCCAAATCACGCGGTGCGCAGGAGGCGCATGAGGCCGTTCGGCCGACGTCGGTGGCTCGGGAGCCGAAGCACGTTGCCGCCTATCTCACGCCCGACCAGCTCAAACTATACACGCTGGTGTGGAAGCGCTTCGTCGCCTCTCAGATGCGGCCGGCCGAGTACGACACGATGACGATTGAGGTGGAGGGTAAATCGGACGAACACCAGTATCTGCTGCGCGCCTCGGCGTCCAGCCTGCGCTTCACCGGCTTCTTGGAAGTGTATGAGGACCGGGGGAACGGGACGAACGGCACCAACGGGCCAAACGGGGACGAGGCTGTGGAGGCCGAGGCCCTGTCCGGCGCCTTGCCCGAGGTGGAGCCCGGCGAGAGCCTCGATCTACTTGACCTTCTTCCTGAACAGCATTTCACCGAGCCGCCTCCGCGCTACACGGAGGCGACGCTGGTCAAAGCGATGGAGGAACTTGGGATCGGACGGCCGTCGACGTACGCCCCAACGCTTTCGACCCTGCAGGCCAGGCACTACGTCCGCCGCGAGGCGCGCACGCTGGTGCCTACCGAGATCGGGGAAGTGGTCATCGACTTGTTGGTCGATCACTTCCCCGAGATTGTCGACCTGGGGTTCACGGCGCGCATGGAGGAAGAGCTGGATGAAGTCGCCGACGGCGAGTTGGGGTGGGTGGATGTCATTCGCGGCTTCTACATTCCCTTCGCCGAACAAGTCGAAGCGGCCAAGCGCGAGATGCCTGAAGTCAAGACAGAACCCGAGCTGCTCGGGAGACCCTGCCCGACGTGCGGCAAGCCTCTGCTGATCCGCATTGGCAGGTTCGGCAAGTTCATCGGGTGCTCGGACTTCCCGACTTGCCGCTACACCGAGCCGTGGCTCGAACGACTCGGGGTGGCTTGCCCTCAAGACGGGGGTGACCTGGTCTACCGGCGCACACGCAAGGGGCGAGTCTTCTATGGCTGCGCCAACTACCCGAACTGCGACTTCACGACGTGGAAGAAGCCCCTGGTGCCACCGTGCCCGAACTGCGGGGGCTTGCTGGTGGCTGAGAATCGCGACCATGCGGTGTGCCTGGCCTGCCAGGAACGAACCCGAGTGGCGGACCTGCCGGTGGTCGAAGCCGACCTGGCATAGAACCTGCATCTCGGGCGTTGCCTGACAGGCGTGTCGCATCTACAATCCCGAGCGGTAGGCAGCCGGGGGCGGCGCCGGGAGAGAGGGAACATGGAACGGCTCAAGGACCTTCGCGAACAGAAGTGGGCGTGGGCCGTCGCCGGCCTGGTCGTCGGCCTGGCGCTCGGCCTGCTGTATGCCTGGGGAATCAGCCCGGTGGAATGGAAGGACGCCTCACCGGCGCTGTTGTCCGAGCCCTATCGGCAGGACTGGATGCGGATGGCGATCAACTCGTACGCCGCAAACCGCGACGCCGATCAGGCACTCACGCGCTTCCAGGCGCTCGGTGACCTCGGGGCGGAAAGCCTTCGGGGTGTTGCGGCCGATCCGGGCAGCGTGGGTGCCACAGCGATCCAGAATTTCAACGCCGTGATCAGCATCCTGGAGGGCGCGGAGCCGGGCACGGGAGGCACTGCGGTCCCGGGCGCTGAGCCCACCCCGGAAACCAAAGCCGGGGCCGCGGCCAGTAAGTTGGTCGTGCCGGTGTGCGGGGCTACGCTCTTGATGGGCGTGCTTCTCGCCGCGGCGTTGGTCCTGCGAAACCGGATGGGAGCGTCCCGGACGCCGCGGTCGCAGTCCGTCGTGGGCGCGCAAGCGGATCAGGAGCAGGAAACACCGGCGCCGCGCGGCGGCGGTACCGCTCCCCGCAAGGCCCAGCCGGGCATGGCGCCACCGGCGCAGGATCCGTTGGCGACGTTCCGGACGATCTACACCCTGGGTGACGATCTGTATGATGACTCATTCAGCATCGAGAGCGCGTCCGGCGATTTCCTCGGCGAGTGCGGCGTAGGCATCGGTGACATGGTGGGGGTCGGCGAGCCCAAGAAGGTCTCCGCCTTCGAAGTCTGGCTGTTCGACAAGAATGACATTCAGACTGTGACCAAAGTCCTGATGAGCCGCTACGCATTCAACGACGACGCAACGCGGACGCGCCTTTCGGCCAAGGGCGATCCCGTGCTGGCCACCAGCGGCGAAGTGATTCGACTGCAGACAGCCTCGCTTGAGGTGGAAGCCCGGGTGGTGGACTTCAAGTACGGCGAAGGGCCCCTTCCGCCCGAGAGTTACTTCGAGCGGCTGACGATCGAGCTGCGGGCGTGGCCGCGAGGCACCCTGGCGCGCTCCTGACGCCAAACGGCAGACTTGTGAGACTCAAAGAGCGGGCCGCAGGCCCGCTCTTGCTCTTCCCCGTCGATGGGCTTCAGCGCACTTCCAGGATCTGGAACGTCAATGTCCCACCGGGCGTGGTGGCTTGCACCGTGTCACCGGCGCGGTGTCCCAGGAGCGCCAGGCCGATGGGGGACTCGTGCGAGATCCTGCCCTGGCGCGGATCGGCTTCCTTGACGCCGACGAGCATGAAGGTCTCCGCAGGACCGCCCGATTCGGATACCACCACGGTCGCGCCCACGGCGGCGACATCGGCGCCGGCTCCTTCCACGATCACGGCCTCGCGCAGGATGGTCTCCAGTTCAAGGATCCGCCCCTCGAGGAACGCCTGCTCTTCCTTGGCCACGGTGTAGTCGGCGTTCTCGCTCAGGTCCCCCATCTGGACGGCATGCCGCAGACGTCCGGCCAGCTCAATGCGGCGCGGTCCTTTGAGGAGCTCCAGTTCTTTCCGGAGCCGGGTTGCACCTTCAGCCGTCAGGAAGTGTTCTCGTTTGGCCATCGGTCGCCGGTCAGGGAAGGATCTGCGGATCGAACAGTTTGCCGTGTTCCTGCATTGCATAGCGATCGGTCATGCCGGCGATGTAGTCGCACGCCGTGCGTTCAAGCCCGTGCTTCCGGCTGCGCGCCTGGACTTCGCCGGGGAGGATCTCCGGCGTCTGCCGGTAGGCACGGAACAGGTCCTCGACGATCCGCTCGGCCTTGACCTGCATCCGGACGACCTGGAAGTGCTGATACAGATGGTGGAAAAGGAAGGCCTTCAGCGCCCGATTGGCCTGGGCAAGGGCGGAGGAGAAGCCGATGACGTTGTGGGGGAGCCGTTGCAGCGCTTCGACCAACTCCACCCCCGAGGCGGTCAGCGCCGCGTCGGTGGTGCGGATCACATCGGTGACCTCGAGGCCGATCAGGTCGCGAATCATGCGGTGGCGGGTCATATCGTCCAGGCTGCCCCCGGTCCAGCCGCTCGACGTCCGGAGCTGCTGCCACAGCTCGAGCTCGGCTAGCTGGGTGGGCAGCACGAGACCTGACCGCAGCCCGTCATCCAGGTCGTGTGCCGTGTAGGCCAGTTCATCGGCGACGTTGGCTATTTGCGCCTCGAGATGGCCGCGCTTTTCCGGGTCGTATTCGGCGGCATCGGAGATGTCGTACTCCGTCTCGTGCTTGACGATCCCCTCGCGCAGCTCCCAGGTCAGGTTCAGCCCGGGGAAGCCCGGATAGCGCTGTTCGAGCTCGGTGATGATGCGCAGCGACTGCTTGTTGTGATCGAAGCCGCCGTACGGTTTCATCACGCTGGCCAGCGCCGACTCGCCGGCGTGCCCGAAGGGCGGGTGCCCCAGGTCGTGCCCCAGGCAGATAGCTTCGATCAAGTCCTCGTTGGCTGCCAGCGCCCGGGCGATCGATCGGCCGATCTGAGCCACCTCCAGCGTGTGCGTCAGACGGGTGCGGTAGTAGTCGCCTTCGGAAGTGACGAAGACCTGCGTCTTGTACTCCAGGCGGCGGAAGGCGGTGGTATGCAGGATCCGATCGCGGTCGCGCTGAAACGCCGTCCGATAGGACGCTTCCGTTTCTGGATAGGCGCGACCGCGCGAGTCCCGGCTCCGCACCGCGTAGGGCGCCAGGGCGGCGGCTTCGAGGGTTTCCAGTCGTTCGCGGGTCTGGAGCATGTTCGATCCTTGAGGGCGCAAAGCAAGTCTAACCGACGAGGACTGGCACTGTCAATCGGAAGCGTTTGACAGCCCACGCGGCTGGCCGGATAATCGCACCGTCCGGCGCTGGCAGGAGGACGACATGGCTTATCCGTTTGCGGGCGAGGCGTGGCTGAAAGCTGTGGCCGATGTTCTGAACAGCGACGAGCACTACGCGGACGTCGCCAAGAACTGGGAAGGCGACATGCTCGTCCTGGTCGAGCCGGACCCAGGGTCTGCGCCGGGCGTGAAGGCGGTTGGCGCCTATCTCGATCTCTGGCACGGCAAGTGCCGAAGGACCGCGGCGTACCTCGAGGGCGATCCGGCGATGCCCAAGCCGGCCTTCACCCTGCGGGCGCCCCGGGGACTCTTGATGCGCATCATGGAAGGGAAGCTCGACCCGATGCAGGCGATGGTGACGCGCAAGCTCAAGGTCGAGGGGAGCCTGGCCTACATGATGCGCAATGTGCCGACCGTCTTGGATTTCGTCCGTTGCTGCCAGAGGGTCGAAATCGCCGGCTGACACCGGGCCGGAGCCGCGGTTCGGCGCAGGGAGCTGTGAGGAGCAATCGATGTCGACGCCATCGGGAGGAACGGGCAGGCGCACATTCGACTTCGTGGTCATCGGATCAGGATTCGGGGGCAGCGTGGCGGCGTTCCGCCTGGCGGAGAAGGGGTATTCGGTGCTGGTGTTGGAGCGCGGTCGCGAATTCGGGGACTCCGACTTCGCCCAACGCGACTGGGACCTGCGGCGGTTCCTGTGGTTGCCGCAGCTCCTGTGCCGCGGCATCCTTCAGATCAGCGTCCTGAAAGGCGTGCTGGTTCTGCACGGAAGCGGCGTAGGCGGAGGCAGCCTGGTCTACTGCGGGGTCCTCGAACAGCCGCGCGACGATGTGTTCTCTCGGCCGGAGTGGAGCAAGCCGATCGCGTGGGGACGTGCATTGCAGCCGCACTACGCGACGGCGAAGCAGATGCTCGGGGTGGCGCCGAACCCGAAGTCGTGGCCGGCCGATGAACGTCTGGCCGAAATCGCTGCCGAGCGCGCTTACGCGGAGACCTTCCGGCCGACGCAAGTCGGGGTCTTCTTTGGCGAAGAGGGTGTCGAAGTCGAGGATCCCTACTTTGGCGGCCGGGGACCCAGGCGGCGAGGCTGTACGCACTGCGGGGCTTGCATGGTCGGATGCCGCGAGAATGCCAAGAACACGCTGGTCAAGAACTACCTTCACTTTGCCCGGGCGCTGGGGGCCGAGGTGCTGGGTGGCTGCGAGGTGACCCGCGTTCGGCCCTTGGAGGGCGAGGGCGCCGCCGAGGCGCGCTATGAGGTCGCCTACCGGTACCCTGGTCCGTTTCCGGGTGGCGAGCAAACGGTGCGAGCGGGTGGCGTTGTCGTATCAGCCGGTGTGCTGGGGACAGTCGGGCTGCTCCTTCGCAGCCGGGAACGCGGCGACCTGCCGCGCCTCTCCGCCCGCCTGGGAGCTGCCGTGCGCACGAACAACGAGGCACTGCTCGCCGGCGGCAGCGACGATGAGACGATCGACTACTCGAAGGGATTGTCCATCACCTCGATCTTCCAGGCCGATCCGGTCACGCGGATCGAACCCGTTCGGTTCCCCAATGGTTCATCGTTTGTGATGCGGGTCCTGGCTGGGCCGTTGTACGAGGGAAGACGCTCGTTCGCCAACCGGCTGTGGATGCTGCTCAGCTGGCCTCTGCGGGAATCGCGAACCTTCTTCAACGTCAAGCTTCGCCCGGGCCTGGCGCGGCGGACGACGATCCTGCTGGTGATGCAGACGGAAGACTCACGGCTCCGCCTCCGCCTCGGCCGCAGCCTGCTGACGCTCTTCAGGCGTCGCACCGTCGCCGAGCCCGAGCACGACAAACCCATCCAGACAGAGATCTACACCGGCCACGAAGTCGTGCGCAGGTTCGCCACGAAGATCAACGGCATGCCGATCGGCAATGTGGCCGAGGGCTTGCTGGGCGTCCCGGCTACGGCCCACATCCTGGGAGGCTGCGGGATTGGCACGAGTGCCGAGGATGGGGTGATCGACACGCGCTGCCAGGCCTTCGGCCATCCCGGGCTGTATGTCATCGACGGGTCGATCGTCCCGGCGAATCTGGGCGTGAACCCCAGCCTGACGATCACCGCCCTGGCCGAGTACGCCATGAGTCAAGTGCCGGCGAAAGAATCGGCCGGTGCGCTGCCGCGGGCGGCCTGAGGAGGGCGGGCTCGAATCCCGGCGGGGCCGCCAGCCGGGGACACAGCGTGAGGGGGAGAGCCAGACTGGTAGAGTCAAGCTGATCGAGTCAAGCACGTAGGGCCGCAGGGGGTCGGGAGAAAAGGCTGATGCCTTTCGTCGGTGCAAGAATCCTCAAGATCGACCTGCGTACCGGCACTTCAAGCCGCATGGATGTTTCGCTCCAGGACCAACGCGACTTTCTCGGCGCGGCGAGCCTGGGCGCCCACTTGCTGTATCCGGGACTGCAACCGGAAGCGGACCCGCTCGACGACGACGCGCCCATTGCCCTGTTGACCGGCCCTCTGACGGGGACAGCAGGACCGGCCGTCGGCCGGGCTGTGTTCTGTGCTCGCTCGCCAGCGACCGGGCTGTGGGGCGAGTCGAACATCGGCGGCTTCCTGGGGCCGGAGTTGCGCGCGGCAGGCTATGACGGCCTATGGATCACCGGCCGATCGCCCGAGCCGGTGTACCTGTGGCTCCACGACGGCACGCTCGAATTCCGTCCCGCAGCCGATCTGTGGGGCAAGGCCGACACCTACGAGACGCAGGAGATGATTCGGGCGCAAGTTGGAGAGCGCCTTGCCCGTGTGGCCTGTATCGGGCTCGCCGGGGAACAAGGCGTAACCTACGCCTCTATCCTGTGTGACCATGGGCGCGCCGCAGGGCGCACGGGGATGGGGGCGCTGCTTGGATCGAAGGGCGTCAAGGCGATTGCCCTCCGGGGACACGCGCCGATGCCGCTGCACGATCCGAAAGGCTTCGGCGTGCTGCGCAGCCGAATCAACGCTGAACTCAAGGATGACAACGTCAGCCGGACGATCCGCGAAGCCGGGACCGCTTCAGGGCTCGACTACTGGAACTACCTCGGAAGCATGCCCGCCTACTACTACACCCGTCCGGCGATGGAGACGGTCGGCAAGGTCTCCGGTGGGACCGTGGCCGAGACGATCCTGTCGGGTGTGAAAGCATGCCATGGGTGTGTGATAGCCTGCGGACGTCAGGTGCGGCTGGCCGACGGGATCCGGCGAAAAGGGCCCGAGTACGAGACCACGGTCGGTTTCGGGCCCCTGATCGGGGTGGACGATATCGGCGCCATCACGCATCTCGGCGAACTGTGCGATCGATACGGCATGGACACGATCTCGACCTCCAACGTCGTCGGGTTCTGTTTCCTGGCCTACGAGCGGGGACTGCTCAAGGCCTCAGATACCGACGGCATGGCCCTGGAATGGGGGGACGTCCATGCGGCGGAGGAGTTGGTCCACCAGATCGCCCATCGGCGGGGATTGGGTGAGCGCCTGGCGCACGGCGTCAAGGCTGTGGCTGTGGAGCTGGGCGTGCCCGAGATGGCGGCCCAGGTCAACAATCTTGAGACCGCCTACCACGACCCGCGCGGCTCCTCCGGAATGGCTCTGGTCTACGCCACATCGCCACGTGGAGCATGTCACAACCAGAGCGACTACTTTTGGGTCGACACGTTAGGCCAGGCGATCGAAGAGATCGGCGTCGTCGCCTATGACCGTCAGGCAGGCCCGGAGAAGGCGGCCAGCGTGGCGATCCATCAAGACTGGATCACGGTCATGAATTCGCTGGTCATGTGCATTTTCGCCAACGTCCCCCCGCCGGCAACGACCGAGTTGATCAATCGTGCGACGGGGTTTGACTACACCCTGAGTGAGCTGGTGACCACCGGGCGGAGAGGTTGGACGCTCAAGCGCATGGTCAATCATCGGCTCGGGCTGACGGCGGCGGATGACCGCCTACCGGGGATTTTGATGGAACCACTTCCCGCGGGCGGCTCCCAAGGGTATGTTCCGCCCCTGCGGGAAATGCTGGCCGCGTACTATCAAGCACGGGGCTGGGATCCGGGCACGGGTCGCCCCAGCATGGAGACGCTTCGCACTCTGGGGCTAGAGGCGCAGATCGACGGCTGATCGGGGCCGCAGCGTTTTTCGGAGGAGGGTTCGTGTTCAAAGTGGTCTCGGTTGAAGGGATGCGCGCGATCGAGCGAGCCGCGGATGCGGGTGGCCTGACCTATGCGGCGATGATGGAGAACGCCGGGCGCAGCGTAGCCCAGCAGATCCTGCAGCGAATTCCAGAGATCGCCGGGCGGAGGATTGCCATTCTGGTGGGCGCCGGGAACAACGGGGGCGATGGGCTGGTGGTCGGTCACTACCTGGCAGAGGCCGGCGCGCAAGTCGCCGCCTATCTCGTGAAGGAACGTCCGGCGGACGACGTCAACCTCACGCGCCTGCAGGGACACGGCGCGCTGGTGAGCGTCGCCGACGCGGACCAGCGCTCACGCGTGCTTCGCAACCTGATGGGGAGCGCCGACGTTGTGGTGGACGCGGTCCTTGGAACGGGCTTTCGGCTGCCACTTGAAGGTGGGGCCAAGGATGTGCTCGCAACCGCCGGCAGCGTACTGGCCGCGCGAGAAAGCCACCCCTTTGTCGCCGCGGTCGATTGCCCGTCGGGCATCGACTGCGACACAGGTGGCGCTGCGGCCGAGACGCTGACGGCCGATCTGACCGTGACGCTGGGCGCCGCCAAGACCGGGCTGTTTGCCTTCCCTGCTGCCGGTCTGGTCGGCGAACTGGTTCTTGGCGATATCGGCTTGCCGGTGGATTTCAAGCTGCTGGTCCAGGCCGAAGTCCAGGTTGCCGACAAGGCGATGGTGCGCGGCTGGCTCGCGCCCCGACCCAAGGACGCCCACAAAGGCACTTTTGGACGGGCGATGATCGTCGCCGGGTCGGTCAACTATCCAGGTGCGGCGGCGCTGGCGGGAGAGGCTGCGTACCGGGTCGGCGCGGGGCTGGTGACGCTGGCTGTTCCGTCCATCATCCAAGGCATGCTGGCGTCGCTGTTGCCCGAAGTGACCTGGCTGTTGCTGCCGCACGAGATGGGTGCCATCAGCGAATCCGGGGCGTCGGTGCTCGAGCCCGAGCTGGCAAGATGCGAGGCGGTGTTGCTCGGGCCCGGCTTCGGGATGGACGGAACGACGGAGGCCTTCCTGGCGCGGCTGCTGCGGAGCGAGACGCCAGGCAAGCCAGGCATGGGGTTCGTGCACGCTGGCGGCGCGGGCCATGCTGCCAGGGCAGCGCTGCCGCCGTGTGTGGTGGACGCCGACGGGCTGAAACTTCTGGCGAAGCTCGAGCACTGGCCGGAGCTGCTTCCAGAGCGGACGGTACTGACGCCTCATCCAGGAGAGATGGCGGTTCTGATGGGGCTGGCAAAGGATGACATCCAGCGCGATCGCGTCGAGATCGCGCGTCAGGCGGCGGCAGGTTGGCGACACGTCGTCGTGCTCAAAGGTGCACATACGGTGGTGGCAGACCCGCAGGGCGCGTGCGTGATCCTGCCCTTTGCGACACCGGCGCTGGCGCGCGCCGGCACCGGGGATGTCCTGGCGGGCGCGATCGTGGGGCTCGTGGCCCAAGGGATCGACCCGTGGCGGGCGGCCGTCGTCGGTGCCTTCCTGCACGGTCGCGCCGGCGAACTTGCGGCGGAGTTGTTGGATGGTACGGCGGCGGTGATGGCCGGGGATGTTCTCGGCTGCCTGCCCGGGTCGATCGCCGAGTTGACGGCGGCATAGCCGTCGCGAGCTGCAGCGCAAAGGGGCACCCTAGTCGGGTGCCCCTTTGATTCGGGCAATAGAAAACGGGAACGGTCAGGCGGAGGAGCTCTCCGAGCCCTTCTTGCCGCCCAGTCGCGCCTTCTGCTCATCGAGCAGGACCTGACCGCGGCGCTGCAGGTCTTCGGCACGTGACTTGGCGTCCTGCGCCAGGTGTTCCGCCTTGGCGCGCACTTCGGCCGCGGTGCCCTCAACCTGGGTCTTGAGCTCGATGCTCTTGTCACGGATCAACGTGCGGGTTTCTTCCCCCGATTGCGGGGCCAGGAGAAGGGCTGCCGCCGCACCTACGAGGCCGCCCACCACCAAGCCCGCCAGGAAGGCGCCGATATCGCTATCTCGGTCTGACATTGTGTCCTCTCCTCGCAGGGTATCTGCGCTACGTGCCCCGACCGGGCCGGAGCAAATTGAGTGCCCGCCGCACCGCGGCCAGCGAGCTGTTAGCCTTGATCACCGGATCCACCAGGTTGTTCCCCAGGAAAGCTGTCGTCCCACGCACGGTGTCAAGCGTCTCCTGGGTGGACGTCAGGATGGGGCGAATCTCGTTGTGCAGCAGAGCCGTGAGACGAGCGAGCTGGACGATCAGCAACACCAGGGCCAGTCCGATGAGCAGACCTTCGCCGGCCATAAAGACGATCACGATGTCGCGGATGGTCTGCGTCTGCTCGGGGCTCCTGAGCATGGCGATGACGGCGAAGGCAGAACCGACCAGGAGCACCACCAGTACCGCGACGCCGATGGCTACATACATCCGCATGCGTCGATCGGAGCCCTGGGGATCGCCAGGCTCGCGATCCTGGATCGGCGGCAAACTCTCGCTCATGCAGGCGATTATAGCATACGCATCGCTCCGGACGCTTCGCAGGGGAGGGATGTGGCATAATCGAGCCGGAGGCGATTGGATGAGCGGTGGAGGTTCGAGGGGCCGGCTGGGTCGGCGGGATTTCTTGCGCTGGGGAGCGGCGTTCACGGGCGGGGTGATGCTGCCTCGCTGGCTCGCGCCGGCACCTGAGTTCCCGGCCGCCGAGCGCCTCGGGTCGCGTGGCCATCCCCGGTAGAGTAGACGTTAAGGCGCGGGCCGACAGGGACAGCGCCACGGTTGAAGTCTTGTACGAAGACGCGATTGTCGAATGGCTTCGTGAGCGTGTGGGGAATGCGCCGCTGAGCAAGAATCAGCGCTTCGTGGAAACGGAACGCGGCTACATCTGGTCACCGCAACTGCAGCCCGTGCAGAACCGGCCGAATGAGCCCATCGACACGGTCCCCGAGACCGAGATTGGCCCCGGTTTCTGGGCCGAAGTGACCATCCCGTATGTAGACGTGGTCGTCGGGAACCCTCCCGCCCGGTCGCCGTACCTCCGGGCGAGCCAGCTCCCGCGGCTGTATTACACCCAGATCGTGTGGATCGATCAGAAGCGGACCGATGACTCCGGCAAGATGCTGTACCAGGTCAACGAGCGCTATGGCTACGGCGACCTACTGTGGGCGGCCGCCGAGGCCTTCCGTCCCCTGACCAGTGACGACTGGTTGCCGATCAGCCCGGAGGTGGAGAACAAGAAAGTCGTCGTCGACCTGACGGCGCAGACGCTCGCCTGCCTGGAGGATGGACGTGAGGTGCACTTCTGCCGCATTTCGTCCGGCGCCAAGTTCGACGCGCAGGGCAACGCAGTCGAGAAGTGGTCTACGCCGATCGGCCCGCACCCGATTTGGCGCAAGGTGTTCTCGATGCACATGAGCGGCGGCACGACTGGCGGCGGGTACGACTTGCCAGGGATCGGTTGGACGTGCTTGTTCAGCGGCGACGGAGTGGCCATCCATTCGACCTTCTGGCACAACGACTTCGGGGAGACCAGGTCCCACGGATGCGTGAACGCCAGCCCGGAGGACGCCAAGTGGGTCTTCCGGTGGACCACGCCACAGGTGGCCCCGGTTCCAGGCGACGAGACGGTCTCGATGCCTGGCGGAACGATCGTCGAAGTCGTCGAAAGTTGAGCAGGGGCCGGCGTCGCTAGCGCGGTTGTCCGGTCAGCGGGTCGACGCCAGTGTCGATCCGGCCCGCAGCCAGTCTCCGCGAGCAACGCTTCAGCGAGCCTCAGGCGACCTTCCGAGATCAGCGCCGAATCCACCGAGTGGAAGTAGATGCCGAGAGGAATCGTCGTGCCGGACTGGCCGCTCTGTGCCTGCTCCCAGGCCGCGCCGATCGCGGCGGCAAGGTCGAAGTCCGCAGACGCGATCCAGGACGGGGCAATCTCGCCCGGCGGGTCGCCGAAGCCAACAAGAGCGATGCCGGAAGAAGAGGTCAATCCAAGGTCGGCCAGGGATGCAAGTGGAGGAGCTACCAGCAGCGTCGTCACCCCCAGAGCAGCCAAATCAACTCCACGACCATCGAGGAGCAGCGGGTAGGCCTCGTAGGGGGGATGCGCATGCAAGCACAGACCGCAGTAGTAAGTCCCGCCGGCGACGAAGCCGCGCGCCAACGACAGATTGGCGGGTGAGGGCTCGAGGGCCAGCGCCCCGAGTCGATACTCGGGGGTCACCATGGCCGCCAGGTACCCGAGCGCGAATCCGAGCTGATCGTAGCGAATGCCGTCGGGGGCGATCAGGGACAGATTGGCGGTCGCCTGCAAGCCAACGATGCCGAGCGACACGGTCTGAACGGCCAAGTGCGAGTCAGCCCAGGATTGCAGCCCGGGGTCAGGGGATACGGCAACGAGCAGCATGATGCCCGCAGGATCGTCGACGGGCAATGAGTCCTGGCGGACAAACTCGGCGCCTGCGCCCGCCGCCAGGTCTTGGAGTGCCAGCTCGGCTTGCCCGGCGATGCGCGCGTCCGCCGCCCCGGGGGCAACCAGGATGATCTGTGGGGGAACGGGGGCCGGAGTCGGGCTCGTGGTCGGGAGAGTCGCCGTGGGCTCGGTCGGTGTCGCCGTCAGGACAGCGCGCTGAGTCGTGCAACCCGCCATGAGGACCAGGCTCGCGGCGAGAAGCAGGGCGGCGCTCGTTTGAGTTCCGGGTCGATAGGACCGCGTAAACATCGGGGAACTAGTCCGTGGGGTCCGCAGGGGGTTTGTCGGGGGACCGCCGCATGGCTTCCGGCCGGGCAAGGACAGAAACGGCCAACAATCCCAGCAAGGTCGCCAAAAGGGCCGGTAGCAAATTGAGGCTCCCCAGTCGGCCGAAGCGCCAGGCGAATGCCTCGGCGAGCGCGTGCCCGGCGAAGAAGCACACCCAGGCAGCAAAGACGTACTGCGCCATTCGATACAGGCTGCCTCCCCGAACGAGGTGGAACGCCAGCCCGCAGGCGGTGGCGATCAGGAAGGCCAGGAGGATCGCCGGAAGGGTCATGGCGTGATCATACCGCCTCCCAGGCACACATCGTCGGCGTAGAAGACAGCCGATTGGCCGGGGGCGACGTCCGGCTGACGGGCTGCGAGCCGAACGCGTGCTTGCGTGGGCGTGCCACACGTGATTCGGCCCGCGATCCGTGTCGCATGGTATCGCACCTGAACCTGCGCGTCGAAGAGCTCCGCCGGAGGGGCACCCGCGATCCAGTTGACCTGCTCGACGGCGAACTCTTGACGGCCCACCTCCTGGCGGGCTCCAACGATCAGCGCGTTCCTGGCCACATCCCTTTCGAGAACGTAATAGGCTTCGCGAGCCGGTAAGCGGAGGCCTTTGCGCTGACCGAGGGTGTATCCGGTCAGCCCGCTGTGCGTTCCCAGCGCGTTACCCTCCCGGTCAAGGATCGGGCCGGGCTGTCCGCCAGCGCCGCGCGCGGCGAGGAACGCCCGGTAGTCGCCCTGGACGAAGCACAGGTCCTGGCTCTCCCGACGGTTTGCGACCGCCAGGCCGATGCGCCTGGCGTGTGCGCGCACCTCGGCCTTGGTCAGCTCGCCGAGCGGGAATACCGCATGCGCCAGCTGGGCCTGGGTGAGCGTGTGCAGAACGTACGATTGGTCCTTGGCGCTGTCGACAGCTGCACGCAAGTAATGCGTTTGGCCATCATAAGCCTTACGCGCATAGTGACCCGTGGCGAGACGCGTCGCTCCAAGGGCGAGAGCGCGGTCGAGCAGGAGCCCCCAGCGGACGGCTCGATTGCACTCGATGCACGGATTCGGCGTCAGCCCATGCGCATAGCCACTTAGGAATGGCGTGATGACACGCTCCTCGAACACGTCGCGGGCGTCGACTACGTAGAACGGGATGTCCAAGCTCGCGGCGACCGAACGTGCCGTCGCCACATCAGACGGTGAGCAACACCGATTCGCCTGGCCGTCGACGCCGTCCTGGACCCGGAGCATCAACCCGAACACTTCCACTCCCGCTTCATGCAGAAGCGCAGCTGCGACCGAGCTGTCCACGCCGCCGCTCATGGCAACTGCAATGCGGGGGGCCGAGCTCATCATCGACCCAACCGGCTTACGCGTTCGACGGTGAGGGGCAACAGGTCGAGAAACCGCTCGATCTCGTCGAGCCGCGTGTCTTTTCCGACGGTCACGCGCAGCGAGCTGAGGGCGAGTGCCGGCGGCAACCCGATCGCCAACAGGATCTCCGACGGCTCGGGCGCCCCGGATTTGCACGCCGATCCGGAGGAGCAGGCGAATCCCTCCAGGTCGAGGGCGGCGAGGAGCGCGTTGGCTTCGACCCCGCGGATCACGAAGGAAGCATGGTTGGGGAGGCGCTCGCTCGGATGTCCGGTGAGCGAGGCCACCGGGATGCGTTCGAGGACTCCCTGGATGATTCGGTCCCGGAGCGGGGCCATGTGAGCGTTGCGCTGTTCCCGCTCGAGAGCGGTCAGTCTCAGCGCCTCCGCCAGGCCGACGATCAGGGGGACATTATGCGTCCCGGCGCGCAGGCCGTGCTCCTGACCGCCCCCCGTCATCCAGGGCAGGAGAACCAGATCCTCTCGCCGGTAGAGGGCGCCGACGCCCTTTGGGCCGTAGAACTTGTGCGCGCCAAGCGCCAGCATGTCCACGCCGAGCACACGGACATCGATCGGGAGCTGGCTGGCGGCCTGGACGGCGTCGGTATGAAACGGTACGCCCCCCTCGCGGCACACAGCTGCGAGTGCGGCGATCGGATTGAGGCTGCCGATCTCGTTGTTGGCATAGACGATCGAAACGACGGCCGCCCGGGGGGAGAGGCGCGCACGGAGCTCCTCCGGTGCGACGCGTCCGTACTCGTCAACACGCAGCCACTCAATCCGGAAGCCGAAGCTCTCCTCGAGTTGGCGTGCGGTACGCAAAACGGCAGGGTGCTCGACCGGACTGAGCAGGAGCGTGTCGGCGCCGCGGCGCTGGCGCTCTGCGAAGGCAGCGCCACGCAAGGCCAGGTTGTCGCTCTCCGATCCGCAGCCGGTGAAGACGATTTCCGAAGCCGAGCAGCCGACAATGGACGCCACGCGGTCGCGCGCTGGCCTCGATGGCCGCGTCGGCTCGCTGACCGTAGGCGTGAACCGAGGACGGATTGCCGAACGTCTCGCTGAAGTAGGGGAGCATGGCGGCGAGGACACGCGGATCGACCGGCGTGGTGGCGGCGTGATCGAGGTAGACCTGCGGTGCGGGCACGGTGCGATTCTAACATGCGTGCGCGACGGCGGCGTACCACCGACGCCAGCGGGAGCCTGGATGCGGGCTGTCGGCAGCAATCGGGACATTCATCACCCGTCGAGCGCGAGGGCGGAGGCGTATAATCGTGCAGCAATTCACTCGAGGAGCACCAGCATGCCCACAACGATTGAGTCGGTCTACGGGCGCGAGATCCTGGATTCGCGCGGCAATCCTACGCTGGAGGTGGAAGTCGTCCTGGTGGATGGGAGCTGGGGGCGGGCGGCCGTGCCGTCCGGGGCTTCGACCGGCGTTCACGAGGCGCTTGAGCTGCGCGACGGCGATAAGAACCGCTATGGCGGCAAGGGCGTCCTGCGCGCCGTCGAGAACGTCAACACGTTGATCGGGGAGCGGCTGGTCGGCTGGGACGCGGTGGACCAGCGCGGCGCGGATCTGTCGCTCCTGGAGCTTGACGGCACCCCCAACAAGGCACGGCTGGGAGCGAACGCCATGCTCGGGACGAGCCTGGCAATCGCCAAGGCCGCGGCCGGATCGCTCGGCCTTCCGCTCTATCGCTACATCGGTGGCGTCCACGCGCACGTGCTGCCGGTGCCGATGATGAACATCCTCAACGGCGGCGCGCACACGGGGTGGCAGTCCACCGACGCGCAGGAGTTCATGGTCATGCCGCTGGGTGCGCCGTCGTTTGCCGAAGGCCTGCGCTGGGGAGCCGAGATCTATCACGCG
The DNA here is from genome assembly GCA_963777165.1 of uncultured Chloroflexia bacterium. Classification (GTDB taxonomy): domain Bacteria; phylum Chloroflexota; class Anaerolineae; order Anaerolineales; family E44-bin32; genus DYJB01. The sequence continues at coordinate 412,983 of CAVZPO010000023.1, forward strand.
CTCAAGGACGTGCTCAAGGCTCGCGGCTACACCGCCCTGGTGGGCGATGAGGGCGGCTACGCGCCGGCATTGAAGGCCAACGCCGAAGCGGTGGAAGTGATCCTGGAAGCGATTGCCAAGGCGGGCTACAAGCCCGGCGAGCAAGTGGGCATCGCGCTCGACCCGGCGGCGTCGGAGCTGTATGACGAGAAGACCGGGAAGTACAACCTGCGTCGCGAAGGCAAGATGCTGAGCGGCGAAGAGATGGTGAGTTACTGGAAATCGTGGATCGAGCAGTATCCGATCGTGTCCATTGAGGACGGGCTGGCACAGGATGACTGGGCGAGCTGGAAGCTGCTGACCAAGGAGGTCGGCGCCAAGATCCAGATCGTCGGGGACGACCTCCTGGTCACCAACCCGGAACGCGTGCGCCGGGGCATCAAGGAGAAGGCCGCCAATGCTCTGCTGGTGAAGCTCAATCAGATCGGGACGCTGACCGAGACGATCGAGGCGGTCGAGATATGCCATCGCGCCGGCTGGCGCGCGGTCACGTCGCACCGCTCGGGCGAGACCGAAGATGCGACGATTGCCGATCTGGCCGTGGCGTTGAATATGGGGCAAATCAAGACCGGCGCCCCGGCAAGGTCCGATCGCGTGGCGAAATTCAATCAGCTGCTGCGCATCGAAGACGAGCTTGCCGAGAACGGCGTGTACGCCGGCTGGTCGGCGCTGCGCCGCGACTAGTCCCGGCCTGCGCATCGGAACGGGATCACGAAGCGGGGCGCCCCATGGGGCGCCCCGCACGGTTATGAATACTGGGGGAACAGATCAGTCTGTCGGTTTGCCGTTCTCAGGAGCAGGCTCGGCACGCGTGCCAGGCGCTGGCGTGGCGCAGAACGGGCACAGCTTCCAGGAGAGTTCCATCAGCTTTCCGCAGCGACTGCACGGGCGGCGGAGCCGCGTGTGACACGCTGGACAGAGCTGCCACTCCGGTGCGGTACGGCTGCCGCAGCCAGGGCAGGCCGTGCGGGCCTCGATCTCGCTCAACAGCGCCTCTTCCTCTAGGGTCATCTGGTAGGCCTGGTCGAGCGTCCGCGGAGGGCGGAGGACCATGTAGACCAGCACGCCCAGCGGACCCAGGAGCAGTGGCAGCAGCGCCGCCAGGACGCGCAGCAGTCGGTCCTGTGTGCGTGTCCGGCTGTCGCGGTAGGTCCAGTAGACCAGGCTGACCCACAGGGCGACGAGGAAGGCGCCAAACAGCGTCGTGCCGAACAGGAAGGCGTTTCCGAGGGTGCTCAGGTCGAGCGGGAATCGCATGGCCGTCTCCGGGTCGGCATTATAGCATCCGCCGCTGCAACACGCACGCCGCGTTGACACACCGGGCGGGCGGCAGTAGAGTCGGTTGAACAGCGACAGGCGCCCGCGCCGGAGGGGGAAATGGATGGGCGGCTTCCGCGCTATCGCATCACGGACCTGGCCATCGAGCAACGGCCTCGCGAACGGCTGGCGGCCTGGGGGGCCGAGCAGCTGAGCGACACCGAGCTGGTGGCCATTCTGCTTGGCTCCGGCATTCGCGGGGTGAATGCACTCCGGTTGGCCGAGGCCGTCCTGGCATCGGTCCACGGCCCGGCTGGGCTGCGTCGGATCCCCTTCGATGACCTGCGCCGTGTCCACGGGATCGGACACGCCCGGGCGGCGACGCTGAAGGCCGCTGCAGCGCTGGCCGATCGCATGGCCTACCGCTCCGAAGCGCGTCCGGTACTGAGCAGCCCGCAGGATGTCGCAGACTACCTTCACGACCTGGCGCACGCGGAGACCGAGCACTTGCGGGTCATCCTGCTGGACACCCGCAACAAGCCGTTGCGCAAGCTTGATGTCTACCAGGGTTCGGTCAACACGTCCTTGATCCGGATCGGCGAGATCTTCCGTGACGCCGTCCGGGCGAATGCTGCCAGCTTGATCGTCGCGCACAACCATCCCAGCGGTGACCCAACGCCCAGCCCGGAGGACATCGCCGTGACACGGGCGATGGTCGAGGCCGGGCGCCTGCTGGACATCGAAGTCCTCGATCACCTGATCCTGAGCTCGACCGGCTTCATCTCCCTCAAGGCGAAGGGCCTCGGGTTCTGATAGGGCAGGCTGGCCCGAATCCTGCACTCCCCGCACACGAGTCGTGTCCCGCCAGCCTCAGCCACGCTTCCCGACACGCAGGACATTGCGCAAAGGTGGCGGGGCCGTCGGGCGCCCGTCGTGCCCTGAGCGACGGGCAGGGGCTGGCAGCCAACGCGCCTGGGAGTGGGTGTGGACTATCAGATCCTCCTTCTACCAACCGAGGGCTACTGGGATTGGGTACGCGCTTGCCGGGAGTACGTCATGACGTATGGGCCGAACCTGACGGCCGATCCCGGAACGGCGGCGCGCTACATGGCACCCCGCCAGGTCATCACCTTCCCGGCTTTGAAGGGGGCTTATCCGCAGGCGAACGATCTGGTCCGTTGGTTCGAGGAGCAGTATCCGGGCGTGCGGCTCGATCCGGTGGTCACCGACACCCCCGCCGGATTGGAGGCGGAGCTGGGCGAGAGGATCGCTGCACATGATCGTTACGGCCAGAAGCGACGGCCTTTCTACCTGATTTGGCCGACCGACTACCCGGTGATCACCCAGCGTTTTGGTGCCAACCCCCAAATCTACAGTCGCTACGGAGTTCCGGCGCATGAAGGGCTGGACATCCGCGCCCTGACCAATACGAACATCTACTCGTGTTTCGACGGAGAGGTGTATGAGGTCCACACGAACCCCAAGGATCACCCCTACGGCATCCACGTCCGCATCCTCCACCGCGATGGCTACCGGACGGTCTATGGGCATCTGGCAAGGCCGTTGGTCTCCCTGGGGGAGGAAGTGCGCGAAGGCCAGCCGATCGGCAAAGCCGACTCGACGGGAGCCTCGGCGGGTGCGCATCTGCACCTGACGCTGAAACGCGATGGGGCGACAGCCCGCGGCGAAACGTCTTATCCGAAGGACATCATCGATCCAACACCCTACATGGTCTGGCCGGAAAACCGAGTTCGCAAGACGGCAAAGTCCGCCACCTGGGCTGCGGAGCGCTGCCTGCTTGGAGTTTGCGGCCGGGAGGGCGGCCCGCTGCAGGAGGAGGACTTTGGCGCACTGCAGGCCGCGCGCCTGGAGGCCGTGCTCCTTGCGATGGGCGAGCCTGAGACGGCCGTCGCCCGCCTGCGCGCCATTCACCCCGGCATGCTCGTCGCCGTGACACTCAGCGCCGACTTCTCCGATGGGGCCGTATCGTCGGACACGTTCCTCTCCGCCGTCCGTCCGCACGTCGAGCGCTGGGGGCTGAGCGGCGTCACCCACTTCCAAGTCCACACCAACCCGAACTTGGAGCGCGGCGGATGGCGCCGCTCCTGGCAAGGCGGTGCGGAGTTCGCGGACTGGTTCTCAAGCGTCGTTCGCGGTCTGCGCCAAATCCTGCCGGGCGGCAGTTTCGGTTTTCCCGGGCTCTCACCCGGGGACGCGCTGCCTGGACACAGGGCAAACTCGGTGGACTTCCTCCTCGCCGCGGAAGCTTCAGCGCAGCAGGCGGATTGGCTCGGGGTCAACTGCTACTGGACCGAGAGCGCCGGGGCCTTGTCTCCGCAGGGGGTCGGATTGCTCGAGGAGTATCGCGGGCTCTTCCCTGACAAGCTGTTGCTGGTGACAGAATTCGGGAACGCGTCAGGCGGCGTGGAGTCGGACGAGAAGGCGCGGCAGTATGTCGATTTCTTCGCTGCGGCCTCCAAACTCCCCCATGTCGGCGCGGCCTTCGGGTACGTGCTTTCGTCCTCGGCAGGGGACCCTGGGCTCGCGTGGCGGCGCGAGGGTGAGGCGAGTTCTCCTCTGGTCAAGCGGATCGGGGAGCGTTCCCGCTAGCAGGACCTCAGCCGGCCCTGGCGCCAGGCCCTACCGTTTTGACTCGGCAGCCGCGACGCCTGTTGGACTTGGCGCCGCGGCTTCTTCTTCGGCTCAGCACCAGTCGGGGCAGTCAGCGTCCGCCGAGCAGCGAGATCAATGGCGTGACGGTTAGTGGACTTAGCAGCGTCGAGATCAAAACCGCTCCGGTCACGAACGCTGGCTCCACCCCGAACTCAAGCGCGATGACGGTGTTGAGCACCGCCGTGGGCATGGCGGCCTCGAGGATTCCCGCCTGTCGGGCGGCGGCGCTCAACCCGAAGACTGGTGCCAAGATCCAGGCCAGGGCGGGGCTGGCGAGCAGTCGCAGCGCTGAGGCACCGGCCAGCAGGCCGCGCGACGTGGGGAGCCCCCCGCGCCCGAGCTGCATGCCCAGGATCAAGATCATCAGCGGGACGGCAGCGGCCGCCAGCAATTCCACAGGCCGGGCGAGAGCATAGGGCAGCTCGATGCCTGCCCCTCTCACGAGCAGCGCCAGGGGGACGGCATACATCGAAGGCACACGCGCCAGCCCGAGCAGCGCCTGGAGCGGGGAGGCCTTACCGACGGTGGCGACGTAGACGCCGAGCGAGTTGGTGAGCATGGTGCCGGCGATGTAGAAGATCGAAGCCCAGGCGAGGGCCTCGTCACCGAAGGCGAATTTGTTCAGGGAAAGCCCGTAGTTGCCGCTATTCATGAACGTGCTGGCCAGGATGAATGCCGCGGCCGTCTCGCCCGGTAACCGGAGCAATTTGGCCGAGGCCAGGCTGAGCAGCCCGACGCAGAGGATCACCGCGCCGGCAAAGCCCATCATGCGCAGAATGTCCGGCGGGCTGATGCGCGTAGACACCAGCAGCGTGAATACCAGCGCCGGGGTCGTGACATAGAATGCCACTCGCGAAAGAGGTTGGGGGTCCACCTTCAGGAAGCGGTGCAGGGCGAAGCCGGCGCCCGCCACAAGCATGATCGGCAGGATGTTGTCAGCAAATAGGCCGAGCAGATGCGTCAATGCGAGGAGTCCTCGGGGTCGAAGTCAAGCAGGGGGATATCGCGTGTGCCGTCAACGAAGGCGATGTAGTCCAGACCGTCTTCAATCAAGGCGATCTCGTCCTCACCTTCGGTGGACTCGAGCAAGCCGCTCAGCGCCTCCGATGCGTCCTGCCCGCCGATCTGGGCCAGCGACCAGATCGCCGCGAGCCGCACTTCGTCGATCGCATCCCCGGTCAGCTCGATCAGGTCATCGACGCTGCCGGGCAGCTCCAGCTCCCCTGCCGCACGTGCCGCCTCCGCCCGCAGGCCAGGCGCGGCATGATGCAGGTTCGCCAGGATCGATGCCTCCCACGCCGGGCTTGCCGAGCGCGCCATGGCCTTCAACGCCGACTGCATGCGCGGTTCCTGTCCGGAACGGTAAGCGGTTTCGATCAGCGCTGCGATTTCCGGCCGGGACGAGTAGCCCAGGGATTCAAGGCTCCGCAGCCGTACGGCTTCCTCCGGGTCGTCGCGCTGCGCCGCCAGCAGCCGCGCTTCCACCTGGCGCAACAATGCCTCGTCGATCTCCTCGATCTCGCCGAGATAGATGAAGCGCCCGAGCGCTGCGGCAGCCGTCGCGCGAACCTCCGCCGCCGAGTCGGCCTCGACCAGCCCTGCCAGCTGATGACCCAGGGACGGGTCCTCGCACTCCCATAGATTCTGGATGGCCTGGCGGCGAATGCGCGGCTCTTCGTCGCCGAGGGCCAGGCGGTTGATGCGGTCGAAGTTGAGCTCGATATCCTCATCGGCCAATTGACCGAGGTGCTCGAGGATCTGGATCCTGAGCGCCGGGTCCCAGCCCGACCACGCGGTCTGGAAGGCCTGCAGGCGGGGAGAGTCCAGATCCGACGCGGCCTCCAGCAGGTCGTTCCGGATCGGCTGCAATGGGTCGGCAAGCGCGTCAAGGAGGTTCTGCAATTCGGTCGTCATCGCCGATGCCTCAGCGCGGAAGCGAGATCGGGTTGAGGAAGTCCTGCAGGTTGACGTACAGCATGACGGCCAGCAGGAAGGCAAAGCCGATGGCGTGCGCCAGCCCTTCATAGCGAGGCGAGATGCGCCGCCGGGCGACGGCCTCAAACAGCACGAACAAGAGCCGGCCGCCGTCCAGGGCCGGGATCGGAAGCAGGTTGGCGAGGGCCAGGCCCAGGCTGATGACGCCGATCAGGTTGAGCGTCAGGAACGGGCGCTCGGAGCTGCGATCGATCTCGCCCGCCCAGGCGAGCATGTCGTACATGCCCTTCAACCCGCTCAGGCGTGCCTGATCGGCGGCGATCTCCTGCCGAATCAGTCGGGCGGGAAGATGGATCAACTCGTTGACCTGGAAGGCAATCGACTGAGCGCCATAGGTGATGGACTCACCCCACGTCGTCTGGAGACGCGGGTTGCCGGTGAGTATCCCGATCGGTCCCTGACCCTCCGGCGGCTCAGCCCGCGGGACAAGCTCGACGACCAGCGTCTGGCCGGCGCGCATGATCTCGAGGTGGACCGGTTGGCCAAGGCGCTCGGCAACCGCGTCCTGAAGCGTACCGTATCCCGCCACCGGCAGGCCGTCAATCGAAACGATCCGGTCCCCCGGCAGAAGGCCAGCGGCCTCGGCGGGCGAAGAAGGGGCGACGGCGTTGACGGTGGTCCGGTTGACATCGGGCGCAGCGAACTTGAAGGCTGCGGTGAAGGCCAGCAGGGCGAGCAGGACGTTGGCTCCCGGGCCCGCCAGCAAGACGAGGGTGCGCGTGCGCTTGCTCGCGTTGGCCAGGCCGCCCGGGACGGAAGGATCATCCTCTCCGGCCGGCCGGACATACCCTCCGAGCGGGATCGCGTTCAACGTGAAGCGGGTCCCGCCGGCAGTGAAGAGGGTGGCCAGCCGAGGGGGGAAGCCTATGCCGAACTCCTCCACACGGACGCCGCGGGCGCGCGCGGCAAGGAAGTGCCCCAGCTCGTGGCCGAGGATCAATGTGCCGATGACCAGGATGAAGATCAGGAAGTCGCTCATGGCATGGTTGGCCGGGGATCCCGGACTAAGCTGGGATTATATCACCCGGTCAATCGGGGAGCAGGCGCGCGGCCTCTCCCGGCGGGCACTCGAATACCAGGTCGACGCCGGGGAGATCCTGCAACTTGGCCTTGACGACCGACGCTTGACCCGGGGCGCACAGGCAGTGCACATTGGGGCCGGCATCGATCGTCGCGCACACTTCGATGCCTTGCCGGCGCCACTCGGCCACGGCATGCAAAACGGTAAGAGTCGAGGGCTGCCAATATACCAGGGCGGGCGACGAGGTCATCATGACCGCGTGCATCATCAGGCAGTCCAGTTCGACCACTTCTGCGAGCCCGGCGAAATCGCGCACGAGGAGCGCCTGGCGGCAAGCGGACAGGCGTCGAGGCGTGTCGGCGACACGGGCGGCCTGCAGCGGGCTCGAGGCGGCCAGCCGGTGGCCTTCGGTCGATCCGGTCGACTTGGGCGACTGGCTGACGACCGCGATGAGATCGATGAGCGGCCAATGCTCCCCGGGCGCCAGAGGGATCGCGTATGACGATTCATCCTCGTCACCGGCGATCCATTCGACGAAGCCGCCGAAGATCGACCGGCATGCCGATCCTGAGCCTCGGCGCGCCAGGCGCGAAAGCGCCGCTGCCTCCAATGCCAGCCCGCAAGCCGCAGCGGCTGCCAGCGTGATTGCAGCGAACGCGGAGGCCGAGGAGGCGATCCCCGCGCCGCTCGGGAAGTTGCTGGACGAGTCGATCCGAGCCCGCAGATCGTGTCCCGCGGCGGCACGTACCAGGTCGAGCTGCTGCGCGACACGCAGGCGGGCTGCCGGATGCGCCGCCTGACCGTCGATGACGAGTGTGTCCACCGTCGCAGCCGGATCGAAGGCCACGCGCGCGACCGTGTGCAGCCCGCCCAGGGTCATCGACAGCGAGCCGTTGCTGGGCAGGCGCAAGTTGTCATCCCGATTGCCCCAATACTTCACCAGGGCGATGTTCGGGGAGGCTTGAGCGCTAGCGACAAGTGCGGGTGGCATACGTCCTGGCTTGCGGATGGATTCGATCGGCCCGGAGCTGACTCTTCAACGGATTGGCGCCGGCGTCCCTTGCTCGGGGCCGGGGCGTCTCCCAGGGCGTGGTCGGTCCGCCGGGGCCGTCGGCAGGATTCTAGCCGAACTTGCATGGGCCGCGCGGGGGAATAGGTGCAGTCGTACGGCAAGGGTGCAAGCAGGGAGGCGGTCGACATGGTTGTGCACGAACGCGGTGGCTATCCGTGAAAGGCGCTCGCCATAACCTACGGGAGCTTCGGCGATTCGGACGCTCCCAGAGCAAGCACCGTCACCTCCAGGCAGGGATCAGAGTTGACGCGTGTCCCGTACGCTCATCCAGATGGCACCCAGCCCGAAGAAAGTGGCGGACACAGCGGCCAGCCAGCCCAGATAGGGGATGGCGGCCAACAGCAGGTAAACCAGGACACCAAGGAGAATGCACCATACCTTCGTATCCGCGGTCCGGGGTGAGAGCGGGGTCAGGATCAGCCGGCCGATGAGGAATGCGGCGACGAGCTTGCTGCAGAAGAGGACCAGAAAGACGTAGACCGCGCCGGCTAACAGGATCGAGAACAGCCCGACGGCGAAGGTCAGCGCGCCGAGCGCTCCCAGGGAGAGCGCCCAGAACAGCATCGACACGGCGACGATGACCAGGGTCGCCAGGATGAGGCCCACGATGCCCGTGGCGAACACGGTCATGCCCCAGCCGAGTGCCGCCCACGGGGAAGTGCGGAGTCGATGGGCGCCGCGCGGCAGCAGGTTCGGTGTCACCAACGCGAGCAGCAGGCCCAGTGCGGCGAAAGTCACGAAGTCGAGCCCGAACCGCAATAGCCACTCACGCAGGCGAGCGGTGTCGAGCGCAGCCAGGATAGAGGACGGCGTAGACGGGCCCATGCTCATCAGCGTGTCCGGCGGCGAGCCAGCACTTCCGACGCTGGATTCGAGAGGGAGGGCGGAGGTGGGTGCAAGCAACGGGGGCAGCTGGATCCGGTCTGCCCCCAGGAGCGAATTGACGCCCTGGATGGCCAGCCGCAAGAGCTCCACCGGTCCGATGATGGCCTTCATATTGCGGCCGAGCTCGCCTTCGAGCCGAGCACCAAGGGTGATGGCGTTGATGTCGCGGGCGATGTCCCCGCCCGGGGCAGTATCGAGTTCGCCCCCGACAAAGTACACGCTTCGCTCGATGGCTGAAGTCGGTCCGAACGCCAGGAGGAGGGAGGCAGCGAACAGGCTGCCGCCCACTTTGCCGGTGACGGACACCGATTGGGCGGCGCTGACCAGGCTTCCGGTGATCGTGCCGCTGACCCGCACCGAGTTCCCAAGTGCGATCACATCCCCCTCGACCGTCCCATCGACGACCACATCATTGCCGTACAAGATGATGTCGTTCTGGATGGTGACACCGGCGGGGACGGAATCGCCGTAGACGATCCCCTGGGCGTGGGCGCTGGAAAAGACCGAGAGCGAGCCGCCGAGCGCTAGCATGAGTCCGAGGAGCAGGCGGAGTGCGGCATGGGGGACGCGGCGTGTGTTCATGCTGATCATCCTTACGCGGAGTGCGCGTGTCACGTGAGGCCGCCTTGCGGGCCGAGAACCGCCGGGCGATGGGGTGGTCGCCCTCCAGACCGAAGCGGTGTCCGAGAGGCGCTGCGGCAGTGCGATCGTCATGCGAGCCCGGATCGCCAGACCCGCCAAGGCAAGGAGACGCACAGCGGCGTCTCCGGGAGGGGTGGCTGACGGGGATCGAACCCGCAACCCTCGCATCCACAGTGCGATGCTCTGCCATTGAGCTACAGCCACCGAGGCACGTGGCGATTGTAGCATAGATCGACGGTCGGGCCTGTCGGTGAGAAGGGAACTCCCAGCCGGAGGAGGGCGGCTGGGAGTTCGAGCGCGGCCGATCGCCGGTCTGACCGCAGGCTTAACCGAACGGGCTCAGCGCCGTGACGCGGCGCAGGCACTCCTGTTTGGCGTCGCTCTCGGGAAGGCACTCCGCCATCCACAACCAGGCGACAACATTGGAAGGCTCGCGCTGGAGAACCCAGGCGAGTGCCGCCCGACCGCGAGTCGAGTCCCCCTGCTTGATGGCGGTGACGGCGAAATCGAGGGCTTGCTCGCTGGTGGGGTTGGCACTGGTCATCATGAGTTCTGCGATCTCCATCTATGTCCGCTGCGATGAGGGTTTCTGCAAGCATCGTAGCACGAGAGCAGAGGCACGTGTCTTGCATTCACCTTGCAGGCCGGGGGAGTCAACATCGAGCCCGCGTGGGGCTCGATGTTGGAGGAGGGCAATTCGCCGCCGGGCGTTCGGAGAGAAGGGTCAGAGGTTGGGGCGCAGGCCGGTGCTCTCAAGGAGACGGTCGCTAGACGCCCCCGATGACACCAGGGGTTTGTCTCTCGACGCCTGCGCAGCGGCGACTTGCGCCTTTATGCTAGCATGCCCCATTCGGCACGGGCCTTTCAGTTGCCTTACGCCGGGCCCCCTCCAAGGAGCTCCCGGGCGCGGATGACCGCCTCGGCTCGCGGGCAGACGATTTGACGTCCGCTGGGCAGGTGTTTGAGCGTCAGGGTCCCGGCCTGAATCTCATCCGGACCCAGAATGGCGACGATCGGGATGCCGAGCCGGTCGGCGTACTTGAGTTGGCGGGGGACGCGCCCCGCTTCGGGAAACCACTCGGCCTGCAAACCGGCCGCCCGCAGCTCCTGGCACAGGCCGAGCGACGCCGAGCGCGTCGAGTTCGTCGAACGTGGTGACCAGGACCAAGCTCGGGCTGGTGCGCAGAGCAGGGCGGGCGGAAGCGGCCGCCAGCACGAGCCCGACCACGACATCGCCCATCGCGAATCCGGTGCCCGGGAGCCGGTCGCCCCCGACGTCGCGGACCAGATTGTCGTAGCGTCCTCCACCCAGCACGGCCCGGTGTTCGCCTGCCGTGTCCCGCGCCTCGAAGACCACCCCGGTGTAGTAATCCAGCCCGCGTATGACGGACGGGTCGTAGGCCAGGTAGTCCGAAACGCCAAGCGCCTCGGCCGCGTCGAAGAACGCCACCAGCTCAGGCGATTGTCGCCAGGCCTCACGATCGGCCAGGCCTTCCGTCAGCCGGGCGAACTGCTCGGGCGAGAGGCCCGTCTCCAGGGCGTAGGCAGTCCACGCCGCCGGCGACATCTTGTCCCGTCGATCGATCAACCGGAAGACGGAGGGGAGCAAGTCCGCTTTGATCCCCATCTGGTCGAATTGTCGCTCGGCCAGCCTGCGGTCATTGACCAGGATGCGGATCGTGTCTGGTCCAAGCCCGACGGCGCGGAAGAACGTGGCACCGATGGCAGCAATCTCGGCATCAGCCTCGGGCAATTCGACGCCGACGATGTCGATGTTCCATTGAAAGAACTCCCGGGTGCGTCCCTTCTGCGGCCGCTCGTAGCGCCAGAAGGGTCCGAACGACCACCATCGAATGGGCTGCACCAGGCTCTTGCTCCGCTGCGCCACCATGCGGGCGAGGCTGAGCGTCAGCTCAGGTCGCAGGGCAACCAGATCACCGCCCCGATCAGGGAAGACGAAGGACTGCTCCTTGACCAGCTCCTCGCCGGACTTGGCGGCGTAGAGTTCCATTCGCTCCAGGAAGGGGCCGTCATACTCCTGATAGCCGAAGCTCTCGGAGACCGACCGGATGTGCTCGTAGAGCCACCGCCGGAAGGCAAGGTCCTCAGGGTAGAAATCACGTGTGCCCTTCACAGGCTGAATGGTGTCCATCAGCGACCTCACTCACAAAGGACAGGGCGGCGGGATCCATCCCGCCGCCCTGTGGACCTTCCCGCGGAGACTCTTCAAACCGCGATGAATCCGCACCAGGTCAGAGAGGAGTGGATCGTCGCAGTGAATTCCTTGGCTTGGATTGCGCGGGGATTATAGCACGAGCTTCGTGGCGGGTCCGGCGCGCGAGTGGGGCAGAGCCGGGAGTCTGCTCAGCCGGCGTTGCGGGGTTCTACCACCGCCTGATCGGTCACGTGAATCCTGCCGCCCGCATGAACCCGGGCGAGCAAGCCCCGCCGTCCGCGAATCGAATCGCGCAGGCCCGGACGGATGGCATCGATTTGATCGCAGGGGGAGCAGTCGCCTGTCACCTCCAGGGTGGCATTGCCGAGGCGAAGGCGCGTCCCTTCCGGTAGGCCGGCAAGCTCAAGTCCCGTGATCGTGATGTTCTCTCGAATCTGGCCGGGCTGCAGGTCGAATTTGGCCAGCGTCGCCTGATCGACGAGCAGGATTTGTCGGCTCGTCCGGCCAAAAGAGGCGTCGCCCGCCAATCCCTTGCCTGCGACGGCATCCACATAAGGGACGTCGCGCATCGGCTGGCCGTGCACGGGTTTCAGGAACAGCCTCTGGACGTATGCCGTCATGGGGATCTGCACTCCGCCGGCAGTCTAACACAGTCCTCGACGGGGGGGACGTGGTATCCTTCCCCGAAACCCGTCGGCCGGGAAGTCCTCCTTGATCGCACTCGTCCCCAGTCTACTGCTGCTCATAGGCGCCGGGATCACCTGGCTCACTCGCCGTCAGGCGGAGCGGATGTCCTGGGGCATGGCGACGACCTTCGCGCTCCTCACATGGTTGAGCGTCCTGTTCATCTTACCTTCGCTGCCGGCCGGGTTTGAGCTGTCCACCTGGAGGCCGGCGAGCCTATTCGCCTCCCGGCTGGAAATCAGCCTCGATCAGACCACGTGGGGAATTCTGTATGCCGTCGCGACCGGGCTGCTGGCGGTCTTGTTGACGGCGGCGGCGCGACCGGCGGCAGGGGCAGCCGGTTCCCGAACGTTGATGCTCGCCTATACCGCACTGTCCCTGCTGGCCATCATGGCCGGCAACCTGTTGTCGGTCGCGATCCTTTGGATGATGATCGATCTCGTTTCGTTCTTGTATCTCGTCGCCCGGGTGGAAGACGCTTCGGGCGCACAGCTCCTTGTTGGCCGGCTGGCAATTGACATGAGCGGAACGCTCCTGGCCTTGGCGGCCGCGGCGGCGTCCTTTGCCGGCACGCTCGAGCTTCCGTTTGGAGCCCGCCCCGGCCCGCTGCTCCCGACAGCGTTTCTTTCTCTGGCTGTTCTGCTCCGGCTTGGGACTCTTCCCGCTGCACTTCACGACCTCGCCGCTGCCGCAAGTGCGTCGGGGTCTGGGGACCCTGATGCGCATCCTCTCTCCCGCAGCCGCCATGGCCGTCCTGGCGCGCACGCTGGGCGATACGATGCCTGCCGGAGTGTCGACCTGGCTGCTCATGGCTGGTGCGTTGGGCGGTGTGGTCGGCAGCGTCCGCTGGTTCCTGAACGCTGATCCCATCCGCGGGCGCAGTTCCTTGATCCTCGCCGTGGCCGGCATCGGCCTGGTGAGTGCAGTCAATCACCCCGCCGGGCCGGCCTACGCGCTGGGCGCGTCGGCGGTCATCATGGTGACGGTCGCGGTGGTTGCCTCGCTGACGGAGCTGCGGACTCCCTGGCATCGGTTGTGGCCCCTCCTGGCGTGTGTTCTCTTGATCGGGCTGCCTTGGACGGCGGGGGGCGCGATGATGGCCGGGATCGTCCCCGCCAGGCTGAACATCCTCTCGGGTTTCGGAGCCGTCCTCGGGCTGGTGTCGATGGTGTTCACGGTGACGGGTCTGGCAAGGCTTGCGCTCCGTGCCGAAGAACCGTGGCCGAAGGGCGAGACACTGGTCAAGACGCTCTATGGCTTGGGGCTGGCCCTTCCGGGCCTGGCACTTGCTGGCTACGGCATCTTGATCCGGCAGCCGCCGACCGTCCCCGGCATCGCAGGATTGCTGGTCGTCGTGCTGGGCTTGGCTTTCGGATGGTGGCGTCGCGATCGGTTGGAGGCGCGGCGAGTCCAACGCTGGACGCGACTCGTGGCCTGGCTTGACCCAACGCCGCTGTACGCGGGTGTGTGGCGTCTCTATCGGGCGACGATGGCCGCCGTACGCGGGATCGGGGAGGCGCTCGAAGGGGAGGGCGCGTTCCTTTGGGTGCTGGTGGCGTTGCTGGCCGTAGCCCTCGTCCTGCAGGGCGGATCGCTATGACGACCCTCGCCGGCGCGGCCGGCCTCTTGATCGCCTGGGTTGCTGGAGCTGCCTGCGGCGCGAGCGTGCTTGTCCCACGCCGCAGGGTCGTGATCCCGGCCTTGTTCATCCAGTTCGTTTGCGCCGCGATCCTGTTCTCCTCCCTGCCAACGGCGCTGGTCTTCGCCTACTTTGTCGTCGGCATCTGTGTTTGTGGCATCCTGGCGGTCACCCCTGCCGGCCCCGGGGCAGTGGAGGGCTTCCCGCCGACCGGCGTCCCGTCGGGGACGGTGTTTCGCCTGGTGGCCGTACTGCTCGTCGGCCTGGCATCCGTCGCCCTGGCGCGCAGCGTGATGGGGTCCGCGCCGGGCGTTGCGCCCGGGGTGCCGGATGGCGCTGGATTGTTGATCGGCCTGGGCCTGCTGCAGGTCGGGCTGTCGGAGGAGCCGCTGCGCGTCGGGGCCGGGCTGATGGCCATGATCGGGGGATTCGAGATCGGGTACACGACGGTCGAGACGGCGATCGCGCTGCACGGTCTGATCATCGGGGTCCCGGTGTTGATCGCATTGGTGGTGGCCTACCTGCTGGTCCTCTCGCCGGCAAGTGGTGACGCCACCCCGTGAACGCTCCGCTTGCATTGCTCGCCTTTACCGTAGGGTTGGCGATCCTGGTCGTCTTCCTGCGCAAGGAACCGGTGGCCGCATGGCTGCTGGCGAGCGGCGGGGCGGGGTTGGCGGCGGTGTTCGTCGTCGCGATCCGGCCCGATGTGGCGACGGGCATCCTCGGGCTGCCGATCAAGGTCTCGGGCACGTGGACGATCGTGGGCCGCGCACTTGTGCTCGGAGAGGCGAACCGTCTGGTTGTCGGGTTCGTCTACGTGGCGGCAGCCTTCCTCTTCGCCGGCGGGTATGTCGCCAAACCGGGTCGTCTCTTCTACGCAGCCGGGCTGTTGGTGGTCGCGCTCGTGGCGGCCTCGTTGATGGTCGTGCCCTTCCTGTACGCGGCGGTCTTCCTGGAAGGAATGGCGCTTGTCGCCGTGCTCATTCTGTATCCCCCCGAGCGCCCCGGCTCCCGCGCCCTCTGCGCATGGTGGTCCTGTACACGCTGGGGATGCTGGCGCTGCTGACTGCAGGCTGGCAAGCCGACCTTCTCGGCGCGGGCGCTGTACCGGCCGAGGCGGCACGCACGGCGACGGCGCTGGCAGTGCTCGGGTTCGGTCTGCTGCTCGCTGCGCCACCGTTTCACCTGTGGCTTCCATCGACTGCCGGCCACAGCCACCCGTACGCGCTGGCATTCGTCATCCTGATCTCGCAGGCTGGCGCCCTGTTCACCGTATTTCGGTTTTTTGATGCCTACGCATGGCTGCGCGAGAACGCCATGCTTTTCGCGGCGGCGCGCTGGGTGGGGGTGGGGATCGCGGGCTTCGCTGCGCTGTGGGCGTTGTCCCAGCGCAGCCTGGCGCGCACGGCCGCCTATGCCGTACTGGCCGACACCGCAGTCATCCTGCTCGCTTTCTCAGCGATGAGCTCCGGGGGGTACGAGCTCGCGCTCGGACTCTCGGGGGCCAGGGTCGTCAGCCTGGCCGTCTGGGCCCTCGGGGCTTCGGTGCTGCAAAATGGCGGGGCAGGCGACACGGCCGAAGAACTTACCGGCATCGGATACCATGCGCCTCTGGCAACCGCGACGGTCCTGGTCGGGTTGTTTTCGCTGGCGGGCTTTCCCATGACCGCGGGCTTCCCCGGACGTTGGGCTGTCATGGCCGGCGGGGGGAGCGCCGCGCTGGCGGTGGTCGGGACCTTGGGCGCAGTGTCGCTGGCCGCGGTGCGCTGGACGAACACGGTCTTGCGCTCGCCCCGCGAATTGGCGTTTCCGCGGGGTTCGGTCCTCGAGCGGCTCATGCTCGGCGCGGGGATTCTCCTGTGCCTGCTTCTCGGGCTGTTTCCTCAACTGCTGTATCCTTGGGTCGTGGGTGCGCTGTCCGGCCTGGTCGGCCTCTCAGGCGGCTAGGATCGGAGGCCTGGAAGGAGCGTGAAGACTCGATGGAGCCCGGGCTGATCGAGCAGCGGCTCGCATGGCTGGAGGAACAGCACGCTAAGGCCGTGCAGCACGCTTCCAAGGTCGCAGAACGTGTACATGAGCTGGAGGCAGCTGTCGCCAAAGTGACGCGGCAGGGGCAGGAGCTTTCGGCCGATGTCTCACGGGTGACGGCGGCGGCCTCGCGCCTGCAGCAGTTTGAAGATTCGTTGCACAAGCATCGCCAGGAAGTTTCTCGGCTGCTGGGCGAGTCGGAGGAGCGGCGAAGTGCCAAGGAGAAGTCTCTCCATCAACTGCGCGCCGGCGAAACGGAGGAGACGGGCAGGGCGCTCGCCGAGATCCGGATGGACCTGGGGCTCCTGGGTGAGGTGCAGCTATCGCTCGAAGCACGGCGCGACGAGGAGCTCAGAATCACCCGCACGCTGGACTCACTGCGCAAGCAGCTCGAGGTGCTGATGGCGCGCGACGGGGATCGAGCGGAGGCGCTGGCGTCGCTGGAAGATGGTCGGCGACAGGAGGCCAACCGTTCGGCGGAGGCACAGGCCGAGCTTGCCGCGCACCGTGAGCGACTTGAAGGGTTGACCGTGCAGGCCGAGCTGCTGGAGGATAATGCCCGACGGGTGGAGACCAGGCTGAGCGAGCTGAAGTCCAGCGAAGGCGAGCGGCAGCAGCTGCAGGGGTTGTGGCTGGAACAACAGAATCTACGCCAAGCCGAGCAGGATCGAACCTGGAGGGACTGGGAGCGCCGGTTCCAGTCGTTCGAGAAACGATCGGGCGAGATCGATGAGCGAATCCTGGCGTACGAAGAGACATACCGTGGGCTCCGACAGCTGCGCGACGACCTGGCCCAGTTGATGGAGCGGACGGAACGCCGAATCAACGAGGTCACGGAGATGCAGCGACTGGCCGAGGATCGCCTGAAGCATGAGTGGACGTCGTTTCTGGCGGAGGAACTCGAAGCGCTGGAACGGGCACAAACTCACGCTGGACGAACAGTGGCGTGAGCACGCGCGCGGCCACGAGAAGCTCTCATCCGGAGTGGCCGCCCACGATGAACGCTTGGCAACCGATGACGAGCGGTTGAATTCTATCGAGGCGGACGCCCGCACGCGTCTTGCCGAGTTGCACGCCATGGTTCGCAGCTGGGTGATGGAAGGCGAACGACCGGCCAAGGATCCGCGCCGGGCGCGCTCGACACCGCGGCGGCGGATAGGAACGGGATGCACGTTGTCGGAACGGCGGGGCATGTCGATCACGGCAAGTCCACACTCGTTCATGCCCTGACCGGGATCAATCCCGACCGCCTGCGCGAAGAACTCGACCGACAGATGACGATCGACCTCGGCTTCGCCTGGATGACCCTCCCGGACGGCGAGTCGGTGGGAATCGTCGACGTCCCCGGACACCGAGACTTCATCGAGAACATGCTGGCCGGCGTGACCGGAATGGATGCCGTGCTGCTGGTGGTTGCCGCAGATGAGGGCGTCATGCCGCAGACGCGCGAGCACCTGGCCATTCTGTCGATCCTGGGAGTCGAACGTGGCGTGGTCGTCCTGACGAAAGCAGACCTCGTCGAAGACCAGGATTGGCTCAAGATGGTCGAGGCAGATGTGCGCGCATTGCTGGCCGACTCTCGGTTGGCCAGCGCGACGGCGGTGGCTGTCTCGGCGAAGACGGGTGCCGGGCTGGATAGGCTGCGTCAAGAGCTGGCCAGTGTGCTGCGAGGGACGCCGCCCCGCGTGGACCGGGGCCGGCCGCGCTTGCCGGTGGACCGTGTGTTTTCGATGGCCGGGTTTGGCACAGTCGTCACCGGGACGCTGGTGGATGGCGGCCTGGAGGTCGGCCAGGACGTCGAGTTCGCACCGTCAGGTCTGCGTGGCAGGATCAGAGGCCTGCAAAGCCACCGCAGCCGGCTCGAACATGCTCGCCCGGGCAGCCGCGTGGCAGTAAATGTCAGTGGGGTGGAGGTGCAGGCCGTCCACCGCGGGGAAGTCCTGGGAGTGCCGGGAAGCCTGCCGGGGAGTCGGCTCCTGGATGTACGGTTGCGCTGCCAGCCTGAGGCGACAACCCCGATCACGCACAATCTTGAAGTCAAGGTCTTCCTCGGAACGGCGCAGCGGGTGGGGAGGGTGCGGCTGCTCGACACAGACCGGATTCTGCCGGGCGAGGAAGGCTGGGCGCAGCTGGTCTTGAGGCAACCTGCGGTCGCAGGGCGCGGGGAACGGTTGGTCCTCCGTCGGCCTTCCCCGGGGGAAACGCTGGGTGGGGGGAGCATCGTTGACCCGCTCCCCGGCAGGCTCCACCGGCGGCGAGACGCTGAGTTGCTCGCACGCCTGGAGCGAATGCTGGGTGGCGAGCCGCAGGAGGCGCTGCTCGAAGCGGCGCGCGTCGGCGGCCCGGCGACGCTCCGCACGCTGGCCGAATTTGCCGACCTGGACATGGATCGAGCACTTGAGCTAGCCCGTCAACTGATGGATGCCGGTCACCTGAAGGAGCTGCGCGGGGAGACGCACGGGACGGCGGCCGACAGCCTGGTCATCGCGGAGGAGGCGTGGCAGGCGAGCTCGCGGCGAGTGGCCTCGCTGCTGCGTGACTACCATGCGATGTACGCTCTTCGGCTGGGGATGCCGCGCGAGGAGCTCAAGAGCCGCCTCGGCCTGGAGGGCAAAGTGTTCAGCGTGTGTCTGGATGCTTGGATCCGGGACGGCCTGCTCAGAGAGGCCGCCGGCGCGATCGTGCTGGCGGAGCACACGCCCACGCCCTCGGCCGCAGATCAAGCCAGGATCGAGCGCGCCCAATCGCGCCTCGACGCCGCGCGCTTCTCCCCACCGACGGTCAAGGAGTTGGTCGACGAGGTGGGCGAGGAGGCCTATGCCTTCCTGGTGGCGACCCGTGCCCTCGTCCAGGTTTCGGCGGACGTGGCCTTCTCTTCGAGCGCGTACGCCGAGCTGCTGCAACGGGTACAAGCTCTTCTGGCGAGAGAAGGCGAAGCCACGGTAGCGCGAATCCGAGACGAGTTCGACACGTCCCGCAGGTACGTCCTGGCGCTGCTGGAGCACACCGACGGGTTGGGGATCACGGTTCGCGCCGGAGATGTACGCCGTCTCGGCCCCCGGGCCCCCCGCACCTAGAAATCGCGGTAGCGCCAGAGCCCGTCGACCAGCGTGCCGCGTGGGCGAAGCGCGAGCAGGTGGTCCTCGGGGCAGGTGAGCGGGTCTTCATCGAGCACGATAAGATCGGCGAACGATCCCGGGCGCAGGGTCCCCTGCCTGCCGGCGAGCCCGGCGAGCGACGCCGGGGCGGCGGTGAAGGCGCGCAGCGCAGACTCCCTTGTGAGCCTTTGTTCAGGAATCCACCCTTCGGGCCCCGGCGATCCATCTTGCCTGCGTCGCGTGACGGCGGCGTGCAATCCCCAAAACGGATTCGGACTTTCCACCGGCGCATCGGATCCGAAGGCCAGCATGGTCCCGGCGGCCTCAAGGCTTCGCCACGCATAACTGGTGCGGGTGCGCGAGCCCCAGTAGCGGTCGGCCATCAGCATGTCCGAAGTTGCGTGGATCGGTTGCATCGAGGCAACCAGCCCGAGGCCGGCAAGTGCCGCGACGTCATCGGGGTGCAACAATTGAACGTGCTCGATGCGGCTGGGAATTGCGGGCGGGGTGCCGGCGATCGGATCGCGGCGGAGCGCAGCGAACGCCGAGAGCGTCTCATGGTTCGCTTGGTCACCGATGGCGTGGACGGCCAACGAAAGCCCAGCGGCATGCGCACGCCGCCCGATCTCGAACAGCGACTCCCGGTCCTGAAGGGATACG
This sequence comes from uncultured Chloroflexia bacterium, assembly GCA_963777165.1. GTDB lineage: Bacteria > Chloroflexota > Anaerolineae > Anaerolineales > E44-bin32 > DYJB01. Next base: position 432,852 of record CAVZPO010000023.1, read on the forward strand.
CCGCGATTATCCGGCTCCCCTTCGTAGGGCGCGAGCATCGCCGCGGTTCGGGGTCCAAGCGCGCCGTCGGCGAATACCTTGACGGCTCCGATGCGGAGCCAATCGTCGCCGAATCCCGACCTCAGGCCTAGCGCCACGGCCGAGTCGAGCAGTTCGAGAGGGATGCTCTTCAGGACGCGCAGGCCGAGCCGTCCGCGCGCTGCATCAGCTGAAGCGCCTGGAAGCACGTCGGGCCGTCGAAATCGTGGACACCGGTCAGCCCATCCTGCCAGAGGATCGACTGGCTGGCCTCCATCGCCGCAACGGTGTCTTCCATGCTCGGCTTCGGGATGGCGCGTGCGATCAGCGCCATGGCGCCTTCCACCAGGATGCCCGTCAGTTCGCCACGGGCATCGCGTCGCAGAGACCCATCGGCCGGGTCGGGCGTCTGGCCTTCAAGCCCGGCCAGACCCAGGGCAAAGGAATTCGCCCATCCGGCATGCAGCGACTTGGCGGTCAGGTACACCGGATGGCCGGACGAGACGCTGTCGAGGCTCTTGCGATCTGGAAAGCTGCCCCAACGGTTTTGATCCCAGCCGTGGCCAAGGACCCAGGCTCCGGGAGCCGCCGCGCCCGCACGCTGCTCGACGCGCGCCAGACACTCCTCCAGCGTCGAGGTCTCGCAATCGATCCTTGTCTGGCTGAACGCCAGGTGCTCGAGGTGCAGATGCGCGTCGATCAATCCGGGCAGGACGCACTTGCCGTGCAGATGGATCACTTGCGTGCCCACTCCGCCCAGCGCTCGGATCGCCTCCGTCGTACCCGCGGCCACTACCCGGCCGTCAGCAATGCCCAGGGCGTGCACGACCCCGTGCGACGGATCCAGTGTGTTGATCTTCCCGTCCAACAGGAGGAGATCGACGGGTCTTCCGGTGCTCACGGCTCAACCTCGTCGGGCGGGGAGGTGTCGATGGGGTTGCAGAGTGCGTGGACCGTCCAGGCACCGTCCGTGTCCATGCTTAGGTCCGCGTGACCGCAGTTTCCGAACTCGATGCGGAGCGCATGTGCAGCTCCTGGGGCGAGCCCCAGGATCACCCGCAGCGCCGAATTGAGGATGCCGCCGTGTGAGACGACCAAATAGCTGCCCGGGGGCCTGCGCACAACGGACTGGACGGCTGCCGCCGCCCGCAGGTACAAGTCCCAGGTGCCCTCGCCGTCCTCGTAGGCAACCGCAAATGGCGGTCGGGGAGAACGCCCGAGTGGTGGAGTGATGAATTCCTGCACGCTCATCCCCTGCGCCCGCCCCAGATTCCGCTCCTTCCAATTTGGGTCCAACTCGATCGGGACGCCCAGACGGGCGGACAGAATCGAGGCTGTCTCCCGTGCCCGCAGCAAAGGGCTGGAGATGATCAGGGTGTGCCGGTGTGGGTTCTGTGCCCAGGCCAAGGCGAGAGCCTCAGCCTGCTGTCGCCCGAGGTCGGAGAGCGGGGAATCCAGGTGACCCTGAACAATGCCGTCGCGATTGGCCATGGATTGGCCGTGGCGCAGGAAGGTCAGGCGATGGCTCATGTCAGACGCAAGGACTTGGCCAGAAGCTCGATCGGGTGAATCACCGGCCGATGGGCGTGTTGTGCCATCCACCAGCGGCAAGTCTCCGAATCGCTCAACACGAACTCGGCCCCCGATTGCAGAGTCTGCTCGAACAGCCCCTCTCCGACAGCTCGGGCGACCTCGAATTTCTCATGCTTGAGGCCGTACGTCCCGGCGATGCCGCAGCACTCGGATTGGGAGAGGACCAGGTGGAGGCCGGGGATGCGGCGCAGCACGCGCGCCGCCGGCGTGCCCATGAAATGGCTCTTGAGCTGGCAGGGCGGGTGGTAAAGCGCTTTCGCCTCGATGGGTGCCAGATCAGCGCGGTCGAGCGCCTGGCCGAGGCGCGCGTCGAGGAACTCGAACACGTCGAACGTGCCCCGCGCGACCGCCTCGGCCGCCTCGCTTTCGACGCCCAGGATCTTGCGGTAATCGTGCTTGAGCGCCAGCGTGCACGAGGTGGAGGTGCCGACGATCGGGATGCCGGCCTCGACGAAGGGCAACAGCAACCGTATGTTGGTGTTCGCCTGTCGACGCGCGGCCGGGAAGAAGCCGTTGGATTGAAGCGGCAGCCCGCAACACTGCTGAGGCGGGAGGATCACATGCCATCCCAGTTGTTCCAGGACAGCGATGGCCGTCAGACCGAGCTCGGGCTCATAGTAATTGGTGCTGCAGCCGTGGTAGTAGGCGACGACATTCGCAGTGTCGGCGGGTGGTTCAGGGAGGCAGCGCGACCGCAGCCGGGCGCGGAGTGTCCGGCGCGCGAACGGCGGCATGGGCGCATGGCGATCGATGCCGAGGATCTTCTCGAGCGCCCAGCGCGCCGGGGCGAGCCCAAGGATCGGGTTGGCAATCGGGGCGGCCAGGCTTCCAGCAAAACCGAGCCATTCCGGCCGCGAGATCACATGGTCTCGCAGCGGCGGCGCGTGCACCTCGGCCAGGCGGGCCTTGGCCTGGATATTGATCTCGGCGATGGCAACGCCATGCGGGCACACGCGGGTGCACGTCCCGCAGCCCGAACACCAAGTGACCGACGAATCGGGCGGCGGGAGGTCCGGGTGGCGGAATCGCTGCGCCTGCGGGCCGACGGCCTTGGGCCCTGGGAACAGGTCCGTGACCGCCGCGACCGGGCAGGCCGCCGTGCAGATGTTGCACTTGAGGCACAGATCCGCGGTGAGGGCCGGCGATTGGTGGGTCATGCCAGGGCGCACTCGACGGCGCGGAAGGCGGTCCCCAGCGCGATCCCCTGCCGCGAGCCCTCCTCAGCGCGCCGCGCGCCGGCGAGCAAGCCTCCGGCGGCGAACAGGTTGGGGAACATCGGCTGGCCGCCCGGGTCCAGCGGACGCATCGAGGCGTCCACGCGCAGACCGAAACTCGCGTACGGCTGCGTGTCGCCGGCGTGGGGCGACACCCAGGTCGATCGATCGGGGTTGTGAACGACCGGAAGGTCGAACACGCTCTCCTGGACGAGGCCGTTCTGGCGACCGACGAGACCGCCGTGGAGGAAATCGCCGCTGGCGAGCACGACCGCGCCGGCGTCGAATGCCTGCGGGCCGCCCGCCGCCATCGCCACCGCGCCTGCGACGCGAGCTCGCGACTGACGGCGCTCCACCCGTCCGACGGCCGGCGCGCCTTCGAGGAAGTCGACGCCTTCCCGCTGGCAGGCCCGGCGGAGCACCCACTCGAGCCGCAGGCCGGGCAGGCACGGAGGCAGCGTGGGGATCTCGAACACCGGCAGCTCCAGCCGATCCTGCAGATCCTGCCACACCGATTGGTGGAGCCGAAGGCCGAGCGTTGCGGGCAGGCCAAGGTGAGACGCGCCCACCAGGGCAGGCCGCCAGGCGCGCACGGCCGTCTCGCGCCACGACGGGTCTTCGAACAAGCGGGCGAGATCGGTCGCATACTGATCGCGGCGAGGGGTCGGCCCGGGAAGGGGCAAGTCAATCGAGGCAACTGGACGTTGGAGGCCGGCGCCCAGGACGCGTGCCGCCAGGGCTGAGTCGAAAGTCACGGAATCCTATGAAGCCTGCAATCGTGACGGGCTGGGGAACCGCGAGGCTGGCGCTGGCGAGGGCAGCAGGAGCGAAGGCCGAGGGGATCGTCCTGCCCGAGGCAGTCGGGAGCAGCATGTTCGTGTCGAGGCTGCCGGCGTACGGGAGACCTTCGGCGTCCAGAAGCGGAAGCAGCGACTCAATCGCGCGCTCGATCGCGGCCACCCCGACAAGTGCATAGGGGTGAGGGCGTTTGGAGGACTGGATCGCCTTGCGCGGCGAGTTCCCGGAGGAAACCCCCAGACAACCGCTGGATAGCTCGAGCCCGCCTCGGCCGTAGGCGATCAGCATCGTGCGAGCGCCCCTGCGGGCAGCGAGCCAGGAGGCAAACAGGCCGGTGAGACCTGCGCCGATCACCAGCAGATCGATCATGAGCCCTCCCCTGTGTCGGGGAGTCCCAGGAGTTCGGTCGCGATGCGCCGGGAAAACTCGAGCTGGCGAAGCGTGTGTCCCCAGGCGAGGGGGCGCAGCCCGCGCCAGCGTTCCTGAAGGAACTCGCACAACCCGCCATCGGGTGGAGCGGAGGGGAGGGCTCTCGCCGCCAGCCCGGCCGCGCGGTATCCGCAGAACGCGGCCTGGCAGGGTCCCATCCCGAGTTGCAAATCCCGACGCAGGTCGTCCAGGTCCGGACTCTCGGTCGAGCGCAGCGCAGCTTCGAGGTCGGAGCGCGTGACGAGCTCACACTCGCAGACAACGGACATGGACAGCACGTCCGCCGGATGCTCGACCCGCTCGAGGCGCCGTGGCAGACGATGGTACGTCCGGCCGGTGGGCTCGAGCGGCGTGTGGGCCGTCGCACAGATCGAGGGAGCGCCGAGCTGGGGCGCAACCGTCCGCATGACTTCTTCGGCCATCAGCCGGAAGGTGGTGAGCTTGCCGCCGATGACGCTGACCAGGCCGGGGACGCCGTGGGTCGCGGCGTGATCGAGGATCGTGTGGGCGCGCGGAAGATCGCGCGTCTCGGCGCCGGTCGCCGGCGCGGGGCGGTAGAGCGGCCGGATGCCGGACCAGGCGCGCAAAGCGCGGTGTGTGGCAATCCCCGGCACGAGCACCTCGGCCTCGGCCAGCAGCAGGTCGATTTCCCAGGGCGCGATGGTCATGTCGTCCGGAGAGCGGACGGCTTCATCGGTCGTGCCCAGGATGCAAACCGTGCCGACCGGGACGAGGATGTCTCCGTCCGATGGAGGCTTGCAGCGATTGACGACGGTGTTGACCAGACGGGAGGCCATCGCAACCATGGCGCCGCGCCCCAGGGCGATCGGCAGGTCAACATGAGCCAGGGAGGCAACCGCCTTCGCCCAGGGACCTGCGGCATTGACGACGACCTGGGCGCCAATCTGCTTGCTTTCGCCGGTGGAACGGTCGACGACCTTTGCCCCGGTGACCGCCCCGCCGTTCATCGACAACCGCTCAACCTTATGACGCAACCAGATCTGGCCGCCCGCGGCGCGGATTGCCGCCGCAAGCAGGTGCAGCAAATCGAACGAGTCCAGTGACGCATCGCGGACGCGGAACGCGCGCTTCATGGAGGGGTTGAGCAACGGCTCGTCGTGCAGCGTCTCGGAGATGCTGAGTTCTTCGGTGGTCACGCCGGTTTCGCGGCAGGCCGCAAGCCAGCGATCGGGGAACTCCGGGGGATCGGCGGGCGCGGACACGAACAATCCGCCGGTGTCCTCGATGGTCGAGGGCGCCAGGCGGCGAAGGATCTCGTTTTCGCGGGCACAATCACGCGCCGAAGCGGGGTCGGAGATCACATAGCGCCCGCCGGAATGCAGCAGCCCGTGGTAGCGGCCGGAGGTGCCCTGGCCCAGATCCGATTGCTCGACGAGCAGGACCTTGATGCCTCGCAGGCAGGCATCCCAGGCAACGCCGAGTCCGGTTGCGCCCCCGCCGATGACGAGGAGTTCAGTGGAGAAAGCGGGCATGGCAGACCGATTGTCCCACAGTCGAAGCGACTGTCAACGGTTGGCGATCGAGGGCGGGATGGTGGGCGCGTCGGCGCGGCGTTCGATCGTCAGATCACGGACAAAGTCCACCGTCGTTGCGGCCTTCTGGTAGCCGAGCGAGACGTAAAAGGCGTGGGCCGGGGTACGGACAACGTCGGTGCGCAGCAGCAGGCGCGCACGACCGGATTGTCGAGCCCACGTTTCCGCAGCCGTCACCAGCATCCGACCGATGCCACTCCGCCGATGGTTGGGGCGGACGACAATCGAGACCACTTCGGCCGTCTCATCGGATGCCAGATCGCGGGCGATGCGCAGATGGGCAAAGCCCAGCAGACTCTCGCCCTCGACGGCCATCAGGATCCGGTCTTCCCGCGGCAGCAGTCCGAGCCGGCGCTGAATCGATCCTTCGTCCCCAGGATACCCTTCCGCCCGAAGCATCTCCGCAATCTGCACCAGGTACGCCTCCGGAGGGTGGGGCGTGCGAATGATCTGGATGCTCACGCGGTGCCTCTCATTCGGGCGCGGCCCATGCGCGGCTGCGTTCGACGGCGCGGCGCCAGGAGTTGAGCAGGGAGCCGCGCTGGTCGGACGACATGAGTCGGCAAGTACTCTCGCTCTAACTGCCACGCCGCGGCGACCTCGTCGGGTGAGGTCCAGACCCCGACGGCAAGGCCGGCGAGATACGCCGCGCCCAGAGCGGTCGTCTCATTCACGATCGGTCGCTGCACGGGTCTACCCAGAACATCGGCCTGGAATTGCATCAGCAGATCATTGCGTGCTGCCCCGCCATCGGCGCGCAGCGCCTCGAGCTCCCGGCCGGAGTCTCGCGCCATGGCCTCGAGGACGTCGGCGGATTGATAGGCGATCGAACTCGAGCGCGGCGCGTGCCAGGTGCCCGGACGACGAGCCGCGTGTCAGGCCGACGACTGTGCCGCGCGCGTACGCATCCCAGTGGGGCGCGCCCAAGCCGACGAATGCCGGCACGAAGTACACCCCGCCGTTGTCTTCGACGCTGCGGGCCAGCGGCTCCACTTCGGAGCTGGACGAGAGGATCCGCAGCCCGTCGCGCAGCCACTGCACCACGGCGCCGGCAACGAAGACGCTTCCCTCCAGGCAGTAGGTAATCTCGGGTGACCGGTCGGTTCGCGGCATCTGCCAACCGATGGTGGTCAGGAGCCCCTGCCGCGAGGCGATCGCCTCGGCTCCGGTATTCAGCAGCATGAAGCAGCCGGTGCCGTAGGTGTTCTTGGCCATGCCGGGTGTGAAACACGCCTGACCGAACAGGGCCGCTTGCTGGTCTCCGGCGATGGCGGCGATCGGAATGGCTGCCCCGAAGAGCGACGGGTCCGTCGCAGCGTACTCCTCAGACGAAGGCCTCACGCTGGGAAGGAGGGACACCGGAATCCCCAAGTGGTCGAGGATCGTCTCGTCCCACGTGAGGGTGTGGATGTTGTACAGCATTGTTCTGGAGGCGTTCGATGGATCGGTGACGTGCTGTTGCCCGGCGGTCAGGCGCCACAGCAGGAACGTGTCCACCGTCCCAAAGGCCAGTTCGCCGCGCTCCGCACGACCCCGCGCGTCGGGCACGTTCTCCAGCAACCAGGCGAGCTTGGTCCCGGAGAAGTAGGCATCGGCGATCAGACCAGTCCGCTCGCGGATGACCTGGTCGAACCCTTCCGCCCGCAGGCGGTCGCACATGGGTGCGGTGCGTCGACATTGCCAGACGATGGCATTGGCCAACGGCTGACCGGTCCTGCGATCCCACAGAAGTGTGGTCTCGCGCTGGTTGGCGATTCCGATCGCCGCGACGCGCCCGGGGTCGATGTGCGCCCGGGCGATCGCCTGCCGAGCAGTAGTTAACTGGCTGGACCAGATCGCCTCGGGATCGTGTTCAACCCAGCCGGGCTGTGGGAACAGCTGAGGGATTTCCTGCTGGGCGGAGGAGACGGGTGTGCCGCGCGAGTCAAACACGATCGCTCGCGAGGAGGTGGTTCCCTGGTCCAGCGCGAGGACGAACTCCTTCACCCTGCCTCCTGCAGGTCCTGGAGGATCAAGTGCCTGCTGCGCTCGGCCCCCGAGCGGCCGGCGCCCGGGGATGATCGACCGGATGGGCGTAGCGTATCCGAGGACCTGGAGCATTGTGGTCCACGCGGCGAGATTGGGCAAGCGGTGTGTTATGCCTGGGACGGCGGAACATTCTGCGGCACGGTCAGGGATTGAAGCGATGGGGGAGGTGAACCTGGCGAGAGGGCGCAATCATTGGCATGCCGACGTATCCCCTCATCGCGGGTGAACCTCGCGGAGTCTCCGCGCTGCCAAATCGAGGCTTCGTTCAGAGTTAGAATACGCCCAGGCTGCGCTGAACTCATCGTCCTGCCAGGACACGCACAAGGAGCTACGCATGGCTAAGGGATCGGCTTTCGGGAAGACCATTCTGATCGGCGATCAATTCGTGCTCGAAGAGGTCCCGGCCATTGTCTCGGCCATCGCCTTTGAGACCATCGCAGAAGTAGAGAGAAGGGACGGAGAAGGCTGGGTGTTGGAGGATCACCGGGTCGAAGTCCCCGGCTACAAGGACAAGAAGAAGGACCAACAAGTCGCCTCGATTGACCGCATTCTCGAAGTGATGAGGATCGACGTCCGGAAGACGCCCATCCGAATCACGTATGGCGGCAGCCTGTTGGCAGGGAGCGGGGTGGGTGCCAGCGCGGCCAGCTGCGTGTCCCTGGCAAGAGCGTTGAACGCCGAGTTCGGGCTGGGCTACACGATCGAACAGATCAATCACGTGGGATGGGAGGGAGAGTTCGCCTATCACGGCATCCCGAGCGGGGTCGACAACACCGCCTCGACCTACGGCGGACTCTTGCTGTACTGGGTGAAGGGCGAGGAGAAGCACTTCGAGAAGATCACCTGCCGGAAGCCGCTCCATATCGTGCTCGGCAATAGCGGCATCACGGCCAATACGGCCCTCCTGGATGACTACATCGCCGAGATGAAGGCGGGTGACCCCGCGGGGTTCAAGTCCCGCATGAAGGCCATCACAATCCAGGTGGGCGAGATGAAGGCCGCCCTTGAGGCCGGGCAGCTTGAGAAAGTGGGGGCGCTTATGACGGCCAACCACGAGATCTTGATCGCCATGGGGCTTTCCCACGAGAAACTGATCTACCTGTGCAACCTGGCGCTGAGGATGGGCGCGTTGGGCGCCAAAGTGACTGGCGGCGGCAGGGGCGGCTACATGAACGCCCTGACCACTGGCGAGGAGATGCAGAACGCCATAGCGACTGCCATGGAGTCCGAGGGGTACAAAGTCATTCGAACCACGATAGGCATGTGACGTGGGCAAAGAGGACTTTCTCAGGGAGATTCGCAAGGGCATCGGGTTGATGCGTGCTGCTGGCTCAGAGGTGGTCCTGGTTCATCACAACGATGCCGATGGACTGACTTCAGCGGCCATCCTGGAAACCGCCTTCGCCCGAGCGGGCTTCTCCACCCACCGAATCTGCATCGAGCGCGTGCATCCCCCGATCGTGGCTCGCATTCATGATCAGTTTCCGTGCACCATCTTCTATGTGGATCTGGGGGGGCAGGCGGCGCCTGTCATCTCCGATGCCAACCAGGGTAGACGCACCACCCTCATCCTGGACCATCATCACCCGCAGAAGCCCACCGATCCCAGGGTACTCAACCTCGCCACTGAGTTCTTTGGTTTGTCCGGCGATATGGACATCTCAGCCTCCACCGCGGCTTACTTCTTCGCCCTTGAACTGGATGGGGCCAACCGCGATCTGGCGCACGTTGCCGTGCTGGGCGCCGTGGGAGATGAGCACGACCGGGAAGGCGGGCTTGTCAAGGAGAACCGCGATGCGTTGCTGGATGCCATCGAGCAAGGTCAGGTGCGAATTGATGTGAACGAGCAGGGAAGGGAGATCTACTCGCTCACCCGTTTTGGTGAGCTCGTCCCGATGGCGCCGTTGGCAGTCGCGGTGACGACTTTCGGAGGGGTGGGGTATTACGCAGATGGGCCGGACCTTGGGGTGCGGGTGTGTCTGGAAGGGCTCTTTCCGGAAGCGGAGCGCCGTCTCGAGGGGCTGCGCCGGACTCAGCAGACGGCTTACCAGAGGACCACCGCGCGGCTCATGCGCGATGGCTTCCGGGACACGGGACATATCCAGTGGTTCTCGGTCGGGGACGATTTCGCTCCCATGGGCGTCAAGATCATTGGTGAATACTGCTGGGATATCCGCAACGAGGGTTTTGTAAGCCCCGAGAAGTACATCGTCGGATTCCAGAACATGGCTCCGGAGGTCCCCGGGTTGGGATCCTTTGAATGGGCTCAGACAAAAGCATCGATGCGACTCCCCACGCCTTTGGAGCGCAAGATCCTGATCGACCGGTCCATGCCAGGGTTAGCCTATCTCGTCCCTCAAGCAGCCCTTCAAGTGGGCGGTTCGATTGACGCATGTCATGACTACACCGCCGCCACGATTGTCGACATTGGCAAGGAGGAGGCATTGGTGATGGCCATGGAGGAATTGGTGAGGGCCAAGTTGGCGATGTAGAGGCCCAGCGCGCCTGGTATCCGGGCCCGCGACCTGGATTGGCTTGGATGCGCCTCTCCGGCGCATCCTGTGCTTTCTGGCGACCAAGGCATCCAAGCTCCTTGCAGGGGCCGCACAGGGGCGTAATCCTTCGCCGGAAGCCTATCGAGTCCGCGAGAACATCGAGTGCAGAAACGAACCCACGCGGGCAGTCTCACTTCACCCAGCGAGTTGCGCGGGACCTCTTACACGAGTGGCGAGGCCCTGATCGTCTCCGGCACAGGAAGCCCCAGCAGGGTCAGCATCGTCGGCGCCAGCTGAAGCTGCGAGACGGTCTCACGTGTGTTGCCCCTTCCGCCCCCGGCAGGCGGCAAGATGTAGAGGGGCACCATGCGAACGTCCGGGGTCGTCCCTCCATGCGAGTGGTCCGCCCCCATGCCATGGTCCCCGGTGACGAGCACGGCATAGCCGCGCTGGCGCCACTCGGGGATCAGATTGGCCAGGATGACGTCTTGGACAATGGCATGATTGCGGTACTCCGGCGTGTCTGATCCCAGGGTGTCCCCCAGGTAGTCCATACCCATCGGATGGACAAGCAGGTAGTCGGGGTTGTACTTCCTCACCAGCGACGCGCCGGTCAGGAATAGGTCCTGATCTGGGTAGCTGTCCTCCATGTAGAAGCGGCCGTGTTGGATCAAAAGCGACGGATTGTCAACTTCCCGGTCTTCCACCGGATCGAATGGGGCGCGGTTGTACAGTTCGGAGAACCAGTAGTGGGCTGCGGCTGCCGTCGTGAGACCGTTCTGGACGGCGATCTCGAAGACATTCGGCACCGACGAGCGGCGAACGATCTGGTTGCTAACGATCCCATGCTCCATCACCGACAGCCCGGTGTGGACTGTCTCGTACATCGGGCGAGAAAGCGTCGGCAGCTCGCCACGCACACTGTAGCGCGTCCCTTGCCCGGTCTCGATCAGGTGCTCGAGAAAGCCCATCCGCTCAGCGGCGATATCGTCACGCAGCGCGTCAGACAAGACCAGCACGACTTTCATGAGTCCGCTCCTATCCTTACTTGACCGACGCGAGTGGGAGTCTCCCACGCCGGCGTGGATCCTCTGGCATTGTGTCGCCGTCGACCAGACTTAAGGCGGCTCGCGTCTGGCCATACGATGCGCCATAGTCGATGCCCACCGTCGGTTTCGGCCCGCATGCCGGGAGAGCCGTCCAGGGTCTGCTCCGGCGAGCGAGGTCGCCGGCGTCCCGCTGCCGACGTAAGCATGATTCACGCCGTCCGCAAATCATCCGTGCCGCAAGGGAGGCAGCGGGCCGAGAGTACGCGTGTGCCCGCGTTGTGCGACGATGCATCGCAAGTCTCGATCGGGCCGAATGTCCTGTGCCTGCTCGGGCCGCGCACTCCCACTTCCCTGTAGACGAAGGTGCTTCGAGCCTAACTCTCGGCGCCCTGCAGGTCGAGATGACCGCTGGCGAAGGCGGGCGCACCGCGTAGGAATGATTCGCCGGATATGGCCTGGCGGCCGGCAGGGCGGATCACCTCGAGGAGAAGCACGCCGTCGGTCGTGCCGACGGCAGGGATGCCGCCCAACTGGGTGAGTCCCCCGACGGGAATCTCCGGAGCGGAGACCGCGCGGCCGCGCAAGATCCCAATTCGGCGCCCTTGCCATTCCAGGAATGTCCCCGGCCAGGGATCATAGGCACGGATCTGACGCTCGAGTTCCTCCGCACCCAGGGCAAAGTCCAAGCGACCATCTTGCTTGGCGAGCAGCGGCGCCAGAGTGACGTGGGCCTCGATCTGCGGTGCCGGGGTGATGCTGCCTGCGAGGTAGCCCGTCAGGGTCTCAAGAAGCAGGGAGGCACCAAGAGGTGCCAGACGCGCCGTCAGCGTGCCGCCCGTATCGGATTCCTCCACCGGTAAGGAGGCCTGCGCCAGGATCGCACCGGTGTCCATCCCGGCGTCCATCTTCATGATTGTGATTCCGGTCGTCGAATCGCCGGCCCTCAATGCTGCCTGCACCGGTGAAGCGCCCCGCCAACGGGGCAGCAGCGAGGCATGGACATTCAGGCAGCCGAAGCGCGGCAAGTCGAGGAGCGGCTCACGGAGGATTTGCCCAAAGGCGGCGACGACGATCAGATCCGGGGCCCAGTCTGCCACCACCTTCGTGGCGTCAGGGGTGCGCAGGCGCGCCGGCTGGAAGACCGGCAGGCCCAAGCCAAGGGCCGCTTCCTTGACCGCAGGCGGCGTGAGGGCCCGCCCTCGACCGGCAGGCCGATCCGGCTGTGTGACCACGCCAACGACCTGGTAGGCCCGTGCAAGAGCCTGAAGGCTGGGGACCGCGAACGCGGGGGAGCCCATGAAGACGAGGCGCATGGGGCAATGGTAGCACGGAGACGGATTCTCCCGTGTGCAACTGCGCCGCACCGGCGGGGTTGTACATGTGGGTTGCGTCCTGAGCGGAGCGCGATACAATACATAAAGTGCCGAGCTTGGCGGAGCCCCAGCCAACATTACCTAGAGTCAAAGGAGAGGGAAATGACTGACCAGTCCGGAATGAGTGGTGTGACCAGCGACGACAAGCTTTGGTCGGCGCTGGGTTATCCGATCCCCTTGATTGCCATTATCGTGCTGCTGATGGAGGAGAAGAAGTCGCGTCCCTTCATCAAGTTCCATGCCGTGCAGTCCCTGATCTTCAACGTCGTGCTGTGGATCGTGATCTTTCTGGTCAGCGCTGTCACCCTCGGGTTCGGCGCCATTTGCGCACCGCTCCTTTGGCTGGCGACGCTCTGGCCCGCAATTGACTCGTACCGGGGCAACCTGACCGAGATCCCGATCATCACCAAGTTCATGAAGAACCAGGGTTGGGCGTAGGCTTGCCTTCCCTGTGTCGTGGGGCCCGCTTCGGCGGGCCCCACGACCTGCTCTCCCCAATCTAGAACTTAGCGGCCTCCCTCCGAGGCCGGGCGAGTCTTCCCCGCCAATCACCTGGAGACACTCCTTGTCCAAGCGCTGGATTGTGCCGGACCCCGTTCCCGTCGACGTGGCCGACGCGCTGCGCTCTTTCGGGCCGGCGGAACAGGCCGTGCTGTGGCGGAGAGGGGTGAAGTCGCAGGCTGACGCCGAGGCATTCTTCCAACCGTCACCGGCGTCCAGCGATCCGTTCTCGTTGCTGGGGATGCGCGTCGCGGTGGACCGACTGGGCGTTGCACTGCGGGCCAGAGAGAAGATCGTCGTCTATGGCGACTACGATGCCGACGGGCTGACGGGCACGGCGTTGATGGTCCTGTACCTGAAGAAGCTGGGCGCCGAGGTCGCGCACTTCATCCCCAACCGCTATCGCGAAGGATACGGTCTCACCGAAGAGGCGCTTGCCGGCCTGGCGGCGGGAGGGGCGCGGCTGGTTGTGTCCGTGGACTGCGGCGCGCGTTCGGTCCCCGAGGCGGCTGCAGCGCGCAGACTAGGACTGGATCTGATCATCACCGACCATCACGCGCCCGGGTCCGTTCTCCCCGAGGCGGTGGCAGTCGTCAACCCGAAGCAGCCGGGCGACGCGTACCCCTTCGACGACTTGAGCGGCGCCGGACTGGCGTACAAGGTCACCCAGGCCCTCGCGCAGGCTCTCGGCGGACCCGATCCGCAGGATCTGCTCGACCTGGTGGCCATCGGCACGATCGCCGACCTCGTGCCGCTGCGAGGGGAGAATCGCGACCTGGCCCGCGCCGGCCTCGTTCGACTGCGCTCGACTGGCCGGCCAGGGTTGAAGGCGTTGATGTCCGTCGCCGGGATTTCGCCTGCCAGCGTCAGGGCCTCCTCCGTGGGCTTCGGGATCGGCCCGCGCTTGAACGCCGCTGGCAGGCTGGATTCTGCCGAGACTGCTTACGACTTGCTCACGACGGATTCACCTCAAGAGGCGGATGCGCTGGCTCAGGCGCTCGAGACCTTCAACCGCGATCGGCGACAGGCGACCAGTGAGCTGGTAAACCTGGCCCGGGGGATGGCGGAGCAGGGCGATCAGAGGACATTGATCTTCGCCGCGCACCCGGACTTCCTGGAAGGCATTGCCGGTCTGGTGGCGGCCAGGCTGTCCGAGGAGCGCTATCGGCCGGCGATCATCGCGCATCGCGGGGAGACGGAGACACGCGGATCCGCCCGAAGCATCCCGGGTTTCCACATCACGCACGCCCTGGATGAGTGCGCCGACCTGCTGATTCGCTACGGAGGGCACGCGGCCGCGGCCGGCTTCACGCTCGCCACGCGCGACCTGGAACGCCTCGAGGAGCGGCTGCAGGCGATTGCCGCGCGTGAGCTCCTCGGCGCCGACCTGACGCCGGCGGTCGAGATCGACGCCATGGTGGGGCCGGAGCACTTGGGCTGGCGCCTGATGGAGTTCGGCGAGTCGCTCGAACCGTGCGGGTACGGCAACGAGGCTCCCACCTTCGGTGCGCGGGGTTTGCGAGTGCGTTCGGCGCGCACCGTGGGCGCGGACGGAAAGCACCTCAAGCTCCTGCTGGGCGCGGAACGCGGCGCCGGCGCCTGGGACGCCATCGGATTCGGGATGGGGGATTTGGCTGCCGGGCTGCCGAGGAGCGTCGACGTCGCATTCCGGCTTGAACGCAATACCTACGGCGGCTACGACAGCCTGCAGCTCAACCTGGCGGATGTGCGAGCTGCGGGTTAGTCGACGAAGCGGTACTTGAGCAGTGTCCAGACCGCGGCAAAGGCGTCCTTCAACCCGATCTTCTTTCCCTCGTTGTACTCGCGCGGATTGAATGAGATCGGGACCTCGAAGATACGCACCCGCCGTTTCAGGAGCTTGGCCGTAATCTCCGGCTCGAAGTCGAAGCGTCGGCAGCGCAAGGGAATCGACTGGATCACCTCGCGCCGGAACACCTTGTAGCCGGTTTCCATGTCGGACAGGATGCTGTTATACAGGATGTTGGTCATGAAGGTCAGCAGCTGGTTGGCGACCATGTGCCAGAACATCGTCGTTCGGCGCGGCCCGCCGAGGAAGCGCGAGCCGAACACGACCTGGGCCTTGCCTTCCTGGATGGGCGCCAGCAGGGCAGGGTAGTCCCGCGGGTCGTACTCCAGGTCGGCATCCTGGATCAGCACCAGGTCTTGGGTGGCAGCCTGGATCCCGGTCTGGATTGCGGCTCCCTTGCCGCGGTTGTGTTCGTGCAGGTGGAGCTTGAGCTGGGGATGCCGAGGGGCGATCTGCCGCAAGAGATCGCGGGTGCCGTCGGTGGACCCGTCGTCGATGACGAGGATCTCGGTCGCCAGCCCGGTGGATTCGACCCGGGCAAGGATCGTCTCGATCGTGGCCTTCTCGTTGTAGACGGGCATGACGACAGACAGGCTCATAGAGAGCGATTGTAGCCTGCCCGACATGCACCCGCAAGCGGCGCTTGCCCCTCGCGTCGGGCAAGGTATAATCCGCGCCGAAGTGACCTGCGTTGGGAACAGGCGGAACCCGGCCGGACATTCGGGCGGGCTGCCGCTGGCGCTCGAGGGCATGGGAGGAAAGCATGTCGTTGCCACGCACGCCCGGCCGAGGGACATTCGCCGCGGATGGACCGACCACCTCCAACTTGCGCTTCGTCCCGGCGCCGATTAGCCGCGTCGAGGACACCGGCCTGTCGGAGCTGTGGCTCCAGGACCTGGCCCTCAAGGTCCTCTACTTCCGCGGCTACCAGACCGGCTTCAAGGTGGCGGAGGCGATCACGCTCCCGTTCGCCGGAATGGTCGACCAGACACTCGAGGCCCTGAAGCGCGAGAAATTCGTCGAGGTCAAGACGCAGGTCGGGTTCGGGGAAGGCTCGTACCAGTACGCCATCACCGGCGCCGGAATCGCCCGGGCGCGGGAAGCACTGGAGCGCAGCCAGTACGCCGGCCCGGCTCCCGTCCCGCTCGCCGTTTACAACGATTCGATCCGGCGCCAGAGCCGCGGCCGCCCGACGGTCCACCCGCGCTTGATGCGTCAGGCCCTGACCGATCTGACCCTCTCGGAGAAGACCTTCAACCGCATCGGCCCGGCGGTGAATTCCGGGACGTCGCTCTTCCTCTACGGCCCGCCCGGCAACGGTAAGACTACGATCGCCCGCGCCATTGGGGCGATGATCCTCCAGGAAGACATGTACATCCCCTTCGCCATCGACATCGATGGCCAGGTGGTCAAGCTCTACGACTCGGTCAACCATGTGCTGGCGGCCGATGAGGATGCCTCGGTTTCCGGTACCGGTGGGCTGAAGCCCGGCGCCAAGCGAGACCCGCGTTGGGTGAAGATCAAGCGGCCCTTCGTCGTGGTTGGCGGCGAGCTGGTGATGGCCGGGCTCGACCTGGTCTTCGATGATGTCAACAAGTTCTACGAGGCGCCGTTCCAGGTGAAGGCCAATGGCGGCGTCTTCTTGATTGACGACTTCGGTCGCCAGCAAGTGCGGCCGCGCGATCTGCTGAACCGTTGGATCGTCCCTCTGGAGAACCGTATCGACTACCTGACGCTGCACACCGGGCGCAAGGTGGAGGTTCCTTTCGACGTCATGGTGGTCTTCTCGACGAACCTGCCTCCGCGCGACCTGGTGGATGAAGCCTTCCTGCGCCGGCTGCGCCACAAGATCGAGGTCGGGGATCCGTCCTATGAGGACTTCCGCGGGATCTTCAAGCGCGTGGCCGAGTCGAAGGGCGTCGCTTATTCAGACCGCGGCCTGGCGTATATGCTGCAGGAGTGGTACATCAAGCGCAACCGTAAGCTGCGCGCCTCCCATCCGCGCGATATCTGCGATCAGATCCTGGACATCTCCCGCTACATGAATGTGGAACCGGCGATGACCAAGGACCTTCTCGATAGGGCGGCGGAAGCCTACTTCGTTGAGCTCTAGCCCACCTGTTTCGGAATGGTGGCGCCCCGGCCCGCGGGTGATCGCCCACCGGGGCGCGTCGCGCCTGGCCCCCGAGAACACGCTGGCTGCCTTCCGGCTGGCCTCCGAGATAGGGGCCGACGCCGTCGAGCTGGACGCCAGGTTGTCCGCCGATGGCGCCGTCGTCGTGCATCACGACCTCACCCTCGACCGCACGACCAACGGCAGCGGAAAGGTGTCGGAACGCAAGCTCGCCGACCTCAAGGCTTTGGATGCCGGTGCGAAGTTTGATCCCCGGTTCGCGGGCGAACGGATCCCGAGCCTCGATGAAGTCTTCGAGGCAATCGGCCGGCAAGTGCTGATCAACATCGAGCTGAAGAACTACGAGAGCGTCCTCGATCGGCTCGCTGAAGCCGTCGTGCGGGTGGTGCGCCGCCACGGCCTCGAGCGCCGGGCGCTTCTCTCATCTTTCAACCCGTTTGCCCTGTGGACCGCGCGGCGGCTGGCGCCGGAGGTCCCCAGGGGGCTGCTTGTGTGGCCCGGGCAGAGGGGATGGATTTGGGCGGCCCTTCACCGCCTGACAACCCTCGAGGCCTACCACCCGCAGGACTCGATGACCGACCGGGTGACCATCGCTGATCAACACACCCAGGGCCGACGCGTCTACGTATGGACGGTCAACGAGGTCGAGCGGATGCGCGAGCTCCTGCTCCTCGGGTGCGATGGACTGATCACCGATGTCCCCGATGTCGCCCGGCAGGCCGTCCAGGATGTCGCCGACGGCGGTTGATCGATCCCGCGTGGAAGAGGCCGGCCGACGGCTGCGCCCCTTCGTCCGGCAGACCCCCCTCGTCTGCGATCCCACCACGGGCATCTGGCTCAAGTGCGAGAATGAGCAGCACACGGGTTCCTTCAAACTGCGCGGCGCGTTGAATCGATGCCTGATGCTCTCACCTGATGACCTGAGCCGCGGGATCGTGGCTGCCTCCGCCGGGAACCACGGACAGGGCGTGGCCTACGCTGCCCGACTCCTGGGCGCGCGGGCGACGATCGTCGTCCCGGCGGACGCGGTGGCGCGGAAGGTCGAAGGGATACGATCGCTCGGTGCGGAGGTCCGCCTGGTGGACGGCGGCTATGCAGTCGCTGAGTCGGAGGGACATCGGCTGGCAACCGAGCGCGGTGGCGTCTGGATTTCGCCCTACAATGACGCCGAGGTGGTGGCGGGTCAGGGGACGCTCGGACTGGAGATCGAAGCGCAGTGGGGAGACCTCTCCGCGGCGGACGAATCGGCGGTCTTCGTACCGGTAGGAGGCGGCGGGCTGGTCTCGGGAATCGGGGCTGCCCTGGGACATTATCGGCCGCGATTGCGGGTGATCGGTGTCTTGCCCGAGAACTCATCCTACTTGCATGCCTACTTCCACACTGGATCGATGGCCGAGGTGGAGGAGCGTCCGACTCTGGCCGACGGCCTTTCGGGCCCGGTCGAAGCGGACTCGATCACACTGTCGCTGGTGCAGGAGCACGTGGACGACATGGTGCTGGTCTCAGAGGCAGAGATCCGCGAGGCGATGCACTGGGCCTCAGCCCGCAGCGTCACAGCAGAGCCCTCGGCGGCGGTGGCGCTCGCCGCCTGCTTGAGGTTCATCCTCAGGCAGGCGCTTGGCCGTCATCAGCGGCGGGAA
The DNA here is from genome assembly GCA_963777165.1 of uncultured Chloroflexia bacterium. Lineage (GTDB taxonomy): Bacteria > Chloroflexota > Anaerolineae > Anaerolineales > E44-bin32 > DYJB01. Next base: position 451,505 of record CAVZPO010000023.1, read on the forward strand.
CGTCGACCCGCGTCTCTGGCAGGAGGTTAGCAGGAATGCCCAGACCTGAGGGTGGCGGTGGGGTGACCGCGGCCGATCTGATGTGCGTGTGTATCGCGCGACAGGTGGTCGACGGGGAAGTGCTGGCGCAGGGTTTGGCGACACCGCTTGTGGCCGCCGGATACCTGCTGGCATGGAAGACCCATGCGCCGAATGTGTCCTTCGCCTCGGCGATCGGGCAGAGCCTGTGCCAGGAGGGCGCTCCCTTGGGGCTGGCGACGATCGAATCGCTATGGTTGGATCGATCGGTCGTGACCTACGGGTTTGTCTCGGCGGCCGTCGACATGCTGCCGAGCGTCAGGCCGAAGGAGTTCTTCAGGCCGGGGCAGGTCGATGCCGCCGGGAACTTCAATAACATCGCCCTGGGAGCCGATTACCGCCGCCCGCGCATGAGGCTCCCCGGGACGGGCGGGATCCCGGATGTGACACCGGTCTTGAGCGACATTTGTCTCTACGTGCCACGCCATTCGCGGATCACGTTTGTCGAGCGGCTCGATTTCCGCTCGGGACTCGGGCACGACGCGCGCAGACGACACGGGCGCGGGCCGCGTTACCTGGTCTCCGACCTGGGACAATTCGACTTTGAGCAAGGGCGAATGCGGCTGACACACCTGCACCCGGGAGTCACCCGGGCCCACGTGCAGGCCAAGACCGGTTTCCAGATGGAAGTGGCCGACCAGTTGCAGACGACGCAGCCTCCTTCAGAGGAAGAACTGCGGCTGTTGGGCGAAGTGATCGATCCGCTCGGCATCCGTCGGCTCGAGTTTCTGAGTGGCCCGGAGCGCCGCCTGGCGCTTGCCGCCATCGTTGAGGCGGAACGCGGCGCGACGGCCGGCGCCGGCGACTGAGCCGCGTAAGGTCAAGGGTATACTGGAGATGTGAGACGCCTCCAGTTGCTGCGCCTGGCATTCGCCACCCTCGCCCTGTGGTCGGCGGGCTGGTCGGGCGTGCCCAGGTCGCCCGTCGCCGATGAGGCGACGCAGCTCCTCGAGCAGATGAGTCCAGCACAGCGCGTCGGCCAGCTCTTCCTGGTCGCGTTCGATGGTCCCAGCCTGGCGGCCGACTCCCCCTTCCTGGAACTTGTGCGGGCCGGACAGATCTCCGGCGTCCTGCTCTCGCCGCACAATGGCAACTTCCCGCCACTCTCGGATCCTGCCGGGCAGACGCAGGCGCTGATCGCGTCCCTGCAGGAGGCCGCGCGACCGACGGCCGGGTCAGCCGTCCCGACCGACACATCGGCAGAACTCGAGGAAGGCGCGCCTGGGGTCCCATTGCTGGTCGCGATTTTCGCGGACAGCGACGGCTCCCAGTGGTCGCAGATCGTTCAGGACTACCCGGACACGCCGTCCCAGATGTCGCTCGGTGCCACCTGGCGCAGAGACCTGGCGCGGGAGGTGGCATCCGATCTGGGCGCCCGCCTGCGCGCCCTCGGTGTCAACCTGCTGATCGGGCCGTCGCTCGACATTCTGGGCGATCCGCGCCTCGGTGGTCCGGGAGACCTGGGGGTTAGTTCCTTCGGCGGCGATCCGTATTGGATCGGCGTTCTTGGGCAGGCATTCGTGGAAGGCGTTCACGCGGGCTCGGGTGGCCGCGTGGGGGTGGTCGTCACGCACTTTCCGGGACTGGGCGCCAGCGACCGCTCGGCCGCCGAGGATGTTGCCACGGTTCGTCGAACCCTCGACCAGCTGAGGGGCTTCGAGCTGCAGCCGTTCGCCACAGTGGCCGCCTTTCCGCCGGGAGAAAGCGCCGGTTCGGCCGACGGTATGCTCACGGCTCACATCCGATACCAGGGGCTGCAGGGCAACATCCGCGACACGACCCGACCGGTGAGTTTGGATGCCGAGGCATTCCAACAACTCACACAGGACGAGCCGTTCGCCACGTGGCGATCGTCCGGCGGCCTGATGGTCAGCGACTCTCTGGGGTCGAAGGCGATCCGGCGCTTCCTTGATCCGTCGGAGACGACCTTCTCGGCAGAAGCGGTGGCGCGGGATGCATTTCTGGCCGGAAACGACCTGCTGCTCTTGGAGGACTTCAAGTCGAGCGACGACCCTGACGAGATCACCACGATTCGGGGGACGTTGCGCTACTTCGAGCAGCGCTATCTGGACGATCCGGTGTTTGCACAGCGCGTGGATGACGCCGCGCTGCGCGTCTTGCGGCTCAAGCTTCGCCTGTATGGTGGGACCTTCGAGGCGTCCACAGGAGGATCGGCCTTCGTTGGCCGCGAGCAGCTCTCCCAGGCCGGCGACCTGGAGTTCCGGGTCGCCCGTTCGGCGGCGACGCTGGTCAGCCCGGCAACGACGGATATTCGTGCCGGCCTGGGTGAAGGGCCTCGCCTGGAAGACCGGCTGGTGTTGTTCACCGATACGCGCCGCTCGCGCTCTTGCAGCTCCTGTTTGCCCGTGCCGGGGATCGATCCTCAAGCACTTGAGACTGCCATCCTTAACCTGTACGGCGGCGGCGCGGGTACAGCACAGATCCGACCTTGGAACCTGACCTCCTTTGCTACGGCCGATCTGGCGGCCTTCCTGGGGGAGACGCCCCCCGACGACCCTGCCCACCCGATCGCACGGGCGGATGAGGTCGCCAAGGCGATAGGCACCGCCGACTGGGTGATCTTCGTTGTCGAGCGCGAAAGGCCGGAGGAATTCGGCAGCGGCGCGCTGAAACTGCTGCTCAACGCGCGCCCCGACCTGGTGCTGGGCAAGACGTTGATCGTGTTTGCCGTCGATGTTCCCTATGACCTGGACGCCACCGACGTCAGCAAGATCGACGCCATGTACGCCCTCTACAGTCGCGGGACGGCATTCCTGAATGTAGCCGCGCGGCTGCTGTTTCAGGAATTGCCGGCGGCCGGTAATCTGCCGGTGAGCGTCCCCGCGGTGGGCTACGATCTAATCGAGGCTCTCTCACCCGATGCCGATCAGGTGCTTGGACTCGCCGTATCGTTGGACGATGGTGGGGTTGGGACACCCAGCGCAGAGGGATTCCGGGTCAACGACAAGATCAAGGTCACGACCGGATTGATCCTGGATGCCAACGGGCACGCTGTCCCGGATCGGACGCCCGTCGAGTTCCTGCTTGGCTATCCGGGGGAACTGCCATCGAACGTCGAAGCAGGAACGGTGGGTGGCATCGCCAGTATCAGCACGACGCTTGGCCGTCTTGGGCTGTTGACCATCCTGGCAAGAAGTGAACCGGCAGCGGTCTCCAGCGTGTTGCAGTTGAACGTTCAGGAAAACATGCCGGCCTTTGTGACGGTGATTGCACCGACCCCGGTCCCGACCCTGACGGTTGAGCCCGAGGCGGGGGAGGCGACTCCGACGCCCGGGGCCGGAGCCACGGTCGGCGATGGGCAGCAAGGGAAACGCGGGGGTGGGGTAGGCGCGCTTGTGATCGGCATGTTCGGCGCGTTAGGCGTCTCACTGCTTGCTTATCGGTCGGGGAAGGGCGCCGACCTGCCGGGACGCGGGAGATCGGTCTTGGCGACCTTGGTGTGCAGCCTGCTCGGGTACAACTACGTTGCTCTGGGATTTCCGGGGGCAGCACAGCTGGTGGAAGGTCTCGGGCCGGTGGCGCCCGGGCTGATAGGGGTGGCGACAGGCCTGGTCGCCTTAGGATGCTGGCGATTGTGGCTCGTCGTGCTGCGGCGACGCAAAGCGCAGGCTTAGGTCAGGCTGGCGACCATGGCCAGCAGCGCCAACCCCACCGCGAGCACTGCAAGCACCCGGTCTGGGTATGCGGCCGCTTGCCATTGGCGGCGCCAGTTCCCAGGTAGGCCGAGCAGGCGGTCCGCGGCGTCGGGCTGGAGCGCCTCTCTCATCTGATCGGCGTCCGGTGGGACGGTCATCCGGGTGAAGTGCGAGTGCCCAGAGTACACACGCTTCAACGTGGGGGGGGACCTCAGGGCTCTGTTGGCGCAATGAGACAAGGGCATCCGGTCGCAGGAATCGTTCCTTGGCCTCTGCCGGCGGGTGCCCGGTGAACAAGTGATAGAGCGTTGCACCCAGGCTGAACAAATCGCTGCGAGGGTCCGTGTGGCCGGTATCGCCACCGTATTGCTCCAACGGCGTATAGAGCGCCGTGCCGCGCCCTTGAATGACGGTGACCGTCATATCATCCGGCGCCATCGTCTTGACCAGCCCAAAATCAACCAGTTTGATCAACCCGGCCGGCGTCAGCTTGAGATTGCTGGGCTTGATGTCGCGATGGATGACCGGGGGGTCTTGACTGTGCAGATAGGCCAGGGCGTCGAGGATCTGGTTGGCCCACCGCAGGACCTCGGTGACCGGCAGGCGCGCTCCGAGCATCGCCGCCTCATCAACCAGAGTCTTCAGGTCGCGCCCCGGGACATAGTCCATCACCAGGTAGTCCCGCAGCAGGTCGGAGAAATAGTCCGAGACCTTGGGGAGGTTGGGATGGTCGAGGCGAGCAAGGACGGACGCCTCGCGGAAGAATTGCTCGCGAGCCTCGGCGCGCAGAACTCTCGGACAGTCCGGGATCGTGCTCGACTTCCTTGACGGCGCACTGGCGACCCGGCAGCCGAAGGTCCTCGGCCAGGTAGATCGAGCCCATTCCGCCGCGCGCCAGCAATTGGCTAACGGCGTAGCGCTCGTGCAGGATATGGCCGGGCGGAAGCGGCTCGGGCACGAAGAACCTCGGGCAAGAGGGGAGTCTATGCGGATTGGCCGCGGCGTGGACCGTCGCCCTCACGGCGGTCCCGGCGCACTTCCGCAACCTGATTATACTCACGGTCGTGGTCCGGGGGCAGAGGATGTCGACCGAACGTTGGGGTGAGACTCCCGTACTCATCGGGCAGGCCGGGGCCCTGCAGGGTGGGCGCTGGCTGCTGAACGGCGAGACGCTGTTGATCGGGCGGGGACCAGAGTGTGACGTCGTCGTCGCCGACCGTCAGGTATCGCGCCACCACGCCCGCGTGCGACGCATGGCGGAGGGCGAATTCCAGCTCGAGGACTTAGGGAGCAAGAACGGGACGCACGTGAATGGAGTAGTCCTTGAAGCGCCGCGTCGGCTGCGGGATGGCGACGTGATCCAGGTCGCTCTGGCCGCCAAGCTCCTGTATGTCGGTTCGGAAGCGACGATGCCGCTCAGCATGGACGAGGACGCCCCGGCCGGCGCAGGCCGTCTGCGCATCGACCGGCAGGCGCACCGGATCTGGGTTGCGGGCACGGAGTTGGACCCGCCTCTGTCGCCGCCCCAATACCGGCTGCTCGAGCTTCTGGTCCTGCGTGCCGGGCAGGTGGTGAATCGGGAGGAGATTGTTACCGCGGTCTGGGAGGGGAGCGAAAGCGAAGGGATTTCGGAGCAGGCGATCGATGCGCTGGTGCGCAGGCTCCGCGAGCGCCTGGCCGAGGTCGACCCGGAACACGCCTATATGGTGACGGTGCGGGGCCACGGGTTTCGGCTGGACAACCCGACGTGAATTGAGGCCACGAGCATACGGCAATGCATGCGCCCGCCTGCAGGCGGGCGCATAGGTGGAGATGGCGGGAATCGAACCCGCGTCCGGGGGTTTCGATCGTCGAGCGTCTACAGGCTTAGCCGAAGCTTTGTTCTCACTGCCAGTCGATCGTCCGGCGGATCGGTTCCAGCAGCCAGCCACTCAGGCCCGAGAGCCTGGCTTAAGCGTCCTGGCGTGGCCCAGGAGCCGCACCCTGCCCATTGGTCGCCATCCTCCGTAACCGGGCAAGGCAGGTGCGGAGGGGCGGGCCCCTGTGACGGGGCCGGGCTCAGCGTTCGCGGGGTTTAGGCCGCGAGCGGGAGAGCCGCGTAGTTAGTGCGTGTGGCACTTGTTGGTGCGCTGAGTTAGCGAGATCGGCGCCTCTCGGCCTGCAGCCCGCGATACTCCGCCTCCGTCGAAACCATTCATCCCCGTTCTGCTCATCCTACCACATCGCGTCTGTAGGACAATGCGCATAGCCACTCCCCTAATCGCAATTCCTCCCACTCTCAGCCACAGATGAACACAAGGCTACGCGCAGCGGCTACCAATCCGCCGCACGGCTGGTGGCGACGCCGGCTTGCTGGCCGACGATCTTATACATCGTGGTCGGGACGTGCGGCTGGCCGAGAATTCCGTCATGGATGGCCCAGCTTCGACCGCGGATGCTGGCTGCAAAGGCTGGGCGGCGGAAGGGGGTCGAGTTGTTGAGCAGGGGGAGGAGGGAACCGCTTGAGGAGAAAGCCCGGTCGAGTTCCTCCATGCGCGTGCGACCCTGCTGGTAGTTGAATCCGTAGCGCTCGAACAAGATGGCGTTGTGGTAGTACAGGGGCTCGACGTGATACATGGCCTGCCCCAGGGAGTCGACGAACTCCTCGAAGGCATCGATCGAGGACTTGAGCGCACGCAGCCCGCGGTGCACCTGTCCGGGGGCGAGTCCGGCACGACAGGCAGCTTCCTCGGCCGGCAGATTCCGGTGCAGGCTTCCGAACTGGGTCGGCGACCCATCCGGCATCCGGTCGACATCGAATCGCGGCGAGTCGGGGTCGTTGACCACGTAGAGCAGGATGTGGATCTGCCCCATGACCGTGTCGGTCAGGTGCACGTAGAGCAGCGGATCGGCGTCGCTCAGGCTGCGCCGCACCGCCAGAACGACGTCTGTCGCGCCGGAGGCGCAGCGCAGGTCGAGCAGTCGGCGGCCCTGAGAGTCCCGGAAGTCGTCCGGAATGTCGAACTGACGGAGAAGGCACGTCGGGGATGAAGCGGGTATAGAGGGCCTCCTTGACGGGTTGGGGGAGCTGGTTGACGGACGCGATCGAGCGCGGCGCCATCACTCCCTCCTTCGGCCCAGCGCGCGCTCCATCTCGCGCCGCGCCTCGCGGGCGGCTGTTGCCTGGCGCTTGTCGTAGCTTCGCTTGCCGCGGGCCATGGCCAGCTCAAGTTTCGCCCGTCCGCGCTTCAGCACCAGCCGGACGGGAACCAGGGTTTCGCCGCGCTGACGTACGTGGTCGAACGCGCGGGCGATCTCCTTGCGGTGCAGCAGAAGTTTGCGAGGCCGTTTGGGGTCGTGGTTCAGACGGCTGGCCGGATCGTAGGGAGCGATGTGCGCATTGACCAGCCATGCCTCGCGCCCGTCGGTCTTCACATACGCTTCGCGCAAGCTCACCTGGCCGGCGCGCACCGACTTGATCTCGCTGCCCTGGAGGACCAGGCCAGCCTCAAACCGTTCGCCCAAAAAGTAGTCGTGAGCCGCTTTGCGGTTCGTGGCTACGACCTTCAGCTCCTCCTCGCTCATCCACCCGCCTCAACCAACCGGGATGCCCCTAGGCCTGCGGCATGATCCAGACGCCCGGCGTCGCCCGATTCTAGCACGCCCTCCTGCTGGGGGCCGATTCCTGTCTGGTCCTGCGGTCCCATGCCCCACAATCAGCCTGGCGGCTATAATCGACCTTGGCCTATGTCCCGAGTCATCCGTACCGATTCGCCGGCCCGTGGGCGCGGCAAGCTTCTGGCATCGATTCGCGAGGCTTTGGCGCCCTTCGACGCTGCCGGCCTGCCGCCGGATGCTCGCGATCGGCTGGCATTTGTGGGCCTGGTCCTGCGTGAGCTCGAGCACTCCACCGAGCAGACCGCCCTGGCATGGGAGCGACGTGGGTACTGGGTGAAGGTCGATCAGTTCCGCCGCGAGTGGGACTGGGTCGGGCAGGGGGCCCAGGCGGTCCTTGAGCCGCTGTTGGGGAAGGATCTGGAGGCATCGATGGCCGCCGCAAGGGCACTTCGCCCGCGCCTTCCGCAGCCGGCGACCAGCACTTCCAGGCGCTCTTCCACGCCGTGGATCGGGGCGTATGCCCGTCTGACGACGGATACAGGGAACCTGCGCAGCACGTAGCGCAGGGTAGCGGGCTTGCACATGCAGCCGGGGTGCGAAATAATGGGCAAGTCGAGCTTCGAACATGGAGTAGGAGCCGAATGAAGGATGCCTGAGGCCGCGAGCAAACCGTCTGCCAGCCTGCTGGTGGTCGAAGATGACCCGGCGATGTTGATCGCGTTGCGCGACATCCTGGAGACCTCGGGGTACACGGTGTACACCGCCACCAACGGCCAGGCGGCGCTGGAGGTTCTGGGCCGCCAACTCCCGAACCTGATCCTTTCCGATATCTCGATGCCGATCATGGATGGCATCGAGCTCTTCGACGCCATACGGCGCATCCCGGATGCGGCCACGATCCCCTTTATCTTCCTGACGGCCCGCGGCACCCGGGAAGACATCTTCGCTGCGAAGAGCCTGGGGGCCGACGACTACATCACCAAGCCGATCACCAGTCAGGAACTGCTGGCGGCTGTGCGAGCGCGGCTGCAGCGCACGGACGAACTTCTGCTGGCCCAGCTCAAGGCGGCGTACAAGGCCAGCCTGCGGGCACTGGCCAACGCCATCGAGTCCAGAGACCAGTACACCCGCTTCCACGTGGAGCGTGTCAACGCGTATGCTCAGGCGGTCGCCCATGAGCTGGGCTGGAGCGACGAGCGGCTGGAGACCCTGGAGTTCGGCGCCATTTTGCACGACATCGGCAAGATCTCCATCCCTGAGGCCATCCTGCGCAAGACGGGCCCGCTGAGCAAGGCGGAGTGGGAGGAAATGCGCGAACACCCCCGCGTCGGGGCCCGCATGGTCGAAGGCATCCCCTATCTGACGCCCGCGGTGTCGACCATCCGGGCGCATCATGAGCGCTGGGACGGCTCCGGATACCCAGAAGGGCTTCGGGAAAAGGCCATCCCGGAGGCAGCCCGCCTGCTGGCCATCGTCGACGCCTTCGACGCCATGACCTCGGACCGTCCCTATCACGCTGCGGTCGGCGCAGACCACGCCCAGGCAGAAATCACCCTGCAATCAGGCCGGCTGTTCGACCCCATCTTCGTTGACGCGTTCAACCGCTGCTACACACGCGGCGACATCTTCAAAGTGCTTCAGACCTACCAGGCGCTCGACTCTAAGGCCGTCTGACCCGCCTCCGCTCTAACTGCTCCCGTCGAACCTTCGCCCCCGGTGGCGCTCATGTGCGGTGCCTGATGGCGACTGCCATCACCGGGCGCCCATCTCCCGGCAACACCCCGCCTGACTACCCAAACGCACGGCAGAGCACCGTCTGAAATGCCGATCGCACAGGTGACAACTCGAACCAGCCGGACCCTCGTCTCCTCCCGACGCGCGGTTGCTGCCCCAATGCGGGGCGGGGGGACGGGCGGGCTCGCGTATTTCCAATGCGTGCCAGGAAGGGGATGCAGAGGCCCCGAATGCGCAACTCCCCCTTTGGTTCCTCCCACCAAGCCCCCCGGCGGGAGTGCCCGGTGGGTGGGGGCTTGACACCACAGGCATCTTCTCCTATACTTACGATAAGTTATATTATAGTAACCATATTCACGGAAGGATACAGGTCCGCCATGACGACGCGCCGGCCCGAGAACAAGCCCGAGCCCGGGCCTTCAGTTGCAGCCAGTGTAGCGATGTTCATCGACGGCGTACGGCTGTCTCGCAGCCCCAACACGGCACTCACGTACAAGACGGCCCTCAGCGCCTTCCTGGGCTCCCTGAAGCGTTCAGGCGTAGATCCGGAGACAGTGGCCAGCCGCCGGGCCCAGGAGGCCTGGCTGGCGTCCTTCGCTGACTACCTGAAGAGGTACTCGCCGGCCACCGAGCGCCTGTACCTGGCCGCAGTGCGCGCGTGGTTCGAGTACCTCGCGGCTGAAGGGCTGGCGGAGGTCAACCTGCCGCGTTTGCAGCAGCTGATCCGTCAACGGGCGCGCCGCCCGGGCCAACGTCTGCCGCAATTCCCTCGCCAGGCGATCGAAACCATGGTCGCCTACGCCCTGCGCCTGAAACACGCCCCACACAAAGACGAGCCCGAACACCTTCGCAACTTGCGCGACGGCGCCTTCCTGATGACGCTTGCGGATACCGGCCTGCGCGTTCACGAGGCGTGCGCCCTGCGCCGCGGCGATCTCGATTGGCACGAGGCCCATGCGCTTATCATCGGCAAGGGCAATCGCCAGGCCATCGTCCGTTTCTCCCGGCGTTCGCTGGATGCCTTGCGCGACTACCTTGCCTTGCGCGCCGCTATTGATGGCGCCTCGGGACGGCCCCTGCCCACGCTTCCACTCTTCGCCCGGCATGACAAGGGCGCCGGCAGACGGGTCCTCCCCATCTCGACGACCACCGGGCGCGCCGTCGTCCATCAGCGCGCGGAGGAAGCCCTGGGTGACCGCATGACCGGCGTGGTGACCCCGCACGCGTTCCGACACTATTTCGTGACCGCCGTGCTGCGCGGCTCCGGCGGGAACCTGAAGATGGCTCAGGAACTCGCCCGTCACCGCAGCATCACCGTCACGCAGCGCTACGCCCACCTCTCCGACGACGAACTCGACCGCGGCTATGCCGAGATCTTCGACAGGGGTCGGATAGAGCCGGAGCCCCGTTGACATCCCTCTCAACCTCGGATAGCATCTGTCAACCACTTGATCGTTGCGGAGCGAGATCATGACCTCGTCGCGTCGCCTGGCCCCACTTTTCTTCCTGCAGGTCATCCCGCTGGTGTTGTATCCGCCCGCCTTGATGGCCAGCGGCGCCGCGGTGCTGGGCGTGGCAGCGGCGGCCTATCTGGGATTGGGGTTTCTGGCCTTTCGCGGCCGCGCCTGGGCGCTAACGCTGACCATCTTCTCCCACGGTTTCAATGTCATCATCCGCGTGATGATGTTCTTCTCCCATGCGGTGCTCTTGACCGGTGACCAACGCACGCCGGACTACGCCTGGATCGTCACGGCCCTCCTGGCCATTGGGATGTCGACCTGGCTTCTGCTGCGGCTGGACCGTCCCGATGTGCGACAGTTGATCACCGCCTGATCGAGCTCGACCTGCAAAGGACAAGGCCGACGGTCCTGCGACCGTCGGCCTTGTGTCTTCTTACGCGCGGAGATGTTGCGTAGGCTTCAGGCGCCCAGGTAGGCGGCCGCGACCTGCGGATTCTGCAGCAGGTCCTGCCCCGAGCCTTCCATCACGACGGTACCCGTTTCAAGGACATAGCCCCGATCGGCGAGCGACAGCGCCATCTGGGCGTTCTGTTCCACCAGCAGGATGCTGGTGCCCGTGGCATTGATCTCCTGGATGATCCCGAAGATCTCCTCCACCAACAAGGGGGAAAGGCCCATCGATGGCTCGTCGAGCAGCAGCAAGGTCGGCTGGGCCATCATGCCGCGGGCGATGGCCAGCATCTGCTGCTCGCCGCCCGACAGCGTCCCGCCCATCTGACCCAGCCGTTCCTTGAGCCGGGGAAACGAGCGGAACACACGGTCCATGTTGGCTGCGATCTCGCCTCGGCTGCTGCGCGTGTACGAACCCATCTCGAGGTTTTCTCGAACGGTCAGGATGGCGAAGATCTTCCGCCCTTCCGGGACCTGGATGACGCCCTGGCGGACGATGGTCTCGGCCGGCATCCGGGTGATGTCCTGTTCGCGGAACCGGATCGCCCCCGTCTGGGCCGGGATCAGCCCGGAGATGGTGTTCAGGGTCGTCGACTTCCCCGCCCCATTGGCGCCGATCAGCGTGACGATCTCGCCCTCGTCGACATGGAAGGAGATACCCTGCAGCGCGCGGATGGCTCCGTATGAGACCTTGAGGTCCTGGATATCAAGCAGCATGGGTCCGCTTCCTCTTGAGCTTTTGGGCCAGCGCAGCGGCGCCCCGCCCCAGGTAAGCTTCGATCACCGCCTGGTTGGCCTGGATCTCCTGCGGGGTACCGCGGGCGATCACTTCGCCGAAGTCCATCACGGACATCCACTCGCAGATCCCCATGACCACACGCATCTGGTGCTCGATCAGCAGGATGGTCAGATTGAATCGCTCGCGGACGAAATGAATCATCTCCATCAGCGTGGCCACCTCGGCCGGATTCATCCCGGCCGCCGGCTCATCCAGGAGAAGCAGCGTCGGTTCGGCGGCCAGGGCCCGGGCGATCTCCAGGCGGCGCTGCTCTCCATACGGCAAATTGCGGGCGATCTCTCCCTGACGATCCTGGAGGTTGAACACGCCCAGGAATTCCTGCGCTCGCTCCGTGAGCAGGCGTTCGTGGCTCGAGAACTTCCCGTTGCGCACAATGGCGTCTGTCAGCCCGTAGCCTGCGTGCGCGTGGAAGGCGATCCTGACGTTGTCCAGCACCGTCAGGTTGGGAAACAGCCGGATGTTCTGGAAGGTGCGGGCGATCCCGAGATGGGTAATGGAGTGCGGCGCCATCTCCGAGAGCTCGGTCCCCCGAAATCCGATGGACCCGGACGACGGAACGTAAATCCCGGTGATCATGTTGAACACCGTCGTCTTGCCGGCGCCGTTCGGCCCGATCAGGCCCACCAGCTCTCGCTCGCGGATCACCAGGTCCAGGTTCGATACGGCCTTGAGCCCTCCAAAGTACTTGGTCAGCGCCTGGATGTGCAGGACGGCCGGCCGGGTGTCGGGCGTGGATGCAGCGCTCATGCCTGGCCTCCCTCCGAGCTCTGGGATGTCTTCGTCGCTCGCTTGAGAGGTGGCAGGAGCTGCTTGAGGTACGGAAGCTCCACCCCACCCAGCAGTCCGGACGGGCGCAGAAGCATCATGATCAGCAGCAAGAGCGGGTAGACCACGAAACGCCACGTCTCGAACCCGTCGGGCAGGAACAGGCGCAGCACACCCTCCAACAGGATGGCCCAGCCGAAGGCGGCCGCCACCGTCCCGGTGACGCTGCCCAGTCCGCCGAAGACGATGATGATCATCGGGTCGAACGAGCGGAGGAAGTTGAAATTGTTCGGGTGGAGGAAACCGTTGATGTGGGCATAGAGCGCCCCGGCCAGCCCGGCAAACACACTCCCCACGACGAAGGCCAGGTTCTTGTAGCGCGCGACGTCGATGCCCATGGCCTTGGCGGCGATCTCATCTTCGCGCACCGAGATCATTGCCCGGCCCTCGCTCGAGTGGAGCAGATTGCGCGTGATGACGACCACGACCAGCAGGAAGACGAACACCCAGGCCCAGGTGGTCTGGTGCGGGATGCCGATCATGCCCCGTGCGCCCTTCATCTCCTCGAACCCGAACATGGTGTCCGAGTTGTCGAGCAGCACCTTGACGATGATCGTGAACCCGAGCGTCGCGATCCCAAAGTAGTCCGAGCCCAGCGTCAGCACCGGCAGCCCGAACAGGTAAGCGACCTCGCCGGCCACCACGCCGCCCAGGATCACCGCCAGGAAGAACACAGTCTGCGATGCCAGCGCCTCCGGCAACGCCGACAGAGCAGCGGTCAGCGGACCGGTCAGCACCGCGCCAATGCGGACGCCGAGATAGGCGGCGGCGAAGACCACCACCAGGTACAACCCGAAGGCCGAGAGGATGTCCAGGCCGCGCACCTTGCTCAGCAGCTTGCCGAGACCCCACAGCGCCAGGCCGACGAACAGGACGACCATCAGGAGCACTGTGACGCCCGAGGCGTCGTGCAACTTCCAGCGAAAGGTGAGGTCTGCAGCGGCGTAAGCGCCGATGGCGTAGAAGCCCCACTGTCCCAGCGAGAACTGCCCGTTGAAGCCGTAGATCAAGTTCAATCCCAGGCTGACGATCGCCATCACCGCGCCAATGCGCAGGATGGTGGAGTAGTAGTCCGTCAGGACGTTGATGCTGATCAGCACCTGGACGACGGCGAACAACAGCAGCGCGCCGCCGAAGAAGAGCAGGCTGTTGCGATCCAGTTTGCGTGCCATCATTCCTCTCCGGCTCACGCCTTCTCCCGCTCGACTTCACCCAGGAGACCGGTGGGTCGGACGAGCAGGACAAGGATCAGGATGGCGAAGGCGATGGCATCGCGCATCGGGGTGGAGATATAGGCGGAGCTGAGCGCTTCCGCCTGCCCCATGATCATGGCGCCCAGAAACGCGCCGGGAATGCTGCCGATCCCGCCCAACACGGCGGCGACAAACGCCTTTAGGCCGGGGATGATCCCCATCCAGAACACGATGGACGGGAAGGCAATGGCGTACAACACGCCGCCCGCCCCGGCCAGCGCCGCCCCGATGGCGAAGGTGATCGAAATGATGCCGTCGACATTGATGCCCATCAACCGCGCCGTCGGCTTGTCGTAGGCCACGGCACGCATCGCACGGCCGACCTTCGTGCGCCGCACGATGAAGTTCAACAGGATCAGCAAGAAGATCGAGGACAGGGCGATGATGATGAAGATGTTGGAGAACAGGATGCTGCCGCCCGGCGCCTGGGAGCCCGGCACCAGCGGATGGATGCCACCCTTGATGTACCACACCTGCACCGGGAACGGCCGGGTGTAGGTGATGAAGTCGGGGCTGAAGACGAAGTCCAGGGCGCCGAAGTACTCGAGGAAGAAGGACACGCCGATGGCGGTGATGAGGGCCGAGATGCGCGGCGCCGTGCGCAGCGGCTTGTAGGCCACCCTCTCGATGACCACGGCCAGGAAGGCGCAGGTGATCATCGCCAGCAGGATGACCGTCAGCGTCCCGACCATCAGCGACAGGCCCTCGGGAAGCCCGGGGGCCAGCGATGTCAGCCACAGGTGCAAATGGGCGCGGCTGATGGCAAAGTAGGACACGAAGGCGCCCACCATGAAGACGTCGCCGTGGGCGAAGTTGATCAGGCGGACGATGCCGTACACCATGGTGTAGCCCAGGGCGATCATGGCGTACACGAAGCCCAGCTGGAGCCCGTTCTTGACCTGCTCCACGAAGAGCGCCGGCGCCTGGACAGCCTGCCGGCCTATCGCCCACACGGCATACATCAATAGAACGACGAGCAGGATCTTGCCAATCCAACGACCGCGGAGGATGCGCTCGGTGAGCGTACGCGGCCGGGCCTGACCCAGAGTGGTCTGCATAGATCACCCGTCCCGATGCACAACGGGGGGCGGCCTAGGCCGCCCCCCGTGGCGAACGTCAGCTCAGAACTACGGGGCTACCGTGTCAACCCAGATGATCTTGTCGGGTTGAACCTGCAGCATCACGGCTGCCTTGATCGGGTTGTGCTGGTCGTCGAAGGTGATCGTGCCGGAGACGGCGTCATACGACAGCGCCTCCATGGCGGCGGCCACCTTGGTCGCATCATCGGCGCCCGCCTTATCGATCGCCGCCAACAGCAGGTTGGTGGCGTCGTAGGCCAGGGCCGCCAGCGCGTCCGGGACGGCACCGCTGTACTTGGTACCGTAGCCCCCGACGAACGCCGCAACGATCGGGCGAGTGTCCTGCTCCGAGTAGTGATTGGTGTAGTAGCCGCCCGCGGCAGCTTCCTTGTTCAGGTCGGCGGAGTCCCAGCCATCGCCGCCCATGAACGGAGCGATAATGCCCTTCTCCTTGGCCTGGGCTGTCACCAGGTTGACGATGTTGTAGTAGTCCGGCAGGTAGACGACGTCAGGATCCGCTTCGGCGACCTTGGCCAGGATGGTCGAGAAGTCGGTGTCCGCAGCCAGGTAGGCTTCCTTGCCCACGATCGTCCCGCCATTGGCGGTGAAGGCGCCCTCAAACGCTTCGGCCAGACCGCGGACGTAGTCGTTGCTCTGGTCGAACATGATGAAGGCCGTGGTGAAGCCCTGCTTCTTGGCGAAGGCCGCGCCAACCGCACCCTGGAACGGGTCGATGAAGCAAGCGCGGAAGACGAACTTCTTCGTCGTCCCATCGGCATTGAGGGTCACGTTGGCATTGGTCGAGGTCGGGCTGATCTGGACTACGCCCTTGGCCTCGGCGATTTCGGAGATCGGGATGGACGCCGAGGAGCACACCTCGCCGACGATGTAGTGCACACCATCGGTGTCGATGACCTTGTTGGCGGCCGCGATCGCCGGGTCCGGCGAGCACTGGCTGTCTTCCACAATGGCCTCGATCGTCATGCCCAGAACGCCACCCTTGGCATTCCACTCATCGATGGCCATCAAAGCACCGTCGCGCGTCGAGACCCCGAAGGTCGGGACGGCGCCGCTCAAGGGAGCCAGGATGGCGACCTTGAGGGTCTTGGATTGCTGCGCCCCACCGCACGCGCTGAGCAGAAGCGCCAGCACGAACAGAAGGCTCACGATATGGCGGGTCTTCATCAATCTCCTCCTAGGAATTTGTCGCGCTTGAGATTTCGCCGCCCCATGAGCGGGACGGCCGATCAGGCCGGCGTGCTTACTCTCCATTCGCGAGCGCACCACCTCCCTTCCGATCGGATTGCACCCGGACGACGAGGACCAGCACATGCCGCCCGGTCGCAATACTTAACTGCCCAGTTTACCCTCAATTGGGCCAAGCTGTAACAATGAGCATTATAGCCTGATTCCGTGATGTCCTGCTACTTTGTCGCCCCTGCAGACAACCCCACCGACTTCGCAGGCCGGGCGCCCTGTGTCGACGGCTCGAACCCGGTTGCCCGATCCCCGAGCATCGCCGCGACCGCCTGGACAGGGTGCAGCGCCCGCACGCCCGCGCCGTCCTGGATCTGGATCCGGCACGAGAAACCGGGGGCGCAGACGGCCTGGCCGGCGGCCGCAGCCGCCCGTACGGCAGGCAACAGCCGCTGCTCCGCGATCTGGACCGAGAGCTCAACGTGTTCTACTTCGTACCCAAACGAACCGGCCATCCCGCAGCAGCCGGCATCGATCTCGCTTGGCGCCCACCCGGCGACCCGCAGCATCTCCAAGGTGGGCTGCACGCCGACCAGCGCCTTGGTGTAGCAATGCCCGTGCAACGCGCATGCCCCAGGGTCCGGTGCCCAGGACCGAACTCGATCCAGTGGACGCGTGCCGTCGGCCTCTGGTCGAACGAGGAATTCCTCGATCAACAGGGACGCGCTGGCGACGCTCCGGGCAAGCGGATCTCGGGGGAAGAACTCGAGGTACTCGTCGCGGAGCGTGAGGATGCACGAAGGCTCCAGGCCCACGATCGGTGTCCCGGCCTCGGCGTACGGGGACAGGACGCGGCAGATTCTGCTCGGCCATGCGCCGCGCCCTTCCCAGAAGACCCTTGGAGATCATCGGCCGGCCGCAGCAAGCTTGTCCCTTCGCTAACAGGACCCGGCAGCCGCAGGCCTCCAAGACCTCGACCGCGGCCTGCCCCACTTCTGGCGACATGGTCTCGGTGTATGTGTCCAGGAAGAGGACGACCGGGCGCCCTCCTTCCTTCACCGGTCGACGAGCAAACCACTGGCTGAAACGCCGGGCGGCGAATTGGGGCAGCTTCCTGCGGCTGGCGATCCCGAGCAAGTGCTCCTGGAGCCATTTCGTGGCGCGCAGCGGCGCGAGCGCATTGGGGATGGCGTGCAGCCGCTGCCCCCAGCCGGCGAGGGTGTGGATCTCCCCAAAGGCGCGCGAGCGGAGCGGGACGCCGTGCTCCGCCTGGTACGCGGCGAGGAACTCGGCCTTCATCCGCGCCATGTCGACGGCAGACGGGCACTCTGACTTGCAGGCTTTGCACTCGAGGCACAGGTCGAGGACGGCATGCAACTCAGCGCCGGTGAGGGCGCCGGGCTCCAGGACGCCGGAGAACGCGGCCCGCAGCGCGTTGGCGCGCCCGCGCGTGGAGTGTGCCTCGTCGCGCAGCGCCTGATACGACGGGCACATCACGCCCTCGCTCTTCAGACACACGCCCTGACCGTTGCACCCCTCGGCCGCGTGCGCCCAGTCCAGCTCCCGATCGAAGGCGAACCATGTTCGACGCTCACTGGCGCCCGGGAGGGCCGGCGGACGCAGGTCCTCATCCGGGCCGCTCTGCGCACCGGCCACCGGCACGACCTTGCCAGGGTTCATGATGCCTCGGGGGTCCCATGCCTCCTTCAGGTCGCGGAAAGCCTGGACCAACTCGGGGCCGAACAACCGCTCGTTGTAGCGTGTCCGGGACAGCCCATCGCCATGTTCACCCGAGAGCGCGCCACCCATCTCCAGCACGATCTCCAGGATGGCATCGGCGATGCGGCGCATCCGCTCGCGGTCGCCGTCATCTTTGAGATTGAGTAATGGCCGCAGGTGAAGACACCCCGCCGAAGCGTGCGCGTACCACTCGCCGCGGGTGCCCTGCTCTGCCAACAGCCGGTCGACCCGACGCACATACTCGCCCAGCCGCTCCACGGGAACGGCAACGTCCTCGACAAATTCGATCGGCTTGAGGTCTCCGGGCAGCGACATCAGAAGGCCGAGGCCCGCCTTACGCACCGCCCATACGTCATCCTGCGCCTGCCGGTCGGCGATTACGACCCCGCGGTCTGCAAGCGTCGTCGCCTGCGCCACCGCATCTGCGTGAGTTTCGCCGGTGAATTCAACCACCAGGAGCGCCTCGGCCGCCGGTGGGGCGAAGTGCGACTTGCGAGCGTACTCGGGAACGCTCGCCGCGCGGTCGAGCAGGCTGCGCGGGACCAGTTCGACCGCCGCAGGCCGAAGGCCCAGCAGCTCGTGGGCCGCATCACAGGCTTCGGCGATGCCGGAAAATGCCAGGAGAACCAGCGCCAACCCCTGCGGTCGCGGCACGAGCCGCAGGCGCGCCCGGCCGACGGCTGCCAGTGTGCCTTCGGAGCCGCACAGAAGGGTCGCCAGGTTCAGCCCCTGATCGGACGGATAGGGGCCGGGCTCGGCATACCAGGAGGGCGGCCTTTGTGGATGGAAGCCGGTGAGATAGTTGAGGCCGTATCCCGATGCTCGCCGCCATGTGCGCGGCCAACGCTTCTCAACCAGCCCGGCACAGCGGGAGCGAAGCTCGAGCGCCGAGCGGTAGATCTGCGCCTCCAGCGATCGACCCGCAGCCAGCTGTTCGGCTTCCAATTCGGTCTTCGGCCCAAGCCGAACGATCGACCCGTCACTCAGCACAGCCTCGACTGAACTCGAGGTGATCCGAGGTCATGCCATACCGAATGGAGTGCGATCCGCTGGCATTGTTCCCCACGATGCCGCCCACGGTCGCGCGGTCGGCAGAGGCGGGGTCGGGGCCGAACATCAGCCCGTGCCGGGCCCCGACCATATTGACGGACGAGAGGACGGCGCCCGCCTCGGCTTCGATCATGCCCGCGCCGGGGACCGGCTCCTCGATTCGCCGAAGGTGCCGGGTGAGGTCCAGGATGACCGCCGCGCCGACGGCCTGACCGGCCAGGCTGGTCCCTGCTCCCGCGGCAGCACCGGCAGCCCGAGATCCGCGGCGGCGGCAATGATGTGGGAGAGCTCGGGCAGGTCGCGGGGGAAGGCGACGCCCAGGGGTTGGATCTGGTGGTTGGAGGCGTCGCTGCTGTACAGAACCCGGCTTAGCCGGTCGGTTCGAATCTCGCATCCGACGCGGGCGCGCAGCGCATCCAGCACGCCTGAGGCGGCTGCATCGTGAGGGATGCTCATTCGCTTTCTGACTGAGGGTCGGCCTTGCGCCGCGTCGAGCGGCGCTTCTGGAAAGGCTCGAAGTCGGAGAGCAGAGGCTTCGGGATCCGGCCGCGCATGTGAACCGCGGTGCGCAGGTGCTCCACCGCTTCGACAGCACCTTGTTCGTGGAACAAGCTGATCATCCTCCCTTGATCGTAAGGTAGCAGCACGTCGATCGGGGCCATGCCTTCGAGGAGCTCCTGTTCAAGGGCGGCCCGCAAGGAGGAAAGCCCGACGCCTGTGACCGCCGAGACCGGAACGGCGCGCTCGAAGTCATCCACCCAGTCCAGGGCGGTGCGCGGGTCGGCGAGCAAATCGATCTTATTGAGGGCCGTCACCACCGGAAGTTCGCCGACCTCGAGCTCGTCGAGGGTCTCCTGGACCGCCTGCGCCTGCGCCCGGCAGTTGGGATGGGTGATGTCGACGACGTGGAGCAGCAGGTCCGCCTCACGGATCTCTTCCAGGGTGGCGCGGAACGCGGCCACCAGCGTCGTGGGCAGTTTCTGGATGAAGCCCACCGTGTCGGAAAGCAGGATCTCTCGGCCGCCTGGAAGCTCGATGCGCCGGGTTGTAGGATCGAGGGTGGCGAAGAGCTGGTCGGCGACGAGGACATCGGCGCCGGACAAGTGGTTGAGCAGGGTCGACTTCCCGGCGTTGGTGTAGCCGACGATGGCGACCGTAGGGATGGCTGCCCGCTTGCGCTGTGCCCGGTAGCGGCGGCGATGCGAGCGAACCTTCTCCAGTTCGCGCCGAAGGTATGCGATGCGTCGCGCGACTTCACGCCGGTCGACCTCAAGCTGCGTCTCGCCCGGGCCGCGCAGGCCGACGCCCCCCACGGCTCCCGATCGCCCCGCGCCTCCGCCCGCCTGGCGGGCCAGATGCGTCCAGGCGCGCGTCAGGCGCGGCAGCCGATACTCGTACTGCGCCAACTCGACCTGCAGCGCACCCTCCCGGGTACGGGCGTGCAGCGCGAAGACGTCCAGGATCAATGCCGTGCGGTCGACCACGCGGACATCCTCGCCGAAGATCCGCTCCAGCTCGCGCTGGTGACGGGGCGAGAGCTCGTCGTCGAACAGAATCACGTCGGCGACGGCATCTTCCGCCAATGCCTTGATCTCCCCCACCTTGCCTGAGCCCAGAAGCGTGCGCGGGTCGGGCTGCCGAATACGCTGGGACGCCTCGCCGACCACGGAGAGGTCCGCCGTGTGAGCCAGCAGGGCGAGCTCGCGCAAAGAGTCATCGATCGACATGAGTGCCGGCGTGCCCGCAATCTCAAATCCCACCAGGAAGGCGCGTTCTTGAGGCGGTCGCGTGGGCGTGGAGGTCTTCTTCATCCGATCCCGGTCCCTCAGCGGGCGATCGAGTCTGGGGAGTGTACGTCTAAGCCGAGTTGGGGTAAAGGGCTAGCGGCGTGAGAGGATCCAGGCTTGGATCACCCGCCCAACTTGCCCGAGACTTTCCGCGGTGATCTTGTCCAGTGTGTCGGCCGTGGTGTGCCAGTACGCATACGGCAGGCCGATGATGTCGACGGCCGGGATGCCACGGGCCAGAAACGGTCGATGGTCGTCCACGATCGGCACGCCGATCTCCTGGACGAAGGCCTCTGAGCCCAGGGTGTCGGCGAGGCTCCAGATCTCGTCCAGCAGGGTTACATCGGAGGTCGCCTCCCGGCGGATCTGTAGGTCGGCGCCCCCCACCATATCGAGAATGACCACCGCCTGAGGCGTGACGGTGAGATCGGCAGCGAACGCGGCTGCGCCGGCACTCCACTCCCACCCATCAAGCCCGCCGCTGTCCTCGCCATCGAAGAAAGTCAGCCAGACCTCGCGTCCGTCGAGATCAGGTGGAAGGACACGCGCCAATTCAAGAAGTATGGCCACGCCGGAAGCCCCATCATTGGCGCCAGGCACGGGCCGAGCCGGGTCGACCGGGTCACGATCAGCCTTGGGACGAGTGTCGTAATGCGCTCCGATCACGATCGGGCCATCCTGTGAAGCTCCCCGTTTGCCCACCAGGTTGCGGAGCTCAACACCCCGGTAGATGACCGTGTGGACGGTGGTCTCCCAGCCGAGTGTTTCCAGCGAGGCTGCAATCCACTTCTCGACCTCAGCGTGCCCTGCCGTCCCGGGAATGCGCGGCCCAAACGACATCTGCCGTCCCGCGAGAAGCAGTGCCGCTTCCCCGTCAAATTCCGGCGCTGGGCGGCGCGCACAACCAACCGCGGCAAGTGCCACCGCACCGGCTAACAAGATGAGCGCCATGCGCGTAGCCTTGTGTTGCTCAGTGGGGGTGTAGAGGGGGGTGAGGTAGCGATAGTTAGTGGCTATGCGCATGGTTCAGACGTGCTTTCGAGGGCATCTGACAGGCTCATCTCCGACCTCTCGGCATAGGCCTTGGCTCGCTCAGGGCGTCCCCGCGGGCGATCCGCAAGCGGCTCCAGCAGGCCGAGGTTGGCTTTCATCGGCTGGAAGGTCCTAGGTTCGGCCTCCGTCACATAGCGGCAAAGGGCTCCGAGCATCGTCGTCGGGGGCAGCACGATTGGATCACTGCCATGCGCAAGCCGCGAGGCGTTCACTCCCGCCAACAGCCCTGTGGCGATGTTCCCCAGATAGCCTTCTACTCCGGTCAGTTGCCCGGCTATCAGCAGGTCATCCCTGCCGCGAAGCTGCAGTGTCGGCCGCAGCAGGCGCGGTGCGTTCACGAAGGTATTGCGATGCATCTGGCCATAGCGGGCGAATCGCGCCTGTGCCAGCCCCGGGATCATGCGCAGGACCCGGCGCTGCGCCGCCTCGCTCATGTTGGTCTGAAAGCCGACCAGGTTGTACAGACTCCCGGCAGCATTGTCCTGACGGAGTTGAACGACGGCGTGGGGCCGCTTCCCCGTCCGCGGGTCACGGAGCCCCACCGGGCGCAATGGACCAAACGCTAACGCCTGCCGGCCACGTTCAGCGATGATCTCGACCGGGAGGCAGCCCTCGAAGAAGCGGTCCATCCCGGCGCGTACGCCTTCGTGGATCGCCCCCTCAAACTCCCGCAGCTCGATGCGCTCCGCCGAGAGCAGCGCGTCCACGAATGCCTCGTATTCTGCGGCGTCGAGGGGACAGTTCAGGTAGTCGCCTTCCAGCTCCTGGCCGCGACCGTAGCGCGAGGCGCGGTAGGCGATGCCCAGGTCGATGGTCTCTGCCTCCACGATCGGCGAGAGCGCATCAAAGAAGTACAGATGCTCCTCGCCTGCCAGCCGCGCTAGCTCGGACGACAGTGCCGGCGAGGTCAATGGACCGCTGGCGATCACGACCAACCCCTCCGGGACGGCGCGAGCTTCCTCGCGCACGACCACGATCCGAGGATGTGACTCGATCGCTCGTGTGACGCCCTCAGAAAAGCGCACGCGGTCCACCGCCAGCGCGCCGCCCGCCGGGAGGGACGCAGATTTGGCCTCTCGCAGCAGAAGAGAGCCTAGCCGCTCGAGCTCCGCCATCAGGATCCCAGACGCCCGATCAGGGAGCGCGGACCCGAGCGAATTCGAGCACACCAGCTCGGCCAGGTGCCCGGTTTGATGGGCGCCGGTCTGCCTGGCCGGGCGCATCTCGAGCAGCACAACCTGCAGGCCGCGCTCAGCCGCCTGCCAGGCAGCCTCACTGCCCGCCAGCCCTCCCCCGATGACGACCACCGTCGGCGTTGACATGGCACGATTTTAGCATGCTGTCCTGAGATGGCATAGAACTTGCATCCTGCTTGCGCAATACGGGCATTCCTGTATACTCCCACAGCGAGGCGGACCATGCTTCAGGTACAAGATCAGTCCATTCGACCCCTGACCACAGCCCACCTGGCGCAGACCATGACGCTCCTGGCGCTGTCGAACCTCGAGCTTCGAGACAAGGTCCTGGGTGAGCTGGCGGCCAATCCGGCCCTCGAACTGCTCGAAGACCGGGTGTGCCCGTCCTGTCACCGCCACCTGGCTAAACACGGCCCCTGCCCGACCTGCAGCCGGCCTATGGCCGACGACGGACCGATCGTCTTCCTGTCGCCTCGTGAGGCAGCCTTTGGCCGCCGCGAGGCACAGCCAGACGACCAACCGGCCGAGCGCGAGCCCGCTGCTCCAGAGGACCTGGCGGTCCACGTCCTGCAGCAGTTAGCTGCTGAGTTGGAACCCGGCGATCGCCACTTGGCGGCGTATGTCCTCTCCTCGCTGGATGAGGACGGGTTCCTTCAGGACCCGCCGGCCATCCTCGCCCGCACCACACGCTCCTCCCTCTCGCAGGTAGAGCGCGTCCTGAATATGATTTCCCGCGCCGATCCGCCGGGGCTGGCGACCACCGGACCCCGACAAGCGCTCCTGGCCCAGCTTTCGCTGCACGATCCGAACTCATCCCTCAGCCAACTCGCCCGCCGCATCCTAGAGGAGGCTTTCTCCGAGCTGGGCCGACACGAGTTCGAACGGATCGCCCAGATGCTCAACGTCCCGCTCAGCCGGGTCCGACAGGCGGCCGCATTCATTCAGGAAAACCTCAACCCCTACCCTGCCCGCGCTTATTGGGGATCGGGACGCCAACCGCAAAGCACCGACCCCAACGTCTACCACAATCCGGACATCCAGATCACCCACAGCAACGGTGAACTCGATGCGCCGCTGATGGTCGAGATCTTCGCCCCGGTCGCCGGCTGGCTGCGCGTCAACCCGATGTTCCGCCAGGCCGCCCCTGAAGGCGGAGAGGAAGTCTCCGAAGAATGGGCTCGCCACCTCGAACGCGCCGCCCTGTTCGTCAAGTGCCTGCAGCAGCGCAATAACACGATGCGCCGAATGCTGGAGCTCCTCGTCCGTCACCAGCGCGGCTTCATCCTGAACGGCGATCGGTACCTGGAGCCGATGACCCGCGCGCGCCTGGCCATCGAAATCGGCGTGCACGAGTCAACTGTCTCGCGCGCTGTCTCGCATAAGTCGGTCGCCCTGCCCGATGGACGCATCATCCCGCTAGATCGCTTCTTCGATCGCAGCCTCTCGGTGCGTGATCGCATCAAGGAGCTCGTCGAACTCGAGGCCCGGCCGTTGACTGACGATGAGATCGTCGACAACCTGCGCAAGGAAGGCGTTCAGGTCGCGCGGCGCACGGTGGCCAAGTATCGGGCGATCGAAGGCATCTTGCCGGCGCGGCTGCGCCACCGCAAGAAGGATCAACCCGCCGCGCTCAGGGTGTAGACGTTGCCGACCAACACACAGCCGACGAGTCCACTATCCCGTCTGTTCAGGCCTGATCCACACCGAGAGCTCTTCCGGATTCTGGCGGACTCGTTGGCCGATGCGGTGATGGTCCTATCGCCCGACGCGTCGTCGTTCCTCTCCTGCAATCATGCGTTTCTGCTCCTGACCGGATTCGCCCGGGCCGACGCAGAGTCTCTGGCCCCGATCGATCTGTTCCCCGGCGAACCCGGGGAACAGACGCTTGCAGCGTTGACCGGCGACTGGTCATCCTCGGAGTTGAAGCTCGAGGATGTCGCACTCAAGCTGCGCTCGGGCGAGATCGCGCCTGTGGACCTCTCGGCCACTGCGGTCGGAGCGCCTCGCTTCGCCGTGTTGCTCCGTCTGCGTCCCAGCAGCCAGCGGCGGCGCCTGCAGGAGCGAGAGGCTGCCGAGGCCGATCGCCTCGGTCAGCTTGCCGCCTTGACGTCTACTCTGTTGGACGGGTCCGGGCCGGCCGTCGGGCGCGCCCTCGACGTGACTCGCCAGGTTCTGGGCGCGGAGGCCGCTGCGGTCTACCGCGTTTCAGCCGCCAGCCGCGAATACATCCTGGACGGCACACTGCCTGCGGAGTTTCCTATCAGTCTGCCTCCCGAGCAGCTCGACCCGATTCTCAAACCAGGGATGTGGAGCCTGGGCCAACGCCCAGACCATCCGCTGCACAAAGCAGCCCG
The DNA here is from genome assembly GCA_963777165.1 of uncultured Chloroflexia bacterium. GTDB lineage: Bacteria > Chloroflexota > Anaerolineae > Anaerolineales > E44-bin32 > DYJB01. The sequence continues at coordinate 476,813 of CAVZPO010000023.1, forward strand.
CAGCGCCGGCTGGTCCGTCCTGCGCACCTCGCCGCTCGGCGCCCCGTCGGCATGGATCGGCGTCCTGCTCGCCGGCTGGACGAACGCCGACCTTGTTCCGGCGGAGTCTGAGACCCTCCTCGCCCTGGCGTCGAACGTCTGCCATGCGGCGCTTGTCCTTGGGCTGCAGCAGGCTGCCATGGCCGATATCCAGGGATCGACGTATCAGGTCGAGACCGAGGTCAAGGCCCTGCTATCGGGCCTGCGCGAAGGCGTGTTGACGCTCGACCAGGACTTGCGCGTCGAGCGCGTCAACCTGGCGGCCGCTGAGCTCCTTGGCTATCAGCCGCGGGAGATGGAGGGCCAGGTCATCCAGGACGTCCTGGTCGGACCCAAGGACGTGCGCCCGCTCTTGCTGGATGCGCTCGGCCACGACCTGCGGACCGAGGAGACCGGACTGACTTTCCATCGACGCGATGGAACGGCATTCCCCGCGTACCTGCGCGTCCTGCCTACCGGCTCCGCCGGACGCACCCGGCTCCTCCTGGTCCTTGGCGACCGTTCGGAACATCAGGCGGCCGAAACGAGAAACGAAATGCTCACCCAGCGGGCGCTGCTCGGCGAAGTCAGCGCCATCTTCGCCCACGAGGTGCGCAACCCGATCAACAACATCAGCACCGGGGTCCAGCTCGTCTCCTCCCGCCTCGGGCCGGACCATCCCCTCCACGACTCGCTTGAACGGATCCGTAAAGAATGCATCCGCCTGGACCAGTTGATGAGCGACGTCCTTTTCTTTGCCCGCCCACTGGAGCTGAAGATGGAGCCCCTCGAGCTGGCCGAGATGATGCGGCGGCTGCTCGAGCGCTGGAAGCCGCGCCTGTCCCAGGCGGGCGTCCACACTCACACGGCGTTCGACCCCGCGGCGGGGATCGCCCTGGCCGATCCGCGCACGCTGGAGCAGGTCGTGGTCAACCTGCTCACCAATGCCCTGCAGGCGATGACCCAGGGAGGGACGTTGTCGGTGACCGTGGCGCCGTCCGTCGATGGCCAGGCGATCGAGCTCAAGGTCGCCGACACCGGCCCGGGCATTCCAGCGGACGTCGTCGAACGCATTTTCGATCCGTTCTTCACCACCAAGAAGGACGGGACCGGCCTGGGATTGGCGATCAGCCGCCGGATTGTCGCCGCCCACAAAGGCACACTGCACGTCGAAAGCTACGCCGGCGCCGGGACGGTGTTCACCATCCGCCTTCCGAGATTCCTCGAGGATGAGGCTCCTGCATGACCGCCACCATCTTGATCGTCGATGACGAAGAGACCGCACGCTCCTTCGTGAGCGAGGCGCTGCGCGATGCCGGGTACGAGACTTTCCAGGCCGGTGATCTTGCCCAGGCCGGGCGCGCCCTGGACGCCGGCCAGGCCGATATTGTCCTGCTGGACGTCAATCTCCCCGACGGGTCCGGCCTCAGCCTGCTCGACCGCATTGCCCGGGAGAACCCCAGCCCTCCGGTCATCATGATCACCGCTTACGGCGAAGTCGAGATGGCGGTCGAGGCGATGAAGAAGGGCGCGCAGGACTTCCTGCAGAAACCACTGGACTTCGAGCGCCTGCTGCAGGCCGTCGAACGTGCCCGCGAGGTGGTCGCCCTGCGCCGCGAGCTGGCGCTCTTGCGTCAGGCAACACATGGTGAGACCGAGTGGGTCGCCGGAGATACCCCGGCGATGCTGCGTGTCGTCGATGAGGCCAAGCGCGCCGCGTCCGCTTCCGCCTCGGTTCTGATCACCGGCGAGACCGGCACCGGCAAGGAGATTCTGGCGCAGGCCATCCGCAGCTGGGGCACGCGCCGCGACAAGCCGTTCGTCCCGATCAACTGCGCCGCGCTCCCCGACACGATGATCGAGTCGGAGCTCTTTGGCCACGAGGCCGGGGCCTTCACGGGCGCCCAGAAGCGTAAGCCGGGGTTGATCGAGGTCGCCGATGGAGGCGTGTTGTTCCTGGACGAGATCTCGTCCACCAAGATGGATACGCAGGCCAAGCTGCTGCGCGTGCTCGACGAGCAGCGCTTCCGCCGCGTCGGAGGCGTGAATGAAATCGCGGTCGACATCCAGATCCTGGCCGCCTCCAATCGCGACCTGCCCGGCATGATCCGCGACGCCGCCTTCCGCGAGGACCTGTATTACCGCCTCAAGGTCGTCGACCTGCATCTGCCCCCCCTGCGCGACCGGCCCGGGGACATCCCCGCCCTGGTCGGGATGTTCATCCGGCAGTTCAGCCAGCGGACCGGGCAAGGGATCACCGGGATCAGCCCGCGGGCCATCGATGCCCTCAAGGCCCACCGCTGGCCCGGAAACATCCGCGAGCTGCGACACACGATCGAGCGCGCCGTCCTCTTCTGCGATGACGAGGTGATCGACCTGGGCCACCTGCCGCCCGAGTTCCAGGCTCTGGCGCCCGCAGCCCCCTAGCCTGGCACGCCTCTTGCACTGATCGCTTCCAGACTCGACGCCTGGAGGCGACCATGATCCCGCTTTCCCTCCACGAAATGCAAATCCTGATGGCGGCCGCCGCCTTCGTCATGGGCTGCCTGTCCATCTTCCTGGGCATGCTGGTCCTGATCACCCGCGGCTACTCAAGTGAGGTGAAGGCCCTGGCTTCCCACACCGCCAAGCTGGGCCAGAAAGGCATCACCCAGGAAGCGACCGGACTGGTCAGTTCGGCTTCCGAGTTGATCCTTTCCATCAACCAGCTTGTCCGCACTGCCAGCGGCGTTGGGACCTTCCTGCTCCTCTCGGGAATGATGATGATTGCGGCGGCGTACTGGGTGGTGACTCAGATCCAGTGGCCCGCCTGAGTGAGGCTTCCATGCCGAACGATGCTGAACTGATCGCCCGCGTCCAGGATGGTGCCGCGTCCGCACACTCGCGGGCGGTGCTTGGCCGTTGGATGCGCGTCCCGGAAGCCTGGGCCGCGCTACGCGCCCTCGACCCATCCGAAGTAGGCGGCGTTCAATCGCCCTTCGATCTGGCAACCCTGATGGCCGGGCGCGCCGGCGGGTCGTCGACGGATTCGATCACCTGGCGAGATGCCGGGGTGGCCGCGATCCGGCCGCCGGCCGATTTCCAGGAGGTCCTTCGGCTGGCGACCGCGCTGCGCCAGGGCGTTCAGACCGGCCTGTCGGCTGAGATCGCCGAGGCGATTTCGACCAGGCCGGATGTGTGGCGCTCGGCGCTGGCAATCGCCTGGCCCGATCTCCCCTCCCCTTCCGACCTCGCCGCGGACTTGTTCACACGCGGAGACTTGTCGGGGGCATCCGTCCTGGCCAACGCCCTGCTCGCATCGAACGACTGCGGGGCGGCGGCGGAGATGCTGCGCGAGTTGCTTGGCAACGCCGCCGCGGAGGCCCTCTCGCCTCTGCTCCAGGCGGGCGAAGACGGTTTGGCTGCTGCACTGGCCCAGCGAATTCCAGGTTCCAAGGCCGCAGTGGCCTCCTACGAGGACGCGCTTACCGCGGCTGGTCGTGCCCAGGCCGAGGGCGACGTGACCCTCGCCCGACAGACACTCATTGCCGCATGGGATCGCAACAACGACCTTGGTGCGCGCTTCGGCGACCGCCTGGCCGACGCCGCCATTTCCGAAGGGGATCCGGTGTCGGCGTGCGAGGCCCTCAAGCGCGCGCTCCAGCTCAACCCGACTCGCGAGCGTAAGGCCCGCGTCGCCTCCCTCCTGGCCGAGATGGGCCGAACGTCGGAAGCCCATGATTGGCTCGCCGAGACCCCGGAAACCGCAAGTGAATACATTGCCGCAGCAACCGTCTGTCTTCAGGCGGGCGATCGCGGCCAGGCTGCATCGCATGTTGCCCATGCGGTGGCGGCACTTCCGTCGGAGCCCGGTCTCCAGTCGGAGTGGCTGCAGCGGTTGTCCAATGCGACGCAGTCGATCGGGCAGCCGCACCTGGCCGTCCCGGTCCTCGAGCGCCTTGCGCGCCATCGCCCTGAGGACCTAGACGCGCGGTACTCGCTCGCCGTGAACCTGCTGGCCGTCGGTGAACCTGACGAGGCCGCCGCCCATGCGCTCGTCGTATGCGGTTTGAGGGGCGATTCGGCGGATGCGCGCCGGCTGCTGGCGCGATCTCTGCAGGCTGCCGGCCGACCGGGCCAGGCGATGGAGCAGTGGTCCGCCGTTCCGCAGGCGACTTCAGAGGACCGGCTCGAGGCTGCACAATGCGCCTTGATGGCGGGGCAGCCCACTTCGGCGATCGAGATCGCCCGGGAACTGCTGGTCTCCAACCCGAACTCAGCACTCGCGCTCAGTCTTCTCGGGCGCGCCATGATGGCTGCAGGCCAGCCGCATGAGGCGCTGCCACAGCTCCAGGACGCGTGCGCAGCCGATCCACGCCAGCCCGAAACGTGGAAAGCCCTGGCGGAGTGCCAGGCCGCTGTCGGAGACCTGCAGGCCGCGGGCACGACGTTGGCCGCCGCGGTTCAGGCTGCGCCCGGAAACGGCGGCCTGCTGCATGCATACGCTGCCTGGCTTCGCCAGGAGGGTCGGACAAGCGAGGCACTGGAGGCCGCTGCGCAGGCGGTGGCCGCGTCCGGTGCCCCATTCGAATGGCGTCTCGAGTACGGCGAACTGCTCGTCACCCTCGGGCACTTCGAGCAGGCGGCAGAGGTCCTGCACGAGGCACTCGCGCTCCGCCCGGCCTCCTGGCCAACGCGCCGAGCGCTGGCTGAATCGTTTCTCGGCCAGGGCCTCCTTGCCCCGGCTGCCGACGTCGTCGGTTCGATTGCCGACGGCGCTGAACCGACGGCCCTCGCATTCGCCGGCCGTGTCCTCGCCCTGCAGGCAGATGCCTCGCGCGATCAGACGCTGGCCCGCCGCGCCCTCGCCCTGCTCGAGCGTTCGGTTAGTAATGTCCCATCTCCCGAAACCGAGGTGTGGCTTGCGAAGGCACTGGAGACCTGCCACGACATCGAGCAGGCCTTCGAACACTACCGCGCGGCACTCGAGGAGCCCGACGCCCTGCAGCCCGAGTCTCACCTGGCTGCTTCCCTCGGTCTGGCGCGCTGCGCGACTGCCCTTCACCACGCACCGGCGGCAATCCACGCCCTCGAATCCGCCGCCGCCGTCCACGGCGCATCGGCGGACCTGGAAGTCGCCTTGTCGGCCGCGTATGCTGCGGGCGGCCAACATCAGCGTTCGCTGCAAGCCGCACAGCGTGCCTCGGAACTTGCTCCGGGCGAGGCATCGCTCCGGCAGCTCACACAAGCGGCTGCCCAGGCTGGCGAGAGCGGGATGGCGCTCGACGCCATCCGCAAACTCACCACACTCCAGCCATCGAACCCGCACGTCTGGCTCAGCGTGGCCGAGCTTTCGGGCCAGGCGAACGATCTGCCATCCGCGCGTCAGGCCCTAGCGACCGGGATCCGATTGGCAAACGCCGACGCCTCCGCCTGGTCCCGCGCCTCCGACCTGCTGTTGCGGCATGCTCGGCCCGCCTCAGCCCAGCGGGCTGTGCGGCGCGCCCTCTCGTGCGCGCCTCTGGATCCCGATCTCGTCCGGCAGATGGCGGAGGTCAGCCAGCACGCCGGCGACGACCTCACCGCGCAGCGCGCCTGGGTGCGCCTGGCCGAATTGCGCCACCAAGATCCCGAGGGGTTGAAGCTGGCAGCGCGATCCCTGTCGCTGCTTGGCCAGCGCGCCGTCGCCATCGGTATCTGGCAGCGCGCCGCCTCGCTCGATCCGCAAGATGCAGACACGCAGAGCGACCTGGCACGCGCCTATCTGACGGAAGGGGATGCAGCCCGCGCCCTTAGCCACTACCGAAGTGTGACCTCCGCGCTCCCCTGCGACCTGGGCATGACGCTCGAGGCGGCTGCGGCCGAATTGCACTACGGCTCGCCTGAAGCAGCCGTCGAGTTGTACCGCGCTGCTACGAAGGAAGCCCCGCAGGAGACAGCCGCCTGGCTCGGCCTGGGCGAAGGGCTGCTGATGCTCCGACAGCCCCACGAAGCTCGCCAGGCGCTCGAGACCGCGCACCGGCTCGACAAGTCCCGTGTCCAGATCATGGGGTCGCTGGCAATCGCCGCGCTGGACACCAACGATGCGCCGATGGCCGCCGCGATCTACCAGAGCGCCCAACGGCACACGTGTGAGAACGCCTCAGCTGCTGCAGCGCTGGCGCACGCTGCACTGGCGCTTCTCCAATGGGACGAGGCGCTGCCGGCGTTGGATCACCTGAATGCCTCGGCCCCCTCCCTCGCGTCCCTTCGGGCAAGCGTGGAGACCCGGTTGCGCCTGGCGGATGCCGCCTGGCTGTTCCAGTCCGCCGCCGCCCATATGCACGCCCCTGACCCAGCTTGGCGCACCGACGCCGCCTGGGCCGAAGTGCTCACCTTGATCGAGCGCCTCGCCGCCGTAGCCCCTTCCTGGGAGGCGGAGCGGCTTCGTCAGAGGGCCTCAGTCACCTACGACCGGCTCGACCCGGCGATCCTGATCGAAACGGCACGTACCGATCCGTCCGGCGAAACACTGGAAGGGCTGGCGATCGCGCTGCTGCGCAACGGACGCCCGTCCGAGGCATTCGAGCTGATCGGGCGCGGCGCACCGGCGCCCTCCGGCCGCTGGCATCGTTTGCTCGCCGGCATCGCCCTGATTGACCTCGGCCAGTTCGAACACGCGCGCAAGGCGCTGGACGAAGCGTCGTCCGATGCCGCGCTGCGCCCGCTGGCCGGATTCCTGATCGCACGCACCTACCTGCACCAGGGTGACCCGGAGTTGTTCGCATCCCGAGTGAGCAATTCGTTGGTGGAATGGAACGACGAACCGGCGTGGCACTTCGAGCTGGCCAACGCGTACTTGCATCTTGGCCAAACTGACGCCGCCCTGCCTCACCTGCATCAGGCCTCCGATCTGGCGCCGTCGGTCGGCGACTACTCGTTGGCGCTGGCACGCACGGCCCTGCAAGCTGGCGACCTTCTCGGCGCACAAGCCGGCTTCGCCCGTGCCGTCGAGGACCATCCGTCCATCGGACAGGTATGGAAGGAAGCCGGGCTGTGCGCCTTGTCCAACGGCGACGGTGCGACGGCAGATGCATGGCTCGAGCACGCCCGCCGGCTCCTTCCCGGCGACGTGGAGACGCTGATCGGCGCGGCACGAGCCAGCCTGGCCAGCGGTGAAGTCCGCCAGGCCCATCAGCACACCCAAGCCGCCTATCACTTGGCTCCGGACGATTCCGAAGTCTTGCAGGTTCTGGGTGAGGTGTTTGCCCGGCAAGGCAAGCTTGATCGAGCGCTGCAATCCTTCGACCGCGCCCTCAAACGCGCCGTCGACCCCCTTCCCGTCCACGTCGCCCGGAGCCGACTACTGGTCAACATCGGCCGCCCAGATCAGGCCGTGGCAGCGTTGAAGGGTGCCATCGCACTGGCGCCCGAGTCCGATGCGGGCTGGGCTGCGCTGGCGGAAATCGAAGAGGCGGCCGGGCATCTCACCGAGGCGCTCGACGCCTCCGCGCGTGCGGCGCAGCTCTCGCCGAACGGCCTCGGCCACCATATCCAGCTTGGACGGCTGTGCCGAAAGGCCGGCCAGCTTGACCGTGCTTTGGATGAACTGCTGCATGCCCAGACTGCGGGGCGCAACGACGGTGCGTTGTCGTTTGAGATCGGTCGCGTGTACGAAGACCGGCGCGAGTTCAAGCGCTCGCTCGACGCCTACCAGCGGACCATCGATCTCGACTCGTCCCATGGCGAGGCGCACTTCCGCGCCGGCGTCGTCCTCAAGATGATCAAGGCCTACCCGCAGGCCGGCAAGATGCTCAAGCGGGCGGTCGAACTCAATCCCAGGGATCCCGAAGCGCTGCACCAGCTGGCCGCCGTTCGCGCGCTGGAACTGGTCCACGGCGGGATCGCTCAACAGGCGGTGGCCCGATGATCGATCGTTCTTCTCTGCTTGGTCTGCTCCGCAGCTCGGCCCTGGCGCGTCGTTTCGACTTCGCCCGCGCCGCCGCCCTCGATTGGCTGGCGGTGTGGCCGGGCGACGCGGAAGTCCAACACCTGCTGGCCCAGGCGGAGATCGAGCTCGGGCACGATGATCTGGCCATCGACAGGCTCCTTCGCCTGGTGTCAGTCGATCCGGAGGATACACAGGCCTATCTGTTGCTGGCCGAAAACCTGCGCCGCCGGGGTGATGCTGCTCGGGCACGCGTGTTCGCCGCCTGCGGCCGCGCGCTGCGCAGCGTCGATCCCGACCGCAACGCCACCCCCGCATGGGCGGCAGCCCTCACGCGTGCGATTCGCGGTTTGTCCCAAGGCGATACTGCCGCGGCGCTTCAGCAGGCTGCGCTGGCGTTGTCAGCCGATCCTGACAGCCCCTTACCGACACTGGTCGCACTCAAGGCGCACCTCAGCCTTGGTGACCACCCGGCGGCGGCGGCGCTGGCGGCTGCCTCACACAAGCGCTGGCCGGAGTGCGTCGCGCTGCGCCTGATGCACGCCTCGGCGTTGATGGAGGCAGGCCAGACATCGGCCGCCGTGGATGCCCTCCACCGAGCCTCGGTCGACGATCCGACCGGCGCGATCACGCGCCGCTGGCTCGGCCCCTCACATCCGTATGGAGATCTGTGGCCGGCCAGTCTGCAGGCGCACATGAGCCGGCCTGTGCCCGCGGATGTCGCCGCGGCGATGGGCGACAACCGGCTGGCGGCCGGCACGCCGGAGGATCGGCAGGTCGAGGCGCCTGCGCCGTCCAAGGCCGCTCCGTTGATCGAGTCCGACGAGGATCTCCCGACTCCGGAGCCGTGGGAGGCATTCCGCGGCCCCAACGCCGCGGAGCGCGACGTCGAGATCGGCGTCACTCCGGAGGCGGAGATCGAGCGCGAGATGGCGCGGCTCTCCGTGAAGGTGAAAGCCCGAACGCTGGAGCGCAATCGCGACCGGCGCGTCCCTTCGTACATCTTGCTCTCGAGCGAGACGCGCCTGATGCAGCAGTTTGGCCCAGCCGGTTTCAAGCTGGTCGATGCTGCCTTGTATGACTTGTGCGATGCGGTGCGGCGGCGTAAGGGCTGGACCGCACACCGTGTGTACATCGATGATCCGGGCAGCCTGCGGCCGTTCGGTCTCACGCCGGCCGACCCCGGGAATGCCTGGCAGATCAAGCTCCGGCTGGCCGATCTCGATGTCGCCCTGCGCCGCAAGGGCGAGATGATCGGATCGGTGCTGATCATCGGCGGAGAGAGCGTCATCCCGTTCCACCGACTCCCCAACCCCACCGATGACGATGACGATGCGGTGCCGTCCGACAATCCGTATGCCACGCCGGACGAGAACTACTTCGCGCCCGAGTGGGCCGTGGGCAGGATCCCGGTCGACGACGATGCCGCCCTGTTGGTTCGCGTGCTGGGCACCGCTGCAAGGACCCATCGGACCGCCCTGCAGCCGCGGGGCCCCTTCGCGGGATTGCGCGCATGGCTTCAAGCGCGCTTCGGCCGGCTCCTGTCGGGCGAGGCGCGCGCCTTCGGCTACAGTGCCAGCATCTGGCGCCGGTCGTCTATGGCCGTCTACCGTTCGATCGGCGAGCCTCGCTCGTTGGTCACCTCCCCACCGGCCGAAGCGGGCGCACTTCCGTCGCCGGCGATGCGCGGGCCGCGTTTGTCGTACTTCAACCTGCACGGGCTGGAGGACTCCCCCGAATGGTTCGGGCAGCGTGACCCCCTGCGCGAGCCGGACGCGCCTGAGTACCCGGTCGCGCTCCGGCCGGGCGATGTGGTCAACGGCGGGCGCGCGCCCAAGGTGGTCTTCACCGAGGCGTGCTACGGCGCCAACACGCTTGGCAAGAGCTCCGAGACGGCGCTGTGCCTCAAGTTCCTCGATTCGGGCAGCGACGTCGTCGTGGGCTCCACCAAGATCTCCTACGGATCGGTGACCCCTCCGCTGATCGCCGCCGATCTGCTAGGCCGCTCCTTCTGGGATAATTTGTCCGCCGGCCTCCCCGCCGGGGAAGCCCTGCGGCGCGCCAAGGTTGACCTGGCAACCGAGATGGTCAAGCGTCAGGGGTACGTGGACGGGGAAGATCAGAAGACTCTGATTTCGTTCGTCCTGTACGGAGATCCGCTCTTCATGCTGACGCCGGCGCGTGTGCCGCTGACCGGCAAGGTGATCGTCCGCCGAACCACGCGTCCAGCCGAGGTCAAGACCGCCTGTGCCCTCAACGACGGCTGCGCGCCGGATGGCATGCTGCTCGACCAGGCTTCCGCCGACCGTGTTCGCGGCATCGTTGCCCACTACCTGCCCGGGATGGCGGACGCCGTGGCCCGCGTTCACAGCCAGCACTGCGGATGCGCAGGAGAGGGTCACGCCTGCCCGACGTCTCAGATCGGATCCAAGCAGGCCGGCCAATCCGACGCCGGGACGACTGTCGTCACCCTCTCCAAAGCCGTCGCCGACGGCACCCACCTTCACGCCCGGTATGCCCGGTTGACCCTCGATCCAACCGGGAAGGTGCTGAAGCTGGCGGTCTCCAGGTAGCCACAATCTGGCACCCTTCTTGCATCATGGCCATCACGCAAGGAAACCGGCGTGATGGCCATGAATCGTCTTGGCTTCCACTATTACCCCGACGACCAGCACTTCACCGAGAAGGACCTCTCGGCCTGGCTGCCCGCCCTCTCCGCGCTCGGCGCCGGCTGGCTGACCGTCCGCAGCTCGGCCTCGCGTGCCGTCCCGGAGCCGTTCCTGCGCGGCCTTCTCGAGGCCGGTATCGCGCCGATCATCACCCTCCCCCTGCGCCTGGCCTCGATCCGGCCGGCGGAACTCAGCGGACTCCTCGAGGCATACGCCCATTGGGGGGTCCGGCACGTCGTCATTGGTGATCGCCCGAACACGCGGGCGCAATGGGAGCCGGCCGAATGGGGGCGTTCGGCGCTCGTCGAGCGCTACCTCGATCGGCTGATCCCCTTCCTGCAGGCCCAGCGGACCGCAGGCCTTCAGCCCGTTATGCCAGCCCTGGAACCGGGCGGCGACTACTGGGATACAGCCTTCCTGGCAAGCACGTTGGCCGCACTCCAGCGCAGGGGACAGCAGTCCCTCGTGCGCGATCTGGCCATCGGGATGTATGCCTGGTCGTCCGGCCGATCGCTGGATTGGGGGCGCGGAGGCGCCCGCGCGTGGCCTTCCGTGCGCCCGTACCACAACGCAACCGATGCACAGGATCAGCGCGGCTTCCGGGCTTTCGATTGGTACGCGCAAATCGCGAATGAGGCGGTTGGGCGTTCCCTCCCGATGCTGGTCCTCGGCGGCGGGATCGGGCAGGCGTGGGATCCGGAATCAGACTCCGAGACCGGCGACCTGATCGGGATGGTTAAGGCGCTCACCACGGCCGACGTCCCGGACTCGCTTCTGGCCTTCAACGTTTACCTGCTGTGCGCCGACCCCGAAGCTGCGGAACATTCGTCGGCCCTGTATGCCGATCCGAGCTCGCCGCGCGCCGCTGCCCGCGCCCTGTTCGCTCACGCGGCGCAGTCGGCAGGCGAAGCGGCGCCCAAGACGGCCAGGACCATCAGCCACTACTTGCTGCTGCCCACGAATGGAACCCTGGGACAAGACGAGTGGAATGCGCTGGCGGAGTACGTCCTCGTCTGGCGGCCCGTGATCGGGTTCTCGATCAGCGAGGCCAGCCTGGCCTCCGAAGTGACGCTGGTGGGCGACAGCCGTGCGCTGCCCGTCAGCGTAGAAGACGACCTACGCGTCGCCGGATGCGTCGTCCGGCGAGTCATCCCTCAAGCCACGTCGGGGCCCGCCTCGGTGGTGTCGCCCGCTGCGGCCCCGGGCCCTTCGATTCTTGCCGCAGGAGTCAGCCATGGATAACGCACCTCGCACTCCCACCCAGCGCACGATCCCGGCTCAAGAGCCGCCAACCGTCGGCCAGGCGCGCGTCAAGGTGCTCGGTCTGGGCGGCGGCGGATCGAATGCCGTGAACCGCATGATCGAGCTCGGGCTGACCGGCGTCGAATTCATCGCCGCCAACACCGATCGTCAGGCGCTGGCCTCGAGCCTGGCGCCCACCCGGCTGGTGCTCGGCCCGCGCGTGACGCGCGGCCTGGGCGCCGGCGGCAATCCGAAGACCGGAGCGACCGCGGCGATGGAAAGCAGCCGCGAGCTGGCAGCCGCGCTGGCCGGGGCCGACATGGTATTCATCACCGCTGGCATGGGCGGCGGCACCGGCACAGGTGCAGCGGCCGTCGCGGCCGAAATCGCTCGCGAAGCCGGTGCCGTCGTGATCGCCGTCGTCACACTCCCGTTCTCATTCGAGATGACCCGGCGATCGCATAACGCGCTCGATGGTGTGCGGTTGCTTCAACCGCACACTCATACGTTGATCACCGTTCCAAACGATCGACTGTTGCAGGTCGCCCCTCGGGATGTCAGCCTGGAGGTCGCATTCCGGCTGGCGGATGACGTGCTGCGCCAGGGCGTGCAGGCCGTCTCCGAATTGATTACGCACGCCGGGCTGATCAATGTAGACTTCGCCCACGTGCGCGCGCTGATGGAGCGCGGCGGAGGCGCGTTGATGGCCGTGGGCGTCGCCGAAGGGCCGGACAAGGCGCGCGACGCCATCCACCAGGCCCTGCATCACCCGCTCCTGGGGGTCGACAGCCTGGAGTACGCCAATGGCGCCCTGGTGCACTTCACCGGCGGCGAAGACCTGACCCTGTTCGAGGTCAGCGAGGCGGTCGATGAGCTGCGCGCTTCGCTGGCGCCGGACACCGACATCATCCTCGGGGCGACGACCGAGCCTTCGATGGAGGGCCGAACCCAGGTCATCCTGATCGTGACCGGGATCGGTGGTCGCCCGATGCCGGCGACGGTCGAGCGCGTCCCGCAGACGGCCTCGCTGGCCGCTGCACCCGCTGCCGAAGATGATCTCGACCTGCCGACCTTCCTGCGCCGGCGGGTCGCCGTCGGCTCATGAGGAGGCAGGGCATGGACCCAGACGCCATCGCCCGCGTCACGAAGGAAGTCGTCCGGACGTATGGGGAGATGCAGGGCGTCACCCCGACCGTCCGCCGCGAGACCCAGGCGACGCAGGAACATTACATCTTGACCTACAAGGCCAGGGTCAGCGTCCCCGGTGGAAAACAAATGAGCCGGATCGTTCGGGTGACCGCCGATTCGCGCGGCCGCGTACAGCGCATCAGCACCTCGAGGTAGCGATGACCACACTTGCGCCCACTTGCCCATCGGCCGTCCGCCTGTTCTTCTGGCGGGTCGCCGCGTGGCTCACGGAGTTCGCCCTCCGGCACCGGGCTGGGATGACTGCCGCCTGGCCCTACTTGCAGTTCGTGGCGGGTGGGCTGACCGCCTACGCCATCGGGCGGCTGATTGGTGCGTGGGCGATGAAAGGCATGCCCTGATTGCTGCGCGGCCCTACCCGCGTGCGACATCGTCCTCTCACAGGCCCGCCGCTCCAGGCGGGCCTGTTCGTCTTGACCCGTGCGGCGCTCTGGGTTCATTCGAGCCATATCGACAAGCCAACGGCGCTCTAGAAAACCCGTCGTGACGCACCTGGTGCGCTAGTCGTTCGCGCGCTACCCGTTCCGGCATGGCCAGTGAGTTTGCGGCCTCCCAATCGCCAAGGTACAATCCGCGTTCGAGGGTATTCAACCACCAACGCCTATGGGACGCCGCGCCCAGCTGAAGCTGCTCTTTCTCGTCATCATGGTGGGCTTCGTGCTCGGTTTGCTCAGCGTCGTCCTCGACCGCCTCGAGGCCGGTGAGAGCGGCGGCACGCCGACGGCACCCGCGGGACTTGGGCAGACAACCATCCTCGTCCTCGGCGTCGACCGGTTCGATCAGCCCCCGGCGTTGCGCGCCATCTGGTTCGTCACCTTCCGGCCGCCCGGCCGCAGCGTCTTCCTGTACGGCCTGCCCACGAACGCGCCGATCCAGGGCCAGGACCTGGTGACCCTTGGAGCGCTGTTCGCCTGGTCCTCTGAGCGCGGCGTCGATCCGCTGTTCCTGGACACGCTGGCGCGCACTGTCCCGCTGCAGCCCGATGCCACCGTGCTGATGGACGAAACCGCCTTCGCCGCGCTGGTGGACTTCGTCGGAGGTGTGGAACTCAACGGGACGACCTTTGGCGGGAACGAAGTGCTGGGGTTTCTCAGCCTGGTAATTGAAGAGCCCGAGGCCTCGCTGGCTTCCCAGTCTCGCCTGATCGAGGCGATGGTCCGACGCCTCCCGGCCCTGGGCGCTCTTCCGGATGTGAGCCCGCTTCAGTGGCTGGTCCCGGACCACGCGCACCTGACGCTGCCGGTCAACCAACTGGTCGGGCTGCTCTCGCCGCTTCTGCCCGTCGAACCGACCGAGGTTCACGTCGATCGCTGGTCGCCCCAGACGGCGCCCTGAGGCATGTCCGAGAGGGAATCCAAGGCACTTCCTCGCTTGCACTCTGCACAAAGTGCCGCTATTCTACGACGGTAGACCAGCGGTGCACCTGCCGGGGCGTCGGCGGTGAGGACGACGCACGCGGCTTCGCGTGTGATCCCCCAAGCGAACGACGGACGCCGAACGGTTCGCCACCTTTCCCGCCTCGCCGGGTTTACACTGCTGAGATTGAAACCTTCACGGAGGAAGCCATGAAGAAGTTCGCCCTTGTGTCGCTGATCGTCCTGGCCGCGTTGGCCCTGTCCGCCTGCGGCGGCGGCGCCGCCGACAAGGTCCAGGTCGCCACCGACGCCACCTGGCCGCCATTCGAATACGTGGACGAGACCTCGAAGCAGATCGTAGGCTTCGATGTCGACCTGATGAATGCCATTGCCGCGGAGACCGGCCTCGAGGTGGAGTTCGTCAACGTCAGCTGGGATCCTCTCCTGGCGGGCATGGCGGAATGCACGTACGACGCTGCGATCTCCGCCATGACCATCACCGAAGAGCGCAAGCAGCAGTTCCTGTTCACGGATCCGTACTTCGCCGCGGGTCAGATCGTGGCCGTGCGCCTCGAGAACACCGACATCGCCGGCAAGGACGACCTGGTCGGCAAGGTCGTGGGAGCGCAGCTCGGGACGACCGGCGCCATCGAGGTCGAGGGCATATCAGGTGCGACGCTGAAGACCTACGATGACATCGGCCTGGCGATCCAGGACCTGATCAACGGGCAGGTGGACGCCGTCGTCGCCGACAACCCGCTGATTATCGAGTATGTCGGTCAGAACGCGGACACCCTGAAGACCGCCGGTGAGGCGTTCACCGATGAGTTCTACGGCATCGCCGTCTGCAAGGATCAGGCCGACCTGCAGGCCAAGCTCAACCAAGGACTGGCCGCGGTCAAGGCCGCGGGTGTGATCGATACACTGACCGTCAAGTGGATTGCTGCGGGTAAGTAGACGGACCGCAACAAGCGCCTGCGGAGGCCTGACCGGCTCCGCAGGCGCTTGCATTAGGAGGGCCCATGAAGCCCAAAGTGCCGGTACTTCCAGCCGCTCCGGAGCGCGAGCTGATGAAGATTCCTGGCGCCGAACCCAGCGCGCGCATCGACTCGTGGTGGGGGCTCGTCTTCGGGATTATTGCCCTGACGATCGTGCTGGTTGTGTTCTCCCCGGATCCCTATCGGCGCATCGTCCTGTTTGTGCGCGACGGCATCGCCATCACATTGACGCTCACGGTTTCATCCTTCTTCCTGGTCTTGTTCGTCGGCCTGGTGGGAGGCCTGGGGAGGATCTCCAAGAACAAGGCCGTGCGGGGCGTCACCACCCTGTACGTCGAACTGGTGCGCGGCATCCCGCTGCTTGTCCAACTGCTCTACTGGTACTATGCCTTTCCTTCAATCGTCCACTCGCTGGGCGCATCCCTGAACCTCCCGGCGCTGGAAAACTACCGTGCCAACGCCGTCGCCATGGCAGTGCTTGGGATGACCTTCTGCTATGGCGCCTACATGACCGAGATCTACCGCGCCGGCATTCAGAGCATCCCCAAGGGCCAGCTGGAGGCCGCCCGAAGCCTGGGCATGTCGTATGTCCAGGCGATGCGGCACGTGGTCCTGCCTCAAGCGATTCGCGTCATTCTGCCTCCCGTGGGGAACGAATTCATCTCGTTGCTGAAGGACTCATCTCTGGCCAGCGTCGTCGCGGTCACCGAGCTCACTCGCCGCGGGCGCGAGTTCATGTCCGCCACCTACATGCCGATCGAGACCTGGACGATGGTCGGCCTGCTCTACCTGATCATGACCCTGTTCTCGTCCCGGATTGTCGCCTGGAGCGAACGCCGCATGCAGTTCGAGAGGTAGCCCGCCATGGAGCCCATCATCCAGATCCACGAGGTTCACAAGCACTTCGCGCGCGATATTCATGCGCTGCGCGGCGTCAGCCTCGACGTTCAGAAGGGCGAGGTCGTCGTGGTCATCGGGCCCTCGGGGTCGGGCAAGTCCACGCTGCTGCGCTGCATCAATCGGCTGGAGGAGTACGACCAGGGATCGATTGTGGTCGACGGCATCCCGCTCGACACGGCGGCCAACATCAATGCCGTGCGGGCGGAAGTCGGGATGGTCTTTCAGTCCTTCAATCTGTTTGCCCACCTCTCGGTTCTCTCAAACGTCATGCTCGCCCAGCGCGTCGTCCGCCATCGCGATCCGGCGGAGGCCCGGCGCGTGGCCATGGACTTGCTGGCCAAAGTCGGGATCCCTGAGAAAGCCGAGGCCTATCCTGCGCAGCTTTCCGGCGGCCAGCAGCAGCGCGTGGCGATCGCCCGTGCCCTGGCGATGAACCCCAAGATCATGCTCTTCGACGAGCCGACGAGCGCGCTCGATCCCGAAATGATCAAGGAAGTGCTCGACGTCATGCTTGCCCTGGCCCACGAGGGGATGACGATGCTCGTCGTCTCGCATGAGATGGGCTTCGCCCGTGCCGCGGCGCACCGGGCGATCTTCATGGACGGCGGATTGATTGTCGAGGAGAGCACTCCGGAGAAACTGTTCAGCTCGCCGTCGCACGAACGGACGAAGCTGTTCTTGAGCAAAGTCCTGATGTAGTCTCCGGTTCATGGCACGTGAATCGAACTCGCCGCCCACGGGCGGCGAGTTGGTGTGCGCTGGGGGGGACTTGAACCCCCACGCCTTGCGGCACATGGCCCTCAACCATGCCTGTCTGCCAGTTCCAGCACCAGCGCGGAAGCCGACAACGTGGGGTATTATAGCCGCCGACCCTTCGGTGTCAACCCGAACCACACTCTGGGAGACGACACACGATGCGAATCGTCCTCGACGCCATGGGCAGCGACACCCATCCTGATCCTGAGATCGATGCCGCCGCCCAGGCCGCCGACCTCTGGGGCGACCCGGTGCTTCTGGTTGGTCCCCAGGAGACGTTGGAGGCTCGGCTGCGCGCTGTCGGCGTGGGCCCGGAGCGCGTGCGCGTCGTCCACGCACCCGAGGTCCTGGAGATGACCGACAAGCCGGCAGATACGGCCCGCGGCAAGTCCCGCAGTTCGATGGCCGTCGGAATGGAGCTGGTCAAGTCCGGGGAGGCGGACGCCTTCGTGACCGCCGGCAACACCGGCGGCGCCATGGCCAACGCGCTCTTCCGCATCGGCCGGATCCGCGGCGTCAAGCGCCCGGCGCTTGCAGGCGTGTTCCCCGTCCGAACCGGCCAGGCGGTCCTGCTGGACATCGGCGCCAACGCCGACGTGCGTCCGGAGTACCTGGTCCAGTTCGCCGTCTTCGGTTCGCTGTATGCCGAAATCGTCTTCGGCCGTCCCTCACCGCGCGTGGCGCTCCTCTCCAACGGCGAGGAAGCCGGCAAGGGCAACGCGCTCGTCAAGGAGACTTTCCCCCTCCTGCAAGGAGCCGGACTGAACTTCGTCGGAAACATCGAGCCCAAGGAGTTCTACGCCGGGAAAGCCGACGTAGCCGTAACCGACGGCTTTACGGGCAATATTCTGCTCAAGACCTCCGAGGCAGTGGCGTCGTTCCTGATCAGCATCATCCGCGAGCAGATCAAGAGCAGCCCGGTGAGCGCTGTCGGCGGGCTGCTCGCCAAGCCGGCGTTCAAGCGCGTCGGGGCGCTGCTCGACCCAGCGGAATACGGAGCGGCTCCGCTGCTTGGGATCGACGGGCTGGTGTTCGTCGGTCACGGTCGCTCCGATGCCCGGGCACTTGTCAGCGCAATGCGTGTGGCCCGGCAAGCCGTCTCCGGTGGCCTGCTGGAGGCGCTGCGCCGAGAGATCCGAGCCCGGCTATCTCCGGGAGAGGCCGAGGCGCAGGCGTGACCAGCGCAAGTCCCCCCTCCCGCCGGGTAGCGATCACCGGGCTCGGGGTGATCACCGCCCTCGGATCGCAGATTCAGGAGTTCTGGGATCATCTCCTGGCGGGGGACTCGGGCATCCGCCGGATCACCCAGTTCGATCCCACCGGGATGCCCTGTCAGATCGCGGGCGAGATTCCCGCCTTCGATGCGACCGAGTTCGTGCCGGCCAAGGAAGCGCGCCGCATGTCGCGGGTCGCTCAGGTGGCACTGGGGGCAGCGCACCGTGCCATCGCCGACTCGGGGCTCCCGTCGCCCTTCCCTTCTCCCGAACGGGTCGGCGTTTCCTTCGGCACGGCCATCGGGGGCCTCGAACGGGTCGAAGAGGGAATCCGCGTGATGCGCACCCAGGGCCTTGGAAAGATCAGCCCATTCACGATCCCGTCGGGAATCCCCAATATCCCGGCCTTCTACATCAGCAATCTCTTTGGCGCCGTCGGCCCGAGCCTGACGATCACCACGGCCTGTGCCACCGGGACGCAGGCAGTCGGCGAAGGCACCGAGTTAATCCGAACCGGCCGCGCCGATCTGGTCATTGCCTGCGGTGCCGAAGCCCTGATTGAAGACTACGCGCTGGCGGGGTTCGCCGCCATGCGCGCCCTGCCCACCAGCTTCAATGACGATCCGACGGGCGCCTCGCGGCCGTTCGACGCCAGGCGTGAGGGTTTTGTGTTCTCCGAAGGCGCCGCCTGCCTGATCCTCGAACGCCTCGACCTGGCGCTGGCGCGCGGCGCTCGCGTCTACGCCGAGGTCGCCGGCCATGCCAGCTCCGGTGATGGCTACCACGTGGCGGCCCCCGATCCCACGGCCGCCGGCCCGATCCGGACGATGCGCTGGGCGTTACAGGACGCGGGGCTGGCGCCTGAGGCTGTGGACTACATCAACGCCCACGGAACCTCCACCCCCGCCAACGACGCCGTCGAGACCCAGGCGATCAAGACCGTCTTCGGCGAAGCAGCCCGCCGCATTCCCATCTCCTCGACCAAGTCGATGATCGGGCATGCCATGGGAGCCTCCGGGGCGATCGAGGCCGTGGTCTGCGCCCTGACGATCCAGCACGGCGCGATCCACCCCACCATCAACTACGAGGTCCCCGATCCTGAGTGCGACCTCGACTACGTCCCCAACCAAGCCCGACGTGCGGCCGTGAGGGTCGCCCTGTCGAACTCGTTCGGCCTGGGCGGACAGAACGCCTGCCTGGTCCTGAAGCAAGCGGAGGCGGCATGATTCGTTACGCCAACGAGTCCGCGATTCGGCGGAACGCGAAGTTGGGCAAGATCCTGACCTTTGGAGGCATGGGGGTTTTGGTGCTCGGACTGATCCTGTCCGTCGCCTACCCGGCCCAGGTCAACGGCGTCCTGGGCATCGCCCTGGTGGGTGTTCTGAGCTCGCAGTTTGGGATGGTCTTCTACAATCGCTGGTCCCGGCGCCCGCGCATCGACGAGGTGCTGGACGACTCGGTCAAGGGGTTGGACGGGCGCTATGCCCTGTTCCACTATACGCTCAGCAGCCCTCACGTCCTGGCCACCCCGGCAGGGGTGTACGCATTGGTACCCCGGCTGGACGAAGGCGAGGTGACCTGGGTGGATGGCACGTGGACGGTGGTCCGATCCGGCCGCGGCGCCGCTCGACCGCGAGTGCTGCGTGGGATCGAGGGGGCAGCCCAGACTGAAGCCGACGCCGCCGCGAGCGCCTTGCACAAGCGGCTTCCGGATCACACGCTCCCCAAGGTCGTGCCCCTATTGGTGTTCCTGAACTCGAAGGCGACCGTGCACGCCAAGGGCGCTCCGATGCTGGCGGTGCATGCCAAGAAGCTCAAGGAGACTCTCCGGCAGCTCCCCAAGGGAGGCAACCTGTCTGAGGAGCAACTGAAGGAGCTGGCGACGCGCCTGGGCTTGAGCAGCACGCCGCAGGATTAGATCCTCTCTCGCTTTCGTTCCCCGACCCGGCTAACAACTCGAGCGCCGGCTTTCGCCGGCGCTCGGTGATTCAAAGTTGAGAGGGCGCGCTAGCTCTTCAAGTACTCGTCCAGCGCTTCGCGGCTGATGCGGAAGGAATTGCCGATCTTCTTCGCCTTCAGCTGTTTGGCGCCGATCGCGGCGACGACGTCTTCCTCGGAGACCTTGAGGTAGGTGGCGGCCTCGGCGGGCGTCATCACATCCGGCACGGCGGCGGAAGCGGCGGGCGTCCCGCGGTTCTGTGCGCCCTTCGAAAGCGCGTCGCCCAGGACGTTCCCGATGCCCAGCCCGGCGCCGATCCCGGCCGTCAGGCCGGCTCCACCGGATGGGTTCTGCGCCGCATCGCGCATGGCGTCGGCGGCTTGAAGCTGCGTGTAGGTCGCCACATCCAACATCCCCATGGCGCGCAGTTCCTCGGCCGACTTCTCCGACGGCTTAAGGCTCTCGATGTAGAACGCCTTGAGCGTCAGCCCCAATGCCTTGAAATCGTCCTGCGCCTTGGCGCGGACGCCGGCGCCGATCTCCTCCACCAGGGCGATCAGCTCCGGGACGGTCTTGGCGGCGGTCGTCTCGCCCAGCAGGTCCTGAAGCTTGGACAGCAGCATCGAGCGCAGCCGGCTCTGGATGTCGGCCGTCCGGTAGGTTCCGCTGGTGCCGACGATCTGGGTGACGAACTGCTGCGGATCCGAGACCTGGAACCCGAACGTGCCGTAGCCCTGGAGCAGGGCCACGCCCAGCCCCATGCCCGAATTGCGGACGATGATCGGTTGCGGCGTGCCCCACTTCTGATCGGCGAACTCCCGCATCGAGACGAAGTACACCTCGGCCGTGAACGGGGAGCGATCGTTGAACGCCTTCCCGATGAAGTTGATCAGCCCCGGGATGTTGGCTGTCGTGATCGTATGGCGGCCGGCATCGAAGGTGTCCAGCGCTTTGCCGTCGCGGAAGAACACCGCTGACTGCGCCTCGCGCACGATGACTTGCGAGCCGATGCGAAAATCGCCGGCGCCGGTCTCGGGGATGCGGTGGACGATCTCATCCCGCATCTCATTCGGGTACTCTACGACATCGAAAATCCTGGCCATGTCTCATCTCCTCCCGGAGGGCTACGCCTGGGTGGCGAGGATCACTTCCTCGCGGCGGTTGTAGGCGTCCACGACGTCCTGGCTCAGGGACACCAGGTTGCGGATGGCGGCCGGCAGGCCGTCGGTTCCCAGCGAAGCGTTCAGGTTGTCGACCGCATCGGAGATCCGCTTGACATTCTCCAGCAGGGTCGAGTCGTACTCGTAGATCCTGGTGAGCTCCGCCTCGTTGACGCGGACGGCGTCGAAGAACCCGCTGTAGCCGTACGAGGCGTGGCGGGCGCGGTCGACGAAGGCGCGCAGCTTGATGTTGGCCGCCTCCAGGTCGTCGACGAATTCCAGCTTGCCTTCTGAGATCAGCTGGCGCTGAAGCTGCGAGATCCGGTCCCACTGCTCCTCGTAGCGCTGGGCGATCGTCTGGCGCAGAAGCTTGTCCGCTTCGCGCCGGTTCTCGCGCTCCAGGTACCCGGTGAAGCCGGCAAGCCAGTTGCGGATCTTGCCGATCAGGTCCTTGCCTTCGGTGATCTTGCCGAGTGGATCGCTCATCCTTTTACTCCTCGTCCCGCCCTTAGGCGCGCTGTACTTCTGTGACTATTATAGGGGGGAGCCCGGCCGGGGGCAATCACCAGCCTGACCTCAGGCTGACAGGCTCGGCCGGGTATAATCCCCTCGCACAGCTCATCTCTCCAGGAGAGTCCCATGGATCTGTTTGAAGCCCTGCAACGCGCCGCGCAGCCTTTGGGCGACTCGGTGCGTGTCGCCGCCGGTCCGGCGGTGACTATTCTGAACGCCGCCTCCCTGCGCCAGCGGATCGGCGCGCTGGTGGAGAGTGCGGTCTTCGGCAAGGAACCGCACCGCAGCCTGGCCCGCTGGCTGATCCGTGAGCTGGCGATCGCTGCCGGTGCACCTCCCAGCTCCATCCAGGAGCTGTATCTGGCCCGGGGACGCGGGGAAACGCGCGACACCTTCACCGTCCCGGCCATGAACCTGCGCGCCCTCCCCTACCATGCTGCCCGCGCCGTGTTCCGTGCCGCGACCAAGGCGAATGCCAAGGCCATGATCTTCGAGCTGGCCCGCTCGGAGATGGGCTACACCGACCAGCGGCCGGCCGAGTACGCCGCCTGTGTCTTGGGCGCCGCCATCGCTGAAGGCTACCAGGGGCCGGTGTTCATCCAGGGCGACCACTTCCAGATCAGCGCCAAGAAGTACGCCTCCAAGCCGGCAGAGGAGGCTCAAGCCGTCCGCGCGCTGATCCAGGAAGCTATCTCGTCCGGCTTCTTCAACATCGACATCGATACCTCGACCCTGGTCGACCTGAGCAAGGCTACCATCCCCGAGCAGCAGAAGGTGAACAGCGGGCTGTGCGCCGAGTTCACGGCGCACGTTCGCTCGCTGCAGCCGGCCGGGGTTGTGATTTCGGTGGGCGGCGAGATCGGCGAGGTCGGCGGGCACAACAGCACCGAGCCGGAACTGCGGGCATTCATGGACGGATACAACGTGGCGCTCAAGGCGCTCGCCCCGACATCCCCTGGCTTGTCCAAGATCAGCATTCAAACCGGCACTTCCCACGGCGGCGTCGTGCTGCCCGACGGCACGATCGCCAAGGTCAAGGTCGACTTCGGGACGCTCAGCCAGCTCTCGAAGGTTGCCAAGCAATATGCCATGGGCGGAGCGGTCCAGCACGGCGCCTCCACCCTACCGGAGGAGGCCTTCTCCAAGTTCTCCGAAGCCGGGGCGCTCGAAGTCCATCTGGCGACCAACTTCCAGAACATGCTCTACGATCGACTCCCGGACGCGCTGCTCACGGAGGTCTACGCCTTCCTAACCCAGAACCACAGCGATGAGCGCAAGGAAGGCCAGACGGATGAGCAGTTCTACTACAACGCCCGCAAGCGCGCCCTCGGACCGTTCAAGCAGAAGTTCTGGCAGCTGCCGGCCGCGACGCTGAAGGCAATCGAGGACGCCTGGCAGCAGCAGTTCGAGCTCCTGTTCGAACGGTTGGACATTGGAGGGACACAGGTCGAGGTTGATCGTTTCGTCCACCCGGTGCCGGTGCGCGTGCCTCTGGCCGAGTACCTGCGCGAAGCCGGAGTGGCCGAGGACGTCAAGGACCTTGCGGATTGACGTCGGTGCGATGATGACCGACGGGCAGCGGCTCGATCCCTCTCGGTACACCATCGTCCCGCGGACACTGTCATTTCTGGTGCGCGGCGATCAAGTGCTGCTGCTCCGCCTGAGCCCCGATCGCGGCGATTGGGCCGGGAAGTTCAACGGCCTGGGCGGCCATGTCGAAGCTGGCGAAGATGTTTTGAGCTCAGCCCGGCGGGAGATCCGCGAGGAAGCGGGGCTCTCGCCGGGCGATTTGCGCTTGTGCGGCACCGTCCTGTTCGACACCGGACGGGTCCCGGGCATCGGGCTGTACGTCTGCGTCGGCGGTGCGGAGGCCCGGGAGGAGCCGCGCGCGGGCCCCGAGGGCGAGCCGATCTGGGTGGACACACACCAGCTTTCCAGCCTGCCTCTGGTCGAAGATCTCTCCGTGCTGTTGCCCCGCGCCCTCGAGTGCTACCGCACCCACACCTGCTTCTCCGCGCGCTCACGACTCGACGACGACGGTTCGCTCCGCGTCGTGTTCGGGACCTGAACGCGGATGGTCCGCCCGCGACGCACCCTTGCATGGTACGGCTGGATCGGGATCGCCTGGCTCCTGGCGAGCGAAGCCATGCTGCTGTTGGGCAACCGGTGGGTCGCCACATGGTTCACCCCGCTGATGTGGACCGGGTACATCCTGGCGATCGACGCCGTTGTCGTCTGGCGCGGCGGCGCATCCTGGCTGACCTCCCGCCGGCGCGAATTACCCCTGATGGTGCTGCTGTCCGTCGGCGTCTGGGTCCTGTTTGAGGCCTACAACTTCCACCTGAAGAACTGGACTTACATCAACGTCCCGCAGAGTGCATTGGTGCGGCTGGTGGCCCTCTTCTGGTCCTTCGCCACCATCATGCCGGGCGTGTTCGAAACTGCCGATCTGTTTCGAACCTTCCTGCCCGATCGTCGCCGACCTTCATCCCCCGACCTCCCGGGCAACGCCGCTCTTGCCATCTGGTTCACGGTCGGTGTGGCGCTGGTCACCATCCCCCTCGCTGTCTCCCCGGCGGCGGCGCCGTACTTGTTTGCGGCGGTCTGGCTCGGTTTCATCCCGCTGCTTGAGCCGGTGCTCGAGCGACTTGGCGTTCGCAGCGCCAGCGGCGAGTGGCTACGGGGAGACCGACGGCCGGCAGCCGCCCTTCTGTTGGGCGGATTCGTGTGCGGGCTGCTCTGGGAGGCCTGGAACTACCAGGCCTACGCACACTACGGCGCGTATTGGGTCTACACCATCCCTCAGGCGCTGCGCCTCTTCGGGTTGCACTATGGGCAGATGCCGGCGCTTGGCCTGGGCGGGTTTCCCCCGTTTGCCCTCGAGCTCCACGCCTTCTACCTGACATTCAAGGCACTCCTCGGCGGCGCTCGCGTCTTCGGCGGAGCGTCAGACGAGCGTGAACCTGGAGGTCGGGAGCTACCCGAGGCTGCCTGACGCGCGCCTGCATCGTTCGCCGGCCAGAACATTTAGTTAGATCCAAGGCGGTGCGCAGTCAGCAGTGGCGGGCGAGGGCACCAACGCCCTTCAGGTGACTCCATTCGAATCACGTCTCAGGAACGGACCTTTGCGCCTGCTTGAGCAGACTGCCGCGATGGGTCCTCCGACTCTGCGTGGATTGCTCAGCTTCCGGGGAAATCGTAGAACACAAGGAGCGTGCTTCCGTACTTTCGGCGATCGGACTCCCTCAAGTGCACAAGAGGAATCTCGCGCAGCTCCTTCGGGTGAACCTGGACGATAGCCCAGGCATCGGGATTGAGCCACCCGGGATGGGCGTCCAGAGCACTCAAGGCGCGCGACCAGAAGTCATGATATTGCGGGGGTGCGATGTAGACGTAGTCGAACGCGCGGTGCGGCCTTCGCTCCAGAAGCTCGAACGCGTCCGCCCGCACCACCTCCGCTCGCTCACCCAGGCCGGTCGACGCGAGATTGGCGTGAACTGTGGCGATTGCGCGAGGGTCCTTATCCACCAGGACACTCCCGGCCGCGCCACGGCTTACTGCCTCGATCCCCACGCTGCCGGTTCCGGCGAACAGATCCAGAAACCACGCGCCTGGCAGGTCCGGCCCCAGGATATCGAAGAGTGAGACCTTGACCCGGTCGCTGATCGGGCGCGTGCCCTCTCCAGGCACCATTCGCAGCCTGCGCCCTTTTGCCGATCCGCCGATCACCCGAAGCCCCGCCATGTCGTTCTGCGCGTAGCCTTTCCAGCTCGGAGTGGGGATTGTGTGCCAGGTCGAGCTGCGGAGGTGGCTATGCGCAGTCGACTGCGCGGCGAGCGGCCAGAAAATTGCCCCGCGGCGCCAGCACGGGCACCACACACCCCGTTCCCAGAATGAAGCCCCGGCCGCCTTGCGTCGCCTTGATGGCGGACGCCGCTTCACGCGCTACCAACCGCGGATCGCCGAGCACCATCGTCTCCTGGCGCCTCAAGCCACCGCACAGCGCCAACTGCGTCATCCGCCTGGCTTCGGACAGAGACGGCGCTGTCTCCCGGTCATGCCAGTTGATCACCTGGACCGGGTAGGTCGTCGCCAGATCGAACATGATCGCCTCACCGTGCAGGTGCAGGACATTGAGCCACAACCCGCCAGCCGCCTCGAGCACACGGCGGTCGAACGGCTCGCCGAACTGCGAGTAGGCCGGGCGATCCATCAGCCGATAGGTGGCCAGCTGGGCGGCATAGAACACGCCTGAGATACCGTACTTGCGCGCGGCCTCCACATACGCAACCGTCGTCTGCGTGATCACTTCCAGGGCGCGCAGCACGCGCTGCGGATCGCGCCGCAGGTGCTCGAACAGGCGCTCCTCCCCCGCCAGATGCTTGGCTTGTGAGAGGGGGCTAAACACGGTCTGGATATAGGGCACATCCTCACCGCAGCGGTCGCGCAGCCTGGCGAGGCACTTCAGGTGCGCCCCCAGCCAGCCGCGCACTGGCGACAACGGCTTGAGGCGCAACCAGTCGCGTGGCTGGTCGATCACGGTGCGCGTGTACTCCCGCGTTCCCTCCGGATCGCCCCTCCAGGCGTCCTCGACGCCCCAATCCTTGACGGAAAACGACGACGCCGGAGTGACCTTGATGAAGTCGAAATCGAATTGCGCCTGGAAGTCGAGCGCGGCATCCGCCAGGGTTAGCGGGTCTTGATCATCCACCGGAAAGTGACGCCAGAGCGCCACCGGAGGTCGATCGGCTTTCTCACCCGCCAACGCAGCCTGGAGCCGCTCGCGCCTGGTCGTCATGTTCGAATCCAGGTCTCTGGCTCCAGATCCCACTTGCCGCGTTCGATCCAGTTGACCTGACCAACCGCCAGACGGCGAAGCATGGCCCCCCGGACAGCGTCCTGCATGGCCGGCAGGGCGGCTGCGGCAGCCCTGAATGCCGCCACAGCCGCATCTCCGTCCCCGGCCGCTTTGAGCGCCATGCCAAGAAGGTAACTAGGCTCCGGATCTGATGGCGAGCGGTTCCGGCACTCCTGTGCCGCCTCTGCCGCCTGAGGATATCTGCCGGCGCCGTACAACGCCCACCCCAAGCGGAGCCAGGCCGCCGCATCGGAACCCGGAGCTCGCACTTCCTGCTCGAGCTGCTCGATCGTCGGAAGACTGGGCGCACGATCTTGTGTGGGCGTCACGCGGCCCCCCCCTTCTTCACCGCTTCCCCTTGCGTCGAGGCTTGCGGGAGCCGCCGGCCACCAACTCGGCAATCGCATCCGGATGCGGCGCGACCTTGACCCCGGCCGACTCGAGTGCCTTGACTTTGTCTTCCGCCAATCCCGACCCACCTTCCACTATTGCCCCCGCATGGCCCATGCGTTTTCCGGGCGGCGCCGTCCGGCCGGCAATGAAACCGACGACCGACTTGGTCATCCGATCGCTGATGAACTCGGCCGCCCGCTCTTCATCGGTGCCGCCGATCTCCCCAATCATGACCACCGATTCCGTCCGGGCATCGTCCTCGAACATCTCCAGGGCGTCGATGAACGACGTCCCATTGATCGGGTCCCCGCCGATGCCGACGCACGTGGAGACCCCCAAGCCGCGGGCTTTGAGGGCATAGAGAACCTCGTAGGTCAGTGTCCCGGAACGCGAGACAACACCTACGCCGCCGGCCGAGGCGATGTGCCCCGGGATGATCCCGACCTTGCACTCTCCCGGCGTCAGCAGCCCCGGGCAGTTCGGCCCCACCAGGCGAGTGCCCAGCTGATCGAGGTACCGGCGCACCTGCATCATGTCCTGGACCGGCACGCCCTCCGTGATGCAGACGATCAGCGGGACGCCGGCGTCTGCGGCTTCGAGCATGGAGTCGGCCGCTGCCTTAGCCGGAACGAACAGGATCGAGCAGTTGGCGCCGGTCGCCTCGACCGCCATCTTGGCCGTGTCGAACACGGGCACCTTCCCCTCCAGCACCCACTCCCCACCCTTGCCGGGCGTCATCCCGGCGACGATCTTCGTCCCGTACTCCATCATCTGGGCCGCATGGAACATCCCCTCACGGCCGGTGATGCCGTGCACCATCAGGCGCGTGGCCTTGTTGACCAGGATGCTCATGCCGCCACCCCCTGGCGCGTCAGCGCCACGGCCTTCTCGGCCGCCTCGAACAGCGACGTCGCCGTGATCATCTGTTTCTCCGCCAGAAGCTGCCGGCCTTCGGCTTCGTTCGTCCCGACGAGGCGCGTGACCATCGGGATCTGCGTCGGGACATCCTGGAGGGCCATCAGAATCCCCCGGGCAACTTCGTCGCAGCGGGTGATGCCTCCGAAGACGTTCAGCAGCACCGCCTTGACGGCCTTGTCGGAGAGGATGATCTCGAGCGCCGCCGCCACCTTGTCGGCCCCCGCCCCGCCGCCGATATCCAGGAAGTTGGCCGGTGCCCCGCCCGCCAGGTTGATCACGTCCATCGTCGCCATGGCCAGACCGGCGCCATTGACCATGCAGCCGATATCCCCGTCGAGCTTGACGTACGACAGCCCGTACTTGCGCGCCTCGCTCTCGGCCGGCGCTTCTTCGTCCAGGTCGCGCATCTCCGCCAGCTTCGGCCGCCGAAAGAGGGCGTTGTCGTCGACCACCATCTTTCCGTCCAGCGCCAGCAGCGTCTGTGCCTTGGTGACCACCAGGGGATTGATTTCCGCCAACGTCGCGTCGCACTCGCGGTACGCCTCATACAGGCCGAGAGCGATTTCGATAAAGGCCCGCCAGTGGTCTCGGGGCAGCTCGATCGAAGCTGCCAGGTCGCGCGCCTGATACTCGCGCAGCCCCAGCAGGGGGTCGACGTGGATTCGGGCGATCTTGGAAGGATCGGTGCGGGCGACTTCCTCGATCTCGATCCCGCCCTCGGCCGAGGCGATCATCACCGGCCGCCGCGCCGCCCGGTCGTTGGTCACGCCAAGGTAGATCTCCGCCTGGATGTTGGCCGCTTCGTCCACCAACACCTTGCGTACCGGCAGCCCCTTGATCTGCATCGCCAGGATCTGGGTGGCGATCTCCAGGGCCTCCTCAGGCGAGTTCGCCAGCCGGATGCCTCCGGCCTTTCCCCGGCCGCCCACCAGCACCTGCGCCTTGACCACGACCCGACCGTGAAGTTCTTCGGCGATCGACTTCGCCTCCGCCGCCGTCATCGCTACCCGGCCGCGGGGAATTGGGATCCCGTGCTGGGCGAACAGCTGCTTGGACTGGTACTCGTGAAGCTTCATCCACGCTCCTCCCCCACAGATTACGGCTCTGCCTGGCTCGGCAGGAATTGCATCAGCCGGGTGTTTCCGGCATCCACGACCCACACCGATCCATCTGAGGCGAACGCCAACCCGGCGACCAGGCCGAACTGGTCGGGCCCAACG
The DNA here is from genome assembly GCA_963777165.1 of uncultured Chloroflexia bacterium. GTDB lineage: Bacteria > Chloroflexota > Anaerolineae > Anaerolineales > E44-bin32 > DYJB01. Next base: position 506,078 of record CAVZPO010000023.1, read on the forward strand.
CCATACTCGCCCCACCCCTGTTCGAAGTTCCCTTCGCTGTTGAAACACAGGACGCGATAGCCTTCCGGATCGGAGGCGCAGACGCGATCCTCGGGGCCGATCGCCAGGTACGGCTTGTTGTCGAGCGACTGACCGTACCAGGCGTCCATCGGCCACTCGCGTGCAACCGTGTAGGTGTTCGGTGCGGTTTCGGCGAAGACCTGGACGCGCTGATTCCACGTGTCGGCCACGTAGACCTGATCGCGGCTGTCGATCGCCAGACCGACGGGCTCATCCAGCTGCCCCGGTTCGAGGCCCACGCCTCCGAACTGCCCGAGCGGCTTGCCGTTCGAGTCGAAGATAGCGATGCGCTTGTTCCCGGTGTCGGCCACAAAGACCCTGCCCCGGCTGTCCACGGCCACGGCCCGCGGCCCCCAGAAATCGGTGGGTGTCTCCGCCTGTCCGAACGTGCCGAACATGGTCAGGAATTCCCCCGTCGAAGAGAAACGCTGGACGCGGTGGTTCCAGGTATCGGCGACGTACACCGTGCCGTCCGGGGCGACGGCGATGCCCCACGGCTCATTGAAAGTCCCCCCGGGGGCTTCCGTCTGGGCCTGATCGGCGAACTTCCCCCAGACTTGGAGCACCGTCCCATCCGGCCGCAAGTGCTGGATCCGATGGTTGAACGTGTCGGCGACATACACGCTCCCGTCGCGCGCCACCGCCACGCTGCGCGGCGCATTGAACTGTCCCGGTTCCGTACCACTCGAGCCGACGACAACCTGCGCCTGAAGCTTGGTCATCCCCTTGGCATACGGATCCTCCAGGCTTCCCGGCTCAAGCGACGCCGGCGTGACGCCGTAGTCCCAGAGCAGCGCGGCGATGTCCTTGCGGACGTACATCTTCATCCGATCGGCCGGCGACCAGTTCTGGATCGACAGGTCGGAATTATTGAGTGTCGCCCACTCGGTGAAGTCGCGGTTAAGCCAGATCTCCCACACGGCGTGCCGCACGGCGGGGTCGGTGAAGAACGGCCGCAGGTGGCTCCAGACGCGGCCGATGTACTCCCAGGCCGACATCGGCGGCGACTCACCGGCACCGGAGGCCAGCCGCTCAGCATTGCGTTCCGACTCGATGCTCGACCAGCCGATGCGCCAGTAGTCCTGGTTCGGCCACCACAGGCGCGGGAACTCGAAGGCGTGGTAGCGCTTGCCCAGGATCGGCTCGACCTTCGACCAGTTGCCCGCACCGACGATGACCACAGGATAGTTGAGCAGGTCGCGCGACGGAGTGCCTCCGAAGAAGTGCACCCGCGGGTAGTTGCGCAGGTACCACATGTACGGATAGGAGGTCTCGTCGTCATAGCCGACGTCCAGTCCTTTGCCGTCGGCAGTCCGCGTCGACAAATCGTCGATCTGATCCATGATCATACGCACCCCGGGCGCGCTGTGAGCATAGACCAGATACTCATTAGCCAGATCGTAGTTGACAAAGGACGCCCGGAAGGAGGCGCGCGCCGTCAGCACCGCCAGAAGGGCCAGCCCCAGAACCCCGGCCAGCCGTGTGCGGTCTGCAGCCGGCCACCCCCTCCAGTGCAGAGCGAGATAGCCGCCGGCAAAGATCGCCGTGATCAGTGCCACGAGAAAGCCGGTGGTCGACTGAAGCTGCTCGAGGGTTGTTCCCCGGAAGGGTGGATTGAGGCCAAAGACATAGCCCAACGCACTGAGCAGGGCCACGATCAGCAGGAGCAGAACGGCCAGATCAAGCCATGCCCGGCCGGACTGCAGCCTGGACCAGTCGATGGAGTCGAAGAAGCGGCCGAAGGCCCAACCTGCCAGCAAGATCATCGGCAAGGCGATGTGCACCGTCAGCCACGGCATCTTTTCGCCCGCATACGAATACGCCAGCAGCGCCGTGAATACCCAGTAGCCCAGGAAGAACAGCACGGGGAAGCCGGTGCTGGTTGTCCGCGGGCACGGCGGCCGCGCACAGCTGGCTCCCCATCCTGGGCGCGGTGCCGCACGGCGCGGATCCACGCCACGAGCCCTACGACGATCGCCGCCAAGACCCCGATCGCCGGAAGGTACTCGTACACCGGGATCTGCACGAAGGCATAGTAGAACCACGGCTGCCCCCCGCGTTGCACCGGTTGCTGCTCGAGCCAGTAGCCGAGCGAACCCACCAGGCCGGTCATGAACCCGAAGCCGTTGGTGAACACCGTCGTATACAGGACGACAAAGATTCCCCAGAAGGAACCGGCGGCGATCAGCCAGCGCCGCCAATCCCAGGCCAGGCCTATCAGGATGCTGATGGCGAACAGGACGACGACCACAAGCGCATCTTTGTTCACGACGGCGGGATCCGTGTAATCGATGGGATTCCACCCCAAGACGTGAGCGAAGGCAGCGGCCAACTGCGGCAGCGTGACTGTGCCGGTGATGACCAGCAGGTCGAGCGCCGGGAAGTCCGTACGGAGTCGGCGGCCGAACGTCATTACCAGGGCAGTCACCATGGTGGCCACGCCCAACAGGACCATCAGGGCACCCACACCGATGAGCGGAGAGAGGGCCGGGACGGGCGCGCCCGCCACGGCCGCGTCACCAGCGGTAGCCGTCGCCGCAGGCATCAGCGCGGCGAACTCCGCTCGGTCACGCAGAAAGATCACGGCGGCCAGACCGCCGCCCAGCAGCGTATCTCCCAATCCAATCAGGAACCAAAGGCGCAGCAAGGGTCGATGCCATGGCTCGCGCAGCAAGTCGCCCACCAGGTAGGCCGCCAGGAACAACAGCAGCTGTGCGGCATAGATGAAGGCGGTCTCCTTCGTGGCGAAATGCAGCACGAGCGAAACGGCCAGCAAATACAGCCACCTCGACTTACGCGTGTCGAAGTAACTAAACACAGCCCAGAACATGAGCAGGGCTTCGGGGATGACGAATGGGTCCTCACGCGTGTAGCGCGAATAGAAGAGCATGTAGGGAGAGATGAGCATCAGCGCCCCGGCGACCAGCGAACCGGTGCGGCCCAGCCAACGGCGGAAGACCCATGTCAGCGCGACCGCTGCCACGCCCATCGCCGCCGTCGGGATGCGCGCCGCCGTGTCGTTATCCCCGAAGAGGAAGTACGACAGCGCCCACAGGTGGAACTGCATCGGGCCATGCATCAACGGGTTGTGCTGGAAGCCGTTCCCCCGATACAGATTCCACGAGTAGTAGACGTGCGTCGTCTCGTCATGGCTCATCACCCGCGTGCCGACATCGTAGAAACGCGAGCCGACCGCCAGGGCGATCAGGACGGCCAGGACAATCGCTTCCCGTCGAACCGACACGGCGCTCGCCAGGACCTTCTCCAGCCATCCGCCCTGCGAGGCCGGCTCAGTCGCGCTGGTGACCGTCATCCGCCTTCCTCCATCCCCCGCCTGTGACTTGATTGGCGTGCCGCCCCGGGCTTCGCTCGACCCTGCTCCATGCCCTGCCTCAACGCATGGATCTCTTCCGCCTTCAGAGAGCGCCACTCTCCCGATTTCAGATCCCCGACGCGCAGGCTTGCGATCCGAATTCGGATCAGCCTACGCACACGCAGGCCCAAGAGCGAGGCCGTGTCCCGGATTTGACGCTTGCGCCCCTGGCGCATCACAACGTGCACCCATGCGCCTTTCGTTTCCACCCGCACGGAGGCCGCCAGGGCCCGCGTCCCGTCCGACAAGCGGACGCCCGACCGCCATCGATCCAACTGCTCCGCGGTGGGCCTCGCATCGAGCAGGACACGATACTCTTTCTCGTGGCCGAATCTCGGGTGTGTCAGCGCCATCGCTAAGTCCCCATCATTGGTCAGCAGAATCAATCCCTCGCTGTCCACATCGAGCCGTCCGACCGGGAAGACGCGCTCCGCGAGCTGGACAACGTCCAGGATCGTCGGCTTGCCTCCCTGGGAAGCCGACGATGTCAACACACCCACGGGTTTGTAGGCGGCGATGTACACCGGTGCGACGGCCGCCTTCACGCGGGCGCCGTCCAGCCGGACCACCTGGGACGCCGGATCGACCGACATGCCGATCGTCGCCGTCCGCCCGTCGACCGTTACGCGTCCCTCGCGGATCAGCTCTTCGCAGGCCCGCCGCGACCCGAGCCCGGCTGCGGCGAGGACCTTCTGGAGCCGGGCGGTCACGACTCCTCCTGTTGGAGGTCCGCCGCCGGCTCAGGCGGCATCTGCACCGGCGCCAGAGGCGGCATCTGCTCCAGCGAACCTAAGCCGAAGTGCTGAAGGAACTCCGAGGTCGTGGCGTAAAGGATCGGTCGGCCGGGGCCTTCGCTCCGCCCGGTCTCTTCGATCAAGCTGTAGCGCAGGAGGGTCTGCAAGGCGCTATCGGAGTTCACCCCGCGGATCGAATCGATGTGCGGTCTGGTCACCGGCTGTTCGTAGGCGATGATCGCCAACACCTCGAGGGCCGCTCGGGTCAGCCGCGAGGTCGTCTCCAGGTTCAACAGACGTTCCACGTCCATGGCCGCTTGCGGCGCCGACGTGAGTTGATAGCCGGCGCGGTGGCGCTGAACTCGTAGGCCGCGACCTTGCGTGTCCAATCGCAGGTCCTCGAGCGCCCGTTCCACGTCTTTCGTGGAAGCGCCGAGGGCTGCCGCCAGGTGCGCGGCGTCCACCGGACCGGCCGAGACGAACAGGAGCGCCTCAAGGCGGGATCTCAGCGAAAGCGCGCCGTCGTCCGTCGAGGCGAGGCGGGGCCCCGTGCTATAATCTCCCGCAGCTTCGGTCTGGGGAGTGGTCGCGGGTGAGTCGCTCAACGCAGTTTGCTCAAATGGGATGGCGGTTTGCCTGTGCGGCGATGGCGCTTGCGTTCAGCACGCTCGCCTGCACGATGGACCTCGGCGGCCCGGCGGCTCCCGGAGCGCCCATCCCCACTTCGGAGATGGCGGCGCAGGAGATCCTCGATGCCTGGAAGAGCGCCGTCGGCGCGTTTCCCTCCACCGGCGAAGTGCGCTTGCTAATCACTGAGTCGCAGTTCACATCGCTCGTGGCAGCACGCCTGGCCGAGAGTGACGATCCCGTGTTGCTTGAGCCGCAGGTGTACCTGCAGCAGGGTCAGCTCCAGGTCTATGGCCGCGTGAAGCAGGGTCCATTCGAGGGCGCAATCCTGTTTTCGATCTCGCCCGTGGTCACTCCCGACGGCACCCTGGCCTTCGAAGTGACCTCGGCCGACCTGGGTCCGATGCCCGCGTCGGAAGGCGTCAAGGACAGTCTCTCGGCGTTGATCACCGAAGCCTTCGCCGGGCCAATCGGCCCGATGGCCACTGGCCTGCGGGTCACATCCATCGCCATCGACAATGGCGAGCTGGCCCTGGTCGGCGTTCTGCGCTAGGCCACGATGGGCGATTATACCAGCCGGCCACACGCCCAGCAAACTGCGGCAATCTTGTCCCGCGCCGTCCGCCGCGTTGCCCTGCTGCTGCTCGTCGGAGCGCTGGCAGCGTGCGCCGGTCCCCAGGCGACTGCCGCCGCCATCACCCTCCAGGTCGATGCGGACGGTGGCACGACATCCTACACCGTCGCCTCAGGCTCCACCGTCCAACAGGCGCTGGCGGCGGCCGGCGTACTCCTCGGCGAACTCGACCGCGTCGATCCCCCGGTATTCACCGTACTTACCCGGGACGCCGTCGTCCGCATCACGCGCGTCGTCGAACGCTTCGAGGTCGAGACCGAGACGCTGCCCTTCGAACGCCAAACGATTCGGAACGAGGCCTTGCCGGAAGGCGAGACGCGCCTGCTGCAGCCAGGCGTCAACGGCGCACAGGAAACCACCTACCGCATCGTGGAAGAGGAGGGCGTGGAACTCTCGCGCACGCCGGTCAAGACCACGATCCAGAGTTCCCCTGTCCCCGAGATCATCATGGTCGGGGCGCAGGCGGCCTTCAACCCTGTCCCTGTCGAGGGGACCCTCGCCTACCTTTCCGGATCGACGGCCTGGGTGATCAGCGGCGACAGCGGCAATCGCCGACCAGTCCTTCTGGACGGGAAGCTGGACGGCCGCGTCTTCAAGCTTTCACCGGACGGCAAGCTGCTTCTGTACACCGTCGAAGGGCCGGAGGATGATCCGGCCGTGATCAACAGCCTGCGGGCCGTCGTCCTGTCCGATCCGGATCCGACGCCCATCGACCTCCGTGCGGAGAACATCGTCCATTTCGCCGATTTCTCTCCCGTCGCCGCGGAGGCCTACCGCGTCGCTTATTCAACCTCCGAGGCGAGCGCCGGCTCGCCGGGCTGGCAGGCCAACAACGATCTGATCTTGATCACCTTCGCCTCCTCCGGTACGGTGCTCGACGTCGAGCGCGTCCTGGACGCCAGCTCGGGCGGCCCCTACGGTTGGTGGGGAACGACCTTCGCCTGGTCGACCGATGGCACGCGGCTGGCCTACGCCAGACCCGATGGCATCGGCATCGTGGACCTCGACGACGCTGCTCTCGAACCTGCCGTGGAGATGACGCCGTATCAAACCCTTGGAGATTGGGCATGGGTGCCCGGCGTTGCCTGGGGACAGGATGGGCGCACGCTGTATTTCGTGGACCACGGCGCCCCGACCGGGCTCGAGGGCCCAGCCGCCTCCCCGGCGTTCGACGTCGCCGCACAGCCCGGCCGCGGCGGGCCGGTCCTCAAACTCGCTCAACGTACGGGCATGTTCGCTTACCCGTCGGTCTCGCCCGCGCGCCAAACGCCCGGCGGCGAGATCTCCTACCGGCTTGCTTTCCTTCAGGCGTTGTCGCCCCTGGAAAGCCAGACCAGTACTTATCAACTCGTGGTGCTGGACCGCGATGGAAGCAACCAGACCGTGCTGTTCCCTGCCAGCGGCGAAGTCGGCCTGGCCCCTCAGCCCGTCGTGTGGTCACCGGACGCCTTGCGGCTTGGATTGGTCTACCGGGGTGATGTATGGATCGTGGATGCTTCAACAGGAGTGGGCCAGAGGCTCACCGGCGATGGTCAAACGTTGGCCGTCGATTGGAAGCGATAGTGTCGGGCCTCGGCAGCCGTCTCCAACTCCTGCAGCACGAGGCCGGCACCTGGAGCGGATCGAACAGGAGGGCAGCATCCGCGTGCTCGTGACCGGAGGCGCCGGGTTCATCGGCTCCCACGTCTGCGACCGGCTGCTCCAGGAGGGTCATCAGGTCGTCGTCGTCGACAACCTGGTGACCGGGAACCTGGACAACATCGCCCACCTCGCCGGACGAAGTGACTTCGCCTTCTTCAAACACGACGTCTCGAACTTCATCTTCATCCCCGGTGAGGTCGATGTCGTCCTGCATCTCGCCTCGCCCGCCAGTCCCAATCCCGCCTCCCCGTACGGCTACCCGCAGCTGCCGATCCAGACGCTCAAGGTCGGTGCACTCGGGACGCACAATGCTCTGGGCGTCGCCCGCGCCCACAAGGCGCGCTTCCTGCTGGCTTCGACCTCGGAGGTGTATGGGGACCCTGAGGTCCATCCACAGCCCGAGGACTACTGTGGGCACGTCGACCCGGTCGGCCCGCGCTCGGTGTACGACGAGGCCAAACGATTCGCCGAGGCGATCACCATGGCCTATCATCGCTACCACGGGCTGGACACACGAATCATCCGCATCTTCAACACCTACGGCCCGCGCATGCGTCTCGACGACGGACGCGTCGTGCCGAACTTCATCTGCCAGGCGCTCAACCGAGAACCACTGACCATCTACGGCGAGGGCCTGCAGACGCGGAGCTTCTGCTACGTTGACGACCTGGTCGACGGCCTGTTTCGCTGCCTCATGGCCGATGTCCATTTGCCCGTCAACCTCGGCAATCCGGTGGAGATGACCATTCGGCAGCTGGCCGAGGCAATCAACCGTCTCACCGGCAATCCCGCCGGGCTGACCTTCCTGCCCGAGCACCGCGCCCCGGCCGACCCGCAGCGCAGACAGCCGGACATCCGCCGCGCTCATGAGTGGCTGGAGTGGGAACCCAAGACCGATCTCGAACCCGGACTGCGGCGGACGATCGAAGACTTCCGCGCCCGACTGTGACCCCGGATGCGTCCCGAGCCCGCCGCGAGCTGAGGCGGTTCTTCAAGTTCGGCGTCGTCGGGACGGTCGGCGCCGTCGTTGATTTCGGCTCATTCAACTTGCTCTCCACTGTCCTGGGCGTGTGGTCGGTGGCGGCCAGTGTGGCGTCCTTCTCAGCCGCCGTGACCAGCAACTTCATCTGGAACCGGTTCTGGGTCTACCCCGATTCGCGATCGAAGCCCGTCGCCGCCCAGGCCGTCCAGTTCGCCGCCGTCAATCTGGCCGGGCTGCTGATCCGTACTCCGGTGTTCGCCCTGACCGAGGGCCCCATGACTCGATTGGCCGGGACCTGGCTCCCGAGGCTGCAAGCATTCCCCGGCCCCCTGGCCGGATTCGCCGCCCGTCTGAGTCCTCCGGTGGCCGGCTCGAATCTGGCCCTGGCACTGGCTGTCATCATCGTGTTGTTCTGGAACTTCGCCGTCAACCGGTTGTGGACGTACAGCGACGTGAGCTAGCCGCCTCTATCGGCTCAAGGCGCAGGTCGGTATAATCCGGTCCGTCGAGCACGTCCACGGAGCGCGGCATGGGGCGGATCCCCAAAGGCAAGGCCATCCCGATCTACACCACCAAGGGCGATTGGTCGGCCCTGATGGTCTTTCCGTTCGTGTTCAACACGCAGGGGGAATGGGTCGGCTGGGTGACGCCCGATCGGCAGGTTTATGATGTCGACGGACATTACGTCGGCTGGTTGACGGCTGACCCGCGTGTCCTGCGCCGCCGCACGTACGACCAGCCGCTGCCGCGCAAGACCCCACCGGTCGCCCCTGAACGCATCCGGCCTCCGGCGACTGTCCCGCTCCCGCCGATGATGGCGGACCTGCCCTTCGAGAACGTCGACGTGCTCCTGGAAGAGCCTGAACGGCTCCACACCACCGATACCGGCGAGCTGAAAGAGGACGTCGACTGATCCGCGTCGCGCGGCATCCCGGTCACGGAGGGACGCATGACTGAGCCCGTCCGGTCCCTCACCGAACTGCTCGAACGATCCAGCGCCCGTCGCTTCCTCCAGGCGCCTGCTCCCGGTGACTTCGGCCTGGCCGAGCGCCTGGTCTTTCCATTCCTGGGGATCGTGGGCCAGGAGGAGATGAAGCTGGCGCTCTTGCTGACGCTGATCAACCCCGTGATCGGCGGCGTACTGCTCGTCGGACCGCGCGGCACCGGCAAGACCACCGCCGTTCGCAGCCTGGTCGACCTGATGCCCGATGTGCAGCGCAGCCGCTGCACGTACGGCTGCCTGCCGGAGGACGTGGAGACCGGCGGGATCGATGCCATCTGCCCCGACTGCGCCCGGAAGTACGCCGAGGGCGAGCCGCTCACCTACCAGGATCGCGTCCAGCTGATCGAGCTGCCGCTCAACGCCCGGCTTGAGGACGTCGTCGGAGGGCTCGACGAACGCGCCGCAGTGCACAGCCGTCTGCGCCTGACCCGCGGCCTGCTGGCCCGCGCCGATCACAACCTGCTGTACGTCGACGAGGTCAACCTGCTGGGGGACGAAATCGTCGACGCAATCCTCGACGCAGCAGCGCAAGGGATCTTTCTCGTTCAGCGCGGCGCGGTATCCGCCACCTACCGCGCCCGATTCGCATTGGTGGGCTCGATGAACCCTGAAGAGGGCCGGCTCCGCCCTCAGATCCTCGATCGCTTCGGCCTGCGGGTCATCGTCCGCGGGCTGGAAAAGAAGACCGACCGCCTGGAAGCCTATCGGCGCTCGGTGGGGTTCCGCGGCAGCCCGCGGTCGGTGCTGAACGACTATGCGGAGGAGACCGAAGCAGTGCGGCTCGAGCTCATCGATGCCCGCAGGCTGTTGCCCGACGTGCGCCTTTCGACTCAGGCCGAGGCCTTCGGCCTGCGCATGATCCAGGAACTAGGGATTAACTCGTTGCGGGCGGAGATCACGCTGTTCGAGGCCGCCCGCGCTCACGCTGTCGCCGACGGCCGACCCATCGCCACCCCCGACGATGTTGGAACGGTCGCCCCCCTCGCTCTTCGGCTGCGTCGATCGGAGTTCATGGACCAGTACCTGCGCACCCAGCAGGTGGAAGAGCGCCAGCTCCTCACCCTCACCCGCAAGTCGCGCCGGGCTCGCCCGGCTTCCCGTACGGCCCGCCGTCCACGTCGCCCGACTGTCAGGCACTAAACACCATTGGCCGGGAGGCGGACTCCTGGAACGCAAACGGGCCGGGTGTGTCCCGGCCCGGATCGGTCAGGCGGCGGAGGCAGACTACTTGTGATGCGAGTCGAGGTAGGTGACCGCTTCACCGACCGTGGTGATCTTCTGAGCGTCCTCGTCGGAGATCTCCCCGCCGAACTTCTCCTCGAAGGCCATGATCAGTTCTACCAGATCCAGCGAATCGGCCTCGAGGTCCTCGCGGAACCGAGCCTCGGGCGCGACCTTGGCCTCATCCACGCCCAGCAGTTCCACGATGATCTTCTTCACCTCATCATACGTTCCGGCCATGCGTCAGCCTCCTCTCCATGGTTCCTGGGCAACACCGCTATTCTACGGCCTGTCCGCCCGTGCCGCAAGTTGACACGCCAGTTTGCGGCTGGTAAGATGCAACTCTGTCTCTTGAACCCCAGCGCATGACCGAAGTTACGGGCACGCCCTCCCGGAAGGCCGACCACATCCGCGTCAACCTGGAGGAGGACGTGCGCAGCGGCCTGCCCAGTGGCTTCGAGCGGCTGCACTTCCACCACCTGGCCCTGCCCGAGTTGAACCTGAGCGATGTCGATGCCGGCTGCACGTTTCTCGGCAAACGCCTGGCGGCTCCGATTCTGATCTCCTCGATGACCGGCGGAACGGAGCAGGCGAGCCGAATCAACCTGGCGCTGGCCGAGGCCGCCCAGTCGGCCCAGATCGCCATGGGGCTCGGGTCGCAGCGTGTGGCGTTGGAGGATGCGCGCTGGGAGTCGAGTTTCCAGGTGCGCAGCGTCGCCCCGGACCTCCTGCTCTTCGCCAACCTCGGCGCCGTTCAACTCAACTACGGCTACGGCGCGGCCGAATGCTTGCGGGCCGTTGAGATGGCCTCGGCCGATGCGCTCATCCTTCACCTGAATCCGCTCCAGGAAGCCGTCGAGCCCGATGGCGACACGCGCTTCGCCGGTCTGCTTCGCGGCATCGAAGTCGTGTGCCGCGCTCTGCGCGTGCCGGTGATCGTCAAGGAGGTCGGCTGGGGGATCTCGGCCGCCGCCGCCCGGCGCCTGGTCGACGCGGGCGTGTCGGTGATCGACGTCGCCGGGGCCGGCGGCACATCCTGGACGCAGGTTGAGATGCACCGCGCCCGGACACCGCTGCAGGCGGAGCTGGCCGCTGCCTTCCTGGATTGGGGCATCCCCACCGCCACCGCTTTGCGGGAGGTCCACCGCGCTCTGCCCGATCTCCCCGTCATCGCTTCGGGCGGGCTGCGAAGTGGCGTCGACGTGGCAAAGTCCGTTGCCCTCGGCGCGGCGCTCGGGGGGATGGCCGGGCCATTCCTGAAGGCCGCGGCTGAGTCCACGCAGGCGGTCCACGACCGTATCAACCTGACCGTCGCGCAGATGCGCGTCGCCATGTTCGCCGCCGGCTGCGCCAACCTCGATGCACTGCGCCAGGCCGAGTTGTGGGCGGACGAGTAGACGTGCCGCCCTCTCCCTACGAAGAGTACCTTGAAGCCATCGAAGACGACCTGCGACAGGCCGCGCTCCCGTTCGGGTCGGGAACTTATTCCAAGCTGATCACGATGGTCGCCCATCACCATGGCTGGACGGGCGAGAACGCCGGCCGCGGCAAACGCGTCCGCCCCTTGCTCACCGTGCTGGCCTGCCAGGCTTGCGGCGGCGATTGGCGTGCGGCCCTCCCGGCTGCATCGGCCGTGGAGTTGGTTCACAACTTCTCACTGGTCCACGACGACATCGAGGACCAGAGTGCCACACGCCGGGGGCGGCCGACCCTGTGGGCCCTGTGGGGCGTGCCCCAGGCGCTCAACACCGGCGACGCTCTGTTCGCCCTGGCGCGGCTCTCGCTTCACCGGTTGCTCCGGGTTGGACTGCCTCCCCTCGCCGTCCTGGCCGTCCAAGAGCGCCTGGACCTTGCCTGCCTACACCTGACACAGGGCCAGCACCTTGATATCGCCTTCGAGACCCAGGATGATGTTTACGAACTGGCATACCTGGAGATGGTCGAGGGCAAGACCGCTGCCTTACTAAGCGCTGCGACATCGATCGGAGCGAGCGTCGCAGGCGCTGCCCCGCCAAAGGTCGAGACGATGGAGCGTTTCGGGCGACACCTTGGCCTGGCATTCCAGATGAAGGATGACATCCTTGGGATCTGGGGCGATCCGGCGGTCACCGGAAAGCCGTCCGGCGACGACCTTCTCTGCCGGAAGAAGACGCTCCCTACCCTGCTCGGGTTGGAGCGATCGGATGTCTTCCTGGGCCTGTGGCGATCCTCCGATGGTGAGGCCGACAGCCTGTCAGCGATGCGCCTCGAGCTCGAGAGCTGCGGTGCCCTGCAGGCTACGCAGATGGCGGCCGCCGAGCACACTACCCTCGCCCTGAGCGCTCTCGCCGAGGCAAACCCTGCCGAGCCGGCTGCTTCGCTGCTCGAAAGTCTGTCTAACCAGATGCTGGGCCGGCAGCGCTGATCAGGCACGCGACATCCAGCCCCGCTTGCGCCTGCGGCCCGAGCAGTCCGTGCGGTCACTCGTGCTATAATCCGCCCAATATCTAGCTGTCAACCGGCACCACCCCGGGGTTTGTATGCGCCGTACCACACGAGCCTTACCCAACAAGACGGGTGAGACCGACCAGCTAGGCCTGCTCCAGCCCGGCGTCACGTTGCAGGATCGCTATCTGGTCCTCGGCGTGCTTGGGTCCGGCGGGATGAGCTCGGTCTACAAGGGCCGTGACCTGCACTTCCCCAATGTCACCAAGCTCGTGGCGGTCAAAGAGATGATCAACATGGCCGCCGACCCGACCATGTACGAGATGGTCGTGCGCAACTTCGAGCGCGAGGCCGACCTGCTGGCCACGCTCTCACACCCGGCCATTCCCCGCATCTACGACTACTTCACCCAGGAAGCCAGCTCGTATCTGGTGATGGAGTTCATCGAGGGCCGGGACCTCGAGCGCCTTCTGCACGACACCGACGAGTTCCTGTCGGAAGAGAAGGTCATCACCTGGGCCGTCGAGTTGTGCGATGTACTCACTTACCTTCACGGTCACCAGCCGCAGCCGGTCATCTTCCGTGACATGAAGCCGTCCAACATCATGATCGATCAGCACGCGCACATCCGGCTGATCGACTTCGGCATCGCCCGCGTCTTCCAGCCGGGGCAGAAGGGGACGATGATCGGCACCGAAGGTTACTCGCCGCCCGAGCAGTACCGCGGCGAAGCCTCACCCGCCGGCGACATCTACGCCCTGGGTGCCACGCTGCACCACCTGCTCACCCGCCGAGACCCGCGCGCCGAGCCGCCCTTCTCCTTCTCCGAACGGCCGGTGCGCCAGATCAACCCGCATGTCTCGCCCGAGCTCGAGTTGGTCGTCAATGCCGCGCTGGCCTACGACCCGAAGGAGCGTTTCCCCTCGGCCGAGTTGTTCAAGGGGGCCCTCCTGGCGGCCGCCAAGCAAACCGGCATCCTGGTCTCGCCGCAGAAATCGACGGCCCTCAAACTCCCGTCGGACGTCCAGGAGCTGTGGTCGTTCGAATGTGAGGATGAGATCCGCGGTTCCCCGATCGTTCACCGCGGCATCCTGTACGTCGGCTGCTATGACAATAACCTGTATGCCCTGGACGCCAAGCGCGGGACGTTCCTGTGGAAGTACCCGACCGAGGGTGGAATTCCAACCCGGCCGGCGGCGCACGAGGACACCATCTTCGTCGCCTCTGAGGATCATCGCCTGCACGCGGTGACGGCCGATCAGGGCAAGCTTGTCTGGACCTACCTGGCCGAGGGGCCGATCCGCTCCTCCCCGACGCTGTACGAAGGCTACGTGTTCGTCGGGAGTGACGACGGGCACCTGCACGTGATCAACATGCTGAACGGCCGCCGGGCGTGGCGCGCCGAGGCGGCCGGGCCGGTGCGCTCCTCCCCGCTGGTCGTCGACGAGCGCGTGTACTTCGGCTGCGAGACCGGCGACTTCTACTGTGTGGATTTCCGCGGGGAGATCAAGTGGCGTTTCCGGGCCAAGCGCGCCGTTTCGTCCTCGCCGATCATGGTGGAGGGCATCCTGTACTTCGGCTCGATGGACTGGACGCTGTATGCGCTCGAGGCGGAGGGCGGCTACCAGATCTGGCGCTTCCGGATGGGCCGGCCGACGATTTCCTCTCCGGCCTACGCCGAGGGCAAACTCTTTACGGGCTGCGCGGATGGCAATGTCTACGCCATCGACGTCCGCAACAATCGCGAGGTCTGGCGCTTCCAGACTGAGCACCAGGTCACCGGATCGCCGGTCGTGCAGGAGGACTCGGTCTTCTGCGGGTCGGTCGACGGCTCGATGTACTGCCTCGACCTGCGCTCGGGGCGGAAACGCTGGACCTATCGCACCGGCGGACCGATTACGGGCACGCCGACGATTTCCGAAGGCTCGATCTACTTTGGCTCTACCGATCATCATGTCTACGCTCTGCTGACCTGACGACCGGGGGCCCGCTCTAGGACGGACATGGACCTGTTCAATCGCATCTTCGGCAAGAAGAAGCCCGCCCCGACCCCCGATGGGGTCAAGACCGCGCCGTTGGATCCCACGGCGGTCGCGCACCCGATGATCACGCCCTTGCAGGGACGGATTCTGGTGGGCATGGCGCAGTCGACCGGCATCGAGCGGACGCACAACGAGGACTCGCTGTTCGTCCTGCAGGGGAACGCCGCCGGGCTGGAGACCATGCCCGAATTCGGGTTGTACATCGTGGCCGACGGAATGGGCGGGCATCGCTCAGGCGAAGTCGCCAGCGCCGTCTCGGTCCGCGCCGTCGCCCGCCGCCTGTGCGAGGATTCGATCCTGCAGCTCCTGGCCATCGATCCATCTTCCGACGTTGTCCCGCTTCAAGACCTGATGCGCATCGCCCTCGAAGAAGCCAATCAAGCCGTCGTCGATCGTGTCCCGGGCGGCGGGACCACCTTGACCGCCGTCCTGCACCTCGGGCATCAGGTGACCGTGGGACACGTGGGCGACAGCCGGGCGTACGTCCTCAAGGACGGCGAGGTTCGACCGATCACCCGCGATCACTCGCTGGTCAAGCGGCTGGAGGAGCTCGGGCAACTGCGGCCGGAGGAAGCCGAGGTCCATCCCCAGCGCAATGTGCTCTACCGGGCGATCGGCCAGGGCGCCAATCTCGAGGTGGATGTCTTCACGCTGCCCGTCCCGCGCGATGCCAACATGTTGCTGTGCTCCGATGGGCTGTGGGGCGTGGTACCCGATCAGGAGATCAACAGGATCGTGCACGCGGCCGAGACGCCGCAGGAGGCGTGCGAGCGCCTGATCGATGCCGCCAACGCCGCCGGTGGACCGGACAACATCACCGCCATCCTAATCCACTTCCCGGCTGAATAGGCCGACGAGGTAACTTTGCCGGGCGAACCCGATTTCTACGCGCTGCTGGGGGTCCCGCGCAATGCAAGCGTGGAGCAGTTGCGCCGCGCCTACCGCGAGGCGGCGCTGCGGTTGCATCCCGATCGCGCCAACCGCCCGGGCGACACGGAACTGTTCATCACGGTCAACAAAGCCTACGAGATCCTGAACAACGAAGAACAACGCGCCGCCTACGATGCACGCCTGGCGTCCTCGGAGGCCGATCTGGCGGCCCACTCCAGCTTCCGCTGCGACATCCAACAAAGCCGCCGGACCCTCTTGCAGCTCGACGAACCCCAGGTGCACTACCTGCTGGTCGACATCACCCCGTCCGAAGCGATGCCCGAGACCCGTCCGCCGATCAATCTCTCGATCGTGATTGACCGGTCGACGTCGATGCGCGGCCAGCGCCTCGACCAAGTGCGTTCCGCGGCGCTGACGATCCTGAAGGACATGGCGCCTCAGGACTCCGCCTCGGTGGTGGCCTTCAGCGATCGGGCAGAGGTGATCGTTTCGCCCGACCAGGCGAAGGACATGGCGACGGCACGCGCCCGCCTCAGCCTGCTGCAGGCCGGAGGCGGGACCGAGATCGGCCAGGGCTTGCAGACCGGCCTGGAGGAGCTTCAGCGCAACTTCGCGCGCGACGGCGTCAGCCATCTGGTGCTGCTCACCGACGGGCGCACGTACGGCGACGAGGACCTGTGCCTGAGCCTGGCCGACCGAGCCTCCGAACAGGGGATCACCATCAACGGCGTCGGCATCGGCGCCGACTGGAGCGACCGCCTGCTGGATGATCTGGCCAGTCGCAGCGGCGGAAACGTCATCTTCCTTGATACACCCAAGGTGGTCACCGGCCTGCTGCAGCGGATCTTCGACGGCCTGAGCCAGGTGGTCGCCAGCCGAGTCCGTCTGGACGGCTCCCTTGCCCAGCAGGTGGACTTGCGCTCGGCGTTCCGCCTGATGCCGGACCCGATGCCCCTGGGGGACAGCCTGCCGCTGGTGCTGGGCAACCTGGCGCGCGAGGGGCGCATCCGAGTCCTCCTCGAACTGGTCGTCCACCCGATCGGCCAGGTCGACGAGCTGACGCTGGCGCACTTCACCATCAGCGGCGACATCCTCGCCGGCTCGTCCGATTCCAGCAGCCTCCCGGCCGACGTGCGCATCGCCACCTCCAAGCAGCCCGATGCCGATCCCCCTCCCACCGACATGGTGGCGGCCCTGAACGTTGTCGGGTTGTACCGCATGCAGGAGAAGGCACGCCATGAGGCCGAGCTCGGGCAGACGTCGCAGGCCGCCCGCCGGCTTGAAAACCTGGCCACGCACCTTCTGGCGGCGGGCGACCGCGACCTCGCCAAGGCCGCGCTGAGCGAAGCCGAGCGGTTGACCCACACTCGCCGCCTTTCGATCGAAGGCGAAAAGGTGCTCAAGTACGGGACGCGGGCCCTGCTGCTGCTGCCCGCCAAGGCAGGCGGCGGATGATCGAGTGCCCGTCGTGCAAGCATCAGGAGTTTGTCGGCACGATGTACTGTGCGGAGTGCGGCACCCGGCTGGTCTCCGTGTCGCCGGTACCCACGGTCACCATCTCTCGCGATCGGCTCGATCGCGAAGCCATGGCCACCAAGCCCGCCCCGCCGGAGGGACCCGAGCTGGAGTCCGGCGCTATCCTGGGCCTGCGCCTGGTCGCCAGCGGGGAGATCCTGTCGCTGCTCGGGCGCGACAACTACACCGTGGGCCGCTCGATCGAAGGCCAGGCCGTCATCCCGGACATCGACCTGCACACCCACGATGCTTATGAGCAGGGCGTTTCGCGCCTCCATGCCGAGGTGCGGCTGGAGCCGGATGGCATCTACATCGTCGACCTGGAAAGCGCCAACGGGACGATGATCAACGGCAAGGCGCTGGAACCCCAGCGGCCGACTCTCGTCCACCACGGCGATATCGTTCAACTCGGGCGGCTGCGCACGCAGCTGATCTCGCGCTTCCGCTCGGAGAGGTAGGCCATGCCGATCACAGTGCTCGTCCACCTGGGCGGCGAAGACGCGGTCGTCGGGGAAGTCGAGGACCTGCCCGCTCCGACGGACGTCATCGTCACCCTCAACAACCCGCGGAAGCGCGACGGCAAGGACCTGTCCTACCTGCAGGGCAACGTCGTGACCGTCGTGTGGCCGATGCACCGCGTCAACTTTATCGAGATCATGCCCACCGCCGAAGAGGAATCCCTCATCGGCCCAGTCCGCGAGTGACATGCCCAACTCGCCGTCCCGCGAACACCGCATTCTGATCGTCGACGACGAGCCGCGCATCATCCATGTCATCCGGCTCAACCTCGAGCACGACGGGTTCCAGGTCTTCGAAGCGCCCTCCGGCGCGCGGGCCCTGGAGCAGCTTCGCGATCGGCTTCCGGACCTGATTCTGTTGGACGTCATGATGCCCGACCTGGACGGGTTCGAGACGCTGCGCTTGATCCGTGAGATCTCCACCGTCCCGGTGATCATGCTGACGGCCAAAGGCGAAGAGGACGACCGGGTTCGCGGCCTCGAACTCGGCGCCGACGATTACATCACCAAGCCGTTCAGCCCGCGCGAACTCGTAAGCCGGGTGCGGGCGGTCCTGCGCCGCACCGAAGCCGCCGCGCCGGCCGCCCACGAGGCCATCGAGATCGACAACCGGCTCAAGCTGGATTTCGATCGCCGGGAGGTCTGGGTGGACGGCGAGCTCGTTCGCCTGCGCCCCACCGAGTTCAAGCTGCTCTACCACCTGGTGCAGAACGCCGGCTGGGTCGTGCCGCACGACCAGCTCCTGGCCAAGGTCTGGGGCTACGAGTACCGCGACGAGACTCACTACCTGCGGCTGTACATCAACTACCTGCGCCAGAAGCTCGAGAAGGACCCGTCCGACCCGCAGTACATTCTCACCGAGCGCGGCGTCGGCTATCGGTTCGTCGATTTCCGCCGCCCGGCATCCCCCGCCCGCGCGTAGTCCTCGCCCGCGTAAGCGATTCTGATCATCGGCTCATGCCCGATCAGCGGATCAGGGCGTCGCCTTCATTCCTTGTGGCCGCAGGGGCTCTGGATTAGAATGCACTCAACCTGAGGTCACGGTATGGCACGCCAGCGCATCTTACTCGTCGATGATCATGAGGTCGTACGCTTGGGCCTGCGCTCCCTGCTGGAGCAGCACCCGAATTTCGAGGTCGTGGCCGAAGCGGCCACGGCGCGCGACGCGGTCGAGAAGACGCGCACGCACAAGCCCGACGTGGTGGTCATGGACATCCGGCTCAAGGGCGGATCGGGCATCGAGGCCTGCCAGGAAATCACCAGCCAGTTCCCCAATGCCAAGGTCATCATGCTCACCTCGTACGCTGAGGATGAGATGCTGTTCTCCTCCATCCGCGCCGGAGCTGCTGGGTATGTGCTCAAGCAGATCGGCGGGGACGACCTGGTGCGGGCGATCGAGGCCGTCGGGCGCGGCGAAGCACTTCTCGACTCGGCCGTCACGCAGCGTGTCTTCCAGGAAGTCCGCAAGGCGGCTCGCGAAGAAGAGGCCTCGGCCTTCGCCGACCTCACCCAGCAGGAGATGCATGTCCTGCAGTTGGTCTCGGAAGGACGCACCAATCGGCAGATCGCCGAGATGCTCTACCTCGGCGAAGGCACCGTGCGGAACTATGTCAGCTCGATCCTCTCGAAGCTGAACGTCCGCAATCGGGCCGAGGCCGCCGCCTATGCCGTCGAGCACAACCTCAAGGACTACCTCTAGTCCCGGATTTGGCGTCTGCCCGAAAACACAGCGGCTCCCCTGATCGGGAGCCGCTGTGCTTTCTGTGGGGCGACAGAGAGAACCTAGTGGAGGGTCGTGGGCCTCCGGGGAGCGATGACAGTCTCGCGCCCCTGCAGCGCCTCAAACAGCAAACCCTCCTGCCAGTCGATGACCAGCCTCTCCATGCGGGTCAACAGGCTAAGCCGTCGGGCGATCCCGGTCACCCGGTTGCCGGCTTCGGTGCAGATCTCCTGGAGCAGGCGTTCATCATCGGCCTCCAGATGTTGTGCCGCAGCCCGGCGAGCCTCGTGGCGCAGGCCCTGGCTGCAGATTCGCCGGAAGGCATCCGGCGCTTCGGCCGAAAGCAGCTGCGGAAGCTGCACCCCGAATTCGGACAACGCCTGCACAAGGTCTTGCCGGACATTCAACCCTTCGCGTCCGAGGTGTGTCTTGGCGGTTTGGAGCTCTTCATGAATCTCGTGAAGCACTCCCAGGGACGACGCCCCGGCCAGCACCAGATTTTCAAGCAGCGCGTGAAACGGACCGGGGTCGCCGCGATCCAGGCACTGCCTGATGAGCTGCTCGGCTTCCATGCGCAGGTAGACGCGCTCGGCGAAGGTGAGGACTTCGTCCAGAGGCTCGCTCATGCGCCGCTCCCTGCCGGGGCGCCCCCCGGGCAGAGCTGGCGCAAGTACTCCCAGCTGTAGATCCCGTAGCTGTGCCCGTCGGCCCAGGTCGGCTGGAGTGCGTAGTGCCCGACACCTTCGATGGACTTAAGTTCCGCCGACCAGCCATCGCGAAGTGGCTGATCGAGCAGTTCCGGCGAGCCCGGGCCCCCCATCCCTTCATGCCCCCCGCGGCATTCGGCGCACGGGCATGCGGCGCGTAACCCGCGCAGAGGAAGCTCGCAATGGCTCCCGTCGTCCCAATCGATAGTCAGCACGCCCCGCGATCGCGAGGCGGCCACGCGGAGGGGTCGCATCGTTTCGCAAACCTCTAATCGGATGATAGCGCGGGTGCTTGTGCGGGGCAACCCGCCTACTGGGCCAGGCGCAAGAAGGCGGCCACCGCCCACCCGGCGCGGGCCGCGTCCGATGGGCTGACGACATAGAACCACGTGCGCCCGTCCGCGTCCACGGGACCGTCCTGGACGGTAAACACCTCGCTCTCACCTGCCAGCATCCGGATGGTGCCATTGGTGGTGGGGTCCGCCCGCAGGCGAAGTCCGTCGCCCTCCGTGCCGTACACTGCGACGATCGCACCCACGGTAACTTCGCCTCCGTTCCCGTCCTCGGCCGCGGCCGGCGGAGGGGTGTCGGTGGGCATCGCCGTAGGTTGCGCGGTCGCGGCGAGGGTGGCCGTTGGCCTAGGAATGAGCGTCACCACCGGCAGCGCCCGCAAGGAGGGCGCGGCCGCCCCGCGTGAGATCGCGGTCAGGGCCAGGACTGCCGCCAGAACGATCAGACCTCCGACGGCTCCAGCCGACGCCCATACGCACCCAGGGCGCTGTCTCCACGCGAGGGGTCTCATGGCAGGAAGAAAAAGGCCAGGGCAGTGATCATGTACAGCGCGACGAGCTCGGCCCCTTCGAGCCAGTTCGACTCACCGTCGCCGGCGACGAAGGCGGTGATCAGCACGCCCCCGATCAGTGCAACCAACTCAAAGCTGTTGAAGACCAGAGAGAGTGGGTTCCCCACCGCCAGGCTGAAGAACACCAGGAACGGAACCACAAAGAGCGCCACCTGCAGGCTGGACCCAATGGCGATTTCAACGCTCAGGCTCATCTGGTTCTTCATCGCGACGGAAACGGCCACCAGGTGTTCGGCGATGTTGCCGATGACCGGCACCAGGATGACGCCCAGGAAGAACTCGGAGATGCCCAGGCTGGCGACCACCGGCTCGACCTGCCGGACGAGAATCTCACTCATCCACACCACGCCGATCGTCGTCGGTATCAGAATGCCCAGAGCCGTACGCACGGTCCAACCGGAAGGATGGACGGCCTGGTCGGCAGACTGCCGGCTCAGCGGGCTCTTCCGGTTGCGGAGGCTGTAGACCAGCCCGAGGATATACAACAGCAACATCAGACCGGCCACACCCAGGCTGAGCGCTTCGACGGCGGTCGGGTTATGAATGCCGGCGCTCGCCTGGCTGAAGAATGACGGGATGGCCAGCGCGGTCACGGCCAGGATCAGGAGGATGCTGTCGGCGCTCGCCCGCTGCCGGTCGAAGGTTTGTTCGTGATGGCGAATGCCCCCCACGAACATGCTCAGCCCGAGGACGAACAGAAGGTTTCCGAGGATGGAGCCGGTGATCGACGCCTTGACCAATTCCAGCAGACCTTCACGGATAGCAACCACCGAGATGATCAGTTCGGCGGCGTTTCCGAGGGTAGCATTCAGCAGCCCGCCTACGCGCGGGCCCGTGTGATACGCCAGTGACTCGGTTGCCTCCCCGATCAAGCCGGCGAGCGGCACCATGGCCAGGGCTGAGGCGGCCAGCGTCCATGCCGGACCCACCGACGTGGATTGAAGGACGGCCGCCAAAGGAATCAGCAGCAGCAGCCAATTGAGTGGATTGCGTGCCAGTGTGCGAGCGACGGTCATCCGGTGGACTCCCCAAGCAGGTCGATGTCCGGTGGGCTGAAGACTCTGGAGGTCAATCCTTCGGGGACCAGGAGGCGAAGCGTGCGCCTGCGCGTCGAAAAAGCGGCAAACGAGCCGAGCGAAGTCGGCTCGCCATCGAGGTGAACGGGCAGCGGGTAGGCACACTCGAACGTCGCTTCGGCCGCCTGGAAATGAACCACGCCGGGCGAGTCGACGTGCATGCCAAGGAGCACTTGGACCACGCGCACGACGGCGTCCACCATCGAGCCGCCGCTGATCAACCAGAAATCGAGCTGGCCGTCATCGACCATCGCCGATGGGGCGAGCTCCATTAGGCCCCCGGCATAGGAGCGGATGTTGGAGGCCACGGCTACCAGGAAGCGGCCTTCCCATGTGCGCTCACCGGACGTGACGCGCAGCTCGAGGCCGGTCCAGTCCAATGAAGTCCACAGGGTGAGGATCGCGTAGTTGAGAATGCCAAAGGTCTTCTCCCAGCGGTCGCGGGGCTCAATGCTATTGACCACCTTACCGTCGAGCCCCACACCGGCCCACAGCAGGAATGGCTTGCGATTGCATTCACCGAGATCGACCAGGCGGATCTGTCCCCGGGCGAGTTTGGCGGCAGTTTCCTCAACACCGAACCAGTGCGCCCAGTCCATGCGCGGCAGGCCGAGTTCCTGGGCGAAGACGTTGGCCGTCCCGGCCGGCAGCACGCCCATCGCCGTCGCGGTGCCGGCCAGTACGCCTGCGACCGGTCCCACCGAGCCATCGCCGCCGGCGACGAAGACTGCGTCCGCCTTGGCCGCCACCGCCAGGCGGGTGAGATCGGCCAGGTCGCGACCCGGATAACACTCGCCCACCTGGACGCTCCATCCGGCGCTCTCTAGCACCTTCACCGCTCGATCGAGGAACGGCCCGGCAGGGAATCGGCCCGCCAGCGGGTTGTAGATCAGGTGCGCGCTTCGCATCACTCTGCTCCGGGGAGGGGATTATAGCCCAGCGCCGAGGCACGAGGTTGCCCGGGGACGCGGCGCCAGTTACAATGCAGCCGCAAACCATGACTGAACTCGCCCCAAACACACTCCTCGCCGGACGATACACCATCCTCGGCCCCCTGGGTGCCGGCGGCATGGCAAACGTCTACCACGCCCGCGACCTGAACTTGCAGCGCGAGGTCGCCATCAAGCTCTTGCGGGAAGACCTGATCGCCGATCCCGCGTTCGAGGCGCGGTTCCTGCAGGAAGCACGCGCGGCCGCGAACCTGCTCCACCCTAACATCGTGACCGTCTACGACTTCGGGCACGATTCCGGCCGCATGTTCATGGCCATGGAATACGTTCAGGGGACCGACCTGAAGACGCTCCTTCGCCGGCGCGGCAGCCTGCCGATCGAAGAGAGCGTCGGCCTGGTCATCCAGGTCTGCGCCGGTGTGGGTTACGCTCACCGTGCCGGCCTGGTCCACTGCGATCTCAAGCCACAGAACATCCTCATCACCGCCGATGGCCGCGCCAAGATCACCGACTTCGGCATCGCCCGCGCCCTGGCCACCATCCACCCGGAGGAATACTCCGATGTCGTCTGGGGCAGCCCCCAGTACTTTGCCCCCGAACAGGCCGCCGGCGGCCCGCCCTCCCCGGCCAGCGACGTGTACTCACTCGGCATCATCCTGTATGAAGTCCTCACCACTCGCCTGCCGTTCGAGGCCCCCGATTCGGCTCAGCTCGCCCACATGCACCAAACGGCGTCGCCTGCGCCGCCACGCAGCCTGAATCCGCTCGTCCCGGCCCCTCTCGAGCAGATTGTGTTCAAGGTGCTCTCGAAGGAGCCATCGGCCCGCTATCGAACCGCCGACCAACTCGGCCGGGTGCTGATGACCTTCGCCCCGCGGACGACCGTCGCGGACCTGCCGCCTCGGGCCCTCCCTGCCAGCGAGCCCAGCCACTCCCCGGAGGCGTTTACCGCGCCGCTTCCGCAGCTAGCGCCGGGTATGTCCGGGGTGGATTGGCTCGCCGTCGGCCTTGGCCTGCTGGCCTTCCTGGCTGTGGGAGGGCTGATCCCGCTCTGGTTGTGGGCCTGTCTGATGTACCCTTCCTGCCCGCTGCGGATCCCCTAATGCAATTCTGATACACGCACTCTAGGATGGGCGGACGTCCGAGAGGTATAATCCGCTCGCGCCACCGTGCCCGTGCGGGGCGGCCGGGCGTGGAGGCTGAGCGTGAATTCTCCGAGGGGTCGCAATACCCTGGTCCTCGTCATGCTGGTGTCGATCGTCGCCATCCTGGTGATCCAGTTCCGCGCCGGTGCGCCTCAACCGAAGCGGCTGTACCTGAACGAAGTGGCTCGCGAGATTGCCGCCGGGAACGTCACGCGCGTCGTCGTGGACGAGAACAACCTGGAAGTCATCTTCCGCGACGGCACGAGTGCCTTCTCGCGCAAGGAACCGACCAAGACCACGGTTGAGCAGCTGATTGACCTTGGCCTGACGCCCGAGGCTCTGACCCCGGACAGCCTGCAGATCGAAATCAAGCAGCCCAGCGACTGGAACACAGTCGTCAGCCTGATCACCTACCTGTTGCCCGGCTTGCTGGTCGTCGGGTTGATCTTCCTGATGCTGCGCCAGGCACAGGGCTCCAACAACCAGGCGATCTCCTTCGGCAAGTCCCGCGCCCGGATGTTCACCGGCGATCAGCCCACGGTCACCTTTGCCGACGTGGCCGGCGTGGAGGAGGCCAAGGAGGAACTCCAGGAAGTGGTCGAGTTCCTCAAGGAGCCCGAAAAATTCATCACGCTGGGAGCCCGCATCCCCAAGGGCGTGCTGTTGATCGGGTCCCCGGGTACCGGCAAGACGTTGATGGCCAAGGCCGTCTCGGGCGAGGCCGGGGTGCCCTTCTTCTCGATCTCCGGCTCGGAGTTCGTCGAGATGTTCGTCGGCGTGGGCGCCAGCCGCGTGCGCGACTTGTTCGAACAGGCCAAGCGCCACTCGCCGTGCATCGTCTTCGTGGATGAGATCGACGCCGTCGGCCGCCAGCGAGGCGCTGGACTGGGCGGCAGCCACGACGAGC
This sequence comes from uncultured Chloroflexia bacterium, assembly GCA_963777165.1. Taxonomy (GTDB): domain Bacteria; phylum Chloroflexota; class Anaerolineae; order Anaerolineales; family E44-bin32; genus DYJB01. The sequence goes on from CAVZPO010000023.1 coordinate 531,110, forward strand.
GCGAGCAGACGCTGAACCAGATGCTGGTCGAGATGGACGGGTTCGATACCGACACCAACGTCATCATCATGGCGGCCACCAACCGCCCCGACATCCTGGACCCCGCGTTGCTGCGCCCCGGCCGCTTCGACCGCCGGGTGGTGCTCGACCGCCCCGACGTGCGCGGCCGCGAGGCGATTCTCAAGGTCCACGTCAAGGGCAAACCGCTCGAACCCGAAGTCAATCTGGCCACGCTGGCCAAGGCGACGCCCGGTTTCGTGGGCGCCGATCTGGAGAACCTGGTGAACGAGGCGGCGATCCTGGCGGCGCGCCGCGACAAGCGCACCATCGGGCAAAAGGAGTTCGAGGAGTCGATCGAGCGTGTGATCGCCGGCCCGGAGCGCAAGAGCCGGATCATCACGCCGGAAGAGAAGAAGATCGTCGCCTACCACGAGGCCGGTCATGCTGTCGTCGGCCACGTGCTGCCGGAGGCCGACCCGGTGCACAAGGTGACCATCGTCGCCCGCGGCATGATGGGCGGCTTCACCATGGCGCTGCCCGAAGAGGACCGCACGCTTGTGGCGCGCAACAAGCTCAAGGCCGAGATGGCCTTCATGCTCGGGGGACGCGCGGCGGAGGAACTGGTGTTCAACGACATCACCTCCGGCGCCTCCAACGATCTCGAGCGCGTCACCAAGGTCGCCCGCTCGATGGTCACCCGGTTGGGAATGAGCGAGGGCCTGGGGCCGATGGTCTACGGCCAGAAGGAAGAGCTGATCTTCCTGGGGCGCGAGATCTCCGAGCAGCGCGACTACTCCGAGAGCATTGCCGAACGGATCGATGCCGAAGTGCGCACGTTGGTCCAGCAGGCCTACGAGCGCGCTCAGACGGTGCTGGCCCAGTATCGCACCCAGTTGGACGCCGTCGCCCAGAAGTTGATCGAGGTCGAGACGATCGACCGGGCCGAGTTCGAGCGTGTGTTCGCCGAGCCCGTGCCGCCCAAGAGCGGCGGCACCCCGCTCCCCTCCCCGGCCTGAGCTCCAGCAGTGCGAGTAGCCGAGACTCCAACGAGCCCTCCAACTGGAGGGCTCGCTTCTTGATGGCTGCACTTCGCCGGAAAGCTGCCGAGGCTACATGGGCACTGCCTCGCCCTGCTTCTCCCGATCCTGGCGAACCAGCTCGCGGCGCAGGATCTTGCCCACCGTCGTCTTGGGCAGCTCAGGCCGAAACTCGACGCTGGTCGGCACCTTGAACGGCGCCATGCGTTCCTTGCACCAGGCGCGCACGTCCTCTGCCGTCAGTGTCTCCCCGGGCTTCATCACCACCCAGGCCTTGACCGTCTCACCGCGGTAGGCATCGGGGATCCCGGCCACACCGCATTCGAGGACTTTCGGGTGCTCGGTGATGACTTCCTCGACCTCGCGCGGCCAGACTTGGTAGCCGCCGGGCTTGATCAGTTCCTTCTTGCGGTCGACGATGTAGAAGTAGCCGTCCTCATCCATGCGGGCGATGTCGCCGGTGAACAGCCAGCCGTCACGCAGCGTGTTGGCCGTCTCGGTCGGCATGTTGTGGTAGCCCTTCATCACGTTCGGGCTTTGAATCGCCAGCTCGCCGACCTCCCCCACCTTCAAGGTGGTCGCGCCGTCATCCAGGGAGATGATGCGGCAATCAACGTCGGGCAGCGGCAGCCCGATCGATCCGGTCCGCGGCGCCTTGCTGTAGAGCGGATTGCAGTGCGTTGCCGTCGGCGCCTCGGACAGCCCGTACCCCTCCACCAGTTTTCCGCCGGTGATCGACTCGAACCGCTCCTTGGTGTCGCGCATCAACGGCGCCGAACCGGAGATGCAGGCTTTGATCGAGCGCAGGTCGTGCTTGCCGGCGATGACTTCGGGGTGGTTGTTGATGGCGTTGTACATCGTCGGCACGCCCGGAAAGATCGACGGGTGGTAACGGTCAATATTGTCCAACACGTCTTTCAAGTCGCGCGGGTTTGGCACCATCACCATCGAGGCACCGATGACGATGGCGAGGGTCATCCCGGCCACCATGCCGTAGACATGGAAGAGCGGGATGGCCATCAGCACGGTCTCATGCCCCTCCCGGGTGTCCGGCATCCAGGAACGGATCTGAATCCCGTTGACCACCAGGTTGTAGTGAGTCGAAACGGCCGCTTTCGCTATCCCGGTCGTGCCGCCGCTGTACTGGAAGATGGCCAGGTCCGCGTGTGTCAGGTTGAGCTTGGGGCGGTCCTGCGGCTTGTATTTCACCAACAAATCCTGGAACCAGACGTCGCCCGCGCCCAGCGTCACGCGGTGGCCGTCCTTCTTCTCCTTGGCCAGGGTGAACAGCGTACGCAACAGAGGCGGCAGGTATTCCTTGATGTTAGTGACGACAAGCGTCTTGAGCCGCGTGCGGCTCTGGACCTCCTTGGTCTTGGCGTAGAAATTGCTCATCACCAGCATGATCTCGCACCCGGCGTCCTTCATCTGGTGCTCGATCTCGCGCGGCGTGTAGAGCGGGTTGGTGGCCACCACGGCCCCGCCGGCCTTCAGGATGGCGAAAAAGGCGATCACGAACTGAGGCGAATTCGGCATGAAGATCCCGACGGGATCGCCGCGCTTGACGCCCAGCGCCGCCAGGGCGCCGGCCATCCGGTCGCTCAGGGCGTTCATCTCGGCGTACGAGACGACGCCGCCTTTGAAGATCGTGCAGGGTTGGTTGGGGTACTTGCGGGCGGTTTCTTCGAGCAGCTGGATGAGGGTCACCTTGGGGTAGTCGACATGGGTCGGGACTCCGGGATCGTACTGCCTGAGCCAGGGACGCTCCTCCATGCTGATCTCCTCTTGTAGGGCGAAGCGAGGCCGGGGATGCCTCACATCTTTTATACAATGGAACACGCCCTGCTCCAACCGCCTGTGATAGAATCACGCCGCGGGACCACCCCGCGACCGTGTCCTCCTGCCCCGCCGACCCTGCAGCGGGATCCCAGTCCGACGCTGGCCCCCACCGCTCCGGAGGAGTAGGCTAGTGAAGACCCTGAACCTGCCTGGTCCAAAGGCGCGCCAGATCCTCGAGCGCGACGCCAACGTCATCTCCCCGTCCTATCCCCGGGCCTACCCGTTCGTAATGGACTACGGCCGAGGCGCCGAGGCGTGGGACGTCGACGGGAATCGCTACATCGACCTTGCCGCCGGGATTGCCGTGGCCTCTACCGGCCACAGCCACCCCAAAGTGGTGGCGGCAATCAAGGACCAAGCCGACCGTTTTCTGCACATATCATCGGACTACTACCACCCGCTGTGGGTCGAGCTGTGCGAACGACTGGACGAGATCTCCCCGTTCCAGGAGCAGGCGCGCACTTTCCTGGGCAACTCGGGGGCGGAGGCCATCGAGGCCGCCATTAAGCTTGCCCGGCACCACACCGGCCGGCAGCAATTCATCGGCTTCTACGGCGGCTTCCACGGCCGGACGATGGGCGCCCTGTCCTTCACCGCCAGCAAGACGGTGTACCGGCGCGGATTCCAACCAATGATGCAGGGTGTCGTCCATGTGCCCTTCCCCGACCCCTATCGGCCGATTCTGAACGTCGATCACGAGGACTATGGCGAGGCAGTCGTCCGCTACATCGAGGAAGTCGTGCTGACCCGCGCGGTGCCCCCGGATGACTGCGCCGCCGTGTTGGTCGAACCGATTCAGGGCGAGGGAGGCTATATCGTTCCGGCCGACGGCTTCTTCCCCGCCCTGCGCCGCCTGTGCGACAAGTACGGCATCTTGATGATCGTCGACGAGGTTCAGTCCGGCGTCGGCCGAACCGGGAAATGGTGGGCCGTCGAGAACTGGGGCGTCGAGCCGGATATCGTCTGCGCCGCCAAGGGCCTGGCCTCGGGTGTCCCGATCGGTGCGGCGATTGCCCGGGCCAGCGTGATGGACTGGCCGGCCGGCTCGCACGGCAATACCTTCGGCGGCAATCCCCTGGCCTGCGCTGCGGGCCTCGCCACGCTCGACCTGATTCAGAACGGTCTGATGCAGAACGCCCTCGAGCTGGGAGAGTACACGCTCGACGCGCTGGCCGAAATCCAGACCCGCCACCGCACCATCGGCGCCGTGCGCGGCAAGGGCCTGATGATCGGCATCGAGTTCGTCAAGGACCGCGAGACCAAGAAACCCGCCCGGAAACTTCGCGACACGATTGAGCTCAACGCCTTCGCTCACGGCCTGCTGACCCTGGGCTGCGGCGACAGCACCCTGCGCATCAGCCCGCCGCTGGTCATCGACAAGTCCCTGATGGATGAGGGGCTGGAGATCCTGGAAGCGTCGATCACGGAAGCGGAGGCTGAAGGCCTCGCCGACTGATCATGCTCCCTGATTTCCGCGTCCGGCAGCGCGACTACCTTCTCGAAATCACCCGCGCCCTCACCGAAGAGCTCGACCTTGACCGGGTGCTCGACCGCATCGCCCGCATCTCGGCCGAGATCCTCGGGGGGCGCGCCTGCCTGATCGTCCTGCGCCACGATGGGGGCTGGAAGGTCAGCGCCTCCCACGGGATCAACCCCGCGTTTCTCGAACATTTGAGCCCGCTGCTGACTGACATCCCCGACCACGGTGATCCGCAGCGATTCGAGCTTCCGGAAGTCAACCGCCGCCTGCAGCGCATCACGCAGGCGGCGTCGATGGGATTGCTGACCGGCGTCGGGCTTCCGCTCATCGCCCACCAGGAGATCGTCGGCGTCATCTTCGTCTTCCGGTCGTACGCCGGGGGTTTCTCCACCGAGGACCGCACCCTGCTCCAGGGCTTCGCCACGCAGGCGGCCATCGCCGTCCACAATGCCCGGCTGTACACCGCCGTCACGGCCCAGAAGCAGGACGTGACCGCCGTGCTTGAGTCGTCCGCCGACGGCATCTTCATCCTCGATCCCCGGATGCGATTCGTCGGATTCAACCGTGCCTGCGCCCGCTTGACCGGCGTCCCGGCGGACACGGCGATCGGACAGGAACACAGCGAGGTGATCCGCTGGCTGCGCCGCGAGCCCGGGCTCGGGCTGGAGGACGCCGTCGCCGGCGGATGGCCGCTGTCTGCCCAGGCGACCCTGTATGTTGAGGGCGATCTCCTGAGGCACGGCGGCGAACCGCTCAGCGTTGGGATCACCTACGCCCCGGCGCTCTCCCCCGAGGGACAGCTACGCAGCATCGTGGGCAACCTGCGCGACATCACCAAGTTCCGCGAGGCCGAGGAACTCAAGAGTACCTTCATCTCGATCATCAGCCACGAACTGCGCACGCCGGTGGCGCTGATCAAAGGCTACGTCGGCACGCTGCGCCGCGAGGATGCCCAGTGGGATCCGGCCGTGGTGCGCGACAGCCTGGCCGTGATCGAAGAGGAGGCAGATCACCTTGCGCAGCTGATCGATGATCTCCTCGATGCCTCCCGGCTGCAGGCAGGCGGGATGACCCTGCAGCGTTCGGACGTCGCCCTGGATCAACTCGCCAGCCGATTGGTCGAGCAATTCCGCACACAGACCGCGCGGCACGAATTTGCAGTTGAGTTCCCGCCGAACTTCCCGGTTGTGCTCGCAGACGAAGATCGCATGACCCAGGTGCTCAGCAACCTGATCTCCAACGCCGTCAAGTATTCTCCCGACGGCGGAACGATCACCCTGCGAGGCCTGGTACGCCCGACCGAGGTGATCCTGAGCGTGGCCGACCAGGGCCCGGGGATCACCGCCCAGGATGCGCCGCGCGTCTTCGACCGGTTCTACCGTTCGAGCGACACAGCGCGCAAGACCAAAGGCGCCGGACTAGGTCTCTTCCTGGCCAAGGCAGTTGTCGAGGCGCACGGCGGGCGCATCTGGCTGGAGCCGCAGACCGAACCGGGAGCACGCATTAGCTTCTCACTGCCGCGATCCTGAGAACGTACCCATCCTTCACGATAGGACCCGATCCCATGCCTCGAGCGATGACGCAAGTCCGCTGCCCGAACTGCAAGTCCCCGGTGCAAGCCGCGCTGGAGCAATTGATCGACGTCGCCGAAGATCCTTCGGCCAAAGCCCGACTGCTCTCCGGCTCGCTCAACATGGTGCGCTGCCCGACGTGCAAGTTCGAGGGCGCGCTCGCCGCCCCCCTGGTCTACCATGACCCGGCGAAGGAGCTCTTGCTCACTTACGTCCCTGTCGAATTGGGGCTGAAGAAAGACGACCAGGAGCGCTTGCTCGGTCAGTTGATCAACCAGGTGGCCAGCCGACTGCCGCCGGAGAAGCGCAAGGCCTACCTGCTTCAGCCTCAGGCGATCCTCACGCAGCAAGGCCTGGTCGAACGCATTCTGGCGGCCGACGGCGTCACCCGCGAGCAGCTGGACGCACAGCGTAATCGGCTGCGATTGTTCGAGGACCTGCTGCGCACGCAGGAGCCTGAGATCAAGACGTTTGTCGAAACGCACGATGCCGAGTTGAATGCCGAGTTCTTCCAGCTTGCTTCGCTCTCCTTGCAGGCGACGGCGGAACCTCGCGCCCGCGAGGCCGCCATGAGCAGGCTCGAACAGGCCCTCGAGCTGACGAGCTATGGCAAGCGTCTGGAAGAGCAGGAAGCCGAGGTCGCGGCCGCTGCGGACAGCCTGAAACAGGTGGGGCAGGACCTGACACGCGAGCGGCTGCTCGAGCTGATGATTCAGGCCCCGGGTCCGGATCGGGTCCTGGCTCTGGCCGGGCTGACCCGCCCGGCGCTGGACTACGCGTTCTTTCAGCTGCTCAGCGACCGGATCGACACGGCACAGGGTGAGGAGAAGGTTAAGCTCGGATTACTTCGCCAGCAGTTGCTTGACTTCACGCAGCAGGTCGACCAGCTCCAGGAGGCCCGCGCGGCGCAGTCGGCCTCGGTCCTGCGAGCGATCATGAACGCGTCGGACCTGGACCAGGCGCTGGCCGGCGCCCTACCCTACATCGACGAACTCTTCCTTGGCATTCTCGAGGCCAATCTGCAGGCTGCCCGCGAACGCAACGACGCGGCGACGCTTCAGCGCCTGGAGGAGATCGATCGCAAGCTGCGCGAGGCCGTTCAGCGCTCGATGCCCGCCGGTCTGAGGCTAGCCCAGAAGGTGCTGGACGTCGAAGATGAGCCTCAGGCCCTTGCGCTGCTGGAGGTTGAGAAGGCGGCGATCGATGATCAGCTCGTTTCGGCGCTGCTCGGCGCGGCGCAGAAACTCGAGGATGCCGGTCAGACCGACGACGCCCAGCGTGTGCGGCGTTTGTATCGGACGGCGCTACGCCTATCGATGCAGACCAAGATGAAGGCTGAACCGCCGGCCGCGGCCAGCTGAGCCCGAAGCGGCCCGCGCCCATCACCGGCCAAAACCCTCACACCCCCATGAACACCTTACGGGCACGGCATGCCGTGCCCCTACACATGCACCCGATCGCTACGCCCAATGCTCTCGGTTCGCACCACGTGCCTCTCGCCACAGCTTATGGGCTACGTCCCCTGCCGCAACCTCCGCCGGCCCCTTGACGGACGCAGGCTGAAGCCTGCGGCTACCAGCCCGCGATGAGTTCCGCGCTGGTGACGGCCCATCGCCCCGCCGACGCGCGTAGCCGCAGCCTTTAGGCTGCGTCCCTGCCGCGGGCACAAGCTCCCCCGGGTCCGTGAGGGGAACAGGCTGAAGACCGGGGGTTATCAGCCCGCGATGAGCCCTTCCGGCGACGGCCGATCGCCCCGCCGGGCTTCGCGGCACGAGCGGTGCTTCGCCCCTTCGAAGATCGGGGCGACCCGACCGCGGATTGAAGCCTCGCCTGTCCATTAGACCCTTGACACGAACGGACACCGTAGGGGCACAGCACGCCATACCCCTACCCGCCCCGCCAAACGGCCTGCAACGGAGGCAGCCACACGGAATGTCGTAGGGGCGAAGCATGCTTCGCCCCTACCAGGATCGGGGTGCTCCCCCCGCGGTCTTAAGCGTTGCGTCTTGATCCAGACATCGACATTAACGGGCGGCGTAAGAGACCAGTATGCCCTGCCCCGGTGAATGCATCCGATCTACACGCCCTCTGCTGCCGACTCGCCCATTGTGCCCGCCGGTGCGGCATCAAAACCACGTTCCCGCCGCGGCCGCCGACGCGTGAGCCATCCTGCAGGACACCGGTCGGAGTCAAGCGCAGGCTGTGAGCGGCTCTCGTCAACCCAGACGTTGGCAGACAAGTCCTTTGAGGTAACGACCTTCGGGGAAACTCAGCGAGACCGGGTGGTCAAACGGCTGGCCGAGCCACTCCACGATCACGGCCTCCGTGCCGGCGTCCGCGGCGGCGCCGGCCACGATCTTCTCGAACAACTCCGCCGAGACCCCACCGGAACATGAGAACGTGTACAGCCTGCCTCCCGGACGCAGCAATTTGAACGCCAGCAGGTTGATATCCTTGTACCCGCGCGCCGCACGCTCCGCCTGTGCAGCCGTGGCTGCGAATCGCGGGGGATCGAGGACGATGACGTCGAAACTGGCCGCACGATCGCGCAGCCTGCGCAGCTCGGCAAACGCATCCCCCTCCAGCCACTCACAAGCCGCCTCCGGCAGCGCATTGAGGCTGACATTTGCCCTTGCCAGCTCGAGAGCCTCGGCGGAGCTGTCGAGGGACAGGACGGATGCGGCGCCGCCCATCAGCGCGGCGACGGTGAACCCCCCGGTGTAGGCAAAGGCATTCAGCACCGATTGGCCGTCCAGGTGCCGCCGAAGGCGGGCGCGGTTCTCGCGCTGATCGAGGTAGAACCCGGTCTTCTGTCCGCCGCGCACATCGACCAGGTAGGCTACTCCCTGCTCCACGATCTCGACCCGCGTCGGCGGCTCCACGCCCGTCAGTACCCCGGTGCGCTGCACCAACCCTTCCAACTCACGAACGCTGACGTCGGACCGCTCGTACACTCCGTTGCTTGACCCGTAAGCTGACAGCGCGTCCACAACCGCCTGACGCCAGTATTCCGCACCGGCTGAGAGCAATTGAACGACGCGGAAGCCGGCATAGCGGTCGACGATCACGCCCGGGAGCCCGTCCGACTCGGCGTGAACCTCACGGTAGGCGTTCGTCCGCCCGTCGTCGTCGAGTGCCTGGCGCCTGGCCACGGCACGCTCCAAACGCGACGCCACGAATGCGGCATCGACCGGTTCGTCCTCTTCCCACGTCCACAGCCGCACGCGAATCTGGGACTGCGGTGAGTAAGCACCGCGCGCCACCCACGCCCCGGCGAAATCGGTCACTTCTACCGTGGCGCCCGGCTGCGGCGCGCCCTGGACGTCGGCCACCGCCCCGGAGAACACCCATGGGTGTCTCCTGAGGACCGATCGCTCACGACCCGGCTTCAATCGCACAACCTGGGTGCTCATGCGTTCTCCGGCCGAGCTGTCCGCTCTGCCGCCCGATGAATCGCGACCCCACTCACATTGCGACGGCTCTCATGCAAAGACGCACCACGCGCGCCCAGTCTGGCCGCAGAGAGGAAGATCACCGGCGTCCGCGGGCTGCCAGTGCCCGCAGCCCGTCTTCATCGATTTGCGCCACACCGTGTTTGCGGGCTTCGTCGAGCTTCGACCCCGGCGATTCACCGACCACGAGGTACGAGGTCTTGCTGCTGACCGACGACGACACCTTACCGCCGTGGGCCTGGATCAGCGCCTTGGCCCCGTCACGCGAAAGCCCCGCTAACGTCCCCGTGACGACGAAGGTCAGCCCTGCGAGCGTTTGGGAGACCTTTGGTCCGGTTCTGGCTTCGGCCTGCGGCCACACGCCGGCGCGCCGCAGCTTCTGAAGCAGCTTGCGATTCGAGGGGCGCTCAAACCAATCGAGGACTGCGGCCGACGTGTTCGGCCCGACCCCCGGCACGCCCTCCAAGTCCTCGGCCCCAGCGCGGAGAGGGCATCCAGGTCGCCGAAGGCGGCCGCCAGATCGCCGGCCATCGTCTCGCCCACGCCGCGTATTCCCAGCGCTGCAAGCAGCGTCGCCAGTGGACGCGAGCGGGAAGCCTGGATGGCCGTGACGAGGTTCTCGGCGCGCTTCTCGGCGAACCCCTCGAGCGTCAGCAGCGAACGTGCCGTCAGCGAGTACACGTCGGAAACGTCCCGCACCAGCCCCGTCTCAACGAGGAGTTCGGCCACCTTGATTCCCAGTCCCTCGATGTTCATCGCCCCGCGCGAGGCGAAGTGCTCCAGGTTGCGGACCAGCTGCGCCGGGCACGCGGCGTTCACGCAGTAGACCGCCACCTCTCCGGGAACCTGTTCGAGCTTCTCGCTGCACGACGGGCAGCGGACGGGCAGGCGATACGATTTCTCCCCCCTCGCCGCGCCTCGGGAAGAGCACCCATCACGTAGGGGATCACCTCGCCGGCACGCTTGATCATCACCCGGTCGCCGATGCGGATGTCGCGCTCGCGGATGAAGTCGAAGTTGTGCAGTGTCGCCTGACGCACCGTCACCCCGCCGACCTCGACCGGCTCAAGGATTGCATAGGGCGTGATCACCCCGGTACGACCGACGTTCACACCGATGTCCTGCAGAACCGTGGTGACTTCCTGCGCCGGGAATTTGAACGCCACAGCCCCGCGCGGGTCTTTGCCTACCACGCCCAGATCGCGCGCCAGGGCGAGGTCGTCGATCTTGATGACCATCCCGTCGGCTTCGAAGGGGAAGCTGTCCCGGTGCTCGGCGGCAGCCTGGCAGACGGCGATCGCCTGGTCGAGATCCGCACACAGCGACGCGCCGTCAGCCGTGGGGAACCCCAGTGCGCGCAGAGTGCTCAGCGTCTCCCACTGAGTCCCGGGAGGTGTCCCTTCCATCTCAACGATCGAGTAGCAGGCCAGGCTGATCGGACGGGTGGCCGTCAGCCCAGGGTCGAGCTGACGCAGCGCGCCGCTGGCAGTGTTGCGAGCATTGACATAGGTCTTCTCGCCCGCGGCCGCCAGCCGGGCATTCAAATCGAGGAAAGCCTGCTTGAAGATCAGCGCTTCCCCCCGAACCACGAGGCGGCGCGGCGCCGGGCCCTGCTGCGGATCGATCGGCACCCTGAGCGGCAACGACCTGAGCGTCTTGAGGTTGCCGGTGATGTCCTCCCCCACCTCGCCATCGCCGCGCGAGGCTCCCAGTTCGAATAAGCCCTCGCGGTAGTGCAGCACGACCGTAAGCCCGTCGAGCTTGGGCTCGACGACGAACTGCGCCCGATGGACGCGTTCATCGAGGCGTGCAATCCGTTCGTACCAGGCGCGCACTTCCTCGATGTTGAATGCATTCCCCAGACTGAGGATCGACGCCGGGTGGCGCACCTTCACAAACCGTTCGGCCGGTTCACCCCCGACTCGGCGAGTGGGCGAATCGGGCGTCACGACTTCGGGGTGCGCCGCCTCAAGTTCCTGCAGCTCGCGCACCAGCCGGTCAAAATCCAAGTCGCTGATTAAGGGGGAAGCGATCACATGGTAGCGGTGATTGTGGAACCGGATCTGCTGACGAAGTTCGGCGGCGCGTCGGTTCGGATCCGCGGGCTTGTGAGACATCCGGCGCCTCCTTTCCCTCTCGCCTCTAGAACCCAAGCGCAGCCGCCCAGGCAAAGGCAGCGCCGAGTCCCAGGAGGAACCCGGCCCACACGTCGAGCGGATAGTGCGCACCTGCCCGAACGCGACCAAGTGCCACAAGAACCGACGCCAGGAGACACAGGGCTGCGCCCCACGGCGGCACCTGGGGTGCCGACAGCGCCAATCCGCCCAGGAACGCGGCACGCATGGCATCGCCGCTCGGGAAGCTAGGGTCGGTGGGCTGGCGCGGAAGCCGATCGACCACGCCCGGTTCGGCAGAGAACGGCCGCCGGCGCCGGAGGGCGACCTTCAATCCCTTCGTGATCCCCTCGGCGGCAAGCGCCGCCACCCCCAGGCTGAAGGCCCAAGCCGGGCGGGCAAGGCTGGCCAGGATGAGCGCGGCGATGAAGAAGGCGGTCGTACCTGTAAGCCTGAGTGCGCCGAGCCCGCCGTCAATCACGTTGGGAAGCGCCACGCGGTTGATACGCTGCATCGCCCGTGCGTCCAGGATTCCCCACGCCGGCACACGCCAGGCCAGTCCGGTGACGACGCCCGCCAGGGCCAGGCTCAATGGCAGCAGCATCCCGGCACCTGTCAGGCGTCCGGCCAGACCGGATGGAACATCAGCCAATCGTCCGCATAGGTCCGGATGATGGGCTCCATCCGGCGCAGTACCTCGCGTGCCAGGGCATGCGCGGCGGCTGCGGTGTGCTCGGTCGGGGGCTCCATCAGTTCGAGCGCCATGGCGCGATAGTGCCCCGGGCCATCAGGGATGATCACCCCCGGCAGGAGGTAGGAGTTCGTGCGGATCGCCAGTTTCGCGAACCCGATCGGAAGGTACGCATTGCGGCCGAAAAACTCGATCCACTCAGCCTGCGGAGCCGGGCGGTCCATGCCCGTACCCAGGATCCCTCCGTTGAGAAGGCGCTGGATCGCCAATCTGACTGAGTCCCGGGACGCCGGCGTGGTCTCCGCGCCGAATTTCGTCCGCAGGTCGTTTTGAAGCCGGTACGTGGCCGTCGGATTCGCCGGCGACAGGGCCTGCATCGGAAAGCCGCGGGCGGCGATGGTCAACAGGAAGAAGTCGAACGCGCTCACGTGCGGCCCGACGAGCACCAGCCCGCGGCCCGAGTTCGCGAGCAATGCCGATCCGCTCGATCAATTCGGGGTCAACGTCGCAGCCACGCATGAGCTCCTGGCGGCCCCGCGCCAGTGCCCTGAACAGGGCCACGTGCCCGCGGCCGGCGCTTCGGAAGACCGCGCGCACGGCGCGGTCGATCTCCGGATCGGCCTTCGGAATCCCGCGAACCACGGATTGGTTGGCCCGCACCGCGCTCACCGTCGGCGAGTCCTCACCTGCGAAACGCTCGGCCAGAGCGTCGGCCAGGCGAAGCAGGGGACGCTCTGGCACCCAACGTGCCAGGGCCATGGCGACCGGCAGGGCCAGCCGACCGGAACTCAGGCTGGCGAGCGTCATGCGGGGGTTGATCCTCCGGCCGGCGGAGAGGTACGCCAGTAGCGACGGATGGAGCCCACAACCACCGGCAGCCCGCGGAGCACACACACCACCACCGCGATCCAGGCGATGACTCTGGCGACACCCAGGATCGGCGCCGCCGCGCCGCCCAGGGCGGACGCGACGGGGAAGCCGGCCAGTGCTTCGGCCACGGCCAGGCCGAGGAAGGCCAGGATCTTGCTGATGGAGTACCCGCTTCGCACCCAGGGTGACGCCACAAGGAACTTCCCCAGCGGCGTGTGATGCTGAGTGAAGGGCGCCTGCCCCTGGCCGACGCCGATACTCCGCAGCGCGTCCGTCAGCGTGGTGCGGGCGATGACGATCAGCGGGATGGCGACCGGAATCAGAAGCAGATCCGCGAAACACACCCAGAGGACAAGCTCGTAGGTCCGGTCGGCGGCGATATCCAGGACGCTCCCGATCAGGCTCGTCTGCCCGCGGCGCCGCGCGACCATGCCATCCACCGTGTCGAGCATCAGGCCGGCGAACAGGAGCAAGACCGCCGCCAGGCGCCAGGGTGCCGGCGCGTAGTACAGAATCAAGACATACCCCAGGAGCAGCGGGAATCGCGACAGGGTGATCCAGTTCGCCAAAAATACCTCCGGCTGACGCCTCCCCATTGTAGTCGCCCAGGGTCGCCGGTCAAGGCGCGCGCCTCAGGCGGGTCGCAGCAGGGAAATATGGGAGGCTGCTGCCAGCCAGCCGTCAGGCGGGGACGCCCCTCGGCGCGACGATGTTTGCACCGGAATGGGGAGGCGCACCTCACGGCAGGCGGGGCCCGTCCCGTTCTTGTGCCAGGCACCCAAAGCATGCATGCTGGCGTCGGCATCCAATTCAGAGTCGGGGTCTTCGAGGGGAGAGCCGCATCAGGCGCCAGTCATGGCAAGTGTCCCGAGTCGCCGCCAGGCCCATGTGCACGCGGAGGGTGGAATGCCAGAGAAGAACCCAAGGAGGCGGGAGTTGCTTTCGACAAGTCTGGCGAGGTGGAGAGTCCCATCTTGGACTTTGGGCGCGTTCGGCGGAACCGAAGCGCGCTGGGGTAGCGACTTCTGTGGGCGCACCCCTACCGCCGGGCGCCAGGTAGCTCAGCGAGGCGAGACATCCATGTCGCAGTCTGCCGAGCGGCAGAAGTGTTTTCCCGCTCGGCGCCCGTCAAGTAATAAGACTATTTCGATAGCACAGAGTGTCATTCGTCGCTTGTCCGCGTGATTGCGGTTTGCTACACTGGCGGGCGAGACCACGGTCAATACGGGAGGCATCATGGGCGCGGGTCGAACGATTTTGTACATTCTCGCGGCGGTCCTCCTCTTCTTCGGCGTGTTGTTCATCTGGGCAGCCTTCAGCGACCAGATTTCGCAGAAGTGGGGGACGATGGCCGTCGGTGTTGTATCCCTGGCGGTCGCCTTCGGTCTGATCTGGTTTGCCGGCCGCTTGGGGAAGAAGGCCGCGCAGGAAGTGACCATCGTACAGAAGATCGACTTCTCCGGCGACGTCCAGCTTGAGAAGTTGACCTGCAACAGCTGCGGCGGCGCGCTCACGGCCGAGAACATCACGATGCTCGCCGGCGCCCCGGTCGTGCACTGCCCGTTCTGCGGGGCGAGCTATCAACTGGAAGAGAAACCCAAGTGGTGAGCTCGGTCGTGGTCGGACACGGGTCTGGGAGAGGGACCATGAAACGCATCGGGAAACTCCTCGTGTTCGTGCTTGTACTCGTGCTCGCCGGTGTCGCCACCTTCCCCGCCGGGAGCCAGACGTACTTGTTCAGCCTGGACGCCGAGGTCGTCGACGTCTACTGGCAGGCGGACGGCACGGTGACGATCGACTACCTGATGACTTTCACCAACGATCCAAGTGCCGACCCGATGGACTTCGTCGATGTCGGCGTTCCCACGGAGGACTACGACCTGTCACGCGTGAAGGCGTCGATCGATGGGCAGTCTCTCTCAGACGTCAGCGCCTCGCCTTACGTCACGCCGGGGGTGGCCGTGGGCCTGGGAGCGCGGGCGATCCCACCCGGCGGCACCGGGACACTCGCCGTCTCGATCGAAGGCGTGCGCGGCGCCATGTATGAGGGCTCGGGTTCCGATACGGTCAGCGTCAACTTCTCCCCCAATTGGTTCGGGAGCGAGTATGTGACCGGCACCACCGATCTGACGATGTACTTCCATCTCCCGCCCGGCGTTCAACCGGAGGAGCCGCGCTGGCACGGGGCTCCGGACAGCTTCCCGTCCGAGCCGGTCACCGGGCTGGATGCGGACGGGCGGATCGTCTACCAATGGCGCAACCCGCAAGCGCGCGGCGATACTCAGTATGTCTTTGGGGCTTCCTTCCCCAGCACGTATGTCGACACCGGGGCCGTGATCCGGCCCAGCGCCGTGCAACGGCTGGGCATCTCCGAAGGAGCACTCTTCAGCATCCTGTGCTTTGGCGGCTTCGCCGGGTTCTTCGCCCTGATCATCGGCGCGGCGGTCGTCACCGGCGAACGGCGCAAGCTGGCCTACCTTCCCCCGAAGATCGCCATCGAGGGCCATGGCATCAAGCGCGGCCTGACCGCGGTCGAAGCTGCCGTCCTGCTCCAGACGCCGCTCGACCGGGTGCTGACGATGATGCTGTTCTCCACGATCAAGAAGACCGGTGCCCGGGTGGTCCAGGAGACTCCTCTCAAGGTGGAAGCGATCGTGCCCCCGGGGCAAGAGCTGCGTGACTACGAGGCAACCTTTGTCAAGGGTATCGTCGAAGGCGACGCCCGCGAGCGCTCGCGCAAGCTCCAGACGGTGGTGGTCGACCTGGTGAAGGCCGTGCAGCTCAAAATGAAGGGCTTCAGCCTGCGGGAGACACGCGACTACTACAAAGCGATCATGGAGAAGGCCTGGACCGAAGTCGAGCAGGCCAGCACACCCGAGGTCAAGTCGGAGCGCTACGCCGAGTCGATCGAGTGGACGATGCTCGACCGCGACTTCGACGATCGGACGCAGCGCACGTTCCGCACCGGCCCGGTGTTCCTGCCGCAGTGGTGGGGTGGGTTCAGCCCGGCGCACAGCACGGGGCGAACCATGGCCTCCCCGGTGGCCGTCCCGGGCGCCGGTAGCGTGCCGGTGGGCACGTCTCCAAGCCTGCCGCATCTCCCGGGTGCGGACTTCGCCGCCTCGGTCGTCAAGGGCGTGCAGAATACCGCCGGCAATCTTGTCTCGAACCTTTCGTCCTTCACCGGCAGCGTGACCAAGGTCACCAATCCCCCGCCGCCCCCGTCGGCCTCGTCGGGTCGCAGCGGCGGATTCGGAGGAGGAGGCGGCGGCCATTCGTGCGCCTGCGCTTGCGCCTGCGCCGGATGCGCCTGCGCGTGCGCCGGGGGCGGCCGGTGAGCCTGCCCTTCCTGCAGCGTAAAACGCGGGCGGCCGCCGCCCCGAACCCGGGGCTGCATGCCTACACCCGTCAGCCGGCGCCGGGCGAACGCACGCGCCTGCATCTGCGGGTGGAAGCCGACGGCAGCGGGACGCTGGTCGTCAACGCCAACCGGATCGTGCACCTCAACCCGACAGCCTCCTCGATGGCCTGGCTGATCCTCGAAGGAGTCCCGGAAGCCCAGGCGCTGGCGCGTCTGTCACGTGCCTACCGTGTCCCCCGCCGGCAGCTGCAATCCGACTGGCGCGAGGTGCACGCGCAGGTCGAAGCGCTCGCCCGCCCCGACGGCGCGTGCCCGGTCCACGATCTCGATCTCGACGTGCTCCAGCCGTTCAGCCAGGTCCCCAGCGCGCCTTACCGGATCGACCTGGCCCTCACCTATCGCTGCAATGACAACTGCGCCCACTGCTACAACGCCCGGCCGCGAAACTACCCTGAGCTCGATACCGCAGCCTGGATGCATATCATCGACCGCATTCGCGACGTCGGGGTTCCTCATCTGTGCTTCACGGGCGGCGAGGCGACGCTGCGCGACGACCTCCCGACCCTGGTCGCCTACGCGCAGGAGAAGGGTCTGGTCACCGGTTTGCTGTCGAATGGCCGCCGGCTGTCCGATCCAGCCTACGTGCAGGCGCTCACCCGCGCCGGTCTGGACCACGTGCAGATTACGCTCGAGTCGCATGACGAAAGCATCCACGATCGCATGGTCGCGGCACGCGGTGCATGGAAACAAACCGTCGCCGGCCTGAGGAATTGCCTGCAGGCCAGCCTGTACGTCATGACCAATACGACCCTGCTGGCGGAGAACTCCGGCGGGATGGAGCGAACGCTCGACTTCCTGGCCGAGCTGGGCGTCCCCACCGTCGGGTTGAACGCGCTGATCTACGCAGGCCGCGGGCAGTCTGTCGGGACCGGATTGCGGGAGGCCGAGCTGGCGCCGCTGATGACGCAGGCGCGGCGCAAGACCGAGGCCGCCGGTCAACGGTTGATCTGGTACACGCCGACGCAGTACTGTCACTTCGACCCCACCCAGATGGAACTGGGCGTCAAGGGCTGCACCGCAGCACTCTACAACCTGTGCGTCGAACCGGATGGCGCGGTCATTCCGTGCCAGTCATACTATCAACCGCTGGGCAACATGCTGCACGACGCGTGGGAGTTCGATCTGGGATCACGAGCTCGCGCGCTATCTCCGAGAACGCCGGTATGTCCCTGAGGCGTGCAGCACCTGCGCAATCCTGTCCGAGTGCGGTGGAGGGTGTCCGCTGACCCTGTCACACCAGCCGCCGCGTCGCGTGGAGTTCGAGCTGCCCGTCGCATGACGGTGCGCTGCTGAGCGAGGTTGCCATGACGTCGATCCTGGAGCGCTGGTTTCCCTTTACCCGGCCGGCCGGACCGATCAAGCCGGGGATGTACGCCTCCCAACCCAAGCCCGACGCGGCGATCCCCTACCGGCTGCACTTGAGAGTCGAACCGGATGGAAGCGCCCTGCTCCTGGTCAATGCCGCCACCATCCTGCACTTGAACGCCACCGCCGCCGCACACGCCCTGGAGCTGATTCGCGACGCCACGGTTGCCGATGCCGCCCGAGCCGTCCGCGGCCGCTTCCGCGTCAGCCGACGACGGGCACTTGCGGACCAGGCTCAGCTGCGCGACCAGGTCATGCGGCTGGCGACCCAGCCGGACCTTGACCCAGTTGTGTTCCTGGGGATGGACCGGCAGGAGCCCTACTCCACACGGTTGTCGGCGCCTTGTCGGATTGATATAGCGTTGACCTACGCCACGGATCCCGATGGCGCACTTGATCCGCTGGCCCCTAAGCGTGTCGACCGCGAGCTCAGCCCGGAAGAATGGAAGGGAGTGTTGCAGAGCGCGTGGTCGGCGGGGATCCCGCACGTCACTTTCACCGGCGGCGAACCCACCCGACGCGCCGATCTTGTTGCTCTTGTTGGCTATGCACAGGAGCTCGGGCAGGTGTCCGGGCTGATCACCGAAGGGCGACGCTTGGCCGATCCAAGCTACATCAAATCACTCGAAGCGGCCGGGCTCGATCACATTCTGCTCTCCCTGGCATCCAAAGACGGCGCCAGCATGGCGGGGTTGCATGCCGCGCTGGCGTCCGACATCTTCACCGCCGTGCATCTCACGCTCTCCGGGTCACCGTCTGAAGTCACCGCCATGCTGCGCGAGCTCAAACGGCTCGGCGTGCCGGCGATTTCCCTCACGGTTTCCAGTCCAGGCGATGCCGGCCGGGAGCTTCTTGCCGCCGCACGCCAGGCCGCGGCCGACCTCGGCCTCGACCTGATCTGGGACTTGCCCGCCCCCTACTCTGCCCGCCACCCGATCCAGCTCGAACTCGACAAGCCGGCGGAGGGCGGCGGCCGCGCCTGGTTGTATGTCGAACCCGATGGCGACGTCCTGCCCACGCAGGGTGTCGACCGCCTGCTGGGCAACGTGCTGCGCGACTCCTGGGCGGACATCTGGGCTCGTGTTGGCCCTTGAGTCGACCGCTGCGTCGTCGCCAGACCGCCCGCGGCAGGTACGTGCCTCCAAACCCCGGAGCCTACGACGGCCGTGCCGCAACCCGTCCCTGCGCCATGCGGCGTCCTGATGCCCGACTCGCCTGAGGCTATCCATCAGCGCTATCTCCAGCAGGCCGGCTGGACCGCCGCCATCCGCCGGCAGGCTTTCCAGCGGTTCCGCGTCGACCAAGCCGCGCGGATCCTTGAGGTCGGATCGGGCACCGGAGCGATCACCACCGAATTGCGCTCCTCGACACACGGCACGGTCATCGGGCTGGACCGTGATCGGCGGGTGAATGAGTTCGCGCGACGAAGCGATCCGACCGCTGCCTGCGTCACCGGACTAGGAGAACGGCTCCCCTTCCCGGATTGCTCGCTCGATCTGGTGTATTGCCATTTCCTCCTGCTGTGGGTCGAAGATCCCCACGCCATCCTGGCTGAGATGCTGCGCGTCACCCGGCCTGGGGGTGGGGTGTTATGCCTTGCAGAGCCGGATTATGGTGGGCGCGTCGAGTACCCTGAGAGCCTGGCGGCGCTCGGCGGCCTCCAGGAGCAGTCCTTGCGGGTGCGAGGCGCCGATCCGCGGCTGGGCCGCCGACTGCGCAAGCTTCTCCACCAGGCGGGGCTGGCGCAGGTTCAAGCCGGCGTCCTGGGAGGGGAATGGAGTGAGGCGGGAGTCGAGCCGACACCTACCCTGTGCGACCTCGAGTGGCGGACATTGTCCGACGACCTGAAGGGGATTTCTTCCCCGGCTGACTTACGGCGGCTCGAATCCGAATTCGCCCGCGCACGCCAGGAGGGGAGCCACATACTCTTCGTCCCTACTTTCTATGGCTGGGGAGTTCGGCCGCCCCAATCCAAACGGATTCCCGCCGGGGCCGCCGCAAAGGGGATGACATGACCCCGCCCGACAGCACCACTGGCACATCGGCGAGCCTTTCCCTCTGGTCCAAGGTCATCTATGGGTTGGGCGAGTTCGGCCCATCGGTCGCCGGCGGAACCATCATCCCGTTCTACTACCTCTTCTTCCTGACCGACGTCGCCGGCATACGCCCTGGGATTGCGGGCAGCTTGTTGCTGGTTGCCAGGCTGTGGGATGCCGTCAACGATCCGCTCGTTGGAGCGCTGTCCGACCGCACGCGCACACGCCTTGGCCGGCGGCGGCCGTTCATGCTCGCCGGTGCCTTGCCCATGGCGGCCACCTACGTCCTGCTTTGGATCGTCCCTCCGGGGTTGTCCAGCGCCGCCCTGGCCCTGTACTACCTGGGGGCCTACTTCCTGTTCGACCTGTTCATGACCATCGTGACCGGCCCCTACTACGCCTTGATGCCCGAGCTCTCGTTGGACAGCGACGAGCGCACGTCGATCGTGACCTATCGCATGGCGACTTCGATCATCGCCGGGCTCGGTGCGGCCGTGGCGCTGCCGGTGGTCTTCAACGCCGCCCCCTCATTGCGCGTCGGGTTCGGCTGGGCGGCCGTCGGCGTCGGTATCTTGAGCGCCTTGCCCTTCCTGCTGATCGTGGCGCGGGTACGCGAGCGAGCAGATTTCCAAGCCCCTCCCCGGTTGGGTATCGGCCAATCGATCCGCAGCGTTCTCCGCAGCCGGCCCTTCTGGCTGGCCATGCTGGTGAACTGGCTTGCATGGCTGGCGATCGCAATCGTTGAAGCGGTCTTCGCCTACTACGTCGTCTACTGGGCCGGAATCCCGGAGGAAGACTCGGCCATCGTCCTGGCCGTCATCCTGGGGAGCGCCATCGTCTTCCTGCCCTTCGTCAACTGGATGGCGTCACGCCTGGAAAAGAAATGGGCCTTCGTCGTCGCCACACTGACCTGGGCGGTCACGCATGTCATCCTGTGGTTCGTCCCTCAGATGCAGGTCGTCCCGGTTTACCTGGTGGGCGTGCTCGCCGGGCTCGGCGTCTCGTCAGCGCATATCCTGCCGACCTCGATGGCTGCGGATGTAATGGAGGTGATCGAGATCGACAGTGGCGAGCGCCAGGAAGGCGTGTTCGGCGGCGTCATGACCTTCCTGCAGAAACTCGGAACCTCGGTTGCCTTGCTGGTCATCGGCTGGGTCCTTGAGCTCACCGGCTACCAGGCCGGCGCGGCGACGCAGGGTGCCGCCACGTTGACCGGCTTGCGCATCCTGGTCAGCTGGGTGCCGGTCGTGCTCTTGCTCTTGGCAAGCCTGTGCGCTGCGGCGTTCCCCATCACCCGGCGTGTCCATCTGGGACTCGTGGCGCGGGCCGCGCAGGCCCGCGCTTCCCGGCTTGCGGAGCAGGCACCGGCGGATTGAGCGACCCGGCAACGGAGAGTGGGAGGGCACCGAAGATGGACGACGGAGGGCCTGTCTGGATCCGCATCCTTTTCGGCATTGGATCGGCTCTGATGGGAGCGCTGATTCTCGGAGCCCTGGCCGGCGTGGTCCCCACCGACGGAGGGGCGTTCGCGGCGCCCGCGGGCGTCATCCTGGCACTTGGCACGGGCTTGATCCTGTTTGCGGTCATGCTCTGGATCCCCCGCTCCACCCCGAGCGCGGTCAGGACGCTCCTCGGGGTGCTGCTCTTCCTGCTCGTGGCGGGCGTATGCAATTGGACCGCCTTCGCTCCCGGTGTCCGCTATACGAGCCAGACGACCATCGGCTCCTGGACAACCAGCGGCGAGGATCCGGTGGGCGGCCGGATCGTCTTCGGGCTGGTGGCGTTGGCGATCGACGCCGTGCTGGCTTACGGCATCTTCGAGGCGATTCGGCGCGCCCGGCGGCGCAGTTGAGGGCAGCGTCAGCCTGAGTCGCGCATCCTGACTCGCCCCAGCCGGAAACCGCCACGATCGCCCTCGATATTCCCCGTAGGGGCGGGTTTGAAACCCGCCCCTACGAATCCTTGCGGCGCCACGAATCCATCGTTGATCGGAAGGGCCCGGCATGCCGTGCCCCTGCCGCCCCTGGCCGCGCCGCGATTCCTGCGGGTCGGCTCGCCGAACACGCATTGCGCTCGGCGAATCAAACGGGCCTCCCTCGCGGGAGGCCCGTGGCCGTCGGTGGACGACGGCAGGATCAGAACAGCCCGACCACCCGCTTGGTCTTCAGATCGACGTCGACGTCGTAGAAGACCGGCCGGGTCGGCAGCCCGGGCATCGTGCGCATCTCGCCGAGCAGCGGGTACAGGAACCCGGCCCCGACCGAGGCGCGGATGTCACGGATGGGCACCTTGTAACCCTTGGGCACGCCCTTGAGGCTCGGGTCGTGGCTCAGGCTGAGGTGCGTCTTGGCCATGTTCATCGGGAGCTTATCGAAGCCGAGCCGGGTGTAGAGCTCGATCTTCTTCTCCGCCTCAGGCGAGTATTCCACGCCGTCGGCTCCGTAGATGTCCTTGCAGATCTTCTCGATCTTCTGCTTGATCGTCCACTCGAGCGGATAGAGGAACTGGAACTTGGTCGGCTTCTCGACAGCCTTGACCACCGCCTTGGCCAGCTCGACCGCGCCCTTGCCGCCGTCCATCCAGTGCGTGCAGACCACGGCGTCCTCGGCACCGGCTTCCTTGGCCGCCTTGCGCACCATCTCGACCTCGGCGGGAGTGTCGCTGGCGAAGGAATTGACCGCCACGACGACGTTCACGCCGAAGCGCAGCGCATTCTTGATGTGGTGCTGCAGGTTGCCCAGGCCCTTCTTGAGCAGCTCGAGGTTCTCGTCGGTGTACGCCTGGTCGAGGGGCTTGCCGGCCACGACCTTCGGGCCGCCGCCGTGCATCTTGAGAGCACGCACCGTCGCCACCAGGACAACACACTGCGGGACTAGCCCGGAGTAGCGGCACTTGATGTCGAAGAATTTCTCCATGCCGATATCGGCGCCGAACCCGGACTCGGTGACGACGTAATCGGCCAGCTTGAGTGCGATGCGGTCGGCGATGATCGAGCTGTTGCCGTGGGCGATATTGGCGAACGGGCCGGCGTGGACGAAGACCGGCGTGCCCTCAAGCGACTGCATCAGTGTCGGCAGGATGGCGTCCTTCATCAGGACCGTCAGTGCGCCGGCGGCGCCCAGGTCTTCGGCGGTAACTGCTTCCCCGGCCTTGCTGGTGCCGATGACGATGCGGCCCAACCGCTCGCGCAGGTCGGCCAGGTCCGTGGTCAGCGCCAGGATGGCCATGATCTCGCTGGCGACGGTGATATCGAACCCCGTTTCGCGGGTCTTGCCCTTTTCCTCGGGCCCCAGGCCGATGGTGATGCGGCGCAGGAACCGGTCGTTCGTGTCGACGACGCGCTGCCAGGTGATGCTGGCCGGGTCGATGTCCAGGCGGGCGAAGCGCTTGCGCTCTTCGATCGTCAACGTTTCAGGATCGGTCTTGGAGATGCCCAGCTTCTTCAAGCGGCGGAGCATCGACGGAGAGAAACGGCGCTTGCCCTGCTTGTTTTTCGGGCACAGGGCGTTGAACAGCTTCTCGTCGTCCTGCTCGGCCTCGTGAAACATGCGGGCATCGATGGCGGCGGCCAACAGATTGTTGGCGGCGGTGATGGCGTGGATGTCGCCGGTCAGGTGGAGATTGAAGTCCTCCATCGGGATGACCTGGCTGTAACCGCCGCCGGCCGCCCCGCCCTTGATCCCGAACGTCGGGCCCTGGCTGGGCTGGCGGATGCACGTGAAAACGCGCTTGCCCAGATGCGCCCCCAGCGCCTGGCTGAGCCCCATCATGGTCGTGCTCTTCCCCTCACCCAGGGGCGTCGGGGTGATGGCGGTGACATCGATATATCGGCCGTTCTTCCGGCCCTTGAGACGATCCAAGATCTCGAGGCGCACTTTCGCCTTGGATTCGCCATGCAGCTCGAGTTCTGCGAGCCGGATGCCCACTTCCTGGGCGATCAACGTCACCGGCTTCGGCGTGACGGCCTGGGCGATGTCGATGTCCGACGGCACTGGCCGGAGCAGCTTGAGCTTGATCGGCTTGTAGGGCAGCTTGACCACCTTCGGGGTGGCCTTCTTGGCCGCAGGTCGGGCTGCCTTCTTGGGCTTGACCGCTCTTGACTTCGGCTTTGGCTTGGTCTTGATTGGCATGTCGCTCATCTCCTCATCGTGAACGCAGGCGCGATCGGCCTGTCATGGGCCATGGGTAAGTTTGGGGTCAGTCGGCGCCGAAGGCAAGCGCCAACCTTCCGCCCACCCGCCACCATCCATCACCTCTCTGACATTCTTCCCGCGGCGGCGGGAATTCCATCACTGCGCCGGAATTGACCTGACAGTGGATACTAGAGACAAATTGGTATATGCTGGTATGTGAAAACCATCACATAACATCGGTAGCATTCTCCGGCCGAGCCGAGCCGGGAAGATCGAGTTCTTGCGCGCACATCCAATCCCTAAGGCTTGCCTATGCCTTGTCAACCGGACAGGCTGCTCTGGACCTCGCGCCCACACGACCGATCTGCGGCCGGTGGGTGTGAGGTCTCTTGATTCCCGAGGTGCCGCATGCATCGTAAGTCAGCCAATCCGTTCCTGGAGGAGGTCATCTCCGCCGCCCCCGGAGGCGAGGCCTTGCGCACGTGCCTGCAGTGCGGCACGTGCGGCGGCTCCTGCCCCTCCGGCGCGGACATGGACCACACGCCCCGCGCCCTGTTCGCC
Organism: uncultured Chloroflexia bacterium; assembly: GCA_963777165.1. Classification (GTDB taxonomy): domain Bacteria; phylum Chloroflexota; class Anaerolineae; order Anaerolineales; family E44-bin32; genus DYJB01. The sequence goes on from CAVZPO010000023.1 coordinate 555,680, forward strand.
ATGATCAACAGCGGGATGCGGGAGGAGGTCCTGCGCAGCAACACGCCGTGGTACTGCGTGTCGTGTTACTACTGCACCTCCCGCTGCCCCAAGGAAATCCCCATCACGGAAATCATGTACTCCTTGAAGCGGCTGGCGGTGCGCGACGGACTGTACGACGACTCCACCGCTCCGGATTTCTCGAAGACCTTCATCCACTGGGTGGAGGAGTACGGGCGGTCCTTTGAACTCGGCCTGATGGGTGTGCACATGATCCGCCACAACCCCTTCGGCGCGTTCAAGATCATGGACATGGGCGTGGGCATGGTCACCAAAGGCCGCATGGGCTTCACCCCGACGCGCATCCGCGCGTTGGACGGCCTGAAGCGCATCCTGGCCAAGGCCAAGGAGCTGGAGGCGCAGGCATGAAGTACACCTATTTCCCGGGCTGCTCCCTCGAGAAGAACGCGGCGGCTTATGACGTCTCGACCCGGGCCGTCGCCGAGCGAGTGGGCATGGAGCTGGAAGAGGTCGAGGACTGGAACTGCTGCGGCGCCACTGAATACGTCTCCCTCAATCTGACCGCAGCCTACAGCCTGATCGCCCGCAATCTGGCCCAGGCGACGAAGAACGCGGGGGTCGACCAGGTGGTGGCGCCGTGCAGCGCCTGCTACCTAAACTTGCGCAAGTGCGACAAGGTGCTCGGCCAGGACGCCAAACTCGCCGATCGCGTCGGCAAGGCGTTGGCGGCCGGCGGCCTGAGCTACAAGCCGGGCAGCCTGCACGTCCGCCATTTGCTGGATGTGATCTTCGAAGACGTCGGGTTGGACGCCCTGGCGGCCAAGGTCACTCGCCCCCTGAGCGGGCTGCGCGTGGCGCCCTACTACGGCTGCATGATCGTCCGCCCCGGCTTCCACAATGGAGATCAGGACCCCGAGTACCCCACCAGCCTGGACAAAATCCTCAAGGCGCTGGGGGCAGAGGTCGTCGACTACCCGATGAAGGCGCACTGCTGCGGCGGCCACATGACCCAGATCAGTGAGGCCACCGGGTTCGAGATGATCCGGCGTCTGATCAAAGGCGCGGACGACTACCAGACCGACGTGATCGTCACGCTCTGCCCGATGTGCCAGTTGAACCTGGACGGGTTCCAGGGCGCGATGAATCGCCACTTCAGCACCAACTACCACATCCCCGTCCTGTACTTCACCCAGATGATCGGGCTGGCCATGGGGATGGCGCCCAAGGAGCTGGGGATCGGGGACGAGATCGTCTCGGCCGCCAAGGCTCTCACCAAGATCGGTACGGCCGTCGAGCCGGAGCCTGCCGGACCGCCCAAGCGGAAGAAGGACGACAAATCCCTGCCGATGCCCAGCCGGGTGGAGGGGTAGCAATGAGCGAGAAAGTCGGGGTTTACATCTGTCACTGCGGCAGCAACATCGCCGGGACGGTCGACGTCGTCGAGGTCGCCAGATTCGCCGGCGAGCTGCCGGGCGTGACCGTGGCGCGGGAGTACAAGTTCATGTGCTCGTCGCTCGGCCAGGAGTTGGTGGCCGAGGACATCAAGAAGCACGGGCTGACGCGCGTTGTAGTCGGCGCGTGCTCTCCTCACCTGCATGAGAAGACCTTCCGGCGCGCCGTCGCCACCGCCGGCATGAACCCGTATCTGATGCAGATGGCGAGCCTGCGCGAGCAGGTCTCGTGGGTGACCGAGGACAAAGCGCTGGCGCTCGAAAAGGCCAAGGCGTTGATCTCAGGCGCTGTGCGCCGCGTCCAGCTGCAGGAGGAGCTCGAGCCGACGCCCGTACCGGTCAACCCCAACACATTGGTCGTGGGCGGCGGCATCGCCGGCATCCAGTCGGCCCTCGAGCTGGCCGACGCCGGGTACCCGGTATTCATGGTCGAGCGCGAGCCGTCCATCGGCGGCCATATGGCGCAGTTCGACAAGACCTTCCCCACCCTGGACTGCTCGGCCTGCATCCTGACGCCCAAGATGTCGGACGTCGGGACGCACGACAAGATCACGCTGCTGAGCTATGCCGAGGTCGAGGAGGTCACGGGCTTCGTCGGCAACTTCCACGTCCGCATCCGCAAGCGGGCGCGCGGCGTGGATGAGAAGGACTGCACCGGCTGCGGGATCTGCATCGAGAAGTGCCCGCGCAAGGTCGTCGACGAGGTCTTCGAGGCCGGAATGGGCTACCGCAAGGCGATCTACCGCCCCTTCCCGCAGGCCGTACCGAAGTTCCCGGTGATCGACCGCGACAACTGCACCTTCTACGAACGCGGGACCTGCAAGGCGTGCGAGAAGTTCTGCCCGACGAACGCCATCCGCTTCGACCAGGAGGATACGTTCCTCGATCTGGATGTCGGCAACATCGTCCTGGCCACCGGCTGGGACCTGTTCGACGCCCGGCGCCTCTCGCAGTTCGGCTATGGACGGCTGGCGAACGTCTTCACCAACCTGGAGTTCGAACGATTGTGCAACGCCGCCGGCCCGACGGACGGCAAGATCGTGCTGCGCGACGGGGTGACCGAGCCCAAGTCGATCGCCCTGGTCCACTGCGTCGGCAGCCGCGACAAGCAGACCAACCCGCAGTGCTCGGCGGTGTGCTGCATGGCTGCGCTCAAGTTCGGGCACCTGGTGATGGAAAAGACCCAGGCCGAGGTGACGAGCTTCTACATCGACATCCGGGCTCCGCATCAAGAACTACGAGGAGTTCTACGACCGACTGCAGGATGAGGGCATGCGTTTCATCCGAGGCCGGGTGGCCGAGGTGACCGACGCCGCCCGACGGCCGGAGGAAGAGGGCAAGCTGATCGTCCAGGTCGAGGACACGCTGGTCGGCAAGCAGCGCCGGCTGCCCTTCGATATGGTCGTTCTGATGTCGGGCCTGCAGCCGCGGGCCGACGCCAAGGAAGTCGGCCTGCGCTTCGGGATCTCGTGCTCGATGGACGGCTGGTTCACCGAGCGCCACCCGAAGCTCGACCCGGTGGCGACGATGACCGACGGGATCTTCATCGCCGGCGTCTGTCAGGGGCCGAAGGACATCCCCGACTCGGTCGCCCAGGGAGCGGCGGCGGCCTCGCGCATCCAGGGCATGATCGCCAAGGGCACGGTGATGATCGAGCCCGTGGTGGCCACGATCCACGAGGAGCACTGCTCCGGGTGCCGCATCTGCAACAACCTGTGCCCGTACAACGCCATCGAGTTCCTGGCCGAGAAAGGCGTCAGCTACATCAACGCCGCGTTGTGTAAGGGCTGCGGCACGTGCGTGGCCGCCTGCCCGGCGCAGGCCATCAGCGGCGCCCACTTCAGCAACCAGCAGATCACGGCCGAGCTCGAGGGGCTGCTGTATGACGCGGTGAGCGGCAACGGCGGAGCGCTGAAGCCCGTGGCCGTGCCGGCCTAGCGGAGGAAGCCCATGACTGACGAACGCTTCGAGCCCAAGATCATCGCCTTCCTGTGCAACTGGTGCTCCTACCGCGCGGCCGACCTGGCGGGCACGGCGCGCATGAAGTATCAGCCCAACATCCGGACGATCCGCGTCATGTGCAGCGGCCGCGTCGACCCGTCCTTCATCCTCAAGGCCTACTCCCTGGGGGCGGACGGCGTGATGATCGCCGGCTGCCATCCGGGGGAGTGCCACTACCTGGAGCAGAACTACAAGGCCATGCGGCGCTACGAGATGCTGCGCCACACCCTGCTGGCCATGGGGGTGGAGGATCACCGCCTGCGGCTGCAGTGGGCCTCCGCCGCCGAAGGCAACGTACTGGCGGCGGCGATCAACGAGATGATCGAGCAGGTGCGCGCCCTGGGGCCGATGAACTGGCCGCGCTTCTGGAGCGAGAACGGCGGCCACCAGGAGGCCATCGCCCGCCTGCCCCACGAGCACGCCGAAGCCATGGAGGTGTCCGCATGACTGCCAAGCCGAAGCTGGCACTCTACTGGGCGGCGTCGTGCGGTGGGTGCGAGATCGCCGTTCTGGCGATCGACGAGAAGATCCTCGAGGTGGCCGCGGCCTTCGACATCGTCCTGTGGCCGGTCGCCATCGACGCTAAAGTTCGCGACATCGAGAAGATGGCCGACGGGAGCATCGACGTCTGCCTGTTCAACGGCAGCATTCGCAACAGCGAGCAGGAGTACATGGCCCAGCTGCTGCGCCGCAAGTCCAAGATCCTGGTGGCGTTCGGCTCGTGCGCCCACGAAGGCTGCATCCCCGGCCTGGCCAATCTCTCCGGGCGCGAGGCGATCTTCGACTACGTCTACCGCAAGAGCCCGTCGGTCGACAACCCCCAGGGCATTGTCCCGCAGCCGGAGTACCAGGCACCCGAGGGAATGCTGCACATCCCTGTCTTCTACGACACGGTCAAGACGCTCGACCAGACGGTGGAGGTGGACTACTACGTCCCGGGCTGCCCGCCGGAGGCCGAGAACATCTACGAGATCGTCAAGGTGGTCATCGCCGGGCTGGGCGGCGCCCCCCTGCCCCCGGCCGGGACTGTCCTCGGCAAAGAGACGACGGTGTGCGACGAATGCCCGCGCACGCGCAACGAGAAGAAGATCAAGTCCTTCAAGCGCACCTGGGAGATCATCCCCAACGAGACCGAGTGCCTGCTCGAGCAGGGTCTGGTCTGCCTCGGGCTGGCGACGCGTGCCGGATGCGGCGCGCTGTGTCCGAAGGTCAACTCGCCCTGCATCGGCTGCCACGGCGCCAATGTCGACGTCGAGGACTTCGGCGCCCGGATGATGACGGCGCTGGCCTCGGTGATCGACTCACAGGACCCGGCCGAGATCCGCCGGATCATCCAGGAGGGCATCCCGGACCCGGTGGGCACCTTCTACCGCTTCAGCCTGCCCCACAGCCTGCTGCGCCGCTCGGCGATCAGCGGCAACGGGCACTAGGCCCGAGGAGGCGAACCCATGCAGAGAATCTCGATTGACCCCATCACCCGCCTCGAGGGCCACGGCAAGATCGACATCTTTCTCGACGACCAAGGCGAGGTCGCCAACGCCTATTTCCAGATCCCGGAGCTGCGTGGCTTCGAGGTGTTCTGTGTCGGCCGTCCGGCGGAGGACATGCCCAACCTGACCGACCGCATCTGCGGCGTGTGCCCCGAGGCGCACCATATGGCGGCGTCCAAGGCCCTCGACGCGTTGTGGCACGTCGACCCGCCTCCGGCGGGGAAGAAGCTGCGCGAGCTGATGTACAGCATCTTCTTCGCTACCGACCACACTACCCACTTCTACGCCCTCGGTGCGCCCGATTTCATCGTCGGGCCGGATGCCCCGGTGGCCGAGCGCAACATCCTGGGCGTGATCCAGAAAGTGGGCATGGACGTGGCCGGCAAGGTGCTTAAGATGCGCCACGACGGCCACTACCTGATCCAGATGATGGCCGCCCGCCGCGTGCAGCCAAACTGGGGGCTGCCTGGCGGCGTCAGCCGTGGCATCAACGAGGAGCAGCGCAAAGAGATCGAGAAGCTCGGGCGCGACGCCATCGAGTTCGCCCTGTTCTCGCTGCAGGCATTCCGCGACATCGTCCTGGGCAACAAGGCCTACGTCGACCTGATCTTGGGCGACATCTACACTCACCGCACCTACTCGATGGGCATGGTCGACGACAAGAACCGCGTCAACTTCTACGACGGCCTGATCCGCGTCGTCGACCCCGACGGCAAGGAATTCGTCAAGTACGCGCCCAAGGACTACCTGAGCGTCATCGCCGAACACGTCGAGCCCTGGACCTACTTGAAGTTCCCGTACCTGAAGAAGGTCGGCTGGAAGGGGCTTGTCGACGGCAGCGACTCGGGTGTGTACAAGGCCACGCCTCTCTCGCGGCTCAACGCCGCCGATGGTATGGCGACGCCGAAGGCCCAGGAGGCCTACGAGGAGTTCTACAAGACGCTCGGCGGCAAGCCGGTGCACGCCACACTGGCAACCCACTGGGCCCGGCTGGTTGAACTGCTCTACGCCGCCGAGCGTTGGGTGGAGCTTGCCACCGATCCGGAAATTACCAGCCCGAACTACCGGACGATCCCGACGGAAACTCCGACCGAGGGCGTAGGGTCCGTCGAGGCGCCGCGCGGCACGCTCACCCACCACTACAAGACCGACGCGCGAGGCATCCTGACCGAGGTCAACCTGATCGTCGGCACGACGAACAACTACGCGCCCATCGCCATGTCGTGCAAGCGGGCCGCCGAGAAGCTGATCCACAAGGGCAAGGTCACCGAGGGCCTGCTCAACATGGTCGAGATGGGGTTCCGGGCCTATGACCCGTGTTTCGGCTGCGCGACGCACTCGCTGCCGGGACAGATGCCCATGGAGGTTCGTCTGCGGGGGCCGAACGGAGAGGTCCTCGAGGTTCTGACGAAGAACCTCGGGTGAGCCGGGCGCACGCCGGGCGCAGCGCGCGGCAGCGGGCAAAGATCCGCTGGCGCGTGGCGTAACGCAATGCGGACGCTCGTCCTTGGTTTGGGGAACGCCATCCTGGGGGATGACAGCATTGGGTTACGCGTGGTGCGCCGCGTGGCGCAGCGCCTGCCCCCGTCCTCCGGCGTGACAGTTTCCGAGGATGAGCGCGGCGGGCTGGGGCTCGCCGAACAGCTGGCCGGTTTCGACCGGGTTCTGCTGGTCGATGCCATCCAGACCGGTGCGCCAGCCGGGACCTTACACACGCTCGACATACACTCGGTCCCCACGCAGCGGACGGCGACGGCGCACGGGATCAACCTGCGCATGGCGCTTGAGCTCGGCCGTCAGTCCGGGCTCGCCCTGCCAGTGGATGAGGCAATCGTCATTCTGGGCATCGAGGCCGCGGACGTCCTGACGTTCAGCGAGCAACTGACGCCCGACGTCGAACTAGCCATCCCCCGAGCCGTCGCCGCAATCGAGGCGTGGCTCCATCAGGAGGACCTGAAATGATCTCTACCGAGACGCTCAGACGCTACCCGATCTTCGGTGGGTTCCCGGAAGCCACCCTGCGCGACATCGCCATGATCGGCCAGGAAACGAAGTTCAAGGCAGGAACCCGCCTCTTCACTGAAAGCGGCCGACTGCCCGCAGGGGAGAGGTTCCTCGAGCCCGGGAAGCCGGCCGATGCTTTCATGGTGGTGACGGAGGGCGAGGTCGACCTGATGACGATTCTTGGCAGCGGCAAGCAGGTCTTCGTGTTGACGGCAGTCACTGGAGACCTGCTCGGCCTCTCGAGCCTGCTCGAGCCGAACGGCTACCTGCTGACTGCCGTGGCGCGCACAGACGGGTCGCTGCTCAGCATTGCCTCTGCCGGCCTGCGGGCGCTGTGTGACCAGGACAATGCTCTCGGCTACCGGCTGATGCGGCAGATTGCGGTGGATCTCCGCAGCCGACTGGCGCAGGCGGTCGTCCAGCTCGCCGGAATGAGCTAATCCCCCAACGCCTTGCGCGGTCCCTTCACCGATCACTGACAGGTAGGGGCACGGCATGCCGTGCCCCTACGGTTTTGGCCAACCGGGCACGCCCCGAAAGCGGACAACCTGCCTATCCACTGCAGGGGCGAAGCATGCCGAAAGGCGCCCGCCCTCCTCCGACTCGAGTTGGGCATGCTTCCCCCCTACCCGCATCGGGGTCTCCCAAACGGTCGCGGCGCGTCTCCCCATTGCCGGATCAGCAGGCGCCTCATACCCTTCGATGCCTCACCGCCATCGTCGCGGGGGATCCCGTAGGGTGAATGGATGGGCGAAGCATGCCGTCTCGCACCGGCGTGCCGCCGGGCTTCGCGGCACGAACGGTGCTTCGCCCTTACGCGACAACTTGGTGCCCTACCGGGACAGTCCACAATGACGTCGTGGCACCTTGGGCTAGGCGAGAAGCTGGCTGAATGAGCCTGACGGGTTTTGAGAGCTACGTCGCGCTACTCTTGTCAGCCGGGAGAGACGAGCGGGACGTTCGGGGCACTTCGGGCGTGATGAATGGCCGGAATCAATCGATTGCCGGCTCGACCCGCACGCAGCGTATCCGGTGGAAGGTCACCGGAATTCCCTGCAACCCCTCCCTTGACCGTCGGTTGACCTCCCGGCTAGGCTTGTGGGGCCGCATCTCGATCAGCTGCGGAGATAGAGGGCGTATGACCGAAGACCCACGAATCCTGCAGCTGCGCAAGCTCCGTCAAGAGGCCCGACTGGGCGGCGGCGCAGATCGAATCGCCAAACAACATGCCAAGGGCAAGATGACCCCTTACGAGCGGTTGGATCTGCTCCTCGATGCGGGGACGTTCCACGAGCTCGAGCCCTTTATCACCGGACAGGGTGACGAACTCGGACTGAGCACCGAGAAGTTCCTGGGCGACGGCGTAGTCACCGGGTATGGTCAAATCGATGGCCGCACGGTGTACGTCTATGCGCAGGACTTCACCGTGCACGGCGGGACATTGAGCGAGACGCAGAGTCACCGGATCTGCCGGGTGATGGATCTGGCCCTGCGCAACGGCGTGCCGATGCTCGGCCTGATCGATTCCGGCGGCGCCCGCATCCAGGACGGCGTGCGCAGCCTGGGCGGGTACGCCGAGATCTTTCGCCGCAACGCGCAATACTCAGGGGTGATCCCCCAGATCAGCGTGATGCTTGGCCCCTGCGCCGGCGGCGCCGCCTACTCTCCGGCACTGACAGACTTGATCGTGATGGTCGATAAGCACTCGTACATGTTCCTAACCGGGCCGGAGGTCATTCGGGCCGTGACCGGCGAGATCATCGATCCGGAGAGCCTGGGTGGGACCTCGATCCACACCTCGGTCAGCGGCACGGCGCACCTGGCAGTGGCCAACGAATTCGAGGCACTGGCCCTCTGCCGGCGAGTGCTCGGTTATCTTCCCTCGAACAACGTCGAGAACCCGCCCTTCCGCGTGACGGACGATGACCCCCTGCGGATGGATCCGGAACTCAACGCCATCGTCCCGCTCGATCCGGCCACCCCATATTCGATGCACGCGGTCATCGAGCATATTGTCGACCGCGGATCCTTCCTCGAGATCCAGGCGGCGTGGGCACGCAATGCCATCGTCGGGTTGGCGCGTCTGGGAGGACACAGCGTCGGCATTGTCGCCCAGGAGCCGAGCGTGATGGCCGGCGTACTGGACATCGACGCCTCGGATAAGATCTCGCGCTTTGTGCGCATGTGCGACTGCTTCAACGTTCCGCTGGTGACTTTTGTCGACAGCCCCGGATTCCTTCCCGGCGTCGATCAGGAACATCGCGGCATCATCCGCCACGGCGCCAAAGTGCTGTACGCCTACGCCGAGGCCACCGTCCCCAAGATCAGCGTGATCACACGCAAGGCCTACGGCGGAGCCTACATCGTGATGGGAAGCAAATACCTGGGAACGGACGTCAACTACGCCTGGCCGAGCGCCGAGATCGCCGTGCTGGGCGCCGAGGGCGCCGCCAATATCCTGTTCCGGCGCCAGATCGAAGCCGCGCCCGACCCGGCGGCCGAGCGCCTCCGCTTGGCCGACGACTACCGGCGCAAGTTCAACAACCCGTATCATGCCGCCTCGGCCGGTTTCGTGGACGACATCATCGAACCGCAGGAGACGCGCCCCAAAGTCATCGCCACGCTGGCCGCCTTGCGGGACAAGTACTCGCCCGCGCCGCCGCGCAAGCACGGGAACATTCCGGTCTGATCGTCGGAGGGAGCCCGTGCGCTCTCTCACGGATGAGGGTTCAGTGACGCCTGACTTCGCCATCGCGCTTCAGCTCGCCGCTGTCGGCTTGCTCCTGGTCTTCGGCGCCATCCTGCTGCTGTGGGCGGGGATGGCACTTCTCGCCCGAGCGACCGCGCCGCGCCCCAGGCCGGCCCGTCTCGAGGACCTGGAGGAGGAGCGCCGGCGCACGGCGGCGGCATCCGCCGCGCTGGCCTGGCTGCGCAGCCGTGAACGCCGCCAGTTCCCCTTGCCCCCCACTGCGATGGTCAGCGCGTGGCAGGCGGTGATGCGCGCCGCCCAACTGCGCCAGCGAGGGCCGGTGCGATGAAAGTCCGAGTCCGAATCGAAGAACGCACGTACGTGGTGGAGATCGAAGACCCGCAGGCCGCTCCGGTCGTCGCCACCGTCGACGGGCATCGCTACGAGTTGTGGCCGGAAGACGGACGGCGTCTGCCGGATGCGTCCGCCTCCGGTGCCATGCAGCCGTTCAGCACGGAACGCGAGGTGCGCGCGCCGATCCCCGGAGTGATCCTGTCGGTGGCCGTAGAATCCGGCACCAGCGTCACCCCCGGCCAGGAGCTGTGCGTCCTGGAAGCGATGAAGATGCGCAACCCGATCTGTGCCGGACACGCCGGTGTCATCCAGACCGTTCACGTAACGGTCGGCAAGCACGTTCAGCATCGGGAGGTCCTGATGGAGTTCGCCGACCAAGCCGGCGAGGCCTGATCCACGGCGATGGACCTGGCCACCGTCCTCGACGCCCTCACCGAGGGCCTCTCCGCCTTCACCTGGGCCAATGCCGTCATGCTGCTCGTTGGCGGCATCTTGATCGCGCTGGCCATCGGCAAGGAAGTCGAGCCGGTGCTGCTCCTGCCGATCGGTTTCGGGTGCCTGCTGGCCAACATCCCGTTGACCGGATTGAACGGCCCGGGGGGCATGACGGCGGTCCTGTACCAGGCCGGCATCGCCACCGAGCTCTTTCCGCTCCTGATCTTCGTGGGCGTCGGAGCGATGATCGACTTCTCTCCGCTCCTGGCGCAACCGCAGCTCGCGCTGTTGGGCGCCGCCGGACAGTTCGGCATCTTCGGCACGCTGCTGCTCGCCTCGTGGATGGGTTTCCCACTGAAGGAGGCCGCCTCGATCGGGGTGATCGGCGCCATCGATGGTCCGACGTCGATCTTCGTCGCCTCGCAGCTGGCGCCGCGTCTGTTGGCCCCCATCGCCGTCGCCGCCTACTCGTACATGAGCTTGATCCCAATCATCCAGCCGCCGCTGATGCGGCTTCTCACCACGCCGCGCGAGCGCCGCATCCAGATGGAATACACGCCTCGCCCGGTCTCGCGCCGGGCGCTGGTGCTGTTCCCGATCCTGGTCACCGTACTCGTTGGCCTGCTGGTCCCCAAGGCTGCTCCGCTCATCGGCGCCTTGATGTTTGGCAACCTGCTGCGAGAGAGCCGCGTCGTCGACCGGCTGAGCCAGGCCGCCCAGAACGAACTGCTGAATATCACCACGCTGCTGCTGGGGCTGACCATCGGCGCCACGATGGAAGGCTCGGCGTTTCTGCGCTGGGACACGCTGGGCATCATGGCCCTCGGGCTGGCTGCCTTCGTCCTCGACACCGCTGCCGGCCTGACCTTCGGCAAGGCGCTGTGCGCGCTGAGCCGCGGCCGGATCAATCCGCTGATCGGTGCGGCCGGGATCAGCGCCTTCCCCATGGCCGGCCGTCTGGCGGCCAAGATGGCGCGCGAGGAAGATCACCAGAACTTTCTGCTGATGCACGCCATGGGCGCCAATACCGCCGGGCAGCTAGCCAGCGTAATTGCCGGCGGGATCCTGCTGGCCCTGACTACCGGCGTCCTCGGATAGTACCCCCGTCGGGGTGCGCTCGATGAATCGCAGCTCCCGCCAGATGGCGGGAGCTGCCTGTGTCTCCAATGATCGCGCGGCTGAGCGCCAGACCGGCTCAGCAGTTCAATCGCCCTGCCCCGTCATCCAGCGGCGTTTCGATTGGCGCCGCCCCTCGCACCGTCACGCCGCCTGCACCCTTCCCGGAAACCCGTCCACCAGCCCCTCCAGGACGGTCTCCCCGTTCTGATTGCGGCAAGTGCATTGAAGCCGGACCGAACCTTTCTCCTCATCCATTTCGATCACCGCACCTTCGGCCGTGATCGTTTCGCCGATGAAGACCGGCGCCAGGAAGCGAAAGTCCATTCGCGTCGCCAGAAACCCCCACAGCCCTCCGAGGTGTGTCAGCAAGCTGGCGACGAGCAGCCCGGGGACGATCCGCTTACCGAAGCGCGAGTGGCTGGCGTAGACGTCATCCGTGTGCAGTGGGTTGATGTCCCACGTAGCGCCGATGAACATCGCCACATCGCCCTCGGTGAGCGTCCGGCGGAACCAGGTCTTCAGGCCGACCTGCAATCCCGCCGGCGGCAGGCGTCCGGGGAGGCTGGAAAGATCTTCGCTGCTCACCGCTACCTTCCTTCCAGGCGAGCCAGACCGGCTCAGTGCTTCACCAGGTGTTTGATTTCGTCCTGGGAGTCCTCATACCGGCCTAAGGAGAAGCCCAGCAGCACGAGGAAACCGAGCGCGCCGAGTCCGCCGCACACCGCCCAGGTCTCCGGAAGCCAGAGGGGCAGCACCGCCAGGATCAAGACCCCCCCGATGCCCCCCAGGAACGTGCCGCGCCACATCTTGGGAATGTCCAGCCACATGCGGATCAGGGAGAAGGGCTGCCGGTGACGCTGCTGCTTCTGCGCGACGGAACGATCCAGCTTGCGGACCTTGGTCATCGGGTCGCGCGCTGCGATCTGCTTGTCGCGGATGCGGCGAAAGTGATCGGCATCATCTTTGGGCGGCATGATCCCCTCCTGGGCGGCGGGTTGTGACGACCGGGTCAGCCGGCGTGACGCAACTGCGGCCCGGCCTTGACCACTTCCGGAGGCGAGTCGGCCTCGAATCGCTTGAAGTTCTCGACAAACCTCGCTCCAAGTTCGCGGTAGCGCTGCATGTAGACGTCCCGGTTCGGCCAAGAGCTCCCTGGGTCGAGCACCGAGTCGGGGACGCCCTCGCAGTGCTTCGGCACCTGGAAGCCGAAGATCGGATCGACCCCGTATTCAGCGTCCTTCAGCTTCCCGTCCAGCGCGGAGTTCAACAACGCCCGCGTGTGCCCGATGCTGATGCGCTTCCCGACGCCGTACGGCCCGCCGACCCAGCCGGTGTTCACCAGCCAGCACTCCACCCCATGGCGAATGATCTTACGCTTGAACAGATCGGCGTAGTAGGACGGGTGATGGACCATGAACGGTGCGCCGAAACACGCGCTGAACGTGATCTCCGGCTCCTCGCGCAGGCCGATCTCGGTCCCGGCGATCTTGGCCGTGTAGCCCGACATGAACTGGTACAGCGCCTGGTCCGGGGTCAGGCGGGCGATCGGCGGCATCACGCCCGAGGCATCGCAGGTCAGCAGGATGATGTTCGTCGGGTGGCCGGCCCGCTTGGCCGAGAGCGCGTTCTCGATGAACTCCAGGGGATAGGAAGCGCGCGTGTTCTCGGTGATCGATTCGTCGTCCAGATCGATCTGGCGCGTCACCGGATCGAAGACGACGTTCTCCAGGATCGTACCGAACTTGCGCGTGCAGGCATAGATCTGCGGCTCGGCCGACGGCGAGAGCTGAATGACCTTGGCGTAGCAGCCGGCCTCGAAGTTGAACACCCCTTCGTCGCTCCAGCCGTGCTCATCGTCCCCGATCAGGCTCCGCCGGGGATCGGCCGAAAGGGTCGTCTTGCCCGTGCCCGAGAGGCCGAAGAACAGGGCCACGTCGCCCCGGCTGCCGACGTTGGCCGAACAATGCATCGACAGCACGCCCTGCAGCGGGAGCAGGTAGTTGAGGATGGTGAAGATCGCTTTCTTGATTTCGCCGGCATAGGCGGTGTTCCCGATCAGACACAGCCGCTGCTCGAAGTTGAGGACGATGAAGGTCCCCGAGCGCGTGGCATCGATCTGCTGCATGCCCTGGAAGGAAGGCACGCATAGCACGGTGAACTCCGGCACGTGCCGCCGGCATTCTTCATTGGTGGCGGGCACCAGGAACATGTTGCGGGCGAACAAGCTGTGCCAGGCTGTCTCGGTCACGATGCGGATCGGCAGCCGATACTGCGGATCCGCCCCGGCGAAGCAGTCCTGCACGAACACATCACGCCCCTGGACGTAGCCCTGCATCCGGTCATAGAGCTCGCCGAACATGTCCGGGGCGAAAGGACGGTTGTACTCTCCCCACCAGACGTGGCCCTCCGAGCTGCCTTCTCGGACCACGAACTTGTCGTTGGCCGATCGCGCCGTGTGGCGACCGGTGTTGACCACGATCGGGCCCTGCTGGGTGATCCGTCCTTCTCCCCGGAAGACGATCTCCTCGTACAACGCCTCGTTGGGCAGATTCCAGTACACCTGGTGGAGGTTGGCCAGCCCGAGCGTCTCCAGGCCGAAATCGCTCTTGCGTGCTCCGGCCTGGGCCTGCGCCGGCGTTCGGATATCGAGCAGGTTGTTCATAGCCAGTCCCTGACCAGCTTGCGGTCGCCGATGTAGATCTCATTCGGCGAATTCGGGTCGAGCGCCCATTTAATGCGTGCCACCCCTTCCGTCAGGTCCTTCACGCCGCCCGAGTAGCTTAGACGCAAGTGGCCCTCCATCCCGAATTCCTTCCCTGGGACGGTTACGACGAGTGCCTTCTTCAACAGGAACGTGGACAGCGCTACCGAGTCCTGGTTGTAGTAGCGGAAATCCGGCAGGCAGTAGAACGTCCCCTGCGGACGGGGAGTAACGATCGAGGCAACGCCGGTCAGCTCCTGCATCACCACGTCGCGGTTGTTCTGGATCGTAAGGCGCAAGCTCTCGACGAAGCTCTGCATGCCGGTCAAAGCGCCCTCGGCGCCAGCCTGCAGAATGGCCGAGGCGCACGAGGTGGTCTGCGCCTGGACGTTGGCCATGATCTCGATGATCGCCCGCGGCCCGACGGCCCAGCCGATACGGAAGCCGGTCATGCCGTACAATTTCGAGATCCCGTTGATCACGATGATCCGGCTCGACTCGACGTCCTTCGTGGTGAAGTTGTAGGCCGGCGCGGCGCGCTGGCCGTCGAAGACCAGCTTGTGATAGATGTCGTCGGTAATCAAGTACAGGTTCTTGCGCTCGCAGAACTCGACCAGGCCGGCCACGAAGCTCTCGGGAAACACCATCCCTGACGGATTGTTCGGGCTGTTCAGGATGACGGCCTTGGTGTACCCGCTGACCGCCCGCTCGATGTCTTCCAGGCGCGGCTGGAAGGTTCCGTCTTCAGGGGTGACGACGACCGGAACGCCGCCCACCATGCGGATCATCTCCGGGTAGCTCACCCAGTACGGCGCCAGGAGAATGACCTCTTCCTGCGGGTTGAGCAGCGTGAACAACAACATGTGGATTGCCTGCTTGGCGCCAGTGGCGACGATCACGTTCTCAGGCGCCGCCAGCCGATCGTAGTGCTCCTCGGTATAGCGGATGATGGCCTTCTTCAGAGAAGGCAGCCCGTCGGTCGGCGTGTACTTGACGTCGCCCCCGCTCAGCTTGGAGGCCGCGCTCAGGATGGCGGTAATCGGGGCGCGGTTCTTCGGCTCCCCGATTCCCAGGTTGATCACGTCCTCGCCCCGCTCGCGCAGGATACGGGCTTCCTCGTTGAGCCTCAGCGTGGGAGACTCAGCGATCGAACGTGCCAGTCGGCTCAAACTCATACGTCAGCACCTCGCAGGCGCCCATCCAGTGGACGCCGGATCAAATCCACCCTTCGGGGGAACATCATCCCGGGCCGCCGGTCATATTATAGTGTCTCGGGTGCACCGCCCCCCGCCTCCGCCCGCAGGAAGCCGGCGGATGGCTTGCTGGGCCAACCGGTCGAGAGACTGCGCCCTAGCCTGGAGACTGATGACCCACCCCCGCCATCCCACGGTCACCCTCACCCGTCTGCGCGCTTATCGCGCCCAGACGTTCCGGCTCGCCCCAGGCCTTCAGGTGAAGACACCCCGGCAGGCACTGGCATTCGTCGAAGAGCGCGGCTTCGTTTTCTTCTGGGCGATCCAAGGGATCGACCTGCCGAGCCTGTGGACGGCCGTGGCCGGGAACCGGCGCGTGGCCAGCGAGCACGACGACCCCGGGCACGTGACCTGGGGCTGGAAAGACTCGCTCCTGAGCCAGCGCCGCTGGTTCTACGCCAAGTTGCTCCGCGGCAAGTCGATGATGGTCAGCCTGAAGACGCTGCCCTACTTCTACGCCCTGAGCGACCGTCTCGGCGATCTAGAGGACTATCAACTCGCCTACGAAGCCGGCCGGCTGAGCCGCGAGGCGCGGGCCATCGCCGATGCTCTGTGCATCCACGGCGCGCAGCACACCGTCGCTTTGCGGAAGCTTGCCCACCTCTCTTCCCAAGCCTCCAAGCGCAGGTTTGACAAAGGACTCCACGACCTGCAGCGCGGGCTGTGGGTCGTGCCCGTGGGCGTTGCGGAGGCTGGCGCCTGGCGCTACGCCTTCATCTACGAACTGCTCGATCGATGGCTCCCGGACATCGCCCGGCAGGCGCGACGGATTCCGCAGGATGCCGCGCGTTCCCATCTGGCCGGGCTGTACCTGGATTCGGTTGGGGCGGCCGAAGCGCCTGCCATCCGCAGCCTGTTCCGCTGGAGCGGGGCTGACGTTGACGCGGCCCTTCAGGCACTGGGATCGCGCGGGACGGCCGCCCAACTCGAGGACGGCCGCTGGGTGAGCAGCCGGCTCTTGGCGGGTCCGGTTCGTCGTCCCCGTCGCTAGTTCAATCCCCAGCTGTCGGCAGGAGCGGCTCCTTACGCACCGGGCGGATATGCCGTGCATAGTCGGGCAGCAGGATCGGGGACGGGCGCCCGTCCTCCAGACCGGCCTGCTGCCGTTCGTGGTTCCATCTCCGCAGATGATCCAGCGTCCGTGCCCTCGGCTCGTGCCCGAGGGCGTAGGCTGCGGCCGCCGTCCCGGCGCGGCGTCCAAAGACGGTGATGTCGAGCAGCGAGTTTCCCATCAACCGGTTCGATCCGTGGATCCCGCCCGCCGCTTCGCCTGCCACGTACAGGCCATCGACGCCGGTGGATCCATCCGACAGGATCCGGATCCCTCCGTTTTGATAATGGAGCGTCGGATAGACCAGCATCGGCTGGCGTGTGATGTCGATGTCGAATCCCTTGAACTGACGCACCATCGCCGGCAGTTCCTTCTCGATCGTCCCCGGCCCGTGGATCTGGTTGATCATCGGTGAATCGAGCCACACCCCGGGCTGGCCCGTCGGTGTCACCACACCGGTCTTGCGGTCCAGGCACTCACGAATGAACGACGCCGCCTCAACATCGCGCGTTTCCAGGGGAAACACGAACTGCTCGCCGGAGATGTTGCATACCTGCGCGCCCAGGCCGCGGACCTTTTCTGTCACCAGTTGCCCGAGGATCTGCTCCGGGTAGGCGACACCGGTGGGGTGATACTGCATCGTATGCAGGAACGCCAGGCGGCCCCCCACGCGGTAGGCCAGTACGAGGCCGTCCGCTGTCGCACCATAGTGATTGGTCGTGGGGAATCCCTGGTAATGCAGCCGGCCGCCTCCACCGGTGGCCAGGATCACCGCACGGGCTTGGACGAGCTTGTACTCTCGCGTCTCCAGGTCGAGCAGCACGGCGCCGGAGACGCTTCCCTGCCCGTCGGTCAGCAGCTCGACAACCGGGTTGAATTCGAGCACCCGGATGGTCTCCGCCCGCGAGCGGACCTCATCGCGCAGCACACGCATGATCTCTGCGCCGGAGTAGTCCCGCGCCGAGTGCATCCGCTTGCGCGACGTACCGCCGCCGTGGATGGTGCTCATGGCACCGTCCGCCCGCTTGTCGAACATCACGCCGAGCCCTTCGAGCCACTGGATAACCTTCGGCGCATCCGTGACCAGCGCCTCGACCAAATCCGGGTGGTTCGAGAAATGCCCCCCGCCCATCACGTCCAGATAGTGAATTGCCGGCGAGTCTTCAGGCTGATCGGCGGCCTGAATCCCTCCCTGCGCCATCATCGTATTGGCGTCGCCGAAACGCAGCTTGGTGACCATGAGCACCCGGGCGCCCGCTTCGGATGCCATCAGCGCCGCGCACGCGCCGGCGCCACCGCCCCCGACGATCAACACGTCGGTCTCCAGATCACAACGGTCCAGGGCGAACGTGTCCGGGTCGAGCTGCGCCGGCGCCTCCAATACTTCGGCAAGCTCCAGAGGCGTGCGGTCGCCTTTGCAGGCTCCGAGCCGGATCTCGCGCGATGCCAGGGCGATGTAATCCGGATGAAAGCGTCTGAGCACGTCGTCGCGCTGCTCCGGCGTGAGCCTGGGGAAGGTGGTGCTCATCCGCGCGCCACGGCTGGCTTCCACGCGGGCGATCGACTCAAGCATGGCAGGCGTGTAGGCCATCCGGTCCTCCTAGGCTTCGATGTCTCGCGCGTCGTAGCGAGCGCGCAGGGATGCCTCGTCCAGCGCGCGCAGCTCGGCCAGCGCGGGGCCAAATTCCCCCCGTTCAACCTGTTCGACGCGGTCGGCAAGGTGAGCGGATCGCTTGGCCAGGTATCGCCCGTACAGCCTGCGGGCCAGCAGTGCCACGTTGTACTGGGTCTCTTCCACCGGGCAGCGTGCCGAGCACAGGCCACAGGCGATACAGTCGAAGGAAGAGTTGGCCACGGCGTCGATGTCCCCGCGCATGGCGGCGGCCATGTAGCCGCGCACATCGATCCCTTGGGGACAGGCCTTGGTGCACGTGCCGCACGCCAGGCAGCGCAGCAGCTCCGGGTAGAGCGTGAACAGCGTCCCCGGCACTGCGGCCAGCTCCTCCAGGCGGTAGTCGGCCCGGCGCGACGGGAAGAACGGGATTTGCGCCAGGTACATGTCGGGCCGGACGACCGTTTGGCAGGCCAATGCGAAGTACAGGCGCGGGTCGCCTTTCAAACGATAGACAGTGGCGCATGCGCCGCAGAACCCGGCTCGGCAGCCGACGCCCCGTGTCAGCGTGTAGCCGGCATACTCCAGGGCGCGCAGAATGGTCAGCGTCGGAGGGACTTCCACACGCTGCCCCATCACGAAGACGGGAATGTTCTCAACCTCCACGGCAGCCACCTCCTCGCCGCTCACCGGTGGGCCTCGCCCAGCTCGACGAATTCCTTGCGGTCGAATGTCGCCGGCGGGAGCGGGTCCTGCAGGCTGCGCCCCGGCACGTAATCGAAGAGCGCCTGCGTCCGGCGCGCGACTGTCTGGAAGAGCAGATCCACCGGCAGATCCGCCGGGCAGGCGCTGGTGCACATGCCGCACCCCACACACGATGCGGTCACATGACACAAGCGGGTGAGCTGGAAGGTCAGGGTGTCTCCCGGCAGGCGTGCCGCGCCCTTGCGCTCGGCCCAGCCGAAGTATCGGCGGGGCTCGTGGCGAAATGCATCGGTGCGGAACAAACATTCCTTGCAGTAGCAGATCGGGCAGGCGACGGTGCAGTTGTGACAGCGTTGGCAGGGCTCGAAGTCGAGCATCAGCCCGGGACTTCCCTCAGGGCCGGGGTGCATCCGTGCTTCCATAGCATCGAGTGCCTGCAATCGCACCGTATGCCGAGCTGCCTCCAGCCCTCCCAGCGATGCGGCGCGCGCCGGAAGGTCTTCGATCGGCTGTGCTGAAGCGGGCAGCCAACCGCCGTCCCGCGCCTCCAGGAGCAGGCCGTCTTGCACACCGATCCAATGGACGGCCAGGTCGGCATCCCATGCTGCAGGTGTCTCACACAAAGTGCACGCGTGGCGATAGGCCTCCTGTGGAGCGTCCGGGGATGCTTCCCGCTGCGATGCATTCAACCGATGCCGCGCCTGTGGGTCGGATTCGCTCCAGCGCCGCCACGCGGCCCCCTCCAAGGTGCCGACACAGTCGATCCCGATGGTCATGAAGTCGTCCATCCGGAGCTGGTTGAGCTTGGCCAGCTCCACCATGCCGCGCAGTTCGCAGGGGCGGCAGACGATGCCGACCTTGCCTTCCGCCGGCGTCTCCTCCGTCGTCGCACCCTGGCTTACAAGCGACGCCATACGCGCCATGTGAATCGGCATCACCGGCATCAGAGGATCGGCGAGTGTGAGTCGCTCGGCCTTCGTGACCAGTGCAGGCTGCACGCCCAGCCCGTCACGCGTCCGCAGCATCACCAGCACGGCGCGCAGCCGGCCGGTCTCCAGCAGCTCGGCCAGAGTCTGCTGCAGAGTTTCCAGCCCACCGTCCGGTCCTCCCGGAAGAGCAGCAAACAAGCTCATACCGTTCGCTCCCATCCGCCCATGCGGCGGTGCCTACGTCGTCCAGGGTAGAGGGTCATGCAGATCCCTGCCGGCCACGTAATGCATCCGCTGTTGGATCTGCCGGCTCAGCGCGCGCTGGATGGCGCTCAGCGGGATCCCTTCCGGACAATGAACCTGGCACATCCCACACCCCGAACACGAAGCCAGACGCTGGCTGGCACTCAAGAGCGCATGCACAAAGGCATCCTTGCCGCCGGCAAGCGCGGCGCGCAGTTCATCGCTCCACTGTGGGCACGCTTCAACACACTCGCCGCACAGCGTGCATTTGTTCATGTAGCCGCCGATCACGCCGGGGTAGGCATCGATGAGGCCCAGGCTCTCGAGCTTCGCCTCAGCCGCCTCCTTGCGGCGCTCAGTCAGCCGCCAAAGCGTGACCTCGCGATCGACCGTCTCCCTCTCAGTCGCCGGCCGGTCCGTGAGCGCCTCCAGGTTCCAGCGCGCATCCTTGGCTTCATCCGCCAGGACCAACAGCCGCTCCTGATTCGGCACGCCGACCAGACCGATCAGCAGGTCGGCCGCACGGTAATCGGCGGCCGGCCTATCACACAGCTGGCACGCAAGCCGGCAACCCTCGGCGCGCACCTGTCCCGTCTGTGCCAGCTGAAGTGCCTCCCCCATCAGCCAGTCCGGCCGGCCGGGGTGCGCGGCGTTCCCATTCGCCCAATACTCCGGCTCGTAGGTCGAAAGGCAATCGACGCCGACGAGGATGAGATTCGTCAGGTCGAGCCTCCCTTGTTTCGCCAATTCGATGGCCGCGCGGACCTCACATGGACGGAGGACGGCAATCGACGGCCCCGAAGGGCTGTCCCCGAACGCGGTCCGCAGAAGCGCAGCGGCATTGGCCTGCATCAGCGGCAACAGTGGGTTGACCCCTGCGAGCTCGCTCACCTGCGTGAGGACGGCAGGGTTCACGTGTCCCGGTTCGGTGGAGACAGGTCCGAGCAGACGACGCGCGGCGCTGGCCCGCATCAATCCCGCCAGGAACGACTGCAGAACCGTGACGGGGCCGCCCTCCCCAACTTCCAAGACTCGACTCACTAACATGGGACCACCTCCTGGCGCCTGCCTCCTGGGATCAATGCCCGGAAGGGTGACGCCGCCCAGCCCACGCTCCACTCGGCTTTAGACCGACCACTCCTGGCGCATTGGCGTCGGGCCTTTCGCGCGCAGAGCGTCGGTCATTTCTCCGATCGTGTTTGCAAACAACTTGCCCTCACTGGCACTGATCCACCGCAGCCAGACCCGCTCCGAATCGAAGCCGGCGCCGCCCAGGACTTCCTTGAGCACTGCCGCGCGACGGCGAGCCTTGTAGTTGCCATCTTGATAATGGCAGTCGCCCGGATGGCAGCCGCCGATCAGGACACCATCGGCACCGTCGGTCAGCGCTTTGATCACATACACCGGATCGACTGCGCCGCTGCACATCATGCGAATGATGCGTACGTTGGGCGGATACTGGAGGCGGCTTGTCCCGGCCAAGTCCGCTCCCGTGTAGGTGCACCAGTTGCACAGGAACGCCACGATCCTCGGCTCGAACGCTGCATCCATCATGGCTATCTCGCCACCCTTCCTGGCATCGGTCGACCCGCCCTGCCCGCCCTCGGGGCTCATCCGGTTTCCCACAGCGCAGCCTCCAGCATCTCCGTCACCTGCCCGAACTCGAAGCCCTTCTGCTGGCTCGCCTTGTTGGGGCAGGCCGCCACACACGCACCGCAGCCCTGGCAGAGCACGTCCACGACCTGGGCGCTGGCGTCGCCCGGCTCCAGCCGCCGCGCGCCGAACGGGCAGATCTGAACGCATATGCCACAAGCCGAGCACAGCCTTGGATTGACAGTGGCGATGATCGGCGTCGCGGCCAGTTCCTTCCTGGCCAGCAATGCGGCGACCTTGATCGAAGCGGCCTGCGCCTGAGCCAGTGTTTCGTCGATCGAACGCGGGGAATGCGCCAGGCCGCACAGATACGTGCCCTCGGCGGCGAAATCGACCGGCCGCAGCTTGACATGCGCCTCGAGAAAGAAACCGTCCTTGGTCAGTGGGACTTTGAGCAGGCGGCTGAGCGATGCGTTTCCGGGCTCGGCCTCGATCCCGGCGCTGAGCACCACCAGGTCGGCGATGAGTTCGACTGTTTCTTTCCCCGGCTGCGCGACGACGCGCACCTGCAGCTGCTCCGCTGATCGGCCGGGCACGCCCTCCAGGCGGCTGACCACCGGCGGTTCGACAGGATCGAATTGCAGGAACCGCACCCCGGCCAGGCGCGCCTGCCGGTACAACCGCTCACGGAAACCGTAGCTCCGCAGGTCTCGGTACAGGATCGTCACCTGCGCCTGCGGTGCCCGTTGCTTGAGTGCCAACGCGTTCTTCAACGCCTCCGAACAGCACACGCGCGAACAGTACGGGTGCGTTTCGTCGCGTGAGCCCACGCACTGGATCATGACCACCGTGCGCGGGAACGCATCGGAGGCTTCGTCGACCGGTGTCTGCAGGCGCCCCTCGAACTCACGCTGCGTCATGACGTTGGGGAGCGCTCCGTACCCGTACGCTTCCGGGCGACGTTCGCGGGCGCCGGTCGCCACGACGGTTGCCCCATGGAGCAGTTCGACGTTCTCCCCGTCGGCACGGCGCACGGTCGTCCGGTAGTTGCCCACGTAGCCTGCCACCTCGAGGACTTCCGCGCCGGTCAGCACGCTGATCCGCGGCTCGCCCGTCACCCGGGCGAGGGTCTCTTCCAGGAGGCGCTGCGGATCGCCGCCGTCCATCCCGACGAGGATGTGGCGCAGGTTACCGCCCAGTTCCTGCTCGCGCTCCACCAGTTGGACCGGGAAGCCCTGCGCCGCGATCGCCAGCGCCGCCGTCATCCCAGCCACCCCTCCGCCAATGACCAGTGCCCGCGGCACGACGGTCACGCTGCCGCACTGGATCGGACGCAGGGTCCGGGCCTTCGAGACCGCCATCGCCACCAGTTCCTTCGCCTTGCGCGTGGCCACCTCGGGTGATCCGCGATGAACCCACGCATCCTGCTCCCGAATGTTGGCCATCTCGAACAAGTGAGGATTCAGCCCGGCCTGACGCAGCGTGTCCTGGAACAGTGGCTCGTGTGTCCGTGGGGTGCAGCTCGCCACGACGACGCGGTTCAGCCGGTGCTCGAGGATCGTCGCCGTGATCTTCTGCTGCGTGTCCTGCGAGCAGGTGTAGATATTGCGTTCGGCATACGCCACCCCCGGCAGGCTTCTGGCGTATTCGACCACCTCGGGGACATCGACCACACCCCCGATGTTGATCCCGCAGTGACAAACGAATACGCCGATGCGAGGCGCCTCGTCCGCCACCTCACGCTCCGCCGGATACGTTCTCTCCTGCGTACGAGGTCCCGCGCACCTCGGCCAGCAGCGCCGAGGCCCGCGCCGCAGCACAGCTGGCCTCGATGACGGTCTCGGGGATGTCCTTGGGTTCGCTGAACGCGCCGGCGACGAACACGCCCGGTCGCGACGTTGCGCCCGGCTGAAATGCCGGCGCCTCCGCAAAGCCGAACTCGTTCAGGCCCACACCCAGGCGATGGGCAAGGGAGATAGCGGCATCCCCCGGGCGCAGCCCCGTGGACAGAACGACCAGATCGAACTCCTCTTCGTGGGGAACCGGTTTGCCGTCCGCGGCGAAGGTCGCATAGCTCACGCGCAGATTGCCGGTGCCCGGAACCTCCCGCACGCTGGACACCATGCTGCGGACGTAGCGGACGCCCTGCTCTTTCTCGGCACGCTCGATGTACTCGTCGAATCCTTTGCCGAAGGCGCGCAGGTCGATATAGAAGATGGTTGGTTCGATGTTCTGATCGTGCTCGCGCGCGATCACGGCTTCCTTGGTGGCGTACATGCAGCACACCGACGAGCAGTAGCCCTGACCACAGGAGGAATCACGCGAGCCGACGCACTGGATCCAGGCGACCTTGCGAGGGTGCGCTCCATCCGAGGGTCGCTGCACGACCCCGCCGAATGGTCCCGAAGCGCTCAACATCCGTTCGAATTGCAGGCTGGTCAGGACATTGGCGTACCGGCCGAAGCCGAACTCGGGCCGAATCGAACCTGGCATCGGCTCGAGGCCCGGCGCCAGCAGGACTGAGCCCACCTCGAGCTCCAGCACCTGTTCGACTTGTTGATGATCGATGGCGCCGGCGCGGCAGGCATAGGCGCATTGCAGGCATTCCGAACACACACCGCATTCCAGGCAGCGTGCCGCTTCGGCGACCGCCTGCGCCTCGGAGAGCACCGTGCAGACCTCGCCGAAGTCCGACCGGCGTTCGACGGCCGGGCGGCGACTGGGCTCAGCACGCGGGGCAGCCGGTCGCTCTCCCTCCGCCACACGGCGAACGGCCTCCTCTGGTTCCAGGACTGCGACCGGCGGCTTGACTTCGACTTGGAGGACTGTCTCGCCAAGCAGGAAGCGGTTGATCGAACCAGCCGCCTTGTGCCCGGCGGCGATGGCGTCGACGACGAAGGTCGTGCCGGTCACCACGTCCCCCCCGGCAAACACTCCGGGCAGCGTCGTCGCAAGCGTCTCCGCATCGACCACCGGGAAGCGGCCGCGCACCGTGTCGACCTGTCCCTTCAGACACTCAATATCCGGCCGCTGACCGATGGCGAAGATCACGACATCGGCCGCAATGTGCTCTTCGGTCTGCGGCAGGATGTCGAAGTCGGGGCGGCCTTCAACGAAACCGCGGAAGTCGACCTGCGCACAGTCCACCCCGGTCACCTGGCCGTCAGCCTGGGTGATGGCGCTGAAGGTCCTGGAGGCGTAGACCTCGATGCCCTCTTCCTCCGCGTCGCGGACCTCCCAATCGTGCGCCGGCATCTTCTCCCGGCTTTCGAGGCATGCCATCCCCACCCAGGCCGCACCCAGTCTGCGGGCGCTCATCGCCGCGTCGATGGCGACGTTCCCACCGCCCAGCACCAGCACGCGTTTTTCGCGCACCCGGCCAGCCGGGTCCGGTTCATGAGACGCAAGGTCCACTCCCGTGTTCGGCCCTGCACTCCGCAAGCTGACCTGGCGTAGGAATTCGGTGGCCATGGTCACACCCGGCAGATCGGCGCCGGGGATCGGCAGCTTCACGCCCTGGTGCGCGCCCACCGCCACGAAGACGGCGTCGTACCCCTGGCGCAGTAGACCAGGTGCATCGTCCACGCGATGGTTCAGGTGCAGCTCGACGCCGTACTGGAGGATCCGCTCGACCTCCGGCTGCAGACGGTCATACGGCATCCGGTATTCGGGGACACCGACTCGCATCATGCCGCCCGCCACCGGCAGCGCCTCGAAGACCGACACCGCGTGTCCCAGACGAACGAGATCGAGCGCGCACGTCAGTCCGGCAGGTCCGGCACCGACGATGGCCACGCGGTGTCCGCTGGGTTCGACCGGGGAGGGTTGCCCTGAAGGATCCGCTTCGTGCGTGTCTGTTGCGGTTCGCCGGTCCCATTGCCAGTCGGCCACGAACCGCTTCAGTCCCATGAGGTTGACCGGCGCGTCGGCCTTCCCACGCGAGCAGGCGTCCTCGCAGCGGTGATTGCACACCCGGCCGCAAACGGACGGGAAGGGGTTGTCCTCCAGGATGGTGCGGTAGGCGTCGGCGAAGCGACCGGCGCGGATCAGCGCGACGTAACCCTGGGCGCGCTGATGGATCGGGCACGCGTCACGGCAGGGCGCCGTCCCTTGCTTCTGGATAGCGAAGGCGTTGGGGATCGCCTGCGGGTAGAGCTTGTAGATTGCACGGCGCTGCGACAGATCCTGGTTGAACGCGTCCGGACGTTGAACCGGGCAGGCCGTGGCGCAATCGCCGCACCCCGTGCAAGCGTCCAGCTTAACGTAGCGCGGATGCTGGCGCAGGGTGACGCGAAAGGCGCCAGCCTGACCCTCGATCGATTCGAGCTCGGCATTCGTCAGGATATGGATGTTGAGGTGTCGTCCCACCTCCACCAGCTTGGGCGACATGATGCACATGGCGCAGTCGTTCGTGGGAAACGTTTTGTCCAGCTGCGCCATCGTCCCGCCGATGGCCGGGGAGCGTTCGACCAGGTAGACGGCGAGCCCGGCCTCGGCCAGATCGATCGAGGCCTGCATCCCCCCGATGCCGCCCCCAACCACCAGCACCGAACCCACGCGTGGCTCTGGACGCTCCACGGGAGCAGCTGCCGCCAACGGCGACACTCGCGGCTCGTCCGCCGGCTGAACTCCCGTATCCGAGTGAGCGAACTCCCGCATCACGCTACCGCCTCTTCATGAGGCCAGCCCCGCCGCATGCAGCAGCGGGCGCGGGTCAATCAGATGCTTCGACCACCACGTTCGCGACTCCTCCAGCCCGAAGGCCAAGTCCCATCAGTTCACTGATGTAGAAGACCGGCATCCGGCGCTCCGGGCCCGCCTGCCGCATCTCCAAATTGACCTGGCACAGCGGACAGCTGGTCACGATCGCTTGAGCGCCGGCTTCCCTTGCCCGTCCTGCCAGGCGGCTCACCAAACGGCGGGCAACCTTCGGCTGGGTGAGGGTCAACGCACCCCCACAACATTCCGTGGCGTTTCCCCATGGGCGCACGTCCGCGCCCAACGCGCCGAGCAGCTCGCCCATCACGACGGGGTGCTCCGGATCGTCGAACTTCGTCACCTCTGGAGGGCGCACGAGAAGGCACCCGTAGTACGCCACGACCGGGAAACCAGCAAGATCCCGCGTGACACGATCGCGGATTGCTTTCGCACCGACCGCGTCATGCAGCACCTCCAGCAGTGCTCGCACGGAGCTCGAACCGCGGTATTCGAACCCCACGGCCTGCTCGAGTTGGCGGCGGCGCTCCGGACTGGACTGCAGCTCGCGTTCGACCGTCTTGTGGCGGTTGAAGCACGCGGCGCAGGGCATGAGGACGTCATGGCCGGCAGCCTGCGCCAAGGAGAGATTGCGCGCCGGAAGCGTCAGGGAGAGAGTGCGGCTCCGGCTGTGAGCCGAGGAGGCGCCGCAGCAATTCCAATCTTCCAGTTCGATCAGGCCGATCTTCAGGGCGCGGAAGACAGCCGTGACCGAGTCGTGGAATTCGCGTCCGGTCGAGTGCAGACTGCATCCGGGATAGTAGGCGTATTCCATCACGTGCTCCGACCGTCCGCAGCTGCGCTCTCGTCTGATGACGCGGACATCATGGGCTCCCGCGCCTCAAACAACCTGCCGAGCTGCGCCCTGCCCTTGACGAGATGCGGCACGAGCGGGATCTTGCCCTTGATCACCATCTGGGCGCCGCTGCCGAGATCGGAGAACAGGTTACCCGTCCATAGTTTGTGGGCGCCCAGGAGCCCGGCCTCGTTCATCCGCCCCAGACGTTCGACCAGGAACAGGAACAAGCGATGGAATTTGACCGAACCCGAGTCGGCGCTCGGTACGCCCTCCGCCATTGCGATCTGACGCAGGGCGTCGACGACGCGGGCGATGTCGATCTCATTCGGGCAGCGCGTGGCGCACGTCTCGCAGCCCGCACACAGCCACAGATCGGCGCTGGAAAGAAGCCGGTCCTTCTGCCCAAGCTGGACCAGGAGGAGGATTTGATCCGGGCCATAACGCATCTCGGCGGCCGCCGGGCAGCCCGAGGTGCACTTGTGGCAGTGGTAACACAGCTCGACCTGCTGTTCGGCCAACGCGTTCACCCTCTCCATCAGGGGGACGTCCACCATTGGTCGGCTGTGAACGGCTGTCGTCATTGGCTCCTCATGGCTCCCGGGGATTCCCCGGGCTAGACGACCTCGTCCAGCATCGCCAGCACCTGCGCTGGATGCCAGTTGCGTACGTAACACGCTTTGTTGGGGCAACCCGCCACGCATGCACCACAACTCTGACACAGGGCGGCGTTCACTGTGGCTACGTGCCGCACCGGATGGATGGACCGGGCCCCGTACGGGCAGATGCCGACGCATGTTGCACACGCGGCGCACAGGTCTTCGATCACCGCCGCCACCGTCGGCGACTGGGTCATCTCTGAATGGGAGAACAACTGAAGCACCTTGGCGGCTGCGCCGCTGGCCTGCGCCAGCGTCTCGGGGATATCCCGTGGCCCCTGGCAGGTGCCCGCCAGGAACACCCCGGCGGTCAGCGTCTCAACCGGGCGCAGCTTGGGGTGCGCTTCATTGAAGAATCCGTTGGCATCCGTGCTGATGTGGAGCGTCTGGCCGAGTTCGGTGGCGCCCGCCGCCGGGACCATCGGAGTCGCCAGAACGACCAGATCGGCGGCGATATCGATCGCCAGCCCGCTAAGCGTGTCCGAACCGGACACGCGGATCTTGCCCTCGTCCAGACAGACCTCGCTCACCTTCCCGCGCAAGTAGAGAGCGCCATGCTCCTCGATGGCTCGCCGTACGTACTCCTCGTACCCTTTGCCCGCCGAGCGGATGTCGATGTAGAAGACGTAGGCCTGGCCGTCGGGGACCAGCTGTCGGTACTGCATGGCCTGTTTGGCGACGACCATGCAGCAGACCTTCGAGCAATACGGCACGCCGCGTTCCGGGTCCCGCGAGCCGGCACACTGAACGAAGACCACCTGGCGGGGCACAGCGCCATCCGACGGACGCCGCAATTCGCCGCCGCGCGATAGCACTCGCTCGAAGTCGAGCGTGCTGATCACATCGGCCAGGAGCCCGCCTCCGTACTCAGGCAGGCGCGCGGGCTCGTAGGCGTCCCAACCCGTGGCCACGACGATCGCCCCCGCGTCGAGCGAGAACGGCGTAGGCTCATCGCCCTCCGGCGCAGCGGTGCGGATCTCCACCTGGAAGTTGCCCACATATCCGCTGCATGAGGTGACCTGCGAGCCCGTCAGCACCTGGATCTTCGGGTGGCTCTCGACTGCGTTCGTCATCGCCTGCAGGCGCTCGAAGCCTCCCGTGAGGTTCACGAAAGTCCCGCTCAACTGGGCCATGCGCCCGCCCAGCCCCGCCTCGCGCTCGACCAGGACGACCGGGTAGCCGGCGCCGGCGACATCCAGGGCGGCCTGCATGCCGGCGATGCCGCCGCCGATGACCACGCACCGACGGGTCAACGCCAGGGTCAGCGGCTCGAGCGCTTCATCCAGGTGTACCTTCTCGACAATCGACCGGACGATGTCGGAGGCCTTGGCCGTCGCCGCCGGCATGTCATGCTGATGCACCCACGACACCTGCTCGCGAATGTTGGCGCTCTCGCACCGGAAGGGATTCATCCCGGCGCTGAGCGCCGTGCGGCGGAAGGTGGTTTCGTGCATCGCCGGAGAGCAGGCCGCCACCACAATCCCGTCGAGGTGATGGTCGGCGATCGACTGGCGGATCAACTGCTGCCCCGGATCGGAGCACATGTATTTGTAATCGGCGGCGAAGGCAACTCCCGGATGATGGCGCAGCTCATCAGACAACGCGGCCACATCCACCGCCGAGGCGATGTTGTGGCCGCAATGACAGACGAACACCCCGATGCGACTGCCCATGGAACTCCGTTTAGTCTCCTCGCCCGCCCGTCAGGCAATCACGAGCTGCTGCGCATTCACCCGCTGCTGAAAAAGGGAAAGCACCTTGGCCGCCGCGCCGCTGGCCTGTGCGACCGTCTCCGGGATGTCCTTCGGCCCGAGCGCCGCGCCCGCCAGGAACACCCCTTCGGCCCCGCACTCGACCGGCGCCATCTCTTCATCGCCCGGAATCAGGAAGCCATTGCTGTCGACGCCCACGCCGAACAGATCGGCGACGGCGGCCGTGCTGGTGCGCGGCACGAATGCCGTTGCCAGGACCACCAGGTCGGCGGGGATCTCGACCGCCCGGTGGCTCAGCGTGTCGGCCCCCATGACCATCAGCTTGCCGTCCTGGGCGTAGATCTTGCTCACCTTACCGCGCAGGTAGATGACCCCGTGTTCCTCCTGCGCCCGGGTCACGAACTCCTCGTACCCTTTGCCTCCCGCGCGTACGTCGATGTAGAAGACGTACGCCTGCCCCTCCGGTACCCGGTGTTTGTACAGCATCGCCTGCTTGGCCACATACAGGCAGCAGATCTTCGAACAATACGGCACGCCCCGCTCCGGATCACGCGAGCCGCTGCACTGCACGAAGACGACCTGCTGGGGCACTGCCCCGTCCGACGGACGCAGGACCTTGCCGGCCGTTGGACCGCTCGCCGCCAGCAGGCGTTCGAACGCCAGCCCGTCTACGACGTCCTGCAGTTCCCCGCCGCCGTACTCGGGCAGTCGCTCCATTGGCAGCAAGTCGTAGCCGGTCGCCATGACGATCGCCCCCACCTCTTCCTCGACGACCGTGTCCTGCTGCTCCCAGTCGATGGCGCCCGTCGGACAGAGTTTGGCGCACGCACCGCACTTGGGCGTCGCCGGGTTTCCCTGCTTGTCAACCGAAGGCGCACGTCCGGCCTCGATGTCCCACTTGCTCTGCAGGTAGCGGCAGTGCTCGGCATCGATCACCGGCTTGTTGGGCACCGCCTGCGGCGACAGGGTGTAGATGACCTTTCGCTTTCCGATCCCGCGCTCAAAGTTCGACTCGACCTTGAACGGGCATTTCTCCTGACAGACGCCGCAGCCGGTGCACTTCTCCCAGTCTACATAGGCCGCCCGGCGCCGAACCCGCACTGTGTAGTTGCCCGAGGCTTCCCTTCGGACCAACTCGATTTCGCTGTGTGTGTGGAGCCGGATGTTCTCGTGGTGACCGACCTCGACCGTCCTGGGGGTCATGATGCACTGCGAGCAGTCGAGCGTCGGGAAGGTCTCGGAGAGCTGGGCCATGTGGCCCCCGATCGAGGGCTCGCGCTCGACCAACACCACCGGAAAGCCGCTGTTGGCAATGTCGAGCGCGGCGGTGATCCCGCCAATTCCCGCGCCGACCACCAGGGCCGTGGTGCAGGCCGAGTTGCTCATGCGGCGGCCTGGAGCGGCAATGCAGGGCCGGCGTGCTCCGCCAGGCCGAAGGCGGCCGCCATCACTTGAGTGAAATATGCCACCGGCAGCTGTTCCGCCGGCGGCTTTCCCTCCTGAGCCCGATCGAGATTGAACTTGCACAGCGGACAGGCCGTGACCACGATCGTGGCGCCGGCGGCGCGCGCCGATTCGATCACCGCCGCCGACAGCCGCTGGTTGGCATCGGGGGCCGAGACAAGCAGCGTTGAACCACAGCACTCCGCCTGCCGGGCGAAGCCGACCGGCTCGGCACCCACGGATTGCAGTAGATCGTGCAGCACCCGCGGCGCCTCGGGCTTGTCGAACTCCATCTCGGCCTCAGGCCGCAGCAGCAGGCACCCGTAGTACGGCGCCGCCCGCAGTCCCTGAAGGGGCGCCACCACGCGTCGGCGCACGACCTCCCAGCCGAGGTCGTCGCGCAGGATGCCGAGCAAGTGGCGAACGTGCACCCGTCCGTCGTAGTCCCCTTCGGTCACGAAGGCATTCAGGCGATCGGCGGCCTCCGGGTGCGTCCGCAGGAAATAGTCCGATCTCTTCAGGGCGTGAAAGCACACGGCGCACAACGTCGCCATGTCTCGCCCGGACTCCTGGGCAGCGATCAGCGCCCGCGCCGGGGCGATGAAGTTCATCACGTTCTCGGCGCTGAGCGGGAAGGATGCGCCGCAGCAGTTCCAGCCCGGCACTTCCCGCAGCTCGAGGTCCAACGCCGCCGCCACGGCTCTGCCGGAGGCATCGTAGTCGACCGCGGTCGTCGCCAGCGTGCAGCCGGGGAAGTAGGAGTAGAGCCGCTCGGCCGAGGTCATCGCTCGCCTCTCCGCAGGGCGGCGATGACGGCCATTTGCGGTGCGGAGGCCAGGAGCGCGCCGTCCACCCGTCCCGCCAGGACGCGAGAGTCACCGCGCCGCAGGGCGATCTGGCGCACGGCTTCCATGACCCGCGGCAGGTCGACCCCTTTCGGACAACGCGACTGGCACATCAGGCATGAGGCGCACATCCAGGGGGTCTGTGAATCGATGACCGTCTCCAGGCCGAGTTGAGCGAGCCGGATGATCTGGTTCGGAAGCAGGTCCATCTCCTCGACCAGCGGGCAGCCGGCGGAGCACCGGCCGCACTGATTGCATTTCAGGAGGTTCTGCTCGGAGATCGCCTCGATCTCACGCACGAAGGGGCCGTGCAGCGCCGCCGGGTCGAGGGTTACGCGCATCGGGGCACCCCCCGGGTCTCGGCCCGGGGACGGCACGGATTGGCCGGGGAGAAGAAGCCGAGCGGAATGGGCCGTCTCTCGTCGAGGCTCACACCATGCGTCCCCATTTCGCATGGTCGACGGGTGCCGGGCACCGCGGCCAGAGAGAGTGACCCGGAGATCGCATGACCGATCGGCCTTCCGCACTGAGGGAGCACGCTAGCACCTCGCGGAAATGGTTAACCCAGTCTAGCGGCGACCGTCCGGCGTCGTCATCCACCCTTGGCCTGAGATTGCCAGCGACGGTGGCCGACAGGCTCAAGTGTCTAGCATGTTGAGTATTTCGGTCTAGCTCATCGGGTTTCTAGCCTTTTCGGCTTCAGCGCCGCGTTCAGGGCGTGTTCGCACGATCCCGGGTCGCTCCCACTTCATGGTCGCCCCGCAGGCATAGGTGCACCGCAATGGCACATGCCCCTCCGCGGCCGTGCACCTTCCGGGTCAGGTCCCACGAACAGGTGATTCCCGTTCTCGGTTGCAATAGGATATAATCCGTCCGGTTTGGCCCCCTTGGAGAGTCGAGTCTTGGACATCGGGGCACAGCGCGAAGCACTGGAAGGAGCGAAACGTGAGCGGGATCCGTGTACTCGTCGGCACACACAAGGGCGCGTTCATTCTCACCTCGGACGGGAAGCGCAAGGAGTGGGACGTCAGCGGACCGCACTTTGCCGGATGGGAGATCTACCACCTCAAGGGGTCGCCGGCCGACCCGAACCGCATCTACGCCTCGCAGACCAGCGGCTGGTTCGGGCAGGTGGTGCAGAGATCCAGCGACGGCGGCGCGACCTGGGAGCCGGTGGGAAACAAGTTCGCCTACGACGGCACCCCCGGGACGCATCAGTGGTACGACGGGACACAGCATCCCTGGGAGTTCAAGCGCGTCTGGCACCTGGAGCCTTCGCTGACCGATCCGCAGACGGTGTTTGCCGGCGTCGAGGACGCCGCCCTGTTCCGGTCGGCCGACGGCGGGCAGGCCTGGGAGGAGCTTCCGGCTCTCCGTGCGGCCAAAGGCAATCTGTGGTCGCCCGGCGCGGGCGGCATGGGCCTCCACACCATCGTGCTCGACCCGCGGAACTCGGGGCGGATGTTCATCGCCATTTCGGCAGCCGGCGTCTTCCGCACGGATGACTCTGGCCAGACGTGGCGCCCGACCAACAACGGACTGAAGTCGGCGCAGGAAATTCCCGACGCAGACGCGGAGGTCGGCCACTGCGTGCACCGGATCGCGATGCACCCGTCGCGCCCGGACGTCCTGTTCATGCAGAAGCACTGGGACGTGATGCGAACGGACGATGCCGGCGGGACCTGGCGCGAGGTGAGCGGAAACCTTCCGACCGACTTCGGATTCGTCATCGACGTCCACGCCCACGAGCCCGAGACGATCTACGTCGTCCCGATCACGAGCGACTCGGAGCACTATCCGCCCGAGGGAAAACTGCGCGTCTACCGCAGCCGGTCCGGCGGCGACGAGTGGGAACCGCTCTCGAAGGGCCTGCCGCAACGCGACTGCTACGTCAACGTGCTGCGCGATGCGATGGCCGTGGATTCGCTTGACCCGTGCGGCGTGTACTTCGGGACCACCGGCGGCCAGGTGTATGCCTCCGCCAACGCGGGCGACGCGTGGAGCCCCATCGTGCGAGACCTGCCGGCAGTTCTCTCGGTCGAGGTGCAGACCCTGCCATGATCCGCATCACCCTACCGGCGCACTTGCGGACGCTGGCCCGCATCCAGGGCGAGGTCCGGCTCGAAGTCGGAGGGGCGGTCACGCAGCGTTCGATCCTCGACGCGCTCGAGGCGGCGTATCCCGTGCTGCAGGGAACGATTCGCGACCAAGTGACCCACCAGCGGCGCGACTTCCTGCGGTTCTTCGCCTGCAAGCAGGACTATTCGCTCGAAGCTCCGGACGATCCGCTTCCCGACGAGATTGCACACGGCACGGAGCCCTTCCGCATCATCGGGGCGATGGCCGGGGGCTAAGCAGAGGCGCCGCCGAGTATTTGTATCCGGCGGTAAGGGTCGGTCTGAACGCCATGCTTTGGGATGAAACCGAAGTGGAGGTCACACCATGAGAGTGATGGTCATCATGAAAGCGGACCAGGACACTGAGGCAGGCGTGCTGCCCGACGAGAGGCTCCTGACCGCGATGGGCGAATTCAATGAGGAACTGGTCCAGGCCGGCGTCATGCTCGCCGGCGAGGGATTGCACCCAAGTTCGAAAGGTGCGCGCCTCCGCCTTGAGGGCGCTGAGCGAACCGTGATCCGAGGTCCCTTCCCTCGGGCGAACGACCTGGTCGCCGGGTTCTGGATGTGGAAGGTGGCCTCACTGGACGAGGCGATCGATTGGGCCAAGCGCATTCCCAACCCGGACGGCGCCGAGGCGCAGGTCGAGCTTCGCCCGGTCTTCGAGGCGGAGGACTTCGGCACCGAGTTCACCCCCGAGCTCCAGGAGCAGGAAGCGCGACAGAGGGCCCGGGCGGAACAGCTCAACCAGCGCCCCGGGCGCTAGGCGCGAGACGTCTGTGAGGCCATGGTGCGATTCCAGCTATTGATGATCCCGAAAGGCTACGAGAGGGCCACGCCGGGCACCCTGCCAGATGCCAAGTCCGTCCAGGCGATGATGAAGTACAACGAGTCCCTGCAGCGTGCCGGCGTGGTGCTGTCGCTCGAAGGGCTGCACCGCCCTCGATGGGCGCGCGTGTCTCCTTCTCCGCGGGCAAACCGAAGGTCATCGAAGCCCCATTCCCCGGCGTCAGCGAAGTGCTCCGCGGGTATTGGATGATTCAGGTCGGTTCGAAGGCAGACGCCGTCGAGTGGGCTCCCCGCTGACCGGCCTCGATGGAGCGCTCATCGAGATTCACCAGGTCCAGGAACACGCCGACTTCCCCGCGGATACCCAGCGGGCCACAGCGGCGTTCACAGACCTGAGAGCGAAGCCGAAGGGCGGCCAGTAGCCCGCGCCAACCCACTGGGCACTTCTGGCGCGGCTACCTCCCAAGCACTCGGATCACAGGCTTCCCGCGCGCAAAGCGTGTAATCCTTCCTATTCCCCAAGGCTTAGGAACAGACTCCCCCACTCCCCGGCCGCGCCAGGACGGCCGCGGCACACGGCTTCGTGTCCGCTGGCCTCGTTCCCGTTTTGCCCTGCCCGCAAACTCGAACGGCGCGAGAATCCTCCGACTGTGCTCAACGTCGCCCGGGGATCGCGAGGGCCCTGGCGGCAGCCGACGGAAGGGGATTGTGGCATGCTCGTGCGCGACGTGATGACCGTCGACCCGATCACGATCCGTCCGCAGGGCGACCCGCGCGCCGCACTGGGGCTGTGCAAATCGGGGCGGTTCCGGCGGCTCCCGGTCGTCGATGGCGAAGGGCAGGTCGTCGGCATAGTGACCCGGGGCATGCTGGAGCGGTTCCTCGCCACCGCCCCCCCGCCCAGCATTCAAGCCCGCCAGCACGCCATCTCGCAGGTCATGGCAGCGCCGGTCATCACCGTATCTCCCGACGACCCCATGGAGGAAGCGGCGCGCCTGATGGTCGCCCAACAGATCGGCTCCCTCCCCGTCGTGGACCAGGGCCGGCTGGTCGGAATCGTCACCGAAACGGACATCTTCAAGGAGTTCGCCGAGATCCTGGGCGGACAGACTGCCGCGTTGCGGATGACGGTCGTCGTCCCGGACGTCCCCGGGTCGCTGGCGCGACGTCGTCAACGCCGTCGCCGGCCTGCACGGCAACATCCGCTCGGCGATCATCCTGCCGTGCGAGGATCTCGGTTGTCGTGCCGTGACGCTGTGGATCGAAGGTTCGACCCGGGAGCGACTGACGGAAGCCGTAGCCGCGCTCGAGGGCGTCAGGCTCACCCGCCTGTGGAGCCCTCCGCCCGCAGGCTAGCCTCGCAGCAACGCCGCTCCTCCTGCCGCACGTGAGGCGTCCCGGCTCACGAAAGGCGAGTGCGAGTCAATCGGCGGCCGTTGCCCCTGGGACTCAGGCAGTGATGATCCCCTTCTGAAATGCGTACTTCACGAGTTCGGTTCGATCGTGCAGATCGAGCTTCTGCATCAGATGCAGGCGGTGGGTCTTGACCGTCTTGATGCTCAGCTTCAACATCTCGGCAATCTGGCGATTGGTGAAGCCCTCGGCTACCAGCTGCAGGACCTCGCGCTCGCGGATGGTCAGGTCGTCATACGGATCATGCGTCCGCTCGGCCTCCAGGCTGTTTAAGTACATGCTGGTAAGCGTCCTGGTCATCAAGGGCGAGAAGAACGGCTCCCCGCGTGCCACTTGCCGGATGGCGAGCACCAGTTCGCGTCCGGCGGAGTCTTTGAGGACGTAACCCGAGGCACCTGCGGCCAGCACCTGCGCCAGGTATTCATCGTTTTGATGCATGGTCAAGATCAGCACGCGTGACTCCGGCACCTCGCGGCGAATGTGCTTTGTCGCTTCCAGACCGCTGAGCAATGGCATGCCGATGTCCATGATGACGATGTCCGGTCGCAACGCCCGCGCCTGCTCCAACGCCTGGCGCCCGTTCTCCGCCTCTCCTACGACTTGAAGGTCGGTCTCGTCGCTCAAGAGCGCGCGGATGCCATCGCGCAGGATGGCGTGATCGTCGGCCAACAAGATGCGGATCGGCCTAGCCACGCGGCCCCTCGAGGGCTTGCAGGGGAATGGCTACGCGCACGCGTGTCCCTTCGCCGGGTGTTGACTCTACGCTGGCCACCCCGCCCAGCGCCGCCGCCCGCTCGCGGATTCCGAACAAGCCCATGTGCTGCCGCCCGTCCGGCGGCGGCGGCAGCACGGCGTCGAACCCGACGCCGTCGTCATCCACTTCGAGCTCCAGGTCCTCGCGGCACGCGAGTCGGATGCGCACCTGGCCGGCGTCGGCATGGTTGAGGACGTTGCTGATCGCCTCCTGGGCGATCCGGAACACGGCCGTCTCGACCGACGCGGGCAATCGCGGCAGGTTGGCATCCGCCTCGACCGTAACGTCGATCCCCTCCGGCTCGAGCCGGTCCGAGGCATACCATCGGATCGCCGGAGCCAGCCCCAGATCATCGAGCACCAGGGGGCGCAAATCGGCCACGACGGCGCGCAGGTCATCCAGAGCACGCCGGGTCAGCCCTCGTGCGGCCCGAAGGCGATCCTTCAAGTGCGGCAGGTCGTCCGGGATGGCCGAGTCAATTCGCTCCAGAGCGATCAGCAGGCTGGCCAGCGACTGGCTGGTCTCATCGTGCAGCTCACCGGCGATGCGCTTGCGTTCCTCTTCCTGGGCTGAGATGACCTCCAGCGACAGCGCACGCAGGCTCCGCCGATTCGCCTCGATCGTCGCCGCATGCACGGCCAGCCGGTCGAGCATCGTGTTCAGCGCCAGAGTCAGTCGGTCAAGATCCGGGTCGTTGCCCGGAATCACCGGCAGGGGAGCACCCGAGAGATCATCGTGGATCCGGCCGACGGCCCGGGTGAGCTCCGAAAGCGGGCGCAGAGTCCGGCGCAGCACGATGTAGTTGATCAGCAGGCTGAGCGCCACCCCCAGCGCGGCGAAACCCAATACCAGGCCGAGCGTCGACTCATCGGGCAGCGATTTGGTCACCAGGGTCCCGGCGACGGCGCCCAGCAGCACCACCACGGCATTTGCCGCCAGGATGCGGGTGAGCAGCGGAGGGCGCCAAGCGCGAATTGGTTTTGGCTCAGACACCGGCGCGCCTCCCCCACTGCGGAACCGATGCTCCCGCGGGCACCGCGCTGCGTTTCGGGCCGTATGGGACTTGGCGGTCGTCGCCCCGAAGACTGGCAGAAGGTGCAGGCCCCACCCTGGCATGCACCGTTGCTCATGCTCGACCTTATGGATCCCCACTCGGACCACAACGGCACCGACGGCTCAAAGCATGCGGGCAAACTGGCGGACTCGTTCATAGACCCGCCGTCAGCTCGTAGACGAAGAGACCTGATCCGGAGTACACGAGCTCGACCCCTGCGCCCAGATGCGCATCGAACTCTGCCGGATAGAGCCCCACGCGCTCTGTGACCACGACGTACCGAGCGCCGTAGCTCTGGGCCAGGTCGCGGACTACCTCCAGTTCTTGACCGGCAGGCAGAGTCATCGCCGGCTGGCCGCTGGCCAGGTTCACACTGTGAGCCTGGGTCGCAAGGACAGGCTCGTCGGGACTGGCATGTGCAGCCAGCCAACTGGCTGCCTCGCCGAAGGTGGCCGAGTTCCTGCGGCTATCTTCGATCGCACGGGGCCAAGCAACCACGGATTGAATGAGAATCAATGCCGCAGTCGCGGCGGCCAGCCCGAAGCCCAATGTCCTCCTACGGCTCGTCACGCGTGCGATCACCAAGGCCGCACCCAGCGCCAACCAGGGGAGGGTCGCGCCCGCCGAGTGGTAGAACAACCCGGCCAGGGACGGCACGCTGAAGACGATGGCGCTGGCCAGGGCGAGCAAGACACCGTAGGCGATGCCCATCTGCATCACGGGACGCTTCGCTGCCGCCAGACCGAGCCACCCGAACGCGCCGAAAGGAAACGAGATCAACGCCCACACCCCGAGGTTGTGCACCAATGCCTGCCATCGAAGCCCGGCGATGAAACCCGGCCCCCGCTCCAGGAGCGCGCGCAGCGTCGGCGGGTCGTTCCAGTTGAACATCTGCACGTAGTCCTGAAGCGCGGCGGCCGTCATCGGCGAGACCGGCTGCAGAACGCCGAACGCGTGCAGGTTGCGAATCCACCAGGCCCCCATCGGTACGGCACAACCGGCTGCGAGCGCTGCCAGCATCAACAGCCCCTGACGGGTCAGCCGGAGATTGGCGACGAAGAACACAGCAGTCAACGACGGAATGAGCATCCCGTCCGAGCGCGTCAGATACGCCAGCCCGCCGAGCAGGCCGGCGGCCAGGCTGAGCCCCACCGATCGTCGCTCGGCTGCCAGCCCGCCCACCAGCAGCGCGCCCGCGCCGAGGAGCGCAAAGGGCGCCGCGCTGTCGGTGCTGGCCGCCTGGTAGACCGGAAGCGCTCCGGCCACAAGCAGGAGCGCCGCGCCCAGGGCGATCCGCCGATCGCCCGGATGCACCGTGCGGCCGAGCACGTACGTCAGGGGGACGAGCAGCGCTGCGCACAACGTCCCGGGGACCTGCGCCACGAGCAGCGAGTCACCGAAGGCCTTGATCCAGGGAGCCATGAGCAGCGTCGCCATCGGCATCCAGTACTCATGGCTTGGGTGGGTGACGGAGGGGAACGTGAACTGGTAGGACCACAAGACATCGGAAACCAGGCCGCGCCCGGCGGCCAGGCTGCGGGCGGTCTGCAGGTAGAATGCCGGATCGTCAAGCGGCGGGAACGCGATGTGCGCGGCCAACGCCAGGCGGATTGCCCAGGCGATGGCCAACAACCCGAGTGCGATCCACACATCGAGTCCTCGTCTCACCGTTCCTACGCCTCCCTCAACAAGGATGACTCCGGCCTTCGCTCCGCCGTTCCACTCTACGCGCTCACGGCGCGCTTCGGGGGTCACCTCAGCGGGTGCGCTCGAGGATGACCGCCGTGCCATCGGCGAAGGTCTCCGTCCAGAGCGGATCCTGGCGGAGCTGGCGAACCAGCCGCGAGTCCGGCGGCAGGATCACCCAGTCCACGTCGTAGCGCGCCAGCACCTGTTCCCATCCATCCCCCAGCGTGATGACCGTCTCGTACTGCCGCGTGAGCGCCTCACCGTAGAAATCGGTCTGCCCATCGATGAAGACCGTCACCGCGGGCCAGCCTCGAAACAGCAGGTAGCCTCCCCACGGGAAGTAGTTGAACACATGTCGGCCGGGAGGGTTCGCCAAGGCCCAGTCGACGGCCTGAACGGGAAAGACGCGCGACGAGAGCGTGTTGCCCCCTGGAGCCGGCGTCAGCCGCACACCTGCGGCCAACAGGGCGGCCGCGCCCAGCATCGCAGCCGCCGGCCACAGCCTGCTCCGCAAGCCGGACTCGAGGCCGTGGAGCCGCGCCTCACGCTTCAGCCACGAACTCACCGGCCACCGACCCGGGCAGCGCAGCCGCCAGCGATTCGGCCAGGATCGGTACGGCGAGCATCGCGTAGACCGGGACGTGGCGAACGCTGTACAACCCCAGGCCGGTCCATCCGATCAGCAGGAGGATCGAGCGCGGCTCGGTCTGCCTGCGGCCGAGCGCCAGAAGGACCGGGGAAATGAGGATCATCCCCAGGAAGGGCCACGTGCTCACGTCATGGAAGTTGGGGGACAGATACTCGGCCGTGTGACCGACCAGGTAGGCGTTCCCAATGTAACCGACCGAAGTGGCCCACAGGCGAAGGCCAACGGGGTTCACCAAAGTCGCCGCCAGCGAAAGCGCCAGAGCCAACCCGAGCCGGCGCCCATGAGCGGCGTTCGCCTCGTCCGGTCCCGACCTCCACCTGTGCCAGGCCCAGTCCGCGGCGTATGCGAGCCATACGACAAACCCGAAGACAAACGCTCCATGCAGGTTCGCCCACAGAAGCATGATCAGCGGCTGGCGCCACCATGCCAGCGGCTCGCCGCGTGCCGACCGCTCCAGGCCATCGGTCCAGGCTACGACCAGGAGCAGCGTGAACAGGTGCGGCCTGGCGAGCCAGTGCAGGCTGGATGCGGATGCGGCAATCAATGCCAGCAGCAGCGTCGCCAATCCGAGCTTGCTGCGTCGGGCGCCTGAGCGGTAGGTCCACGACAAGGTCAGGCCAAGCACAACGGCACATAGCAGGACGACGCCATCCAGCCCGAGGATCCTGTACGCAAGCGCAAAGGCAACTTGTGCCAGCCACTCGTGCGGCGTCAGTTCCTCGCCGGACATGGTATGGGAGAAGATGTCCGTCGTGGGGACTCGACCGGTCTGCAGGATGTGCTCACCGATGGTCAGGTGACGTCCCAGGTCGCCGTCGACGTTGAGCAGCCTCGGCCCGAGCGCCATGACCAACAGGAAGATGGCTACGAACAGCACATCCTCCAGGCGCGGCACCAGGAAGGCCCCGATCCCGCGCGGCCCATCCGCCGGGGACTCCGGAACCCTGCTGCGCTGCCGACGCCTTGTTGCCTCGGACCGTACTCACGTTCTCATTGTCCCGACTTCACCCAAGAGCCTGGATCTCCAATCTCCCGCGAGCCAGAATCAGTGTGACGCAGTCTGCCAGTCCGTCCCTGGGCTCCCCACAGACGGCGCTCTTCGCAGGATGGGATTCTAGGCCACCCGAAAGGATTCGCCACCTCCGCTCGACTGCCTGCATCGGGGCGCCTTCAGCGCCTGCAGAACGGAGCAGGTCTATAATCGGGTCGCCGGTGTCGGCCAGGGATCCCGATCCCGTCTGAAGGAGCAGTGCGTGACCAGAGTCGCCATCGTAACCGACAGCGTCGTCAGTATCCCCGAACAACTCCTCACGTCGCTCAACATCCGCTGGGTGGCCTACTATATCCACCGCGGGGCCGAGGTTCTCCGGGACCTGCTCACCATCCAGCGCGAGGAATTCTTCCGATGGCTCCCCACAGCCAAGGAGCTGCCGACGACCGCAAGTCCGGGGCCGGGTGACTACCTCCAGGCGTACGAGGAGCTGGCTCGGGAGGGCGTGCGGGAGATCGCCAGCATCCACATGTCGGCCGCCGGGAGCGGAGCTTACCAGGCAGCGCGAACCGCCCAGTCGATGGCCGCCGAACAAATGCCGGGCGTTCAGATCGAGGTCATTGATACGCGCAACGTCTCCATGTGTCACGGGTGGATGGCGATCGAGGCGGCGCGGCTGGCGCAGGCCGGCGGGCCGCTGGCCGACGTCGTGGCTTTGGTGCGTCGCATGATCCCGATCACGCACATGATCCAGACCGCCGACACACTCAAGTACCTCTACATGGGGGGCAGGATCGGCGCGGCCAAGCGGCTGGTCGGCGCCCTGCTCGACATCAAGCCTCTGATCGGTATGCAGGAAGGGACGATTGTCCCTCTGGGGGTGGCGCGCAGTCGTTCCAAGGCGTACCAGGCGATCGCCGACCTGGTCGAGAAGGCGGTGGGGACCGCTGGCAAAGTGAAGATCGCCTACGTCCACGCTGCCGCGGCCGAAGAAGCCGAGCGGCTGAGGGGATTGGTTGAATCGCGCGTGCGGGCGGTCGAATCCATCATCGCCGAGCTCTCTCCGGCCCTCGGCGTCCACTCTGGCCCGGGCACAGCCGGCGTGTGTTTCTTCCCGGTCTCCGAGTAACCTGATTCACCCGCGGCGGCGGAAGGCGGGCTGGCTCACGCCGGCCTGCCGTTTCCCCTCGGGCGGATCTTTGTCTTCGTCCCGGTCTTGGTCCGCCTGGCTTTCAACCTGAGCGAGCGTCAACTCCGCCCCTGCGCTTGGCAAGCTCCTTGCATCAGCGGGTGTGCAGGCGGGCACTGGTTCCCCGCCTGACTTCAACGTTCCCAGGCAGGGCTCCCAAGCATGGCCACGCAGACACTCCGCGCCACCCGCCCCACCCCATCGAATGCGATGCCGTCCGCGGCGGAGAAACTCCGTACGCCCTCTGCTTCTGATCACAGCCATCGGAGCCGTCGCATTGGCAGTTCCTCTAGCGGCTTCCGGAGCACTGTACGGCTCCTTCGCGCTCTCCGAAAGGATTGCGCCCGGCGTGGCCGTCGCCGGATTGTCCGTGGGCGAACTGACGGTCGAACAGGCGGCGAAGGCGCTCGACGACCTGTGGAATCGACAGCTCACCCTGCAGGTTGTCGATCCTCCCAGCGGCGCGGCATGGACGATGACGCCCGGTGAGCTTGGGCTGTCCGTCGACGCACTGCAAACGGCACAGCGCGCCTTTGCCGTCGGGCGCGAGCAACGGCTACTCCAGGCGATCCAGCAAGCTGCGACCAGCCTGCGGGAGGGCGTCAACCTCGATCCGGTGGTCGCCGTCGATCTCGCCACCGCGCAGCGCCGCCTTGAGTCGCTGGCCGAGGTGGCTGGGACACCAGCACAGGATGCCCGATTGGAGATCATCTCCGGCGTCGTCCAGGTCTTTCCTGCCCGCGAAGGGCGGGACCTGAACGTCGACGCCACGCTCGAGCTGATCGCCGCCGATCCCACCGCTCTCCTCGTGGACTATGGGTTCGTCCCCTTGATCTTCACGCCGCGGCCGGCATCGATCGCCGAGGTGCGCGCAGCCGCGGCCGAAGCCGAGCGGCTGCTGGCCGCGCCCGCTACTTTGCTCGTCTACGATCCCGTGACCAACGAGACGTTGACCTGGACGCCGGACCGGTCCACCGTGGGCGAATGGATCTCCGTCGGCAAGGGCGGGACTCAGGACGCGATTACGCTGGACCCGGCGCGGATCGCCGTCTCGGTGGACGCCTGGTCTGCTTCGTTGGGGGACGAGCGCCAGGTCGACGTGCCGATCGCCGCAGCTGCCCTTCAAGAGTCGGTTCTCGGCCGGCCGGCGCAGCCGGTTGTCCTGAAGTACCTGCCAACCGCCACCCTTGCCCGCGGCGGCGAGTCACTCGCCGCGATCGGCTTCCGGCATGGACTGCCGACGTGGAAGATCCAGGAGTACAACCCCACGACGAGCCCTTATGCCGGGCTGGCGGCCGGAACCGAACTCGTGCTGCCTCCGAAGGAC
This sequence comes from uncultured Chloroflexia bacterium, assembly GCA_963777165.1. Lineage (GTDB taxonomy): Bacteria > Chloroflexota > Anaerolineae > Anaerolineales > E44-bin32 > DYJB01. Next base: position 599,492 of record CAVZPO010000023.1, read on the forward strand.
GCCATGCTTCTGCTTCCGGTCGTCCCGGGGAAGCGGATCGTGATTAGCATCACCGAACAGCACCTGTGGACCTACGAAGCCGGCGGGTTGCGCAGCGAGCACGTGATCAGCACCGGCATCGCCCGCTCCCCCACCCTCCCCGGCCTGTTTCAAGTCCTATCCCACTACGAGAACGCCTACGCCTCGCGCTGGGACCTGTGGATGCCGAACTTCCTGGGGATTTACGATGCGCTGCCTGGATTCACGAACGGAATCCACGGGCTGCCGCTGCTCTCCAGCGGAGTCCGGCTGTGGGGAAACGTCCTCGGTCGGCCGGCGTCCTTCGGGTGCATCATCCTCGACTTGAAGGCAGCCGAGGAGCTCTATGCCTGGGCCGAGGACGGCGTGGTGGTCGAGATCCGCCCTTAGCCTGAGCGCGCAGCGCCCGGTTCCGCCAGAAGCGCGAACTCCCTCAAGCGGGTCGCGACCAGCACACAGACGGCCAACAACGCCGTCAGCCCGATCAACGAAGGCGTCATCGATCCGCTGACGGGGTCTTTGAGCGCGTCCATGGCCAGAATGAACGCGATTCCGGAAACCTGTCCCATCCACAACAGCAGACCATTCGACGTCCCCTCCGGCGTCGGACGCGTAATCTCGGCGCCGTACTGGAAGCCAATCGGGCCCGAGCTGAGCAGGAAGAAGCCCAAGTCGAACGCCGCCACGAGCAGGAGCCAGTACTCCCCTGCGAACGCCACCCCCAGGACACCCGGCAGTGCCCCCACCAGGGCGACGACGATGAAAGGGACCCGGCGCCGGAAACGGTCTGAGAGCGAAGGCATGACCAGCGCCCCGACGACGCCGCCGACGATCATCAGCCCGCCGGCAATCCCCGCCTGGGTGATCGAGAAGCCGCGCGGGCGAACGATGTCCTCGATCCAGGTGGTCACGGCATTGAACAGCCCCAGCCCGATGAAGAAGATGAACAACAGAAGCAGGAAGTCGCGCTGCTTGAGCGCGTGCCGCAGGCCTTCGTAGACCTTCGAGCGTTCCTCTTCCTCCGGAGGGCACGGTGGCGTGGCCGGGCGCTCACGCGCCAGCAGCACGAAGGCGACACCCCCCACCACTGCCGCCACACCATAGATCAGCAGCATGGAACCGATGCCCACGCGCAGCGTCAGGAACGGCGTGAGGACCATGCCCAGTAGAATCCCGACGTACATGGCCAGGGATCCAAATCCGGAGGCCGTCGCCCGCTCCCCGACCGGGAACCAGCGGGCGGCCACTTTGGTCACCGCGTTCAGGATGAACGGCTGCCCGATGGCGATCCCAAGCTGCGCCACCAGCACCAGGGTGTAATCCGACGCCACCAGCCCGCGCATCAGCCCGAAGATGCCGGTCAACCCGGCCCCGATGGCCACCGCCACGCGGAAGCCGTAGGTGTCGATGACCCACGAGGCGGGGATCGAGACCACCAGGTACGCCAGCATGAAGATCATCGATAGCAGCCCGATGCTCAAATCGGACACGCCGTAGTACGCCGCCGCCGTCCCGGTGATCGGCGCGAACGTGATCCACAGCGCCTGGTTGGCCACCACCGCCAGCATGAACGCCAGCAGGACGACCCAGCGATAGCCGTACACCCGAAAACGCACTTCGCTCATTGCCGCCTCCGTCTCTACTCGTATACCTTCTCGGCTTCGAGTTCCCCATCCGGTGCGTCGGCCTCGACGTCCCGGCCCAAGGGCGCTGCACCCAGCTCGCGGTAGTACTCGTGCTGGATCACCAGGTCCATGATCTCGTTCGTGCCGGTCCAGATCAGCGCCAGCCGTGCGTCCCGAAGGAGCCGTTCGATCGGGTAGACGCTGGTGTAACCGATGCCGCCCATGATCTGCATCGCATGGTTGACGATCGACCAGGCCGCCTCCGTGCCGACCTTCTTGGCTTCGGAGACCAGCCGCCGAACGCGCGCCGGCTCATCGCCGCGGTCGGCGGCCACCGCCGCGGCGTGGACCAGGCTGGAGGCCGAATCGAGGAGCGTGATGCACTCGGCGACCTTGAAGCTCACCCCTTCGAAGGTGCGTATCTTCTGCCCGAAGGCCTTGCGCCGATCGCTGTAGCGTGCCGCCACTTCCAGCGCGGCGCGCGCCATCCCCAGCGCGCCGGCGGCACTGGTCATCCGCTCGGGGATCATCATCTGATAGAAGATCTCGGCCGCGCCGTGCTCCTTCCCCACCAGGTTCTCCGCCGGCACCCGCGCCTCCCGGAAGGTCACTCGCCCCGTCCCGCCACCGCGCGTGCCGAGCAGCCCGTAGACGTGCTGGACCTCGACGCCCGGCCCGCGTTCGACGACGAACATGCTGATCGAGGCGTGCGGATCTCCCGTCGGACGTGTACGCGCGTAGACCAGGAAATAGTCGGCGCCCTCCGCCCCGACAATGAATCGCTTTTGGCCCTGGAGGAAGTAGGCATCCCCTCGGCGTTCGGCCAGCGTCGTCGTCCCGAAGAAGTCGGAGCCGCCGCGTGGCTCGGTCAGGGCTTCGGCAACGGTCAGTTTCCCTCCAGCACCGGTCGCAGCCAGCGCGCCTGCTGCTCCGCCGAGCCGAAGCAAGCCAGCGCCTCTCCGACGATGCTCGGCAGACTGTAGAGGCACGCCAGCGACGTTCCCAGGACCCCAACCTCTTCCAGCGCCACGATCTCTTCCTGCCACCCCAGGCCCCGTCCGCCGAACTCGGGGGAGAATTGCAAGCCGAGCAGCCGGCGGGCAGCGGCCTTCTCGAGAAAGACGCGCGGGTAGGTCACGCGGCCGGCATCCATGTCCAGGATCAACTGGCGCGGGACATCCTCCTGGACGAAGCGGCGTGTTTCGTCCCGCAGGGCACGCTGTCCCTCCGAGAGCAACACCTCGATCATCTCTTGCCTCCTGCGGAGCCCGCCGCGTGATCCGGCAGCTTGGAATCACAAGCCCGGCCAGCCTTGGCCGGGCCGCAATTCAGTTGGATCGTAGCGCACGGCGGGTACACCGCTGCCATTGCCCCACCCGCTTCGGCGGCTGGAGTATACAGCCGGCCACCAGCCCCGGGCGACCGTCGGCAAGGGCAAACCGTAGTTGTGCACGCGTCCGAAGGGGGCTGCCGAGAGGGATCCTCGCGGACCCCTACTCTTGGTTCAGCAGTCAGCGTCGACCGTCACCGAAGCCGAGCCGCTGAAATGGGATCCCGCATATTCGAACTCGAGGTTCCGGGAGCTCCCCGCGCTGACGGTCTTGTTCGTCCCCACTGAGAAGCTCGGCCCGTTCTCCCATCCGCTCCAGATCGTCGTGTTCATTCTCACTCGTACGAGGTGCTCGTGGTCGTCGGTCCACGTGACACCCACGCCGCTCACATGCAGCACGAGATCGCCTGTGTTGTGGATCTCGACCGATACGGTATCGCCGTTGATCTGCACCCCGCCCGTGTCCCACTCGCAGACCAGCGGTGGCGGCGTGAGAGTGGGAGGAGGCACCGTGTTGGTGGGCGGGGCGGCCGTATTCGTCGGTGGGACCGGAGACGCGGTCAGGGTCGGGGACGGCGGAAGTGAGGTCAGCGTCGGTCCAGGAGGAGTTGGCGATGGCGGAGGCGAGGTTTGCGTCGGACCGGGTGACGTCGGTGACGGCGGGGGCGAGGTCAGCGTCGGACCGGCAGAAGTCGCCGTCGGCGCGGAGGTCGCCGCCTTTGTAGCGGACGGCGCGGTCGTACGCGAAGGCGTGACGCCGGTCGGCAGGGCGAGGCTCGCGGTGCCTCCGCTCGTCGGGAAGATGAGCAATGCCTGCGGACTAGCGGATGGTTCATCCATGGACTGCGTCGGCTGCGGTGAGCCGTCTTCGGGGCTCCCCGTCGCCTGAAGCGTTTGCACCACCGCGGAGTAAACCGCCGTCTCGAGTTCACCCGGAGGCAGCTCGGTGCCCAGCGCCGGGGCGTTGGCGGTAAGGACGACATCGACGGTCGACTGGAGATCGGACGGACTCATGGCAGGGGACGCGCTGGCCGGCCCGAACAGCTCGGGGTAGATGATCCAAATCGCGCCGGCGGAGACAACGCAGGCGAGCAGGAGCAGCAAAGCCGACAGGACCGCCGCCCGGTTGTTCGAGCGCTTGCGAGCTGGTGGCCTGACGTTCTGATAGCGCTGGTAGAGCTCCAGCGTGCGATCCAGCCCGATCGTGCGGGCCCCGGCGGAGCGCAGCTTCGGATCGAGGGCAGCCTTCAATTCGGTCTGAAAGGCCTGATTGAGATCCTTGATCGAGGCGAAGCGGAGTGCCGGGTCCTTGGCCAGCGCCTTGATCAAGACCAACTCCACGCCCTCGGGGAGGTTTGGGCTGACGGAGCGAGGCCGCGGCAAGGGCACGCTGACGTGCTTCATGGCGACCGCCATCGGCGTCTCCCCATCAAAAGGAAGTTGCCCGGTCGTGATCTGGTAGAGCATGATGGCGAACGAGTATTGGTCCGAACGCGCGTCGATCGGCTCGCCGCGGCACTGCTCGGGTGACATGTACGCAGGCGTCCCGATCAGCGCCGAGCCGGTGAGGTTCTGCGACGTGTCCTGGGGCCGGGCAAAGCCGAAGTCCGACAGCACCGCATTGCCTTGATCGTCAAGCAGGACATTGGACGGCTTGACGTCGCGGTGGATGACTCCGTTTTCGTGCGCGTAGCTGAGGCCCGCGGCCAGCTGATCGACGATCCGCCCACCTTGAATTGGATCAAGGGGGCCCGCTTGAAGCCTCTCGTGAAGAGTCCCGCTGGCGATAAAGGGCATGACGATGAAGGCCAGACCCTCGGCCTCGCCGAAATCGAGAATGGGGATGATGTTGGGGTGCTGCAGCCTGCGGAGAAGCTTGATCTCCCGCTCGAAACGGGCCTGAAACTGAGCCTCATTGGCCAGGTAGGGGGAAATGATCTTGATCGCCACCGTGCGGCTGGTGGTCACATCCACCGCACGGTAGACGCTCGACATCCCACCCTGGCCAATCTGCTCCAGGATCCGGTACCGGCCGATCGTACGGCCGACCAATCCGTTCACCGACCTCCTCCGCGACAGCGCTGCGGCACCCCGACTGTGCATCGCAAGGCGCACAGGAGCCGCAGGCCACCAGACATGCTTGTATGATAGGCCCTAACTGCCGAATTGCACCCTGTGGGGGGCTTGCAAAGGCCTATCAATCCGGCCCCGGGCGCTTCTTCCCGCAGACCGTAGCCGGCCACTCCCCCGATCGGACGCCCTGGGATTGGCTACAACGATGGTACGTCCTCGAGGGCGGGCGTGCAGAAATGCGGGCACTGCGCATCTCCAGAGGGCGTTGCTGTGCGGGAGCCGTCACGGCGGAACGAACGGACGGTGGGCGCGCTCGGCACACCAGGGTCGCGTATCGGTAAGACGACGATGAACGCGGTGGGACACGGCCCGCGCGATCGCCCCCACCGGGGATGTTCATGTGAAGGCGTAACTTCGTGTGAAGCGATCCTTCGCCCCAACATGCAGATGAGGACTCCCGCGACGACCTGCGTCCCGCCGCGTTGACACGCCCGACCCTCTCGGTATAATCCAGGTACATGCCCCCGTAGCTCAATGGATAGAGCGCCTGACTTCGAATCAGTAGGTTCCGAGTTCGAATCTCGGCGGGGGCGCTCGTCGTGTTCCTGATGCCGCCAGCGCCGCGGCGCAAACGGTCGCAGCGGCCCTGAGCCCCTCACGGCGTCAGCACTGCCCTGGAGCGCGCAGCATGAACCAGGAGAAGCGCCCCCTCCCCACGACTTCCGGCCGAGGCGACCGTGGGACGGTCACGGCCGCGAGGGAGATCCTCTCGGGCAAGACCCGTAAGGGTAGGCTTGCCAGGCTGCTCCCATTCCTGGGCCCGGCCTTCATCGCCAGCGTCGCCTACATGGATCCGGGCAACTTCGCTACCAACATCTCGGCCGGCGCCAAGTTCGGGTACATGCTTCTGTGGGTCGTGCTGGCCTCCAACCTCACAGCGATGCTCATCCAGACGCTCTCGGCCAAGTTGGGGATCGCCACCGGTGCCAACCTCGCCGAACAGTGCCGGACGCACTTCCCCCGGCCGGTCGTCCTTTCCATGTGGGTGCTCATGGAAATCGTCGCCATGGCCACGGACCTGGCGGAGTTCCTCGGCGCCGCCCTGGGTTTCAATCTGCTCTTCGGGATGCCTCTGTGGCTCGCCGGTCTGTTGACCGCGGTTGCGACGGTCCTGATCCTGAGCCTGGAGAACTACGGCTTCCGGCCTCTGGAGGCTGTGATCACCGTCATGGTCGGCGTCGTGGCCGTGTGCTACCTGGTGGAGACGATCATCGACCGCCCTGCCTGGAACCTGGTACTACACGACGCGGTCGTGCCGAGGTTCGCCGGGCCGGAGAGTGTCGTCCTGGCGGCAGGCATCCTTGGCGCCACCGTGATGCCGCACGCGATCTTCCTGCATTCGGCGCTGACGCAGAACCGGATTGTCACGCGCAACACCGCCCAACAGCAGCGGGTGCTGCGCTTCGAGATCGTCGATGTGGCGATCGCCATGGGCGCCGCGGGGCTGATCAACATGGCCATGCTCATCATGGCGGCCGCCACCTTCTTCAACCAGGGGCTGACGAACATCGGCACGATCGAGGAGGCCCACCGCACGCTTCAGCCGCTGCTCGGGCCAGCGGCCAGCTGGGTGTTCGCCATTTCGCTCCTGGCCGCCGGACTCTCCTCGGCCTCGGTCGGAACCATGGCCGGCCAGGTGATCATGCAGGGCTTCCTGCACCAACATATCCCGGCCTGGATCCGCAGGCTGGTCACGATGCTGCCGTCGCTGATCGTCATCGCCATCGGCCTCGACCCGACCCGGACCCTGGTGCTCAGCCAGGTCGTGCTGAGCTTCGGCCTGCCCTTCGCCATCATCCCCCTGGTGCTGTTCACCGCGCGGCGCGATATCATGGGCGCTCTTGTCAACCACCGGCTGACCACGTTTGCCGCCAGCATTGCGGCGGCGGCGATCGTCGTCCTGAACCTGTACCTGCTCTACCAGACGCTCATCGTGAGGTAGGCCATGTTCCGACATGTGCTCATTCCCCTCGACGGATCGCATCTGGCGGAGGCAGCCCTTCCCCCCGCTGCTTCCATCGCCGCCAAGCTCGGTGCGTCGGTGACGATGATCCACGTGATCGAACATCGTCCGCCGGACTCAGTCCACAGTGACCGCCACTTGCACGATGTCGACGAAGCCACGCAGTACCTGTCCGAGCTTGCGCGCACGTCTTTCCCGCCCGGTGTGCAGGTCGAGACGCACGTCCACACGGCCGAGGTCAGTGATGTGGCCCGCAGCATCGTCGAGCACTCCGATGAGCTCGAGCCGGATCTGATCGTGATGTGCACCCACGGGCGAAGCGGGCCGCGCGACTTCATGTTCGGCACGATTGCCCAGCAAGTCATCGCGCTCGGCGCCACACCGGTGCTGCTGATCCGCCCCGAGTTCCAGGAACGCAAGCCGGGGTTTCTGCGAGGGCCCGTCCTCGTGCCGCTGGACGGCCAACCCGATCATGCGCGGTGCCTGCCGCTCGCCGTTGAGTTGGCCAAGCCATTTGGAGCGCCAATTCACTTGCTCTCAGTCATCCCTACGGTAGGCACCTTGTCGGGTCACGAGGCCGCAACCGGACGCCTGCTCCCCACCGCGACGCGCGCCATTCTGGACCTGGAGGAGGAGAACGCGTTGGCCTACCTCGAAGGGCAGGCGGGAGCTCTTCGCAAGGATCAGGTGGAGGTCGAGGCGAGCGTGGTGCGCGGCGATCCGGCCAGCAAGATCATCGAGGCCGGCGCCGAGCTCCACGCCGGGCTGATCGTCATGGGCGTCCACGGCACGGTGGGAAGCCAGGCCTTCTGGGAGCGCAGCGTCCCGCCGAAGGTGTCCGCCCGAAGCAGGATCCCCGTGCTCTTGGTCCCCATTCGCGACCGGTAGTGCCGCGGCCTGGCCCCACCTCTTGATGTCGTGTGCGCCGGCATGCACCCAACTGGGGAAAGCCCGCAACGCGCCCCTGCCCAGCCCATGCTGAAACATCTTCTCCCGATCGGCGGTCTCCCCTTTCACCACGTCTGTCGCCCAGTAGACTGCCCGCATGAGTGCGCTGGGTGGGGTATCATCCCAGCGTGCCGGACAAGCCCGTATCCACTTCCCCGGCCACTGGGTTTCGCAACCTAGCGCCAGGACACCAGAGCATGACTGTAGCCAGGAGCACGCAGGCAGCGATCGATCGTTGGCCTTGGCTTAGCGCGGCCCCAGCGATCCTGGTGATCGCCGGCATCGCCGTCCTAGTCTTCCTGACGGAGAACCGCGTGGTCGGCTGGGAGCCCGGGTACAACGAGCTTCAGCCAGCCCATCACGGCTGGGTGTCGTCGCATACCCTCGCGATCATCAGCCATGCCACGGCGGAGAATGGGTTCGTGGGCTACGCGACGCAATCGATCGATGAATCCGGCCGGCCGGCGTATGACTACTTCGATCGCTACCCCGTCTTCTTCAGCGTCGGGATGCACGCCCTGCTGTCCCTGAGAGACAAGGCTTCCACGCAGGTCTACCTGGCGAAGCAGGCCATGAATGCTGTGTTCCTGCTGACCCTAGTGGCGGCCTACCTCCTCGTCCGCCTCTTGGTCCGCAACTGGGTCTTAGCCGTCCCCGCCGTGCTCCTCTCGGTCTCGAGCCAATACTTTCTGTTCTACAAGGACATGGTCCATTACGACCAGCCCGCTTTGCTGGGAGTGATCATCGCAATCTACGCCATTGCCAGACATCTCAAGCATCCAGTTCGCCCGCTGCTCTTTGCATCCGCAGTGGCGGCCGTCGCCCTGGGCCGAGGGTACGCGACGCTCGCTGTACTGCTGGTTTGGGCGGGGGTCGAGGCTTGCCGGATCATCCTACGGCGCGGATCCTCATGGCCGTCCAAGGCACGGCAATTCTTCCGCCATGAGTCCCTTCATGTGCTCATCATCGCCACACTCTGGGCCGCCGCACTCCTTTCCTACAACATCCTCGTCGAAGCCAGGAAGCGGGAGATCCCTCCGGCGGAGACGAGCATCGTCAGCTCGGCCGCCCAACGGCTGGCTCTGGACCGTCCTTTCAACGAGAGCAACTCCGAAATCCTCAGATGGGACCGGTTTCTTGCCGGTCAGGCCACGAGGATCGTACGCTGGGTGCTGCCCATCTGGGATTACGACGGTGTCACCTGGCTGGACGCGGTCATGGTTGTTCTTATGCTGGGCACGGTAGCCGTTTACGGCACTCGCCTAGACTCCCCGGGGAGAACCACTCTGATTCTCATGGTGGTGCCAGGGCTAGTGTGGATGGCCGCCTTGCGCAATCTGACGGCATTCCACGATTACACGACCATGTACTATCTGGGGCTTTCGCTCGCGTTCTATATGGCCCTGTTCTCCCTGCTCAGGCCTTCCGTCTGGGCGAGGGGGCTTCTGCTTGTCGGGAGCCTGGCTATCTTTGTTTACCGCAACGATTCGACCCAGAGACTCCACTACCATCTCGGATCGACGGTCAGCAGCTACACCTGGGACTTCGTCGAGATCGGCAGGCAACTTCCAGAACACGGCGCGGGGAAATACGTCTACTTCGCGGATCCCATCCCGAAGGCCCCCTACGCCTTTGGCTTCTACCTCCCCGATGCCTACGAGGCTCCTTATATGCTGGCCGAGTATGTCGTCAGCGCCAAGTACGACCTCTTTCCTCAGACCCTGACGCCCAACAACACAAGACTTTTTCTGTTCCGCAAACCCTGATCTCACCTCGTCGTGTCTGCCCGCCACGGGTTACCGGACACTCGCTGGCGACCCCCAGTATGCCTATGGGAATCCGGGCCGTTCTGACCTCCTGCCGACTATCGAGGCGCCGCTCTGCGGAGAGGCAACGGAGTGTCGCGTTGCCGCCGGCGCCAACAAGATTCACCGGGTTGAGGCCAATCCAACCAGCCGCCGACCGTCAGACCTCTCCTCGCATCTCGGAAGACACCCGATCCCAGAGAGTCTCCCCGCCCCAGCCTGAGAAGTAGGGCAGGTCCCCCAGAGCAAAGCGACGGCGAATGAGGTGTGCGTTAAGGAATGCGTATCGCGCCTCCGTTGAGTCCACTGGCGGCGTTAGGGCGCCGAAGTCTTGCGGGAGGCCCGTAGCACTGAGGATGGCCCACACCCTCGACGCCGGCCTGGCGCGGGCTTTCAGGGAAGCCCGGAGTTCCGGCCGTGCGCCCCACTGGCGCCGAATCAGCTCCTGGTGTTCTCGCCAGGCCTTGGGCTTGAGGCGGTAGTCCGACCAGCACTCACCGGCCACCTGTCCGGACGGATCGATCGACGAGAATGCGGTCAGGATCCGTCGAGACATTGTTGCATCGTCGGGAAAGCAGCCCGCTGGTTCGATCACAGATGGGTCGAACTCGTCCAGCAGGACGGCATAGCCCGAAACCGCCAGGGCCGACGCCCGCGCGACATGGGGCCCGTGCATGGTCAGCCAGGGACCAGCCGCGCCTGGACCCGCCCGATCTGCTCGAGATCAGCGCGCACCTGCCCGGAGGCATCCGGCTCCGCGACGATGGCCTCCACCGCCCACCCGGACGCCTGCAGGATTGAATGCACCAGAGGCTTGAGCTCGTCCGGGCCGCGGCGCATCGGCACGGGATCCATCACAAGCCCCAGCGGGACCTGCGTCGGTGCTTCGACCGAACGCAGGACCTCAGGCAGCCTGCGCACAGCGTTTTCGGCAAAGAGCATCCGCCGTAAGCGGATGGCCTCACCGCGCGGGTAGCCGGGCAATCGCTCGATGTCGGGCCAGAAGGCGTGTTCCTGTCCTGGATCGAACCTCCGCATCCTGACCTGTCTCACGAACCCGCGGAGCGCAAGTGATCGGCCACGGCCGCCAGGTCGGCGAAGATCATGTCGGGCTGATGCGGCGATCCTTCTACCTCGGACAAGCGGGTCTCTCCGGAAAGGACGAGCAGCGTGGTGATCCCGCTGGTCTTCCCCAGGGCGATGTCGGTGTACAGGCGATCGCCGATCATGGCCAGCGCGCCCAGGGGAAGCCCAAGCTTGGCGGCGGCGGCCTCGACGAACATGCGGCTTGGTTTGCCGACGACCAGGTCGGGTTCACGCCCGGTGGAAGCGCGTACCAGAGCGATCATCGCCCCCACGTCCGGCATGAACCCGGTGGGCGTCGGGCAGTTGAAGTCGGCATGTGTCGTGATATAGGGCAGACCGGCGCGCACCAGATCGCACAGGCGCCACAGCTTTGCGTAGGTCAGCGTCGTGTCAAAGCCAAGCACGGCATGCGTCGGGTTGTCGTCGTCCAGGACGACGCCGTGTGCCCGGAACTCCGCATGCAGGGACGGCGGACCCAGGAGGAAGACGCGCGCCTGCGGATACGCGGCCCGCAGGTGGCGGGCGGTTGCTTCGCCGGAGGTGAAGATCTTCTCACGGTCGACCGGCAGGCCCAGCCGGGTGATCTTCTCAGCGTAATCGTCCTGGCTGCGGGAAGAATTGTTGGTCAGGAACAGGAAGTCGCGCCCCTGTTCACGCAGCACCTGGATGAACTCGAGTGCGCCGGGCAGCAGCGACTCACCCAGATAGAAGGTGCCGTCCATGTCCAACAGAAAGCAGCGCACGTGATCGAGGCTCGACCGGCGTGCGGCGTTGGGAGCGGGGGTCTTGCGGTCCTGATCCGGCATGCCCTGCCCCCTAGCCCTTCGCCTGGAGCGCGGCTAGGAGCTCCTGGCGCGCCTGGTCCGGCGGCCAGTCGTCGCGGAGGATGCAGCTGATGGGCGGCGTCATGGAGGCCCGGACTGCGATCAACCGCTTCAGACGGATCAACTTCCCGGTCGACGAGGACATTCCCACCTCCGTGCGCCGCCGCATGGGCGGGCGTGGTTCGTGCCTATGCGCCGAGCAGCAGGATCAGCCCGCCCAGCAGGCGCAGGCCGGCAGCCCCGAGCATCGCCCCGCGCAGCTCAAAGGTCGCGGCCAGCGACGGCCCAAGCAGCGAGCCGAACAGGATGCCCAGGTTGAGCGCCAGGTTATGAAGCGCCATGTGCGCCGGCCGGTCGCTATCCGGCACCTTCTCCATCAGCCGGTTCACCAGGGCGGCATTCAGCAGCCCCCAGACCGCCCCGCCCGTCAGCGAGGCCGCCCAGAACAGCGTAGCGTCCACCGCCAGCCAGGTCAAGAACGGATAGACCGCATACAGCAGCGAACTGACATGCAGCAGCCGGCGGTGCCCCAGCCGATTCGTGATCCGGCGAAGAGCGATCGAAGTGAAAATCATCGCCACGTAGAACAATGCGCTCCCCAGGCTGATTGCGCCGTCGGTCAGCTTGAGCTCGCGCACCCAGTAGATGGGAAAGATGGGGAGCGGGAGGTACTGGAAGGTGTAGAACGCCAGATAGGCGAGAAGAAACTTGCCGAACGGACCTCGCAGCAGGTCCAGGCGCAGCAGACGGCGCCCATGGGAGCGTGCCAGGAATCGCAGGCCGGCCTCGGGGCGCTCGGCATCGGCCGCACGCAGCGCGCCCGGTCGAGCTGCGTCCAGAAGCGGCTGGTGGATTCGCGGCGGAACCTGACCATCCGACGGCGCAGTGAGCCGCCCGATGTGATAGCTGCTGGCGGCCGCCCCGAGTGCGCCGAGTGCGAACACCCATTGATAGTTAACCGGGAAGCGGACGGTGTCGAGAAGCCCTCCACACACCAACGCGGTCAACGACAGCGTGACAGCCAGGAGGGCGTTGCGGCGGCCAACCACCTGCGCGCGGAACTCGGGCGGCACCAGGTCGGCGAACAGGGCATTAAAGCTGATCGCCAAGAGTGTGCCGGGGACCGACATGACCAAGAGTCAGCGCGATCAATGACCAGATCTGTCCCGCCGGCGCAAACAGGGCCGGCAGAACAATCAGGGCCAGGTAGCCAGCACGTGTCCAGACCGCCGCGTGGTAGCTGGTGCGCACCAGCTGCCGGCCTTCGAGCCAGTGTCCGAATGGTATCGAGCCGATCAAGTTGACCACAGCCGGGCCAGCGGTCAACAGCGCGATCTGGTACGGCGTGGCTCCCAGCCGCGTGGCGAAGACCGAGAGGAAGGCCATGCTGCTGGCGGCCAGGACGCCGTACCAGGCGACGTCGTGGAGCAGATGCCGGGAGTTGGCTCGAAGCGCTGCGGCCTCAGATGGAGCGACGGTAGGAAGCATCAGGGGCAGAACCTGGACGGGCATTCTACTTCCCCGGCGCGCCGACTGCCATACCGAACGCGGCGCGACTTCTGTCCCGACTCCCGTAGCCCGAACCGACTTCAGTCGCCGGTCGCTTCTGCCCCTCCGAGGCCATATCCGACCAAGTTGACCCTAATCCGGCCCCTTTCGTCGCCGTCGTTGGCTTCGAAGTCCTTCGGGCCATTCCGCGGTCAGGCTATGCGCAGGATTGGCCCTTTGTTGACCCTCCTTGTCGATGGTGACGAATAGCCCGGCAAGCGTAGAAGGGTGTTACGTCAACCCGGAAGCCGGCCGCTATAAACTCAAGTGACCTCTCCGGCGGGTTCCGCGGGACGGACCACTACGCATGCCGAGAATGGAGCCAAGTCACCGATGAGCTTCAAAGTCATCCCCAAGACCGTGCTCCCGGACTGGGTCGAGCAGATGCGCCGCAACCAGCGCGTCGTCGGCCCAAAGCCTCTGCACGGCCAACACATCTTCGGCGACATCCAGTCCGCTGCCGAGATCGACCTCGACTACCCCACCACCGTCATCCCGCCCAAGAAGTACCTGTTCCCACAGCAGGAAGATCTGCTGACCTATCGCATGGACGGCAGCCCTCCCCAGGTCGTTCAGGACGCCGAGCCCACGGTCGTGCTCGGATTGCACACCTGCGATCTGCACGCCTTGCACCTGCTGGACCGCGTGTTCGCGCAGACCTACGTGGACCAACCGTACATGGCCCGGCGCGAGAAGACGACGCTGGTCAGCATCGAGTGCCTGCGGCCGTGCATGACGCACTCGTTCTGCAAGAGCATGGGCACCCTTAGCGTGACCGACGGATTCGATCTGCACATGACCGATCTGGGCGACGACTACGCCGTCGATGTCGGCACCCCGAAAGGTGCGGCGCTGCTGCAGGGACTGCGCGGCGTGCGTGACGCCAGCGACGAAGACAGTCGTCGGGTCAATCGCGTGATGACCGAGAAGTGGCCGCGCTTCCCCCTGCGGCTGGATTTCGACGTCACCGAGCTGCCGAGCCTGCTTTCGGTCAGCTACGACTCCAAGTTGTGGGACGAACTCGGGGAACGCTGCCTGGCGTGCGCCATGTGCACCAACGTCTGCCCGACGTGCTACTGCTTCAACGTCGCCGACGAGGTCGAACTGACGCTGGAAGCCGGCAAGCGCTTCCGCGTCTGGGATTCGTGCCAGCTGGACAAGTTTGCCACCGTGGCCGACGGTCACAACTTCCGCGGCAAGCGTGCCGCCCGCCAGCGTCATCGGTTCTTCCGCAAGGGCAAGTATCAGACCGATGCCTTCGGGCTGCTCGGGTGCGTGGGATGCGGCCGCTGCGCCCAGGCCTGCCTGGTCGACATCACGCCCGTCGACACCTTCAACGAGCTGTACCGCCGTCGACACCGCCCGGCCTCCAGCGAGACGAAGGAGGTGGCGGCATGAACCAGCCCCTGCGCGAGACGCTGACCGAGCCGTCCCTGTATCTTCCGACGACGGCCACCATCGCCGACATCCGCACCGAGGGCAAGCGCGAGAAGCTCTTCACCCTCCAACTGCCTCCGGGGATCTCCCTGGAACATCGACCCGGGCAGTTCGTCGAGGTTTCCCTGCTGGGCGTCGGCGAGGCGCCCGATCAGCATCACCTCCTCCCCCAGCCGCAGCAACGGGACCTTCGAGCTGTGCGTGCGCAAGGTCGGAGACGTGACCGGCATGCTGCACACGATGAAGACCGGCGACACGATCGGCGTCCGCGGCCCGTTCGGGCGCGGCTTCCCCATCGAGCGCTTCCGGGGCAAGGACATGCTCTTCGCCCCCGGCGGTCTCGGGCTGGCCCCGCTGCGGTCGCTGATCAACCAGGTGCTGGATGAGCGCGCCAACTTCGGGCGCGTGATCATCGCCTACGGCGCCCGGGACCCGGGCGAGCTGTTGTTCAAAGACGAACTCGAGCGCTGGTCGCAGCGCAGCGACATCGAACTGTATCAGACCGTCGATCGGGGCGATGAGAGTTGGACCGGCCCGGTGGGCGTGATCACGACCCTCTTCCCCAAGATCGAGGTCCACGCCCGCAACACGGTCGCCGTGACCATCGGACCGCCGGTGATGTACCGCTTCGTCCTGATGGAGCTGCTGGGGAAAGGCATCTCGGAAGGCAACATCTGGCTCAGCCTCGAGCGGCGCATGAAGTGCGGCGTGGGCAAGTGCGGGCACTGCCAGATCAATCACCTGTACACCTGCCAGTCCGGCCCGTCCTTCTCCTACGCAGAGATCAAACACCTCGGGGAGGCGCTGTGATGGCCGTCCGACCCAAAGTCGCGTTCTTTGAATTCACCAGCTGCGAGGGCTGCCAGCTGACGGTGGTCGACTCGCTGCAGACACACCCGGAGCTGCTCGAGGCGGTCGAGATCGTGCGCTTCCGCGAGGCGATGAGCGAGAAGGGGGACGACTACCTGCTGGCCTTCATCGAGGGCTCGTGCACCCGCCCGAGCGATGAGGCCCAGCTCAAGGCCATCCGCGGCAAGGCCGGCGTGGTCGTCGCCCTCGGCGCCTGCGCCCATCTGGGCGGCGTCAACGCCATCCGCAACCGCCAGGATCTGCCCGACGTCCGGCGCTACGTCTACGGCGACAAGGCCGAGTGGTACGAAACCTACCCCGCCCGGCCGATCTCGGCCGTGATCCCGGTGGATGCCTTCATCCCCGGCTGCCCGATCGACCGCGTACGAGTTCGTGAGCGTGGTCAAGGCCGTGCTGCAGGGACGGTCGCCCCAGCTGCCGGACTACCCTCTGTGCGTCGAATGCAAGCTCAAGGAAAACGTCTGCCTGTACCTGCGCGGCAAGACCTGCCTGGGTCCGATCACCCGCGCCGGCTGTGACGCCATCTGCCCCACCTACGGCGACTCGTGCGAGGGATGTCGCGGGTTGATCCCCAATCCGAACATCGACTCGCTCAAGACCGTCCTGGGCGAGCACGGGCTGAGCGTCGAGCAGACGATGGCCAAGATGACCATGTTCCTGACGTACCAGATGATGGAAAGCGAGGCGGCCGGCCATGGCAACGGGAAACGTTAGGATCGACGTCCATCACATCACCCGCGTCGAAGGCCACGGCAACATCGTCGTCGACGTCAAGAACGGCCAGCTCAAGCAGTGCGACCTTGAGATTCCCGAGACGCCGCGCTTCTTCGAGGCCATGCTGCGCGGCCGCCCGTACGCCGAGTCGTCGCACATCACCTCGCGCATCTGCGGGATTTGCGCCGTCGGACACGCCACCGCCTCGTTGCGCGCCACCGAGAAGGCGCTCGGCGTCGAGCCCAGCGAACAGACGGTGCTGCTGCGCAAGCTCAACTTTCACGGCGAGATGCTCGACAGCCATATCCTGCACGCCTACATGCTGGTGGCGCCCGACCTGCTTGGCGCCCCGAGCGTCGTCCCACTGGCCAAGGCCGCGCCCGACGTCGTCCTGCGTGCCCTGCGCATGAAGAAGCTCGCCGGCGATCTGTGCGCCGCCATCTGCGGGCGCCACACCCACCCGATCGCCATGACCGTCGGCGGTTTCACCCACTTCCCCTCCCGCCTCGATCTCGAAACGCTGCGCCAGCGACTGATCGATGTCCGCGCGGATGTCGACCTGACGGTCGAGCTGTTCCAGTCCCTGAAGCTGCCGGCCTTCGAGCGCGACACCGAGTACATCGCCCTGGCGAAGCCCGACGAGTACTGCTACATCGACGGGGTGATCAAGAGCACCGATGGCGGGACGTGGCCCATCGAGGACTACCGCCAGGTCACCAACGAGACCCTCGTCCGCCACTCCTCGGCCAAGCGCACGCGCAACCAGCGCGAGTCCTACATGGTCGGCGCTCTGGCGCGGGTCAACGTCAACTACGACCTGCTGCATCCCAAGGCCAAAGCGGCCGCTGCCGCCCTAGGGCTGAAGCCCAAGTGCACCAATCCTTACATGAACACCACGGCCCAGGTGGTTGAGATTGCCCACTGCGTCGAGGACTGCCATCCGGCTGTGCGACGCCCTGCTGGCGCGCGGCATCACCTGGGAAGAGCCCGTCGCCCCGACCCGCCTGAGCGGTGAGGGCGCCGGAGCATGCGACGTCCCGCGCGGCACACTCTTCCACAACTACGTGATCCAGGACGGTCTGGTGGTCGGGGCCAACTGCATCATCCCCACCGGTCAGAACTTGAACAACATCGAAGCCGACATGCGCGCCCTCGTGCCGACGATCCTGGAGAAGCGGCCGGAGGAGATCACGCTCTCCCTCGAGATGCTCGTCCGGGCGTATGACCCGTGCATCTCCTGCTCGGCGCACATGCTCGATGTCGAGTACGTCTGAGGCTGGTCTGGCCATGATTCCATCGCCGTCGACCCGGGCCGAACCTCCCGGGTCGACTGCGCCTACGCTCGTCCTGGCCCTGGGCAACCCGCAGCGGGGCGACGACGGCGCCGGTCCGGCGGTGCTGGAGCGTCTGGCTTCGCAGCCCATACCCGATGGCGTCGAGCTCCTCGACGGCGGCCTCGCCGGACTGGAGACGGTGCTCCACCTGCAACACCGACGACGTGCTATCATCCTGGACGCAGCCGATTTCGGCGCCGCCCCGGGCGCCTGGCGGAGGGTCTCGCTCGAGACGCTGAAGCTTGCGCCTCCCCACGATGCCCCCGGCCTGCACTCCGCCGGACTGCGCGAGGCGCTCCAACTCAGCGAAGCTCTGGGGATCCTGCCGGCCGAGGTCGTCTTGTTCCTCATCCAGCCGAGGCAGACCGGTTGGGACGCGGGATTGAGTGAAGACGTCCACGCGTGCCTGGGACCGGTCTGCCAGGCTGTACGATCCGAACTCAGCAGCGGCGGACCGCCGCCTGAAGACGAGGGAAGCCCACGATGGCGCACATCCTGATCATTGATGACGACCCCGACATGGTCCTGGCGACAAAGTTGTGCCTGGAAAGCGGTGGCCATACGGTGGACTCAGCCGGCGATCCCGCCGACGGCCTGAAGCAGATCAAGGCCAAGCACCCCGACCTGATTGTCCTGGATGTGATGATGGACTCGGCTACGGCCGGATTCCAACTCGCCCTGCGCCTGCGCGGCCCCAGCCCGGACCCGGATCTGGCCCCCTTCTCCAAGATCCCGATCCTGATGTTGACGGCCATCCACTCGACTACTCCCCTCCGCTTTGGCCCGGACGATGCCTACCTTCCGGTCGACGACTTCATCGACAAGCCGTTCGAGCCCGAGGCCTTTCTCAAGAAGGTCAACGCGCTGCTCAAATCTTAGGAATGCCGGGTCGGCGACGAAGACGCCGGCCCGCAGCGTTGAGGGCCCCGCGTGGCGGATTCTCCCGGCGAACCCAGCGAGCTCGAGATCCTCCTGCCTCGCGATCTGGCAGCCGCCAGCACGCGGCTGATCCTCACCCGCTGGGCCGCCGGCGCGCTGGTGATCCTGGCTACCCTGGCCAGCCAACGCTTACTCGGCGTCGTCCTCCCGGCCATGGGTCTCTACCTCACCGGGCTGGCGATCCTGGTGTACAACTCCCTCCTTTCGGTCCTGGCGCACCGCGCACCCGCGGCCGATCCCGCCGTCACCCTCGCCCGGCTCCGCCGGCTGGTAGTCCTCCAGGTCGGTCTCGACTGGCTGTGCATGGCGGTCTTCCTGCACCTCACCGGCGGCATCACCAGCCCGGGGATCGTCTTCCTGCTGATCCACATGCTGATGGTGACCATCCTGCTGCCGGGCGTCTCCTCCTACCTGTACGTGGCGCTTGGCGTCGGCGGTTTGCTCGTCCTGGCGCTGCTCGAATCCAGCCAGACGCTGCCCCACTTCACTCTGCTGCCTTCGCTGCCTGAGGGCCTGTACCGCGACCCGCTATTCATCACCTCCGAGATCGTGTTCTTTGCCGCCGCAGCGTTCGCCACCGTCACGCTGGCCTCCGGGATCATGACGCAGCTCCAGCGACGTGAGCGTCAGATCTCCGCATTGTTCCAGACGACGCGTGCCGTATCCTCGAGCCTCAGCCTTTCGGAAGTCCTCGACCAACTGACGCGTAACGCCGCCCTGGCTCTCGGGACCACCCATTCCTCCATCCGTCTACTGGACGAGACCGGCGAGAGGCTTCGACTGGTGGCCTCGTACGGCCTGAGCCCGGCCTACCAGGAGAAGGGGCCCGTCGAAGTCTCCCAAAACCCCCTGGCGCAGGAGGCGCTGTCCGGCAGGCCGGCGCTTGTCGACGAAACGGCGGACGATGCGCGGCTGCAGTACGCCCGGCAAGTGCTCGACGAAGGCATCCACAGCCTGGTGGTAGTCCCGATCGTCGGCCGCTCTGGCCCGCTGGGGATCTTGCGCGTCTACGCCGATCAGCCGCGGCGCTTCACCGACGCCGACGCGCAATTCGTCATGGCGATCGCTCGACAAGGAGCCGTGGCCATCGAGAACGCCATGGCCCATGAAACGCTTCAGAGCGCCGAAACCGAACGCGCCCAGTTCGTCCGGACCGTCACGCACGAGCTCCGTTCCCCCGTCGGGGGTGCGCAGAGCCTGCTGCGCGTGCTGCTCAAACAGATGTCTGGCGAGCTCAATCCCACGCAGCAGGACATCATCCACCGGGTGGAGATCCGGCTTGATTCGCTCATGGCTCTGATCAACGATTTGCTGGCTCTGGCCGCCACGACCACCCGCGGGTTCCAGGACAAGCCGGAACCGGTGGCGCTTGTCCCGGAGGTCCGGGGGGCAGTCGAGCAGAGGGCGGCGGAGGCACTGGAGAAGGACATCAACCTGAGCTTCACCCCGCCGCAGGGAAATCCATGGGTCCGGGCAGGGCATGAGGGTCTGGCGCACATCCTTGGCAACTTGATCGGCAATGCCGTCAAGTACACGCCGGACGGCGGCCGGGTCACCGTCAGCCTCGAAACGCGGGGCGCCAGTGCCATTATCTCCGTGGCCGACACGGGCATCGGGATTCCCGAAGACGAGCTTCCCCGGTTGTGGCAGGAGTTTTTTCGAGCCAGCAACGCCAGGAAGTCCGGCATCGTCGGCACCGGGCTCGGACTGAGCATCGTTAAGCGACGGGTCGAAGCTTACGGTGGCATGATCAGCGTCCACAGCCGCGTCGGGGAAGGGACAACGTTCAGCGTCGCCCTTCCCTTGATCGCCGCGCCCGGATCCTGACCCCTCGCCTCCTTCCCTCCCAATCACGGCGGCGCCGTTGACTCTCACTCAGGGCGATTGCAGCTCATGGGGTCGGGATGGGAGCGAGCCAGCCGCTCGCTGAGTAGTAGATCAGCGCCATCACCTCGCGCAGCGCCTGCCGGCTGTCGCCCAACGCTCGTTCACTCGGCAGGAGTGGGCTGGTGGGCGACCGCGAATCGGTGTGTTCCCTGCTCGGAGAGCCAATCGGCACGATGCCAACGGCCGCCAACGCGCCCAGGGCGCGCCGCATGTGCGTCGGGGAGGTGACGACGATCACACGGCTGACGCCGCGCGCCGCCAGCAGTTCTTCCAAGGCGAGGGCTTCCTCGCGGGTGCTGGATGCCATGGCTTCCTCTACGATCACAGCGTCAGGGATTCCATGGGCCACAAGCACACGCCGCATCACCGTGCTTTCCGGCTCCCCTCGCCCGGCCTCGCCTCCCGGGCCCCCTGAAGGAATCACCAGCAGCGTCGGCAGAATCGCATAGACCCGCGCCGCCTCAAGCGCCCTCAACGCGCTGGCCTCGCTGGGCGCGCTGAAAGCCAGTTCGTCCGCGCGAAATGTTTCGCTCCCTCCCCCGAGGACAACGATCGCCTCGGCACCTTGAGCGTCGGCCGCTCCCTGCAGGGGCCGGGAGGCTCCGGTCAGGGCACGTTCGAGGGTGGTGGCAGTCACCGGCAGAGACAGGAGCCAGTAGGCGGTGGCCAGCGCTGCCAGCCAGCCGACGCCCCAGCGGCGGGTTCGCTTCCCGGCCATCAGCAGGGCCACTCCGACCGTCAAGCCCAGGAGCAGGAACCCGGTCGAGCCGGGCACCAGCATGGACTTCACTACATCGATCACGTCCACCCTCTCACTCCATCGGCGATCGGGAAAGCGAGCCTGCAGTGCGGTGTTGCGCGGGAATGCACCGCCAGGGGACTCCCGCGATGCGAGGCCGAGACTTCACGCGTGCTTCTTGAGCAGCGTGCCGTACAGGCTCAGGATCTGGTCGGCGATCAGCGGCCAGGCGTAGCCTCGGGCGTACTCGGCCGCCTGTCGTCCAAGGCGAGTGCGAAGGACTTCATCCTCGACCAACCGCCGCAGCCGGTCGGCCAGCGCTACTGAGTCGCCCGCCGGGACGTGGAAGCCCGTCTCGTTGTCGCGCACCAGGAAGGCCAGGCCGCCCGTCTCGGAGGCCACCACCGGTCGCCCGCAGGCCATGGCCTCCAGCGCCACGAGCCCGAAGGACTCGTAGTGGGAAGGCACCACCACGGCGATCGCCGCGGAATAGTAGTACTGGAGCGTGTCCTGATCCTGCTTGCCAACGAACGTCACAATGTCATCGATCCCCAGTGTGGCCCGCATGGACTTCAGCCGACCCATCTCCTCGGTCATCCGTGCGGGGTCGACATCCGGATCGCCGCCGATCACGGCCACGCACAGCGGGTGTCTGGCCAGTGCGCCCTGCTGCGAGAGAAGCGCCATCGCTTCCAGGAGGGTGTCAATGCCCTTGAGGCGTTCGATGCGACCGACGAACAAGATCATGCTCCGGTCGGCCGGGACGCCGACGAACTCCCTGGCCTCGTCCACCGGGATCGGGTAGAACCGACTGGTGTCCACGCCCGGCGGGATGACAACGACGCGCCGAATGTCGGCGTGGTACAGCCACTGGAACTGCGCCAGCTCGGCCTGCGTAGAGGCCACGATGGCGTCGGCATCCCGCAACAGCCGGGTCTCCGAGTCAAGGCGAAAGGCCGAACTCGGTCTCCTGCGCACTGCGCGCCACGCGATTCTTCATAGCCGCCAGGGTGTGGAACATCTGCACCACCGGAACCCCCCAGCTGGCGCGCAAGTCGAGCGCCGCAAGGCCGGAGAGCCAGTAGTGGCTGTGGATCAGATCGTAGCGAGTGCCTTTGGTCTCGGCGAAGGCCTCCACACCGGCAACGAACTCGCCCAGGTGATCTGGCAAGACGTCTTTGGGCAGGGGCGTCTCCGGCCCGGACCGCACGTGGACGATTCGGTTTCCGTACCCCAGGTCGTGCAGAACGTGCGGGACATGATCGTCCTGCGAACGGGTGAAGACGTCGACGCCTACGCCCCGTCGCCCGAGCTCGCGGGTGAGGTCCCGGACGTAGACGTTCATGCCGCCGGTTTCCTTGCCGCCGAGCGTCGCCAGCGGGCAGGTATGGTAGGAGATCATCGCCACGCGCACGCCGCGATTATCCTCCGAGTGCCCGGGATTGCCAAGGTGCACCCGCACATCGGACGGGCGCGCCTGAGTCCTGTTCATCCCTCGCGGCGGCTGGTATAATCCCGCCCGTTGCCACCATAGCTCAGCTGGCAGAGCGGGCGTTTCGTAAACGTCAGGTCGTGGGTTCGAATCCCACTGGTGGCTCTCCTCCCAGCTCCAGCCAAGCTCCCAGGTTTTGTCGGCTCCCGAATGCCAGGAAGTACACAAGAGTGACGCTGAACATCGGGGTTACGGAAGCTCTCGCCGTTTGCCTGTGCACCTCCGTTGGCCTGATCGGCCTGTTTGCAGTGGCCTTGATCCTCATCGTCGCCTACCGACACTGAGGCCTTCGATGTCATCCGCGCCTGAGCCTCTTCCACCCGCCGCCCAACGCGTCCAGGATGCGCTCATCGCTCTCGGGCGGACCTATGTCGTCCACCAGCTCGACCGCTCGACACGGACCGCCGCCGAGGCGGCGCAGGCTGTCGGTTGCCAGGTCGGTCAGATTGCCAAGTCACTGGTCTTCCGCGGGCAGAGCTACCGGGCGTCCGGTCCTGGCGATCGCCTGTGGCGCGAACCGGGTGAGCGAGGCCCGGCTGGCGGACCTGCTGGGAGAACCGGTGGAGAAGGCCACCCCGGAATTCGTCCGTGAGACAACCGGCTTCGCCATCGGGGGCGTGCCCCCGCTCGGCCACGCAGCCGCGCTGCCGATCTACATCGATGAGGACTTGTTGCAGTTCGACGTGATCTGGGCGGCGGCTGGCACCCCGCACGCGGTCTTCCCTCTACCTCCCGGCGACCTGCCGGCGCTCACCGGCGGCCAGGTCGCCGTATTTCGCGCCGGGTGAGTTCGCGCGAGCTGCGGGCCGCGGTCGGTACCCCGGCGCTCGAGGCGGTTGCCGGCGCGGCGACGGTATAATGAACTCATGCCCGACCGCCCGACGCCCGTGATCATCGGCATTGCCGGAGGCACCGGCTCCGGAAAGACCACCGTGGCCAACGTGATTCTCGAGCGTGCCGGCGCGGCGCACATCGCCTTCCTGCCGCACGATGCCTACTACAAGGCCCTGGAGGATCTGCCCCGCTTCCAGCGCGAGACGCTGAACTTCGACCACCCCAACTCGCTGGAGACCTCGCTGCTGGTGCAACACCTGCGCCGTCTGCGGGCAGGGGAAGCGGTCGAGATCCCCGTCTACGACTTCACCACCCACTCGCGCACGCAGCGGACGACGCGCGTCGAACCTCAGCCGATCATCCTGGTGGAGGGCATCCTGATCTTCGCCGAGCCCGACCTGCGCGAGCTCTTCGACGTGTGCATCTTCGTCGATACCGCCCCGGACGTCCGGTTCATCCGTCGCTTGCAGCGTGATGTCAAAGAACGCGGACGGACGGTCGAGTTGGTCATTCACCAGTACGAGACATCCGTCCGACCGATGCATCTGGAGTTCGTCGAGCCGTCCAAGCGCTACGCGGACGTGATTATCCCCGAGGGCGGCCTCAATCTGGTCGCCATGGACATGGTCGTGGCCAGGATCGACACGCTGCTCCGCCAACGCTGACCCAAGGAGACCCGCATGCCCGCACAGAAGTTTTCCGCCCCGCCCGCGATGGCGCTCAAGCCGAACCAGCGCTACCAGGCACGCATTGAGACCGACTCGGGCGATATCCTGGTCGACCTGCACGCGGACCTGGCGCCGGTTACGGTCAACAACTTCGTTTTTCTGGCGCGCCAGGGGTTCTACGACGGGGTGATCTTTCACCGCGTGATCGCCAACTTCATGGCTCAAACCGGCGATCCGACCGGGACGGGCACCGGCGGACCCGGCTACCAGTTCAAAGACGAATTCGATCAGACGCTTCGTCATTCCGTCCCGGGGGTGCTGTCGATGGCCAACGCCGGGCCGAACACCAACGGCTCGCAGTTCTTCCTGACGCATGTCGCTACGCCCTGGCTCGACGGCAAACACTCGGTGTTTGGTCGGGTGGTCGGCGGGATGGACGTGTTGATGTCGATCCCGGTGCGCGACCCCGGCAATCGCAATGCGCCGGCCGTCGCCATTCGACGGATCGAGATCCTCGAAGCGTGAGCGAGCCGAAGCCTGACCCGCGGCGGCGGCTGACGATCCTGCGTCTGCTCGCCCTGCTGGCAGTCATCGGCATCACCGTCTTCATCTTCTCCATCCGAGACCGGGCGGAACAGATCGCCGGCTACGGGTATCCCGGCATCTTCCTTATCTCGGTTCTGGCCAATGCGACGCTGATCCTTCCTGCCCCCGGGTGGGCGGTCACCTTCGCCATGGGCGCGGTCTTCCACCCACTCGGCGTTGGACTTGCCGCGGCCTCCGGCGCCACGCTCGGCGAGCTCACCGGATACATGGCCGGGTTCAGCGGCCAGGCGGTGATGGAGAACACCCGCGTCTACGATCGCCTCTTGGACTGGACCCGCCGCTTCGGGGGACTGACCATCATCGCCCTGGCCGCCATCCCCAACCCGCTCTTCGATCTGGCAGGGATCGCTGCCGGAGCGCTGCGCATGCCGGTGGGCCTGTTCCTGCTTTACACCTGGATCGGGAAGATGATCAAGATGGTGCTGCTGGCTTACGGGGGCGCGGCCTCAATCGGCTGGCTGGAGGCGCTCGCACATTAGGCGCAAGCGCAAGGACGACCTTCCGTCCCGCTCTTCCCATGCTCCAATGCTGGCGCGGGTCCCCCGATTGGCTTGCGGCAGAAAGAGACTTACGCGTTCTCGTGGGTCGGGGTACGAATGCGATGGCAGACGCCATCAGCCTGCCAGGGCGGCTGTGCTCCCCGTGGTCGCTTAGCCGAGGGTTCGCTCTCCATCGATCAACAAGTAGTAAGCCCGCGGGACGCGCTCGCCTCGGAGCCACAAGTAGTCGGTCAACCAGTAGCCTCGCGAAAACGCCTCGGAGAGAATCGTGTCCAGGTGGGCGCGCCATTCCTCTGCCAGCGCTGGGTCGCGCGCCTGCAGGTCCTCCAATGCATGCGGCACTTCCACGAGGGCTGTGGCGCCGTCGGGGGGGACATCGCCGCCTGTGGGATGAAGTAGACCATCCTCGTCGAGCAGGCCGGCATTGAGCTTCGGCGCCCCGGCATCGAGCGCGTTCGCCAGGTCCAGTTCAGGCCGTCCGCCTGCAAGTCGCGATTGCACCCGGGCCGAGCTCACCCACCATTCGATCCCCAGTAGGCTGCCGCGGACGTCCCCTGCCCCGCCAAGCAGGCTCCTGCTCACCGCCCCCAGTTTGCGGACCGCCAGATGGGCCAGGCGCCCCTCTAGCGGGTCCTGATGCCAGGTAACAAGCTGTACCCCTTTTTGGATGGCCAGCAGGCGCTGCAGGCGCATCAGGCCCGCACCGACCCCCTTGCCGGAAGCGTCCGCCCGCACTGCCAGGCCGATGACGTGCAGGCGCGCCTGTTCGACACGCGGGGGCAAGGCGTCGTCGGGCACGAGCCGGCTTGCCGTCGCCCCGACCAGCCTGTCCACCTCGTACGCGCCGAGGACAACGCTCTCGGCGCCGAGGATTGTCTCTCCTTCTATCCCGTGCGCCTGACCCAGGAGGGCTCCCGCCTGGCGCAACTCGTCCTCGCCGCCCAGCAACCGAAAGGATACGCTCGGATCGATGCTCATAGGCCTTTCCGCGCGGCAAGCTGACGCGCCAACAACTCCCATTCCCAGTTCTTGCCGTGCAGGTGATCGAGGTGCGCCTCCAACCTGGCCGGCTGCAACCCAAACAGTCGCGGGACCGAGTCGATCTCTGCCGTGCGGTTTGCTGCCAGGTAGTCGAGGAAGAAGGGTGTGATCGGCGGGCGCGGCAGGAGGCGGCGCAGCACCGCAGCGCCGACGCGCAGATACGGCTGGCGCGTGGGGAGGATGATGCGGGTCAACCCGGCGGCAGCGAGCACCAGGCTCATGACTTGACGCAGGCTGTGATACTCGGGCCCCCCGAGCTCCAAGGCCACTGCGGAGGGCGGCCGATCTTCCAGCGTCCATGTGATGGCTGTGGCCAGGTCTTCGACCCACAGCGGCTGAAGGAGCATGTCCCCGTCCCCCGGAAGCAGGAACACCAGCGGGACCGAGGCTGCCAGCATGGCCAGCGGGCGTGTGAAATGATCCTCGGCTCCGAACAGCACCGCCGGACGCAGAATCGTGTGCGGCACGCCGGCGATCCGGAGGTGCTCCTCGGCTTGGGCCTTGGCGCGCAGCACAGGGTAGGCCGATTCGCGATTGGCTCCCAGGTGGCTGACGTATACCAGGTGCCGCACACCCGCCTGCGCGCCGGCTTCGGCCAGTGTGCGCGTGCCGTCCACATCCGTGCGCTGCAGCGCGGCGGGGTTCCCCGTGCGCTCCGCGCTGGCGAGGTGAACGATCGAGTCCACTCCAACCAGCGCCGCCCGGATGCCGCGCGGATCGTTGAGCGATGCCAGGGCCACATCCACCGGCACCCCTGCCGGCAAACGCGGGCTGCGCTGTGCCGGCTTGAGAAGTGTCCGGACCTGGAACCCGGCCGCGCTGAGATGCCGCAAGACGGTGCGTCCCACAAAACCGGTCCCACCGGTGACCAGGATCATCGCACCGCGCCCCGAAGGGACTCGGCTTGGTCAAGATCGCCGCGTGAGTCGCCTGTGCGCCGAAGCTCTTGGCCCATCGCGGGCCGGATTGTAGCATAACGGCCTGCGCATCCCCTTCCGCACCGCGGGGTTAATCTGGCGTGAGGGGTTGAAGTTCGGCGGAGGAGGAGAGCGTGTCGCGTTCGTCGGTCGTCATCACAGGGGTTGGCTGCCTCAGCCCTCTAGGCAACGACGTAAACAGCAGCTGGCGAGGCGCGGTCGCCGGTGTGTCAGGCGTCGGACCCATCCAGGCCTTCGATGCTTCGGGGCACGAGACCCGCTTTGCCGCCGAGGTCAAAGGATTCGATGCTGATGGGCTCCTCGGTCGCCGCCTGTCGCGGCGCATGGACCGCTTCACGCAATTCGCCGTGGTGGCTACGCAGCAGGCATTGGAACACGCCGGGCTGACAATTGACGAGCGCAACCGCGATCGCGTCGGCGTACTCGTCGGCACCGGCATCGGGGGCATCGGCACGCTGCTGGCCGAGGCCGAACGCGCGCGGCAGGTCGGCCTGCGCCGGGTCTCGCCGTTCCTGGTCCCCATGATGCTTCCCGATACGGCGAGCGGCCAGATCGCCATCGTCTTTGGCGCCCGCGGCCCCAATATGGCCGTCGTGACCGCCTGCGCCACTGGCGGGAATGCCATCGGCGAGGCGGCGGAGATCATCCGCCGCGGCGCGGCCGACGTGATGATCGCCGGGGGCGCCGAGGCCGCTATCCTGCCCCTGACGCTGGCCGGCTTCAACGTCATGGACGCCATCTCGCGCCGCAACGACGACCCCCCGGGCGCCTCCCGCCCCTTCGATCGCGACCGGGATGGGTTTGTCATGGGCGAGGGCGCCGGTGTGCTGATCCTCGAATCGCTCGAGCATGCGCGCCGCCGCGGCGCCGAGCCGCTGGCCGAGGTCACGGGCTACGCCGCCACCAACGACGCCTATCACCTCTCGGCCCCGGCTGAGAATGGCGCCGGCGCCGCCGCCTGCATGCGCCTGGCGCTCGAGTCGGCGGGCCTGCAACCGCACGACATCGGTTACATCAACGCGCATGGGACGAGCACGCGGCTGAACGACGCCAGCGAAACCGCGGCGATCAAGTCCGCCCTGGGCGAACACGCCTACCATGTTCCGATCTCATCGACCAAGTCGACGACCGGCCACCTGTTCGGCGCCGCCGGCGCACTCGAAGCCATCTTCTGTGTCCAGGCGCTGCGAGAGGGGATCCTGCCCCCCACGATCAACTACACCACCCCCGACCCGGCCTGTGACCTGGACTACATCCCGAATACGGCGCGGCGCGCAGCGCCGCGTCACGTCTTGAGCAACTCATTCGGATTCGGCGGACACAATGCCTGCCTGGTCCTCTCGCGCACGCCGCAGGACGGGGAGGTCGTATGACTCGTTACGCACACATCACCGGCTGGGGAATGGCCGTCCCCGATACCATCCTGACCAACGCAGATCTGGAAGGCATGGTCGAGACGACGGACGAATGGATCACCAGCCGCACCGGGATCCGCGAGCGGCGCATCGCCTCCAAGACCGAGAGCACGGCCACCTTGGCCGCCCGCGCCGGCCGCAAGGCCCTGGAATCCACGACCCTGGCAGCGCGGGATCTCGATCTGATCATCGTCGCCTCGGCCTCCCCTGAGCACCTGTTCCCCGCCACGGCCTGCCTGGTGCAGGATGCATTAGGGGCCGTCCGGGCAGGCGCTTTCGACCTCTCGGCGGCCTGCAGCGGGTTCATCTATGCCGTCCATCTGGCAACGCAGGCAATCCGCACCGGCGCCATCGACAACGTACTGGTCATCGGCGCCGAGACGCTGTCCCGGCTCGTGGACTGGGAAGACCGCGAGACCTGCGTCTTGTTCGGAGATGGGGCCGGGGCCTTTGTGCTGGAGGCTCGCACGACGCCCGGAGGCGTGTTGTCCGGGGTCCTGCGCTCGGACGGATCGGGCGGCAGCCTGCTGGCGGTTCCAGCCGGCGGAAGCCGCCTTCCCGCCTCGATCGAGACGGTCGAGCGGAAGCAGCACAAGATTCAAATGAACGGCCGGGAGGTCTACCGCTTCGCCACGCGCGTGATGGCCAGCGCCACCCGGGAAGTTGTCGCCGATGCCGGCCTGACGCTGGACGACATCGAGCTGGTCGTCCCGCATCAAGCCAACCTGCGCATCATCGAGGCAGCCGCCCGCGGGCTGCACCTACCGATGGAACGGTTCATGGTCAACATCGAGCGCTACGGCAACACCTCCAGCGCCTCCATCCCCATCGCCGTGTGTGAAGCGGTGCAGCAGGGGCGTGTCCGCCCCGGCGACCACCTCGTTCTGGTCGGCTTCGGCGCCGGCCTAACGTGGGGCGCGCTGGCCCTCCAGTGGGTCGAGACCCTGCGCCCCGCCCCCGCCGCCCGCACCGGTCTTTCGCTGTGGACTTTCTTGGCCCACCTGCGCTCACTCGCCTTACGCATCTGGCGCCGCATCGAAGGACTGTTCTGGAGCACTTCCTCCAACGACTAGCGCATCCGATGGCGCGAAGACACACCGGGGCCGTCCTAAGGGACGGCCCCGGCATTTCAGCCTTATGACGAGGATAGAGGCCTACGAACATTCGCAGTCCGAACGAAAGGCCGCCGGGGTGCCCGGCGGCCAATGCTAGTTCTGGTGTCAGTTCAGGGCTAGTTGCTCGAGATCGGCGTGACCGAATTCAAGAACTCATCGACCATGTCCCGCAGGTACGGCTCGGGAACCGCGCCCACCTGCTGGTGCACGATCTTGCCGCCGGCGACAAACAGCATCGTCGGGATCCCCTGCACTCCGAACTTGGTTGCCCACTCGCCGTTCTCATCCGTGTTCACCTTCGAGACGACGAGCTTGCCGGCATACTCTTTGGCGATCTTCTCGAGGATCGGCGCTACCATGCGGCATGGGCCGCACCACGGCGCCCAGAAATCGACGATGACCGGCAGTTGCGATTGCAGCACTTCTTTCTCAAACGCAGCATCGGTGACGTGAATCGGCTCTTCAATCATAGCGTTCTCTCCGTACCTCATTCTCTCCAGAATCATACCATGGTCACAGGCTCGGTACCCACCGAGCTCGATGGAGTGTACCGACTGCACGAGTGCGCGTGGGCAGGCGGCCGTCAATTTGTACCTGCCTTCTACCTGCTCGACCGTGTTTCGCACGTCATCCGCGGCTCGCGCGAGACCGCGCTATCGTTAACGTTAGGCCAGGTGCACGCACTTGAACAGCCACAGCTGCTCTGGTCACTGCCGTGCGCCCCGCACCGGAACTGCCAACCCGGCATGTGACGACCACCACTTGGCGAGGATGCCCACTCAGTCAAACCCCCACGCCAGACCGGGGCTCGCCGGACCAGTCCAGCCGATCGAGCACACGGCGCTTTCTGGATCCCTCTTCGAGACGACGACCAGGCGCTTGACGCCGTCAAATCCAACGAGCTCTTCCATTGCCAGCCAGGCCTGACGCAACGCGCGCACACCGACACCCGGACACAGCGCCAGTCTACATCTTAGACGGGGTATAATCCCGAAGGTTACACCCCGGCACGACGGAGAATCGCTTGTCCACGCTCTGCCCTGAGTGCGGTGAAGCGACCATGGCACCCGACGATTCGGGTGCTTTGCATTGCCCAGCGTGCGGCGCGGTCGCACCGGCGTCCCAACTGCCTTGTCCTGCGTGCGGGCTTCTTGTGGGTGAGGCTGCCGATGCGTGCCCGGCGTGCGGCGAGCCGATCTCCCTATTTGGACAGGTGATGTCCCGCCACACCGATACCCGCCGCTCGCCCCTCTGGCTCGAGCAGGCCCGCGGGCAGGCTTCCGGTGTCCGATTGGAAGAGGAACATGCCTCCCAGCGGCGCTACGAGGTCCTGGAGGCCACCGATCGACGGCGTCTGCAGGCCGTTGAACAGGCGGAGTGGGGACAACAGCGTAAAGACCGTCTCACCGTCCGGTTTGGCCTGGTGGCAGCCGGCGCCCTGGCCCTTCTCTTCCTGGGGCTTGCGCTGCTGTTCTGGCTTCGGTAGGCATGGCTGACGAGGCGCCGTATACCGTCCTGCTCCCAGTCTACGAAGGTCCCCTGGACCTCCTGCTCGAGCTGATCGAGCGCGCCGAGCTCGACATCACCCGCGTTTCGCTGGCGCAGGTTACCGACCAGTACCTCGAGTACCTGCGGCTGATCCCGACGCCCGACCTGGCCGACCTGGCGTCGTTCCTCGTCGTGGCCGCGCGGCTGCTGCAGATCAAGTCCGAAGCCTTGCTGCCTCGGCCCCCGACGCGACAGCCCGGCGAAGAAGACCCGGGGGACGCGCTGGCGCGGCAACTGATCGCCTACAAGAAATACAAGCAAGTCGCCGTCCTGCTGGCGGAGCGCGAGGCCGCCGGCCTGCGGACCCACTTGCGCCTCGCCCCGCCTCCTGCCGCCGACCCCAAGCTTGATCCGACCGGACTGACGCTCGACGCCCTGCGTCGGGCGATGGTTGAGATGCTGGCCGATGCGGCGCGCGGTCCGGTGCTCGACGAAGTCGTCCGTCCGCCGGTGGTCCGCATTCGCGACAAGATCCGCCTGCTGCTCGAGGCGTTGCGCCTCAACGGCCGGACCACGTTCCGGAGCATGCTGGCCAGGGCAGGCTCGCGCCTGGAGATCGTCGTCTCGTTCCTGGCTGTCCTCGAGCTGGTGAAACGCCAACAGGTGGTCGTGCAGCAGGCGGAGCTCTTCGGGGATATCGAGGTGCTGCCCGGCGAGGCCTGGCGCCCGGATCAGGAACCGGAACTCGAACTCGAGTTCGAGCTCGAAGAGTAGAGCGCGGCGGCGAAGAGCGCCAGCGTCGCACCGCCAGTATCGATCAGCACGTCGCGCAGCGCCGACGTCCGCCCCTCGACGAACGACTGATGGAACTCATCGCTCAGGGAGAACAGGATCGCCATCAGCAGCGCCATCACCGCCCGGTACGGCACCGACAGCCGGCGGGGAAGCGCGTGGAAGTACGACAGGCCCAGGAACGCATACCCCAGTGCATGCCCGCCCTTCTTCACCAGTACGTCGATGGCGCCGAAGAAAGGGAGGCGGCTGGCGGGAGTCGATGAGGCGATGAAGATCAGGCCCATCATCACCACGGCCGGCGCCCAGCGGATCAAGCCTCGAGAGGCAAACATGCGGCCATTCTACCATCGGCATCTCCAGCCAAGTCCGGAGGGCGGACGGGCGTGACCAATCGACTGCAGTCCGCCTCCTCGCCCTATCTCCTCCAGCACGCCCACAACCCCGTCGATTGGTACCCGTGGGGTGAAGACGCGCTGGCCCGCGCCCGAGGGGAAGACAAGCCGATCTTCCTCAGCATCGGCTACGCCGCCTGTCACTGGTGCCACGTCATGGCCCACGAGTCGTTTGAGGACGGCCGGATCGCCGCCGTGATGAACTCGAACTTCGTCAACATCAAGGTCGATCGAGAGGAACGGCCCGACCTCGAACTCGATCTACATGCAGGCCGTCGTCGGCCTGACCGGATCCGGCGGCTGGCCGCTCTCGGTCTTCCTCACGCCGGAGGGCCAGCCGTTCTACGGCGGCACCTACTGGCCCCCCCAGCCCCGCCATGGCCTGCCGGCCTTCGGGGAGGTGCTGGAGCGCGTCGCCGAGGCATGGCGCGATCGACGGGAGACCGTCCTGGCAGCCGGAGTGGATCTCACCCAGGCGCTGCAGGGACGTACGTCGGCCGCCGGACCGGCCGAAACGCTGGATCCCCGCCTCCCGGCCGCTGCCGCGGAACGATTGTTCCGCACGTACGACTGGCAGCTGGGAGGCTGGGGCGGTGCGCCCAAGTTCCCTCAGCCCCAGGCGATCGAGTTCCTCCTTCGACGCGACCGCGTACACCGGGACCGCCTGGCGCGCGACATGGCCCGGCACGCGCTGACAGCCATGGCCGACGGAGGCATCCACGATCAGATTGGCGGCGGCTTCCACCGCTATGCCGTCGACGGGCAATGGACCGTCCCGCATTTCGAGAAGATGCTCTATGACAACGCCCTGTTGGCCCGCGCCTACCTGCATGCTTGGCAGATCACCGCCGAACCGCGGTTCCGCCGCGTGCTCGACTCAACCGTCGGTTTCCTGCTCCGCGAACTCCGCCAGCAGGACGGCGGGCTGCTCGCGTCGTTGGATGCCGACTCCGACGGGGGCGAGGGGAAGTTCTACGTGTGGTCGTTCGACGAAGCCCGCCAGGCCCTGGCAGGGGAAGCAGGGCGCGAGTTTTCGCTGGCGGCGCTCAGCCTGACGCCGGAAGGCAACTTCGAAGGTCGCACCGTTCTCCGGCGCCCGTCCGATCTTGCCGCTGTGGCCGACGCCCACGGCGTGCCGCCAGATGACGCCGAAGCGATCCTGCAGGCATCTGCGCGAATCCTGCTCGAGCGACGCTCGCAGCGCCAGCGACCGGCATGCGATGACAAGATCGTCGCCGAGTGGAACGGGCTCGGGCTGATCGCCTTGGCGGAAGCGGCCCGCGCGACGGGTGATCGCACCTACTTCGATGCCGCTCGCTCCCTCTCCACCTTTCTGGCCGACTGCCTGATGGATGGGGACCGCGTTCACCGTACCTGGCGCGACGGCAAGCCCGGGCCCCCTGGCTTGCTCGCCGACCACGCCGCGCTCGCCCTTGGATTCCTGGCCCAGTATCAAACTGACTTCGACCTTCGCTGGTTCGACCTGGCCGACCGACTGGTCGAGTCGATCTTCCATCGGTTCGCCGGCCCGGACGGCGAACTCTTCGACACGGCCACCGACCATCCGGCCCTCATCGTCCGGCCGCGGGGCGTTGAAGATAACCCGACACCCTGCGGGAACTCCATGGCCTGCGCCGCCGCGCTCCAGCTCGCGTCCTTCTCCGGCGAGACACGCGACCGCGAACGTGCCGAACGCCTCGTGCGACAGTTGCCGGCTGCCGCCGCCCAGTTCCCGACCGGGTTCGCCTCCTGGCTCTCGGCTGCCGATTTCGCCCTCCAGCCGACCCGACAATTGGCCCTCGTCGGTCGGATCGACGACCCGGCACTTCAAGCGCTGGCGACAGCCGCCAGTCGAACCTATGCGCCGCAGCTCGTCATGGCCGCCGGACAGGGGGACCGCCCGGCGCTGCTCCGTGGCCGCACGCTCCTCGACGGGAAGCCGACGGCATACCTGTGCGCAGATTTCACCTGCCAGCTCCCAACGTCCGATCCGGAAGTGCTTGGTAGACAGCTCGAGCTTGGCGCGGGAAGCGATTGAGCGCCCACCGGACGGTCGCTCACCGTCGGAGGACATCCCAAAGCAGCTCCCGATCTGCCGCGCAGACCCACGCTACAACGGCGGAGGGCCGCCTGAGTTAGACGTTGCGGGCTCAGCCCGTTCGCCCTTGCAGACCCGCCGGCATCCGTATTACCCGGGGCGGGAGGGGAAGTCTCTCGTCCCCAAATCTGGCTTGGCCCATTCCCTCCCGGCGTTCTGCAGTGACAAGCCTTTGGCGCGCATCGCCCACCGTTCAACTGCCGTGCTCGGCACGCAGAACCGCGATTGGCCGGAGCCCGCGCCACCGCGCCGTGATGGAGTTCCGCTCGAGAACGGGGACTGACGTTTGACCCAATCCGGCGTAAGATTCCCCTGCGGGGCGATACCACCTCGCGCCGGACCCTGCGTGCAGCATGCTGATCTCGAATCGGTTCTTCAACGCCATCCTGGACCAATACCGCCTGCACCCGGCTGGAGTGCATGGCGTGACGCACTGGGCGCGGGTGGCCGAGAACGGCAGACGCCTGGCCGATCTAACCGGCGCTCACCGCGACATCGTCACGCTGTTCGCCTACCTGCACGACGCCTGCCGCGCCAGCGAAGATTGGGACCCCGAGCGCGGCCCGCGTTCCGCGCAGCTGGCGGCCCGATGGCGCGGCACCTACTTCGACCTCTCCCGCCAGAACTTCGACTTGCTGTACACCGCCTGCGCCGCACAGGGGGACGGACTGCTCGAGGGGGACATCACCCTGCAGACATGCTGGGACGCCGATCGCCTGGACATCGGCCGCGTCGGGGTAGCGGTCATCCCCTCCCGGTTGTGCACGCCGGCCGCGCGCGATCCAGAGATGATCGAATGGGCCAGCCGCCGCGCTCGGCACCGCGTCGTACCCGAGTGGCTGCATTCGCTTTGGACCCCCCCGCCCACCGAGCCGCCTTCCGACCCCCTCCTGGGCCTACCGTAGCCATCCTGAACCCTGCGTGTTGGGCCTCCGCCGGCGCCCTCGTCTCCGCCTCATGCGCCGGCTGCGGCTGACGCTTCGCGCCCGCGGGATGACGTCGTAACCGTCGCCGGGGACTCAACGGGGGCTCCCTCTTGGGGAGCCCCCGCACCTGCGATGCTCGGTGAAAGAAGGTCGCGCGTCCGCCGCGCCTACTCGACCGTTACGCTCTTGGCCAGATTGCGCGGCTGATCGACATCGGCGCCACGCAGCACCGCCGTGTGATACGCAAGCAGCTGCAGCGGGATCACGGTCGTCACCGGGCTGAGGAGCCACGGCGTCGGCGGGACCCACAGGATCTGGTCGGCGATTGGCTTCAACAAATTGTCGCCGTCGGTCGCCACGGCGATAACGATTCCGCCGCGCGCCTTGGTCTGCTCGATCTGGCTGAGCATCTTCTCGTACCACGGGTCGCGGGTGGCGATGGCGATCACCGGCATCTCTTTGTCGACGAGGGCGATAGGCCCATGCTTCATCTCGCCGCCCGGGTACGCCTCGGCATGGATATACGAGATCTCCTTGAGCTTGAGCGCCCCCTCGTAGGCGATCGGCATGTTGATGCCGCGTCCGAGGAACAGGCAATGCGCCACGTCCTTCAGAGTCCAGGCCACTTTCTCGACGGCCTTCTCGCGGTCCAGGCACTGCCCCACCAGATCGGGAATGCGACGCAGGTCGGCGGTTAGCTGGCGGCGGCGGGTGCCATCGATCGTGCCGCGCAGGTCGGCCAGAAGGATGGCGAGCATGTACAGGTCGATCAGCGGGGCCGTGAATGCCTTGCTCGAGGCTACCCCGATTTCCGGACCCACCTGCATGGTGATCGTGCCATCGGCGACACGCATCGCCTGACTGCCGACGGCGTTGACGATACTCCACAGCGTCGCCCCGCGTTGGCGCGCCTCATCCATCGCCGCCAGCGTGTCGGCCGTCTCGCCCGATTGACTGATGGCCAGGACGATCGTGTCCTGGTCGACCAGCGGGTCACGGTAGCGGAACTCGGAGGCGATATCGACCTCGACCGGGATGCGGGCCAGGCGCTCGATCAACACTTTGCCGACCATGCCGGCGTTGGCCGCCGTCCCGCAGGCGGTGATGACGATGCGTCGGATGCGTTTGGCCAGTTCAGCCGTCAGCCCGAGTTGCGAAAAGAAGATCCGCCCGGTTTCGAAGTCCACGCGTCCGCCGATGGTATCGGTCGTGGAGCGCACCTGTTCGTGGATCTCCTTGAGCATGAAGTGCTTGTACTCGCCCTTCTCGGCCGCCACCGGGTCCCATGGGACGGTTTGCACGATGGCCTGCACCGGCCGGCCGTCCAGCGTGCTAAGTTCAAACCCATCGCGCCGGATCACGGCCATCTGGCCGGACTCGAGGAAGGTCATGTGCCGCGTGTGCTCGAGGATTGCCGGGATGTCGGAGGCGACGAACATCTCACCGTCCCCCACCCCGACGACGACACCGCCGGCGTTCCCCAGGCGTGCCGCCACGATCTTGTCCGGCTCGCGGGATGAGAGCAGCACAATGCCGTGGGCGCCTTTCAGCAGCGACAGCGCGTGCTGCGCCGCCGTGGCCAAGTCGTGCCCCAGCGACATGTGGCGTTCGACCAGATGGACGATCACTTCGGTGTCGGTGTCCGAGCCGAAGTTCACGCCCTCGGCCGCCAGCTCGTCGCGCAGCGTCAGGAAATTCTCCACGATCCCATTGTGGACAATGACGACTTCGCCGGAGGCCCCGACGTGCGGGTGCGCATTGCGAGCCGTGGGCTCGCCGTGCGTTGCCCAGCGCGTATGCCCGATGCCGATGCTCCCGTGCACCGGCTGCGCCTCCAAGAGCGCCGCGAGCCGGTCGAGCTTGCCGGCATCGCGCCGGACCTGGATGGCACCGTCCTCCACCACAGCCAGCCCGGCTGAGTCATAGCCGCGATACTCCAGGCGTTTCAGCCCGGCGTAGATGATCGGTGCCGCGTCCCGCGGCCCGACGTATCCCACGATTCCGCACATGGAAACACTCCCCGTATTGGATGCCTGATCGTCCCACACCTGCAGGCGTTTGTCCGTCCCGTTGCCGGGGCGGCGTTCGACGGCAGGATCGACTGGGGAAAGGGGACGGGCGGTGGTGCGCCCGGAGGGCTTCCGCTGATCATTCGATTTTCCCGGCCGGGCGGTGGAGAGCCGCCCGCTTCGTCCGGTTGGCCCCGCCTCGCGGCGGGGAACCCTCATCCTCGTCACCCCGTGACTTTCCCGGGGCCATGCGCTGCCCTTTCCTGGGCTGAGTTGGTTGTCTCGCCGACACCTCCTTCAGTAGACGGTTGCAGCGCGCCGATTATACCTCGCGGCCGCATCCCCTGTCGACCTCGTGGCTATGCGCAGGATCGGGTCTGCGACACGGTCCAGGCTCTTGACGACGGGATGCGCGGGCCGCAGCCTTCATGCTATGGCTGTGGTTGGGGGATCCGAAGCCCAAGCCCTGCTCACGGCACATTTGAGCCATCGAGCCAGCACTGCGGATTCGATCTGATGTACTCGCGGAGGCGGAGCAGCTCGTCCTCCCCCCGGATGACATGCTCGTAGTATCCGCGTTGCCACACCCGAGCGCCCGGGGTGGAGTGAAGTTCGTTCACGCGCTTGGTGACCGCCGACTTGAAGGCCCGGACAATCGTGGGGATTGATCCCGTCACCGGTGACCCGAACCCTTCAGTCGTCGCCGACGCGGGCGTCACGCTGGTAGGGGCACGGCGCGCCGTGCCCCTACCAGACAGCGTAACGATCCCATGTAGGTGATCGGGCATGACGATGTATTCGTCAAGCGACACGTTGTCGCGCAACTCGCCCGTCCGTCTCCATTCCTCTTCGACAATCATGCCGCACTTGTTTGGCGTCCATTGTCCGCCCACGATCGTCACCGAAGCATGCGCTCGTGTCCGCGCGCACAGATCGTCACGAAATACGCGCCCGCCTGGGAGTAGTCGTAGCCGCGCAGGCAAATCGATCTACGGCCGTCCGCACGGGTCTTCATCCCCCTCCCCTTGCCGGCCGAGTTGCCTGTAGCGGCTACCCGAAGTCGAGAAGATCTTGCCCGTGTTGCCGAGGGTCGCGGTACACGCCTCGCCGACCCTCCGGCAGCATCGACGCCAGGACGCCCATTGCCTGATCGGTCATTCTGCGCAGCATCTCACGATCTGGCTTCACCGTTTGCTGGACAAATCGGAAGGGCTTACCCACACGGATGCGAACGCCGGGGCCACGCCAGCGAGGCAGAAAAGGCAGAGTGGGGAACCCCGGTGTGCCGTCGACTGCCACCGGCAAGATCGGCGCTCCGGTGCGGTGTGCAAGAAACGCGACGCCTTCTTTGCCCGCCTGCAGTGACGGATGGCGCGTACCTTCCGGAGCCACGAGCACCACCTCGCCCGCCCGCAGGACTTCCTCGGCGCTGCGCAAGGCCTTGCGATCCATCTCGCCCCGATGCACCGGGATCACCTCCCAGAGCCAGGGGAAGATGCCGAACACCGGCACCCGATAGACCTCGATTTTGGCCATCGGGACGATGTTCCGCGGCAGCACACCCAAGACCATCACGGGGTCGACCAACGCGATGTGGTTGATCATCACGATCGCCGGGCCATCAGATGGGCAGTGGTCGACGCCTTCCACCTCCTCGAGCCGCACCAGGAACCGGAAGGCAATCTGATCGATCATCCAACGCAGGACGCGACGCTTGCGCTCCCGTCGCGCGTGGACATATCCGCCTCGCCACTGACTCGTTCCTTGCATGGTCGTACTTGCCAAGGCGCCCCTCACCCTCCCCCGCTCTGCCGGTGCGCTCACCGGAGCCGCGCTTCCCCCACGGCGAGCCGCCACACCTCTTCCACAACTTGATCCACATCCATCGACGTGCTGTCCACGATCCTCGCGTCGAGAGCCGCCTTCAACGGCGCAACCACACGCGTCGAGTCAACTCGGTCGCGCTCGCGCATCGCCCGCAGTACGTCGTCATAAGCCCCCACCGCCTCGCCTCGCGCCTCAGCCTCCCGCCACCGTCGCCGGGCCCGCTGCTCGACGCTCGCATCCAGGTAGATCTTCAGCTCGGCCTCCGGGAGCACCACGGTCCCGATGTCTCGACCGACCATCACCACACGACCCCGCAGGCCGATCTCACGCTGTCGGGCGGACATCGCTCGCCGCACGCCGGCGTACATTGAGACGCGTGACACGTTGGCGTCAACCGGCGGGGAGCGCAGCGCCCAGGTGACATCCTCCCCGTCGAGCAGGACGTCGTACTGCCTGCCATCCTCCACCGAGGGAGGGCGCACATCGATCGCCAAAGCCTGCGCCAAGGCTTCGACCGCGGCCTGTTCGTCAACCGAGACGCCACGCTGCAGGCAAGCCAGCGTCGCCGCGCGGTACATCACGCCGGTGTCGAAGTACAAGTACCCCAGTCGCTGCGCCAGCCGCTGCGCGACGGTCGACTTTCCTGATCCGGCCGGGCCGTCGATGGCGATGATGCCCGCCAACTCCACGCTTTCAGCCTCCCGACTCGGCGGGCGCCGGCTGGGCCGGGAAATCGCCGAAGCTGGCCACATCGGCGCGCACCAGGAGCAGCCACTGCTCCGACAACGCGGGCGCCTCCCGCAGCACCATCCAGCGCAGAAGTCCCGAGGGCAGCACCCCGCTCCAGGCCTTACGCTCGACGATCGAGAATGTCTGCCCGATGTAATCGGCCGCCAGAGGGCGATCCTGGCCATCGATCAGGCGCAAGATCACCTTCGGTTGGTCGCTGGCCAAGGCCCCCTCGGCGACATCCAACGGAAATCCGCGCAATGTCCACGCCAGCACAGGACTCGCCCTGGATTCCAGACGCAACGCCAGCGCGTCGGGCCAGCCGGTCTGGCTCATCGAGACGCCATGGGCAGTTACGAGCAGCAGTTCCACCTCGGCCGTTGCCGCCTGCGGTCGCCACAACTCGCGCGAAGTCGCCGCCAGCGCTCCGTAGTTCAAGCTCCAACTCGCAGACACCGTCCCCGCCGCCAGCAACCCCAAAGCCACCAGTCGAACGGCGTCTCCCGCCAATGGCCACGACCAGCCCAGCCCGAACAGGACCGTGATGACCAATCCCAGTGCCAGCGCGCCGATTGCCAGGCCGAGCTCCAGAGACGGGTCGAATTCGGGCCCTCGGCCGATCCCCCGGGCGTAACCCTCCAGCTGCAGGTAGGCGAACACCGCCAGCAGAAGCAGGATCCCACCCAGGATTGCCAGGATCGGCTTGTGCTCCGCGATCGCCAACCGCTCAACGACGTCTTCCACCGCCTGGCCCGCCAGCAAGGCCAACGGGATCACGCTCCACGCCAGATCGGCTGCCGAACGGCTCGGGTAGATCAAAGCCACGAGAAGCGCGCCCAACGCCCACGTCGTCAAGCCGGGGTTGAGGCTCCGCCGTGAGCGCAGCATGACGGCGGCATACACGCCCCCCACGAGCACCAGCGGCTCGTAGATGGCCAGGCCCGCCAACGCAGTGCCAATCCCGAGGTCCCCGGGGCGGGTCCAGCCCTGAAGCCATGCACCCAGCGAGGCGGCCAAACCGGCAAGCCCGTCGGGGCGCGTGCCAACCGCGGTGGCGATCGCCAACAGAAGCCCCGCGAACATGATCAACTCGCGCCGGGCTGACCACGGCAGCGATCGCAGTTCGGACCAGGTGGGATCTGCCCCGCGGAACAGGGCTTTGTGCACGACAGCTCCAACGGCGAGGCCAAGCAGCCCGGTCAGCGCCGACGGCCCCGAAGCGAGCGCCAAGGCCAACAGACCGGCCACCCAGGCAGCCCGCGTTTTCGGCGACAGGTCCTCCCGCCCGAGAACGGCCCAGCCTAGTCCCAGGCCCGCGAGTGCCAGCGCTCCGCCGCCTGCCGTCCGTGAAATCATCACCAGCGTCGGCGACAAACCGAGGAGCATCACCGCCAGGAGGGCTGCTGATCGCCCGATGCGGCGTCGCAGCACGAGTGGGAGACAAAGCAGGGCGATGCCTGCGGCGGCCGGGACCGTCCTCGCCAGACGATCGCTCGAACCGAAGGCGGTGAAGAGCAGTGCAGTCGTCGAGGCGTAGGCGGGCTCGAGCGGCGGCCCAGAGGACGGGTCGAGCGCGGAGGCGTCGGCGGTCGTCCGTGCGGCGTCCAGTGCGGCGACGGCTTCCGCCGGCGCCAACGGAGGCCAGGAAAGGCGCGTCACTCGCATCCCGATTGCGGCAACGAACAGGATGCCGAGAACCAGGCTCTCCAATGAGACGGTTCGATCCGAGCGGTCCTTCATGGCACAAGCGCCTCCGGCCGGGCGTAGATCACGACCTCGCCGTTGCGGTAGATCTCCTTCAGGAACATGGCGAACTTCGTGAGGGCCAACGGTCGATACGTTGAGGCCTCCAGCGGGCCGACGTACACGTAGTCGATCGCATAGCGATCCATGATCGCCTGGGCTTCGATCCAGTCCCGGGTCATGTACAACGTGGAAAGGTCCTGTACCCGTGTCCCCTGCTCCGTCCAACTCCCGCGCCATTGCCATTCATGGAAATCCCACCCCAGGACCGAGGTCAGACCGGTGTGCGTGGCGATGCGCCCGAACCCCGAGTAGCTGCTCCCGGTGCGCGCCGCTTCTGCGACAACTCCTCGCGGGAGCGTGGAGTTGATCCATTGGATGGCGGCCGAGTCGTCCTGCGCGTCTCGCGCCAGGTGCGCCGCGCCGTCGAGGGTCCAGCCGTTTGCCGGTGAGAGGCCATCGCTGATCGTCCACGTGGCGAGGAGCGGATAAGTCAGCCCGAGCACCAGCGGCAACAGGGCCAGCGTGCGCAGCGCTCCTCCCAGGGAAGGACGCCGCGGCCAGATTTCGGTGGCGGCGTAGGCCGCCGCCACCCCCCACAGGATCCAGGCGGCGAAGTAGAACTTGAAGATCGTGTTCATCCGGTCGCCGAAACCGTCGCGCAGGTAGCCGAACTCCGGCGCCAGCGTCAGCAATGCGGCGACCCCCACCAGCAGCGCGATGAAGGGGCGTAGGTCCGTCCCAGGCTCGGTTCGCTGATTCGCGCCACGTCGAATCTGGGCGAGCAAGATGGCCGCCAGGGCGAAAAGCCCTCCAAGCCCCAGGGCGGTCCACGAGCGGGTCAGACGGCGTTCAGCGATTCCCGCCAGCGCCTGACGCCAGGAATCGGCTCCCGCCTTGGACAGGAACAGATCGATCAGTGTCGGGTCGGCCGCCGCCAGGAGGCCGGCTAGAAGCCAGGACAGGACGAAAAGCCCCAGCGGGATTCCCAGCCCAAGGAGCACGAGCGCACGGGTGTCCGTGCGCTTCCATCCGCCACGCACGGACCCGATCAGCCAGACCAGGATCGGCAGCAACGAGGCCGCGAACATCACTCCGAATTGCGAAAGCCTCGTCGGGAAGGAGAGGTTCGGCAAGACGCCGCCCAATTGGGAGCGGAAGCTCGGATACCAGGGTAGATACATCAGCCCTGCACCGATCCCGATGGAGATCGCCGTGACGATCACCAACCGAAGGCCGGACCAAGCCGTTTCGGTCCGGCTATTCCACCACACCACACCCAACAAGAGCACCAAGTAGATCGGGAGGTCCCAGGTATTGAGAAACGCCAGCGCTCCGAAGGCGAAGGCGGCGAACCAGAACTCCTGCAGGCTGACGAGCACCGGGAGGGCGCCGAGGACAACGTACACGAACACGAGCAGCAGCCCACTCCCCACCCCCGCCAGGATTCCCCATCGCAACCCGGCGGCGATGACCCCGGCCATAGGCGATTGTGCTGCCAGCGCCATCGCTGCCTCGGCCGCCCCAACCCCCACCCCCAGCACGACCGCACCCCAGAGAGCAGTCCCGATTGGTGGGAAGCTCAGGCGCGGTCGAACCATCGGCGCCGGGGCACGGCGCCCGGACAGGTAGACCTGGAGTGCGAGGGCAACCGCGAGCAGCACAAATGGCAGCGCCAACAGATGCGGATGGTTGTCGGCCAGCAGGAACGAGAAGAACGGGAACTCGTCGATGACCTCGACCTTCACGCCGGCCAAGTTTGCATCATGGATCACGCGTGACCCCCGCCACCACCACAAGTAACGCGAGGGCATGAAGCTGATCGCGCCCGCCGGTGGCTCAGCGAGGTCGAGAATATCGAGCCAGGTCCAGAAACGCGAAGTCAGACTGCCATCGGGGAGGGTCCGCCAGAAGAGTCGCAGTGAGTGCATCACCTCAAGGAATCCCTGAAGGTTTCCCGCGATGACCACGAACAGCGGCCCCAGGAACGCCGGAAAGAGGCGCAGGCGCCCATCCCGTATGGACAGCAGGTTCACCAGCAGCGAGTAACAGCCGCTGATCGCCAGGGCGAACCACAGGGCATTCCCAAGGTTGAAAGCGATCGACCCCGGCAAAGCTGTCAGCCGGGCGAGATGGCCCAGCAGAATGTATCCGAAGTAGTAGTACGAGATCCCGTAGCCGGACAGCCAGGGATCTGCCGGTGGGAAGGTAGGCGAGCGGAGGATGGAGTTCAGAAACGCCAGCTCCATCGGCTTCTCCGTCGCCACGATATCCGGGTTACTGGCGCGGACGATCGCCCAGGTGACGAAGGCGGCGAAGAACAGGCCTTCGCCGGCCGCTACCAATTTCCAGCGCTCCCGGATCCAGGCGCCGATCTCGCGCCATCGGCCTCTGCCTGCCCAAAGGCTCGCAGCGGCGAGGGCCAGCACCGCGGCGACCGACCCGCCCAGCCCGTTCCTCCACAGACCGATCGATGATCCCAACCACAGCGCGTAGCCGCTGGCCAGGATCCCGAGGGCGCGCGCGAACCCGATCCCGCGATCGGGCAGGCGCGTGAAGAGCCTCCAGCCAACAGGGACGGCCAGCGCGCCCAACCCGGTGACAACCAGCCACCAGCCGAGGATCTGTCCGATCACCGAACGACCTCGTAGATCGTCGTGCCTCCGTCCCGGTAGACGGCGGTCAGACGGCCCTGCTGCACCATGAGTGGGAACTTCTCC
Organism: uncultured Chloroflexia bacterium; assembly: GCA_963777165.1. Classification (GTDB taxonomy): domain Bacteria; phylum Chloroflexota; class Anaerolineae; order Anaerolineales; family E44-bin32; genus DYJB01. The sequence goes on from CAVZPO010000023.1 coordinate 644,028, forward strand.
AGCCCGTGGGTCGGGCAGGCCAGTGCCGAGTCGGGTGCCGAAGGATCGATGGCAGCACAGTCGCCGGCGGGTACGTCTGGATTAGGCATGCCCATCGGCCAGCCGGCCAGATCGCACAATACTTGCGAGCCATCCAAGGAGGGGAGGCATGGCCGGATCGTCTCGAAGTAGATCCGTTCGAGCTCCCCGACTATGACGTAGCTCACCTCATACCGTTCGAGGAAGTCCATGGCCTCCTCGTTCGACCGCGTCAAATAGAAGTCATTGATCGCCAGCGCCCGCTCGGTCACCACCTGATCGCCCCCCACGGCGCGCTGCTGCCGTTGGTGCCAGTTCCAGCCCAGGACGCCCGGCAGTCCGGTGTAGATCGTGAAGCGCGAACCCCAGCGGTACTCCGGCGTGTTGGCCTCGACGATCACCGGAGATCCCTGGACATGATCCTGCAGCCACAAGATGGCGCGGTAGTCCTCCTGGAGGCTGACCTCGCGCCCGAGATCGGAGTACGTTGGGAACTGCATGAAGCTCATGCCATCCAGCCGGTGTGGCGCCTCGGTCGCCCACCGGTCCCGAACCTTGGCCGGCGCGGCCACCAGTGGGTAGAGCGCGGCACCCCCAACGACGAATGCTAGCCCGGCGAGCCAAAACCTTCGCCATCCTGGCGACCAGCCGGCGAGGTCCGCCACGAGCCAGGCCAACGCCGCACCACCGACGACGGACAGGATTTCCCAGACCTGCAGGTAGAACTTGAAGACGGTGTTCATGCGGCTGATGTCGCCGACCGCTACCACGACTTCGACCAGCAGGGTCAGTGCGATCGCCGCTGCCGCCAGGGTGAGCACGATCCGGCGCTCGACGGGCTGTTCTCGCCGAAAGAAGATCAGGGCCACCCATACGAGCAGCGGCACGGCAAGCGGTGCAATCGCCAACCCGGCATTCGCCATCGCCACCGTGGCCCCGACCACCAGGAGAACCGCCACGGCGATGACCCCGGTGTGCGGCCGGAGTTCGGGCGAGTGCTGAGAGCGGCGTATGCGCCATCCACTCGCGCGTCTCCCACGCCAGCCACGACACGAGCACAAACAGGAACAGCCCGTGCACAACGAGGTAGGCACTCAACGGCGTGTGTGATCCGCGCCAGAGCTCCACCGAGCCATACCCGGCGCCGTACCAGACGTGGAAGGGGAGATACACCACATACGCCAGCCCCAGGAGTACGGCGGGGGCGGCGACGGCCTCGATCACTGCGCGCAGCGACAGCCGCCGCGCATACACCCAGCCGCCGGCGGCGGCAGCTAATGCTCCGAGCCCCCAGTAGGTCGGGTAGTCCCCCAGGTTCGTAGGGTACAGCGCGCCCAGGGCCAACGCGCCCAGGAACAGACTGCCCATGATCTGTGCCGGCGCGCGCGGTTTGCGCGCATCCGCCCACAGGAGCCACGAGACCATCCACGCCAGCGCGAGCGTCGTCAGCAATCGGCTGATCATGTGGGCGTGCAGGTCGGCGTACAGAAAGGTGAAGAACGGGAACTCGGTGATCGGACCGGCTTCCCCGTTTTCCGGCGGAATCGCCCGGCTCGGGTTCCAGTACCACTGATCCATGGGGTACGGCATGCTGTCCTGCAGCGTCAGGTAGCGGCCGGCCCCCTGCACCGCATGCCACGCACCGACCAGCAGCTTCCCGGAGTCCTCCCCCGCCGGGGTCCCAAGGCGCTTGAGACCCTCGTAGTACATCTGGACTGTGCCGAGATTCCCAAGCAAGACAAGGGCCAGCGCCGCCGCCACACCGGCCAGCCGCGGGTTCAGTCGCCTTCCCTCGACGCGATGGTCCGCAGCGTGCGCTACCAGGTTGTAGGCCAGGCTGTAGCCGGCCAGCCCGAGCATCGAGAAGATGGTCGGGATCGCCAGGTTGTAGGCCGCCGTCGGGATGATGCCGAGCAGCTTGATCGGAACCGCGATCAGCACGAATCCATAGTAGTAGTAGTTGATCATCCCGCCCGCAAGCCATGGATCGTACGGCGGGAAGGAAGTGCTCTTGAGGACCGCCGTGAGGTACGACAGGTCCATCGGTTTCTCGCCGCCCTTGGCCGGGTGCCACAGATCGGGGTTGCCCAGACGGATGGCGAGATCGAGGACAAATAGCGCCAGCGCGAACAGCTCGACCCAGGCAATCTCCCGCCGTCGCTCGCGCAGGAAGGCAATCAGGGACTTGCGATCCAGCCACGCCGCCAGGGCAGACGCCAGCGCCAGGACAAGCAGGACGACGAGGATCAGACCGCGGGTGAAGGGAACGCGCAGGCTGCTCAGCACCCAACTCGTCCAGGCCACGATCACCAGCCCGACGATTCGCGCCAGCGGGTAGCCGCCATCGCGCATGCCGGGCAGGAGCAGACGGGCAAGCGGGAAGGCCGCCCACCCGATCAGCCCCACCAGCAGCCACCAGGCCATCGTGCCCAATACGTCGGAGCGATTGAGCAAGGCATCGCGGTCGAAGAGCTCAGACCACGTACCGCCAGCGCGTTGTTCCGCCAGGCGGTCGGCGGGCAGCATCAGGTCCGGCGTCTTCACCGGCTTGTCGCTCGGCAGCAGGTGCTCGACGCGGCTCAGATCCACCGCCATGAGCCGGGCGCGGAGGCTATCGGCGGAGTAGGCGGCTGTCCGGGCGAAGATCAGCACCTTCGGATGATCGTAGACGGTGAATGCCTCTTCGGCGTATTGATCGTTGAACGAGAACGGCCCTAGTCGCGGGTCGTTTTGGAAGACGGCGATCAAGTCGTACCCCAGCTCGCCGTGGACTTCTCCCGGCTGAGCGCGGGCCATGCAATCCGAAATGCTGCGCGGCGCCTGACACCCGAGTAAAGCCCGGTAGTAGGTTTCGGAAAGCGGATAGCGCTGGCTGACTCTCGGCACCGTCCCGTACTGACGGTTGGAGGTGATCGCCAGGACATCCGCTTGAGTGAGCGTTTCGACAATGCGTTCAAGCTTGTCCGAGACGCCATTGCGGTTGTCGTCCTGATCGTCCTGCCAGTACATCTCCTGATTGACGCCGGTGTAGCGCCCGCCAATATCCAGGCCGCCTGCAAGCCTGAGCGGCAGGCCGTCATCCCAGGTCGAACTCACTGGCGATGACCGAACCGCGCATCGCCAGCGCCCCCTGCCCTTCGAGGACCATGCGGACGATGTAGGTTTCGCCCGCGCTGATCTTGCCGGCCGGCGTAAGCGCTACTTGGAGCGACCCCTCACCGGACGTCGGCAGGTCGACCGGCAAGCTTCCGCTTCCGATCGGGACTTGCGAATCGCCCTGCCGCTCGAGCAGCGTGACGCTGAGCGTCGACGGCGCGCCTTCGCCGATCAGGGAGCGTGCATAGGGCAGGCTCAGCGCGACCGCCTGGCCGTTCAGGCTGGCGATGAAGGAATACTCCCGAGTCTCACCAGACGGCACGAAGGTCTTCTGGCCTTCAAGCGGGACGGACGCCGTCTGATCCCCATCGGGCGTGCTGAGGGTCAGCATGCCCTGCCCGCCGAGCTGCATTGCGCCGTCTTCGATCAGCGAGAGGCGCAGGAGGTAGTTGCGGCCGCCCTCGAGCTCAGTCGGGAGCTCGAATATGAGCTGCAGCGGTTGCTCACCCGGCTCGCCCCCGATCCCGGAAGCCGTCCCGACGGCGATGGGGTCAGCGCTCGCAGCGTCGGCAAGCACTTCGGCGCGCAGCGTCTTGGGGCCGCCAGCCGGCGTCAGGTCGCGAGAGAATGGAATCGCCAGGCTCGATACGATCCCGGTCTGGTTGTTGTGAAATTCGACCATGCGCGAAACGCCCGGCGCCAGGATGAAGTCCTGAGGTACGGGGACGACCTCGAGCAGCGGCCCTTCGTCCGTTTCGACGACGATGTTGACCGCCCCGGGCAGGTGCTGGAAGATCCAGCGGGAGGCGGCCACGCGTGTTGCCGGGCGGGTGTAGATGCTGACGAAGGCGAACGCCCAGATCGCCGTCCCGACGACAACCACCGCGCCGACGAACCCGATCAGACTGCGTGCAACCGTGCGTCGTCGTTCGCGCAAGCTGCTCGCCCAATCCCAGGCCTCCCACAGCGCCCAGGCCGCCAGCAGGGCGAGCGTCGGGTAGATCGGGAGGAAATAGCGCATCGAGGGGTTGAACGAAGATGCCTGCCACACGAAGTAGGCGCCGGTCCACACGACCGGGATCAGGTGCCGACGCCACCGGCCGCGTACCATCTGCAGTCCCGCCAGGGCCAAACCCAGCCAGCTGATCAGCCCGAAGGGGAGCCCCATGCCCCAGACGACCAGGTTCAACAACGGAAAGACATAGGGCGTCCGGTTGAACCACTGCAAGTTGGGCGGCATGTCGACATCGCCGCCTGCCTGGGCCCGCTGCTCGCGGATGTTCGCCACCCACTGTGGATTCGGCAGCACGCCCAGGATGCCCGGCCCGGAGAACGCGTAGGGCTGGCAGATCCGGAAGGTCAACAGCGAGACGGCTGCGGCGATCAGCAGGCCGCGGACGACCTTTCCGACTTCCGAGACGACCAGGCGCCGGTTCTGATCCAGCAGGCGCGGGAGCACTGCAAGGCCCACGACGGCGGCCAGGGGCACCGCGCTCAGCTTGGAAGCGACGGCCATGCCCAGCGCCGCGCCGAAGCCGAGGTAGTCCTGCCACTCGCCGCGGTCCATCACCCGGACGGCAAAGTACAAGCCGGCCAGGACGAAGGTGTTGGCGAACGAATCGACGACGAAGAAGTGCGCCTGCTGGATCAACATCACCGAAAGCGCCGCCAGGAGCGCCGCCAGCAGTCCGACTCGCCGGCGGTATAGCCGTGCCCCGACCAGGTACACCAGCCACACCGAGACGAGATCGAACGCCGCCGAGGCGGCCCGGCCGACCAGGTGCACCTGGTCGTAGCCGGTTTGCTTGAGCGCCTCCGCCACGAGGCGCACCAGGAAGATCGGCAGCGTGCCGTAAACAAAGAAACCGAAGCCGCGGTTGTGCGGATTGAGCGGCGAGGTCCCGGTGTCGAAGTACTCCGCCATGCGCTCGGGGAACGCGATCCCCAATTCGACCATGGTCAGGAAACGCTCATCCGGGTGGATGTGGGTGTAGTCGTCCCAGTTGAGGCCGGTGAACCGCAGGTAAGCAGCGACCACCAGGATCGCCAGAAGAGCCAAGGGCGCCGCCAGCTCGCGGCGGCGTCGCTTCTCCACCGGAGGTGTAGGTGCAGGCTCGTGCCCGGCGTCGGTCATGGGAGCGGCTCACTGGGAGCCGTGGGGTCGAGGCCGGTTCGGGCCGGTACGCTGAAGATCAGGAAGTCGTGCCCTTCCTGCGGGGAGTCGAACAGGGAGAAGGAGCCCTGCGGGAAGAGCGATTTCAGCCGGTCGATGCCCTGCTGGTCCTCGGGTTTGAGCAAGAAGAGCTGGGCGCGGGGCTCGTCCACGAGCGGATCGAGCTGATCCGGCCAGATGGCATAGTCAACGGTGGGACGCCCGGCCCAGATGGCGGGCATGCGCGTGTCGACCCAATAGGGAAAGGCAACGACATGCGCCGTGTCGAAGGAGCCGACCGATTCGGCGAAGCCCCGGATCACGCGGCCCATGTCCGACGTGTTCCACGCCGACCGGCGGAACTGCTCGGCGTACTCGACGAACACCAGGCGGTAGTTGAGCAGCGCCGCGCCGACGGCCAGGATCAGTACCCCGGCGATCCCCCAGCGCCGGGCCTTCCGACCGCCCCACCAGCGCTCGGCCCATTCCGGCAGCGCCGCCAGCGGCAGCGCTGCGATGGCAAAGACCGGGACCATCGCCCCCGCGGCCCGGTTCGGCGCCGGGTTCTCCGAGGGGAACGCCAGCGACAGGATCGAAGGCAGCAGCAGCACCGGGATTGCGAGCAGCGTGAAAAGATCCAGCCAGTTCCTCCGCCGCAGGTAACGCAGCAACAGGTAGGCGCTGCCCAGGTGGAACAGGCCGGCACTGATCCAGTCCAGCGCTGGGCGGCCCGGGATCGAGTTCACCCACACTTCGCCGTTGTCCCAGCCGAACATCTTCAGCGCATTCCAAGTGTTCGAGAGGAAGATCTGCAGCGCCGGCCCGGGCAGGGCGCGCTCGGTGCTGCCGACTCGGGTCAGCGACCGGAACATGACCATCTGCGGATCGTCGATCGCGTAGCGCAGCAGCGGCAGGGTCACGACTAGCGCCACCATCCCGGCGCCGATCAGCCAGGTGATGACCGCCCAGCGCTGTCCGCGCGCCGGCGGATGCAGGGCGTAGAGAAGGACACCGACCGTGACGGCGATTGGAATGGCGCGGGCCGGCGTGTAGCCGTGCAGGCCGAGGCCGACGATCAACCCGCACCACAAAAGGTCGTTACTCCGTCGGGTGCGCAGGCCGCGCACGAGGAAGTAGAGCGCCGGCGCGGCGAACAGGGGATAGAGAGGAAATCTCAGGCCGACGCGGCTGATGACATTCGGCCAGTAGGCGATGCCGGCCAGGAACATGGCCGCCAGTGCCACGCGCCGACCGCCGAGCTCTTTGGCGAACAGGTAGACAAACGGCAGCGTGACGACCCCGGCGAGCGCGGTTCCGATCTTGAGCGTCAGGAACGAGACCCCCGTTCCTAGCAGCCCGGCCGTGGCCGCAGCCAGGTAGAACTGCATGGCCTCGCGCCCGGTGTTGCGCGGGAAGAAGATCGAGTACTGGCCATTCAAGATATCGACCACATCGAGCAGCTTCTCGGCATGGTCGCTGACCATCTCGGCCGGGATGCGGGCGAGATCGGCGAAGCGGAACCAGACAAGCAGTGCGAAGACGGCGCCGACAGCGATCGCCCACCCATCGAGCGACAAGCTGAGTCGGGGTGCTGTCACCCCGGTCAGCAATCGCCGCAGCCTGCCCAGCAGGTCGATCTCGCCATCCCACAAGGCGATCATCACACAGGCTAATGCCCCGACCCAGAAGAACAGCGTCGAGGTGCGGAAGGTGTTGTCGGACGCGGCAAGCAGCGTGAGGATGGAGAAGGCCAGCGCTGCTCCCAGCCAGGTCGGCCGGAAACGCAGGATGCGCAACGGTCGGTCCGCGGCCGGGGGGATCCGCAGGCCGAAGTCGCCCTCCCATGCCGCCCAGCCGGCGAGCACCATTGCCATGGCGTACAGGACGAGCGTCGGCAGCACGTTGTCGGGTTTCCGCTCGAGCCCAAGCTGGGCGACGACCCCGAGGATCAGCGCCACCGGAAGCCGCAAGTGCCCCGCCCGAAGATGAACCTCAACCCGGATTGCCGGACGCTCGTAAGGAGCGGACTCGGACCTGTCGGCGTCTTCCGTGCCTGCCGCGAGTGCCCCTGGAGCCGCCTTGGGGGCGATCGCAGCTACCCCCTCGGCCTTCAGGGCGCGCGGTTCGCTCGTGCCAGCCGCGCTCTCGGAGGGCTCTCGCTGCAGCTGCGCAGCCGCCTCCCGCGGTGGCAGCGGGATTGGCTGTCGCTTGAGAATCGACCGGAGCCAATCCAGGACGGTCGGCTCGGGCGTACTCGGGCCTTCGGGTGGAGGAGGAGTTGGGGTCGGGAGATCCATGGTCCGCTCTGCCTACTCATTCGGCACCGCACCGACTAGCCGGCAGTTGCCCGGCCTGGTCGGCGCGCCGGCTAGGACTTCCGGGCCAAGTAGTAGCTGTAGGTACCATCCGGACTGGGCATCTCAAGATAGTAGCGCCGCGTCAACCGTTCCGTCAACCACAGGTTCCAGCGCTGTGGGGCGACGATCCAGCGCCGGGTGAGCCAGCGCGTGAGCAGGGACGGCGCGCCCAGGTAGTGCCCCCACTCGAGGGCATGCAGCGCGGCCGGAGAGAAGTAGCGCGCGGTTCGCTCAACGGACAGCCCAACGCGCTGCAGCCGCTGTGTCCATTCGGGCTCGTACATCATGTTGCGCGTCCGGGACATCCACATGAAGTAATCCTGGTAGGCGCTCGCCGCTCGGCGCAGCCCGACGGAGGCCAGAGCGCGGGGCAGGCTGAGCTCGGACCGGTAGCCAGGGTTCGGCACGGTGAAGAACAGCGGTGCGCCCGGCTTGAGGGCGCGGGCGATCTCGGCCAACACTCCGTCCAAATCCGGCAGATGCTCGAGCACCGAGTTGCTGAAGGCGCTGCCGAGGGAGTCGGGATGGAGCGGCAGGCGGGTCCCGTTTGCGTCGAGCAGCAGGCGGTAGGCGCCCCGCCGCCCGGCCTCACGCAGCGACGGCAAGTGCAGGTCGACCCCGATGTCGATCGGGGACTCAAACGTCACACCGGCGAAATGGCCGTCGCCGCAGCCGACATCCAGGATCGGGCGCGGCAGCTCGAGCCCCTGGTAAAACCGCGCCTCGACGGCGCGCAGGATGGACCGGAAGTAGGGCAGCTCGCGCAAGTGCAGCCACAGAAAATCCCTGCCGGCAGCGCTCGGCCCGGCAGCCACGGATTCGCCACTTGCGCTCATCATCCCGCGTGACCTCTGTCCGGCGGGGTGTCCACCGCGGGTGTGGGACCGATGGTGAGCCGGAATGCGCTCCCCGTCATCTTGCTCGTCCCAGGATCGAGGTATAGAGCGTCTCGTACTCTTCGGCGACCGCCTCCGACGAGAAGCGCGCCGCCACGGCCCGCGGATCGCCGGCGAACCGCTCGGGGTGGTCGAGGACCTCGACCAACGCCTGCGCCAATGCACGGGCGTCGCCAGGTGGGACCGTGCGCCCCATGCCGGTCATGGCTGTCGGTTGGCGTACGCCCGGGAGATCGCTGGCAACCACCGGTGTGCCGCAGGCCATCGACTCCACCTGGACCATCCCAAAGCTCTCCGTGCTGTTCAGGCTGGGCAGGACGGTGACGTCGCACGCGGCGTAGAACGCACCCATCTCGCTGGCGGGCAAGCACACCCAGAAAAGTCCAGCGGTCGCCCAGGCGATCGAGCATTGGCTGCAGCCGGCGCGCGTACGCATCTTCGCCCATGACGTCCCGATACTGGCCGACGTACAGGACGCGCGCCTGTGGATATCGTTCAGCGATCACGGGCATGGCCTGCGCCAGGATCTCAGCGCCCTTCTCCGTCGCCAGGCGGGCGGCCATCCCGATCACCTTCTGGCCTGGAAGCAGCCCCAGGCGCGCGCGGAAGTTCTCCACCTCCATCACGGTTGGCGCGGTCACCTCGATCGGAGGCGGGATCACCACCAGGTTATCCAGGTGATGCCTGAGCAGGGGCGAGGCTTCGGCGTAGTCGCGCGTGTTCGTGACCACGGCGGAGGCCAGCCGGGCCGTCGTCCGATCGGCGAGGTGCGAGGCGACGTTGGCCAGCCGGTTGAGCGGTGACCGCGGCAGACTCAAGTCACAGTGAAAGGTCATCACCACTGACTTACCGCGCAGCCTCGCCATTGCGGCGAGAAGGGCAGCATCGATCTGCGGGACATGCAGGTGAACGACGTCGTGTTCACCGGCCAGTGACCATCCCAGGGGTTGGAAGGCCGGCATGATCGGGCCCTTGCTGACGAAGAATGCCACGCCGGCGCGGCGCACGCGAACGCCTTCGAGGGTCTCCTCGGCCGGCAGGCGGCGGTCGTAGCGCGCCGACAACACCGTGACCGAATGTCCCCGTCGAACAAGGGCGCGCGCCAGCCGCTCGGTGTAGACCGTCAGGCCCGAGTAGTGCGGACGGTAGTAGTAGAGGCAGTGCAAGATTCGCATTCAGGCCGGCCGCACGAGATAGGTCCGCGCCTGGCGATAAAGGCCGGTGAGAGTGTCACCGTCCAACACCAGCGCCGCGGCGCCGATCAGGCTGGCGATCGAGTACACCATGCCGTGCAGGACCAGTGCCGCCGCGAGAGCTTGATCCGGTGGAACGTCAAAGACGCTCAGCGCCGCGACCCCGGCGGCCTCGAACACGCCCACGTATCCCGGCAGCGATGGAACGGCAACACCCAGCAACGTTGCGGCAAGCATCAAGCCCGCCCAAAGCGGCTGAGCGGTGGGCAGCACCGACCGCAGCACCAACCAGTATTCGGCCAGCGCCAATCCCCAACTCGCCAACATCCAGGCGAAGCTGAGCGCCAGGCGGCGCGGCGTCTGCAGGACCGCCAGGCCATCTCGGAACGACACCCACAGCCGTTGCCAAGCCGCTGTCGGCCCAGGCAGGCGCGCCACAACCGCCTCGACGGTCTGCGGCCGTCGGAGGGCGAACGCCACGCACGCCAGGGCCAGCGCGATGGCCAGTGCACCGATCCATGCGGCGCGCGTCGCCCAGACGGCCCCGGATGCCAGCGGCAGAAGCACGATCATCAGCCCGACGGCCAGGATCATGTCATACAGTCGCTCGATAACGATGGACGAGAGAACCAGCGGGGCGGACAGGCCAGGCTGGCGGCCAAGCAGGATCGCCCGGCCGAACTCACCCATCCTCCACGGGAGGACGTTGTTCAGGAGGTAGCCTTCGTTGAGCGCGGCCAGGACGCGCCCGAATCCTACCGGTCGGCCGATCAGCACCTTCCAACACGCGACGCGCGCCAGCATGGACACGAGGAACACCAACACGCCGAGCAACAGGATTCCGGCCTGAACCCGACGCAGCGCCTCGCCCAACTGGCCCCAGCCTGCCCAGCGCAGGACGAGCGCCAGCGCCACGGCGCTGACCGCCAGGCCGAGGAGCAGGCCGATCCAGCGGCCTGCTTTCAACCCACTCCCCCGCGTGAGCCGGCGTGAGGACAGACTTTCGGAGTGGGTGCTCCGACCGGCAGCGAACCGCTCTCCGGTTTCACTCGTCCTCCAACCTCAGAATGGCCATAAAGGCCTCTTGAGGGATCTCCACGCTGCCGACGCGCTTCATGCGCTTCTTGCCCTTCTTCTGTTTCTCGAGCAGCTTCTTCTTGCGGGAGATGTCGCCGCCGTAACACTTCGCCAGCACATCCTTGCGAATCGGCTTGACGTTGGCGCGGGAGATCACGCGCCCGCCCGAGATGGCCTGGATCGGCACGGCGAACATCTGCCGCGGGATGAGCTCTTTCAGCTTGGTGACCAGAGCGCTGCCCCTTGTGGTAGGCCTCCTTCTTATGCACGATCATGGCCAGCGCATCGACCGGCTCCTCGTTGACCAGGAGCTCCAGCTTCACCAGGTCGTCCGCCCGGTAGCCAATGAAGTGATAGTCGAGCGACGCGTACCCCCGAGTGCGCGCCTTGAGTTGATCGTAGAACTCGACGATCAGCTCAGCCAGCGGGATGTCGAAGTGCAGGACAACGCGCTGCGGCGCCGGGTACTCCTGTTCGACGAAGATCGCCCGGCGCTTGGTGGCCAGGTCCATCACCGTTCCGTAGAATTCCTCCGGCGTGAACACCTGGATGCGCATCCAGGGCTCTCGAACTTCGGCGATCTGCGTTTCTTCCGGCAAGTCCGCCGGCTTCTCGATGATCCGCGTGCTGCCGTCGATCATCAGCACCTCGTACTCCACCGACGGCGCCGTGGCGATCAGGTCCACCTCGTGCTCGCGCTCCAGCCGCTCCTGGATGATCTCCATGTGGAACATCCCCAGGAACCCGCAGCGGAAACCATAGTTGAGCGCCTGCGAGACGTCCGGCTCGAAGACCAGCGAGGCGTCGTTGAGCTGGAGCTTCTCCAGGGCGTCCTTCAGATTGGCGTAGTCCTCGCCTTCGACGGGGTAGAAGCCGGCGAAGACCATCGGCTTCGGGTGTCGGTAACCCGGGAGCGCTTCGGTCGCAGGCTGTGCGATCGTGGTGAAGGTGTCCCCCACGCGGCACTCGCGCACCGTCTTGAGCCCGGTGGCCACGTAGCCCACCTCGCCAGCCTGCAGCTCCTTCCCCGGGAGCATGCGCGGGGCGAACGACCCGATCTCCATCGGGTGCACATCGGCGTTCGCCGCTATCAGATGCAGATTCTCGCCGCTGCGCAGCGTGCCGTCGAAGACCCGCACGTAGGCGACCACGCCCTTATATGAGTTGTAGTGTGAATCGAAGATCAGCGCCCGCAGCGGCGCGCTCGGGATCGCCCTTCGGCGGCGGGAACTTCGTCACCACGGCCTCCAGGACGGCGGCGATGTTGGTGCCATCCTTGGCCGAGATGCGCAGAATCTGTTCCGGCGGCGTCCCGATCAGCGCATGGATCTCTTCCGCCACTTCGTCCGGGCGCGCCGAACCCAGATCGATCTTGTTGATCACCGGCACGATCTCGAGGTCCGATTCCAGCGCCAGGTACAGATTCCCGAGCGTCTGCGCCTCGACCCCCTGCGTGGCATCGACGACCAGCACGGCGCCTTCGCAGCCCGCCAAAGCCCGGCTGACCTCGTAGGAAAAGTCCACGTGTCCGGGGGTGTCGATCAGGTTGAGCTCGTAGTCCTGCCCGTCCGAGGCGCGGTAAGACATTCGCACGGCCGACGCCTTGATCGTCACGCCCTTCTCCCGCTCCAGGTCCATGCTGTCCAGGACCTGTTCGGTCATCTCCCGGTCGGAGATGGTCCCCGTGAGCTGCAGCAGGCGGTCGGCCAACGTCGACTTGCCGTGGTCAATGTGGGCGATGATGCAGAAATTGCGGATGTTCGAAGTCTGCATGCGAGAAACCGCGGGAGGCTGCCTCCCGCGGGTCGAAGTATACCGTAGGAGGCTGACTGCGTCAGCCGGGCGGAGGGAAGAGGGCCGCGATCAGAGTCTCGGCGGAGGCCTGCGCCGGTCCAGCGTCGGCCCACAGCAGGAATTCCACGTTGCCCTTCGGACCAACCAGGGGCGACCGGATCAGGCCGCGCGGCTCCAGGCCGATCGGGCCGAGCGCTGCGACCACGTCCTCGAGGACGCGGCGATGGATGCCGGGGTCGCGGACCACTCCGCCGCGCCCGACGGCCTCGCGGCCGGCCTCGAATTGGGGCTTGACCAGCGCCACGATCCCGCCGCCGGGCTTGAGCCAGCGCACGGCGACCGGCAGCAGGAGCTTGAGGGAGATGAACGCGGCGTCCATCGTCACCCAGTCCACCGGCTCGGGCAGCGCCTCCAGGTAGCGTGCGTTCGTGGACTCCAGGACGACGACGCGGGGATCCTGTCGCAGGCTCCAGTGCAGGATGCCGTGCCCGACGTCGATGGCGAAGACGCGTGAGGCCCCGTGCTGAAGCAGACAGTCGGTGAACCCGCCCGTCGACGCCCCGACGTCGGCGCAGGTCCGGCCCTCCACCGACAGGCCGAAGGTTTCAAGGGCTGCCTCGAGCTTGTCGCCGCCGCGCGAGACGAAGCGCGGTCCGGGATCGACTACGATGACCGCCTGCCGATCGATTTCCCGCCCGGGTTTGAGCGCCACCTGCCCATCGACGCGCACTTCGCCTGCCATGATCAACCGCTGGGCGAGCGAGCGGCTTTCGGCAAGCCCGCGCTCCACCATCAGCGCATCCAGCCTGGCCTTGCGCGCCGATGCGGGCTTCCGCCGTTCGGTCACGCGCGGCTCCCGCGCCGCCACGGCTCAGTCCACATGCCCACAACCAGAGCCGGGGTCACTTCTTCTCCCCGAACCGAGCGAAAGCGTCAGGGCCGTGGAGACCGGCGTGATAGCGACGGACGGGCTATCCAGTCCCTGGGGGATAGTCCGTCTGCACTCGTGCACGAGGCACGCGAGGGCCAGCCGAAACACGGCCGGCACAGGCGTGCGGCAGCGGGCCACCAAGATCCCCATTCTTCGCCTCTCCAACTGCTGAGGATTATAGCCATGGCGCCGTACTACGCATCGTGCCGCGCTTGCTTGCCGCCCTCTGCCCTTCCTGCTATCATGGCCGCATGCTCCTCGGCCTGCTGCGCTCGATGCGGCCCATGCAGTGGGCCAAGAACGTCTTCGTCTTTGCAGCGCTGGTGTTCGACCAGAAGCTGCTGGCGCCTGCGCCGTTCATGCGCACGCTGGCCGGGTTCGGGCTTTTCTGCCTGGCCTCGAGCGTCGTCTACCTGGTCAATGATGTGGCCGACCGGGAAAGCGACCGACAGCATCCTACAAAGCGCAACCGTGCCATCGCCGCCGGGGTCGTCCCGGCCCGCGTGGCCCTGGCAGTCGCAGCGGGGTTGGCGGCCCTAGCCCTCGTCGGCGGGTTCTCAATCGGAAGTGCCTTCGGCCTGATCCTCGTCGGCTTCCTGACGCTCAACCTGCTGTACTCGTTCTGGCTGAAGCACGTGCCGATCATCGACGTGTTCATCGTCGCCGCGGGCTTCGTCCTGCGCGTCGGCGCCGGCGTCTCGTTGATCGTGGTCACGCGTTTTTCGCCGTGGCTGTACGTGTGCACGACGCTGCTTGCCTTGTACATCGGGTTCGGCAAGCGTCGCGCCGAGATGGTCCTGGTCGCCGCGGCGTCAAAGGACACGCGCCGGGTGCTGGACGGGTACACGATCTCGTTCCTCGATCAGTTGATCGTGATCGTATCAGCCACCACCATCGTCGCCTACTCGCTCTACACTTTCTCGGCCGAGAACCTACCCAAGAATCACACCATGATGCTGACGATCCCGTTTGTGATCTACGGCATCTTCCGCTACCTGTACCTGATCCACGTCGAGAACTCCGGCGGCGCGCCGGAGGAGCTCGTCCTCAAGGATCGTCCCCTGATGGCCACGCTGGTGTTGTGGGGGCTCGCCTCGGTCGCCGTCCTGTACCTGGGGCAATGACTGTCGCCACCGCTCCCGGGAAAGCCATCCTGCTCGGGGAACATGCCGTCGTCTACGGCCGTCCGGCAATCGCCGTGCCGGTGAACGAGGTCTGCGCCCGCGCCGAGGTCAACCCCCTGCCGGGCGCCGCGGCGGGCACGATCGTCGTCGACGCCCCGGATGTTGGCCTGGCCGGTGAGCTGGCGGGGCTCGATCCCGCTCACCCGATCCCGAGGATCATCCTGGATACGCTCCACGCCCTCGGCCCGGGTCTCGCCCCGGCCCTCACGCTTCGGGTCACCTCCAGCATCCCCATGGCCTCCGGCATGGGGTCCGGCGCCGCCGTTTCGGTTGCCATTGCGCGCGCCCTCAGCCAGCACCTCGGGCTCCCGCTCGCGCCGGACCAGGTCTCCGCACTGGCCTTCGCCGTCGAGCGCATTCACCATGGGACACCTTCCGGCGTCGACAACACCGTCGTGACCTACGGGCTGCCAGTCTACTTCCGCCGCGGCGAACCCCCGGTCCCCTTCGAGATTGGCGGCCGGATGCATCTGCTGATCGGCGACACAGGCATCGCCTCCTCGACCGCCACAGCAGTGGGCATGGTGCGAGAGCGGTGGCGCCTCGATCCAGAAGCCTATGAACAGCACTTCGACGCGCTGGGCGAACTCAGCGATCGCGCCCTCGGCCTGCTCGAAGCCGGGCACCTCGCCGATCTTGGCCCTCTCCTGGACGCAGCCCACGAAGTGCTGATGCAGATAGGCGTCTCGAGCCCGGCCCTCGATGTCCTCGTCACGGCCGCTCGCGCAGCGGGCGCTTGGGGAGCTAAGCTCTCCGGCGCCGGCCTCGGGGGCACAATGCTGGCGCTGGCCGGGGAACCGGACGTCGACCGGGTGCGCCAGGCGCTCGTGACCGCCGGCGCCGTCCACACGATCCACACGCAGGTGGGCGTATGATCTTCCTCAAGCTCGGCGGTTCGCTGATCACCGACAAGAACCACCCCGAGACGGCGCGCCTTGATGTCCTGCACCGCGTGGCCCACGAGATCGCCTCCACGCGCGCATCCCAGCCCGCCCTGCAGCTACTGGTGGGCCACGGCTCGGGGTCCTACGGCCATCAGGCGGCTTCGCGTTACCGGACTCACCTGGGCGCCGCATCGCAGGCGGAGTGGCTCGGGTTTGCCGAGGTGTGGCGCGTCGCCAATCTCCTCAATCGCCTGGTGGTCGACGCCATGCTCGAAGCGGGCATGCCCGCTATTTCGTTCCCCCCGTCGGCGTCGGCTGTGACCCAGTCAGGAGAGATCGTCGAGCTGGCGGCCGAGCCGATCGCTCGAGCCCTCTCCACCGGCCTGCTGCCAGTCGTCGCCGGCGACGTCGCCTTCGACCGACAGCGGGGCTCGACGATCGTTTCGACCGAGCGCGTGTTCGCCCGTCTGGCGCAGAGCCTCCGGCCGACACACCTGCTCCTGGCCGGAGTCGACCGCGGCGTCTTCGCCGACTTTCCAGGGAATACACGCATCTACGATCAGCTGCGCGAATCCGATCTCCGCCCTTTGACGATCACCGGCTCGGCTGCGACGGATGTCACCGGCGGGATGGCCGACAAGGTCCGCCATGCGCTGGCGATGGCACGCGAAGTCCCCGGGCTCCAGGTGCGCATCTTCTCGGGTGCCGAACCCGGGGCGATCCAGGCCGCGCTCTCGGGCGAACCGATCGGGACGCTCATCCTGCCGGACTAACACCGAGTGGACAGCCAAAGTCCAGGCGACTTCGGGAGTCTGGTGATCGTGCCCGCCTCTTGCCCGCTCCTGACGACGGGCCTAAACTCGGGCGACTCCAGAGCCCCTAACGGGCCCCGCGAGCTCCAGGAGGGATCGCATGTCGGAACGCAAGAAGGTCACACTCCCCGCCCTGTTCGAAAAGGTCGCCAAGGGACTTCCCATCACCATGTTGACCTGCTACGACTACCCCACCGGGTATCTGCAGGAGCAGGCAGGGATCGACATGATCCTGGTCGGCGACAGCCTGGGGATGACGATGCTCGGCTATGAGAGCACGCTGCCGGTCACCATGGACGACATGATCCGTCACTCCCAGGCGGTCCGCCGCGGCTCTTCCAACGCCTGGCTGATCGGGGACATGCCCTACATGTCCTATCAGCCCTCGGTCGAGACGGCCATTCGCAGCGCAGGTCGGTTCATGGCCGAGGCCGGGTGCGACGCGATCAAGCTCGAGGGCGGCGTCGAGATGGCCGACCGGATGGCCGGCATCGTTCGCGCCGGCATCCCGGCGATGGGGCATCTCGGGCTGACGCCGCAAAGCGCAAGCGCGTTGGGCGGGTTCCGGGTGCAGGGGAAAGGTGCACAGCAGGCCAAGCGCATCGTCGAAAGCGCCAAAGCCCTGGAAGACGCCGGCGCCTATGCCATTCTGCTCGAAATGGTCCCCGACCGGCTGTGCCAGCTCATCACCGAGCGGGCAGAGAAGTGCTTCATCATCAGCCTCGGCTCGGGTCCACACGCGCACGGGCAGCTCTTGATCTACCACGATATGTTCGGCCTGTACCCGCGCTTCAAGCCTAAGATGGCCAAGGTCTTCGGCGAGGCTGGCAAGGTCATCCTTGAGGGCCTGCAGCGCTATGTCACGGAAGTCGGCGGCCGCACGTTCCCGCAGCCGGAGAACTGGTTCGGCATGCTGGATGAAGAGTACGACGAGCTGCTGCGTCTGCTCCGCTGAGCCCGGCGACGAAACAGCACGAAGGGAGATCCCATGGACCACGGCTTGCAGGCGCGATTGAAGATCCCTGCCCCGCGCCTCGAGGCAATCAACGCCGTCCTCCTCGACCCGGGAATGACGGTCATGAAGGAGTTCCTGGAAATCGTGGCGCGCTTCGGCACGCCCGAAGAGATCAATCGCAAGGCCGCTGCTGCGGGCAGCCTGGCGTCCCTCCTGGGGCGCGTGCGCGCCACTCGGCCGGAGAACCTGAAGGACCTGCTGTGGCTGATCGAGCAGCGAGACCGCGGGGCGTTCATCCGCATTGCCGACTACCGTCGTAAAGTACTCGGCGAGCAGGCGGCGGCGATGTCCTTCAAGGAAGATGTCGCCGTCACGCTGGAGGTCAGCGCCGCAAACTACTTCTCGTGGATCATCGACGCCGCACGAGCGGGCGATCGAGCAAGGGTCGCTCATGCCCGGCCGCTACATCCAGGTGCGCAAGATGAAGGAGCAGGAGGCCGATGGTGACCTGCCGGCCTTCGCCGCGGCGATGCAGATCCTCGGCGCCAGCTACGTGTGCACGCTGGATACCAAGGGTACCGACGGTTCGAACGTCCACCTCGGTGGGCCGGAGACGATCACCGGTTACTTCGGCGGGATCGGCCAGCCGAACGCACACGCGCTTGAGTGGCTGGAGGAGTTCCTGTACTACTACACCAATTACGGCGTCCGCGAAGTCCTCAACATCAACCCCGGCACAGTGCTGCTGGGGTATTTGCTCCACCGGCTGGGCGTCGACCTGCGGTTCAAGATCTCGGTCTTCATGGGGAACGACAACCCGTATGCCGCGTTGTGGACGCTGATCGGCGCCAAGTTATTCTCGCGCGACGACGGTTCATCGCCGTTGATCGGCTTCAACTGGAGCAACTCGATCGACAACCGGACGATGGAGATCACCGCCGAGTTCCGGCGCGACCTTGGGTTCGAGGATGTCGTGCGCTACGAGCACCACATCACCGAAGCCTACAAGAGCATCGTGCGGCAGCCTTATTTGCGCCGCGCAGAGCTGGTCGAGATCGCCGGCCACGTGGCCAACATCTCGGCCAAGCACGAAGGTGGCGATCCCGAGATCGATCAAACCCGGCCGCACCCATCGGACATCCTGGATTACTTCCGAGATCGCAAGGAGATCGTTGACTCGGGGGATTGGGAGAACCTGACGCTCAATTTCCTGGACAAGTACGAGGCGGCCAATCGGACGGCATGGGCACTGACCGAGGCGGGGCTGTCCTTCGTCGCCGCCAAACACATGCATCTGTAGACGCGTTCGGACCCCCGTTCGGAATCAACAGCCTCGCTCATGGAGCGAGGCTGTTATCTGTCTTGGTTAGCGCTGCTACGGTGGCTATGCGCATAGTGGAGATCTGACCCGGGCTCCGAGCCGAACCCTGTCAGGATGTTGGCGTGACCACCGGGATCAGCGCCGGATCACCCACCAGCGTCACCGCCCCGGACCACACCCAGCCGTCTTTCCCCACATCGATCCGCTGCAACAAGTACCAAGTGCCAATCGGCGTGTCATCGAACCGGCCGACCACGCGCGCCATTTGGCCGGTCAACAAGAGATCCACCTGGGCGTAGCCTTCGCCCGGTCCCACCCGGACGCTCACCGGATAGACGGCGGTCACCACCGGTCCTGAGACCGCTGGTGTGGCTGTCAGGACGACGGTCGGGGTCACAGGCATGAACGTGGCCGTGGGCGTGACAGGCGTCGGGCTGGAAGTCGGCGTGGCCGCCTGACGAGTTTGCTCGGCCATCGCTTCGGCCGTCCGGATCACATCCTCGGCCGAGGGTGTCGGGGTGCCGCGCCCGGCCCCCCCGCAAGCGGCCAGGACCGCCGCCAGAACCATGATGCTGCACCTCAGCCCTCTCCTCACCCCGTGCCTCCCTCGCCCAATTCACCCCGCTGGGCGAGCAGCAGTATACCCCAGCCCCGCCGGCACCCCCCGGCATGAATCCTGCTCAGTTGGTACCACAGTCCTCTGAACCGGGTGACGAGCGCCATGTATGATGATGCCATGCCCAGCCAGTCTGCAGGGACCGAGGCGCGCACTCAGCGCGCGGAGGCCCCGTCCTCCAAGAAGGCCCCCTCCCCGGCTCCCGAGAAGAGGTCGGAGCTTGAGCTGGCGCGCGAGCAGATGGAGTCTGCCCGGCGCCGGATGCTTCAGGCTGGAATCGCGTTCTGCGACGGCTCGATCAGCGTCGGTCAGCTGCGCGCCGTTCGGGAGCTGCTTCGCGAACAGGAGCTCCGCGTCGTCCAACTGGAGGGCGCCGGCCAGAACCAGAGGCCGTTCGTGGAGAATCCCCGCGCCAGGCCCGTCGTCAAAGCGGCCGCCGCGCCGGCGCTGACGACCGAGGCGGATGATCCGGACGAGGAATTCGAGGATCACGGCACGCCCGGCACCGGCGATATCGCCGATGACCTGAAGCGAATGCTCACCGGGCTCGAGCGCAAGATCGACCGGCTCGAGACCGACTTCCAGCAGGGACGCGTGAACGCCGCGCAGTACCGCGCCATCCGACGCCACTACCTGGAACAACGCGACGTCGCCACACGCCTGCGCCAGGCGCACCCCGAGAGCGACCGCTGGAAGGTCGTGCTGGAAGAAGGCAAGACGTCCTTCCTCATGCAGCTCAACGAGGCCGTGTGCCACACGCTGGCGCTGTACGACATCGCCAAGCGCGAACGTTTCTTCGTCCAGGGGACGATGCCCCCCTCAACCGAAGAAGCACTGGCCCTGCTGCGGACCTTCGGCCCCACAGGGCCTGACCCGAACGCCGGCCGCATTCTGGCGACCCAGGCCGAGGACGGCTCGGCGCTGCTCCTGATCCCGGGCGAGTTCACCGCCGCGCTGGTCGCTTTCTCCCAGCAGCCACCGGGCTGGCAGGTGCGGGCGCTGCGCGAGGTGCATCGCAATTTCGAAGCCGCCAACAAGGTTCCCCTGACCCGCGGTGACCGTCGTTCGCTGATCTTCCCCGATCTCAGCCGGTTCATTCGGCCGTAGGGCCGGGTCGTCCTCAACCGCTTAGCCCTTCGCCAGGGCGCCCAACAGGGCGCCCTGGCGTTTCCAGCGGGAATCGCGCCGCCTGCCCCTCCTGCACTAACGCGCGGGCGCACCCCCGAGAGGGTGCGCCTTGAATATCGCGTAACCGTGTTCCGAAGTCCTAG
This sequence comes from uncultured Chloroflexia bacterium, assembly GCA_963777165.1. Classification (GTDB taxonomy): domain Bacteria; phylum Chloroflexota; class Anaerolineae; order Anaerolineales; family E44-bin32; genus DYJB01. The sequence continues at coordinate 664,585 of CAVZPO010000023.1, forward strand.
GGACTCCGGAAGTCAACTCGAGAAGGCCTACTTGTCCTCGTTCTTCGAGCCCAGCGCCGCCTGCGCCGCCGCCAGACGGGCGATCGGGATGCGGAACGGGGAGCACGAGACGTAGTTCAGGCCGATCGAGTGGCAGAACCACACCGACTGCGGATCGCCTCCGTGTTCGCCGCAAATGCCGATCTCCATGTTGGGGCGCGTCTTGCGCCCGTCCTTGACGGCCATCGCCATCAGCTTCCCAACGCCCGGCTCGTCGATCGAGGCGAACGGATTCTCGGGCAGGATCTTGCGGTCCTGATATTCCACCAGGAAGCTCTTCTCGGCATCGTCGCGCGAGATGCCGAAGGTCGTCTGCGTCAGGTCGTTGGTCCCGAAAGAGAAGAATTGGGCATACTCGGCGATCTCGCCCGCCGTCAGCGCCGCGCGCGGGATCTCGATCATCGTCCCGAACTTGTACGCCACTTTGACGCCCTGCTCCTTCATCACCACCTTGGCAACCTCTTCCAGCGCCGTCTGCTGCACCTTGAGTTCGTTCACGTGGCTGGTGAGAGGGATCATGATCTCCGGGTGGACGTCCACCCCGTCCTTGGCGCAGATGCACGCCGCCTCGATGATCGCCCGCACCTGCATGTTGGTCAGCTCGGGGATGTGGATCCCCAGGCGGACGCCGCGCAGGCCGAGCATCGGGTTGGCCTCGCGCATCGCTTCGACCGCCGCCAGCATCTTCTCGGCTTCGGCCAGACGCTTCGGATCCTTGCCGTTCGTCTTGAGCTCGGTGACCTCCACCAACAGCTCGTCATGCGACGGCAGGAACTCATGCATCGGCGGGTCGATCAGCCGAATGATCACCGGCAGCCCGTCCATGGCGCGGAACAGGCCTTCAAAATCCGAACGCTGGAAGGGCAGCAGTTTGTCGAGCGCCTGGTCGCGCTGTTTGGCAGCGGCGGCCTTGTCGGGCAGTGTCTCAGCCAGGATCATCGCCTGGACGTAGGGTAATCGCACGGTCTCGAAGAACATGTGCTCGGTGCGGCACAGCCCGATCCCCTGCGCCCCGAACTTGCGCGCCCGTTCGGCATCCCGCGGGTAATCGGCGTTGGCCCACACCTGCAGCCGGCGGAACTTGTCCGCCCAACCCAGCAGCTTGCTCAGGTACGGGTCGCTCAGGTCGGGGATGACCGTCGGCACCTGGCCGGCGAAGACCTCACCGCTCGTGCCGTCGATCGAGATCCAGTCGCCTTCCCTGTACGTCTTCCCGGCGACGGTCATCTTGCGTTCGTCGACGTCGACGTCCAGCGCGGCGACGCCGACAACCGCCGGCTTGCCGAATTGCCGCGCCACCGAGCGCGGCATGCGACGTGCGCCCGCCCTTGGAGGTCAGGATCCCGTTGGCCGCCAGCATGCCGTGCACATCCGACGGGCCGGTTTCCGGGCGGACCATGATGACCTGCTTCTTCTCTCCCTTGGCCCATTTTTCGGCCAGGTCGGCGGTGAAAGCAATCTGCCCCACGGCCGCGCCGGGGGAGACATTCAGGCCGGCGGCGATCTTGTCGGCCGCCTTCTTGGCCCTGGCGTCGAACTGCGGGTGCAGGTAGAAATCGACCTGCTCCGGCTTGACGCGCAGCACGGCTTCCTTCTTTGTGATCAGCCCTTCCTCGGCCATGTCGACGGCCACGCGCACCTCGGCCTGCGCCGTACGCTTGCCGTCGCGCGTCTGCAGCATCCACAGCTTGCCGTGCTCGATGGTGAACTCGACGTCCTGCATGTTGCGGTAGTGCTTCTCGAGCCGGCGTGCGATCTTGGCGAACTCGGCGTAGGCCTTGGGCATCTCCTTGGCAAGGTCTTCGATCGGCTTGGTCAGGCGGATGCCGGCCACGACGTCTTCGCCCTGGGCATTGGTCAGGTAGTCGCCCTCGATGGCCTTGTCTCCCGAGCTGCCCGAGCGGGTCATGGCCACGCCGGTCGCCGAGTCGTCGCCCATGTTGCCGAAGACCATCGTGACGATATTGACCGCCGTGCCGAGATCGTGAGCGATCTTGGCCGCGTTGCGGTAGTCCACGGCCCGTTTGCCGTTCCAGGAACTGAAGACGGCTTCGGTCGCCAGCCGCAGCTGAACCATGGGGTCGGTGGGGAAGTCGCGCCCGGCCAGCTTCTTGACGATGGCCTTGAACGTCTTCACCAGGTCCTTGAGCTCGGCAGCCGAGAGCTTCGAGTCCTCCGTGGTGCCGGCCTTGGCCTTGGCCGCTTCCAGCGCATCGTGAAACGGGCGGGGCTCAAGCCCCATGACGACCGTCCCGAACATCTGGATCAGGCGCCGGTAGGCGTCATAGACGAAGCGGTCGTTCTTGGTCAGGGCGATCATGCCCTCGGCCGTCTCATCGTTGAGCCCGATGTTGAGCACCGTGTCCATCATGCCCGGCATCGAGAACTTGGAGCCGGAGCGGCAGGAGATCAGAAGCGGATTCTTGGGATCACCGAAGGTCTTGCCCGACGCCTTCTCGGTCGCCTTGAGCGCCCGCAGCGTCTGCTCCCACATTCCCTCGGGGAACTTATTCTTCTTGGCCAGGTAAGCGTTGCAGGCTTCGGTGGTGATGGTGAACCCGGGCGGGACCGGCACGCCGATGCGTGTCATCTCCGCCAGGTTGGCGCCCTTCCCGCCCAGCAGCGAGCGCACGCCGTCCCAGGTCTTCATCTTCTTCTCGGCGAGGTCGACCTCGTCGAATCGGTACACCCACTTCGTCGGCATTTCCTCTATCCTCCCGTGATCGCACGGTTGCAGATTCAGAATATGCGCCGCAACCCCTCTGCGGGCGGGCGCGGCGCAGTCCGGATCATCATACTCCAAACGCCGGAGGCGATAAGCGGAGGGCGGCTTAATCCGTTGTGACGTATGTCACAAGGCGCCCCGCCGCGGTCCTAGTAGGGCGGCAGGCCGACTTGAAGTTCCTGACCGACAACTCGGACGGGATAGGCCGGGATGTCGACCACCGCCGGCAGGCTCAGCGCCTTGCCCGTCTCCAGGCTGAAGCGCGCCCCATGCCGCGGGCACTCGATCTCGTCGCCGAGCAGCTCACCTTCGCCCACCGGGCCGTCGTCGTGCGAACATAGGTCGGCGATGGCGAAGTAGCGGCCGGCGATGTTGAAGACCGCCACCGGCTCGCCGTCGACGTCCACCAGCTTGCGCTGGCCGGGGCCCAGTTCGGCAACCGTCGCCACGGTGACGTACTCGAGTTCGGCGGTTTGCGGCAGGCGGTAGTTGAACACGGGGCTCCCCTGCGGGGCTCAGGCCAGGTCGGCTTCGAGCTGATCGATGCCGTAAACGCCGGCCTTGAGGACCTTCAGCGACAGGAGCGCGCACTTCAGGCGCACCGGGCCGAGCTCGATGCCGAGCATCTCGAGGATGTCGTCCTTGGTGAGCTGCTTGACCTCGTCGAGCGTCTTGCCGACCACCAATTCGGTCAGCAGATCGGCCGCGGCCTGCGAGATGGCGCAGCCCTGGCCCGAGAACGCCGCCGCCGTGACACGGTCGTGGGCATCCACGCGCACGTCGATGCGAATGCGATCGCCACACAGCGGGTTGTCATCTTCGTAGGTGAAGTCGTGCGGGTCGAGCGTGCCCCGGCTGCGCGGGTTCTTGTAGCGGTCGATGATCTGCTCGCGGTACAGGTCATCCATGGCAGGTGATCCTAGGCGAAGACATGCTTGACCTTATACAGCCCGTCGATCAGTCTGTCAATCTCGCCGGGTGTGGTGTACAGGTAGAACGAGGCGCGGGTCGTCGCCGGCACGCCGAGCACTTCGTGGATCGGCATGGCGCAGTGATGCCCAGCCCGAACGGCGACCCCCAGGCTGTCCAGGATCTGGGCGACATCGTGCGGGTGCGCGTCCGCCATCGAGAATGACGCCAGCCCTCCCCGCTCCGCCGGCCGGCGGCCCGAAGACCTGCAGTCCGGGCACCTCGCTCAGCCGGTCGAGCGCGTACTCGGTGATCGCCGCCTCGTGCGCCTGTACGGCCTGCATCCCGATGCCGTCGAGGAAATCCACCGCCGCGCCCAATCCAATCGCCTCGGCGATGGCGGGCGTGCCGGCCTCGAACTTGTGCGGGACTTCATTGGGGGTGAAGGTGTGCAAGGACACTCGGCGGATCATGTCGCCACCACCCTGATAGGGCGGCATCGACTCGAGCAGCTCGCGCCGGGCGTAGAGCACGCCGATCCCGGTCGGGCCGCACATCTTGTGCGCCGAGAACACGACGAAGTCGGCGCCCAGGGCACGCACGTCCGTCGGCAGGTGCGGGATGGATTGAGCGGCGTCCAGCAGCACGAGCGCTCCGGCGGCGTGCGCCTGCGCGGTCATTTCCGCCGCCGGCGTGATCGTGCCCATCACGTTCGACATCGTCGAGAACGCCACGAGCTTCGGCCCGCGGGATAGCAGCTCCCGATAGGCGTCGGCATCAAGCCGGCCGTTCGCATCGATCGGGACATGGGCCAGCCGCAGACCGCGCTCGGCGGCCAGCATCTGCCACGGGACTAGGTTGGCGTGGTGCTCCATCACGGTCAGGACGATCAGGTCCCCGGCACTCAGCTGCGTCCGTCCCCAGGTCGAAGCGACCAGGTTGATGGATTCGGTGGCGTTGCGCGTGAAGACGAGTTCAGCCGGATCGGGCGCGCCGATGAAGGCGGCGATACGCCGCCGGGCCAACTCGTAGGCCTCGGTGGCCTCTTCCGCCAGCCGGTGGATGCCGCGATGGATGTTGGCATTCTGGTGCTCGTAGAAGGCGGTCATCGCCTCGAGCACGGCCCGCGGCTTCTGCGACGTGGCGGCCGAATCGAGGTAGACCAGCGGGACCCCGGGACTGCGTCTCGCGCTCCAGTATCGGGAACTCGGAGCGCAGGCGATCGACGTCAAAAAGCGCGGGGGCGGGCGGTGAGTGCATCCGGGTCAGCCGCGCACCTTGCGCCGTGCGGCCGGCCGCCGAACGCGCCGTCGCGTGGACGGCCGAATATTGACACCGGACTGCTGTGACCACAGGACGCGATCGGGTACCATCCACCCATCGGTCAGGTAGACGTCATCGACGAACTGGATCGCCAGCATCTTGCGGTCCGCCTGGACGACGACGCCCTGCAGCCAGTCGCGCACGCGCTCCCCGTCCAGGGTATGGTCGCAGTACACGTCCACCAACTCCCCGACGCGGAACCGCTGGTCGACGGCCGGCGCTCGCACCGGCGTGGAGATCGCACGTTTCATAGGGCAACCCTCGGTAGTCTAGCACGGCTGAGGCACCAGCCGGAAGTGCGCTTAAGGGAGCTTTTCGTCGATCATCCGCTCGAAACGGTCGCGCACGCCGGCGAAGGGGATGCGCTCCATGATCGGGGCGAAGAAACCGTCGACCACAATGCGCTCGGCGTCGCTTCGCGGCAGCCCGCGCGACATCAGATAGAAGATCGGTTCCTCTTCCAGCTGCCCGACGGTGGCGCCATGGGTGCAGCGCACGTCGTCGGCCAGAATCTCGAGGCCCGGGATCGAGTCGGCCCGGGCGTTCGGGCTAAGCAGCAGGTTGCGGTTGGCCTGGTAGCCGTCGGACTTCTGCGCACCCGGCGCCACGTAGATCATCCCCTGCCATACCGTCCGGCTGCGATCGATTAGGGCGCCCTTGAACAGCAGATCGCTGGTGGTGTGCGGCGCCAGGTGATTCTGCTGCGTGTCGTGGTCGAGGTGCTGCGACCCGTCGGCGAACGTGAACCCGGACATGCGCCCCTCGGCGCCCTGCCCGGTCAGGTTAAGCTCGGTGAAGTTCTTTGTCACCTGGCTGCCCACGGCCCCGAAGATCCAGTCCAGCCGCCCATCGCGGGCAACGTTCGCCCGTTCGTGGGTGATGTTCCAGACATGTTCGCCCCAGGTCTGCAGTTCGACGAACGTCAGCTGCGCCCCGACGCCGAGGACCAGTTCGACGATCCCGCCATGCAGCGCGTGCCCTTCGGGCTCGGTCGGCGAAGCGGCCTCATGCACGTAAGTCACCGAAGCGCCGTCTTCGACGACGATCAGCAATCGGGTGAAGAAGGCCCGGTCGCCGCCCGGCGCCCACAGGACCGAGTGCAGAGGCTGCGAGACGTGCACGCCGGCGGGCACGTGCACGAGCACGCCGTCCGTCGCCAGCGCGCCGGCCAGCGCAGCGAAGTGGCCATCGTCGTCGGGTACGACCTTCCCCATCCAGCGTTCGAGAAGCGGCGCATGCTCGCGAACCGCCGTACCCCAATCGGTGAAGACCACGTCCCGCCGCGCTAGGTCCTTGCCGCCCTCACGCCGCGCCTCGTGGCCGGGCGTCAGGCTCAGCAGGGCGCCGTGCGTTTCGCCGGCCAGCGGCTGAAGGAGTTCCGCATCCACCGGGAGCCCGTCCGCCGGGCGTAGGGCGAGCGACGGCCGCGGCATCGTCCGCAAGTCCGTCCGACGCCAGGCCTCCTCGGTGATCGTCGGGAAGGGTAGGCGTTCGTAGGCCTCCCAGGCGCGCAACCGCCGTTCGAGCATCCAGGCGGGTTCGCCCAGCGCCGACGAGCGGGAGCGCACATCCTCCAGACGGAACGGGAAGCCGTCTTCGCTCAGCGGTGGGGCGGCGACGGTCGTGCGCGTGGTTACCGTGCGAGGGCTCATGCGTGTGCTTTCCCGATCCGGCGTCAGCCGATCGACCCTTCCATCTGCAACTGAATCAGCCGGTTCATCTCGACGGCGTACTCCATCGGAAGCTCCTTGACCAGCGGTTCGATGAAGCCCGAGACGACCATCGAGGTCGCCTCTTCTTGATTCAGGCCGCGGCTCATCAGGTAGAAGAGCTGCTCCTCGCCGACCTTGCTGACCGACGCCTCGTGCCCGATGGTGACGTTGTCTTCGTCGATCTCGATCGACGGGTAGGTGTCGCTGCGCGATTGCGGATCGAGAAGCAGGGCGTCGCACACCACGCTGGATCGGGCGCCGACGGCGCCCTTGTGCACCTTGAGCAGGCCGCGGTAGGACGTGCGCCCGCCGCCCTTGCTGATCGACTTGGAGGTGACCTTACTGGTGGTCTGCGGCGCGGCGTGAATCACCTTCCCGCCGGCGTCCTGGTGCTGCCCCGGACCGGCGAACGCCAGCGACAGGATCTCGCCGCGGGCGCCTGGGCCGATCAGATAGCACGACGGATACTTCATCGTCAGCTTGCTGCCCAAGTTGGCGTCCACCCATTCCATGGTGGCGTTTTCGTGCACCAACGCCCTCTGGGTCACCAGGTTGTAGACGTTGACCGACCAGTTCTGGATGGTGGTGTAGCGCACGCGCGCGCCCTTGTGAACGACGATCTCGATCACGCCGCTGTGGAATGAGTCGGTCGTGTAGATCGGCGCCGTGCAGCCTTCGACGTAGTGCACCTGTGCGCCTTCATCGGCGATGATCAGCGTGCGCTCGAATTGCCCGATGTTCGCCTGGTTGAGCCGGAAGTACGCCTGCAGCGGCAGGTCGATCTTGACGCCCTTGGGGACGTAGATGAACGACCCACCCGACCAGACCGCGCCGTTGAGCGCGGCGAACTTGTTGTCGGTGTATGGGATGACCGTGCCGAAGTACTGACGGAACAGCTCGGGGTGCTGGCGCAGGCCGTCCTCGATGCTCAAGAAGATGACGCCCTGGTCCTCCAGATGCTTCTGGATGTTGTGGTAGACCATCTCCGATTCATACTGCGCGCCGACACCGGCCAGGAACTTGCGCTCGGCTTCCGGGATCCCCAGCTTCTCGAAGGTGCTCTTGATCGTGTCGGGGACATCGTCCCACGACTTCTCCGACGCCTCCGACGGGCGGACGTAGTAGATGATCTCGTCCAGGTTCAGGTGCGAGAGGTCGCCGCCCCACAGCGGCATCGGCCGCTGCATGAAATGCTCGAGCGCCTTGAGGCGGAATTCGAGCATCCAGGCGGGCTCGCCCTTCAGCGACGAGATCTTCTCCACCACGTCGCGACGCAACCCGCGCGGCGTTTGGAACAGCGAGACGTCCTTATCGCTGAACCCGTACTTGTACCCATCCAGGCCTTCCAGTGCCTTGACGTCCGACGGCGTTGCCATGCCTAAACCTCCGCTACCGACTCCCCTGACTTCTCACGAATCCAATCGTACCCGTGCTCCTCGAGGTGCTCGGCCAGCTCGGGGCCGCCGCTCTCGACGACGCGGCCCCCGAGCATGATGTGTACAAACCGCGGCTTGACGTAGTTCAAGATGCGTTGGTAATGGGTGATCACCAGGACACCCAGATCCGGGCCGGCCAGGTCGTTGACGCCCGAGGCGACGATGCGCAGCGCGTCGATGTCCAGCCCCGAGTCGGTCTCGTCCAGCACGGCGATTTCGGGCTCGAGGGTGGCCAGCTGCAGGATCTCGGCGCGCTTCTTCTCGCCTCCCGAGAACCCGTCGTTCAGGTACCGTCCGGCGAACTCATGCGGCATCTTCAGCAGGTCCATCTTCTGCTTGAGCAGCTTGCGGAACTCGGGGATCGGCATCCCTTTGTCCTCCGGATTGCCGGCCCGCCGGCGCGCATTCAGCGCCGCGCGCAGGAAGTTGGCCAGCGAGACGCCAGGGATGGCAACCGGGTACTGGAAGGCCAGGAACAGCCCCAACCGCGAGCGCTCATCCGGCGCCATCCCGACCAGGTCCTGCCCCTTGAAGAGAATCTGCCCGTGCGTCACCTCGTAATTGGGGTGGCCCATCAGCGTATTGGCCAGCGTCGATTTGCCGGTCCCATTGGGCCCCATCAATGCGTGCACCTCACCCTGGCGCACCGTCAGGTTGACGCCTTTAAGGATCGGCTTGCCCTCCACCGAGACGTGTAGGTCCCGGATCTCCAGCGCGCTGCCCATCAGCAACCCTCCCGACCCCGCCGCTCGTCGCCAGGCGGGGAACGGGGCGGAGTATAGCATTGACGGCCCGAACTGTCAACATTTCTGTCATATATATCTGATAAATACCCCTTGTCGGCCGAACGGCGTGTGGTAATATGGATGATACATATAGCAAATATGAGCGTGTGCCGGTTACCGGGGATGGGGTGCGGAGAGAATGGCGACACAGACGCGTGACATCATCCTGAGGACGCTCCGGGCCCGCGGCAAGGTCAGCGTGATCGAGCTGGCCGCGGCTTCGGACGTCTCGCCCGTTTCGGTCCGCCACCACCTGTCCAGCCTGCAGGCGGAGAGCCTGGTGGCCGTCGAGGACGAGCGCCACGGCGTCGGACGCCCGCGGCAACTGTTCTCGCTCACCGAGACCGGCCTCGACCTGTTCCCCAGCCGTTACGTTCGGTTGACGAATCGACTGCTCGACGAGATCAAGGAATTGATCCCCGCCGGGAAGGTCGAGGAGCTGTTCTCCGGGGTGGCGTCCACCATGGCCGCCGATGTCGCCCGGCGCCTGGACGGACTCCCGCTGGAGAAACGCCTCGAGCGCATGGTTGAACTCCTGGCCGAAGAGGGCTTTGAGGCGCAGGTCGAGCATCAGGATGGACAGCTCCTGATCCGCGAGTCAAGCTGCCCTTACTTCCGCATCGGGCGCAAGCACCCCGAGGTCTGCACCGTCGACCAGGAATTCATCGCGTCGGCGCTCTCGTTGCCCGTGGAGCGTGTGACCTGCCTGCTGCAAGGGGCCGACACGTGTACCTTTTCCGTCGCCCTCCAACCCCAACCGGGAGGTACCCCCGCATGAGCGAGACCCCACCCACCCCGAATCCTGTCTGGGAAGCCGACTCGACCCATCCGGCCGAATTGGAAGCCATCCGCACCGCACTGCGCGAGGTCGTCGATCCGGAGATCGGATTGAACATCGTCGAGCTGGGATTGGTGCGCGAGCTGAAGATCGATCCCGACCAGGTTCAGTTGAAGATGATCCTGACCACGCCCTTCTGCCCGTACGGCCCCGCCATGCTGGAGATGACGCGCAGCAAGGCGGCCGAGGCGTGCGGCAAACCGATCGTTGTGGAGCTCGGAATGGACATGTGGGACCCGAGCATGATGGAAGAGGGCGCCGGCGCGGCCTGGGGCTTCTAGTCCGACCGCAGTCCCCTCCATTGAGAATCGCACGGCGGGCCGCAGGGCCCGCCGGATCGTTATCCGAGAAAGTGCCTGGCTAGCGTGCGAAGCGTGACGAGACTCGGCCCGTCTTGCGCTGCCCTAGAAGCCCGAACATCCCTATCATCGCCAGGACCAGCCGCAAAGCCAACCCCATCCAGGCTGCCGCCACCAGCGTGACCCCCACGCCGACGACGACCAGCGTCCACACGGTCGGTCCGCTCCCTCCGCGCACGTGAACGAACCTGCCCTGCAACCGCTTCACGAACTGCGGGCTCGGCTCAACCGGGATCAGGACCTGGCGAAGCATCCCTTCGAGCTGCTCTTCACTGAACACCATGCCGAACACCCCACGCCCAGAAATCCACACCGGCGGCCGTTCCTGCTCGGCTTCCGGTTTACTTGTCGAGCCTCGACGAGGTCGTCTCGTCTGCAGCCTGCCGGTCGTACTCCTCGCGGAGCGAGCTCAGGGTCCGGTGGTACAGGCTCTTGATCGCCCCTTCGGTTCGTCCCATGATCTGGCCGATCTCGGCGTTCGAAAGCCGCTCGGCGAACTTCAGGATCAACAGCTGCTGACGTTCCTCCGGCAGCCGCCGCACGAGCCGCAACAGCGCATCCCCCTGCTCCCGCGCCACCGCCAGAGCCTCCGGGTGCTGAGCGCCCGGCGTCAGGACCAGATGCTCCTCCAGCGCGACGACGGGCCGGCGGCTGCGGTCGCGGTGCCAGTTGGCCACCAGGTTGTGGGCAATGCGATACAGCCATGCCGAGAAAGGAACGCCCATGTCCTGGAACGTGCCCACATGGCGCAGCGCTCGCTGGAATACGCGCGCCGTCAGGTCCTCGGCGTCATGATGGTCGCCGGTCCGGTAGTAGATGTAGTTGTAGATCTTGCGCACGTGCCGCTCGTACAGCAGCCCGAACGCTTCACTGTCCTTTGCCGCCCGGCGGACGAGCTCGAGGTCAGGGACGTCCATTGCGTCCGCCCTGGCTTTCGGTCTCTGCATGTACAACCCCGCGCATTACCAAGAGTTCCCCTCACCCGGCCGGTGTGCCGGAGACATGCCGCGCCGCACCTGATCCCAGCTCGCCAGCACAGCGCCGATCATCTCCCTGCTCTCCGGGATCTCACCATAACGGACAAACAAGTGGGCCCGTGTGATCGCGTGCAAGTCCTCCCGGAGATCCGTGCGGAGCCGACCAGCGCAGCCCGGAAATCGAGCGGCGGCTCCGCGGGTCGTCGTGGCCCGCCCTCACCCGCCGGCCATTCCAGGAGTTGAGCATACACCCGCCGCACGAGGAGTGCGGGTACCAATCCCCGGGCACGCCCACACAATCGGACAACCGAGCGCAGAAAGCCGGCCAGGCCGGGCTGCTTTCCCCGGGTTGCCGGATCGATCATAGGCTCAAACTCCTCGGGCTCGCGACCGTCGGCGCTCGACCGCGCGGCCGCCGTGCCGTCCGCACCGCCATCCACAACAGAACCCCGACGCCCACCGCCGCAATGAGGATGCGCAGCACGACGCCCGACTGCGCCAACAGGCGGCTTACCTCATCGTAGGTTCGGCCATCCTCCGCGCAGAATGGAACCGGCGCGGGAAGGACGATCCGCGCCTCTCCGGCGCCCTCCATCAAAGATCTTATCCACTTCCTTGGCGACGATGCCATTCTGGATATTCGTGCGAAGTCGGCCCGCAGATTCTTGGATCGTCATCACCCTGCGGGGGGAATTTGCGCCGAGTATAGCATCCGGCTCAAGTCCGGATGCTATAATGCCGCGGACATGCGGACGCTGATTGCCCTCGATCTCGAGACGACGGGGTTGGATCCGGAGCGCGACGCCGTCATCGAGATCGGTGCGGTGCGCTTCCGAGGCGCGCGCGTCGAAGACGAGTGGTCGACGCTGATCAACCCCGGACGACCGATCCCACCTTTCATCTCCGAACTCACCGGCATCGACGACCTGATGGTCGCCCGCGCCCCGCGCCTGAACGAGGCGCTCGCCGATCTGTTGAAGTTCGTCGGTGATCACGCCCTCCTCGGCCACAACATCGGCTTCGACCTTTCCTTCCTGCGACGCAAGGGGCTCTTCGAGTTCAATGAGGCGCACGACACGCTCGATATGGCCTCGGTCCTGCTGCCCACGGCCTCACGTTACGGGCTGGCGTCGCTGGCCGCCGAGTTGGGGGTTCCGGTCGCCGCCTCCCATCGGGCGCTCGACGACGCGCAGACCTCACGACAGGTCTTCCTGCACCTGTATGAGATCGCCCGCCAGCTCCCGGCTCCAGTCCTGGAGGAAGTCACCCGCCTGGGAGCGGAGGTCGAATGGGGAGCGGCGCTGGTCTTCGATGAGGCCTACCGCGAGGCCACACACGATGGGCTGGACCTGACGGAGGCGCGGCAGCCGATTCGCTACCCCTTCCTCCCGCCTGACCGCGGCGCCGGTCCGCTGCACCCCACCGAGGACACCACACCGCTCGACGCCGAGGAGCTCGCATCGATCCTTGAGCCGGGCGGCCCGCTGGCGCGCCGCTTCGGCGCCTACGAGCACCGACCGCAGCAAGTGACCATGCTGCGCGCCGTCGCCCGCTCGTTATCCGAGGGCCGGCACTTGATGGTGGAAGCGGGAACCGGCACGGGTAAGAGCATGGCCTACCTCGTTCCGGCATTCGCCTGGGCAGCGGCCAACGGACGGCGGGTGGTGGTCTCGACCAATACGATCAACCTCCAAGAACAGCTCATGCAGAAGGACATTCCCGACCTGGCCCAGGCGCTCGGGTTCGAGCTGCGGGCTTCGGTGCTCAAAGGGCGCGCCAACTACTTGTGTCCCCGCAGGCTGGACGCCCTCCGGCGACTTGGCCCGCGCACCAGTGAGGAGATGCGCCTGGCCGCCAAGGTCCTCGTCTGGCTCTCGGCCGGCGGCAGCGGCGACCGCGGGCAGGTCAACCTGCTTGGTCCGGCAGAGGCCGCCGCATGGGCGCGGCTTTCGGCCGAAGGCGACGAATGTTCGACCGAGACCTGCGAACATTACGCTGGCGGGGCGTGCCCCTACTACAACGCCCGCATCCAGGCCGACACCTCGCATGTCTTGATCGTCAATCATGCGCTGCTCTTGGCCGACATCGCCACCGGGAACCGCGTCCTGCCTGAGTACCAGCACGTGATCGTGGACGAGGCACATCACCTGGAGGCGGCCACGACGAAGGGCTTGAGCTTCCAGGTCACCGAGGCGGAGCTGGCGCGCTGGCTGCGCGATCTGACCGCGCGGCCCGCCGGACTGCTGGCGCAAACTGCGGCCGCCGCCCGACGCGATCTGCCGCCGGAGGACGCGGCGCAGGTCGAGGGCGCCGGGCATGAGATCGGACAGGCGTTCCAGGCCTGCCTCGAGCCAACGATGCGCCTGTTTGCTGCGGTGGGCGAGTTCCTCGCCGGGCGTCGCGACGGTCGCCCGCCCAGCAGCTACGGCCAACAGGAGCGAATCGTTCCAGGCACGCGCACGCTGTCCGAATGGTCCGAGGTCGAGTTTGCCTGGGAACGACTGCGCGAGCCTCTGGCGCCCGGCATCCAGCGGCTGCAGGCCATGGCCGAGGCGCTGCTGGCGACTTCGGAAGGCGGCGCCACAACGCTGGCGGACCTGGCGCAGGGACTGCGAACCGCGGGACGCTCGCTAACCGACCTGTTCAGCCAGCTGGATCATATGATCTTCGAGCCCGATCCCCAGCGAATCTATTGGGCGGAGATGGATGCGCGCTCCGGCAGGACCTCGCTTCACACCGCCCCGCTCGACATCGGCCCTCTCGTCGAACGTCACTTGTGGCATGAGAAGGAGGCCGTGATCCTGACATCGGCCACGCTGACGACGGCCGGGCATTTCGATTACCTTCGCCGCCGCCTGCACGCCGACGAGGCCGAGGAGCTGGCGCTCGGCTCGCCGTTCGATTTCGAAAACGCCACGCTGCTCTATCTGATCAACGACATCGCCGAGCCCCACGACCGCCAGGCCTACCAACGCGCCGTCGAGAAGGGGCTGATCGGCATGTGCCGTGCGACCCACGGCCGGACGCTGGTCCTGTTCACCTCCAACGAGCAGCTGCGTGTCACGGCGCGTGCCATCGACGAACCGCTTTCCTCGGCGGGCATCCAGGTCCTCGAACAATCGGAGGGCGCCTCACGACAGGCCCTCCTCGAGCGTTTTCGCACTTCGGAGGGCGCCGTGCTCCTGGGGACCCGCTCCTTCTGGGAGGGCGTCGATGTGCCCGGCGAAGCGCTCTCCGTCCTGGCCATCGTCCGTCTCCCGTTTGACGTGCCGAGCGACCCGATCATCGCCGCCCGCGCCGAGACGTTCGAGACGCCGTTCGACGAGTATTCGCTCCCCGAAGCCGTGCTGCGCTTCCGGCAGGGGTTCGGCCGGCTGATCCGCACACAATCCGATCGCGGCGTGGTGGTCGTCTTCGACCGGCGCATCACCTCCAAGCCCTACGGGCGTACGTTCCTCGACTCCCTCCCCCCGTGCACGGTGCGCGCCGGCCGTCTCGCCGATCTGCCCGCGGCCGCCGCTCGGTGGCTCGGCGCCTGACCGGGCGCACGATGTCGCCACTGGATTGACCCGCCCCGCGCCGGGTGTTAGAATTCCTCGACCACCATCCCCCGAGGCAAGATCTCGTGATCGACGTCAACGACCTGCGCAAGGGCGTAACCTTCGAACTCGACGGCAGCCTGTACAAGGTGCTCGAGTATTCCCACAACAAGCCGGGGCGCGGCAACGCCACCATCCGCATCAAGATCCGCGACCTGCGCACCGGTACGGTGATGGAGAAGACCTTCAGTTCCGGCGACCGGGTGAAGGACGTCCGACTCGAGTACCACCAGGTGCAGTACCTCTACCGGGACGGCGACCTCTTCCACTTCATGGACACCGAGACGTATGACCAGCCCGTGCTGGGCGCCAAGACGATGGGCGAGGCGGTCGATTACCTGACCGACGGCCTCGAGGCCAAGCTCACCTACTTCGGCAGTGAGCCGCTCGACATCGAACTCCCGACGGCGGTCGACATGGATGTCGTCGAGGCGGAGTTCGCCGTCAAGGGCGACACCGCAACAGGCGCGACCAAGAGCGTGGTGACCAGCACCGGGCTCAAGGTGCAGGTGCCGCTGTTCGTCAACACCGGCGACAAGATCCGGGTGGATACGCGCAACGGGCAGTACCTGACGCGCGTCTGACCACTGCCTCCAACCGCATGCTCACTCCCGCCGGCACCGAGTGCCCCTTCTACTACGCGGATTTCCATCGCGGCCGCCAGCGACAGGAGTGCCGGCTGGTTGCCCGCACGCCGGGCGGCGGCCGTTGGGCGCCGGATCTTTGCGCGCGCTGCCGTGTCCCGGCGATCCATGTGGCCAACGCCTGTCCGAATCTTGTGCTGGAGGCGCGTGTCCAGCCCGGCGTGCTCGGGCTGGGACGCGGCGTACGCGTCAGCGCCATGTGCACCCGATCCGGCGGCCCGGTCTCCGAACCCGAGATCGGTTGCGGCCAGTGTCACATTCTCCCGATGCTCGGCCCGGAGTCCGGCGCGTGATCAAGGCTCTGCTCGTCGATCTGGATGGAACGCTCCTCGACAATGACATCGATTCCTTCCTGCAGGCCTACCTGAAAAGTCTGGGCCGCCACATGGCGCCCTGGGTGCCACCTGATAGGTTCGTGCCCCAGCTCCTCCGGTCGACCGGCGTCATGCTGGCCAATCGCCAGCCCACGCGCACGCTCCAGCAAGCATTCGCCGACGACTTCTATCCTGCCCTCGGAACGACCGAGGGGGCCCTGCTCACGCAGCTCGAGGCCTTTTACCGGGACGAGTTCCCCAAGCTTGAAAGCCAGACACACCGGCGAGAAGCGGCCGCCAGGCTGGTGGGTTCTGCGCTGGACGCAGGCGTCATGGTGGCAGTCGCCACCAATCCGCTCTTCCCGCGCATGGCGATCGACCATCGGTTGGAATGGGCGGGCGTGCCGGTGCCTCCGACTCGGTTCTCCCTGGTGACCAGCTACGAGATGTTCCACTCGGCCAAGCCGCAGCCTGCCTACTATGCCGAGATCCTCGGTCATCTTGGAGTACATGCGGCTGAGGCAGCCATGGTTGGCGACAGCATGCAGGACGACCTCGAACCGGCGCGGTCACTCGGCATGGCCACCTTCCACGTTTCACCGGAGGCGGAACCCGGTGACTCCGCTGGAAGCCTCGAGGACGCGATCGCCTGGTTCCCGCTGCGCCAGCCAATGGACCGATCCCGAGGCCGCCAAGCGGCCCTCGAGCGTCCTGGCGCGGTTGCACGGTCAGTTGGGCGTGCTCCTGACGCTGCTGGGCAATCTGGCGCCCGAGGTCTGGTCCCGAAGACCGGCCCCCGGCGCGTGGTGCCTGACCGAGATCATCTGCCACCTGCGGGACATGGACCACGAGGTCCATACCCCGAGATTGGATTTGGTGCTTTCGAGGGAGTTCCCCTTCCTGCCGGCGATTGACATCAATCCCTGGGCGGAGGAACGGAATTACGCCGCGCAGTCCGGCCCGGAGGCATTGGCGGTCCTGGCCGAGCGTCGGGTGCGGCTGCTGCGACGGCTCGAGTCTCTGGACCCTCTGTCCTGGGAGCGGCGGGCTCGTCACGCGCTGCTGGGCCCAACAACGTTGGCCGAAGTGGCGTTGATCGGCGCGGACCACGAGCTCCTTCACCTGGCAGACATCCGCCTTCAGGCGGGCCAGGTCATTCCGCGCGTCTGATACATCGTTAACGCTCCGGCGCCTTTACACGCCTCCTCGCGGACGCTATAATGCCGCCACGGGGGAAGTGCTGGAACTGGCAGACAGGCGTGACTTAGAATCACGTGCCGCGAGGCGTGAGGGTTCAAGTCCCTCCTTCCCCACTCGGCTGCCCCAGCGTCCCAGACCCAGGCTCGATGATCTCGCGCGTCCCGACGGCGCGTGCGGACTCAGGAAGGATCCCGCGGTTGAAGATCGAGAAACAGGATCTGGAGGACCGTCAGGTCCAGTTGACGGTCGAAGTGTCAGACGAGCAGGTCGATGCGGCGATGCAGTCGGCCGCCAGGCGCATTAGCGGCCGGACCAAGATCGCCGGGTTCCGGCCCGGCAAGGCGCCTTACAAGCTCGTCCTGCAGCGCTACGGCGAAGACGCGATCTTCGAGGAGGCCCTCGACAATCTGGGCCAGGAGGTCTACCGCCGCGCGTTGGAGGAGTCGACCCTGGAGCCGTTCGCCCCCGGTGCATTGAATGAGGTTGTCTCCCGGCAGCCGCTCACCCTCCGCTATACCGTCCCTTTGCCTCCGGAGGTCGAACTGGGCGCCTACCGTGAGCTGCGCACACCCTTCGAGCCGCCGACGATCACCGACGACGCCGTGGACCAGGTGGTGGAAGAACTGCGTCAACGGCGGGCGATCATCGAGCCCGTCCAGCGAGCGGCGATCGATTCGGACGTGGTCGTCCTCGACGTTTCGGGGAAGTTGCACGAGCCGCTCGAGGATGGTCACACGTCGCTCCTGGATGAGAAAGGCGTCTCGGTCCTGGTCGAGGAGCGCACCAACTGGCCGGTGGCGGGCGTCGCCGCCCACCTCCGCGGCCTGAGCGCCGGGGATGAGAAGGATATCGAGCATACCTTCCCCGCCGACTACGCTACCGAATCACTCCGTGGCCGCCAGGCGACGTTCCATATGCATTGCGTCGAGGTCCGGTCCCGCACGGTCCCTGAGCTCACCGATGACCAGGCGCGGGAGATGGGGACCTTCACCGACTTGATGGACCTGAAGCTCAAGGTCCGCCAGGAGCTGCTTGAGCAGGCCGTCACGCGAGGCGGAAGGCGGCTACGCGCAGAAGGCGATCGACGCGCTGGTGGCCGCCGGAACATACCACTATCCCCCGATCATGGTCCACGATGAGCTCGACCAGCTCCTGCGGGACCTCGATCGCCGGCTTCAGGGCCAGCGTCTGACCTTGGCGGACTACCTGAAGATCGAGAAGAAGACGGAAGACGACCTGCGCAAAGAGCTCGAGCCGCGCGCCACCGAGCGCGTCAAGCGCGCGCTGGCGCTGGGCAAGCTGGCAGAAGCCGAAGGCCTCGAGGTCGACGAGACCGAGGTCGATGGCGAGCTTGAGCGCTTGACCGTGGCACTGCACGCCACCAAGGAAACGCTGCGTAAGGCAATCGACAACCCGGCCGGGCGCCGGACGCTGGCGCTCGACCTGTTGACTGACAAGGCCATTCGCCGCCTGGTCGCGATCGCGCGCGGCGATGGCGATTCGCCTATTCCACCGGCGGCACAGGACTTGCAGCCCGGCGACTTGCCGGCCGCCGACCAGCCTCAGGAGTGAAACATGCTCTCTCAGAATCCCCATGGCACTCATCCCGATGGTGATCGAAAGCTCCGGACGCGGCGAGCGGGCATACGACATCTACTCGCTGCTCCTCAAGGAACGCATCATCTTCCTCGGTTCGGTCATCAACGACCAGGTCTCGAACTTGATGGTCGCCCAGCTGCTGTATCTGGACAATGAGGACTCGGAGCGGCCGATCCACATGTACATCAACTCGCCGGGCGGCGCGATCTACGCCGGCCTGGCGATCTATGACACGATGCAGCAGACGCGTGCCCCGATCTCGACCGTCGCCGTCGGGGTGACGGCCTCGTTCGGCACGGTGCTGCTCACGGCCGGGACCAAAGGCATGCGCTACGCCCTGCCCCATGCCACCATCCACCTGCACCAGCCCCTGGGCGGCGCCCAGGGCCAGGCAACCGACATCGAGATCCAGGCCAAAGAGATCTTGCGTCTGCGAGAGGAATTGAATACGATTCTCATCAAGCACACGGGGCAGACGCTCGAGGTCATCGAACGGGACACCGAGCGCGACTTCTACATGGACGGCGAGGCTGCCAAGGTGTACGGGATCGTCGACCACGTGCTCTATCCGGGCGACGACGTGGCGTCGAAGACCAAGAAAGGCGGGTAGCCCATGACGCGGAAGGACCCGGCCGCTCCCGACGAGCGCCGGTGCTCGTTCTGCAATCGTGGCGAGGCCGAGGTCCAGCGGCTGATCACCGGGCCTGAGGCCGTCAATATCTGCAATGAGTGCGTCGAGCTGTGCCGGGACATCCTCGAAGGTGATGTCCCGCGGGCCGGCCAGCCGCCTCTGGCGGCGTATGGTCGGCCGACGCTGGCCCCCCACCAGATCTTCGCCAAGCTCGAGGAGTACGTCGTCGGCCAGGAGGATGCCAAACGCGTCCTGTCAGTGGCTGTCTACAACCACTACAAGCGCATCCTCAGCCGCGGCACGGCGGACGTCGAGCTCGACAAGAGCAACATCCTGCTGCTCGGCCCCACCGGATGCGGCAAGACGCTGCTGGCCCAGACGCTCGCCCGGAGCCTGGATGTCCCGTTCTGCATCGCCGACGCCACGGCCCTGACCGAGGCGGGTTATGTCGGCGAGGACGTCGAGAACATCCTGCTGCGACTGTTGCAGGCGGCGGATTTCAACATCCCGCGCGCCGAGCGCGGCATCGTCTACATCGACGAGCTCGATAAGACGGCACGCAAGACGGGCGACAACCCCAGCATCACCCGCGACGTGTCCGGCGAAGGGGTCCAGCAGGCACTGCTCAAGATCATCGAGGGCGCCGTCGTCAACGTGCCTCCGCAAGGCGGCCGCAAACACCCGCAGCAGGAGTTCATCCAGGTCAATACCGCCGATATCCTGTTCGTGTGCGGCGGGACGTTCGACAGCCTGGCGGAGATCGTCGCCGAACGTGTCGGCCGCCGGGGGCGGCTCGGCTTCCCCGGGACGCGGGTCGAAGAGGAAGCGCGCAAGCTCAACGACAACGAGCTGCTGCGCCTGGTGACGCCGGATGACCTGATGCGCTACGGCATGATCCCCGAGCTCGTCGGCCGGCTGCCGGTGACCGTGTGCGTCGACCCGCTCGACACGGACGCTCTGCGCGCCATCCTCACCCGGCCGCGCAACGCACTCGTGCGCCAGTACCAGCGGCTGTTCGAGATGGACGACGTCCAGCTCGAGTTCACCCCCTCTGCGCTGGATGCCGCTGCGGCGCTGGCCCTCGAGCGCGAAACCGGCGCCCGCGGGCTGCGTGCCATCATCGAAGTGGCGCTGCTGCGGGTGATGTACGAAATCCCCTCCCGGCGGGAGGTGCGGCGGGTCGTCGTCGACGACGCCGTCATCCGCGATGGGCGCCAGCCGGTGCTGCTCGATGCCGAGGGGAACCCCGTTCCGCTGGAACAGCCTCCGGCGCTCTCGGATGCGGCCTGAGGCCGCACCCCGCCCCACCCATCCGGACTGGTCTCCTCTGCCGGCCTATCGGATGTGCCCTTCCGCGCCGCACCCATTGATCTCGCCCAAGAGGCAGGCCATGTTGCGAATTGCCACTTTCTCGATCGTCGCCTACGACCCGGACGATGAGGCCTGGGGCGTCGCGGTCGCCTCCAAGTTCCCGGCCGTGGGGGCGGTCGTGCCGTGGGCGGAAGCGGCCTCCGGCGCAGTCGCCACCCAGTCGCATGCTAACACCAGCTACGGGCCGAACGGGCTGCAGTTGATGCGCCGGGGCCAGTCGGCCGAGCGCGCGCTGAAGTCGCTGCTCGATCAGGACCCGAACCAAAGTCAACGCCAGGCCGGCATGGTCGATGCACACGGGCAGCCGGCGACTTTCACCGGTGCGGACTGCCAGCCTTGGGCCGGCGGTCTCACCGGAAGCCACTTCGCCGCTCAAGGTAATCTTCTGGCCGGACCACAGGTCGTCCAGGCAATGGGCGCCGCGTTCGACGCGGAATCCGGTGACCTCGCACATCGCCTCCTGGCCGCACTGCTCGCCGGCGACGCGGCAGGTGGCGATCGACGCGGCCGACAGAGCGCCGCTCTGTCTGGTCGTTCGGGCGCAGGCCGGGTACGGCGGGTTCAACGACCGCTGGATCGACTACCGCGTCGATGATGATCCCGCCCCCCTCGAGCGACTCTCCGAGCTGCTCAAGCTCCATCTCCTGTACTTCGGGAAGAGCGCGGCCGAAGACAAGCTGCCCCTGGAAGGCAAGGTGGCGCGCAGCCTGCTCTCGATCCTCCGCCGACATGCGGGCTTTCTAGGCGAGCCGCAGGACCGGCTCGACCCATTGGCGCAGCAGGCGCTGCGCGAGTTCATCGGGCGCGAGAACTTCGAGGACCGCACCGATTTCGAAGCGCAGCGCATCGACCGCCCGGTATTCGAGTTCCTGATGGACCGTTTCGGTGGCTAGACCGACTTTCACTCTGCGCGATCCTTCGTCGGCGCCTTCCTTGGAGCATGGGTGATCGACCTGCATGCGATCCGCGCCGTGATCAGCGACATCGACGGTGTGCTGTGGCGTGGGGAAACAGCGCTGCCGGGCGTGGCCGAGTTCTTCGGCGCACTGCGGCGGCGACAGATCCCCTTCGTGCTGGCGACCAACAATGCCACGGCCACCTTCCCCCAGATCGCCCGCCGGTTGAAGACCCTCGGCCTCGATCTGCGGAAGGAAGAGGCTCTGACCTCGGCCAATGCGGCAGCCTCCTTCCTCCGACACCAGTTGCCCGCCGGTGCCGCCGTGCTCGCTGTCGGCGAGGAAGGCTTGACGACGGCGCTTAGCCAGGCCGGCTTCCGCCTTGTGCAGCACGCCGCAGGCGCTCAGGCCGTCGTCGCCGGCCTGGATCGGCACGTCACCTGGCAGAAACTCACGGAAGCCGCGCTGGCCATCCAGGCCGGGGTTATGTTCGTCGCCACCAATCAGGACCCGACGTTCCCCAGCGAACGCGGGCTGGTTCCCGGCGCGGGCGCCCTGATTGCCGCCCTCGAGACGGCCACGGGCTGTCGTCCGCTGCTGATCGGCAAGCCCGAGCCGCTGCTCTTCCTCGAGGCCCTCGAGGTGCTGCAGGCACCGGCACAGGCGACGCTGGTCCTGGGCGATCGGATCGAGACCGATATCCTCGGCGGCCAGCGCGCCGGCATGCCCACGGGGCTTGTTCTGACAGGGGTCACGACGCGCGAAATCCTGGCCGCCAGCCCGCACCAACCTGACTGGGTCTTCGAGGACCTGCCGGCGGTCCATCGAGCGATGCTGGATTGACGAGGCAAGCGTGCCACGTCGCTTGATCTACGACCTGACCCTCCCAGAGCTGACCGCGCTGCTTCACGAGTGGGGCGAACCGGGCTACCGCGCCCGACAGGTGTGGAAGCACGTGTACGCGCGCCTGGCGCCCAATCCCCAGGCCATGTCGGACGTTCCTCGCCCGCTGCGCGAACGCCTCACCGAAGCGCTCGACTTCGAGGGCCTGCGGCCGCTCGCTGAAGCGGCCTCGGCGGACGGTGGCACGAGCAAGACCCTTTTCTCACTCGAAGACGGCGAACGGGTTGAGGCCGTGCTGATGCGCTACGAGAGGCGCCGCACGATCTGCATCTCCACGCAGGTTGGCTGCGCCATGGGGTGTGTGTTCTGCGCCACCGGCCAGATGGGGTATCAGCGCAACCTGACAGCCGGGGAGATCGTGGCTCAGGTGATGACCTATGCGCGCCGCCTTCAAACGACGGGTGAGCGCCTGACCAACATCGTCGTCATGGGCATGGGCGAGCCGTTCCACAACTACGAAGGGACGATGGCGGCGCTGGATCGCCTGAACGACCCCGAAGGGTTCGGTTTTGGGGAACGGCGGATGACGATCTCAACCGTCGGGCTGATCCCGGGGATCGACCGCTTCGCCGCGGAGAAGCGGCAGGTCAATCTGGCGGTCTCGCTGCACGCCGCCACCGACGAACTGCGCTCAAGCTTGCTGCCCATCAACCGGCGCTATCCTCTCGAGCCCCTGTTCGACGCTTGCCGTCGGTACGTCCAGTCCACGCACCGGCGGATCACCTTCGAGTGGGCGTTGATCGAGGGCGTCAATGACGGCGACGACCAGTCGATCGCTCTGGCCGCCCTGGCGCAGGGATTGCTGTGCCACGTGAACCTGATTCCCCTAAACCCGACCCAGGGCTACACGGGCGGCGCCACATCCCGCGATCGAGCCCAGGCGTTCCGCCTGGCACTGGAATCACACGGAATCCCTGCCACAGTTCGCATGCGTCGCGGGATCGACATCCAGGCCGGCTGCGGGCAATTGGCGACCAGCCAGGCAGAGAATCGCAACGAGGTTCCCCGAGACTAGCGGAGCACCTGGATTTCGCGCACCGTGAGGTATGGCCCGCCCCATTCCAAGGGACCGCAAGCTCACTCCTCCACAGCCGAACACATCTTCCCATCCCCGGGACTCACCGCAGGTGGGCGAGAGAAACCGCGAGTTCGACAGCGTGAGGCAGGCGAGTGGTTCGTTGGAGATTGGGAGGCCGTCTGGCAAGTGGAGAGAGGGTCAGGCTTTGAACCCAGGCCGGTGCAGCCGATCGGCCTCTTCCGGGGTCAGCGGCACCGATGCCACGATCCGAGTGCCCTGACCGCGCGCTGAATCGATTCGCATCAGCCCGTTCAGCAGCTCGGCGCGTTCGTGCAGGTTGATCATCCCCAGGCTGCCGCGCTGCTCGTAGTTGGCCGCCACCTGGGCGACATCGAAACCGGTTCCGTCGTCCTGGATCTCCAGCGTCAGGAGGTCGCCGGACTTCTTCAACCGCACCCAGATATGGGTCGCCTTGGCATGCTTGCGGGCGTTGGTGACCGCTTCCTCGGCGATGTAGAACAAGACGCCCTGCTTGCCGATCTCGAGATCGTCCACTGCGCCGGCGTCGGCCTCCACCAGGACCTGCTGACCGTGCGTGTCGTCCATCTTGCCGGCCAGGTGGCGCAAGGCGGCCACCAGGCCTTCCGACTCCAGGATCAGCGGCCGCAGGGTGAAGAGCATCTGGCGGATCTCCTTCGTCGTTCGCCGCGCCAGCTCCTCGATCTTGTACAACTCATCGGCGGCCGCCTTGACGTCCCGCTCCATCAACCGCCGGGCGAAATTGACCCGCATGGCGATCGCCCCAACCGACTGGGTGGGGCCGTCATGCAAATCGCGCGCCAGCTTCTTGCGCGCCTCTTCCTGCGCCTCGGTCAGATGTTCCTTCTCCTGCTGCAAATCGTGGTACAGCTTGGCGTTCTGCAGCGCAACCAGGGCTTGCTGAGAGATGGACTCCAGGAGCTCGACGCGATCGGCGGAGAAGAAGGCCGGGTTCGGATGCACAAACAGAAGCAGGCCATAGACCTCGAGCCCGACCACCAGGGGAAGGCATACCCCCGACCGACACTGGTGCATGGCGGCGAACTGCTGCAGCTCGGGGTCTTTGCCCGGATCGGCGATCTCGACCAGGTTGCCGCCCGTCAGCGCGCGCTCGATCGCTCCGCTCTCTCCTCGCAGTCGGACTCGCTGGTCGGACGTCGTCAGCCCGCGGGCTAGCGCGACCTCCAGACATTCGCCGGAGACCAACAGCAGGACGCTGATCAGCTGTCGGTCCTCAGGGTTCCCGTTGCTGATCGCCGAGGCCGAGACGTCCAGGACGCGTTCGAGGACGCGGTCGTAGCTCAGGGTGGCATTCAGACTCGCCGTCTGGCGGATGACACTTCGCAGTCGCTCCAGCTCATGTTCGAGCTCGGTCACGCGCGCTTCAGGGCGCGCAGGTCGTCCACCATTTCCAGACGTCCCGGTGCGTCCCAGGAACCCGAGGAGCGGCAATCCCAGTGCAAGAGCCGCGAGCCCGGCCGGCACGGCGGCGAGGACATTGGCGACTTGGGCAACATCGGTAAGGACCAAGGCGTGGGCTCCGGCTCGCTGTCACGGATGGCACGCGTCTCGGCCCCGAGTCAGTTGGGGCCTGGCCTGCCACCCTCCAGTGAGTGCCTCCAGTATCCTATGGCCTGACCGCAAAACCACCTTACAGCCAGATTACAGCCCGCGGCGATGTCCGGGACCTCCCCGCCGGCCGTCGGGGGCACGCCTTGTAAAGTCCGCAGCGGAAAGGTATCATAAGGATATGGCGCAACCGGTTCTGCTTTCCCCTTCGATCCTGTCGGCGGATTTCACTCGCCTGGGCGATCAGATCAAGGAAGCGGAACAAGCAGGTGCCGACTGGTTCCACATCGATGTGATGGACGGGCACTTCGTGCCCAACCTGACCATGGGGCCCTTCATTGTCGAAGCCTGCCGGAGGGCCACCCGCCTCCCGCTGGACGTTCACCTGATGATCGAAGCCCCGGAGCGGTTGCTGAAGCCGTTTGCCGAAGCCGGCGCCGACTGGCTGACCGTCCATCAGGAGACCTGCCCTCACCTGCACCGAACGTTGGAGTCGATCCGCGGTCTGGGACTTAAGGCAGGGGCGTCCCTGAACCCGGGCACGCCGTCGAGCACCCTCTCGGAAGTCCTGCCCTTGCTGGACTTGATCCTGATCATGACCGTCGACCCGGGTTTCTCCGGGGGCAAGTACATCCCACTGCTGGACAAGATCCGAACGGTCAGTGACTGGCGCAGCGAACAGCGGACGTCCGCCCGGATCGCGGTCGACGGCGGCATCACCCCGAAAACGGCGCCGGATGTGGTGCAGGCCGGGGCCGACGTGCTGGTCGCCGCCAGCGCTGTGTTCAAACATCCGGAAGGGATCCGAGCGGGGATGGAGAGCTTGCGGGCCTCGATCCAGCGGATTCCGGCCTGAGAAAGCATCTCGGCCGCCCGGGGGGGCGGCCGAAAGACGTAACGAGCGTGTGCGCAGTCGCTTGGGCCCTGTCTAAACGCGGGCGAGGCGCTTGATGCACTTGGCGCACAGCGTCCGGTGAACGTGCCGGCCGCCCTCCATCACCCGGACCTTCTGCAGGTTCGGCCGGAAGGTGCGCCGGGTAGCGCGCATCGAGAAGCTGCGCGACTGACCGAATGTCGTTGTCTTGCCGCAGTGTTCACAACGTGCCATTGGAACTCGATCCTTTCAGGACGACCTGGGTCTGACAGAGCGGCGATAATCTTACCACAAGAACCCATCGACGATCAACGGCAGTTCCCTGCCGCGGAGGCACCGCACCAATGAGCGAAACCCCACAGCCCCCTGGCCGCGTGGTGATCACCCACAGGGCCATTGCCACCCTGGCCTCGCAGGCCGCCCTGCGGTCTTACGGGGTGGTGGGAATGGCGTCGCGCAATCTGGTCGACGGGATCGTCTACCTGCTCGCCCGCGATCCCCGCCGCGGTGTGGAGATCCGGATGGTCGACGGCCAGGTGTGCATCGAGTTGTACATCGTCGTCGAGTACGGCACGCGTGTCTCGTCGGTGGCCGATAGCGTGGCTCACACCGTGCGCTATCAGGTCGAGCGCGCCCTGGGCATGTCGATCCTCTGCGTCAACATTCACGTTCAAGACCTGCGGGTCAGCAACGTCGACTGAGGCCAGGCGAGCAACCCACATGAGCAACGGAGGCCCGCGCCCCTCGGAGGACCAGCACCGCGAACTCGGCGAGCGCTACCGGATCATCGACGGCCGCATCCTGCGTCAACTGACGGAAGCGGGTCTCACGTGGCTGCGGACCAACCAGCAGATCGTCAACGCTCTGAACGTCTTCCCGGTGCCGGATGGGGACACCGGGACGAATATGACCCTGACCATGCAGTCGGCGATCGACGCGATGGGCGAGACCGACGAGGCGTCGGTCGGCAAAATCGCCAAGGCCGTCGCTCACGGCGCCTTGATGGGCGCCCGCGGGAATTCCGGGGTCATCCTGTCCCAACTCTGGCGCGGCTTCGCTCGCGCCCTGGACGATAAGACCACGGCCGACGCTGCACTGCTCGCCCGGGCTTTCCACGAGGCCCGCAACACCGCCTACAAAGGGGTCGTTCATCCGGTCGAAGGAACCATCCTGACCGTCGCCAAGGACAACGCACGCGCAGCGCAGGAGGCCGTGGATGCCGGCGCCACCTCGGCGCTCGAGATCCTTGAACGGGTGGTCGAAGAAGCCGACGCCTCCGTCCAGCGCACGCCGGATCTGCTGCCCGTGCTGCGCGAAGCGGGCGTGGTCGATTCCGGCGGCAAGGGTTTGTTCTTCATTCTGGAAGGCATGCTGCGCGATATCTACGGACTGCCGCTTGATCAGGCCCTGGCCTCCGTCCAACCGCTGAGCGCCCTCAAGCTGCAGGACGCCGCCCAGTCCGTCGAGCCGGGCCAGGACTGGGAAGTCGTGATCGACTTCCGCCCGGCGTCGCCTCTCGACGTCCAAGGCTTCTACGCGCGCCTGGAGGAGATCGGCACCTCGATCCAGGTCGGCGAGGGCGACGGCATCTACCGCATGCACATCCATGTCCCGACCAGCGCCAAGGCCGAGCCTGAGAAATACGTCGAAACGCTGGGGACGATCAAGCGCGTGATGTTCGAGAACTTGATGGAGCAGATGGCCGAGCAAACCGTGCAGGCGAGGTCCAGTGCGATCAAGCTGGCCCCGGTCACGCCGGGCCAGGTGGCCGTCGTGGCCGTCGCCCCGGGCTCCGGCATCGCCGAAGTGTTCGCCAGCCTGGGGGTGGCCGCCATCGTCGAGGGCGGCCAGACCATGAACCCAAGCACACAGGACATCCTGTCCGCCGTCGAGTCGCTCCCCACCGACCAGGTCATCATCCTGCCGAACAACAAGAACATCGTGCTTGCCGCCCAGCAGGCCTCGGGCCTGACGGCCAAGTCCCTGGCGGTCGTCCCGACGACCTCCGTCCCGCAGGGAATAGCCGCCCTGCTGGCGCTCGATCCCGAAGGCGAGCTGCAGTCGGTGAGGGAGGCGATGAGCCAGGCCGTGGGGGACATCAAGACGGTCGAGCTGACCGTGGCGACGCGCAGCGTCGAACTCGACGGCGTCGAGGTGCGCGAGGGCCAGGTCATCGGGCTTCTCAACGGCAAGCTCGCCGTGTCCGGCGATGAGCTGGAGCCCGTGCTGCTCCAGGTCCTCGAGAAGGCCGGAGCCCAACAGGCCGAGCTGATCAGCCTGTACTATGGAGCGGGGTTGACCGCTATCCAGGCCAACAAGCTCGGTGATCGCGTCCGCGAGACCTGGCCGCGCCTGGAAGTCGAGATCGTGCGCGGCGGCCAGCCTCACTACCAATTCATCGCTTCCCTGGAATAATCATGGCCCGAGTCCGCATCGTCACCGACAGCGCCGCGCGCTTCTCCTCGCCCGACTTCCTGCACCGACATCCGGTGACCGTGGCGCCGATGACGCTGCGCTGCGGCAGCGCAACCCTGACCGACGACCCTTACGCCGAGCTCTCCGCCGCCCAGGCGTTGTTCGATGCCTGCCACCCCGCTCCGGTGGCTGAGCCGCCCAGCGTCGAAGCCTTCACCGAGATCTACACGCAGCTCCAGAAGGACGCCGACCAGATCGTCTCCATCCATACGTCCTCGCTGATGACCGGGACGTACGAGAACGCCCGCCAGGCCAGCCTGCACTTCCTGGGCCGCTGCAATATTCAGGTGATCGACTCCCAGGCGGTCTCCCTCGGGCTCGGTTTGCTCGTCCGTGCCGCGGCGGAGGCGGCGGCCCGCGATGCTCCGGCCGACGAGATTGTGCGTATCGTGCGCGGGATGATGCCGCGGCTGTACACGGTCTTCTTTCTGGACGACATGTCGTACCTCGAGCGCAACCATCTCGTCAGCCGCTCGCAGGCCGTCCTGGGCAACATGCTCGGCGTCATCCCCTTCCTGACGATCGAGGATGGCCGCATCGTCGCCATGGAGAAGGTTCGTTCGCGCACGCGGGCGCTGGAGAAGCTGCTGGAGTTCGTCACCGAATTCTCGACGGTCGATCACCTGGCCCTGCTTCACAGCCAGTCGCCCCTCACCGAGGAGACGCGACAGGTCATCGAGCGCCTCCAGGCGATGCACTCCGGCACACCGGTCTCGGTGCTCACCTACGGCCCCTCCCTGGCGACCTTCGTCGGTTTGAATGCCCTGGGCATCGTCGTCCTGGAGACCGAGGAGGAGGGTCTGTGACCCGTTCGCTCGCCGGCCGCGTGGCGGTGGTGACGGACAGCACCGCCGACGTCCCGGCCGAGGAGGCCGCCGCGCTCGACCTGACCGTCATCCCGGCACTGCTCACCGTCGAGGGCCGGACCTTTGTCGACGGCCAGGGGTTCTCGCGCACCGACCTGTATCGACGCATGCTGTCGCTGGACGGTCTGCCCACCACGGCTGTGCCCTCGCCCGAACGGTTCGCCGCCGCCTACGAAAGCTTGCTGCGCGCCGGGGCGACGCACATCCTGTCGATCCACCTCTCGGAGCGCCTGAGCGGCATGTTGCAGACCGCGGCGCAGGCAGCGCAGGATTTCGGGGATCGCGTCCGGATCTTCGACAGCAGCCAGGTGTCGCTGGGCCTCGGCTTTCAGGCGATGGAGGCAGCTGCGGCCGCCCTGGCGGGAGACTCCATCCAGCTGGTCACCGAAGTCGCCCGCCGGGCCCGCGACCGGGTCCGTCTGATTGCGATGTTGAACACGCTTGAGTTCGTCCGCCGAAGCGGGCGTGTGAGCTGGCTGCGCGCCAACCTGGGTGGGCTGCTGAACATCAAGCAGCTGATCGAGGTCGTCGACGGCTCCATCCGACGACTCGAGCGCGTGCGCACGCGATCCCGGGCACTGGAGGCGCTGCGGACGCTGGCCTCCGGCTGGGGGCCGCTGCGCCGGCTTGCTGTCCTGCACACTGCCGTTCCCGATGAGGCCGCGGCATTGGGCAGCGATCTGAACCACCTGTGCCCCCGGCCGCCGATCGTCGTAGAGGTCACCACGGTCATCGGTGCCCACGTCGGCCCAGAGTCCATCGGGTTGGCGGCCCTGTTGGCCTGACGATGCCGCGCTCAACCCGATTCCGCCATCGCCGTCTGTGCTCCCAACCCCTCGCGCCAGGATAAGCCGGATGCCGCCTGTTATCGAAAAGCTTCTCAAATTCCTGCGCCTGGAGGCCGACCGCGGCTATGACAACCGCTCGGTTCTCGGGGGACTCGATCGGATGCTCGGCCCCTGGCAGGAGGAAGCCCGTCAGCAAGATGTGCCAGAGGCGGTCATCCAGGTTGTCGTCTCGCGCCTGCGTGACTATCCGCAACTGACTCCAGCCTCCCGAAAGGAGGTACTGACCGGCATCGGCGCTCGACTGCGCAACGCCTACCCGGACCTGGCTCGGGAAGCGCAAGCTGCGTCGTCTCCCGGAGTCCCCGGTTTGACACCGCAAGCCGAACCGCTGGCCCCGCCCCCTCGCCCGGCCTTCGGTGCTGACCCGGTATCCTCGCCTATCTCGAACCGAATCGAGTCAGAGTCACCGGGCGCTGCGCCTTCGGCCGCACCTTCGCCGACGCCTTCCACGGATAGACTTTCGTCGGAACCACAGGCAGTCGTTCCGTCGGTTGCGCCATCCGCGCCGGCGGCTGCATCAACCCCGGAGCCCGCATCAGTCGATGCGGTTCGCGGGGTTTGGGAACGCGCAGAGGCAGGTGAGGACGCGGACTGGATGGAGGACGCCCTCGAAGACGATGAACCGGAGGACACGCCGGACTCGGCCGATGCACCCCGGCGCCCGGCACTACCGATGGCGCAAGCGCAGCCTGGCGTGCCAGCAGCTCCATCCGGGCCCGCCGCCCTTGGTGCGCCGCTGACGACGATCTCCGGTATCGGCCCTAAGTCGGCCGAGACGCTCTCGCGTCTCGGGTTGGTGACTCTGGGCGACCTGCTGTGGTACCTGCCGCGGCGCTATGACGACTACTCGCAATTGAAGACCATCAACCGGCTTTGGTATGGCGAGGAAGTAACCATCATCGGAACGGTGCAGGAGATCCACCTGCGCCCGATCCGGGGCGGGAGCATGAAGCTGATCGACGCCGTGGTCAGTGACGGAAGCGGCGCCTTGCGCGTGACCTGGTTCAACCAACCCTGGATCGCGCAGCAGCTCACCCCGGGGCGCGCCGTCGTGCTCTCCGGTCGCGTCGACCAGTATCTCGGTAAGCTGACCATGAGCAGCCCCGAATGGGAGCCGCTCGAACGCCAGCAGCTGCACACCAATCGGATTGTCCCCGTTTACGGCCTGACGGCGGGCGTCACCCCGAAGTGGCTGCGCCGCGTGGTCAATGCCGTTGTCGAACGCTACGCCCCCGCGTGCCGGATCCGCTGCCGCTGTCTGTCCGCCAGTCGGCCGGCGTCATACCGCTCTCGCAGGCACTGCAGCAGGTGCACTTCCCCGATAGCGCCGAGTCCCTGCAGCGCGCCCAGGCGCGGCTCGCCTTCGACGAAATGCTCTACCTGCAGCTCGGCGTGCTCCGTCAGAAGCAGGACTGGACGGCGCTGACCACCGACCCGCACCCTGTCGAGGACGACTGGGTGGAGCGTTTCCGCTCGGCACTCCCCTACGCGCTCACTGGCGCCCAGCAGACAGTCCTTCACGACCTTCGGCAGGATCTTGCCTCGGGCCGGCCGATGAACCGATTGCTACAAGGCGATGTCGGATCCGGGAAGACCGTCGTCGCCGCCGGCGCCATTGGCATCGTCGCCGCCAACGGTGGACAGTCGGCGCTCCTGGCGCCCACGAGTATTCTGGCCGAACAGCACTACCAGACGTTGTGCGCCCTGCTCCCCGCGGCATGCTCCATCCCGGTTGAGCGGATCGGCCTGCTCCTGGGCAGCACGCCTGATTCCGACAAGGAGGCCGTGCGGCGGGCGCTTGCCGACGGCTCGCTGCAGGTGGTGGTGGGCACTCATGCTCTCCTGGAGGATCCGGTCGTCTTCCAGCGACTGGCGCTGGCCGTGATCGACGAGCAGCATCGCTTCGGTGTCGACCAGCGAGCAGAGCTCCGAGCCAAGGGCGAAAACCCCAACTTGCTGGTGATGACCGCCACGCCCATCCCGCGCTCGCTGGCGCTCACGCTGTACGGCGACCTGGACGTCAGCGTGCTGGACGAGATGCCCCCCGGCCGTCAGCCGATCGAGACGCGCATCCTGCGCCCGCCGGAACGTTCGCGCGCCCATCGTTTCATCGAGGCCCAGATCGAACAGGGCCGGCAGGCCTTTGTGATCTTCCCCCTGATCGAGGAGTCCGAGAAGATCGATGCCAAGGCCGCCGTCGAAGAGCAGCGCCGGCTGCAGGACGAGGTCTTTCCCACGCGGAAGGTGGGGCTGCTCCACGGTCGGATGCGTCCGGACGAGAAGGACAAGGTCATGGAGGCCTTCCGCTCCGGCGCGCTGCACATCCTGGTTTCGACCTCGGTGGTCGAAGTGGGCGTGGACATCCCGAATGCGACGGTGATGATGATCGAAGGGGCCAACCGATTCGGCCTGGCGCAGCTCCACCAGTTCCGGGGCCGCGTGGGCCGCAGCGAGTACGCGTCCTACTGTTTGCTGCTTCCCGACACCGAGGACGAGGCCAGCAGCGAACGCCTGAAGGCCATGGAGGCCACCGGTGACGGATTCCGCCTGGCGGAGCTCGATCTCGAGCAGCGCGGCCCGGGCGATTTCCTGGGCACACGCCAGTCCGGCTTCGCCGAGCTGCGCATGGCACGCCTGACCGACATTCACCTGATCGAGAAGGCGCGGCGCGAGGCACAGCGTCTGTTCGAGTCGGACCCGGGGCTGGCCGCTCCCGAGCACCAGGAGCTGAGTGCCGCCGTCGCCCGGTTCTGGACGGGCGGGAAGGGAGAGATCAGCTGATGGTCAGAGCCGTATTCCCGGGAACGTTCGACCCGATCCACAACGGTCATATCGACATCGCCCTGCGCGCTAGAAGCCTGTTCGATGAGTTGATCGTGGCCGTCTACGACAAGCCGCTCAAGACGCTGGTCTTTCCCCCGAGGAGCGGCTGGAGATGGCCCATGTTTCCCTTGACGGCCAGCCGGGGGTGAAAGTCGTGGGCTACTCGGGGCTGACGGTCGAATTCTGCCGCCAGGTGAAGGCCCAGGTCATCGTGCGAGGCCTGCGCGTCTTCTCCGATTTCGAGCACGAGTTTCGCATGGCCCTCTCGAATCACCGGCTGGCGCCGGACATTGAGGTCATGGCGTTGATTACCAGCGAAGAACACAGCTTCCTCTCCGGCACCACGGTGCGGGAGATCGCATCGCTGGGTGGGGACGTCAGCAGCCTGGTCCCCCCGCACGTCGCTGCTGCCCTGCGCAGGCGGTTCGGCGAGCTTGGGGAAGAAGGCTCCCGCGTGGTTCCGCTGACGGAGTTGCGCGACTAGGCCGGATTGACCCCGCAAGGCGTTCGGTGTAGGCTTCGGCCCGAATCCTGCACCGGGAGCCCTGACCTGTTGGGTCAACGAGGTGGACCGGAGGTAGTATGGACATCCTGCACCTGGTGGATCGCCTGGAGGAGCTCTTTAACGAGAGCCGTCCGATCCCCCTCACCCACAGCGTGATCGTCGACGAAGACCGCATCCTGGAGATCGTGGACCAGATGCGCATTTCGATTCCGGACGAGGTCAAGAAGGCCCAGCAGGTGATCGCCCAGCGAGATCGTGTGCTGGCACAGGCGCAGGAAGAGGCCAACCGCACCATCGGGATGGCCAAGCAGAAAGTGGACGAACTGATGGGCCGCGATGCCATCGTGCAGGCGGCACAAACCCGATCGGAGCAGATCCTGGCGCAGGCGCGCGTCGACGCCGAATCGATCCGCCGTGAGGCCGATGACTACATCATCAACGCCCTGGCGGCCCTGGAGGGCGAGCTCAACCGGCTCCTCGGACAGGCCCGCAACGGGATCTCCAAGCTGAATGCCGACCGTCAGCGCACGCTGCGATCACCGGACGAGGCGGACTCGCCCAAGGCAAGTTGATTCTTCGTCGACCCTAGGATGGAAAGGGCCACGGCCGAGCCGTGGCCCTTCTGCTTTTCCCGCACCCAAGCGGCGCTAGGTCCTGGCCGCCGGCTCGGGGCTGCGGACGGCGGCCGTCGAGAGCACGCCCGCCCGTTCGGCGACGGCCTGTACGAAGCCGCGGAAGAGCGGATGTGGGCGGTTCGGCCGCGACAGGAACTCCGGGTGGAACTGGCTGCCGACCATAAAGGGATGGTCGGCGATTTCGGCGATTTCCACCAGGCGGCCGTCCGGCGACAATCCCGAGAAGACCAGCCCCTGGGCGCCGAGCACGTCACGGTAGTTGTTGTTGAACTCGAAGCGGTGGCGGTGGCGCTCTTCAACGATTGGCTGGGCGTAAGCTTCGGCGGCGCGCGTCCCGGGCGTCAGATGGCACGGGTAGAGACCGAGGCGCATCGTCCCGCCCAGATTGCCGATGCCGCGCTGCTCCGGAAGCAGGTCGATCACCGGGTGTGGCGTGCCCCGGTCGAACTCGGTCGAATTGGCGTTCTCCGATTCGAGAAACGTGCGGGCGAACTCGACGCACATCAACTGCATCCCCAGGCACAGGCCGAGGTACGGGATCTTCTCCGTGCGCGCGTAGCGTGCGGCGGCGATCTTCCCCTCGATGCCGCGCGAGCCGAAGCCGCCCGGCACGATGATCCCATCCGCCGTCCTGAGTTCGTCCCAGCCCTTGCCCTTCTCCAGCTCGGCCGAGTGCAGCCACAGCAGCTCCACCTCCACGCCGACCGCCAGCGCCGCGTGGCGCACGGCCTCACGCACGCTCATGTAGGCATCCTGCAGCTCGACGTACTTGCCGACCAGCGCGATCCTGACTTTCGGCCGCGGCTGGCGCGAACGCTCCACCAGCTCCTCCCAGGCCGTCCAATCGGGCACACGCCGACTCTCCAGTCCCAGCCGGGTGGTCATGTACTCTCCCAGGCCCGCCCGCTCGAGCAGCAGCGGCACCTCATACAGCACCGAGGTCGTCGTCACCGGGATCACCGCCCGTGGATCGACGTCGCAGAACAGGGCGATCTTGGTGCGCAGGTCCTCGGCCACCGGCTCATCGCTCCGGGCGACGATCACGTCCGGCGAGATACCGGTCGAGCGCAGCTCGCGCACCGAGTGCTGCGTGGGCTTGGTCTTCAGCTCCCCCGTGGCGCCGATGTGCGGCAGCCAGGTGACGTGGATGAAGGCCGTGTTCTCGCGCCCCAGCTCCGAGCGCATCTGGCGCAGCGCCTCGAGAAAGGGAAGTGACTTCGATGTCGCCCACCGTGCCGCCCACCTCCACCAGCACGATCTCGGCGTTGGTCGCCTTGGGCACCAGCCCGATGCGGTGTTTGATTTCGTTGGTGATATGCGGGATCACCTGGATCGTCCCGCCCAGGAAGTCGCCCCGACGCTCACGGGCGATCACCTCGGAGTAGATTTGCCCCGTGGTGACGTTGCACACACGGCTCAGGCTGGTATCCGTGAAACGCTCATAGTGACCGAGGTCCAGGTCGGTCTCGGCGCCGTCATCCAGCACATACACTTCGCCGTGCTGGTAGGGGCTCATCGTGCCCGGGTCGACGTTGATGTACGGATCGAGCTTCTGGATCGAGACGCGGAAGCCGCGTTCCTTGAGCAGCCGTCCCAGGGCCGCGGCCGTCACACCCTTACCCACCGAACTTACCACCCCGCCCGTCAGGAAGATGTACTTGGTCATCTCGTCGCCTCCATGCTGCGCTCGCATCCGATTCTTCCGCGGCCCGACCCGTTAAAGGCGGTGGGGAGGTCCGTCTTGCGGTGACCTCCCCACCGGTTCATCCGTCGTGGACCGAGTGTCGCCTCGGCGCCCTCATGAGACCAACTGCTCCAAGTCCTGCGCCGCCCGGCGCATCTCCAACAGCACAAGCCCCAGCTTGGCCTGCTCGCGCGCCAGCACGGTCAACACCGCATCCATGCCGGACGCCATCAGCAGGACATAGCCTTCGTTTCCGTGGATGTAGACCTCGTCCAAACCGCCTCGCCCGAGCTCGCCGGCGATGCGTTCGCCGAGGCTGAGCATGGCTGCCGACATGGCCGAGACCCGGTCTTCCTCTACACCGGCCGGGAGTGACGAGGCCATGATCAGGCCATCGACGCTGACCACTGCGGACGCCTCCACATCGGGCGTGCTGCCCTGCAGATTCCGAAGGCGATCCACCATCTGATCGGTTCGCGTCTTGGCCATCTGGACGTCCGTCAACCCGGGGAGTGTATCACAGCCGTCGGGCACCGGCAAGCAGACTGCCCTGCGCCTCCCCCTGCGCGTGCCCTCGGCCGTCGCCCATCCTAGTCGGCAAGACCCGGCAGGAGGTGAACGATCATCTGCCCGGCGGGCGGATCGACCTGCAGCACCACTTCCTGCGTCGCCGGCAGCAGGATCTCGCGCTCACCGCGCACCAGGTAGACATCATTGGCACCGGTCGGGAGGATCTCGGCCACCTGCCCCAGGACCACTCCCTCATCGGTGATGACCGTCAGCCCGAGGATCTGCCAGTGGAAGTAGGTGCCGGCGGGCAGCGCCGGGGCGTTCTCCGCCGCCACGCTCACTTCGGCCGACCGCCAGACCTCGGCGGCTTCCAGGCTCGTACAGCCCTTCAACTCCAACAGGTAGCGCTCGCCGTGTTTGCGCACCCCGATGACTTGGGCAGGCTGCTTGGTTTCGCCGATGAACACGCGGGCATCCGGCACGAGCACGCTCACGAGCTCGGAGTATGCCTCGAACAACAGACCGCCCCGCACACCGTGGGGACGAACGATGCGCCCGACCGCCAGGGTCTCCCCCAACGGTCGGGCGGCTGAATCGACTTCGGGCCGACGCTTGCGCGGCATGGCCTACAAGATGTCGAGCGAAGCCCGCGCACCGCGGCGCACCGCCGCCACGCGCAACAGGACGCGCATGGCATTCGCCACCTTGCCGCTCCGGCCGATCACCCGACCCATATCCTCTTCGCCGACCTTCAGCTCGAGACGGACATCCTTGCCCCGGCCGTGTTCGACGACATGGACCTGCATCGGGTCATCCACCAGCGACTTGGCGATGTACTCGATCAACTCCTTCATGCTCTTGCCCTCACGAGCCGGGACTACGCTTGGGCCGGCTCAGCCTCTGCCTTCTTGGCCTGCTTCTTCGATGGCTTGGCGGCCGTCTCGGCCACGCGACGCGTGCGTGGGTCGACCACGGCGGCAGCGGGGCGGCTGGAGAGCACCGCCTCGACCTCCTCGCCCTGCTGCACGCGCTCCCAGCGCCCCCAGGCGCCGCAGGTCTTCAGCACCTGCTGCACCGACTCGGACGGCACGGCGCCGGCCTTCATCCAGTGCATCAGCCGGTCTTCCTTGACGTCGATCGATGCCGGCTGCGTGCGCGGGTTGTAGTGGCCGATGATTTCCAGGAAGCGCCCGTCGCGCGGGCTCTCCTTCTCCGCCACGACCATGCGGTAGAACGGCTGATGGCGTGACCCCTCACGTCGAAAACGAATCCGAACCATGTTGACCTTCTCTCTGTCTCGAGTTTCGGGCCGGCCATGCGAGCGGGGTGCTGCGGAGGAGGCCGGAAGGACGGCCGCGCCGCACGTCGATCGCTTGGCTGGCAGGCTTCATCGCAGCCGGGATCCTAGACTCCCCAGACCGCGCTTACCCACTTGCTTGTACAGCTTCTGCATCTGTTGGTACTGGCGCAAGAGCTGGTTGACCTCCTGCACCGAAGTCCCCGAGCCGGCGGCGATCCGCCGCTTGCGGCTCCCATTAAGCACATTGGGAGCGTGCCGTTCACCGCGGGTCATGGACGATAGGATCGCCTGTGTACGGCGCAGCTGCTGTTCGGCAGCCTCTCCGTCCACGGTTCGCCCGGCGCCGGCCAACCCCGCCGGCATCATTTCCAGAACCTTGGCCAGCGGCCCCATCTTCCTCATCTGGGCCAGCTGCTCGGCGAAATCCTCCAGGCTGAATTCCCCCTTCATCAGCCGGGCGGTTGCCGCCTGCGCTTCATGCTCGTCGAAAGCTGCTTGCGCCTTCTCGATCAGACCGACGACATCGCCCATTCCCAAAATGCGTGACGCCAATCGATCCGGCTCGAACGCCTCGAGCGCCTCGCGACCCTCGCCCGTGCCGAGGAACTTGATCGGCACCCCGGTGACCGATCGCATCGAGATGGCCGCCCCGCCTCGGGCATCGCCATCCATCTTGGTCAGGATCAAACCGGTCAGCCGCACGCGCCCCTGAAACCCGCGGGCGACGTTGACGGCCTCCTGGCCGGTCATGGCATCGGCGACCAGCAGCGCTTCCACCGGGCGGAGGCGATCGGCGATGGCCTCGACCTCGGCCATCATCTCGCCGTCTAGCTGCGACCGGCCCGCACTGTCAATCAGGACAACGCTCGCACCTCCCCGCGCAGCCGACTCCATCCCAGCGAGGCAGGTCTCCACCGGCGAGAGTCCCGGCGAATGGAAGACCGGGACGTCGATCTCCGCACCCAGCTGCGACAACTGCTGCACCGCAGCCGGGCGGTACGGATCGGCGGCGATCATCGCCACGCGTTCCCCTCGGCTTCTCAGCCAGCGGGCGAGCTTGGCGGCTGTCGTCGTTTTGCCGGAGCCCTGCAGGCCCATCAGCAAGATGGCTCGCGGCGTGGGCCCGGTCAGCGCCAAGCGGCCGGGCTCTCCCAACAGCGAGAGCAGCTCGGCGTGCAGGATGCGGATCACCTGCTGGCCGGGGTTGAGCGCCTTGGCGACCTCCTCCGAGAGCGCCCGTTCTCGGACGCGCTCGAGAAGGTCTTTGACCACCTGGTAATGTACGTCGGCGTCGAGCAGCGCCAGCCGAACATCTCTCAGCGCCGCGTCCACATCCTCGGGCCGCAGCTTGCCGTGGCGGCCCAACCCGTGGAAGATCTGCTGAAGGCGCTCGGTCAGAGCCTCGAACATCCGACACCCGGGTTGCGGCAGACACGCAACCGCCGATCGGTGCGCCCCAACTGGGGGCCCGGCCGGCGGGGTCGGCTACCGCTCACCCACGAAAGGACATTGTAGCGGGTCCGGGAGTCCCGGTCAAGGCTTGCCCCGAAGTCCTGCCCCGGCCTCTCCGACCCCCCTAACCTATCTCGAGATCTTCGTTCAGGCATCGAGGAAGGACAAGGCCTGAAGTCCGATCCGCCACGCGTCGCCCAGCGTCCCATCTTCAAGTACGACGACCACGACAACCCCGGCTTGTCCCTCGGGCGAGCCCCCGGCGAACCAGTTGAGCCGCCGGCCACCAGCGCCGGTCACGGCGGATGCGCTCATGACGCTGGTCCCCCCTGCTTCACGCTCAAGCGCTTGAAGAATCAGCCTGGCAGTGTCCCGCTCGACGGCGAACCGTGCTTCGGAAGATGGTGCGGTTTCGATCCAATTGCCATCCGGCGACTGCAAGGCGTCCACAAGGCGCACTTCCGGAAGCACTCCTCCCGAGCGAAGCACGGCGTAGGCGCGGGCCACTTGCAGTGGGGAGACACCCACCACCCCCTGTCCGATAGCCTCCAGACGGAGGTCGCCAAGCGCGGGCATGTGGGGCTCGGCCAACGCGGCGGCCGCATCGA
Source organism: uncultured Chloroflexia bacterium (assembly GCA_963777165.1). Taxonomy (GTDB): domain Bacteria; phylum Chloroflexota; class Anaerolineae; order Anaerolineales; family E44-bin32; genus DYJB01. The sequence continues at coordinate 704,051 of CAVZPO010000023.1, forward strand.
GTTCCGGCAGCGCAACCTCAGCCAACCCGAAAGCTGCGACCGCGTCCAGAATCCCAGCCGCACCTAAGGTCCGGGCGAGGGTGGCGAGGGGCGCCGGGCATCCGAAACGCAGCGCGCTGGCGAAGTCAGGAGTCGTCTCCGCGAGCAAAGCCGGTGGAGGCGCAATGGCACAATCCACCTGATCACCATCGACTGCCACCGGTGCGATGAGCGACTCGACCGCGTCATCTAGAGAAACCAGGCCCCCTTCGACCGCCTGCGCCAGAAGGAGGGGAGAGAGGATCATTCCGGGTTGGTAGGTGCCATGCGCGGCGCGATTGAGCAGGGGAGCATCCGCCTGTGCCGTCAGGGCTTCCCAGTCCTCATCCAGCGTATTCGGGTCGAACCCCGGGGACGACGCCAGCGCCAGCAGGTTGCCGGTCGATGCCTCTAGCACGACGGCCGCGCCCTGGTAGGGAGAGAGGGAATGAGCGACGGAGGCTTGGAGGCCGGCGTCGAGGGTCAGCCTGACACCCAGTCCGGGCGGCGGCGTACCCTGGGTCAGGTGCTGCCACCACGTCGTAAGGGCGTCGTGTCCCACCTCACCGCGCAGCGTTTCATCCCGGCTTTGTTCGACGCCTGTCTGAGCGAAGCGCGCCGAGTCGTACCCCACGACGGCCGCCGCTGCGCTCCCCAGTGGGTAGGCACGGTGGTAATCCCCTTGTTCACCGGCAGTCTCGGCAAGAGCGACCCCGTTGCGGTCCACGATCGAGCCGCGGGCGTTCACACGCTCGGCCAGCGCGCGGCGGGGATTGTCGGTACGAGTGGTCAGCGCCGGTCCGCGGACGATCGTCCACCATCCCAGCGCCAGGGCCAGCCCGATCCAGCCGAGCGTGACCCCTGCCTGAAGGACGCGAACCGGCCGCGCGAACCGACTGCGTCGACCTCCGCCGGAGAGGATCAGCAGCAGGGCCAGGCCGAGAAGGCTGGTGATCAGCGACGAGCCGCCGTAGGAGATGAACGGCAGCGTGATTCCGGTAATGGGCAGCAGGCGCAGGACTCCGCCCAGGATCATGAGCGTCTGCAGGCCAAAGGCCGCAGCGATTCCGGCCGCCAGGAGCGCGCGGAACGGATCAGCGCTGCGCCCGGCAATCCGCAGCCCGCGCTGGACGAGCAGCGCATGAAGCCCGATGAGCGCCAGGCCTCCGGTGAGTCCCCATTCCTCACCGACGGCGGCGAAAATGTAGTCACTGACGGCGATCGGCACCAGCCCGGGCGCTCCGATCCCTGGGCCCCGGCCGAACAGCCCTCCCGACGCATAGGCGATCAGGCCCTGGATCACCTGATACGAGCCTCCCAACGGATCGGCCCACGGATCGAGCCAGGCAAGGACACGCAGGCGCACGACGTCGAAGAGCAAATACCCGGCGCCCGCCCCCAACACGGCGAAGACCATCGCCGCCAGAAGCACCTGCCAGCGATCGGTGACCACGTACAGCATGATCGCCAGCAGGCTAAGGAGGAGCGTTCCGGTCCCAAGATCTCTCTGCACCAGGACCATCCCGACCGAGACCCCCCACACAAAGAGCAGCGGCAGGAGCGCGGTCCGCAGCCCGGGCTTGAATTCGGCCCAGCGGAACGCGAGATGATCGGCAAGGAAGGAAGCAAGGTAGGCCAGGAGCAACAATCGCAGCGGTTCCGAGGGCTGAAGGTAGATGCCGCAGCAGCCGAGCCACAGCCGTTCTTCCCCGCCGGACGGGTTGGTCCCGAAGAGCAGGGTCGCAGCGGTCAGCACTACACCGCCTGTCAACCATACATAGCGGTAGCGGCGAAGCCAGCGCAAGTCGCGCGGAAGGCGCAGGACGACCCATGCCAGGCTCGTGCCGACCGTCAGCCAGGCGAGCTGACGCAGTCCGTAGGTCGGTGAGAGGCGGAGGATGAGGAGTACTCCCCAGCCCGCCAGCAACAGCCCCGCGGGGAGCAGAAGCGGATCACGATCCGGGTGACGCGCCGATAGCTGCCGGTGCAGAACGATGGCCGCCACCGTCCAGACCGGAAGGACGAGCAACGCGCGCGCTGACGTTCCGAACGCCGCCCAAGTCCCTTCCCGGACGGCTGGTGCAAGGAGCGACGCCAGCGAGGTCAGTAGCAGGAAGGCGAAGGCGATGCCAAGCAGCCCGGCTTCACGCTGGCGCGTGCGGCCCTCGGACTCAGTCCAGGTAGCGTCCAAGAAACAGGGCCAGATTGCGCCGCGCCTCAGGCGAGACGTGGCTGCGTGAGGTAATCAGGGCGTCCTTGAGGGCGGTGCCACAGTCGCACGTACGCTCGGAGGGGAGCGCCTCCACCACCGCGGCGAGCGCCGCCTGGGCCAGGCGCGTGTTGGCTTGAAGCGTGCGCACAACCTTCTCGACCGTCACGGGATCTTCGGCGATGTGCCAGACGTCGTAGTCGGTGACATGCGCCATGACCGCATAGCACATCTCCGCCTCGCGGGCCAGGAAAGCCTCCGGGCACGTCGTCATGCCGATGATCGCCATCCCCCAGGCCCGGTAAGTGTTGGACTCAGCGCGGGTTGAGAAGCGCGGGCCGGGGATCGTCACCAGCGCGCCGCCTCGATGCACATTCCCCCCTGAGCTTTCGAGACCGGCTTCGAGCACCGTCGAAAGGTCGTGGCAGAACGGCTCGGCCACGCTGACGTGCACCACCACGCCGCCCCCGAAGAAGGTGTTCTCGCGGCCGGCGGTCCGATCGAAGAGCTGATCAGGAATCACGACATCGCCGGGCGCGTAGTCCTCGCGCAGCGAGCCGCAGGCGCTGACCGAGATCACCCGCTCGATGCCCAGGGCCTTCAGCGCGTAGAGGTTGGCGCGGTAATTGACTTCGGCGGGAGCGATCGTGTGGCCGATCCCATGCCGCGCCAGGAAGGCCACCGTCTTGCCGCCCAGATCGCCGATCAGAATCGGGGAACTCGGCGCCCCGAACGGCGTCGACATCGTCCGCCGTTCAACCGAACCAAGGCCCTCCAGGTCGTATACGCCCGAGCCGCCGATGACCCCCAGCACTGGCCTGCGTTCCATCGATCCTCCGTTCCTCGCCGCAGCGCATGACACCGCGCTGGGCTTGGGGGCACCTCCTGGATCAACCGATCGGTGGGTCGCTCCCGGAGACTATGCCTCGGGGGCGCGCCCGGCCCGGAGGCCGAGCATGACCTCACCGAATTGGAGGTCGTCCCCGTAGGTGATCACCAGCGGGCCCTCGACCGCGATGCCATTGACCCGCGTGCCGTTGCGGGATCCGAGATCTTCCAGGATCCATTGTCCGGATTGGAAGACAATCCGTGCGTGATGCTGCGAGACCGTCGTATCGTCGATTTGGATCGTGTTGTCTGCCGCCCGCCCGAACAGGCTGATCTCGCCCAATGGGATGGGCGCCTCGGGTGCCTCGATTTGCCCGAGCCGGACGAGGTGTGCAGCGGGCGCCGGAAGCCCGTGGCCCGGCCCCGTGCCGCGCAAATCGCGCCACAGGATCACGAGGGCCGCCGCCAGGAACGCGTACAGGCAGACGGCCAGGAGCAGGCGCACGATCAGCAGGACCACGGCCGGGCTCATTCGTTCTCGGAGGACGTTGGCCGGCCGACGTACGTTTGCTGATCGCCTGCGGGCCGCGGCGGGAATGGAGGCGAGTACGCCGGGGTCGAGTTGGGCGGCCCGTCCGGGTCCTCACCGTAGACCAGGGTGGATTCGCCGATCGAGACGACGTCGCCCGGCCTCAGGACGTGCTGTTGGGCTCGCCGTCCGTTGACCTGCGTCCCCGCCGTGGAGCCCAGATCGAACAGCACGAACCTCCCGTCCCGGACGCGCAGTTGAGCATGCGTCCGCGACACGTGCGGATCTTCGAGGATGATCTGATTATCGAGACGACGGCCGATGTTCACCACCGGCCGATCCAAAGGAAAGTGCCGGCCGGCATCGATGATCAGGAAGGCGCCGGCAGGCACGCGCCCAGGCTCGGTGCGCGCCTCGCGCGGCATCCCTTGGGTGAAGACGAGGGGGCTGGAGCGGTGCCAGGCGACTACCCGCACGTCCCAACGCGCAAGCGTCGGATCAGCCGCCAGCGTGACCTCCGGCTCCGAGACCAGCAGGTAGCCATGGGAGCGGGCTGCCTCGGCCAGTCCATGCGCCAATTCGTCGCGCAAATCCGGCGCCTGTGAGAGCAGCGTCTCGACGTCTTCGGGGTGCAGCGTGAGCGCATACTGGTCCGGGGCAAACCCCTTGCCCCGGTCATCCCAGCGCAGCCCGTCTTCCATCGTACGCGCCAGCTGACCGGCGACCACCGGCGTCGAAAGACGGCTGCCCAGCAGGCGGGGCAAGGCGCGTTCGACCAGGCCTTCGAGCTGTCGTTCGAGGGATTCGAGCGGCGTGGTCACAATCGGATTATACGCGCCCCGGGACGGGTTGGCGGGCCCCCACCGATTCGTACCGAGGCGTGCGGCGGGCGCCCTCCCCGCCGTCTGCAGCGAAGCACGATCAGGGCCAATCTCGCGTGGCGTAGTACGCGGGCGTCCAGAGCGGGAGCCGCAGGTCAGCTCTCGGGCTTGCGATCAGCCTCGGGCTTCTTGGGGAGCTCCCGGGTGGGCGTGCGAAGTTCCTGGGCGAAGCGCAGGTTGAGTGGCGTGACACGATCGCGGTCGGAGGGCTGGGCGAACGGCGGGGCGTACGGTGGCGTGGCCTCCGGCGGGCCGGACGGGTCTTGCCCATAGATCAGCTCGATGCCGGCAATGGTGATCACATCTCCCGGGTGCAGGGTCTGCTGGCGAATGACGCTCCCGTTGACGCGTGTCCCACCCGTCGAGTTCAGATCCACGAGCACGAATTTCCCGCGCTGCGAACGCAGCTGTGCGTGGGCGCGCGAGACGTGGGGGTCGTCCAAGACTAGGTGATTGTCCAATCGCCGACCGATGCTGATGACTGGGAGGCTGAGCGGAAAGTGCCGCTTGCCGTCCACGACCAGGAATGCTCCTGGCGGTGGTTCATCGGTGGGGTCGGACGGCGTCTCCATCAAGGCAGAGAACGCCAGCGGATCACGGCTGTGCCAGGAGATCGCCCTGATTTCGCGGGAGGTGAGCGTCGGATCACTCGCCAGGGTGACGTGAGGGGGGTGGATCAGAGCCAGCTCTTGCTGCGCCAGCACATTCGCCAGGCCCTCCGCCAGGACTGCCTGGGCGTGTGGCAGCTGGCTGGCAAAGAGGGCGATCTGGCCTGGGTGGAAAGTCAGGGTGAACTGATCGGGGGAGAACGTCCGGCCACGGTCGTCGCTGCGCGCCCCGCGCATAATCTCCTGCGCCAGACGGCGCCCGACATCACCCAGGGACTCGTGGTCAAAGACCAACTTCCCCAGGGCTTTGTCCAGGACGGCGCAGATGCCCTCTTCCAGCCCGGTTGGGTCCATGGCTTCCTTAACGGTCCATTATACGCCGCCGGGTTCGATGTTCAACATGACCTTGGGCTATACTGACGAAATGGATTCCAGCGGCTTTGTGAACCTGGATCACACTGCCGACTGGGCGATCCGCGTCCGCGGCGTTGACCTGTCGGACCTGTTCCGGCAGGCGGCCGCCGGATTGCTCAGCCTGGCCGACCCCACCCCGGCCCCCGAGCACCCAAGCTCGCACCTCCGGCTCCGCCTGAAGTCGGCAGATCGGGAGACGCTGCTGGTGCGCTGGCTTGAGGAACTCCATTTCCTGCTCGAAACGCAGCACCTGATCCCCCGATCGATCCAATTGCGTATATCGCCCGGACCCAGCCTGATCGCGGACCTTGAATTGGTGAAGGCCGCCTCGACGGGTCGGGCGATCAAAGCCGTGACCTTCCACAGGCTGCACGTCTCCGAAACGGCCGCCGGCCTTGAGGCGACCGTCGTGTTCGACGTCTAGGCGGCCATTCATGGTGCAACAGGGTGACCTCAGGCGACTCGGCCCCGTGACCTGGGAGATCCCCACCAGCTACCGGCAAGATATGCGCGTCCCGGTGCGCCTGTTCGCCGACGACCGGCTGCTGTCCGCTGCGCTGGGCGACCAATCGCTTACCCAGGCCGTCAACGCCTCGACGCTTCCTGGTCTCGTCGGCCACGTCACCGTCATGCCCGATGTTCACCAGGGATACGGGTTCCCCATCGGCGGCGTCGCCGCGGCGCGACTCTCGGACGGGGTCGTTTCGCCCGGGGCGATCGGCTACGACATCAATTGCGGCGTCCGGCTGCTGTCGAGCTCGATTCTCTTCGAGGATGCCCGGCGCCACCTGGCCGAGTTGGCCAGCGCACTGTACGCCCATTGTCCGTCCGGGGTAGGAACCAAGGGCAGCGTCCCGCTGACCACCAAGGAACTCGATCGGGTCTGCCGCCAGGGCGCTGCCTGGGCGCTGGAACGGGGCTGGGCCAGCGCCGAAGATCTTGCCTGCACTGAAGAGAGTGGACGCCTCGACGGTGCCGACCCGACGTGCGTCAGCCCCAGGGCCAAGGAGCGCGGCCGCCCGCAGCTCGGCACGCTCGGCGCCGGGAACCATTTCCTCGAGATCGATGTCGTCGAACAGGTCTTCGACGCACAGGCGGCCTATGCGATGGGGTTACTGCCCGGCCATCTGGTGCTCCAGATCCACTGCGGGTCGCGCGGATTCGGCCATCAGGTGTGTTCTGACTATGTCGCCGAACTCCAGCCGGTTGTCCTGCGCTACGGGATCCAACTGCCCGATCGCGAGCTTGTGTGCGCGCCGATCGATTCGCCCGAGGGCCGACGTTATCTGGCCGCGATGGCCTGCGCCGCCAACTACGCCTTCGCCAACCGCCAGATCCTTGCCCACCACGCGCGCACCGCGTTCGAGGAGGTTCTGCGTGGGCACGTCCGCCGCTGGGAACTGCATCAGGTCTACGACATCGCCCACAATATGGGGAAGATCGAGGAGCATACGATCGCCGGGCACGCCGAACGAGTCTGCGTGCACCGCAAAGGCGCCACACGCGCCTTCGGCCCCGGGAATACGGCCCTGCCGCCTCACTATCGGGCGATGGGCCAGCCGGTGCTCGTTCCCGGAAGCATGGGCACCGCCTCGTGGGTTCTGCTGGGGACCGGAGCGAGCATGACCCTGTCCTTCGGATCGTGCTGCCACGGCGCGGGGCGGACGATGAGCCGGCATCAGGCAAAGCGAATGGTGCGCGGCGATCAGCTGCGCCAAGACCTGGAGTCGCAGGGCGTAAATGTGAGGGCCGGCTCCCTTGCCGGACTGGCGGAAGAGGCGCCCCAGGCCTATAAAGATGTCGACGCAGTCGTGGAGGTCGTCACCCAGGCAGGCATCGCCACCCGCGTCGCCCGGCTTCGTCCGGTCGCCGTCGTCAAGGGCTGATCGGCCAGGCCGCTCGCTGGACCGCCCACCCGTTGCGGATTGACCCTCCTGGCCAGCCCGCCGTTCACCTCTGAGGGAGCCCGATGTCCATCCTCCATGATCTGATCACGCCTCCGCTGCGCGCCGTGTTGACTTCGATGGGCCGCCGCCGCCTTCCCACCATCGCCGGTACCCTCACGCTGCCCGGACTGCAGGCGCCGGTGGAAGTCCTGCGCGATCGGTGGGGTGTGCCCCACCTGTATGCGAAATCGGAGCTCGACCTTTACATGGCCCAGGGCTATGTCCACGCGCAAGACCGTTTGTGGCAAATGGAGCTCAATCGACGCACGGCCAACGGGCGGCTGAGCGAGGTCTTTGGCAGCCTGGCCCTCGACACCGATCGCACCGCCCTGACCTTCGGCTTTCGCCGCCTCGGCCAGGCGGACTGGGCCCTCGCGGAACCACGGATGCGTCAGGTGATGCAGGCATACACCGCCGGTGTGAACGCCTACCTGACGTCGACGGAGTACCGCGCCCCGGTGGAATTCACGCTGATCGGACTGAAACCTCAGCCCTGGACGACCGACGACTCGATGGCCTTCTCCCGGGTCATGATCTGGCAGTTATCGCACGCGTGGTACGGCGAGCTCCTGCGGGCGTGGATGGTCGAGAAGGTCGGGGCACGCCACGCCGGCGAACTGGAGATCGAGTATCCGCGCCTGAGCCCGCTCACCCTCCCGGACGGGATCGAGTTCAACGTGCGTTCAGCCAAGGGGGCGCTGCGGGCGGCACGCGGTCCCTTCCTGCATCGCGCCATGGGCAGCAATGCGTGGGTTGTAGCCGGAGGGCGGACGACCACCGGCATGCCGTTCCTGTGCAATGACATGCATCTGGCACTCAGCCTGCCGGGACTCTGGTACGAGATCCAACTCACGGCGGGGGACCTGAAGGTCGGAGGCGTTTCGCTTCCCGGCGTGCCCATGGTGCTCGTCGGGCACACGGCGCGCATCGCGTGGGGAATGACGCTGGCCTTCACCGATTGCGAAGACCTGTTTGTCGAACAGATCGAGGATGGCGCCTCGCCGCGCAGCCGCTTCGGGAAAGGCTGGAAGCCGGTGCAGGTGATCGAGGAGCGCATCCCCATCAAGGGAGCGAAGGAGCCGCACGTCGAGCGCATCCTGGTCACCCATCACGGCCCGATCATCTCGGACGTCACCGGTGCCTCGGACAAGCGCCTGGCCGTGTGTTCCATGGCGCTCAGGCCTAGCACGGCGCTGGCCGGGTGGCATCGGCTGAACCTGGCGCGGGGCTGGGATGATTTCGTCGCCGCGATGCGGTTGATCGAGGCGCCGCAGCTCAACGTCGCCTATGCCGACGTGATCGGGAACATCGGGCACTGGGTCACCGGCAAGGTCCCGATTCGCGCCCGGGGCGACGGACGGACCCCGGCCCCGGGGTACAGCGCCGACCATGAGTGGATCGGCGAGGTGCCGTTCGACAAGATGCCGCACGCCCTCAACCCGCGTCGCGGGCTCATCGTAACCACCAACCAGAAACTGGTCAGCGACCGATATCCGTACGCGCTCGGCAAGGTCTACATGAACGGATACCGGGCACGGCGAATCGAGCAAGTGCTCAACTCCAGGCCGAAGGTGGGGCCGGACGATTTCCGGGCCCTGCAGACCGACTACACCTGCCTCCCGGGGCTCGAATTCGTCGCCCTGCTGCGAGGGTTCTCGACCACCGACGCGCGCGCCGGACTGGCGCTCGAACTGCTGGGCGCGTGGGACGGCGTGCTTTCGGCCGAGACGATCGGCGGCACGGTCTACGAGATCACGCGAACCCGCCTGGTCCGCAATCTGCTCGAGCCCGGTCTGGGCAAGGAATTGACCACGCGGGTCATGGGACAAGGATTTCATCCGGTGCTGCTCGCGTCGCACGAGTTTTACGGCCACGACACGGTCGCCATGCTGCGCATGATGCGTGACCCGAAGTCGTGGTGGGTTCAGCAGGCCGGTGGACGGGACAAGGTTCTCGAGCGCAGCCTCATCGAGGCAGTTGAGTGGCTACGCGCAACGCTCGGGAGAGAGACCACCAACTGGCAGTGGGGTAAGATCCATCGCGCACCGTTCGATCACCCGCTGGGCATGCAGAAGCCGCTCGATCGCATCTTCAGCCGGGGGCCGGTTCCCATCGGCGGGGACACCGACACGCCCTGCCAGACGGCCGTCGCACCCGAGCAGCCCTACGACAACCGTTCGTGGTCACCCTCGTTTCGGCAGATCGTCGACCTGCAGGACGTGTCGCGCTCGTTGAGCACGACCGTCCCTGGCCAGTCCGGCAGGCTCGGCAGCCCGCACTACGATGACCGGATCGAGCCGTGGCGCAAGGGCGAACTGCACCCGATGTTGTGGACGCGTTCTCAGGTGGAGAAGGAGCTTGAGGCGAAGCTGGTGCTCGAGCCGTAGGAGCCCCCGAAGAGGCCGACTCCGGCTGGCTCCCTCTCTGCCGGATTGTCGGAGGGGAGAATGGCAGAGAACACAGGCAACGGCCTGAGTTGAAGCATGATGTGGCCGACACGGCCACATCATGCTTCAGTGCATTCGCGACCACTCCACGCGCCCGACCCCCCCTTTCACCATGAGGCATGGTCTGCGCATGTCATGACCCGCGCACTGGACCAGTTCCAGGTGGGCGGCTCAGCCAACATCCCGCATCGTTCCTACGGCATCAAGACCCCTTAGACATGATGGTGACGCCGCAATCCTCCGCCGACATCGCGGAGATCGTGATCATCACCACCTGGTTGCCTTTCGTCGAGTTCAACACAACTGCGTTTGCCGACGCGAGGGGCTGCCCACTGGGCAACCAGCCAGCTGCCTCGAACGCATCCTGGTAGTATGCCTTCACTAGCTCCAGGCTGGCCCCGGCCTGAAAAGTCACCCTGCCCGGCGTGGCTTCATATCTTCTCCTTTTCGCAAACGACTACGGCATCCCCATGCAAGATGAATGAAGTAGCAAATAGCGGAAGATCCGGATTGCCTGGCGCTATCACGAGCCCTCATACGCAATCATGACCAGGCAATCATCCGCCCCGAGCGCGGTCATGACGATCATGACCGATTCGCTTCCCTTCTTCCAGTTCATCATGCCGACCCCTTCCGAATTCCATGGGCTGCCCCTCGGGCGTCCACCCGGCCGCTGTGAGCTTCTCCTCATAGAAATCCTTCACGGCGTCCGAGCCGGCACCGGCCTGGAACGTCACCATGCCCGGGTCAACGCTTTGGATCGTGGCGCCAGGGTAGACCGGAAGTTCCGCCGGCAAACCGGAATCGGAAGGATTCAGACTGGTGATGTAGACATGCAGGAGCGTGGCCTCACCATGCGGCACGATGTACAGTTCCACCTGGTTCTGACTGGGCAATACCCCGCATAGTTCCTTCGCCGGACGCGAGTCCCGTGTGGGGGTTGGCATCGGGGTTGCCCCCGGCGGGAATCTCGGCCCTCCGTCGTCGCCTTCGCCTTCCCCTGCACTAAACCCGGAGCACGGGGCCCAATCGGCGGAGGCCTTGTCATAGAACGCAATCACCGCCGCGAAGTCCTGATCGACGAGAAAGTCCCACGTTGTATCGAATGCGTTCGTTAGTTCCGCTTTGTCGGGGATAGTAAGATCCGCGGGCAGCCTCCCCAAAGCATCGGCCGCAACGCTTTGATACTTGATTCTCACCACGGCTCCGATCGAATCGTAGCCGAACTGCAAAGAGAGATACACATCTTCCTTCTTCCAGAATTGGGTCACGCCGCCGATGGTATTGGCATCAGTGTAGCGATGGGTCCATCCCTGGGCTGAGAGTGTGGCTGAATAGAAATCCACCAACCCGCCCAATGCAGCCTTGGACCGCAGCTTAAATGAACCTCTACTCGGGTCGGGCTCAGAAACGCTCTCGGGATCGATGCTCGTGTCGGGCGCGAGCGGGAAGGACTCCGAGAAGACCTCCGCTGTGTCCGTTTGGCCACTCGGCACCCCAGATTCCGTTGCAGGGGCGGAGCCCGTTTGCGCACCCGGTGCTCCTTGGCCCGTGGCGGAGGTGTCCGCGCTCGAAGTTGACGGGACGCTCGATTGTCCACCGACCAGGCTGCAGGCCAGCGATGTGGCAACCAGTGCGACCAGCAAGGGAAGAAGAGTCTTCTTGCCTGACAGGGTTTGATACCGGGTTCTCATGGTCGCGCTCTCCTTTGGGGCTCTAGAACAACAGCCACGTCTCTCTGCCGAACGCGCTCGTGCTGGAGCGCGGATTCTAGGGCATCTGCACGAATGGGACGAATCGCTCCCTGACCCAAGACGCTCTCCCTCGGCTTCAGTGGTCAGGCGGCCGCCGGCGGCATCATCGTGTGCTGCTGATAGGGCTGAGACGCCCTCCGATTCCTGCGCCGGCCCCATCCGCAACCTGCTGGAATCACAACCGACTTCCGATGCCCGCTGGACTTCGGAAGTCGGTCGTCGCACGCGTCGCCCGCTTCAGCCCCGGGGAACCAGACGCACGAACTTGCGCTTGCCAGCGCGCAGCACCCCCTCGCCCGACAGGGATAGGACCGCGCTGGCGTCTTCCAGCACCTGATCCTCGAGGCGCACAGCCTTCTGATCCACGAGCCTCCGCGCGGCGCTGCGCGTACCCGCCAGGCCGGTCGCCACCAGCACATCAGTCAAAGTCCGCCCTGGTGAAAGGAGGTAGCGGTCCATCTCCTCCGGCACGCCCTGCTCCTGGAAGACCTGCCGGAAGGCCTGCTCGGCCCCCGCGACCTGGTCTTCCCCGTGGTAGATCCCGACGATCTCACGCGCCAGCCGCATCTTGACATCCCGCGGGTGCAGCTCCCCGGCCGACAGCCCGCGCTCGATCGCGGCGATCTCCGCCGGTGCCAGGCGCGTCACCAGCCGAAAGTAGCTGCCCATGGCCGCGTCCGGGATGCTCATCACCTTGCCGTACATGTCGTCCGGCGCTGCCCGAAGCGGGATGTGATTGCCCAACGACTTGCTCATCTTGACCACGCCATCGGTGCCCGGCAGGAGGCCCAGGATGATGCCGATGTTGGGCTTCTCCCCCATGAACTCCATCAACTTCCGCGCCCCAGTGAGGATGTTGAACAACTGGTCCGTCCCGCCAACCTGGACGTCGGCGCGCAGGCTGTATGCATCGTAGCCCTGCATCAACGTGTAGAACGTCTCGTGCAGGTAGATGGCGTCGCCGTCCTCCCAGCGCTTTCGAAACGTGTCGCGGGTCAGGAACTGCTGAAGTGTGAAGTTGGATGCCAGGCGGATCAGGTCGGCGAAATCGAGCTTCGAGAGCCAGGTGTCGTTGTACTCGATGCGCGTCCGCTGCGGATCGAGGATCTTGAACGCCTGCTGAGCGTAGGACTCGGCGTTGGCGGCAGTCTCGGCCGGCGTCAACTGCGGCCGCAGCTTATCCTTGTCGGACGGGTCGCCGATCAGCGAGGTGAACCGCCCGATCAGGAAGGTCACTTCGTGATCGAGTTCCTGGAACTGGCGCAGCTTGCGCATTGGGACGGTGTGCCCCAGGTGCAGGTCGCTGGTGCGTGGGTCGAAGCCGCAGTACACCCGCAGCCGTCGGCCTTCGCGGTCGGCCTCGATCAGGCGCTGCTTGAGCTCGGCTGCCATCGCCGCCTGGAGCGCCTGGTCGCCGTACTCGGTGCCCTGCATCAGCAGCGCGACCTGTTCGTCGATCCTCGTGCTAGGGGTCATGCTCGTGCCTCCCGTGGCCGACAACGAAAAAGCGTGGCACCCAGGGCGCCACGCTGCCACATCTCACTCCCCGCGACGGCCGGTCGTCACCTCGGCGCGGGGCGCATCCGGCCGGGGCAGCCCGTCGGGCGGCAGCCAGCGTAGATCGTCTCCCGGGCACGCAACAGGTGGGTCGACATCGCAGGCACGAGCATACCACAGCCGCCCTGCCCCGACCACCACATTCGACGCCGCGTTGAATGGCCCCGGCTCCTGGCTTATAATCCTCGTTCATCCAGGAGGCTCGATGCCCCGTCCGTCTTCATCCCCCGCGCCGTCGCGCACCGGTCACGCCATTCGCAAGTCGTTCCTCGACTTCTTCGCCGCGCGCGGCCACACCATCGTCCCCTCCATGTCGCTCGTGCCCGGTGGGGACCAGACGCTGCTGTTCACCAACTCAGGCATGGTGCAGTTCAAGGACGTCTTCCTGGGGACCGGCACGCGGCCCTACACCAGGGTCGCCGACAGCCAGAAGTGCATGCGCGTAGCCGGCAAGCACAACGATCTCGACGACGTGGGGCGGGATGACTCGCACCACACCTTCTTCGAAATGCTCGGCAACTGGTCGTTCGGCGACTACTACAAACCGGAGGCGATCGGGTGGGCCTGGGAGCTGCTGACCGGCGTCTGGGGTCTGCCGGCCGACCGCTTGTGGGCGACGTGCTTCGAGGACGAACAGGGCATCGTGCCGCGCGACGATGAGGCGGCCGACGTCTGGCGCCAGCAGCCGGGCATGTCTTCGGATCGCGTGCTGTTCTACGGGCGCAAGGACAACTTCTGGGAGATGGCCGAGACCGGCCCCTGCGGCCCGGATAGCGAGATCCACATCGACCTCGGGCCGGAGGCCTGCGACCGATCGCAGGTTCCCGGCCACGTGTGCCGCGTCAACGGCGACTGCCAGCGCTTCCTCGAGCTCTGGAACCTGGTCTTCATCCAGTACAACCGCTCGAGCCCGACGCAGCTCGAGCCGCTTCCGGCCAAGCACGTCGACACCGGCATGGGGTTCGAGCGAATCGTCTCGGTGATCCAGGGTGTCGGTTCGACCTATCGGACCGATCTGATCCAACCGATGTTCGACCGAATTCAGTCCCTGGCAGGGCACTCCGCCTCGCAGCGCGACGCGCTGCTCACGCCCTACCGCGTGATCTCGGATCACGCGCGCGCCGCCGCCTTCCTGATCGCCGACGGCGTTGTGCCGGGAAACACCGGCCGGAACTACGTCTGCCGGATGATCATCCGCCGCGCCAGCCGTTTCGGGGGCAAGGCGGGATTCACGCAGCCGTTCCTGGCCGGCGTGGCTGACGCGGCGATCGAAACTTACGCCGAGGTCTATCCGGAGCTGGCGCGCCATCGCGCCGCCATCCTGTCGACCCTCACCGATGAGGAGCGTCGTTTCCAACGCACGCTGGATACTGGCGTTGTTCACCTCATGGACCAACTCTCGGTCTTGCGCTCCTCAGGCGAGACAGTCCTCGATGGACCCTCCTCCGCGGGGCTGTACACGACCTACGGCCTGCCGCTCGAAATCACCCGGGACATTGCCCGGGAGCAAGGCATGGAGGTGGACGAGGCCGGCTTCCTGCTTGCGATGGAGCAGCATCGCCAGGCCTCGAGCACCGGGCAGGCGCTCGGCGAGATGGTCGAAGCGGGCGTCGAGGTCTACCAGACGCTGCTTGCCGACCTGCACCAGAGCGGTGCGTTGAGCGGCGCCGGCGTTCGAGACGATCCGTATGCCGGGCTGGAGGTCGAGGCCCCGGTCCTGGCGCTGCTCGCCGAAGGTCAGCGCGTCAGTGCCGCCGGCCCCGGGGATGTCGTCCAGGTTGTGCTGCCTGAGACGCCGTTCTATGTCGAGTCTGGGGGCCAGGTGTCGGATCACGGCACGATCGTCTCGGTGCGCGAGCCGCGCTGGGAGATCGCCGTCGATGATGTGCGCGAGCCTGTCGGCGGACTGGTCGTCCATCTCGGACGCGTCGTGGACGGCAGCCCGCGTCAGGGGGATCCGGCGCTGGCGGCGGTCGACGCCGGACGGCGGTGGGACATCATGCGCAACCACACCGCTACCCACCTGTTGCACGCCGCTCTCCACCGCGTCCTCGGCGAACACGCCCGGCAGGCCGGATCGCTCGTCGCTCCCGACCGGCTGCGGTTCGACTTCACCCACCCCAAGGCAATGTCGCCGGATGAGATCACCCGCGTCGAAACGCTGGTCAACGACGCCGTCCTGGAGAACTACCCCCTGGAGATTGTCGAGCGGCCGCGTGAGCAGGCGATCGCCGAGGGCGCCATGGCCCTCTTCGGCGAAACTTACGGCGAGCGCGTGCGCACGATTACCATCGGCCGCGCGGGTCAGCGCATGTCGTATGAATTGTGTGGGGGAACTCATGTCCCCGAGACGGGCGTGATCGGCGTCTTCCTGATCACCAGCGAAGGCAGCGTCGCCGCCGGAATCCGGCGGATTGAGGCCGTCACAGGGCGAGGCGCGCTGCAGCGCATCCGCACCCGCCTGCAGAGCCTTGAATCAGCGGCGGAGCGGCTGGCGACCTCCCCCGAATCCGTCCCCGACCGCCTCGAGACGCTGCTCACCGAGAAGGACCGGTTGCTGAAGGAACTCGGGGCGTCGAAAGCCCAGGCGGCGCAGGCGGCGCTGGAGGCGCTGACGCCGACGATCATCGGCGGCATTCCCGTCCTGACGGCGCTTCTCCCTGAAGCCGATGCCGATACGCTCCGGTCGATGGTGGACCGATTCCGCGAGCGCCACCCGAGCAGCGTGGCCGTGCTGGCGTCCGTCTACGACGGGAAGCCGGTGATCATCGCCGCACTCACGCAGGATCTGGTCGCTCGCGGCTGGAAGGCCGGCGACCTGGTCAAGGAAGTCGCCCAGGTGGTCGGCGGCAGCGGCGGCGGCAAACCGATGTTGGCGCAGGCCGGCGGCAAGGACGCTTCCGCGCTCCCGGCGGCACTCGCCCGCGTGGGTCCGTGGGTTCAGGCCAAACTCGGCTGACCGCCGGAGCTCCCAAGGAACGACCGACGGAGCGGCGATGAAAGTCCAGATCCTCCAGCTCGACGCGCATGAAGACCTGGCCTCGGCCCGCGACAAGTTGGCCTGGGCACAGGCCCCGCGCGTCGTGCTCGTGTGGCCCGATCGGGCGCGCGTCCTGCGCAAGCGGTTGGACCTGGTCTTGATCCGTCGTCAGGCGGCGCGCCAGGGTTGCGAGCTTGGGCTGGTGACGCGTGACCCGGTCGTCCTCGAACACGCCGCCGAATTGGGCATCCCGATCTTCCGCTCGACCACGCGCATGTCCGAAGAGACGTGGAAGACGGCAGCGATGCCCTCCTTCCACTCGCCACCGCGTCCCAGCGGGCGCGCGTCCGCGGTTCGTCCGCCGCGCGAGCAGCCCCGGCCCATCTCCGCCTGGCTTCGGGCCGCCGTGATCGGCTTGCTCGTGCTGGTGCTGGCACTCGCGGCGATGGCGCTCGTGCCCTCGGCGACGATTACGATCTCTCCCGCATTGCGCGAGCAGCAGGCAGAGGTTCCAATCACCCTCGATCCGAAGGCCGACACAGCGAATGCGGATGGGCACATCCCCGCCCGACTGGAGTCTTTGCGGCTGACGGGCGAACTGCGGGTGACAACGACGGGCAAGACCCAGGTGCCCGGACAACCTGCCTCGGGCGAGGTTGTCTTCTCCAACCTGACGGACGAGTCGATCCTGCTGCCCGCCGGCACCGGCGTCCTGCCTGCCGGCCGACCGGATCTGCGCTTCACAACCATTGCCGATCTTTCGCTTCCGGCGGGCAAGGACGCCACGGCCCGTGTGAGGGTCGTCGCCGCTCGCCCCGGGCTGGCAGGCAACCTCCCGTCGAATTCGCTCGACGCGATCGACGGACCGTTGGGCCTCCGCGCGACCGTCGCCCAGCCGGATCGCCTGACGGGAGGAACAGAGATCGAGCGCGGTGCCGTCGCGCAGGCGGATCACGCCACCGCGTTGCGACTGCTCACGGAAGAAATACTCACCCAGGCTGCGTCCGAGATCGAAGACGCGCTGGAGGACGGCGAAGTGCTTGCGCCTGCCTCGCTGCGGGTCGTCCACACGCCGCAAAGTACGTTCGACCGCGAGGTCGGCGCGACGGCCGACTCTGTGCACCTCGACCTCACCCTCGAGCTGACCGCCCTTGTGTACCGGACGGAGAACCTGCAAGCCGCCGCTGGCCTCGCACTGGCCGATAAGCTCCCGACCGCCTCGGACGCCGTCCCGGGTTCGCTGGCATGGACACTCCGCGAGACGGATCCCAGGCGTCCCGAAGTGCTGCTGTTGCACGCCGATCAGCAGGTCTACACGCCGATCCCCGCCTCCGCCGTTCGCCGACTTGTGCGCGGGATGCAGCCGTCCGCGGCAATCGCCCGGCTCGCCGCGCTGCCCGGGCAGTCCCAGCCGGCGCAGGTCGAAACGGCCCCTGCCTGGTGGCCCTTCGTCCCTTGGCTTGAGGTTCGCGTAAGGGTCCGTATGCCGTGGGACCAAGCGTGAAGTCACCGGTGCTGTCCGTCGATCCAGGAGAGGTGCGCATCGGGCTGGCGATCAGCGATCCCACCCGGACCATCGCCCGGCCGCTGGAGGTGGTGCGTCACACATCGCGCGCCGCGGATGCCCTCGCCATCCTCGAGCGCGCCGCGCGGCACGGCGCCGGAGCGATCGTGGTCGGCGTAGCCCTCAACTCCGAAGGCGAGGTCGGGCCGCAGGCTCGTCGGGGACTGCGCCTGGCGGAGGCAATTCGCCAGCAATCGTCCGTGCCGGTCGAAACGTGGGATGAGAGCGGCTCGACGCAGGCCGCCCGCCGCGGGGGCCGGGATGATCCGATGCTGGATGCGCGCGCAGCCGCGGTGATCCTTCAGGAGTTTCTGAATGCCCAGCGATCGCCGTAGCCGAGGCTGCACCTGCCTCGGGCTGCTGGCGGTCTCGGTGGCCTGCGGGCTGCTGGCCGGCGCGGCGTTGATCGGATTGACGCTGACCGATTCGACTGCGGCGCTTGGGCCGTCCGATCCATCGCTCGACCCTGTTCAGCGCGGCTTGCTCACTGCCTTTCTGACGCTTCGCCGCGAGGCGCTCGACCTGCCGGCCGGGGACCTGGGGCCACCTATCGATCTCGAGATCCTGCCCGGCGAGTTGGCCTCCGCCATCCTCCAACGCCTGCAGGAACAGGGGATCATTCGCGAAACACTCTTGCTGCGTGCCTATCTGAGATACCTGGGAGCCGACCGCACAATCCAGGCCGGCCACTACAACCTCGGCGGCGGCATGACCCCACGCGAGCTGGCGACGGCACTTCAGCACGCATCTGCTCCGGCCATCATCTTCACCGTGCCGGAAGGCTGGCGCATCGAGCAGATCGCGGCGGCATTGCCGGCGGCGCTGGCGCCCTTCTCGCCGGAGCAGTTCCTTGAAGCTTCTCGATCGGGTACCGTCCAGCCCGCCCTGTCTGCCGAGCTCCCCGACCCGGCGCGGCTGGAGGGTTTCCTGTTCCCCGACACCTACCATCTGACCTTGGACAGCCAAGCGGCCGATCTTGTGGCGGAAATGCTGGAGACCTTCGAGCTGCGCGTGGGCCCGGAGTTGCGCGGCGCCTTCGGCCAGCAGGGCCTCTCGCTCTACCAGGCGGTTACGCTGGCCTCGATCGTCGAACGCGAGGCCGTCGTCACCGACGAACGGCCGTTGATCGCCTCGGTGTTCCTCAACCGGCTGGCGCAGGACATCAAGCTCGACGCCGATCCAACGGTGCAGTATGTCCTCGGGCTCCAGCCGGACGGCGCGTGGTGGAAGCCGGGCCTGAGCTTTGAGGACCTGCAGTTCGATTCGCCGTACAACACCTACCTGTACGCCGGACTGCCACCCGGGCCCATCGCCAATCCGGGCCTGGCTTCCCTGCGCGCCGTGGCTTTCCCTGAGGCCTCCCCTTACCTGTACTTCCGCGCGGCGTGCGACGG
Organism: uncultured Chloroflexia bacterium; assembly: GCA_963777165.1. Taxonomy (GTDB): domain Bacteria; phylum Chloroflexota; class Anaerolineae; order Anaerolineales; family E44-bin32; genus DYJB01. Next base: position 723,180 of record CAVZPO010000023.1, read on the forward strand.
TTCGGGCCGCCACACCTTTGCCGAGACGTTCGACGAACACCTTCTGAACGCGTGTCCGTGATTGCGGGACGGAGAGCGCAAGAGACGTAGCGCGCTGCCTCGCGCCTGCATCCGGGGCACAGCCTCGTTCCCTCGCCTTGCGCTTTGCCGTCTGCCGTTCGGCGCAATCGAAGGTGACAATCTTCCTCCGCTTATTCCACGATGACGTTTCTCGCCCAAAGGCGGGAGGGCTTGCACTGCCCGCCAATTCGCCCCCTCCGTTAACGTAGATATGGAGTGCGTCTTGGCGCGGGACACCGCGCGACAAGGGTTGGCCCGGGTCGCCGGGGAGGGAGCATGATGTCGATCCGGAGACTTGCGTTCCTCCTACTCGCGTTCGCGCTCGTGATGGTGGTGGGCTTCGCCGCCCGCGCGCCCCGCGTCGAAGCGGTCGCAACACTCCCGGTCGATGCCGTGGCGTTGGTGCGGGCGTCCGAAGCTGGCGAAGTTCCTCCGCCGCCCGCCGAACAGGATACTTGCCAGCATTGTCATCTGAGCGGCGAGATCACCGCCCTGTTCTATCCGTTCGGCCGCTGGATGGTCTTCGCCGTCTTCGGCGCCGTGTTCGCCTACGGCGGTTGGAGGTTGACCAGCAACTGGACGACGCGCGCCCCGTGGAAGCCTCTCATGTTGCGCGCCGTCGATTGGACCGAAGAGCGCTTCCACCTCAAGGAGCCGCTCGGCAAGGTCCTCTCCAAGCCCGTCCCGATGTTTGCCACCGCCTGGTACTACTGCCTGGGAGGGATCAGCTTCGCCCTCTTTGGCGTCCTGGGCATCACCGGAATCATGCTGGCCTTCTACTACCAGCCGACGCCCGAAGGCGCCTACGCCAGCATCCAGTATATCGAGACCTCCGTCCTCTTCGGCTCGGCGATCCGCGCTATCCACCATTGGGCTGCCAACGGCATGGTCATCGTGGTCGTCGCCCACATGCTGCGCGTGTTCATCACCGGCGCCTTCAAGGCACCGCGCGAGCTCAACTGGATCAGCGGCGTGTTTCTAATGGTCATCACGCTGGCGTTCGGCCTCACGGGCTATCTTCTGCCGTGGGACCAGACGGCCTTCTGGGCTAGCACCGTGGCGACCGAGATCGCCGGCGCGGAGCCGGGGATCGGCAACCTGGCCCTGGTCTTCTTGCGCGGCGGCTGGGAAGTGACCGCCGTGACCCTCAGCCGCTTCTTCGCCCTGCATGTGCTCGTCCTGCCCGCCGTGATCATCCTGTTTCTGGTGGCCCACTTCTTCATGATCCGGCGCCAGGGCATCGCCCGGCCGCTGTAGGCCCGCACGGAGTGCCGACATGACCGAGATCACAGACAAGGACAAGACGATCCCCTTCTTCCCGACCCACATCAAGACCGAGGCGTGGGTCACGATGGGGTTGATGGCGATCGTCCTGGCAGTAGGGGTTCTCGGAAGCCTGTGGCCGGTGGGGCTGGAAGAACCCGCCAACCCGATGAACACGCCGCTGCACGTCAAGGCGCACTGGTACTTCGTGTTTCTGCAGGAGATGCTCAAGTACGTCCCCAAGAACATCGGCGTCGTGCTCCCGATCCTGGGGATCGTCGCCATCATCTTGTGGCCGTTCTTCGACCGGCGCGCGGACAGCCCGCGCGGGCGGCGCGTTCGCATCCTGCTCGCCGTCGTCGTCATGGCCGGGATCGCCCTCCTGACCGTGATGGGCATGCGCGCCTAGCGCAGCCGATGAGACCGATAGGGAGCCAACCATGACGTCGACGCAAGGGCCGGTCTCCCGGCGAGGGTTTCTCAAGCTGCTCAACGGAATGTTGGCGGCACTGGGCCTGGGCGCGTTCGCCGCGCCGGCCGTGGCCTACTTCTGGCCTTCGAAGCTCGTGGAGATCCCGACGGAGCCTGTCGCCGTCGGACCCGCCGGCGAACTCAAGGTTGGCGACTCACGCACGATCAGCTACGGACGCTACCCGGCGCTGGTGCTCAACACACCTGCCGGCATGCGAGCGTACACCGCGGTGTGTACCCACTTCGCCTGCCTGGTGAAGTACGACGGCGCCGAGGACATCATCGCCTGTCCCTGCCACGCCGGCTACTTCCGCTCCGATGACGGGTCCGTGATCGAGGGCCCGCCGCCCAAGGCGCTCAAGGCGATCCCCTATTTCATCAAGGATGGCACTCTCTTCATCGGGGGTGAAGCGTGACCACTCAGGCGGCCGCACTCCCCTCGGCGCCGGCTGCTCCCTCGCGCCGCCAGGCATGGTCGCGTGCCGGGCGCGAACTTCTGCTGCACGCACTCATTCAGGACCGTGTTCTAACGCGTCTCTATCCAGGCATCATGCACTTCATGCTCTTCTGGGGCGTCTCGATCCAGATCCTGGGCACGGTCGTCAACCTGCTGCAGTACCCGCTCTTCCTGCCCATCACCCTCCCGTGGCCGACCGGAAGCTGGTACCTCGGGTTCGAGCTGGTGATGGACATCGCCGGCGGCATGATCCTGGTCGGTGTGGTGATGGCCGCACTTCGCCGCTTGTTCTTTCGACCGAAGCACCTGGAGAACCGCTGGGAAGACTGGGCGGCATTGATCCTGCTGGCGACGATCGCGGTCTTGGGGTTCCTGACCGAAGCAGTGCGCATGGCCGAGGTCGAACCCGCGTGGCGCGTCTGGTCCCCGATCGGCAATGCCGCGGCCCTCTGGCTGGGCCTGGGGGGCGCCGCCGGGCAGGCGATCCACGGTTGGCTGATCGCTGGGCACGTCGTCGTCTCGCTTGGCCTGGTGGCGCTGCTGCCCTACACCAAGATGCGCCACATCGTCGTCGGCCCGCTGAACATCGCCCTGCGACCCTGGCGCAAGGACGGTGAACTCGGGACGATCGAGGACATCGAGAACACCGAGAAGCTCGGCGTGGGTGTCGCCACCGACTTCAGCGCGCCGTCGCTCGTGTCATTTGATGCCTGCGTCCAGTGTGGGCGGTGCGAGTCCGTGTGCCCGGCGGCGATCAGCGGCATGCCGTACAACCCTCGCACGCTGATTCGAGATCTGTGCCAGGACGCGCATACCACCTTCGGTCAGAAGCCGGGCCTCGAACCGCACCCCATCCTGAGCGGCGCCATTGGCAAGGACGCGCCATGGATGTGCACGACCTGCGGCCACTGCGTGGCCGTCTGTCCGCTTTTCATCGATCCGGTCTCGGCCGTCGTCGACCTGCGCCGCTACGCGACGCTGACCACCGGCGACGTTCCCGGCTCGGTAGCCGAGGCGTTGACACAGATGGAGCGCCGGGGCAATCCATGGGGCATCGAGAAGTCCCAGCGCGCCCCATGGGTCAGTGAGCTGGGCGTGCGCGTGCTTCAGCCGGGCGAGGAGACCGACGTGCTGCTGTTTGTCGGCTGCGCGTACGCGTACGACGCCCGGAGCCAGAAGGCCGGCCGCGAGCTGGCGATCCTGCTCCAGCGCGCCGGGATCGACTTCGCCGTCCTGGGGCAGGCCGAAGGCTGCTGTGGCGAGACCGCGCGACGGCTCGGGCATGAGTACCTTTTCCAGACCATGGCCCGCGAGAATCTGGCGACGTTTGCCGGCGTGAAGTTTAAGCGCATGGTCACCGCCTGCGCCCACTGCTACAACACGATCAAGAATGAATACCCGCATTTCGGGGCGGCGTTTGAGGTCGTCCACCACACCGAGCTGCTCGCCGAGCTGGTCCGGGGAGGTAAGCTGGGCGGGCTGGGCGCCGCCGACCGCGGCAAGACGGTCACCTTCCACGATTCGTGCTACCTGGGCCGCTACAACGATCTGTACGCCGAGCCGCGGGCAGTGCTCGACGCCGTCCCCGGATTGAAGCGCACGGAGATGCCCCGCAACCGCGCCGATGCTTTCTGCTGCGGCGGTGGAGGCGGCCAGATGTGGATGGAGACCGATCCCAACACGCGCATCAACAAGCGGCGCTTTGAGGAAGCCACACAGCGCGCCGGCGCCGAGGTTATCGTCACCGCCTGCCCGTACTGCCTGATCATGTTTGACGACGCCATCCGCACCGAAGGCGCCACCGATCGCGTGGCGGTCAAGGACATCGCCGAGGTCCTGACCGAACGGCTGGGGAGCTGAGCCCTTCCGGCAGGCTCTCGAAGGGAGGCTGGATGCCCATCCAGAAGCTTCTCCCCGTGGGACCCGATGGCCCCTTGGAGGCGACGCGTTCGTTTTTGCGGCACGTCTGGGATCGTGCCTCGCTTGATGGGATGTTCATCCCTGCCTGGGCGGAGGGCCATGACGATCCTCGCCCTGGGCTTCTCAGTTCTCCTGACCAGCTCGACCGTGCCGACCCCTTCGCACCGCTGATGGTGCTCAACACCGCGCCGCACATTGTCGCCCTGCTCGCCGAGAACCCGGGACAGCGCCTGGGTGCCGTCCTGCGGCCCTGCGAGCTGCGTAGTCTGCGGGAGTTGGCGCGCCGCCAACAAGTCGCCCTGGGCGGCCTGCTCTTGATCAGCCCCGACTGCCTGGCGACCTTTCCGCACGAGGATTTCGACTGGCGCGTCCAACACGCCGCGGAGATCGAGAAGATCACCGACGAGGCGCTCCACTTTGCCGCTCAAGGTGGGATCCTGCCCGGCCGGCTTCGGCCAAGCTGTCAGGCATGCGACCAGCCTTACCCCACCGACACCGATATCCACCTTGCCGTGTTGGGGCTCGAGACCACCCGGCATCTGATTGTCGGATTCCGGGACGTCGATCTACTCAACAGATTGGAGCTTCAGTCGCAATCCGATCCCCCGGACGATGTACTTGCCCGGCGCGACCGTGTCCTGACGAAGCTGACCGAGTGGCGCCAGCGTTCGCGCGCCTACGCAGAGTCCCATCTGGAGGAGGGTCAAGCCAGCCTGCAGGGGCTGATTCGCCATCTGCGCGGCTGTGAGAATTGCCGGACGTGGATCTCGAGGGCTTGCCCGTTCTTCTCCCAGGCCTGGGACCTGGCGGGCTCCGGAGATCAGGCTAAGGAGCTCGAGGACGGCTGGCTGCATTCGTGCGGCGGATGCGGCATGTGCGATCACGCCTGCCCCGATGGTTTCGCCCTCTCAACCGTCATCGGTCACCTGGCGCGTAAGGCCGGCTCGGCCGTCTTGTAGGATTCAGCAGCACAGGGGCTCCACCGCACGCTTGTTTGGTCGGGGCAGCGTCGGCATGACCAGGGCATGCTGACCCGCCGCGGGCTATGGCCGCCCGGCCTCGCCGAGAGCGCGCCGTGTAATCGCGCACCTCAAGGCAGATGCTGGGGCACCAGGCAAGCGATCGAAGGTCGATGGGATCGCTCGATGTCAGCGATGCGCTTCGAGGCAGCGCACGCCCTGCGGGCCGACGGAGGCCGCGTGCTCTACGCCCGCCGGCAGATCGAGCCGGTCCCCGACCAGCAAGGTGACCCTGCCCTCGGCCAGGCCGAAAGCAATCGAGCCCTCGATGACGTAGATCACCTTGTCGTATCCGTGGACGTGAGGCGGATAGACCTCGCCAGCCGCGTTTCCCCACCCGTACGCTTCCAGTCCTTCTTCTGACAGCAGGGCGCGCACGAGAGGCTCATCCGGCGGCACCTCGGCCTGCCAGCGACGTACGCTTACCGGTCCGAGGCTCATCGAAGCGTGCGGTAGAAGAGCGGCAACGCGGGAACGGTTCGCGGCGAAAGCCGGAAGGCTGGCTCGAGCTGTTGGAGCGCTTCCCGGGCTTTGCTCTTATCGGAGGCGTGGACGGTGCACAGGGGTGCGCCGGCCGAGAGTCGTTCGCCGACCTTGGCGTGCACCACAACTCCGACGGCCGGGTCGATCGGATCGCCCTTGCGCTCTCGGCCTGCCCCCAGGGCCACCGCCGTCATCCCAATCAGGCGCGCATCGGCCCAGGCCAGGCTGCCTGCCTTCGCCGCTCGCAGCGTCTGAGTCACCGGTGCCTGGGGGAGCCGGTCGGGTTGCTCGACGACCCGGGCGTCCCCTCCTTGCGCCTCGACCAGCGCGTGGAACTTCGCCTTCGCGGCGCCGGTGTCGAGCGCCTCAGTCGCCTGGAGGCGGGCGGCGCGCAGCGAGCTCGACCGCCCGGAAATGAGCAGCATGTGTGCCGCGACATGCAGACAGTGCTCGCGGAAATCTGCCGGACCAGCGCCGTGCAGCGTCTCGAGCGCCTCGCGCACTTCAAGCGCATTCCCGACGGCGCAGCCAAGGGGTTGGTTCATGTCCGACAGCAGGGCGACGACCCGCCGATCGGAGCGACGACCGATATCCACCATCAAGCGCGCCAGTTTGGACGCCTCCGGCACCGTCTGCATGAATGCCCCCACGCCGACCTTGACATCCAGCACGATCGCCTGCGCTCCGGAGGCGATCTTCTTGCTCATGACCGACGAGGCGATCAAGGGAATCGACGGAACCGTTCCGGTTACGTCGCGCAGCGCGTACAACATGCCGTCGGCCGGTGCGAGCTCGGCCGTCTGACCGCTGAGCACAAGCCCGACGGTGCGCAGCTGTTCGAGGAACTCGTCCGTGGTCAGGTTCACCCGGAAACCCGGGATCGACTCCATCTTGTCCAGTGTGCCGCCGGAGAACCCCAGGCCGCGACCCGACATCTTGCCCACCGGCACGCCGCAGGCCGCCACGATCGGCTCGACCACAAGCGTGGTCTTGTCCCCCACGCCGCCCGTCGAGTGCTTGTCGACGGCGATCGGGACGACGCCGGTCAGGTCGATCCGATCCCCGGAGTCGGCCAGGGCTAGCGTCAGCGCATAGGTCTCGGCCGGCGTCATGCCGCGCAGCAGGATGGCCATCGCCCAGGCCGCCACCTGGTAGTCGGGGATCTCCCGGGCGGTGAAACCCCGGACGAAAAAGGAGATCTCGTCCGGCGTAAGCCGGCCGCCGTCACGCTTCTTGACGATCAGATCCACAGCTCGCATGCCCAGCCTCCTGCTCGATTATACCCACGCCAGCGACTGCTATAATCCACGCCCTGCGGAGGGTCGGGGCATGAACCAGGCGGATCGCATCCTGAGCAACGCCCACGTCCTGACCATGGACAACTCCTACCACGCCTATCCCCGGGGCGCCGTCGTGCTGCGCGGCTCGATGATTGTGGCCGTGGGGGAAGAGGCTTCTTTGCGGCGCGAGTGGCAGGCGGCCGAAGTGGTCGACTGCGGCGGGCGGGTGCTCATGCCCGGGCTGGTCAATGCGCACACCCACGTGCCGATGACGCTGCTGCGCGGACTCACCGACGATCGCCGGCTGGACGTATGGCTGCTGGGTTACATGATGCCGGTCGAGCGCGAGTTCGTCACTCCGGATTTCTGCCGCCTGGGGACGCTGCTGGCCTGCGCCGAGATGATCCGGGGCGGCATCACCTGCTTCGCCGACATGTACTACTTCGAGGATTCGGTGGCGGCGGCCACGGCCGAGGCGGGCATGCGCGCCGTGTGCTCCCAGACCGTGCTGAAGTTCCCCACGCCCGACGCCGCGTCGTTCGAAGACTCCCTGGCGGCGGCGCGGGATTTCATCGCCCGCTGGAAGGACCACGCGCTCATCGTGCCGTCGGTCGCCCCGCACGCGCCCTATACCTGCACACCGGAAATCCTTCAGGCGTGCGCCGCTCTGGCGGTGGAGTTCGATGTCCCCTTGCATACGCACCTGGCCGAGACCGCCCTGGAGGTGGACGAGTGGCGGTCGGAGCACGGCATGCCGGTGATCCCGTGGGTCAAGAAGCAGGGGCTGTTCGACGCCAAGGTGCTGGCGGCGCACTGCGTGCACGTAGACGACGGCGAGATCAACACGCTCCAGCACGCCGGCGCAGGCATAGCCCACAATCCGTCGAGCAACCTCAAGCTGGCCTCCGGATTTGCGCCGGTCGTCAGCATGCTCCAGGCGGGATTGAACGTCGGCGTGGGCACGGACGGCCCTGCGTCCAACAACGACCTGGACATGTTCGAGGAGCTTCGCCTGGCGACGTTCGTGGCCAAGGCCGTTAGCCGCGATCCCACGGCGCTGCCCGCCCGCGAGACGCTTGCCTTGGGCACCCGCCTGGGCGCTCGCGCCCTGCACATCGGCGATCGCATCGGCAGCCTCGAACCCGGCAAGCGTGCCGACTTGATCCTGTTGGACCTCGAAGGGGTGCACAGTTGGCCGCCGTTCGAGCGCGAAGCCGACGCCATCTACTCCCGGGTCATCTACTCGGCCAAGTCGACGGATGTCACCGACGTCATGGTCGAAGGTCGCTGGCTGATGCGCAATCGCGAGCTGAAGACCATCCAGCTCAGCCCGCTGCTCGAGGCCGCCGGGGAGTACGCTCGCCGCATCGATCATTTCCTGCTGGCGCGCGAGGGCTCCGTCCTTTCGAAGCTGATCGCCATCGGCGGCGCCGAACAGGAGGAGAGCTACGAGGTCCAGCTCAAGGTGCACGTCGAGGACGCCGCGCCTGTGCTGCGCGCTTTGCAGACCGGAAGCGTGCAGGTGACACGTAAGGCGCACTATCATGAGTACGACACCTACTTCTCCTTCGGCGGGACGGTGCCCGAGCGGCTCCGCCACCGGGAGGACGAGTTCATCGACGTCGCCGGCAACGTCTTCAACGTCCGCTACCGGCTCACGCTCACCGGCCCGGCGAAGGAGGGCGAGTATCCGAATTCGGTGCTGCTTTCCCGATCGCGCTTCATCGCTCCCGCCAAACACAGCCTGCGGTTCTACCGCGAGTACTTCAAGCCCACATCCGAGTCCGAGGTCACCAAGGACCGTCTGCGCTGGCAGATTACTTACAAAGGTGAGGAGTTCTTCGTCAACATCGACCAGGTGACCCTCCCAGCATTGCCCGGGTTCTTCATCGAGATCAAGTGCCGGACGTGGTCACGCGGCGATGCCGAGGAAAAGGCAGGGCTGATCAGCGAACTGCTGGCGACCCTCGGCATCCAGGATGCCGCCCCGGTTTCCCAGGAGTACGCCGAGTTGACCGCCCCGGGGTCGAGCTAGCCGCTTCGCGCCGTCCCATGCTGATAGTAATGGCTCGGGAGGTGCGAATGCGATCCTATGCCCTCCAAATCCTGTTCGCGTCGCTCATGCTTTCCGGCTGCCGGTCCATCGCTTCCGCCCCGGCGCCGGCCACTGCCCCACCCCAGGACGAGCGAACGCAGGCGCTGTTCGACATGCCGTGGTCCGATCGGTCCGCGTTTAGCGCGGGGTTGGTCGAGTCTCAGCAGTCTGTGCTCAGCGGCCTGGCGGGTGCGAGCGTCTACCACCTGGCGCTGGAGGTCGCCCCGGACCTCTCGACGGTCGACGGCGCGCAGGAGGTTTTCTACACCAACACCGAATCGGAGCCGCTCGACCGGGTGGCGCTTCACCTGTTTCCCAACCTGCTCGGCGGGGAGATGACACTCTCGGGCGTGCGCATCGATGGCACGGACGTGGAACCGGCGTACGGCGAAGGCCAGGGCTCGATCACGATCCCATTGGATGCCGCGCTCGCTCCCGGGGCAAGCATTGTGATCGGCGTCGACTTCCGGGTGCGCGTGCCGCATGAGGTCGAACTGAACTACGGCGTGCTGGCCAATGCCTCTGGGGTCCTGGCCTACGCCCATGGCTATCCGATGGTCGCCGTGTTCGATTCGAAGGGCTGGAACCTCGAGGTCCCGCCGACGTACGGCGACGTGACCTACGCCGATGCCAGCTTCTACCTGGTGCGTGTGCGCGCCCCGGCCGAGTTGGTCCTATGCGGCTCGGGCGTCGAGGTCGCCCGCCGGGCCTCCGGGGACCAGCAGGAGGTGCTGCTTGCGGTGGGACCGGCGCGCGATTTCTACCTGGCCGCCAGCCGGGACTATCGAATCACGACGAAGGCCTTCGGACCCATCATGCTCCGGAGCTGCTCGCCCGAGGGCACCGAGGCGCGAGCGCAGCAAACGCTGGAGGTCGCTGCCCATGCCCTGGAGATCTACGGTGAACGCTACGGCGACTACCCGTACACCAAGCTGGATGTGGTGACGACGCCGACCTACGCACTGGGGATCGAATACCCTGGCGCCTTCGCACTGACCGACCGGCTGTACACCGACCCGCAGGATTTCGGCGACCAGCCCGAGGAGTCCCTGCTCGAGTGGGTCACGGCGCACGAGGCGGCGCACGAGTGGTTCTACAACCTGGTCGGGAACGATCAGATCGAGGATCCCTGGCTGGACGAGGCGCTGGCGCAATTCGCCACCCTGCAGTACGCCAGAGACCGCTATGGCGAGGACGGTGCGGCCGGGATGCGAGCCTCGTTCTATGGCCGATGGGACCGCGTCGGCCGGGAGCCGATCCCGATCGGGTTGCCGGTCGGGGCATATGACGAGAATTCCTACTCGGCCATCGTCTACGGGCGCGGGCCCCTCTTCTTCGAGGCGCTCGAGGAGGAACTAGGCGAGGCGCAATTCGACGAGTTCCTGCACGCCTACGCGGCGGCCTTCTCCTGGCAGGAGGCCATGCCGGAAGACCTGCAGCGGATGGCCGAATCACAATGCGGTGCGACCTGAGCCCACTCTTCGTCGAGTGGGTGTACGCGCGTCCCTAGCCGCTCGCGTGTGCGTCCTACCGGGACGCAGAGCGCCCCACCTTCCGGTGGGGCGCTGTGTTTAGCGTGCGCGTCCGTCCTAAAGAACGGTGACGCTGCTGGCCTGCGGGCCTTTCTGGCCCTGTTCGATCGTGAACTCGACCTTCTGACCCTCCTCCAGCGTGCGGAAACCCTCCGACTGGATGGCGGTGAAGTGGACGAACACGTCCGGGCCGCCTTCACGGGCGATGAAACCGTACCCCTTCCCGCTGTTGAACCACTTCACGGTGCCGACAACACGCTCTGCCATCTAACATGTCTCCTTCCGGCAAATGAGTGTTAGGCGCTTGCTTCGTTCGTCAGCCGTCGGGAATCCGGTCGCCCGGTCCTTACCAACACGGCCCGAGCAGAGTCCGCTCAGGCCGTGGTCTTTCGACTTCCTGACTGAACTCACGCGCAACCTACGATCCGGGAGTTTAGCAGGGTTCCTTCGCAAAGTAAAGACTTCGAATCGGGAACCGCCTGGCGCCCATGCTCCGCCGGGCGCGGAGGCCGACGGCGTCAGCCCAAGGTCAGCCGGGATTCGTGCGGCCGCAACCGCCCATGCTATCCTTGTCCACGTGGATCGGCCGTCTCGCAGCCCCGGCAGTGGCGGAACCGATCCGGGAGTGATGATGCGTAAGGAACCCAAGAAGACGCCCTGGTACCTCTGGCCCTTTGTCGCCCTGTGGCGGCTGGTGACAGGAATCCTGGTGCTCACCGGCCGGCTCGTGGCGGTGATCCTGGGCCTGGTCCTGGTCCTCGTTGGGGCACTATTGAGCGCGACGGTCGTGGGGGCGATCGTTGGCGTTCCCTTGATCGTGTTCGGCGGCTTGTTGGTCGTGCGCGGGTTGTTCTGAGGACTCAGCCCCGTGGCGGGCCCGGTGCCCGCCCGAAGCGACCCTGCCACTCGAACAGTTTGTTTAGCGCCTCCAGGGGCGTCAGGGACGCCACGTCAAGCGATTCGAGCTCCTTGAGCAGCGGGTCGTCCTGAGCGAAGAACGCCAGTTGGCGGATCGGGGCACGATCCGAGCGCACCTGGCCGGCGTCCGCCTCCAGTTGCGCCAGGATCTCCTGCGCGCGGTTGATGACCGGCCGCGGCAAACCGGCCAGCTCGGCGACGTGGATCCCGTACGACCGATCGGCGCCCCCTGGCACGATGCGGTGCAGGAAGACCACCTGCCCCCCCTCTTCCGAAACGGCTACGTTGTAGTTGCGCACGCCAGGCAGCACCTCGCCCAACCGGATCAGCTCGTGGTAGTGGGTGGCGAAGAGCGTGCGTGCCCGCAAGCGCGGATGGTTGTGGACGAACTCCACGACCGCCCAGGCGATCGATACCCCGTCGTAAGTGCTCGTCCCGCGCCCGACCTCGTCGAGGATCAGCAGGCTGCGCCGCGTTGCGTGGTGGAGGATGTTGGCCGTTTCCACCATCTCGACCATGAAGGTCGATTGCCCGGCGTGGATCTCGTCTTGCGCCCCGATGCGAGTGAAGATCCGGTCGGTCAGCCCCACGCGCGCGGAACGGGCGGGAACGAAAGACCCCATGTGGGCCATCAGGACGATCAAGGCCACCTGGCGCAAATAGGTGCTCTTGCCCGCCATGTTCGGGCCAGTGAGGACTCGCACCCGCTCGCCCTCCTCAAACGCGGCATCATTGGGGACGAAGCGCGCCCCGCGAAGGAATTCCTCGACCACCGGATGGCGGCCGTCTCGGATGTCGAGCACGTCCTCTTCGAGCACCTCAGGACGCACGTAGCCCCGTGCGACGGCCACCTCGGCCAGCGCAGACACCACGTCCAGGCGCGCCAGGGCGCGGGCGGTGCCCAGCAGCCGGGCCGCCTGCCCCCCGACCTCGCGGCACAGCTGACGGAAGACCTCCGCTTCGAGCTCGCGGATCCTCTCCTCGGCATTCAGGACGAGCGACTCGTACTCCTTCATCTCCGGAGTGATATAGCGCTCCGCGTTCACCAACGTCTGTTTGCGGATGTACTCCTCCGGCACCGCTCCGGCATTCGAACGCGTCACCTCGAGGTAGTATCCGAAGATCTTGTTGTAGCCCACCTTGAGACTCTTGATGCCGGTCCGCTCGCGCTCGACCGCTTCGAGCCCGGCGATCCACTCGCGCGCATGGCGGGAGGCCTCGACGACGCCGTCCAGTTGTTCGGCGAATCCGGGCCGGATCACGCCGACGTGCGCCAGCGTCGCCGGCGGGTCGTCGACCAACGCGCGATCCAGCAGGGCGCGCAGATCATCACAGGGATCGACCTGACCGGCGACGGGGCCGACCGATCCCAATCCGTCCGCCTGGGCGGCATGCTGGATGGCCGGGACTCGCCGCAGCGTCTCGCGCAGGGATGCCAGATCGCGTGGAGATGCCAGACCGGCGGTTGCGCGGTTGGCGAGGCGTTCCAGATCACCCAGCGGACGGAGAGCGCCGCGTACTTCGGTGCGTGCCATCCCGTGCGCGGCGAAGGCTTCAACCTGATCGAGCCGACGATCGATCCGGGCGCGATCCAGCAAGGGCGTCACCAGCCATGTGCGCAGCAGGCGGCGCCCCATCGGGGTCAAGGTGGCATCCAGCACCCCGAGCAGCGAGCCGCGCACCTCCCCCGTGCGCAGCGTTTCGGTCAACTCCAGGTTGCGCCGCGTGGCATGATCGAGCGCCATGAAATCGTCGAGGGTGTAAGTCGAGAGGCGAGTCAGGAGCGGGAGGACGGCTTCCTGCGTCTCGGCCAGGTAGGCGAGCAGCGTCCCGGCGGCACGCGCCGCCTGGGGCTTGTCTTGCAGGCCGAAGCCGGCCAGGGTCGTCGTGCCAAAGTGCTCCCGGAGCCGCTCGTCTGCCCGCTGCAGGTCGAAGCGCCAGTCGGGGAGGATGGTTTGGTGCCCGTCCCAACCGATCTCCGCGGCGGACGATTCCGGGACCAGGGCCTCTGCCGGCCGCAGGCGGTTGAGCTCAAGACGCAGGGCCGTCCTGCGATCCGGCGCGGCGAACTCGGTGGCGGCAAACTCGCCGGTGCTGATGTCGGCGAACGCCACCCCGGCGATCTCGCCGTCGAGCACGACGGTCGCCAGGTAGTTGTTGGCGTCGCCAGGGAGCAGCCCGGGTTCGACCACGGTTCCCGGGGTCACCACGCGCACCACCTGGCGCGTGAACAACCCTCGCGCAGGCATCTCGCCCACCTGTTCGCAGATGGCGACGTGGTAGCCTTTCTCGATCAGCCGCGCCAGGTAGTTCTCCACGGCGTGGTAGGGTATGCCGGCCATCGGCACGCGCACGCCTTTGGCGACGTTGCGCGACGTAAGCACGATGTCGAGTTCACGGGATGTGACCTCGGCATCCTGATCGAAGGTCTCATAGAAATCGCCCAGGCGGAAGAATACGATTGCGTCCGGGTGCTGGCGCTTGATCTGCAGGTACTGTTGCCGAACGGGGCTCAGGTCCTCAGTCACAGCGGGCGCATTCTAAATCCGCGAGGGTGGAACCGCAAGCGGATATGCTATACTGCGCGCATGCCTGCGGTGGTAGCCGTTGACCTCGGCGGGACGAGCACTCGCGCCGCGTTTTATCCCCATGCCGAACCGCCGGCGACGGCGCAACACAAGCTCCCCACCCCGAGCGAGAGCGGCCCGGACGCGGTCCTCGACCGGATCGTCCAGGCGATCGAGGCGGTGCTCCCGCCGGGGACGCGCCCCGAACGGATCGGCGTCGGGGCGCCCGGTCCGCTGGATCCATATCGCGGCCTGGTGCTCGACGCGCCCAACCTGCCCGGGTTGGTCGATATGCCGCTGCGTGACCGCCTGAGCCAACGCCTCGGCTGCCCGGTCGCGATCGGGAACGACGCCAATCTGGCTGCCCTCGGCGAGCTGCGCTATGGTGCCGGACGAGGCGCCAGCCATCTGCTCTATCTGACGATCGGCACAGGCATCGGCGGCGGGGTGATCGCCGACGGCCGCCTGCTCCTCGGGAAGCGCGGCCTGGCTGCCGAGCTTGGCCATATGCAGGCACATGCAGCCGGCGAGCGCTGCGGCTGCGGCCAGATCGGTCACCTGGAGGCGATCGCCTCCGGTCCAGCGATCGCCCGGTCTGCCCGGAAGAGGCTGCTCACCGGGGAACCGTCCAGCATGAGTTGGCTGCCAGGCGGCCCGGACTCGCTAACGACAAACGACATCGGGCTTGCTGCACTGCAAGGGGATGGACTGGCCCGCTCCGTACTGGAAGACGCCGGGCGCGCCATCGGCCGGCACCTGGCCAGCCTGGTGCATGCGTTCGACCCGGAGGTCATCGTCCTCGGAGGCGGCGTGTCGCTGATCGGCCCCTTGTTCTTCGAGCCGATCGAGAGGGCGATGCGCGTGCATATCATGCACCCTGCGTACCTCGAGGGACTGCGTCTGGTCGCAGCCGAACTGGGCGATGAGGCCGGGCTGATCGGCTCCATGATCCTCGCCCGCGAACTCTGAAGGGAACGCCCGGGATGCGCCTGAGGACTTTGTTTGCTGCGCTGCTCGTGCTTGTCAACATGTCTGCATGCACCCCGCCGGCAGCGCCCTCGGGCAGCCTGGTCTACGGCCTGACCCTGGCGCCGAGCGGGCTCGACCCGCATCTCAATGCCTCGTCGGAGCTTGGCATCCCACTCAGCTCAGTCTATGACACCCTTGTCGCCCTCGATCCGCAGACCGGCACCTTCGTGCCCGGATTGGCCCGCGATTGGAGTATCTCGCCGGACGGGACGGAGTACACTTTTCACCTTCGCCGCGACGTGCGTTTTCACGACGGAACTCGTTTCGACTCTTCCGCCGTCCGCGCCAATCTCGACTACACCCTCAATCCGGACCACCACTCTCAGAAGGCTGCCTTCATGCTCGGCCCGTTCGACCGGGTGGAGACGCCGGATGATTTCACCGCCGTCCTGATCTTGAAGGAACCCTACGCCCCGCTGCTCGACTCGCTCTCGCAGGTCTACCTCGGCATGGCTTCCCCCAAGGCCCTTGCCGATTGGGGACCGGTGGACTACCAGTTCCACCAGGTCGGCACCGGACCGTACACCTTCGTCGAATACGTCCCGAATGACCACCTCACGCTGGAGGCCAACCCTGACTACGCGTGGGGACCATCGATCTACCAGCATCCCCGAGCCACGATCGATACGATCACCTTTCGCTTCTTCACCGACCCGGCCACACGCGCCCTGGCCCTCGAGAGCGGGGCAGCGGACGTCGTCGGCGAGATTCCACCCCATGATGCCGAACGCCTGTCCTCCACCGGAGACTACACGCTGCTCCCGGCCGCCATTCCCGGCCAGCCGCTCCAGTTCCTTCTCAACACGGCCCGCGTCCCGACGGACGATCTCAGAGTCCGGCAAGCCCTGATCCTCGGCGCCGACCGCGCCGCGATCGTTCGCACCGTCTTCGGCAGCACCTCGCCCGTCGCGCACGGCCCCTTCTCGGGGAACGTCACGGGGAGTTTCGAACAGGCCCCGCTCCCCGGGTATGACCCGCAGGCGGCAGGCCGGTTGCTCGACGAGGCCGGCTGGTTGCTCGAAGCCGGGCGGACGGTGCGCGTGCGCGACGGGCTGCCATTGCAGCTCCTGCTCGTCTCCCCCCCGTGGGGTTCGAACACGGAGGTCGCCCAGCTCTTGCAGGCGGATTGGGCGCGCCTGGGAATCGAGGTGCGCATCGAGGCGGTCGCCGGATTTGGACCCCTCAGGGAAGCACAGGCCGCCGGTGAGTACAACCTGATCGGTGTGAACCTGTTCGGCACCGATCCCGATTTGCTGCGTCCGTTCTTCACCACGGATGGAAGCTACAACTGGTCCAACGTCCGTTCGGCCGAGCTGGACCGGCTCCTTCTCGAGGGCTCGCAGTTGACGGGGGACGGCGCCGCGCGCGCAGCACTGTACACGCAGGCCGCCAACCTGATCCGCGAGCAAGCCCTTCTGTTGCCGATTCGCGACTACATCAACCTGGTGGTTGCCAACGCGCGTGTGCTCGATCTTCGGTTTTCGGCCCAGGGATGGTTCCCCAACCTGATCGACCTGCAGCTGGCATCCTGACGGCTGCGGGCCGGCGCGCGCTGGACGGGCTGCTCACTGCGTGGGCGGCCGTCAGCGTGACCTTCCTCGCCTTGCGCCTGGCCGGCGGAGACCCCGTGGCGAGCCTGCTGGCCCAAGGCCTCGCGTCGGTGGAGCAGGCGAAAGCGCTGCGACATCAGCTCGGCCTCGATCTGCCTCTCCTCCAGCAGTACCTGCGCTTCCTGACGTCGCTGTCGCGTGGAGATCTTGGCCGTTCGCTCTACACCGGGCAACCCGTCACGCAGATCATCGGCGAGCAGATCCCGTACACGGCCCAATTGGCTGCGGCGGGACTCGCTGTGGCGCTTGTCCTCGGCCTGCTGCTCGGCCTGCTCGCAACCCACGAAGATCGCCGTCGCAGTCTGCCGCTGGCTTCGGGCGTGGCCGGCCTCGCCACAGCGCTTCCGGTTGCTTTTACGGGCATCCTGGCGATCCTGGCCGCCATCGCCATCAACTCCGCGCCGATTCTGCTTCGCGGTATTACGCTCCCCGCCCTGGTCCTGGGGTTTGCCTCCTCCGGCGCCATTGCCCGGCTTGTCCAGGCCGGGCTGCAGGAGACGCTGAGCGCACCGTTCATGCTGGCGGCGCGTGCTCGTGGTCTGCGGCGCGGCCCGCGGTTGTTGTGGCATGCACTGCGACCTGCGCTGCCGCCCGTCATCTCTTTGATCGCCGTGGAGGCTGCCTTCCTGTTCGGAGGCACGGTTGTCACCGAAAGCGTCTTCTCGCGCCCGGGGCTGGGAAGGCTCCTGGTGGCGTCGATCCTGCAAGGCGACTACCCCATCGCACAGGGACTGGTCGTCCTCTCGGCCTTGGTGTACACGGCCACTCACGTCCTGGCGGATGTCTTCGGGCTGGCGCTCGATCCCCGACTGAGGCGAAACGAATGACGCGCCGCCTCCTCGCAGCGGCCGCCTCCGGCTGGCTCGTGTTGGTGGTCCTCGGGGCGATCCTCGCGCCGCTGCTGGCACCCTCCGGCCCGACCCAGCCCGTCGGCGCAGCGCTGGCAGCCCCAGGCGGCGGAGCGTTACTGGGTACCGATGCGCTGGGCCGCGACCTTTGGTCGCGGATGTTGTATGGCGCGCGCATCAGCCTGGCCGGCGCTCTCCTGGCCGCGTCGCTGGCCGTATGCCTGGGCGGCGGCTTCGGTCTGGCGGCCGCGATGAATGGCGGCTGGGTGGAGCGAGCGATTGTCTGGGGGGCGAACGCAATGCTGGCGATCCCGGGCCTGCTGTTGGCATTCATGCTGTTGGCCGCGCTGGGCCCGGGGGTTGCGACGATCGTGCTGGCGGTCGGCCTTGGCGGGGCGCCCGGATTCGCACGACTCTCGCGCTCGGTCTTCCTGGCCGCGCGTCAGAGCGACTACGTTCGCGCGGCGCACGCCCTTGGCGCCGACCGGGCGTGGGTTGCATTCCGACACGTCTTGCCGAATGCCCGTGCGGCCTTGCTGTCGCTGGCGACGACGCACGTCGCCTGGGCGTTCCTCGGGATCACCACACTCACCTTCCTGGGACTGGCGGGCGATCCATCGCTCCCCGAGTGGGGAGCCATGTTGAATGAGGGCCGCTCGCATCTGATCGACGCACCGCACCTGGCACTCTGGCCGGGATCGGCGATCGCCCTGTGCGTCCTGTCGATCCAGTTCCTTGGCGGCTGGTTCACGCGCCGCGTCCAGCGGGAGGAGGCGAGCGGGACGCATTCGGACGGGCGCGGGAACAGGAGTTGACGGACGGCCGACCCTTGGGTATCCTCCGAGCATTCATCTTCTGCAAGCCTGAGGTCCCATGGTTTACGTGCTGATTGGCCTGGCGCTGGTCTTCGATTTCCTGAACGGCTTCCATGACAGCTCGAACGTCGTCGCCACCCCGATCAGCAGCGGGGCGATGAACCCGCGCGCCGCGCTGTACACGGCGGCCGTGACGCACTTCGTGGCGCCGTTCCTGTTCGGCGTCGCCGTGGCCACGGCCATCGGCGACGGCCTGCTGGATGACCGATGCAATCACCATCAACGTCGTCGTCGCCGGCTTGTTCTCGGCCGTCATCTGGAATCTGGTCACCTGGTACCTCGGCCTGCCGTCGTCGTCGTCGCACGCGTTGGTCGGCGGCCTGCTGGGGGCGGCCGTCCTGGCCGAAGGCGTCCGCGTGGTGCAGATCGACGGACTGACCAAGATCATGATCGCCCTGTTGGTCTCACCGCTCCGCTCGGGCTGGTGGTCGGGTTCACCGTCATGAAGCTCACGCTGTGGCTGGCGCGCAAGGCACCGCCCAGCGTCAACACCGGATTTCCGCCGTGCGCAGATCATCACCCTGGTCGGCTGGCATTGAGCCACGGGACGAACGACGCCCAGAAGACGATGGGCGTGATCACCATGGGGCTGCTCGCCGGCCGGGATGATCCCGTGCTTCCAGGTGCCGATTTGGGTGATCGCGTTGAGCGCGGGGGCGATCGCGGCGGGTACGGCGATGGGAGGCTGGCGGCTGATCCGGACGCTGGGGGCGAAGATCTACCGCATTCGTCCAATCCACGGGTTCGCCTCGCAGATTGCCGGCGCGTCCGTGATCATGGGTGCGGCGCTCTTCGGCGGGCCGGTCAGCACGACGCAGGTCATGAGCTCGGCCATCATGGGCGTCGGGGCGGCGGAACGCTTGAGCAAAGTGCGCTGGCTCGTGCTGCGCGATCTGGCGGTCGCATGGCTGCTCACGATTCCGGCGACGGCCGCCCTCTCGGCGCTCGTGCTGCTGGGGCTGAACGTTCTCGGCGTCTAATCCGCGGCCGCCGCCAGCCAGCGCCGGACTTCGGCTTCCATTTCTTCCGCCACACCCGCCCGGTAGTCGAACCAGGCAATGGACTCATCGTTGGGCTTGAACCAGTTTGCCTGGCGGCGGACGAGCACGCGCGTGCGCCTGCGGATCTCGGACACCGCCTCTTCCAGGCTTCGTTTCCCCTGCACCACCTCGACGATCTGCGGATAGCCGATGGCCGAGAAGGAAGGGAGCCCGGGGGCGAAGCCCTCATCGAGCAGGCGTCGCACTTCGTCCACCCACCCCTGCTCCAACATACGGTCGATGCGTGCATCGATGCGGGCGTACAGGTCGGCGCGCGGCGCCGTCAGCCCCAGGCGCAGGATCCCGTACGGCGGTGCCTGCCGGCGGCGCTGCATCGAGGCCGGTAATCCCGTGACCTCAAGGATCTCCAACGCCCGCACGACACGACGGACGTTGCGCCCGTCGATGCGGTCGGCGCTCGACGGATCGACCAGCCGGAGCCGGGCGTGGAGGGCGGCCGGGCCCGCGTCTCGAGCGACGGCTTCGAGTCGCTGCCGGACCTGCGGGTCGTCGGCATGCGGTGGAGGAACCCACCCCTCCAGGATGGCACGCACGTACTGGCCGGTTCCGCCCACCATCAAAGGCAGATGCCGCCGAGCTGTGATTCCTTCCATGGCTTGGAGCGCTGCCCCACGGACCCGTGCCAGACTCCAGGTCTCATCCGGCGCGGCGACGTCGACCAGATGGTGAGGAATTCGGCGCAGCTCCTCCGGCGACGGCTTAGCCGTCCCGATGTCCATTCCTCGGTACAGGAGGCGCGAGTCGGCGGAAATGATCTCGGCCCCCAGGCGTTCCGCCAGGAGGAGCGCGACTTGCGTCTTGCCGACGGCGGTCGGCCCGACCAGGCAGACAAGGGGCGGCAGACTCACGGGAGTCGCCCCTCGACGGCGTCGGAAAAGTGCTCGAGGTCTAGCACCTGGGGGCCCGGCCCGGCGGTGATGGCGATCACGTCGATGCGCCAGTCGATGTCCGTCAGGTGGTGCTCCTCGAGATAGCGTGAGGCGGCGAGGACAAGGTGCCTGGCCTTGCGGGGCCCCACCGCCTCCTGCGGAGCCCCGTAGCCTGTGCCGCGGCGCGTCTTGACCTCGACGAAGACCAGCGTGTCCTCCATCTCGGCGATCAGATCGATCTCGCCTTCCGGGCAGCGCCAGTTGACGTCGCGAACCACGTAGCCGCGAGAGACCAGATGGTCACGCGCCGCCGCCTCGCCCCACGCGCCGAGCGAGGCGCGCGTCACGTCCAGCGATCCACGACACGCCGCCACAGCAGGCTTGCGCGCCGCTCACGCCTGGGGCGTTCGAGCACAAGCTTGTCGTAGTACTGCAACAGGCGCGCGGAAGTACGCTCGATGGCGAACTCCTCGGCCGTCTGGCGAGCGAGCTGCGACATCTCGGCTCGGCGCGCCGGCTCGGCGACCAGCCTCGCCATCTTGGCCGTGAAAGAGGGCAAGTCTTCCGAGGCGAGGTAGCCGGTCCGGCCGTCCTCGACCGTGTCCTCAATCCCCGGCGAAACGATCCCCAGCACCGGCAGCCCGGAGGCCATGGCCTCGATCACCGACAGCGGGTGGACTTCGGTCACCGAGGCGGTGACGAAGGCGTCGGCCATTGCCAGGTAGCGCGGCAGCTCGGAGTATTCGATGAAACCGGTGAAGGCGACGCGACCGCGGAGGCCGCTGTGCAGGACCTGGTCCTCCAGCGTGTCGCGTTCCGGCCCCTCGCCCACCAGGAGCAGGCGCGGCTCAGGGAAGGCGGAGGCCACGCCGGCGAAGGCGCGGATCAGGAACGTCAGGTTCTTCTCCGGCCCGAGCCGACCCACATAGATCAGAAGCATGCCGCCCGGGCTGAGGCCGAAAGAGCCTAGATCCACCGGCGCGAGGGGCCGGCGGAAAGGCTCCAGGTCGACTCCATTCGGCAGCACGGCAATCGGGGATTGAACGCCGAACCCGGCGAGTACTCGCTGCAGGCCCGCCGACGGCGCGATCACCAGGTCCACCTCACGACACAGCCATGGCATGTAGGCGTGCAGGAACGCGGTGCCGATCTGATCCGGGAGCCCGGGGAGGTAAGCCTGGGCGTACAGGTCGTAGCGTGTGTGGTTGGTGAAGGCGATCGGTATGTTGAGGGGTCGGCAATAGCGCAGTGCCAGTCGTGCGCTGAGAAACGGATGGTGGGCATGCACGAGGTCCATCGACTGCAGCAACCGGCGGATGCGGTGCGGGTAGCGGAAGCTGAGATAGGCGCCAGTTTCGGCCAGGGGGATGCCCGGGGCGCGGATGACGTTCGGCTCATCGTCGACAAAGTCCGGGTCTCCGAAAGTGAACACGTAGACGTCGTGGCCCGCCCGCTCCAGCATGCGCTTGTTCAGGGCGATGAAGTTCGTCACCCCGCTCACATGCGGCTTGTACAGGTCGGCCATCATCCCGATGCGCATTACCGCCCTCTGGTGGACAGGCGAATCGTAAGCGGGGGCTGAGACCCCGTCAAGCAAGCCCCGGCTGGCGACCGGCCGCTGCGGAGGCTGACAGAGATTCGGTGCGCCTGCACCCTGGTACGGCCGCTCGCCGGCCCCCGGCAGGGCGCGTTGACTCTGCCGGCCTTCCGGTCTAGACTCCACCCGACTCCACGCCGAGCCGCCGCCGTATGCCCAATCTGCATGTGCTGCAGCAAACCGATATCTTCTTCGAATTCGCGCCCGAGCAGCTCGACCAGGTGGCCGCGCTGTGCACGGAGAAGCGCTTCGGCGTCGGAGACCTGGTGTTCGAGGAGAACTCGGCCAGCGACGAACTGTACGTCATCGCCGCCGGCGAGGTGGACATCCTGGTCGATCCTTCCCTGGTGGGTGACCGGGCTGGGTCTCCCAGCCGGCCGACGACCATCGCCACCTTGCGGCGGGGGCAGTGCTTTGGCGAGGTGGCCCTGGTGGACCAGGGACTGCGCTCCGCCAGCGCCCGGTCGGCGAGTCACGAGACGCGTCTCCTGGTGATCCCGCGGCAGGCGCTCATGGACCTGTGCGGGCGCGACCCCGCACTCGGCTTCCGTCTGATGCGCAACCTCGCTGCGGACCTGGCGACGAAGATCCGCAACACCGACCTCCTGGTTCGCGAGGAGCTTCTTTACAGCCAGCGCGGGACGCGGGCCGGAAACGAGAGTTGACTCTGCCCGTCCATCGGCTATAGAATGTCCCCACTCGGCTGGCGGTGAGGCGCGGCCGATCCGGTTCAGCTTCCGGAGGTCCCCCGGCGGGGGACCGAAAGGAGGGGGAGACTCAGAGATCGTACGCATCCGGAACACGGATCTGATTCGGGGCCGCACAGGCCCCTCTCTACACTCCAGAGGAGGAGGAAGTATCCATGAAACGCACTTTGTCCGCGATTTCGTTGCTCGTGCTCGTCAGCATGCTGCTCGCCGCCTGCGGCGGCGGAGCTGCTGGGGGCGGCGTGATCAAGATCGCCACCCAGAGCCCGCTCTCGGGCGGCCAGTCGGCCATCGGTGTCGATATCAAGAACGGCGCCGAGCTCGCCCTCGAGCAGCTCAAGGGCCCGCTGGAGGAGATGGGCTTCACCGTCCAGCTCGCTCCGTACGATGACCAGGCCAACCCGGACAATGGCGTGGCGAACGCCAAGCAGATCGTTTCGGATCCGGCCGTCCTGTGCGTCGTCGGGCACTACAACTCGGGCGTGCAGATCCCCTCGTCCGAGGAGTACCACAGCGCCGGGCTGGCGAACGTCTCGCCCGCCAACACCAACCCCAAGGTGACGACCCGAGGCTATCTCGAGGTCAACCGGATCGTCGGGCGCGATGACGTCCAGGGTGTGGTGGCGGCAGACTTCGCCGCCTCGAAGGGTGTCACGAGCGTGTATGTCCTGCACGACAAGACCGCGTACGGCCAGGGCATCGCCGAATTCTTCCGGATCGAGGCCGAGGCCAAGGGAATGCAGGTGCTCGGCTTCGAGGGCACGGAAGAGAAGGCCAACTTCGACGCCTTGCTCACGCCGCTCCTGGCATCCAATCCGGACGCCGTGTTCTTCGGCGGGATCTACGACCAGATCGCGGTGTTCATCAAGCAAGCACGTGAGAAGGGCTACATGGGCATCTTCGTCAGCGATGACGGCTTCGACTCACCCGAAGCGGTCAACATCGCCGGCGATGCGATCGTGGCGGGCGGCGGCACCTACTACTCCACGGTCGCCGGCCCGGCCATCCTCTACCCCGGAACGGCGAAGTTCCAGACGGACTTCGAGGCCAAGTACGGCGCCGGCCCCAAGCCGTTCGCCGCTCAGGGCTACGACTCGATGGCGATCTGCTTGCGGGCCATTGAAGACGCAGCCAAGGCCGCCGGGAACAAGATGCCGGAGCGCGCCGCGGTGGCCACCGCGGTCCGCGCCCTGAAGGACTACGCCGGCATCACCGGCACGATCAACTTCAACTCGATCGGCGACCTGACGACGGCCAAGTACTTCGTCATCCAGGTGGCTTCACCCGATCCTGCGAAGTGGAACGACAACCCGGTGGCCGAGACGTTGGATATCGCGCCGCCCAAGTAATTCGGCCCGCGACCTCCCGGCCCCCTCCCTCCGGAGGGGGCCGGATCCTTCCCCCCGGGTGCCACCATGCTGCGACGCTTCGGGTCTGTGTACCTGCGTGAGCTCCTACGCCCCCTCGGGCAGATGATCGTGTTCGTCCTGGGCAGCGGGTTCGTCCTCTCCGCTGTGATGGTCGTCCTGGCGCTCGTCATGCGCGGCTCGGCCGCCGACCAGGCCCTGCTGGCCCGCAATGGCACGGATCTCCTGACCTTCACACTCGCCAACCTGCCTCAGGTGTTGATCGACAGCGTCACCCTTGGCTTTGTGTATGCCACCATCGCCCTCGGCTACTCGATGGTCTATGGCGTGCTCGAGTTCATCAACTTCGCCCACAGCGAAATCTTCGCCACCGGCGCCTTCATCGGCGTCGAGTTCCTGATCGTCCTGGAAGGTGCCGGGCGCCTCGAAGGCATCGGGAACCTGCTGGCGTATACCTGGCTGGTGGTGGCCATCATCCTTGGGATGCTGGGCGCCGGCCTCCTGGCGACCGGCGTCGAGCGGATCGCCTACCGCCCGCTGCGCGGGGCCCCACGCCTGGTCCCCCTGATCTCCGCCATCGGCGTTTCCTTCTTCCTGCAGGACGCCATCCGGCTGATCGAGAGCCTGACGACGGGGCAGTTCCACCGCATCATCCCCACCTTTGGCAACTTCGATCAGCGCATCATGCTCGGCAGTATCCCGCTCTCGACCGGGGCGATCGAAATCGGTATCCAGGTCAAGTCGGTGATCGTGATCGTGGGCGCCATGCTGATGTTGATCGGCCTCAACTTCCTGGTGAACGCCACCAAGGTGGGCAAGGCCATCCGGGCTGTGGCGCAGGATCGGCCGACAGCCAGCTTGATGGGGATCAACGTCAACCGAATCATCTCGTTGACCTTCCTCGTCGGCGGCGCGTTGGGCGGCGCAGCGGGGGTGTTGTACGCCCTCAAGTTCACCCGGATCGATCCCTTCGTCGGCTTCTTCCCCGGCCTGAAGGCATTCACCGCCGCCGTCCTGGGCGGCATCGGCAATCTGACCGGCGCGCTCCTGGGCGGGGTCGTCCTCGGCATGCTGGAAAACTTCGCCGGCGCCTATCTCTCCGTCTTCACCATGGGCGCGGCCGGCGCCGAGTACAAGGACATCCTCGCCTTCGGCATCCTGATCCTGGTGCTGATCTTCCGACCCTCCGGGCTTCTCGGCGAACAGGTTGGGCAGAAAGCTTAGGATGAAGACACCGTCCCGCCTCTCGCGCACCCTCCGCGGTTTGCTCATGCGACTCACCCAGGGTCCGGCGGCCTACGTTCTGGCGATCGTGTGGCTGGCGTTCGGCGTGACCCTGGTCTATCTCAGCCCTCGATCGCTGATTGCCTTTCTGATCTTCGTTTCTTCAGCACTGCTGATCTACTACCTCAAGCTCAGCAACCTGGCCAAGCTCTCGCTGGCGATCCTGATCGCCCTGGTTCTGATGCCGATCGTAGGCGTACGCAACATCTTCTATCTCGAGGTCGCCTTCCAGATCAGCATCTTCGCCGCCCTGGCCCTCGGCCTGAACATCGTCGTCGGTTTCGCCGGCCTGCTCGACCTGGGGTACGTCGCCTTCTACGCCGTCGGGGCGTACCTGTGGGCGTTCTTCGGCTCGCAGCAGCCCACCCTGCTGCACGCCGTTCCCGGCACGGCGCCGCCCGGCGCGCATTTCGTGATGTCGGGCAACATGTTCTACCTGTTCGTCATCCTGGGGCTGGCGCTGGGCGCGCTCACCGGCATCATTCTGGGCCTGCCGGTGCTCCGCCTGCGGGGCGACTATCTGGCGATTGTCACCCTCGGCTTCGGCGAGGTCATTCGCGTCCTGGCCAACAATCTCGACAAGCCGATCAACCTGACCAACGGCCCACAAGGCATTACTCCCATCCAGCGCCCGACGCTGCCGGGCCCTTTGCTGGACGCTATCCGCGTCGTCCTGGAACCAATCGTCGGGCGCCCGGTGACCGACGCGCAGTTCTACAACTTGTTCTTTTACTTTGCCGCCCTGGTGGTCATCGTCATCGTCATCACCGTCGCCCGCCGGCTGGACGATTCCAAGATCGGCCGGGCCTGGACGGCGATCCGCGAGGACGAGGTGGCAGCGATCGCCATGGGCGTTCCTTTGGTGCGGATGAAGCTATACGCCTTTGCCGCCGGCGCCTCCTTCGCCGGCGGGATGGGTGTGCTCTTCGCCGCCAGCCGCACGTTCGTCAGCCCCGAGTCGTTCTCCTTCATGCAATCGATCGGCGTGCTTTCGATGGTCATCCTGGGCGGGATCGGGAGCATCCCGGGCGTGATCGTCGGTGCGGCGGTCGTGATCATCCTCAACCTTCAGGTGCTTCAGGGCCTTTCCTTGTTCCTGAGCGAGCTCCGGCAGAGCGACGCCGTGATCCCGATTATCAACTTCGCCTGGAAGGACCTTTCCAATCAGCTCGATCCCGCCAAGTACCAGCGCATGCTGTTCGGGATCATTCTGATCGTCATGATGATCTACCGGCCGGCTGGGTTGATCCCCGCCGCCCGGCGGAAGAGCGAGCTGGCGAAAGAGGACCTGGTGGAACCGCCAGACGAGACCGGACGGGTGAACGATGGCACTGCTTGAAGCCAGGCATGTCACCAAGCGGTTCGGCGGGCTGACGGCTGTCAGCCACATGGACTTCGTCCTGGATGAGGGGCAGATCGTCAGCATCATTGGCCCGAATGGAGCCGGCAAGACGACTTTCTTCAACAGCCTTACCGGGATCTACCATCCGGAGGAGGGCGAGATCCGCTTCGACGGGAAACCCCTGATCGGCCTGCGCTCCGATCAGATCGCGGCGCGGGGGATCTCCCGCACTTTCCAGAACATCCGCTTGTTTGGCAACATGACCGTCATCGAGAACATCCTGGTCGGCATGCACTCGCGGCTGCGCCAGGGCATGCTGCAGGCCCTCACCCGAACCCGCGCCTTCCACGAGGAAGAGGCCCAGGCCAAGGTGCAGGCGCGGAGTTTCATGGACTTTGTCGGCCTCTCCGGCGTCGGCGACGAACTGGCCCGCAACCTGCCTTACGGATTGCAGAGGCGAGTCGAGGTTGCCCGCGCCCTGGCCGCCCATCCTCGACTGCTCCTGCTGGACGAGCCGACGGCGGGCATGAACCCCAACGAGACCGACGAGGCCGTCGGCCTCTTCCGCCGGGTGCGGGATGAACTGGGGGTGACGCTGCTGCTGATCGAGCATGACATGCGCGTGGTGATGGGTATTTCGGAACGGATCACGGTCATGGACTACGGCGAGGTAATCGCCGAGGGATTGCCCGCCGAGATCCGCAACAATCCGCGCGTGGTCGAAGCCTATCTCGGCCGCAGCATCGGCGAGCAGGCTGCCGCCTAGGAGACCGCTGTGAGTCTGCTTGCGCTCGAGAACGTCCACTCCTACTACGGCCGCATCCATGCCCTGCGGGGCATCACGCTCCACGTCGATGAAGGCGAGATCGTCACGCTGATCGGTGCCAACGGCGCCGGGAAGAGCACGACGCTGCGCAACATCTCGGGGCTGGTCCACCCACGCTCCGGCAAGATCCACATGGCAGACCGCGACATCACCGGCCTGCCGGCGCACGAGATCGTGGCCGCCGGCGTCGGGCATGTCCCTGAAGGGCGCGGCATCTTCCCGCGGCTCACGGTGCGCGAGAACCTCGAGATGGGCGCCTTCACGGTTTCGAGCGCTGCGGAGGTGCGGCGTCGGCTCGAGTTCGCCTTTGAGCTCTTCCCGCGTCTCCGCGAGCGGATCGACCAGAAGGGCGGCACCCTCTCCGGCGGTGAACAGCAGATGCTGGCCACCGCCCGCGGCCTGATGCTCAAGCCGCGCATTCTGTTGATGGATGAGCCGTCGATGGGCCTGGCCCCCGTCCTGGTCGAAGCCATCTTCAAGGTGATCCGGGATCTCAACCAGAATGAAGGCACGACCATCCTCCTGGTGGAGCAGAACGCGCACATGGCGCTCAGGGTTGCCAACCGCGGCTATGTGCTGCAGACCGGCGCCATCGTCCTCGAGGACACGGCCGCCAACCTGCGCGCCAATGACATGGTGCGCAAGGCGTATCTGGGAGAACATTAGCTCCTAGCAGCTAGCCGCTGGCTAATCGCCAGTTGCTGATCGCTCGTTGCTTCCCCTCCCCTGATACAATCCTCCCCATGAACGCCGAGATCATCGCCATCGGGACCGAGCTCCTGCTGGGAGAGATTTCCGACACCAACACGGCGGTCATCGCCCGCGCCCTGCGCTCCATCGGGCTCGACCTGTATCGCACCGCCATGGTCGGCGATAACGCTGAACGTATCGCCCAGGTGGTGCGCGAGGCCCTCGGCCGGTCGGACGCGGTCATCACCACCGGCGGGCTCGGACCTACGGTCGACGATGCCTCACGTCAGGGCGTGGCGCTGGCCGTGGGCGTCCCGACTGAATTCCGGCCGGAGCTGTGGGAGCAGATCCAGGAGCGCTTCGCCCGGTTCCGCCGCTCGCCGACGGAGAACAACCGGCAGCAGGCGATGATCCCCGCCGGGGCGTTGGCGGTGGAAAACCCGGTGGGGACGGCTCCAGCCTTTATCGTCGAGACCCCCACATCGGTCGTGATTTCTCTGCCCGGCGTTCCGGGCGAGATGAGCTACCTGCTGGAGGCCGCCGTCCTCCCCTACCTACGCCAACGGCTGGGGCTGAATGCGGTAATCACGTCGCGGGTGCTGAAGACCGCCGGTGCGGGCGAATCCTGGCTGGACGAGCGTATCGCCGATCTGGAGCGCACGACGAACCCGACGGTCGGGTTGTCCGCGCATCCCGGCCAGGTGGATGTGCGCATCACCGCCAAGGCCGCCTCCGCGGCCGAGGCCGAGCGGATGCTGGATCAGGTCGATGCGGCGCTGCGCGAACGCCTGGGGCCCGCCGTCTTCGGGGTGGATTCCGACACGCTCGAAGCCATTGATGCCCGGCGCCTAACCGAGCGGGGCTGGCGACTGGCGCTGGTTGAACACGGCACCGGCGGTGCGTTGGCAGGGTTGATGGCCGAGCAGGGAGAGTCCTTCGCCGGGGGCCACGTCGTCTCCGAACGCGTCGATGCCGCCGAACTGGGAAACCTGGTTGATCACGCGCGCCGCGAGTTCAACGCCGAGGTCGGGCTGGGCGTGGTCGTCTGGCGTGAACCGGATCGGCAGGCGATGCTCTTCCATCTGGCGACACCGGATCACACGCAGGATGCGGAGCGCAGCTACGGCGGCCCGCCGGAGAGTGCATCGGGTTGGGCGGTGAACATGGCGCTGGACTTCCTGCGCCGCCGCCTTGCTTGACAGCCCCCTTCCCGCTCCTTATAATCCGCTGCGCTTGTGCGGGTGTCGCCAAGTGGTAAGGCAGTAGCTTCCCAAGCTACCATTCGTCGGTTCGAATCCGATCACCCGCTCTGCCGAGGGCGGCCCCTTTCCAGGGCCGTCTTCCGTTTGTGCCGCCTGGTGGGTGACGAATCGCACGCCACGAGCGGAATACTGTCAATCTCCCCGATGCTATACTCGACCAAAGGCGACCTTACGCGAGGTTTTCGGCGCCTGCCGGAAGCCGTGTAGGCGCGCGGCCGCTGATAGACCGGGAGGCTTCCCGGACGAGGCCGCCGGCCTGCCCCGCGGCAGGGCGACGGCCGAGGCCGGCCAAAGTCTGAGGATCCTCGCGCGGGAACGCCTGCTGCCCGCCTCGCAGCCGAAAGGGGAACTGCCAGCTATGAACGTTGGAGTGCCCAAGGAACGCCGTCCGTTCGAGTACAGAGTCGGGCTGCCGCCGGCGGGGGCGGCACTGTTTGTCAAGTACGGACACACGGTCTACGTCGAGCGCGGCGCCGGCGAAGGAGCCGGATTCAGCGACGATGACTACGTGCGCGAGGGGGCCAAGATCGTCTACAGCAAGGACGAGGCCTGCGGCCGCGCCGACCTGCTGTTGAAATTCGCCCGCCCGCTGAAGGACGAGCTCGATCTGATGCGGACGGGGCTGACCCTCGCCGGGTTCCTGCACCTGGCGGCGGCGCGTCAGGACAAGATCTGGATGATGCTCGAGAAGGGCTTCACCGTCCTGGCTTACGAGCAAATCGAGCTCGAGGGCGGCTATCGCCCGGTGCACGCCCCGCTGAGCCAGATCGGCGGGCTGATGGTGCCTCAGATCGCCTCGCGCATCCTGCAGAACGACCAGGGCGGACGCGGAATCCTGCTCGGGCGCGCCGTCGGCGTCCCGCCGGCTGAGGTGGTGATCGTCGGCGCCGGCGTAGTCGGCACGACCGCGGCGGCGGCGTTCTCCGCAGCCGGGGCGCACGTGACCGTGCTCGACATCGACTTGCGCCGCCTGCAGCAGCTTCAAGCCAATACCGGCGTGCAGGTAGCGACGATGCTTTCGACGCCCTACAACCTCGCCAAGGTGTGCACCTTCGCCGACGTCCTGGTCGGCGCGGTCCTGGTGCCGGGCGATCGGGCGCCGATCGTGCTGACGCGCGAGATGGTGGCCCAGATGCGGCCGCGCTCGGTGATCATCGACATGAGCATCGACGAGGGCGGATGTGTCGAGACCTCGCGCCCGACCACGTACGCCAGCCCGACCTATATCGATGAAGGCGTGATCCACTTCTGCGTCCCCAACATGAGCGGCGTGCTGGGCCGCACGGGCACGACGGCGTTGTATAACGGCGCGTATCCGTATCTGGAGGCCATCGCCCGCCTGGGCGTTGAGGAAGCTATTGACACGAATCCGGCCCTGCAGCACGGGGTGAACTCGCGCAAGGGCGAGGTGGTGAACCTGAAGCGGCTCGGGGGTATTGGAGGAACGAAGGGATGAACTGGTTGTCGCAGTACCAACCGCGGGTCACCACCGCCGAGGAAGCGGTCAAGGTCATCGGGTCCGGCCGCCGCGTGTACCTGGCCGGGAACTGCTCGGTGCCGCAGAAGCTGCTGGGGGCGCTGGTGGCGCGGGCCGGCGAGCTGACCGACGTGGAGATCACGCAGGTGCTGACCATCGGCGACGCGCCGCATGCCGCGCCAGGGCTGGAGAAGCACCTGCGCATCAACACGCTCTTCATCAGCGACAACGTGCGCGCGGCGGTCAACGAAGGCCGCGGCGATTTCACGCCGTGCTTCCTCTCCGAGGTGCCGCTGCTGTTCCGCAACGGGCACCTCCCCATCGATGTCGCCCTGATCCACGTCAGCCCGCCCGACGAGCACGGCTTCTGCAGCCTGGGCATCGAGGCCGGGCTGACCAAAACGCCGGCACAGATGGCGCGCGTGGTCATTGCCGAGGTGAACGAGCAGATGCCGCGCACCCTGGGCGACTCGTTCATCCACATCTCGCGCATCAACTACGCCATTCCGGTCAACTACCCGTTGGCCGAGCTGCTGATGACCGACACCAATGAGACGGCGATGCAGATCGGCCGTCATGTGGCCTCGCTGATCGAGGACGGCTCGACTCTGCAGCTGGGCATCGGTACGATCCCCAATTCGGTCCTGGGGCTGTTGAGCGACCGGCGCGATCTGGGCGTCCACAGCGAGCTGTTCTCCGACGGCGTGATGGAGCTGGTGCAGCGCGGCGTGATCACCAACGAGAAGAAGACCCTGCACCAGGGCAAGATCGTCGCCGGGTTCATCATCGGATCGCACGCCCTGTACGCCTGGGTGGACGACAACCCGATCGTCGAGCTGCACCCGACCGAGTATGTCAACGACCCGTTCGTCATCGCCCAGAACGAGAAGATGGTCTCGATCAACTCGGCCATCGAGGTCGATCTGACCGGGCAGGTGTGCTCGGACAGCATCGGGCCGCGGCTGTACTCGGGCGTCGGCGGACAGGTGGACTTCATCTACGGGGCGTCGCGCAGCAAAGGTGGCAAGCCGATCATCGCCCTGCCGTCGGTGGCGGTGATGAAGGACGGCACCAAACTGAGCAAGATCGTGGCGATGCTCAAGCAGGGCGCCGGGGTGGTCACCACACGCAACCATGTGCACTACGTCGTGACCGAGTTCGGCGTCGCCCGGCTGTACGGGAAGACGATCCGGCAGCGCGCCCGGGCGCTGATCGATGTCGCCCACCCCGCGTTCCGCGAGGAGCTCGAGCGACAGGCGTACGATCTGAGATACCTGTAGGAGCGAATGAGCCGTCGCGCCAAGATCATTGCCACCCTCGGCCCGGCGACCGAGAGCCAGGAGCGCCTGACGGCGCTGATCGAGGCGGGCATGGACGTCGCCCGCCTCAACTTCTCCCACGGCACACCGCAGGAACATGCCGGCCGCATCGACGCCGTTCGCCGGGCGGCACAGCACGTCGGGCGGCCCGTGGCCATCCTGCAGGACCTGCAGGGACCGAAGCTGCGCACCGGGCCGACCGTCGACGGCCTGCCCATCCACCTCGAACCGGGGGGCACGGTTCGTCTGACAGCGGGCACGGGCACCACCACCCCGCACTCGATCAGCATCGATTACCCCAGCCTGGGGCGTGAGCTGCGGCCCGGCGCGCGCGTGCTGCTGCGCGACGGCGAACTCCAGCTGCGCGTATTGCGCGCGGAAGGCGATGACCTGCAGGCGGAGGTGATCGCCGGGGGCGAGCTCGGGCCTGGGGCGGGCGTGCATTTTCCCGGTCTGCAGCTTTCCACCGAGACGCTGACCGAAAAAGACCTGGCCGACTTGCGATTCGGCATGCAGCACGGAATCGACGCCGTGGCCCTTTCGTTCGTCCGCCGGCCCGAGGACGTACGCGCCGTGCGAGCCGCCATGGCGGTGGACTTCCCGGGCCCGCTGCGACCGTGGGTGATTGCCAAGATCGAACGCGCCGAGGCACTCGACGAACTGCCCGGGATCCTGGCCGAGGCCGACGGTGTGCTCGTGGCGCGAGGCGATCTCGATTTGGAAGTCTCCGCCGAGCGCGTGCCATCATTGCAGAAGCGGATCATCCGGGAAGCGAACGTCGCCGGTAAGCTGGTGATCACCGCCACCCAGATGCTCGAGTCGATGATCCACAACCCACGCCCGACACGAGCCGAAGTCTCCGACGTAGCCAACGCCGTGTTCGACGGCTCGGATGCACTGATGCTCTCGGGCGAGACGGCAGTGGGAGAATTCCCGGTGGAAGCGGTTCAGATGATGGATCGGATCATCGCCGACGCCGAACGCAATCTCACGCTGCCGCATCCCGGAGAGGCGGCGGTCCAGGACGACGCGCAGGCAACGGTGCGCGCTGCCTGGGCCCTCGCCTCGGACCGGGATGTCGCCGCCATCGCCGTATTCACCCGGAGCGGCCGCACCGCCCAGCTGATGGCCAAAGCCCGCCCTCCGGTCCCGATTCTGGCCTTCACGCCGGAGGCGCAGACCCTCGGCCGGCTGAGTCTGTGTTGGGGCGTCGAACCGCACGCGGTGTCGCTGGCGAACTCGGTCGAGGAGATGATCGACGCCGTCGAGCGGCAAATCCGAAGCAAGGGCCGTGCGCGTGCGGGTCA
The DNA here is from genome assembly GCA_963777165.1 of uncultured Chloroflexia bacterium. Taxonomy (GTDB): domain Bacteria; phylum Chloroflexota; class Anaerolineae; order Anaerolineales; family E44-bin32; genus DYJB01. The sequence goes on from CAVZPO010000023.1 coordinate 756,715, forward strand.
ACAAATCGTCCTCGTGGCGTCGCATCCGGTCAGCACGATGGGGCCTGCCAATTTCACGCTGCTCCATACACTTCGCGGTTAGAAACTGGCGCGGGCCCACCTCGCTTCTCCCCGGTACCTCTCAGAATCGTCCAGTGTGGACTCCGGCTTGTGAGACAGGGCACACAGGCTCGTGGCCGTGCAACCCGCTAGACTACGGCTCGCGTTGGCGCAGCATCCCGAACCGCCTGCAGGGGTTAACCATGCGCATGGATTGGCGCGTGCGAATCCCCCTTGCCATAGGAGGCTGCGATGGAATTCGGTTCGATCAACTGGTTGGCGGTCGTGGTGTGTGTCGTTTTCAGCATGATCAACGGCTCACTCTGGTACAACCCAAGGACCTTCTTCCCGGTGTGGTGGAAGGGAATCGGCAAGACCGAGGCAGCCGCCCCTGGCTCGGGGGGTATGGCGATGACCTGGACGCTGACGATTCTGGCGTCGCTCGTCCAGGCCGTGTTCATGTCGCTGATGGTGACCGCCATGGGGAGCATGACGCCGGGCGGTCCGACGCTGGTCTCCGGCGCGACGGTGGGTTTCCTGATCTGGCTCGGATTCATCGCGCCGACCTATCTGGTCAACAAGCTCTTCGCCGGGCATGGCCTGAAGGTCTGGGCGATCGAGGTCGGCAATCATCTTCTCAACTTCGTGGTCTTCGGGGCGATCTTCGGCGCCTGGCGCTAACGGTTGATGGAAACCGGGACAAGCGGACGGCTCACGCCGTCCGCTTGTTGATTCGGCGGTCGGCGCGGGCGACGGGTTAGCGCTGGACGGCGTCGATGAGGGCGGCGACCGCGGAGCCGGCCCTTGTCCACCCCGCGGGCAGGGAGTACAGTCGTGTCGCCAGCGCGGGCCTGCGCCAGATCTCACCGCTCGAGTTCTAGCCACGGACCAATCGGGAAGGCAGAGATCTATGAGCACGACCGTCGAGATCGGGATCTACATCGCGCGCCCTCCGGAAGCAGTCGCCGAGGTGTTCCTCGAGCCGGCGAACGCAGTTCTGTGGACCTCCGACTTGGAGCGCTTCGAGGTGATCTCGGGGACGCCGGGAGCAGTTGGCTCACGAGCGCGTCTGCATTACCTCCAAAACGGCCGCGCTTACGTCATGGAGGACATGCTCCTGAGCGTCGAGCCCAACCGGCGGTACGTGTCGCGTGTGTCGGGTGAGGCGCTGTCCGCCGAGGTGACAACCCTGCTCGAGCCTTCGGGCGGAGGGACTCAGGTTTCCGTCCGCTGGACGGGCTCCGGGAAGCATCCAGTCTTGCGTTTGATGCTGCCGCTCATGCGCAAGTCGATTCGGCGCCAGGCTGAGGCCGACTTGTGTAAGCTAAGAGACCTAGCCGAGGGCAACGTTCCGGTAGGCACGCGCCCAATAGGCGGCAAGACACCTTCGTAACTCACAGGGGGCGTAGATCGGGTCAGGGTGCTGCGAGGAACCGCTCCCACTCGCCCGCGTCGTGAAACCGCCGCGTCCGTTCGTTCGAGTGCGTCTGCACTCCCGACTGCCACAGCCTCATCTTCAGCGGATCGCTGTCGAGCAGAGTGCCGATCTTCCCGGCCTTGCCGGCCAGAAGCGCGTCCTGCAGCAAGCGGAACTGCTCATTCACGAAAGAGCTGTTGATCCACATGCCGCGAAAGTCGACCGCCGCCGCCCAGCCCGGCTTCAATCGCGCCGCTTCGCGCCCGACCCCCTCGATCAACTGCCGGAATTCTTCGGGGGTCATTGCCTGATCGGAGGACACCAGCAGCCGCTGGCGTTCGGCGTCGGCTACGGCTGAGAACATGGCGCATCCACCTCTTGAGACGGCGCGGACTCTCCCGGTATTCTAGTGCCGAATCTCGCCTTGCACTTGGCTGTCGCGCGACCCCACGACCCGGTGGATGCTCGATTTGCCGCCCCGGCCAGGGACAAGGGCGCGCGGCTCTAGCCGCTCACGCCGGTGCCCGATCGCGCCAGGTCGATTTCGCAGTCTGCCGCGTCCCGGCAGTGTGTCATTCGGTCGCACAGAACGGCCAGCGCAAAGGCCAATCAGGGTGTGCGACAATGGGGGCGCTCAAGAGCGACCCCGGTGGTTGGCGCGGCGTCGCCCCGAGGCCGCGAGGGCTGGCCCTGCTTGAAGCTGCTATGGAAGAACGTGCTGTTCACTCTCATCGTGCCCGGCGCCGCCGGAGTCTACCTCCCGCTGAGCCTGGTCTCCGATCGCGCTGTGACTTCGCAGTGGCTTCTATTCGCCTTCGGCCTCGTGCTCCTCGGCCTGGGCGGGAGCATCTACGCATGGTGCGTTTGGGACTTCGCTGCATATGGACGGGGGACGCCCCTTCCCCTCGACGCGCCGAAGAACCTGGTGGCTCGCGGGCTGTACCGCCTCACGCGCAATCCCATGTACCTCGGCGTACTAGGGGTCATTCTCGGCTGGGCAGTTCTCTACGGCGAGGCTGCGCTTCTTGCCTACCTCGCCGTCGTCGGCCTATGCTTCCATCTGTTCGTCGTGTGCTACGAGGAGCCCAAGCTCCGCAAGTTGTTCGGCGCCGATTACGCGGCCTACTGTTCGAAGGTCCCCCGCTGGCTGCCGCGCCTCCCGTCAGCAGTGGACCGCTAACCCTCATTTCAGCCTCAACCTGTGAGCGGGCCGGTGGTCGCCGCCGGCATCCACCCCACCAGCCACGCAACCGAGAGCCCTCCCCTCGGGTGGGGCCACGTGCTCTGGCTATGACTTTGACTCCGCGAGCAGGACGGCGGGGGGTCGTTCGATCCGCCCTGCCCCAAGCCGGGGCGGATCGTCGGCCGCGCGGGCAGGCCCGCTAGGCGGCAGCGCCGAGTGACTGGCAGTATTGTTCAATGGCTGCCGTCAGAAACTCCGGCAAGTCCGGGTGCATCTTCGTGAACGTGGCTCGGAACCCGGGATGCTGGCTGTAGGCTTGCCCGAGGCCGCGCAGAATCTCCGGAGTCGGCTCATAGAAGTAGCGCAGGTTCTGATGCCAGCGCGCCACCCCTTCCTGGACCGGCGCGCTCGCCGGATCTTCGCCAAGGTGAGTGATCAGCCCCCGGTAGATCTCACCGCCCTCGGCCAGAATCGCTGCCCGCTTTTCTTTCGAGTAGCTGTCCCAGCGCCGCCGGGATTCCTTGACGTGCTTCTCGCCCCACAGGCGGGAGGCTTCCTCCTCGTAGCGTTTCTGAGTCTCTTCATCGAACCCCTCGAACAACTCACCGGTACTCATGCTCCGTTCTCCTCTCATGTGCGCCATGGTCTTGTCGATCGTCTCCATCAGCCCGTTGAGCCGCGACACGCGTTCCTTCAAGCCTTGACGGTGCGCCTTCAGCGCCAACAGGACGTCGAAGTCGGGCTGATCGAGCATCAACCGGATCTCGCGCAGGTTGACATCCAGTTCTCGGTAGAACAGGATCTGCTGCAGCCGCAGCGCGCCCTGCTCGCTGTAGTAGCGATAACCGTTCTCTCCCACGGAGGATGGCTTCAGCAACCCCACCTCGTCGTAGTAGTGCAGGGTCCGCGGGCTCACGCCGGCCAGGTCGGCCAACTGCTTGACGGTGTATCGCATGCTTCTCAACTCCATGGCGTCATCATAAACTATGACGTTACGTCAATGTCAAGAGGGAATCACACGGATCCGTGCTGATGATGGAGGCAGGCCGGGGACCTGTTAGACTGGCCGAACCACAGGGGAAGATAGCGGACCGGGAGGCTCCTACCCAGGCTCTGACCGGCCAAACCCCATTCGAAGCTTCCGTGCAAGAACGTCTGTCAGGGAGGGATCGCATGCCGACGGAAATCGTAACCGCCGATTGGATCCGAGAGCAGGTGTTCATGCTCCGAGATCATGCGGGGTTTCCGGTCATCATGGCCAAACCGAACGGCGTCCTCGGGGCGGATCTGCTGCCCCTCAGTCTGATCGGGTGCGCGATCTGGGATGTGATGGATATCCTGCAGAAGCAGCGCCAGCCAGTCACCCGCTGCGAAGTGCACGCCGAGAGCGAGCGTGATGCAGAACCGCCGTGGAGGTTCCGCAAGATTGGGATCGTGTACCTCGTCTGGGGGACGCGTGTCGACCCGGCTGCGGTCGAGCGGGCAATCCGGTTGACGGAAGAGAAGTACTGCTCGACGTATGCGACACTGAAATTGGCGGTGCAGATCACCTCCCGGTACGAGATCCGGGAGGAAGACGCCACGGCATCTGAGCGCTCCGGGCGATAATTCGGTGAACGCGAGCCGCGCCGGCGGACGTGGCGAGGGGTGCGACTGTCTCTGATCGCCGCGCACCCGAGGTCCGACGCGTTCGCCGCTCCAAACAAGCTAGCGCTACGACCTCTTGAACGTCGACCCCATTTGCTCCTTCGGATTGCTCCCGGCTTCTCACACCCCCGTGGCAGCCTGCCCGAAACGTCCCATGGCTTCTCGGCATGATTGACTCGCAAGGTTCGACTGTCTGCAATACTACCGATGCAATCGTGCAACCGGTAACCGGGCAGCAAGTTGTCGTATGGGCGTTCGTCGGTAGCCTGGCGGACCTGCTCGCAGAGGTGCTGGTCAGCGGCGTTCGCAGCGACTTGCTAGGCGCCGGCCGTTGATCACGATCGCATGAGGTCGAACGCCCGAAGGGACGCTCGACGGCCTGTCTTGGCCGGTGCCCCCTGGTTTTTGTTTACCTACTCGCTGGCTGCATCTCCGCAGCTGCTTGCATTGCCTTGCGTCCCGGGATAGAGTGCCTGCCTCGGCAAGCCCCCACGACGGCGGCCGTGCCCCCATGAGGAAGGATGTCCACGCGCGACCCTCATTCGTACGCTGACCTGACGCAAGGTCGCCTCCGGCACATCGACCTGCGCATCGCGGTCGATTTCGCGTCCCGCCTGCTCCGCATTCACGCAGACTACCACCTCGATCGTCCGATGGTTGGACCGCTGGATCTCGACAGCCGCGGCCTGAAGATCGCACAGGTCCGGGCCGGGGGTCGACCGATCCAGTTCGAGAAGTCCGCCACCGATCCCGTCCTGGGTGAGCGCCTGCGTCTGCCGGACCTGCGCGGTTGCGACGCATTCTCGGTGGATCTGACGACGTCAGCGCGGGCATCCGCATTACAGTGGCTTGAGCCCCGGCACACCGCGACCGGCCGGCATCCTTTCCTCTACAGTCAGTGCGAGCCGCTCCATGCCCGGAGCATCTTCGCCTGTCAAGACACACCCGGCGTTCGCTTCACCTACGACGCCCTCGTGACAGTTCCGAGGGGCCTGACGGCGGTCATGGCAGCCGAGCCGCGGGGGCACAAACGGCTCGGACCCGAGGTTGGCTTCTCGTTCCGCATGCCACAGCCTATTCCCTCCTACCTCTTCGCCCTGGCCGTCGGCGACCTCGAGTTCTGCCGGCTAGGGCCGCGAACCGGGATCTACGCCGAACCCCCGCTGCTCGAGGCCGCCGCATGGGAGTTCGCCGAGAACGAGGAAAAACTGACGGCGGCCGAAACGCTCTTCGGGCCGTACCGCTGGGACCGCTACGACCTGCTGGTGATGCCGCCGTCGTTTCCGATCAACGGCATGGAAAACCCGCGTTTGACTTTCGTCACGCCGCTGGTCCTCCTCGGCGACCGAAGCCGGACGGCGCTGGTCTCGCATGAGCTGGCGCATGCATGGACCGGCAATCTGGTCACGAATGCCACGTGGGACGACCTGTGGCTGAACGAGGGCTGGACGACGTACGCCGACACGCGCATTACCGAGCTCGTCGAGGGGCCGGAGATCGCCGGCCTGCTCGACCTCCTCCTGCTCGACGTCTTACGCGAGGACATCCGCTCCTTCGGCGCCTCCTCCCCGCATACTTGCCTGAAGACATCGCTGGCAGGGATCGATCCTGATGAGGTCTTCTCTCGAGTTCCCTACATGAAGGGAATGCTGTTCGTGCTCAGCCTGGAGCGCGCGGTCGGACGTGAACGCTTCGACGCTTTCCTGCGCCGCTACATTGATGACTTCGCCTTCCAGTCACTGTCCACCGAGGAATTCGTCGCCTACCTGCGGCGGGAGCTGCCGAATGCAGCGGACACGAGTCGACCTGGAAGCGTGGCTCTATCAGCCGGGGCTCCCGGCGCGATTGCCGGAGCTGAG